>NZ_AWUN01000001.1 GCF_000499285.1 Bifidobacterium sp. 7101
GGCCACAGGCGATCGAACACGGAACACGCGTCCACCATCCGGTCCCCGAACCACCAGAAGACCCCATGCCCTTCGCCTGAAGGGGATGGATGAAATTGAAGATTCGCGGCGGTCATGGCCTGGGGGAGACGCCCGGTCCCATTCCGAACCCGGAAGCTAAGACCCAGCACGGCAATGGTACTGCACCCGGAAGAGTGTGGGAGAGTAGCACACCGCCGCCACAACACGTGAATATGGGAGGCATATTCAGGAGGAGATCCTGAATATGCCTCCTTTTTCATATTCGCATTCGATATTCAAGGCAATAATGCGGAAATTGTGGCTTGCTTTGCCGCCTGTTGTTTATGGTCCGGGACACCTAGAATGAAAAAGCAGCCAAATCAGGTGTGCAAACACCGTATGCGAAGAAAGCGGATGAGCATGGGCAAAAGAATCATTCTTGTAGGAGCCACCGGCAGGGTGGGTGCATCGGCCCTCGCGAACCTGGTCAAAGCCGGCCATGAAGTTGTCGCCTGCGCGCGGGGGGCCTCGAAGATTCAGGCAAGCCAGCAGGTGGAGCCTCTGACCTTGGATCTGCACAACCCGCTTTCCCAGGTAACCGACGCATTCCGCAAGAGGCAAGCGGACGCTGTCGTCTTCACCGCAGGCTCACGCGGCAAGGACATCAACCAGATCGACGCCCTGGGAGCCATGAAGACCATAGAGGCCGCCAAAAAGGTCGGCATCACCAGGTACATCATGCTGGGGGCTATGTATGCAGCGGACTGGCTGCGCTGGGAGCAGCCACAGGTCAAACCAGCCATCGACGCCCTGGCCGACTACTACGTGACCAAGAACATGGCCGACCAGTACCTGATCGGCTCCGGGCTGGACTACACCATCATCGAGCCGGGCAGCCTCACCGAGCAGAAGGGCACTGGAACCATCCAGGTGGAGCCGGACGGCCCCGGACCCATACCGATTCCCGACGTGGCGCAATGCCTGGCCGACTGCGTCGACCTCCCCCAGACCATAGGCCGGATCTACAACATCACCGGAGGCAGCACACCCATCACACAGGCCCTCACCGAAAAACGGTGACGGAACTCGCTCATTCTTCAAGAGCAGTTCTGACGGTAAGCTACGGCGTGTATGTACAACAACGGCAATGGTACCTTAGTTGCAATGCATGTTGCCGCTAATCGCGCGTTGGCACGCTGCGTCCCTGTAATCTCGGTGAAGATGAGGTTGCCTTGGGGACCGGACGAATCCTAAGGAGGTCGTTAATGAACATCACCAATTTCCGGGATCTGGGAGGCATTCGGACCATCCATGGCCGCCGGGTCCGCCCCCAAAGGTTCATCCGGTCAGGGCAGCTGGTCGGCCTGGACGAAGATACGAAGAGGGAACTGGTCGACCGCTACCGGGTGACGCAGGTCGTGGACTTCCGCCGGCCCTTCGAGAGACAAGAAAGTCCGGACGACAGGATTGATGGTGTGACCTTTACCAACATTGATCTGCTGGAACAAAGTGGTACCAACGGCGCCAGCTTGGACGATTTCGCCTCGCTGGGTTTAGCGGATCAGGTCAACGGCCACATGTTGAATGTCTACCATGACCTGGTCATGAATCCCGCGGCCCAGCAGGGGTATGGGAAGTTCCTGCGCATCGTCGTGGACAACGCCCAGGGGGCCACGCTCTTCCACTGTTTCGCCGGCAAGGACCGGACCGGGTTCGCAGCAGCCCTGGTGCTCTGGCTGCTGGAGGTGGACGACGACCAGATATTCGCCGACTATCTGAAGACCAACCAGGAGAGGGTCGCGGCCAACAACCAGCTGCTGGACCAATTCAGGGCAAAAGGCTTCGACCAGGATTCACTGGATGCACTGCAGATTGCGCTCTGCGTCAAGAAAGAATACCTGGCTCATGCTCAACAGACCGTGCTCCAGGCATACGGGGATGTCTTCACTTACGCCCAGCAGGCTCTGGGGTTCGGGCCCGACCAGGTGGAGGTCCTGCGCCGCAACCTGCTGGAGTAACCGCACAGGGCTTGAGCTGGCTGAGACGGGTAGACTCGAGCCTAGACGTCAATCACGAGGAGGACATTGTGCGATACATGAATTTAGGACGGTCAGGATTCCGGGCCTCCCGTGTGGCCCTGGGGGTCATGCGGATCGATCAGAAGAGCCGCGAGGAAGCGCGGACCATTGTGGAGACGGCCATGAATGCGGGCGTGGACTTCTTCGACACGGCAGACTGCTACCATGCCGGGGCCAGCAGTCGTGCCCTGGGACAAGCTTTGAAGGATCTGAGCGTAGATCGGAACAGCGTGGGCATCCAGACCAAGTTCGGCATCTTCCGCAACCCGGACAGCGACCAGATCACCCGCTACGACTTCTCCAAGGATCATCTGCTGAAGGCCCTGGATGAGGAGCTGGTCAACCTGCAGACTGACCATGTCGACTTCGTGCTGCTGCATCGACCCGATACTCTGGTCGACTTGGACGATCTGGCTGAGGCTTTCAATGAGCTGCAGTCCAGCGGGAAGGTTCGGCACTTCGGTGTCAGCAACGTCAACCCAATGCAGGTGGAGCTGTTGCAGAGCGCGGTAAGCCAGCGGCTGGAGGTCAACCAGCTGCAGTTCGGACTGGGGCACACCGGCATGGTCGACCAGGAGATTCACGTCAACATGGGCGATGATCCCAGCCTGGATCATGATGGCGGTCTTCTGGCCTATTCGCGGCTCAAGTCCATGACCATTCAGGCCTGGAGCCCCTTCCAGACTGGATACTTCGACGGTGTCTTCCTGGACAATCCCCACTATCCCGAACTCAACGCCGAGCTGGACAAACTGGCCGAGCAGCATGGAGTGGCCAAGAGCGCTATTGCTGTGGCCTGGATCCTGCGGCACCCCGCTGGCATACAGGTGCTCCTGGGATCCATGAACCCCGAGCGCATCACCCAGATGGCCGCTGGTGCGGATGTGGATCTGACAGCTCAGGAATGGTACGACCTCTACCTGAGCGCCGGTCACGACCTGCCCTGATCCCCGGCTGTAGGGTCGCTCGCGTCCGCATGGTTTCTGTTCAGTTTCACCGTTTCAGATTATGAAGGTTTGCGTCCTGCCAGTCTGATCTTGCATCAATCTTCTTGCGTCAGCTGGCAGGATCTGCCTGGTAGGGCATCGGACGCCGTGAGTGTATAAGATGCACAGAAGGATAGTCAGATTGGTTTCGAGGTAGTCGTACGCTGTCATGCATTATTTCACCCCACGACGTTGCGCTGCTACGTCCAAGATCATGTATCACGATCGGGTCAAGGCCCAGCAGGCCGCCGACCGCAGCATGGTCGAACGCGACGTTCTTCTATGGGTCTACCGCTGTGACTACTGCGGAAGCTGGCATTTGACCAGCCATGAGCCGGGCTCCTATCAGCGCGTGAGAGCGGTCTCACGCGCTTCAAAACCACACAGTCGCAAACGTGGGTACAAGCCACGTCACAGGTGAGGCAGTCATTGCCTACCAAGTTAATTTGGATTGATTCTGCCGGCCCCAAGCAGCAAGATTGGATTCCGTTGATTTCGCTGCTCGGGGCCGATTGCACTCGTCTGTTCACTTAAAGCTGGTGAACTAGGCCGGTGAACTTATCGGGTGGCCGTTACGTTGTCTAGCAGGCTGGGTCGAAGCCCTGTCGGCGAATCGAATCAAGCATTGGTTCATGGCCGGAGGCAGGGTTACGAACCTTGTCGGCCATCATGGCGCTGAATGAGCGGTGGGGATCGTCCATGTGCCGGATGTCGCGATAATAGCGGGTGACCGTCTGGTCGAAGTCGGCCAGGGCATCCTTCATGTCTGCATCCTCATCGGCCAGCTGATAGGTGTTGGTAAAGATTTGCGCCTGACGAGGCATCCTGGGCTTGGGATCCGGATCCTGGGCCGGGTGACCGATGGCGAGACCCAGCACCGGATAGACCAGTTTGGGCAGTTTCAGCAAATCAATCAACCTGTCTGTGTCATTGATGACGCTGCCCAGAATGACTCCGCCAAGGCCCAGCGCGTTGGCCGCGGTCTCCATGGCGTGTAGGGCCAAGACAGCATCGTTCTGCGACTGCAGGAAGACATAACCGGAGTTGAGCAGGGTGGTATCCGGGTCCAGATCATCGGCGAATCGTCGGACCAGGTCGGCATTGCGACGCTGGTCTGCCAGGAAGATGTAGAGCAACGGGGCTTCGGCGACATAGCGCTGATGGGCCATGTCGGCAATGGCAAGCGCCTCATCATGGTCCGTCACTCTGATGGCCGACCATTCATGGAAGTACCGGCTGGTCGCTGCATGCTGGGCCGCCTGCTCCAGCAGGGCGACGGTCTGTTCGTCAACGGGTTCGTCTGTGAATCCGCGGATGGAGCGTCTCTCTAGCAAGGTCCGTATGGTGGGATTGTCGGCCGCATTCGTGGCCGGGGTTTTCTGTGCGTTTGATAAGGTCATTTTGACATTCTGACCGTCAATGCCTTCCAATGCAAGACCTTGTCGTCAAAATCACGCAATCAGCGTTATCTGGACCGGTCTGGTTATCAGTCAGCGTCCCTTGCTTTCAGCGCTGGTGACGACGGTCGATCAGAGCCTGGGAACCCCGCTCGGACAGACCTGTGACCAAGGCGATAACGGCTGCCGATAGAACGCCGAAGAGAAGACCGTCAGTAGCACTCTCCTGATCCTCTTCAGGGCTGTCCACGCCTCCGTTGCGCTTGCGGACCAGTCCGCTCCAGAAGGACTGGAAGAGCTTGCCCGCCAGCAGTGCGGCGATGCTGGGAAGAGCGAATTTGACCAGCTTGTCTGTCAGTGAGTCCGGATCCGATTCAATAGAGTTGCGCATGTCATTCACCTTGCCATCCACCTGATGAAGCATGCCGACCACTTGGTCGGCCATCCCGCCAGGTTCCCGTCCTGAGTCCGTCATAGGTCCATTATCCCACACGCATGGGGTTAAAATACCATGCATGGATACTGAGAAAAACGCGGCGGGCAATGATGCCTCGGCTGAGAGTGAGGGCTACGCCGTGCTGTTACGGCATGGTCAGACTATTTGGAGCAAAACTGGACAGTATACGGGACGCACCGATATTCCCTTGACTGACCAAGGATGTGAGCAAGCTAGAGAGGCTGGTCGGAAACTGGCCAAAGCCTTTCCTAAGGGGTTTGACGCTGGTTGTGTTTTTTCCAGCCCTCTACGACGTGCCAGGCAGACAGCCGAGCTGGCCGGCTTTCCTGATCCGACACCGATGGATGAGATTCTGGAGTGGGATTATGGTCCGGCTGAGGGGCATCGTCCTCAAGATGTGGTGGCTAGTCTCGGCCGTGACTGGAAATTGTGGGTCGACGGCCCGCGGGCCTTGGGCATCAAGGAACTGACTGGTGACCGAGTGGTCGTTCTGCCTTCAGGTAATCGTGTTCCAGTGCACGTGACCCGCGGTGAAAGTCTGGATCAGGTGGCCGCTCGTGCGCGAGAGATAGTCGAATGGCTTGAACCCCAGGTATGTGCTGGGCGGCATGTGCTCCTGGTGGCGCACGCTCATATTCTGCGCATCCTGACCACGCAGTGGTTAGCCTTAGACCCAAGCAAGGCACAGTTGTTCAGGATGAATACGGCGCATTACGGTGTTCTTGGCATCTACCAGGGGGAGCGCGTGCTCAGGCAGTGGAATGTGTGACTCGACTCTTCACCATTACCTTTGCTGATGGTGTAATACCTTGCCTCTAGGCAACAGTCTTTTATGTGCGTCAGCTGTTCCTTACTTGGTTGACTTGCTGCTTAGGAAACATTTGCGTGACAGGCCGTAGCACCGACGGTATTATCACAGGTATTAGGGGAATAGCAGCAGCTCCGAATAGTGCTTTTTGGTATTCACGAGCGGTCTGTGGCATTAGGATTGGCATTTATGGTCACACTGCAGGATGTCGCCCGCGAGGCTGGGGTGTCGATAGCTACGGCGTCTTGGGCCATTAATGATAATAGACATGTCAGGATTCCTGAAGCGACGCAGGAAAGGGTTCGCAAAGTAGCTCAGAAACTTGGGTATAGGCAGAATGCGCTGGCTCGTGGTCTGGCGCGAGGGCAGTCCGATTTGATTGGTTTTATCAGCGATGGAGTTGCGACATCTCCATTTGCCGGTCAAGTTCTCCAAGGAGCGCAGGATGAAGCTTGGAGGAGTAATAAGCTGCTGCTCGTCATTGATACGAATGGAGATGATGAGATAGCAAGCAAAGCTTGTGCCTTCATGCTGGAACATCAAGTGGAGGGAATAGCATATTCCAGTTGGGTACATCATTTGGTTACTCCGCCAAATGAATTGTCCAAAGTGAATACTGTACTCATTAATTGTTTTGACTCAGCAATGCGATACCCAGCGGTAGTGCCGGATGAGGTGCAGGGGGGTGAGGCTGCCACAAATCTGTTGTTGGCTGCTGGACACACTCGAGTGGCATTTATAAATGACAAAGTCCGCACACCGGCTTCAGTTGGCAGGTTAAAAGGTTATAAGCAGGCTCTTGCTAAAGCAGGTATACCTTATGATCCCTCGTTGGTTATCCTGCGGACTGCTGATCAGGAGGGTGGCTACAGCGCAGCTGAAGCGGTTTTAGCAAGCGGCGCAGATTCGGTATTCTGCCATAATGATCGCACGGCAATGGGTTTGTATGATGCCTTGAAAAGTAGAGGGAAACGCATACCAGAAGACTTCTCGATTGTCGGATTTGATAATCAAGAAGTAATAGCGAATCACTTGCATCCTGCACTTTCAACGGTAGGGCTACCTCAATACGCGCTCGGAGTTCTCGGGATACGTTTATTGCTCGCAAACAATAGGCAAACGAAACAAAGTTCCGTCGCAAACGATAATAAAGAGTCTGCAAAAACCAATATGAGAATTGTATCCAGGCAAGAAACGTTGGTGCCGTGTCCAGTGGTGAAACGTCGATCGGTCAAACATGTTTGACTGATAAGCATTAGATAACCGATGGCATTGCTGGCTTAACGGAATAGTGAGTTGACAAACATAAAACCACCGGTCTATATTAATGCTTAATCGCTTAAATGTTTAAGCGATTAAGCAGTGTGATGGAGCCAGCTATAAGCCTCATCAATCTGATCAAGGAGGTTCAGATGCAAGTCCGGATGAAGGCCATCGGAGCTCTTGCAAGCATAGCGTGCATGATCTCAATCGGTGGATGTGGCAGACAAAGCGATTCATCTTCGGCCCAGGACAATACTGCATTAAAGACGATTGATGCTAAACCAGCCAAAGGCGAAATAACAATGTGGGCTATGGGTGCCGAGGGGGAGGCTATGCCCAAGTTCATTAAACAATTCGAACAGGAGAATCCCGATGTGAAAATCAAGCTCACCACTCTCCCCTGGAGCAGCTATAGAGAGAAATTCCGTACTGCTGTTGCCTCAGGTACAGGTCCGGACATCTCGATGGCGGGCAATGCCGATCTAGCGGCATTTTCTGATGCATTCTCGCCTGCGCCATCGAATTTTGACCTAACGGATATTCCGATGTCATTGCGAAAAATCTCGAATGTCAACGGACGACAGATAGCAATACCCTTCTATGCTGATCCGCGAGTCATGTTCTACCGCACTGATATCGCCCAACAAGCCGGATGGAACCGCGCTCCCAAAACATGGGATGAACTGAAGCAAATGGCTTCAGACGTTCGGAAGGTAGATGGAGTCAGCTCTGGAATTTATATAGGACCGGCAGGTACTGACTCCTTCCAGAATTATCTCTTCTGGGCTTACTCCAACGGAGCTTCAATAATGAATGCCGATCATTCGAAATATACCTTTGATACGCCTGAGTTCAAAGGAGCTTTGGAGTATACCACTGATCTATTTAAGACTGGTATCGCGGATCCGAATGTAAGTATTGAAGCGGGAGCGGATTTGCAGCAGTTCGTAGCCGGGAAAATACCCATTATGTTCACCTCGCCATATGCGCTCACAGAGCTTAAAAAGCTAGGCGGCGAAGATTTTAATAATAGGTATGCAACTGCTGTTTTGCCAAAAAGCAAATCTTCAACTTCCTTCGTTGGCGGTGCCAATGTGGCTGTTTGGAAAAATTCGAAGAACAAGCAGGCGGCTTGGAAGTATATTCAATGGTTCCTTAAGCCAGAGACACAAGTTGAATTCTATAAGGCATCCAGTGATTTGCCTGCGTCAACCAAGGCTACTCAGAATAAGGTCCTGTCCGACAATCCAAAGATGGTCCCGTTCCTCGAACAGGTTAAGGATGTTAAGTCTGTGCCATATGCCTCTACTTGGCCCCAGCTTCTTGCATACTCTGATAAAGAGTTTGAACATATTTGCAAAGGTACGGTAACTGTTGATGTCGGACTAGCAGACATTCAAAAGCAAGCCGACTCCTTGGGTGTAGGAAAGTGAACTGGTTTTATGCGTCGAGATAGGAACCAATCCTCTGACGTGAAGGCGATGACGGTTCTGCGTCGCCGCAGAACCGTCATCGCCTGGGGGTTCTCTTTACCGTTCGTCATTGTTTTCGTGCTGTTTATGCTGGTGCCTCTGTTGTCATCGCTGGCGATGTCTTTCACGGACATAGGCTCTAGTGATATTCAGACGCCTTTCAACGTGAACTTCGTGGGATTCCATAATTTCATGTCTTTGTTCAGCGATAAGCAATTCTGGAGTTCCATGCGGGTTACGGCCTTGTTTGTTTTGGTTGGTTTGCCCCTTACCATGGCTGTCGCTCTGGCTTTGGCTGTGGCTCTGAACAAGGGACTGCGCCGTGTTAATGCCTTTTTCCGGGCACTGTTCTATGCGCCAGTGGTGGCATCAACCATAGCCATAGCAGTCGTGTGGCGATACATTCTTCAGAACGATGGCTTACTTAATTCATTGCTTGCGATAATTAATGTGCAAGGTCCTGACTGGCTGCATGATACACGAACCGCGTTGCCTTCTTTGATCGTAATGGCAACCTGGCGGAATGTAGGAACCTTGATGATTATCTTCATCGCAGGTTTGCAGGCCATACCAACTGAGGTTTTGGAAGCCGCATCTATGGATGGGGCTGGAGAATGGACAAAGTTCAGATGCATCGTGTTGCCGTTGCTGAAACCTACGCTTCTGCTTGGCGCGGTTCTGCAATCAGTCTCATATCTGCAATTCTTTGATGAACCGTTTGTGATGACTGAAGGAGGGCCTCTTGGGTCTACCTTGTCAGCTTCGTATTACATTTACGAAAAATTCGGATTCGGGCAATACGGTATTTCTTCCGCTGCCAGCTATGTCCTTTTTATCATCATCGCCGCTGTCAGCGCTCTTCAATTCAGATTGATGAGGAATAAGGATGAGTGAATCAATGAAATCATCGGTAGCAGTTCCCTCTAGTCGACAGCGTCAATCGAGAATGATGGACGCAATCGTCCCTGATAACCGCCCTTCGTTATGGAGAAGGTTTCGTAGAGCTCACGGTATTACATACACTGTTCTTACTCTCTTCGCTTGTATTTGGATCTTTCCTTTCTGTTGGATGATTTTGGGATCGTTGAAAACTCAACGCGAGATCATGCGAATACCTCCCACCTTTCTTCCTCAGAACCCGACTTTTAGTAACTTCACGCGTTGGTTTACCGAACTTGATTTCGGCACCTTCTTTATAAATAGTGCTATCGTTGCCGTCGTCACAACATTAGGGAATCTCGTATTCTGCTCAATGGTTGGGTATGCTCTGGCCAAAATCGATTTTGCCGGCAAGAACCTACTTTTCGGACTGGTAATGATAACTTTGATGGTGCCGAGCGTGGCAACTTTTGTGCCGCTGTTTGTCATCATTACGAACATGCACATGCTCAATACGTACATGTCTCTGATATTGCCCTTCTTGACACAGCCGCTAGGTGTCTTTTTGATGAGACAATTCATGATGGGTATTCCAGATGCCCTATTGGAGGCTGGAAGGATAGACGGGGCAGGCGAGTTGCGGATTTTCTTCCAGATCGTTCTTCCTCAATGCAAACCACCTATGGCGACTCTGGCTGTCTTAACATTTCTCTCTTCTTGGAATAACTTTCTTTGGCCGCTCGTTGCGGCGCAGTCAAACAAGATGTATACGCTGCCTGTTGCCTTGTCTTTGTACTCCACGGGTCAGCAGGCTACGGACTATAGCATTCTTTTAGCAGGTGCGGTACTGGTTGTTACCCCGATTCTCTTGCTATTCATCTTCTTGCAGAAGTACTTCATCCAGGGGGTGACAATGAGCGGCATCAAATAACCAAGTATTGGAATCGATTCTCGGTTTAAGTGGAGCCCAAACGTGTCGACTGCAACTGAATGTAAAGGTGTTGCTGTTTAGCCACGGAATTCGGTCCGCATCTCCGCAGATCGTAAATTCCTTTAATTGCAATTAACCTGTTGCGCATAATCGCCCAGCAGGTTGTGGCTCATGAAAGGGCGCATGATGAACAAATTGTATTATCAATTTCCAGGCACTTGGTTCGGTGACTGTATGCCGTTTGGCAAAGGTGATGAATTCTATCTATTCCACCAGAGGGATACGCGTAGGCCTGTTCCGTTTGGTGAGCCATTTGGGTGGAGCTTGGTAACGACCAAGGATTTTGTCCACTACCAGGATCACGGGGTGGTATTGCCCCCTGGAGGGAAGGATGATCAGGATCAGTTCATATATGCAGGGAGTGTGTGTGAGGCAGAAGGTCAATATCACATTTTCTATACTGGCTATAATCGTGACTATTCAGCCAAAAAGATGACTTCTCAAGTTCTCATGCATGCAACCAGTACGGATCTGCTTCATTGGCATAAGACTAATGATGAGCTTACTTTCAAACCTCAGCCAGGATATGATGCAGATGACTGGCGTGACCCATGGATTATATGGGATCCTGACAATAAGCGGTATTTGCTGATCCTGGGGACTCGCTTGCAAGGGCCGAAAACTATGCAGACAGGTAGAACCGTTCAGTTTTCCTCTCAGGATTTGCAACATTGGAATTTTGAAGGTGACTTCTGGGCTCCTGGAATGTATACCATGCATGAAATGCCAGACCTTTTTAAAATTGGGGATTGGTGGTATCACATTGTCACTGAATACAGTGATCGGCATGGAATGACATATAGGATGTCCCATAGCTTGAAAGGTCCCTGGATTGCCAAATGGGATGATGCTTTTGATGGCAGTGCATATTATGCGGGTCGTACTTTCGAGCTGAATGGCAAAAGAGTGCTATTTGGCTGGGTTGGTACCAAAGAGCATAATACGGATGATGGCAATTACGAATGGGGAGGTACTTTCGTGCCTCACCAAATATCTCAACGCGATGACGGAACACTTGCAGCCGCACCGGTTGATACCTTGTGGTCAGCTTTCGCTGAAGGAGAGTGTCTGCCGGATCGCACTTTAACTGGGGTTTATGAGCGCAGCGTTCAGACGCTCGCTTCAGAATGCGGCTCCCTATTCGCATTTGAAGCTGATTTGTCATATGACAAGGAAACGAGCTCATTTGGTATTTTAATCAATGGTGATCCGAAAACTGGCGAAGCCTATAGATACATATTCAATGTGAGTGAGCAACGCGTTGAATTCGATGGTGTGCCTAATTATCCTTGGTTTACAGTTATGAATATAGGTTTGAATAGGCCTATCCAATTGGCGCCGGGGCGAGTTTGTCATCTTCAGGTGATTGTCGATGACACAATAGTTACAATATATGTTAACGGTGTGGCGTTGACCAGCAGAATGTACAGCCACCATGGCGGTACGCTCGGGGCTTTTGTGACGAACGGATCAATTCATCTTTCGCATATGGAGTTGCATCGCGGATTACGCTAATTGACCAGTATCGTATCAAGATTCTTCGGTGGAGCTGTACTGCTTCGCTCGATGAGAGCGGCAGTACAGCTTTCAAAAGGAGCATTCGTCTTTCCTGTACTGAGCAGGTCAAGTATTTTAGCGCCGGTGATCATACCCAGCTGAATCGGCAGTTGCCTTATGGTTGTCAATCCCGTTTCTCTGGCATAACGGCTATCGTCGAATCCGATTATGGAGAATTGACCAGGGACCGCAACGTTTCTACGTCGTAATTCCAATAACAATGGAATGGCAATTTCGTCGTCCTGACAAGCTACAGCTGTCGGTCGGCTCTTCATCGTCAAAAGTCTGTCAGATAGGACTTCTGCCATATTCGGCTTGCGCTCAGTCATTATTAGTCGCGGATTGATATCCTTGAGTTTACAAGTCCGAGCGAATGATTCCCAACGTCTATTTGCACTGAAGCGCAGTATATGTTCTGCCGTTCGAGTTGCGACAAAAACGATGTTCTGGTGTCCTAATGACATGAGGTGATTGGCCATAATAGTTCCTCCGTGAAGATCATCCGTATTAACGGAGGCGGCCATCCTTGAATCGATAGGCGAATTTATGCCGATTAGTGGGACACCCATAGTCGCTAATCGGTCGATTTCGCGGGTCTTAATATCGAATGATGAGACAATGACGGCATCTACGTTGCGGCGCTCAGGCAGATCATCGAAAAAACATTGCTGTTCCCTGTAAGTTCCGATTTGCCAGATTGCGAGATCATACTCTGCTGGTCGAAGAACCGCATCCAATCCTTCCAGAATCGAAGCGTTGAACCATGAGCTGATTGGGCCGCTGACTAATAAAGCAATCCTGAATGCTCTGCCGGATTTTAGAGCTGTTGCTGATCGAAGAATAGTAAAGCCAAGTTTTCGAGCCATCTCTATAACGCGATGCCTGGTTTTCGCCGAGACGAGGTCGGGCCTGTTGAACGCTCTGGATACAGTTGATACAGAAACATGCGCAGCGGCGGCAACTTCTTGTATGGTTGCTCCCATCGGTACCTTTCTATCAAGAATCCCAATGAAATGAATAAGGGCGAGTTGTCATATTCTTGCGGAAATGTAACCCGCCCTTGGAATCATATGTTCAGGTTGACCCACGCTGTCGTATCTTTTGGTAGCTTTCCTCCAGGACAATCTGAGGAGGCAATGATGATTCTCCCGTCGGGTAGAGAGATGGGCGTTTCTCCAAAGTTGGTTATTACAGCTAATCTAGAGCCTTTATGAATAGTTGGTCTGCTGTACGCTATGACATGTCTGCTATCGTATTTCCGTAGCCACGAAAGCTTAGTATCCCATGTTTTGGTGAGGAGCTTTTTCCTCACCTCTATAACGCTCTTGTACAGCATCAACATAGAGGAGCTATCTTCGCGCTCGCCTTCGACGGTGAAATCTTTGAACCATAAAGGCTGTGGAAGATGGGGGTTAGAGGGAGTGCGACTTTCAGTATCCGAAAATCCGAAGGATGCGCCAGTACCAAAATGCTTGTTCCAAACGGCTGGATCTGGCATATCCCGAGAGGACCAGGGAAGTGGTACACGACATCCGTCACGTCCCTTTTCCTTTAAAGCCCCTTGTGATCGAACCGCAGTGGGGTCTTCTAGCATGTTCCATGGTATGTCTGCAACTTCGAACAAACCCAGTTCTTCGCCCTGATAAACATATACAGATCCTGGTAAACCCAGTTCAAGAAGAATAGCTGCTCGTGCTCTTTTAGTTCCAAGTGTTCTGTCCTCAAAATATGATTCACCGTTCCTGAGTACCCAGTCCTTGGCAATTTGATGCTGAGTCCTTGCGGGCACTTGTGGAAGCGCGTATCTGCTGGCATGGCGCACAATATCATGATTACTCATGACCCACGTAGCAGTTGATTTCGATCGCTCAGCCGACATCAGTCCAGTCAATATTGCGTGTTTCATCGACTCAGCCGTCCAGGCCGCTTTTGCAAATTCAAAATTGAAGACTTGGCCTAGTTCATCTTCAGAGGAATATAAGTATTGATGATCAGGGTCTACCCAAGCTTCCCCTACTGCAAACCTAGGAGGGGTATACTCATTGAAAACTTTCCGCCATTCCTTGTATATATCATGCACTTCTGGCCGGTCCCATAGAGGATTAGCACCGTCAGGATTATGTTTATTCTGCAAGCTCCATTTATCCAGATCATTTAGGTCACGAGTCAATACATCTTTAGCCAGTCCATGAGCAACATCGATACGGAATCCATCGGTTCCATGATCAGACCAGAACCGCAGGGTCTCAAGAAAGTCCTTGCGCACATCTTGATTGAGCCAATTGAGGTCGGGCTGTTCTTTCGCGAAAGAATGCATATACCACTCGCCATCGCCAACAAGCTCCCATGCTGAGCCGCCAAATTCTGCAATCCAGTCAGTCGGTGGTATCTCACCATTCTTGCCGCGGCCATGACGGAATATGTATCTATCTCTGGCTGGTGAACCCTTTGGAGAAGCCAGCGCTTCCTTGAACCAAGGGTGTTGATTGGAGGTGTGGTTTGGGACGATGTCTACGATTACACGGATGTCAGCCTTATGCGCGGCGGCGACCATGTTATCGAAATCCGCTATTGTGCCCAAGCGTGAGTCAACATCACGGTAATTGATGACATCGTATCCGCCATCAGCTAAGGCCGATGGGTAAAAAGGGGAAAGCCAGATGGCATCGATGCCCAAATCTGCGAGATAATCGATTTTTGAAGTGATTCCCGGAATGTCGCCGATACCGTCATTGTTTGAATCTTTGAAGCTGCGCGGATAAATCTGATATACGACAGCCTGTTTCCACCAATCGCTGCTGCTTTGATATGAATGCATGTTCTTCCTTTTGCTGCTTCGCCTTAGAAGCGTCGTCGTTGACTCGTGTATGTGATTTTTCCTGTGTCTAGTGCTAATGCAAAGCGCATTGGTCCGCACTCGTCTTTTATCATATGAAGCATTGATGACAACGTTTGCAAATACTAACCATGCTGCGTCTCAAGTTGTGTCTGGTAAGTGGCGGAAACGGCATATTAGAGGTCTGGCCGTTGTGGGATATGAAGTGTCTGACATGACTGAAGTCAAGATTGTCGTGAAAAAGGGAATAATATTTGCCAGAAGAAGTTGAGTGATGTAGGCTCAAGTTTCGGAGTGGTCATGATGGCTGCTTGTCCGGGCCGACGGGAGCCGGCCATCGGGACCACGAACGAAGCGCGAGCGGAGAACGTGAACGATGAGGTGCGGGCCAGAACCCACGCCTCGATTACATCAGGAGGTAACGAGTATGGCACGTGCAGTTGGCATCGATCTGGGAACCACCAATTCCTGCATTGCAACCCTGGAAGGCGGCGAGCCCACGGTAATCGTCAACGCTGAGGGCGCGCGGACCACGCCATCGGTGGTGGCATTCAGCAAGTCCGGCGAGATTCTGGTCGGCGAGGTGGCCAAGCGCCAGGCGGTCACCAACGTGGACAGGACCATCAGCTCGGTCAAGCGTCACATGGGCACCGATTGGTCTGTCGAGATCGACGGCAAGAAGTGGACCCCTCAGGAAATTTCGGCCCAGATTCTTATGAAGCTCAAGAGGGACGCCGAGTCCTACCTGGGCGAACCCGTCACTGACGCGGTCATCACCTGCCCTGCATACTTCAACGACGCTCAGCGCCAGGCCACCAAGGATGCCGGCAAGATCGCCGGTCTGAACGTCCTGCGCATCATCAACGAGCCCACGGCTGCGGCTCTGGCCTACGGTCTGGAGAAGGGCAAGGAGGATGAGCGCATCCTGGTCTTCGATCTGGGCGGCGGCACCTTCGATGTCTCCCTGCTGGAGATCGGCAAGGATGACGACGGCTTCTCCACCATCCAGGTCCAGGCCACCAACGGCGACAACAAGCTGGGCGGCGACGACTGGGATCAGAAGATTATCGACTGGCTGGTCAGCGAGGTCAAGAACAAGTACAACGTGGATCTGTCCAAGGACAAGATTGCCCTGCAGCGACTCAAGGAGGCCGCCGAGCAGGCCAAGAAGGAGCTGAGCTCCTCCTCGTCCACCAGCATCTCTATGCAGTACCTGGCCATGACCCCCGACGGGACTCCAGTCCACCTGGACGAGACCCTGACCCGCGCCCACTTCGAAGAGATGACATCCGACCTGCTGGGCCGTTGCCGCACGCCCTTCAACAACGTGCTGCACGATGCCGGCATTTCGGTTCAGGACATCGATCACGTGGTGCTGGTCGGCGGCTCCACCCGTATGCCCGCCGTCAAGGACCTGGTCAAGGAACTGACCGGCGGCAAGGAAGCCAACCAGACCGTCAACCCCGATGAGGTTGTGGCCGTTGGCGCTGCCGTGCAGTCCGGCGTCATCAAGGGCGACCGCAAGGACGTGCTGCTGATCGACGTGACCCCGCTCTCTCTGGGCATCGAGACCAAGGGCGGCATCATGACCAAGCTGATCGACCGCAACACCGCCATCCCCACCAAGCGGTCCGAAGTCTTCTCGACCGCCGAGGACAACCAGCCCTCCGTGCTGATCCAGGTCTACCAGGGCGAGCGTGAGTTCGCCCGTGACAACAAGCCTCTGGGGACCTTCGAGCTGACCGGTATCGCTCCGGCCCCGCGTGGCGTTCCTCAGATCGAGGTCACCTTCGACATCGACGCCAACGGCATCGTGCACGTCTCCGCCAAGGACAAGGGCACCGGCAAGGAGCAGTCCATGACCATCACCGGCGGTTCCGCCCTGCCCAAGGACGAGATCGACCGCATGGTCAAGGAGGCCGAGGCTCATGAGGCCGAGGACAAGCAGCGTCGTGAGGATGCCGACACCCGTAATGCCGCTGAGTCCGCCGCCTACCAGACCGAGAAGCTGGTCAACGACAACAAGGACAAGATCTCCGACGAGGTGGCCAAGGAGGTCACCGACAAGGTCAACGCTCTGAAAGAGGCTCTGAAGGGCGAGGACATGGACAAGATCAAGAACGCCCAGAGCGAGCTGATGACCTCTGCCCAGAAGATCGGCCAGGCCCTTTACGCCCAGCAGGGCTCCGCTGACGGTGCAGGCGCTCAGGGCGCTGCAGGTGCCGCCGGTGCTGCCTCGGGTGCAGGCTCCTCCTCGTCCGCTGATGACGACGTGGTGGATGCCGAGGTCGTGGACGACGACGACAAGAAGAAGGACGGCGAGTGACATGTCAGCCTTCGACAAGGATGATGCCGGGCCGCTGAAGGGCGACCCGGCCGCCGCCGGCGGACCGGACGGAAACGAGGCCAAGGCCTCTGACGCCGCCTCGACGCCCGACCAGGAAGCGGCTCGTGGCCGTCACGCCGACAAGACCGCTGCAGACGAGAGCCAGGCGGCCAGCCAGTCCTCGTCGGATTCCTCCTCCAAGGACGGGTCGTCATCGGATGCTCAGGCTGATGACAAGACTGATGCTGACTCGGCCAAGGAAGACGGTGCCGACAAGGGATCAGGGGGGCTGACTCCTCTGGGCCGGGCCAAGAAGGAGGCCGCTGATTATCTGGAGGCCCTTCAGCGCGAGCGGGCCGAGTTCGTCAATTTCCGCAACCGCGCCAAGAAGGAGCAGGACATCTTCCGCCAGCATGGCATTGTGGATGTGCTGACCGCCCTCCTTCCGGCCCTTGATGACATTGACAGGATCAAGGAGCACGGGCAGATGGACGACTCCTTCCAGGCCGTGGCCAAGAAGATCGACAAGACCTTTGAGAAGTTCGGTGTCGAAAAGTTCGGTGAAAAAGGCGAGGATTTCGACCCCACCAAGCATGAGGCCATCCTGCACAAGCCGGACCCCGAGGCCAAGAAAGAGACAGTTGACACGGTTGTCGAGGCAGGCTATCGGATCGGCGACCGGGTGATCCGGGCCGCCAGGGTGGTGGTGACCTCGCCCGGGCAGTAGCAGGGACGGTGATTGCGGACCTTCCGCAGGCTGAATCGACGCCTTCGCATGCGGCGGCTGGGTGGGTTATGGTCCCGCCCGCCGCCGCACGCGAAAAGGGCGGATTCCAATTCGATATATTCGTAGCTTATGAGGAAAGGAGACATGGATGGCTGAGAATGAATGGCTGAGCAAGGACTATTACAAGGTCCTTGGTGTCTCCAAGGACGCCAGCGAAGCGGAGATCACCAAGGCCTACCGCAAGCTTGCCCGCAAATACCATCCCGATCTCAATAAGACCAAGGAGGCTGAGGAGAAGTTCAAGGAAATCTCCGAGGCCTACGACGTGCTCAGCAACAAGGAGCAACGTCAGAAGTACGATGCCATCCGCCAGTTCGGCATGGGGGGAGCCCGGTTCGCCGGAGGCTCCGGCCAGGGTGGCTTCAACACCGATGCGTTCTCGGACATCTTCGGCTCCATGTTCGGTGGGGCCGGGGCGCCGGGAGGCACCCGAATCCGTTTCGGCGACGGTTCGGGGCAGCCGGACTTTGCTGACATCTTCTCCTCCTTTGGCGGGGGTGCCGGCGGTGGCGGTCGGACCGCTTACCAGGAGAGCAGGCCCAGGCCTGTCAAGGGCGAGGATCGCAACTCGAAAATCGGGTTGTCCTTCCGTCAGGCGGTCAAGGGGGCCACGGTCTCCCTGAGCGTGGGCGGCAAGCGCTTCAAGACGCATATCCCCGCCGGGGTTCGCAACGGCCAGCGGATCAGGTTGGCTGGCAAGGGTCGGCCCGGCAGGGACGGAGGTGCCAATGGCGACCTCTACCTGCAGATCAGCGTCCAGCCCAGCCAGCGGTTCACCATGAAGGACAGGGACCTGGTTATGAACCTGCCAGTGACGGTCTCCGAGGCTGCCCTGGGGGCCAAGGTCCAGGCCCGGGACATCGACGACCAGGTCGTCACCTTCAAGATCCCGGCTGGTTCCTCCAGCGGCGACGAGATCCGCATCGCCGGCAAGGGGGTTCAGGACCGTCGCGGCAAGGGAGACCTGGTGGGGCGGCTTGAGATCCGCATGCCAGGCCGACTGGGTATGGCCCAGAAGAAGGCCATGCATGACTTTGCCAAGTCCAGTGGTGACTTCGACGAGCAGATTGCCGGGGAGCGCATGAAGATATGACGATCCGGGTGCCGGATTAAGTCGGAACGAACAGCGGAGAGGAGTGATGATCATGGTCAGGGTGGATCCCGAGACCAGGCGGATTTATCTGGCCTGTGCTCGCGGCCTGGTGGCCGGGCACATCAGCCTGGATGCTGCCGACGATGCCGGCTTGGACATCGAGTTGCCGGTCTTCAGCGTCGGCCAGGTCGGACAGTTGGCCAACATCCATCCGCAGACCCTGCGCCAATACGACCGGCTGGGTCTGATTGTGCCGGAACGGACCGAGGGGGGTGCGCGCCGATACTCTCTGCGGGATCTGGACCGGCTTGGTCAGGCCCAGCATCTGAGTCAGGACGAGTCCATCAACCTGGCCGGTGTGACCAGGATTCTGGCCCTGGCAGAGGAGAATCGCCAGCTGAGGCGTCAGCTGAGGCGCTCCCACCAGTCACAGGGGTCCAGTATGTTCGCAGCCGCTGCCGATGGTCGGGTTGTCGAAGTCAGGCGGTCCAGCAGGGCCAGGCTCTGGCGGCAGGACACGACGCATGACGAGGCCGATCCGACTGATTCCAAATCGCTGATCGTTTGGAGCGTACGCTCCTGAGACAGGTGAGTGGCCTGTGCTATGGTGTACAGGTTGGTCGCTCGCCCAAGAGCTGCGGCTGATCGTCGCCTGAATGCTTTGAGTACGGGGAAACCGCTTGCGCGAAATTCGTCATTCTCTGCTTTGCAAGCGGCCTGCGAACTGTCGACCGACAGTACCGTTTCTTCCCTGTTGTGAAAGGTCATTGTGACTGCTTCATCCATGCCCGATTCTAATTCTTCTAATTCCGGCCAATCTGCCGTAGAAACTATGACTTTCGATCAGCTGGGTGTACCTGAACCCTTGGTCCGCGTGCTGCGCAAGGACGGCAAGACCAGCGCCTTCCCCATCCAGCGGGATACTCTGCCTGATGCCCTGGCTGGCCGTGACATCCTGGGACGGGGCCGGACCGGTTCCGGCAAGACCCTGGCTTTCAGCATCCCTCTGGTGGCTCGACTTGCCGCCGACCAAGGAGGACAGGCCCGCCATGGTCGCGGTGGTGCTGCCGGTTCAGGCAGTCTGCCCCGCCCGCGTGGTCTTGTCCTGGCTCCTACACGCGAGCTGGCCAATCAGATCGACGAGGTTCTCAACCCCCTGGCTCAGGCCTACGGCATGCGGACCTGCACCGTCTACGGTGGTGTTGGCCAGGGTCGTCAGGTCGATGCCCTTCGGCGCGGGGCCATGATTGTGGTGGCCTGCCCCGGTCGCCTGGAGGACCTGCTCCGCCAGCACAAGCTCAGCCTGGAGGACGTGGAGATCGCCGTGCTGGACGAGGCCGACGAGATGGCCGACATGGGCTTCCTCCCCGCCGTGGAGCGAATTCTGGCCCAGGTTCGTCCGGGCGGTCAGCGCATGCTCTTCTCAGCCACCCTTGATCATGGAGTGGATGCCGTGGTCAAGCGTTTCCTCAAGGATCCCAAAATTCACGAGGTGGATTCCGCCACCCAGCATGTGGACCTGATGACCCACCACATCTTCGAGACGACGCAGGCTGCCAAGCACGACCTGGTTCGCACCTTGGCCGCAGGGCAGGGCAAGAGGATCCTATTCACCAGGACCAAGTTCCAAGCCAAGAAGCTGGCAAAGAATCTGATTGACAACGGCATCCCTGCCGTCCAATTGCATGGCAACCTCTCCCAGAGGCAGAGGGATCGGAACCTCAAGGCCTTCTCGGAAGGTCTGGTCCGGGTCATGGTGGCCACTGATGTGGCGGCCAGGGGTATGGATGTCAGTGGGGTGGATCTGGTGGTCCAGGTGGACCCTCCAGCCGACTACAAGTCTTTCCTCCACCGTTCCGGGCGCACGGCGAGGGCTGGCCACTCCGGCGACGTGGTGACGGTCGTCCTACCCGATCAGCGGCGGGATACACGACGGATGCTGCGTATGGCCCATATAGATGCCAAGCCGATTGGGGTCACGGCCAACTCCCAGGAGGTAGGCGATCTTGTGGGACCCCACGCCCCCTTGGTTGAGGGTTGGTCCTTGGAGGCCGCCATGGCTGGAAGCCGAGGGTCACAGGACGGCAAGCAGACCGGTTCTCGTGGCCGTCGATCCGGCGGCCCTGCCCGTAGGAGACGGAAATACGATCGGTTCGAAAGGCGGCCGAGGGGCTCTGGCCGAGGATCTGATGGTGATGGGAGGAATCCCTATCGCAAGTGGGCTGACGAGCTTGATGAGAATCGCCCCTTTGACGGGCGTAGGCGGCACGGCCATGCCGACTCTAATCATTCCGCTCAAGCCGGTAGCTACCGAGGCAGGGGCAATCGTGGCCGTGCGGGCGGAGCTCGTGGGCGGGGTCGTCACGATGACGGTCGTTTCGATGACGGCGGTCGCACCTACCGCAACGGTAATCACAGGCATGGCGGAGGCAGGCGGAGGCGGGACGATAATCCTTTCCGTCAGGTCAAGTCCCACTGATCGCTCCCGCTGGGAGGATATACCTGTCGTGTTCATTGACCGGTCAGACCGCATGGGTCAGACCATGGTCCCCTCGCAGCTCTCCCGGAGTTGGACCTGTACAGGGAGTTCGGTGGAGATGGGCGGGCACTCCGGTGAGCCCAGGCGCCTGACCAGGGTGGAGACGGCGGCCCGGCCCAGATCAACCATGGGCTGGCGGACTGTGGTCAAGCGGGGTTGGGAGACGGAGGCCTCCTTGATTCCGTCGAACCCGGTGACGATGACCTGGTCGGGAACGCTGATACCCGCATCTGACAGGGCTCGCAGGACCCCAAGCGCCATCTGGTCGTTGGCGCACACCAGGGCTTGGGGGAGAGTGCCCTGCCTGGCCAGGCTGGCGGCGATCTGGTAAGCGACGGACTGGGAGAATTGCCCCCTGTAGATTGGCGCGGCGGAGGGCTCCAGCCCCTCTGACTTCAGACCCTCACAGAACCCTTCGTAGCGTTTGCCATTGTCTGGAGAATCATCCATGCCCGTCATGTAAGCCATCTGCCGCACCTGGTGTTTCTCGAACAGGTGCCTGACCAGGGTGTACATGCCCTTGCGGTTGCTCACGCGGACCAAGTCGAATTCGCTTTCCTGGTTGACCGGGGCATTGGCGATCATGACCACGGGCAGGCGTTTGCGCAGGAAGGCCAGGACGCTGTCAGGCACGGACCTTGCCAGGACAATCAGGCCGTCCACCTTTTCCGACATACTGTTGATCAGTTGGGGAATGTCGCCATCTTTCCCCTTCAATCCGATACTGACCATGAGGCTGAGGCCCTGCCGCCAGGATTCCAGTTCGCACCCCCTCAAGACCTCGTCGAAGTAGAGGGAATCCGAATTATTCTCCTGGGCGTGGGGTGGGTCGACGACTATGTCGGCGGCATCCTCACTGACCAGTTCGAAGTCACCGATCTGGTCCAGCTGATCGATGTTGGGCAGGAAAAGACCTATGGTATTGGTTCGCCGGGCGGCCAGACTCCGTGCGCTGCCACTTGGGAGGTAGCCCAGGAGGTTTATGGCCTTGAGCACGGTCTGTCGGGTTTCGGGCCTTACCCTCTCCGGGGTGCGCAGGACCCTGGAGACGGTGGCTATGGACACGTCGGCCTCGCGGGCGACATCGTAGACGGTCGGTTTCCTTGCCATCCGCTTTCCCTCTTTCATACATCTCATACAGCATATCATTGAAGCGTGCAGTTGATCGCAGGATTTGATAGCGCTAACATTTTTGCTTTGATTCGGTAATATGGGTAGTTATATCTAGTAATCTAAGGAAAGCATACGCTAAACTCCCATGACAAAAGCAGATTTGCACATTTTAATGTAAGCGCATACACTAGAAAGCGCGATGGTTGATCCGGTCCGGTCACAGGAAGCCGTGCAGGTCCGGGAGCCCACTCGTGCATGCACGTGCCGACTGGATTCCAATAGCAGAGGACGGATTTGGCCCGTGAATGTCAATGCGGACAAAGGAGACATATGAGACGGAAAACAGTGGCGGTGAGGATTCTCGCAACACTGGTTGCGGGGGCCACCCTCCTGGGACTGGGGGCGTGCGGCAGTAAGTCCGGGGAAACGCAGCAGGCTGCCGCAGGCAATCAGATCCTCTTCGGCGGTGACAGTGGCAGTCCAACTTTCACCCGTAATTTCAACCCATTCTCGACCAGCAAGAGGATAGGCATCAACTTCATCTACGAACCCCTCGAAGTGGTTAACAGCCTGGATGGGACCTCAACTCCCTTCCTGGCCAGCGAGCACAAGATCGTGGACCCCAAGACGGTCGAGTTCCAGATTCGTGACGGGGTCAAGTGGAGCGACGGCAAGCCCTTCTCGGCGCAGGACGTGGTCTTCACTTTCAACCTGGTCAAGAAGGATGCGGCCATGGACTCCCTGGGGGTCTGGCAACACATCTCCTCCCTTGAGGCCTCGGGATCCAAGGTGACCTTCCACTTCAAGGACAACGATGTGCCTGCAGTGTCGATCGTCAGTCAGCAGAACATCGTCCCGGAGCACATATGGAAGGGTGTGAAGGACCCTCTCAAGTGGACCAATGAGAATCCCGTCGGGACGGGCCCCTACAAGTTGGACACCTTCAAGCCCAACCAGTACACCCTGACGAAGAACAAGAACTACTGGCAGGCCGAGAAGGTCGCGGCCGACACCATCGTCCTGCCCGCTTCCAACAAGCAGTTGGACCTGGTCAACAAGAAGTATGACTGGGCCTACTCCTTCATCAACAACGTGGACAAGACCTGGGTGGGTGCTGACAAGCAGCACAACCACTACTGGTTCCCCCCGGGGGGCACAGTCTCCCTTTACCCGAACCTGACCAAGGCCCCCTTCAACGACGTGAACTTCCGCAAGGGCCTCAGCTATGCCCTTGACCGTGACAAGATCGCCAAGGATGCCGAGGAAGGTTACGTGGACGGTGCCACCCAGACCGGCCTCATCCTGCCCAACCACGACAAGTGGGTCAACGATTCCATTCCCAACAAGGGAAAGGTCTCCCAGGACGAGACCCAGTCCCTGGAGTACTTCGCCAAGGCCGGTTACAAGAAGCAGGGTGACCAGTTGGTGGACTCCAACGGCAAGCAGCTCGAGGTCAATATCACCGTGCCCAGCGGCTACACTGACTGGCTGCGCGGCGTGCAGACCATGCAGGGCCAGCTGACCAAGCTGGGTATAGCCGTCAAGCTCACCCAGCCCCAGCCCGCCGCATACACACAGGCGCAGAACAATGGCGACTATGACCTCCTGATCTCCTCCTTCGGAGGTACCGGCAGCGTCTTCCAGGACTACAACGGCCTGCTCAACAGTGAGTTCGCGGTTCCTGTGGGTCAGTCGGCCAACGCCAACTTCGAGCGCTACAAGAACCCCAAGGCTGATGAACTCCTGGCCCAGCTCAAGCAGGCGGCCGATGAGAAGTCCCAGAAGGCCATAGTCGACCAGCTTCAGCAGATCGTCTACGACGACGTGCCTGTGATTGGTCTCTTCTACGGCGGTCTTTGGGGCCTGTTCAGCACACGGAACTACACCGGCTGGCCCAGTGAGGACGACCCCTATACCTCACCCAGCACCTGGACCCAGTCGGTCCTCATGGTGGTAACCCATATCAAGAAGGCCTGAGAGGCCGGGCCCATCAGGGTGGACGGGAGGACAGCCCCTCCCGGCCTCCCTGTCGGGCCGCCCCCCGCCCCTGACGGATGAAAGGTCGTCACGTGCGATATTTTTTCGGGAAAATTGGTCTATTCTTCGTTACCCTCTGGGCGGCCATAACCGTCAACTTCATACTGCCCAGGATGATGCCTGGATCACCTGCCGACGCGGCCATAGCCAAATTGTCCCAGAACGGGCCGGTCACTCCTGAGGTCAGGGCTTCCATAGAAGCCCAGCTGGGCATGCCCAAGGGCAACCTGCTCAGCCAGTACTGGCAGTATCTGGGGGATGTGGTCCACCTGAACTTCGGCGTCTCGTACAGCAACTTCCCGCAGAACGTATCGGATCTGGTGGGAGCGGCCCTTCCTTGGACCCTGACACTGGTAGGGCTGGTCACGATTATCTCCTTCATCATCGGGACTGCACTCGGGGCTCTCATGGCCTGGAAGCGGGGGACCGCCGTCGACGTGACTGGTACGATCTCCAGCTCCTTCCTCTCGGCCTTCCCTTCCTTCTGGCTGGCCCTCATGCTCCTCTTCTTCCTCGGTTACAAGGCCGGCATCTTCCCGACCTCCGGCGCCTACTCGTCCACCGCGATACCCAACTTCTCGATGGACTTCATATCTGACGCCGTGGAGCACTCCATACTGCCGGCACTGACCATCCTGCTGACCTCCCTGGGCAGCTATGTGATGGGCATGCGCAACACCATGATCAATACATTGGGTGATGACTACGTCACCTTCGCTGAAGCCAACGGCCTGCGTCAGCGGACGGTCATGCTCAAGTACGCGGCCAGGAACGCCCTCCTTCCCAACCTGACCTCCTTCGGTCTGGTGCTGGGCGGCGTGGTCGGCGGTTCCCTACTGGTCGAGCAGGTCTTCAACTATCCGGGGGTCGGCCTCCTCCTCTACCAGGCTGTGACCAACCAGGACTATCCCCTGATGCAGGCCATCTTCCTGATGATCACCATCAGCGTGCTGGTGGCCAACTTCATCGTGGACATTCTTTACGGGGTCCTTGACCCGAGGACGAGGAGGTGAGGGCGATGACGAACAGCATCGTCAGCACAGGGATGCAGACTTCCGCACAAGGGGACGGGAATGACCCTCAAGGGCCGCAGGTCCGTACAGCCAGAGGCCAGAACCCCGTCCTCCGGGCCCTGGAGGTGATAGGCAAGGGGTTCAGGACGGTCTGGGAGGTGCCCAAGGCCAGGTTCGGCCTGATCCTGTTGGCCTTGATTGTCCTTTCGACCCTGTTTGCCCCTTGGCTCAGCCCCTATGATCCCAAGGCGGGTGATTTCGAGGCCAGTATAGGACCCAGCGCCCAGCACTGGCTCGGCACCACCAGCAACGGGCAGGACGTCCTCTCCCAGCTCCTGTGGGGCGGGAGGGTCTCCGTCATGGTGGCCATGGTCTCCGGCCTCCTATCCACCTGCATAGCCGTGTTGGTGGGCCTGAGCTGGGGCTACATCCGTTCCTTCGCCGGGGAGTTCGTCGGTTTCATCGTCAACCTATTCCTGGTCATCCCATCCCTCCCTCTGATGATCATCATCGCTGCCTACCTCCAGAACGGAGGCATGAGCGTGATCATACTGGTCATCGTCCTGACCGGGTGGGCCTGGGGGTCCCGGGTCCTGCGCTCGCAGACCCAGTCCCTGCGTTCCAGGGACTTCGTCACTGCAGCGGCCTTCAGCGGGGACAGCTCTTGGCGGATCATCTTCCATGAGATCTTCCCCAACATGCTCTCCCTGATCATCAACAACTTCTTCGGTGCGGCCACCTCCGGCGCCCTGTCGGAAGCAGGCCTGGAATTCCTGGGCCTGGGCGACTCGACCACGGTCAGCTGGGGCACCATGCTCTACTGGGCCCAGAACAACAATGTTATCCTGACCGGTCAGTGGGCACTCCTGCTGGCGCCCGGTCTCATGGTCGCCCTCCTGGCGGTCTCCATGACCTTCATCAACTTCGGTGTGGACCGCCTGAGCAACCCCCGTCTGCGTGAAGGGAAGGCATGATGGAACTGCTACGTGTCGAGAATCTGTCCGTCGAATATGACAGCCCCGACCAGGAACCGGTCAAGGCGGTCGAGGATGTGAGTTTTTCGCTGGATCAGGGTGAATTCGTGGGCCTGGTCGGGGAGTCGGGGTCGGGCAAGTCCACCCTGGGATTTGCCGTCACACGACTTTCCAAGCCGCCGGCCCGGATCAGCAAGGGGCGTGTGCTCTTCGGTGGCAAGGACATTACCACCCTCAGCCAGGAGGAGCTTCGCAGGCAACGGTGCGGCGGATTCGCCATGGTCCTCCAGTCGGGCATGAACGCCTTGAACCCGGTGCGGACCGTCCGCAAGCACTTCGTGGACATCTACAAGGCCCACGGGAACGTGGAGAAGAAGGATTACGAGGCCCATTCCAGGCAGCTGGTAGAGAAGGTAGGTCTGCAGGACTCCGTTCTCAACGCCTACCCGGGCGAACTGTCGGGCGGCATGAGGCAGAGGGTCTCCATATCCCTGGCACTGGCCTTGGAGCCCAAGCTCATGGTCTTCGACGAGCCGACCACCGCTCTGGACGTCCTGGTCCAACATGAGGTGATGGGGACCATCCGAGAGCTGCAGAAACAGGAGGGCTTCACCGCCATTCTGATCAGCCACGACCTCGGTGTGGTCCTCGAGTCCACCCAGAGGGTCCTGGTCATGCACAACGGGCGGATTGTGGAGGATGCCCCCAGCGAGCGGATCCTGACCGATCCCCAGGACGACTACACCAAGATGCTTCTCAGCCATTATGGCGACCCCAGAGCCGAGCACGTTTCAGTGCCCGGCTTGAAGCCGCGCGATGAGGCCGCCGCCTCCGGCTCGGTTGGCGGAACCCCCTCACAGGCCGACGATGAGGAAGACATGACGGTCACGGTGACCGGCGTCTCCAAAATCTATCCCGCCCGCAAGCGGGGTGAGGATTCAGTGACCGCCGTCAACAATGTCACCTTCACCCTCTCCCCGGGCCAGTCCTTGGCCCTGGTGGGGGCATCCGGATCAGGCAAGTCCACGATAGCCAAAATGCTCACCGGTGTGGAAAGGCCCACCTCAGGCAACATCACCCTGGGTGGCAGGCGTGTGGATCAGATGAAACGGCGCAAGGATCTGAGGTCACTGCGTTCCGACATCCAGATGATCTTCCAGGATCCCTATTCGGCACTCAACCCCCTCCACACGGTGGAGTACACGCTGACCAGGCCCATCCTCAATTACACGGACCTGAGGGGGGACGATGCCCGCAGGCGGATGTTGGAACTCCTGGACACGGTAGGTCTGACCCCTGTGGAACAGTATGCCGCCAAACTCCCCCACCAGTTGTCGGGAGGACAGCGTCAGAGGGTGGTCATAGCCCGGGCGCTGGCCAGCAATCCCCACGTCCTGGTGGCCGATGAACCGGTCTCCATGTTGGACATGACCCTGAGAGCCGGAATTCTGGCCCTCCTTGACGACTTGAGGGTCCGGTTGAATGTGAGCATGCTCTACATTACCCACGATCTCTTGTCGGCCCGACTGATCACCGATTCGATCATGGTCCTCAACAAGGGCACCGTGGTGGAGCGGGGACAGACGGCCCAGGTCCTTCAGCACCCTGAGAACGACTATACGATCAAGCTGCTCGACGCCATCCCCAGCCTGCGCACGCAGGCCTGAAGGCGGAAATCTACAGGAGAAACAATGATATCCCACCATGCCGTGGACAGGGGTGTGCCCTTTGGGGATCTACCCCTGCCGGAGAACATCGAGGCCATGGTCATACATGCCCCCGTGGGTGACCTTACCGCCCTCCATGCCCCCAAGGGGGTAAGGGGAAAGCGGGGAGTGGTCATGATGATTCCCGGTTTCACCGGTTCCAAGGAGGACTTCTACCAGATCAGCTCCATCCTGGGAGAGGATGGTTGGGATGTCTGGTCCTACTCGCAGAGGGGGCAGGCAGATTCGGTGGCCCCTGAAGGGAGGATGGCCTACGACAGGCGGTCCACGGCCGGTGATGCCGTGGACGTGGCCCGTATCCTTATCGAGCACACCGGGGCCAAACGGGTCCACCTTCTGGGCCACAGCTTCGGCGGGGTGGTTGCCCAGGCGGCCCTCCTGGCCGACCCTGACCTCTTTGCCAGCCTCACCCTCATGTCGTCCGGCCCCCACGGTTGGCCGGGCCGGAAGGCGGACCTGCGCCAGCGACTCCTGGACCACCCTGGCGGGGACCTGTGGAGGCTGGACAATCCGGACAGGGCCAGCCTGCCGGACGAGGAGCTGAATCCGCAGGACAGGTTCCAGCGCCTTCGGGCAGAGCGGACCAGCCGAGACCAGCTCATCGGAGCCATAGACCAGCTGGCCGACCTGCATGACAGGACCGAACAGCTGGCTGCCACCGGCCTGCCCATGATGGTTTTCCATGGCGAGCACGACGATTTCTCCTGGCCCCAGGACTGGCAGGCCCGGATGGCCCGCCTGCTGGGTGCCCGCTATGAGGTGATTACGGATGCGGGTCACTGCCCCAACATCGACAGGCCTGAGGAGACGGCGGCCCTCCTGGACGACTTCTGGGCTTCTGCGCAAGACAAACGGTGAATTTCAGCAGGAACAAGCCTATTAGCAACGAAAGCGGAGAAGATGAACACAGACACTCCACGCAGCAAGTCTCCCGATCAGGATGCAGGTGACGGCGAGGGAGACGGGGGCAGGATGCGACAGCCCAAAGGCATGACCGTCGAGAGGGGGGACTTCTCGGCTTCGTTCAACTTCAACGGGGACCTGACACTGATTGATGCAGGAGGCATCCAGATCAACCAGTTCAGGCCCGGCATCCATGACTGTCCCCTGGCTGGTCTCTGGCTGCGCCGCCATCGGGAGGGGCGGATCGACTCCATCCGACTGACCGGATCAGGTTCCCAGGCCTCTTTCGATCCGGTAGCCGACAGCCCCGTCTGGGAGGGGAGGGACCTGGGCGTCCGCTGGCGGGTTCGACTTGTTCCAAGCGCCATATCTCCTGCACTTTCCCGGGCTCTTCCATCTGGCGGCGAAAGCGGAGGGTCTGGCAGGGGGGCGTCCTGGACCTGGGAGGTATCGGTCACGATCGACCAGGGTGGCTCGACTGCCGATAGCGAGAGGCGGGAATGGGATGATGCCGCCTTGTCTGACGATCTGTGGGACCTGGTTTCCGCCCAGGATCTGGCCCTGGTGGAGCCGGCCATGGCTGCCGGTGCCGAGTCCTACATCTCCCAGTACATCGCCTATCATGTGCAGGACGTCCCCAATTTAGGCAGCGTCCTGTCAGCCCGGCAGACGATGGGTTGTGCCCCTCGACTCCCCTTGTACGTTACGGGAATCTCACAGGGATGCAGGGCATTCATGACCGACGGTTACGACTTTTACGGGCTAGGTGCCCGTCTGGGCGGTCAGCCTGCGGCCCTCGCCGATGCCGACTGGGACCGGGGGGGCATAGACCAATATGAGTTCGCCATGGCCTGCCTGCTCTCCCCCAGGGTTCCGCTGACCCAGAAAGGCCTCACCTGGCAGGTGTGGAACATGGCACTGTCAGATTACAGGGGTGACCTGGGCAAGGCCTGCGTCTCCTGCGCAGAGGCCTCTGAGGAAAGTCGGGGTCGGGCGGGCAAGACCGAGGCCGATGACGGTCCGTCCACCGGCTCCCACGACACCTCGCCTGCCTCTCCCGTTGCCTCTCAGGCTCAGTCAGCAACCTCACTCCTGATCTCTTCCGCACTGTTGAATGGCGACCCCCTGCCTGAGGATGAGTTCGGCCAACTGGGCGGAGGGCCCATCCGCCAGCCAGAGGCGGACCAGACAGGCCATCTGCTTTCTTACTTCGGAAATGATGCCTGCCATGTGGTAAGCACACGCAAGGAACTGGAGGTGGCCCGCTCCCACGGACAGATTCTCCTGTCCGGCAACCCAGATACCGACCCGTCACAGCCCACCATGGCAGCCACCAGCTATGCCGGGGGTGTCTTCGCATCCCAGGTGGTCCTGGGCAACACCAACATGAACCAGCTGATTTCAGTCCAAAAGACCGGTTTGGGCCTCCTGCGCTCGCGGGGGGTCCGCATCCTGGTCCAGGTGGACGGGCCCTGGCGTCTCCTGGGCCTTCCCTCGGCCTACATCATGGATCTGGGTGGATCCCGCTGGGTCTATCGTCTGGGTGATCGGACCCTGACGGTGTCCACCATCGCCCACCTGGACAGGGCCGCCATCGATATTCATCTGGAGGCCGATGGTCCGATCCGGGCCCTGTTGACTATCAGCCTGGAAGATCCGTCCACCTGGCTCCGAAAGTTCGCTCCTGCCGAGCCCGCCCGGGGGATAGGAGGGTCCGTTTCCTTTACCCCTGCATCGGGCAGCCTGGCAGCTGAACGTTGTCCGGGGCTGAAATACGTCATCTCATCGCCCGACGCAAGGGTCGGAGATGACGGCCCCCTCTTCGATCCAGACGCAGGGGTACACACTACCGATCCGGCCATGGTCACCTTCTTGTCGAACGGGGGCCATACCCTGTCCGTCACCATCGCCGGATCCATGGATGGCGGCGCAATCGAGGAGAGCTCACCCGATGCGGCTTCCGCCGCCTCCGAGCGGGAGCTACTTCATGCCCATTACCTGGCTATGACATCCTTTATGCAAGGTCTGCATGTGGCAGGGGAGGGAAGATTCGCCGAATTCAATGACCTCCTGCCCTGGCTGGTGCAGAACGCCCTGGTTCATTTTCTGTCACCCCATGGGCTGGAACAGTACGGGGGCGCCGCCTGGGGTACACGTGACGTCTGTCAGGGGCCCCTGGAACTGGCCCTGACCTTCGGTCATACCGACCTGGCACGGACCATCCTTCTCAAGGTCTTCGCCCACCAGAACCCCGATGGTTCCCTGCCGCAGTGGTTCATGTTCGACCAGTATGCGGACCTCTACCAGCACGATTCCCATGGGGACATCCCAGTCTGGCCCCTGCTGGCGCTGGCTGAGTACATCGAGGCGGGCGGTAGGCCGGACCTCTTGGATGAGCGCGTGGCTTTTTGGCGAGATGATGCTCTTCGCCCCTCCGCATCAGTCGGACAGGTCGAAGCTAAAAGCCCGGTCACACACGGTAGCCGCTCATCCGACCTGCCTACGGTGGCCGACCATCTGGCTCGGACGTTGGACTATATCCAGTCGCATAGGGTCCCGGACACCGACCTCTTCTGTTATGGCGAGGGGGACTGGGACGACACCCTTCAGCCGGCCCAGGAGTCCATGAAAAGCCAGATGGCCTCCACATGGACCATCGCCCTCCTCTACCAGGCCTGTTGCGGATTGCAACCGCTCCTTGAGGCCGCCGGCCGCACCGACCTGGCCTCCCGCTTTGCGGGTGAGGCTGGCAGAATCAAGGCTGACTTCGCCGATAACTTTATCTTCCAAGGGGTCCTGGCCGGATACGTCAACTTCGTTGATGGCCAACCCCTCCCGGTCATACACCCCTCGGATACCAGGACCGGCATACGGTACAGGTTGATTCCCATGACTCGCTCCATCATCGCCGGTCTGCTCACACCCGACCAGGAGGTGGACCACGAGAGAATCATCGAAGGCAATCTCCATTATCCGGACGGAGTGAGGCTCATGGACCGCCCGGCCTCCTTCCATGATGGGGTGACCAGGGTCTTCAAGAGAGCCGAACAGGCCGCCAACGTGGGCCGGGAGATCGGCCTGATGTATACGCACGCCCATGTGCGTTACACGGAGGCCCTGGGCCTGCTGGGCAGGACCCGCCTGGGCCAGGAGCTCCTAAGAATCAGTCCGGTGGGCCAATTCCGCCGCCTGACCACCAGCGAGCCCAGGCAACGCAACTGCTACTTCGCCTCGTCGGACGCCGACTTCCCCGACAGGTACACGGCAGCCTCCCAATGGTCGAGACTCAAAGAGGGGTCCAAGGACCCCGTAGGCGTGAGGGGAGGGTGGAGGATTTATTCCTCCGGTCCGGGCATCTACTGCCGACAGGTGGTCCAGCACCTCTTCGGCCTCCAGTTGCGCGATGGGCGGGTTGTCTTCGACCCGGTCCTGTCCCAGGAAGATGACGGACTGGAGGTGACCATGACCATATTCGGCCAGCTGCGTACCATTCGCTACCATGTGGCTGGTGGGCCGGTCGCTGGACCAGGAGACACCGGTTCAGAGGGTACAGGTTCGGACCGCTTGAGGGTTGAGGCTGATGGACGCAGGCTTGAGGGCCGGATTCTGGATCTGCCTTACCGCAAGGGCGGGTTGGAAGTGACCCAGAGCCAGTTGGCCGATGCCGCCCATATCGACATATTCCTCACAGTCGACGGACAGACTGTACAGTAAGTGCCGACGCCCATGCTTACAACTGTCCGCCAGCCCGTGTCGGCAAGGAAGATAGCCGGGCAGCCAGCTGTCTGAAAGTGCTGGAAGTTTCCGATTGGCTGCATTGCATTCCGAGTGCAAGTGCGTGCAACATGGCCAGGGGAGGGCTGGCACCCCCGCCGGAAAGGTGCAAACAGACCGGTTCAACGTGGGTTCCGGCAGGGGCCGCCCACCAAATCCAACAAGGAAGGTACATTCTCATGCCAAAGCCTACATACATCTTTCCAAAGGACTTCCTCTGGGGAGCGGCCACGGCTGCCCATCAGATAGAGGGCAACAATGTCAACGCGGACTGGTGGGAGCGTGAGCACCGGCCGGACAGCGACCTCAGCGAGCCCTCGGGAGATGCCGACGACAGCTACAACCGTTATAGGGAAGACATATCCCTCCTGGCCGACAGCGGGTTGAACACCTACCGCTTCTCAGTGGAGTGGGCCAGGGTGGAGCCTGAGGAGGGGTTCTTCTCCCAGGCCCAGCTCCTGCACTACCGAGCCATGATCGACGCCTGCCTCCAGGCCGGAGTGACCCCCATGGTCACTCTGAACCACATGACCCTGCCCCGCTGGTTGGCCAGGCGAGGGGGCTGGCGCGATCCTGCCTCCGCAGACCTCTTCGGCCGGTACGTGGAGCACCTCATCCCCATTCTGGAAGGTGTCACCTGGGTCTGCACGATCAACGAGCCAAATATGGTGGCTCTGACCCAAGGGGGGCGGGAGGGCAGCGACATGGCTGCCGCCTCCCTGCCCACCCCTGACCCGGTCATCTCCGAATCCTTGGTCAAGGCCCACAGGAAGGCTCGTGCAGTCCTTTCCCGCCGACCGGGAATCAAGTCCGGTTGGACCATTGCCTGCCAGGATTTCCAGGCCTTGCCGGGCTGTGAGCAAGACATGGAGGAGTATCGCTACCCTCGTGAGGACTTTTTCACCCAGGCTGCACGAGGTGACGACTTCATAGGGGTGCAGGCCTACCTGCGCACCTTCATCGGCCACGATGGCCCCCGACCGGTCCCGGAGGATGTGGAGAAGACCCTGACCGGCTGGGAGTATTACCCTGCCGCCCTGGGCGAGGCCGTGCGCCACACCTGGCAGACCGCCGAGCACACCCCCATCGTGGTCACCGAGAATGGAATCGCCACAGCCGATGACAGACGGAGGATCGACTACACCTTCGACGCCCTGGTCGGCCTTCGCCAGGCCATGGAGGAAGGCGTGCATGTGGAGGGCTACCTCCACTGGTCCCTCCTGGACAACTACGAGTGGGGGTCCTACAAACCCACCTTCGGTCTAGTCTCCGTGGACCGCGAGACTTTCGAGCGTCACCCCAAGCCCTCCTTGGCTTGGTTGGGGCAGGTGGCCCGTTCCGGCCTCCTTGCCCATCCCCGGGGCTAATACAGGCACAAGCAGAAACGTCCGGCCCCGAACCGACTTTGTATCGGTCCGGGGCCGGACGCTGCCACATACCGCCCTTGTGCTTACTGGTCGGCCGGGCGCGATGCCCCTGCCTGCACGGATCCAGATGAAATGGTCATTGGGACCACGATCGAGGACCCGTTGAAGAACTCGATGGTCACTTCTACTGTTCCATCAGCCACGCTGGGGTCGGAGAAGAAGTTTCCGTTCAGGGTGAAGGTGTCGGCCCTCCTGTCACTGGAGAAGGCGGAACCGGCCTGCAGATAGGACCACCAGGAGGAGTTGGGGCCGATGGCTCGCCCGTATTCCTTGGCGGAGACCCTGCGGACGGCGTTTCCCTCATAGTTCATGGGGATTGTGATTCCGCTGCGCTGGCCAACGGCGGGCGAGGAGGTGGCCTGCCCGGCACGAACCAGATACTCATGCCAGTCGGCGCCGGCGGTGAATGTGAGGGTCAGATCGGCCAGCTGACCGTAGGCCGGTGCCTTAGGGGCAGACAGAATCCGGTTCAGGTAGGAGGCGGTCAGGGTCACCGTCTGGGAGGAGGCGTCGTAGGTGTAGTCGGAACCGGCCTTGAGACCCTTGATCGAGTTGAAGGAGTTCCCGTTCAGGGCCAGGGGAATGGTCAGTCCAGATTGAGTCTTGGAAGCAAGATAAATAGTGTCGGGGCCTGTGGCATAGGAGGAAGTGGCACTCATGGCCGCCTGGAGTTCGGAGCCGATCCGAGCGCTCTTCCACCCATATGGGGCCTGACGTGAAATCATGGAGCCGTTGTCCCAGAGCATGAGCCCAATTCCGCCCTGGCGGGCCATCTGGTTCATGTAGTCGTAGTACTTGAGTTCCTCGCCCTCCTGGAGCACGTCGCTGCCTGTGTCATAGCCCAGGAGGCCGTATTCGCCAATCACTGTCCCGATGCCTTGACTGGTCAGGTTGTCCTGGATGGTCTTGAAGGTGGCGGCGGCCGAGGTTCTGGCCGTGGTCGGGCGGCCCTGGTTGTCGGTGCCGATCCTCTCGTCGAAGCCGGTGATCCCAAGGTTGGCGCTGTAGAGCCACTCACTGTAGTAGTGAACCGTGGCAGCGAGGTACGGGTCGTTGAAGCCCTTGATCAGGGAGGCCAGATGCCTGGTGTACTCGTCAGAAGGGGTGGTGGAAGGGGTGGGCATGACGATCATGCGGTGCTCGTTGCCGGGCACGGAGCGGATGATGGAGCGTGCTTCCGTGTTCAATCTGTCCAACTTCTCCTGGGCGGACGGGTAGTCCCAGGTGTTGAACTGGGGTTCGTTGATGGTTTCGAAGGCCACCTTGTCCGACTCGTCGGCGAAGGTTCTGGCCAGCCGTTTCCAGAAATCCGAGAACATGACCTCCTCCTTGGCCCCGACCTGACCATTCCACTGCTTCAGCCAGATCCAGGAGTCATGATGGATGTTGACCAGAACGTGCATCCCCAGTCCGGTCGCCTGGTCGACCACCTGGCGATACCGATTGAGCCAATCCTGATTGATCAGGTAACGGTAGCCGTCCTTGTTGGTCGAGCCCAGATCCTGGTATCGCCGGTAGACGGTCATTGGAATCCGGATGCTGGTGTAGCCCTTGTCCTTGACGGCCTTGAGCAGGTCGGGGGTCACCTTGGGATTCCCCCAGGCCTGTTCGCCCTGATCGGGGGAGGACCAGTTGGTGTCCACCGCATCGAAGGAATTGCCCAGGTTCCATCCCCTGCCCATCTCCTTGGCGAACTGGAGAGAGGGTGTCTGCCCGGTCTTCGGCAGGATGGTAGTCGAGGCAGCGGCAGTCTCTGGGTCGGTTCCAGATCGGATTTGGGTGTCTGCGCTCGCCGCAGGTGCCAGGACCAGCCCCATGGCGGTCAGGGCTGTCGTGGCCGCGGTCAGGGCCGGACCCCAACCGTTCGTTCTCGTCTTGCCTGTCTTCGTGATAAATAATCTGAATCGCTTCATTGTCAATTCAATCCCCCGTTCCGTAACTGGGCAGGCTCTGCCTGCAGGGCAGGGCCTGCCAGATGTTTCCTGTGTGCTGCGCTGAGTATGCAGCTGCACGGCACAACCGTACTGTGCCGTCTCAGTGAGCCCGCCAACCGTGGCAGAATCTCATACAGATATTATAGTTCAATCATTAGAATAAATAGCGGAGGCTGAACCAGCTGACGGGCCAGGCATGCATGCCCGGAATCACTAGCGAAAAGTGGAGCTGAGGGTAGTCGAAACCCCGACCTCTTCGATGCGAACGAAGCGCTCTACCAACTGAGCTACAGCCCCATTCGTTGCCCGACCGTAGCCGAACAACAGACTGTACTGTATCGCACGGTGGGCACAAACGCAATCCGGACGGTCTGTGCCATGGCTCCGTGTTACAAACCAATGGCGCGGTTTCCGCGGCTGCCGGATGGTTGTCATGTTCAGTCGCTGAGGTTCCCGTCCTGCTTGATTTCCTGGAGCTCGTCCCGGTCACCGGTCGCCTGCTTCGATTCGGCCTTTTTGCCCTTGCCTGCCCTGGCCTTGATCAGCCCGATGATGGTCGGCATGACGGATATGAGCAGGATGAGGATGATGACCAGTTCGAAATGCTCCTGGACGGCCGGGATGCCGCCGAAGAAGTAACCCAGGAGGGTGAAGAGGGTGGACCAGACCAGGCCCCCCAGAACACTGAAGGGGGTGAACCGGCTCCACTTCATCCCCGAGATTCCCGAGATGAAGGGCATGAAGGTTCTGATGAAGGGGAAGAAACGTCCCAGGAATACGGCCAAGGGCCCCCACTTGTCTATCATTCCCTCTGTTTTGGCCAGCCGTTCCGGGGTCAGGGCCTTCACCCTGCCTGACCTGATGATGGCCCGTCCGAAAAAGTGCCCTATGAAGTAGTTGCTCTGGTCGCCGAGGATTGGGGCCAGCCAGACGACCGGCAGGAGGATGTCCAATGTCATCCCGCTGGTGGGGTCGTGTGCGAAGACGCCGGCAGCGAATAGGAGGGAGTCACCGGGCAGAAAGGGCATGAAGACCACGCCCGTCTCGATGAAGATGATCAGGAAGATGAATGCATATGTGGGCACCAGTCCCATGGCAATCCACCCCGCGATGGCGCTGCGCGGATCCTTGAGTAGGTTGATGAGCCAGTGTATGAATCCCATTTGCCAAAGACCGTCCTGTTACGTCGAAACACGAACCGTTCCAAACTGTAGCAAGCCTCGTCCACAGCAGGTCGGTCTTCATCAGACCCTTGCGAGGAAGACACAACCGTTGTACATCTCGGGTCTTGCCCTATGCCTATTTCGTGTGAAAGGGGGTACCAGCCATACGCCTACTTCCATACGACCTCACAGGGAACCGTTCTTGTAGGTGGTCTTGGTGTCTCCCTTGGTTCCGCGTTCGAAACGATCGAAGGCCCGCAGATAGATCAGTGACTTGGCGTATGCCAGCCAGGAGAAGCCGAAGATGATGACCAGGACCCGCAGGAAGGGCACGGAGTAGATGAGGAAGGCGAAGGCCACGTCGATGGCCAGAAGGCAGATGGCGTAGAGGGGAATCCCCATGGGAACCCCCACGGAAAGCTTGAAGAAACCCCAGACCGTATTGGTATAGCGGGATTGCAAGGGGTAGAAGAACTCGTATGAGAGAACCAGTAGGACGGTCCCGATAATCAGGATGATGAGGGCCGGGTAGGTCGCCGCCCCCTTCATGTTCAACCAAAAGGCCAGTGAGTAAATGATGATGGCCCCCAGCGCCACGTGGATGATGAAAGCGACGATGGATTGTTTGAACTCCCGGATGAAACGTTGCAGGTACTGCCTGCAGAGGGGGATGTCCTCATGGTCGTCATAGGCGAAGACCGTACCGTAGAGGGCGCTGCGGGCGGGGCCTATCGTGACCAGGGGTATGCAGGTGACGACGAAGAGCAGGTTCAAGGCTGTGAATCTGAGCAGGGTGTTCACGAACTGCCAGAAGGGGCTTTCGAGGTTGAAGTGCATGATCCGCCTTTCCTCTTCGACTCTACCTGCCGGTCCTCCCGGCAGGTGCGGTGACGCGGACAGAAGAGTGGGTCCGGCAACCCCCGTGTCGTGCTGTCCTCTGCCCCGTCGGCTGCAGGACCGTTTGCCGGACGGGCTTGTCGGGAAAGTGCCCGGTCCTGACCCAGTCTGGCCAATCTGTCGGATTGGAGTGCCGACGGTCTGGTCCTGCCTCGCGTGGTGACATGCCTGGCGGGGGAATGCGGCTTGACAGCTTAGTAAAATCGGTGTACTAATCTATTTACAAACATATAAATAAGCCGACTACGATCTACGCGGCGCCGAGATGTAGCGGATACATACGGCGCATGGCTGGCAACGCAAGGGAGCGGGCTTATGGGAAAAGACAGGAGGGCAGGATGTCAACTGGCGACATTCCGTTGAAGGTCACCCGGCGGGGTAAGACTAAACGCCAAGGGGGCATAAGCGGTAGGAAGAAACATAGCATCAACCTCTTCCTCTTGACCATCCCCTTTCTGATACTGGTCATCCTATTCAGTTACTATCCCCTGCTCGGCTGGGTATATGCCTTCTATGACTACCAGCCCCCAATCCCACTGTCGGAGAGCCAGTTCGTCGGCTTCCAGTGGTTCAAGATGATTGTCCAGAACCCTGCCCAGCTGCATACGGTCGGTCAGGTCCTGGTCAATACTTTCGTGATGAGCGGCCTGGGCATTCTGACCTCGTTCTTCCCGCTGTTCTTCGCCATCGGCCTCAATGAGATTCGCAATAAACACTTCAAGAACGTCATCCAGACACTGACCACCCTGCCCAACTTCATCAGCTGGGTCCTGGTCTACGCCGTGGCATTCGCCATGTTCTCCTCCACCGGCATGGTCAACCAGCTCCTGCAGAACATCCACCTGATTTCACAGCCCATCCACTTCCTGGATTCCGACAGCGGGACCTACTTCAAGATGCTCCTGTGGAGCCTGTGGAAGGGTCTGGGCTGGGGGTCCATCCTCTACCTGGCTGGCATATCCGGCATCGACCCCGAACTCTACGAAGCCGCCCAGGTGGATGGTGCTAACCGCTTCCAGCAGATCATCCACGTCACGGTTCCGCAACTCATGCCCACCTACCTGGTCATGCTGATGCTGAGCGTCTCCAACTTCCTCAACAACGGGATGGATCAGTACTTCGTCTTCCAGAACGCCTTCAACCTCAAGCACATTCAGGTGCTTGACCTCTACGTCTACAACGTGGGCATGGGTCAGAACAGCCTCTCTCTGGCAACGGCCATATCCATGCTGAAATCCTTGGTCAGCGTGGTCCTCCTGTTCCTGGTCAATTGGGCCTCCAAGCGGACCCGTGGCGAGTCAATTATCTGAGCGTGAGGGGAAAGCAATCATGAGCGACAGCATGGCAATCGAATCGAAGGGCGTTTCTCCCCTCCTGCAGCGGACCAAGGGCGAGAAGGTGTTCAATGTCTTCAACATCGCCTTCTTCATCCTCTTCGCCTTCATCTGCGTCTACCCGTTCTACTATCTGATCATCAACAGCATCTCCGACAACACCCTGAGTGCCGCCGGCAAGATCACCGTCCTGCCCAAGGGAGTCCACTGGAGCAACTATGTGGAGGTCTTCAAGCTGGAGGGTCTGGGCACGGCGGCCATGGTCTCCCTGGGACGTACCGTGATCGGCGCCACCCTGACCGTACTGGCCAGTGCCTTCCTGGGCTTCCTCTTCACCCAGCAGGGCATGTGGCACCGCAAGTTCTGGTACCGCTTCATCATCGTGACCATGTACTTCAACGCCGGGCTGATCCCCATGTTCATCACGATGAAGAACCTGGGCCTGACCAACAACTTCTGGGTGTACATCCTGCCGGCCATCGTGCAGCCCTTCAACATCATCCTGGTGAAGACCTACATCGAGTCCATTCCCTCCTCCCTCCAGGAGGCGGCCGAAGTGGACGGCGCCGGCACACTGACGGTCTTCTTCAAGATCGTCCTGCCCATGTGCACGCCGATTCTGGCCACGGTGGCCATCTTCTCGGCCGTGGGGCAGTGGAACTCCTTCCAGGACACCTTGATCTACATGACTGACTCCAAGCTCTACTCCCTGCAGTACCTGCTCTATCAGTACATCAACCAGGCAAGCTCCCTGGCCAGTGCAGTCAAGGCCAGCGCTGGTGGGGCCCTGAACATGGCGGCCCTGGCCACCCAGCAGACCCCGTCGTCGATCAGGATGACCGTCTCGGTCATCGTGGTCCTGCCCATCCTCTTCATCTACCCGCTCTTCCAGCGCTACTTCGTCAAGGGCATGATGCTCGGCGCCGTCAAGGGCTGATCGAGAGGGGGTACAATCTCGCCGCCGTGTGGGCCTGGTTCCACGCGGCGGCCAGGAAGCGTCCATGTCGATTCATCAAGGAGGACAAATCGATGACAGGTGCAAGACCGGCAGTGGCCCCGCCGGTCCGAAGGAGATCAATCACTGGGTTGACCATCACCGCTCACGGAGTCGTCGGCGGTGGGCAGGGGCTGAAGGCCGGGCGTATGGACCGAGAAGGGCCCTGCAGGCCGTTGAGACAGTCGTATAAGCCACAAGGATGTAAGCGGAAGTCAGAACCCTCCCGATGACCTGCGGTCCGCCGACCTGCCGAAGGTGACAGGACGGGCCCAGGAACCGGACGGTGTCTGGAAAGGGGAAACATGCAAGCCAAGAAGCTGACGGCGGTGGCTGCCGCTGTCATAACCGTGTCCATGGCCTTGGCGGGCTGTGGTGGTGGCGGTAACTCCGCCAACGAAAAGGACGACGGGTCGCTCATGCAGGTGGACGTCTTCGATGGCCTGGCCAACTATCAGGGAATCCAGAAGGGCTGGTTCGCCAAGATGGTCAAGGACAAGTTCAACCTCAAGCTGAACATAGTGGCCCCCAATGTTGCGGGCGGGGGCAATACCCTCTTCGATACCCGTTCGGCAGCTGGGAACCTGGGCGACATCGTCATTACCGGCTCAGGCTCCGGGCAGGCGGCCAAGTTGGTCAAGGCCCATTTAATTGACGACATGACGCCGTACATGAAGAATGCCAAGAACATCAAGAAGTACAAGTCCGCCACCGACGCCTTCAACAAGGTGGCCGGGCAGACCAGCGGGGTCTGGGGAGTGCCTGGGTCGGTCACTTCCCTGCCGCCCACGGAGCCCTCCGAGGGGCTGGAGCCCACCTTCGGCCCCTACGTGCGGTGGGACATCTACAAGGAGGTAGGCTATCCCAGGATCGCCGATATGGATGACCTGGTCAATGTCCTCAAGCAGATGCAGGACAAGGCCCGGGCAGATACCGGCGACAAGAACATCTACGCCATGTCCCTCTTCAAGGACTGGGATGGCAACATGATGAACAACGCCAAGCAGCCCACCTGCTACTACGGTTATGACGAGATGGGCTTCGTCCTGGCCAAGGCCGACGGCTCCGACTACCAGTCGGTCACCCAAAAGGGCGGAATGTATGAGAAGGCCCTCCAGTTCTTCAACAAGGCATCGCAGGCCGGCCTGGTCGACCCCGAGTCGACCACCCAGAACTACGACACCATGTATGCCAAGTACCAGCAGGGCAAGATTCTCTTCTCCTTCTGGCCCTGGCTGGGGCAGGCAGCCTACAACACCACGGATAACAAGGCCCAGGGCAAGGGCTTCATGATCGCTCCCCTGGAGGATATGAAGATCTTCTCCTACGGCGCCACGCCTGACGGGGGCAGCACCTTCATCGCTCTGGGTTCCAAGGCCAAGAACAAGCAACGCCTGGTCAACTTCATCGACTGGCTCTACTCGCCTGAGGGGGTCTACGCCTCCGGTGCCCAGACCGGCGGGTCCGCTGGTCCCAAGAACCTGAACTGGACGGTCAAGGACGGCAAGCCCGAGCTGACCGATTTCGGCGAGAAGGTCCTCTTCGGCAACGGTGCCAACGTACCGGCCGATTGGGGCGGCGGCACATACAAGGACGGGGTCTCGGCCTTGAACTACCCGACTGTGATCGTCCAGGACAAGGATCCCTCCACAGGCTATCCCTACAACGCCAGCATGTGGCCCTCGCAGCTGGCCAAGAACACGGACCCGCTGAGCACCGACTGGTCCGCCCACATGGGCGGGGCCAAGACCACCATGGAATATCTGAAGAAGAACGACAAGATCATGGTGGCCCCCGGTTCCAGCTACGTGACTCCTGATGAGTCCTCCCAGATCAAGACCCTCCGCGGCCAGGTGAAGACCGAGATCGTCAACGCCTCCTGGAAGGCCTCCTTCGCCAAGGATGACAACGAGTTCAATGCCCTCCTCGATGAGATGCGCTCCAAGGTTGACGGGATGGGCTACAAGCAGGTTCTCGATGTGGACATGAAGGACGCCAAGGATCAGAACACGGCCCGGGTGGACATCAAGAAGCAGTTCGAAGACAAGAAGTGAACAGGAAGATGAGCGTCCGGCCCCCATCGGGATTCCCGGGGGATTCGGACCTCACATGAAGACTTGACCACCTTGGTCGGCCTGTGTCGTACGACCGGCCCGAGCCGACCAAGGGAGTCTGAAAACCAGACTATGGCAGAGAAAGGTAACAAGGAAACCATGAAGAAAAGCAAACTCGCAGTGGTGACGGCAGCGGTGCTGTCAGCCTCGCTGGCCCTGGCCGGCTGTGGCGGCGGCGGAGGCAACTCCGCCAATGAGAAGGACGACGGCTCCCTGATGAAGGTGGACGTCTACGACGACCTCGCCAACTACCAGGGCGTCCAAAAGGGCTGGTTCGCCAAGATGGTCAAGGACAAGTTCAACATTAAATTGAACATGATCTCGCCCAATGTGGCCGGTGGTGGCAGCACCCTCTTCGACACCCGTTCAGCAGCCGGGAACCTGGGCGATCTGGTCATCACCGGAGCCGGCAATGGCAGACTGACCAAGTTGATCAAGGCTCACCTGATCGAGGACATGACGCCGTACCTGAAGAATGCCAAGAACATCAAGAAGTACAAGACCGCCACCGACTCCCTCAACAAACTGTCGGGTCAGAGCAGCGGGGTCTGGGGGGTGCCGCAGAGCGTCTCCACCAAGAGCCCGACCGACCCCTCCGAGGGTAACGAGCCCGTTTTCGGCCCCTACATCCGCTGGGACTACTACCGTGAGCTCGGCTACCCCAAGTTCAACAACCTGGATGACTTCCTGCAGGTGCTCAAGCAGATGCAGGACAAGGCCCGGGCCGAGACCGGTGACAAGAACGTCTACGCCTTCTCCCTCTTCAAGGATTGGGACGGCAACATGATGAACAACGCCAAGCAGCCTACAACCTACTTCGGTTATGACGAGATGGGCTTTGTCCTGGCCAAGGCCGACGGCTCCGACTACCAGTCGGTCACCCAGAAGGGCGGGATGTACGAGAAGGCCCTCCAGTTCTTCAACAAGGCCAACCAGATGGGTCTGGTCGACCCTGAGTCTTCTACCCAGAACTACGACACCATGTCGGCCAAGTACCAGCAGGGCAAGATTCTCTTCTCCTTCTGGAGCTATCTGGGGCCCGCTGCTTACAACACCACGGAAAACAAGGCCCAGGGCAAGGGCTACATGCTGGCCCCCATGGGTGACATGAAGATCTTCTCCTACGGAGCCACCCCTAATGGCGGGGCAGCCATCATCGCCGTCGGATCCAAGGCCAAGAACAAGCAACGCCTGGTCAACTTCATCGACTGGCTCTACTCCAAGGAAGGCGTCTATGCCATGGCCGGCAGTGTCAAGGGCATGAACTTCGACATCAAGGACGGCAAGCCCGAGCTGACCGACTTCGGCAAGAAGCTCCAGAGCAACAAGTCCTCCAAGGTCCCCGCCCAGTTCGGTGGCGGTTCTTACTCCGACGGTGTATCGGCCCTGAACTTCACCACCGAGCTGGCCACTGATATCGATCCCGACACCAAGGAGCCCTATGACTCCAGCATGTGGCAGTCCACCATCGACCAGTTCAGCAACTCCGCCCTGGACAAGGATTGGTCCGAGCACATGGATGGGGCCAAGACCTCCATGCAGTACCTGGAGAAGGCGAACAAGCTCATGATCGCCCCTGGCTCCAGCTTCATCCAGCCCGATGAGTCCTCCCAGATCTCCACCCTTCGTGGTCAGGTGAAGACCGAAATCGTCAACACCTCCTGGAAGGCAGTCTTTGCCAAGGACGACAACGAGTTCAACAGCCTGATGGACGAGATGCGTTCCAAGGTCGACGGACTGGGCTTCAAGCAGGTCCTGGATGTGGACATGAAGAACGCCAAGGATCAGAACACGGCCCGTGTCAACATCAAGAAGCAGTTCGCCAACCGCGAGAAGGCGGAAGGCAACTGATTCCGCACCGGACGGTAAGGCGGGGGAGCTCTGGTGACCCTGCCCATCGTCAGGCATGTACCGGTGGGGGAGCGTTAGCCGGGCGGGTGGTCAACCACCCTCCGTCGCGCTCCCCTTGCCATGTCGGTGACACGGTGGATGTGTTTCCGGTTACCGGTTACCGGTTATGAATGTGGCCTTTGTTCCAATCAGGGGCCGTGCCGCGAATGATGGAAAACAGAGAAGGAAAACGAGGTGCGAGAGCTGCATGCTCCCATTTGAAAAGAATTCAAGAATTGTCTTCTGCGGAGACTCGGTCACTGACGTCAACCGTGATTACAAGGCCATTCCCGCCGGCTGGGGCTCCTTCGGTGATGGCTATGTCAACCTGGTTCACGCCCTTCTTACCGCCGTCTACCCTGACCGGGAGCTCATGATCATGAACGAGGGAGTCAGCGGGGACGACATCAAGTTGATGGCAGCCCGGTGGGACAGGGATGTGCTCGACATGAAGCCCGACTACGTCTCGGTCATGATAGGGATCAACGACGTCTGGCGTCACTTCGACGGTCCCTTCCGCCAGGCGGACCTGGTCTCCCTGGATGAATTCGAACACACTTACGAAGATCTGTTGGGCAGAACCGAGCCCCGGGTCAGGGGTCTGATTGTCATGAGTCCTTTCATGATGGAGCCAAACAAGGATGATCCGATGAGGGCCATGGTCGACCGTTATGCCGAAGTAGCCAGGAAGGTGGCGGACCGACATAAGGCCATCTACGTGGACGTCCAGGCTGCCATGGACCACTTCCTCGAGAAACAGAGCAGCTACATACTCAGCATGGACCGTTGCCACCCCGGGATCGAGGGGCATATGCTGGTGGCCCGGACCTGGCTTCAAGCCGTCGGCTTCGACTGGGAAAGGACCACATTCGATGACGAAAAGTGAACAGGAGCCTCGTCCCCTGCGTGAAGACGTGGTCGGGGCCGATGACCTTTCGCGGGTGGATGCCGAGATCAGCCGGGGTGCCTTCAAGGCCGATTGGGCCTCCCTGTGCGCCATGGAGCTCCCCACCTGGTTCGCCGATGCCAAGTTTGGCATCTTCACCCACTGGGGCCTGTACAGCGTGCCCGCTTACCGTAACGAGTGGTACTCGCGCAACATGTACATCAAGGGGTACCCGGAGTTCGACCACCACGTGAAGACCTACGGACCCCAGAAGGAGTTCGGCTACAAGGACTTCATCCCCATGTTCAAGGCGGAGCGTTTCGACCCCGACCAGTGGCTGGACCTCTTCCGTCGGGCCGGCGCCCGCTACTACATGCCTGTGGCCGAGCACCACGACGGATTCCAGATGTACCGCAGTGACCTGTCGGAATGGAATGCCTTCGACAAGGGGCCCCACCGCGACCTGATCGGTGAGCTGCGGCGGGCCACTCTGGATGAGGGCCTTCACTTCGCCCTGTCCGACCACCGGGCTGAGCACTGGTGGTTCATGGGTCACGGGCAGGAGTTCGACAGCGATGTGCATCAGCCCATGAAGAGGGGCGACTTCTACTGGCCTGCCATGCCCGAGCCCGACAACCAGGACCTCTTCAGCAAGCCCTATCCCACCAAGGAGTACCTGGATGACTGGCTCCTGCGGGTTTGCGAGGTGATCGACGCCTATCGGCCCGAACTCCTCTACTTCGACTGGTGGGTTCAGCACGAGGCCTTCAAGCCCTATTTGCAGCGCCTGGCTGCTTACTACTACGATCGGTCCGTCGAGTGGGGGATTCCGACCGCCATCTGTTACAAGATGGATGGCATGGCCTGGGGTTCGGGCATCGTGGACGTGGAGCGCGGCGGCTTCGCCAATCCCACTCCCTTCGTCTGGCAGACTGACACTGCCATTGCCCGCAACTCCTGGTGCCACACAACCACCCTGGAGCACAAGTCGGTGGCTGAAATCCTGGCTGCCCTCCTCGACGCGGTCAGCAAGAACGGCAACCTCATGCTCAACGTGGGTCCTTGCGCCGACGGGTCCATTGACCCCGAGGAGGAGGAGATGTTGGAATCCATCGGTCGTTGGATGGATGTGAACGGGGAGGGGATTTACGGGTCCCGCCCCTGGTGGGCCGCTCAGGAGGGGCCCACCCACCCGGCAGCGGGGTCCTTCGCGGACCAGACCGAGGCCGTCTTCACCCCTGAGGATTTCCGGTTCACCTCGGCGTCAGGCGCTATCTACGCCTACCAGCTCAAGCCGTCCACAGACGGACGGGCCCTGATCAAGGCCTTTGCTCCACGAGGCAAGGAGGGGTCGGTCTTTCAGGGTATCGTCCGCCAGGTCAGTCAGTTGGGTGCAGGACCGGTCAGCTACGAGCTGACGGACCGGGGACTGTTGGTTCAGGGTCTCAAGGATTCCGTTGGGACCACGGCCACCGGCCTGCCTCTGGGCATCCGGATTGATGTGGAGTGAGATTCGGCCCTGCAGGATTTCTGTCACCGGCCGAGGACGTAGTGATCGACAATAACAAGGAAAGATAGGAAAACATGAAGTTCCTCAACGGAGAATGGCTTGTGCGCGACGGTTTTGACGTCAAATATGCGGCCAACATCTACAGCGCGGACGTCGAAGAGAAGAGACTGACCCTCTACGCCCCCTTCCAGGTGATCAGGAACCCGGGCATGACCCTGGACGGAGGACTGCTCACCATCGAAGTCACCTCTCCTCGTCCGGACATCATCACCACCCGGATCATCAACTATAGGCAGGATCACAGCCATGACCCCCAATTCACACTGAACCGAACTGATCCCCCGGTGAAGATTGAGGAGGATGAGAAGGGATGGACCTTCACCAGTGGCAGGCTGGCCCTGAAGATCGCCAAGGGTGACGCCATCGACTTCGAGTACGAGTATGAGGGCCGTCCGCTGACCAAGTCGGCGTGGAGGGGCAAGGCCTTGGTAACCGATGACGATGGCATGCCACACGTGGTCGAGTCCCTCAACCTGGGCGTGGGAGAGAAGATCTACGGCCTGGGCGAGCGTTTCACCAACTTCGTCAAGAACGGGCAGACGGTCACCATCTGGAATCAGGATGGTGGTACAGGCACGGCCCAGGCCTACAAGAACGTCCCCTTCTATATGAGCAACCGGGGGTATGGAGTCTTCGTGGATTCCACTGACAAGGTGGAGTTCGAGATCGGTTCCGACGAGGTCTCCAAGGTCCAGTTCTCCGTCCCCGGCCAGGAGCTGACATACTCGGTGATCGGCGGCCAGGACCTCAAAGGGGTGCTGAACACCTATACCGATCTGACCGGTAAGCCCCCTCTGGTCCCCGACTGGAGCTTCGGCTTGTGGCTGTCGACCTCCTTCACCACCGACTATGACGAGAAGACCGTCAACGAGTTCGTCGACGGTATGGCGGAGCGGGACATCCCCCTGTCGGTCTTCCACTTCGACTGCCGTTGGATGGACGACCTGGAATGGTGCAACTTCGAGTGGAAACACTCCGCCTTCCCGGACCCCGAAGGGATGCTGGCCCGCCTCCACCAGAAGGGTCTCAAGGTCTGTGCCTGGATCAACCCCTATATCGCCCAGAAGTCCAAGCTCTTCAAGGAAGGGGCCGAGAAGGGGTACTTCATCAAGCGTACCGACGGCCAGGTCTGGCAGTGGGACAAGTGGCAGGCAGGCATGGCCATCGTCGACTTCACCAACCCCGAGGCGACGGCCTGGTACCAGAGTAAGCTCAGGCACCTGCTGGACCAGGGCGTGGACTGCTTCAAGACCGACTTCGGCGAACGCATCCCCACCGAGGGCGTCGTCTATTACGACGGTTCCGACCCGGTCAAGATGCACAACTATTACACCCTCCTATACAACAAGGCCGTCTATGACCTCCTGGTCGAGGTGAAAGGGGCCGACCAGGCCATCCTCTTCGCCCGTTCGGCGACGGTGGGCGGACAGTGCTACCCGGTCCACTGGGGCGGGGACTGCACCTCCAACTACCCCTCCATGGCCGAAAGCCTGAGGGCCGGTCTCTCCTTCGGTATGAGCGGATTCGGCTACTGGAGTCACGACATCGCCGGCTTCGAGGACCAGCCCACCCCCGACATCTACAAGCGCTGGACCCAGTTCGGCCTCCTTTCCTCGCACTCCCGCTACCACGGGTCCACTGCCTACAAGGTTCCCTGGCTATACGGGGATGAGGCCGTCGAGGTCACCCGTGAGTTCGCCAAGCTCAAGCAGCGTCTTGTGCCCTATCTGATAAAGATGTCGCATGAGACCCATGAGACGGGCCTGCCCATGATGAGGGCCATGGTCCTGGAGTTCCCCAGCGACCCGACCTGCGAGGACATCGACACCCAGTACATGTTGGGGGACGACATCCTGGTGGCCCCAATCTTCAATGAGGACGGGACCGCACGCTTCTACGTTCCTGATGAGGGCACGGGCCGACCCTGGGCCAACATGCTGACAGGAAAGACCTATGAGCCCGGACGCTGGTACCAGGAGACCTACGACTACCACACCCTGCCGGTCCTGGTCAGACCAGGTACCGACCCCCTCCACGTGTGAGGCGGATTCTGGTATCACGCGGCCGGCACTTCCCTGTGCCCGGTGTGGTCCTCCCCGGATCGCATAAATGAAAACTCCAGTGGATGCATGTGTCCGTCGGCTTCCCTCCGTTCGGCGGCCCTGTCTGTCAGGCGGTGCATCCCTTATCAATACAGCCTTATCGGCAGAAAGAAGTGGACGGTTTATGACGACCGCTCTTGAATTCGTCAGACAGTTGGGCCTGGGATGGAACCTGGGCAACACCTTCGATGCTTTCCCGCTCCAAGGGGAGCATGAAAGGGCCATAAAGGAGGGTCGGACCTGGACCCCGGAGGATCAGGAGAAACTCTGGTTCAATCAGCCCTTCACCCCTGGGTGCGCCCGTCTGGTCAAGCAGGCCGGGTTCGACACCATCCGCATCCCGGTCACTTGGGTGGAATGGATTGACGAGGAGGGACACGTGGACTCCATCTGGATGAACGCGGTCCGCCGGGCCGTCGACTGGAGCCTGGATGCCGGGCTCAAGGTGATCGTCAACGTCCATCACGATGGTGGTGAGGGCGACCTCCCTTGGATCCGCAAGGCGGACAAGGACCCGGATGGGGTCTGCAGGCGATTCGCCGGTCTCTGGCGTGAGATCGCCGACACGTTCAAGGATTACGGGCAGGACCTCATCCTGGAGGGCGGCAACGAGATCGGTTTCGATGACATGGACCGGGATCAGGCCTATGTCCTCCTGGAAAGGCTCAACCAGATCTTCGTCGACACGGTCAGGGCCAGCGGATCGCACAACGCCGACCGTTTCCTGCTGATTCCCGGTTACAACACCGACACGGCCATGACCTGTGATTCCCGTTACCACCTGCCCAAGGACAGCGCAGCGGACCGGCTGATCGTATCCATCCACTATTACTCACCGGCCGATTTCGCCCTGGCCACACACGACACCACCTGGTGCAAACCCAGGCAGGAGTGGGGCAGTGAGGCGGACATCAAGGCGGTGGAGGCGGATTTCGCCACTCAGCGCCGCCGTTTTGTCGATGCCGGCATCCCCGTGATCATCGGAGAGTATGGTCTGCTGACCGAGGCCGTGGACGGGAAGGACCACGCCAGCAACCTCAAGTGGATATCGACCGTTCTGAACTGCTGCCGCGAGAACGGATCCTGCCCGGTCCTCTGGGATACCTCCACCAAGGAGATGTGTTTCCTGGATCGGGCCACTGGCCGTTTCTTCGACCCGGACATGGCCTCCTTATTCGCCCAGGCCAGGGCGGACCGCCGGTAGGGAGGTGCCGCGATGACCCTGTTCAACTGCAAACCCGCCCGTCGGATCGCGTCGGGATTCCACCCGGACCCGACTATCTGCCGGGCCCCTTCGGGCCGCTACTTCCTGGTCAACAGCTCCTTCGAGTATTTCCCGGGCTTGCCCATATACGAGAGTGGCGACGGGAAGCATTGGGCCCTGGTGGGGAACGCCATGGACCGCCCCTCCCAGTTCCCCTGCGAGGGCATGGGCAACAGCGGGGGCATCTATGCTCCCACCCTGCGCTGGCATGACGGCCTGTTCTACCTGATCGTCACCAACGTCAACAAGGGGACCATGATCATGACCACGCCGGATCCCCACCAGGGATGGTCCGATCCTCTGTGGATCAAGGGGTGGCCTGGTATCGACCCCACCCTGCTCTTCGATGACGATGGAACCGTCTACATCTGCGGCAATGAAAGCGACCAGGTTGACCAGGAAGGCAGGAGGGAGGTCCCCGGTATCTACCTGTCCCGCCTGGATGTGGGTACGGGGACCGTCCTGACTAAGAGGGAGAGGATTTGCGGAGGGACCACCGGGGCAAACCCTGAGGGGCCTCACATGTACAAGAGGGATGGCCTCTACTATCTGATGTGGGCGGAGGGGGGCACCGAGGCTGGCCACATGGAGAACATGGCCCGTTCCGCCTCCCCCACAGGCCCCTACGAGATGTGTCCGGGCAACCCACTGATCACCAACCGGAGTACCCACCTGACCCTTCAGGCCATCGGCCACTGCGACTGCGCCGGATTCGATGAGGACCGCACCCTGATGGTCTTCCACGGAACGCGGAACAACCATGAGTATCCTGCCCAGGGCTGGCTGGGCAGGGAGTCCTATGCGGTCTGGTTCGATTGGCAGGATGGCTGGCCCACCTTGGCCGATCAATCCTACGATGTGCCCCTTCTGGGCAAGGGGGATGCACTTGAGGATCAGATTGACTGGATCACCCCCTCCCTGGACAGCGCCGGTCGTTTCAGCGTGACCGGTTCGAGTGACCCGACGGCGGCCCGCATACGCGTGGAGGCCGCCGGCCATGACTTCGGCCTGGATGACGGGGCGCCCATGATCGGAACCCGGCAGACAGATTTCCGCTGCAGCTTCGAGGCCGCCCTCCCCGATCCGGCCCAGTTGACTTATGGCCAGGCCGGATTGGCCGTCTACGCCAATGCCGGCCATTACATGGATCTGTCGGTGGAACCTGCGCGGGATGGTCTGGTGCATGTCCAGGTCCAGGTACACAACGCCGGCCTGGTCAGCCTGGTGGGGTCCGCAGACCTGCCTGCTGGGGCACCCATAGGTCTTCAGATCAGGGGGGACGAGATGGGCTACGCCTTTCGTGCTGTGGGTCGGGACGGGGGTCACGACCTGGGTCATGCCCCGGGCAAGGTCCTCAGCTTCACCAATGCCGGTGGCTTCACCGGAATCCTTCTGGGGGTCTACGCCCACGGATCCGGACGGGTCACCTTCGATCCGGTGGCCTACCGGGTCTGAGCAATCTGTACATTCGCAAAAAAACGACAAGAGAAGTCGCCCGCTACGAGGTCACTTGGTGCCCGTCGGACGACCTGAAGGAGATCGATCATGAAACCCACATTCAGCAGCTTCCTGTTCGGAGGCGATTGGAATCCGGAACAGTGGCCGGAGGACACCTGGGAACAGGACATCGAGAAACTCGAGGATGCCCGCATCAATGAGGCCACCATCAACGTCTTCTCCTGGGCTCTTCTGCAACCTTCGGAAGACAAATATGATTTCTCCATGCTGGATAAGATTGTGGCCCTCCTGGTCAAGCACCGGTTCAACATCGTCATGGCGACGGGGACGGCGGCCCTGCCTGCCTGGATGGTCAGGACCCACCCAGAGGTGATCCGGACCGACCAGGAGGGCAGGCATCGCGTTTTCGGTGGGCGACACAACTTCTGCCCCACCAGTGAATACTTCCGGCAGGCCTCCGGGGCTTTGGCAGGCCATCTGGCCGAACGCTACGCCGGCACCCCGGGCCTGGTGGCCTGGCATGTGGGCAACGAGTACGGCGGTGGAGGCGGCTTGTGTTACTGCGAGGGCTGTGCCCGGGCCTTCCGTATCTGGCTGAAGGACAAGTACGGTACGATCCAGGCCCTCAACCAGGCCTGGTACGCCAACTTCTGGAGCCACACCATCTACGACTGGGATGACGTGGTTCCACCTGTGACCTACGGGGATGGGATCGGTGAGAACAAGTGTGTGATCTCCGGGTTGCAGATGGATTACCGCCGCTTCCAGGAGCAGGCACAGCTGGCCTGCTTCACCAATGAGCGCGACGCCATCCGCCGCCACGACGGTTCCACGCCGATCACCACCAACCTGATGGGGACTTTCAAGGACCTGGACTACTTCGAGTGGGCCCAGCAGATGGACCTGGTCAGTTGGGACAACTATCCGGGCATGGACACCCCACCCAGCTTCACCGCAATGTCCCACGACCTTATGCGGGGGGTGGGCGGTGGCCGTCCCTTCATGCTGATGGAGCAGACGCCCAATCAACAGGGCTGGTTCCCCTTCTGCAAGGTCAAGCGGCCCGGCGAGGTCCGCAAGCTCAGTTGGCAGGCCGTGGCTCATGGGGCCGACACGGTGCAGTTCTTCCAGATGAAACAGTCCCTGGGCGGCTGTGAGCGCACCCATGGGGCCGTCATAGACCACAGCGGCAGTGAGCAATCCCGAGTCTTCAAGGAGACCACTGCCCTGGGTGCCGAGCTGGATCGGGTGGGGGCCCGTCTCATGGGTAGCCGAGTGGTGGCCAGGGTGGCCATCATGTTCGACTGGCAGAGCTACTGGTCCCTGGAAGGTTGCGTGGGCCCCACGACAGGCTTTTCCTACCCCCAGGAGGTCCACCGCTTCTACCGCCCTCTCTACCGCCGCAACCTGGCCGTGGACTTCATACCCAGCACGTCCTCGGTCGAGACCCTGAAGAAGTATGACCTGGTCCTGGCCCCGGCCCTGATCTCCCTATTGCCCGATGTGGCAGACCACCTAGAGTCCTATGTGTCCGATGGGGGCACCTTCGTCACCGGCTATATGGCCGGTATCCATGACGAACGCGACCTGGTGGTCCCAGGTGGGTACCCGGGTGTTCTAAGGAGGCTGACCGGGGTCTGGGTCGAGGAGATCGATGCCCTGGCGCCTGATGAAACCATACCGGTGGAAGGTCTGGCAGCTGTTGACGGCCAGCCTGCCGGTCAGATCGTGGCCAGCCTGATCCATTGCGAGGGAGCCAAGCCCCTTGCCTCCTACGGGGGTGGCGACTTCTACGCCGGTAGTCCGGCCTTGACGGTGAACGATTTCGGCAGGGGGAAGGCCTACTTCGTTGGCACCCCCCTGGACGAGGCTGGCATGGATGCCTTCATGGATCCCATTGTTGACAGCCTGGGGCTTCCTGCGGTCGACACTCCCAAGGATGTCAGCCTTTCCGTCCGCCAATCGGATGACGGGACCCGGTATGCCATCGTGATCAACTCGGCCCGCTCGCCAATTACCGCCGACCTTCCCCTCCTGAGGGGCGGTGAGGACCTCCTTGCAGGCGGTCGGGTGTCTGGCCCACTGGATCTGCCCCCCTACGGGGTGGCTCTGGTCGCGCTGGCCTGACCGGCTAACGGCGAACCTGAGTATCCAGGTCCTGTTATGGCTGGCATCAAGGAGGTGGCCGCACGAGTCGGCGTCTCCATCAGCACCGTCTCCTATGCCATAAGTGGGAAACGGTCGGTTAGCGCCTCTACCAGGGCCAGGGTCATGCAGGCCGCCCGCGAACTGGGCTATGCCCCCCGGTCGCATGGACGCCTGGCCCGGGGTGGAGAGACCAGGATCCTTGCCCTGAGCTCACCCATGGACGAGCGGACGGTCTACGGGGATTGGTCGCCTTACTTCTTCGGGGTGGCCCGGCGTTCCCATCTGCGCGGGTATGACATCCTGGCCCTTATGGGTGAGGATGAGGACCTGGCTGGTCTGGCGGATTCAGGCCAAGTGGACGGAATCCTCCTGATGGATGTGACGGTGGACGACCCACGTACCGCACTGGCCGCTTACTCACGGGTTCCCGTGGTGTCCCTCGGTTGTCCGGACAGCCTGGACGGGGCCTACGCGGTGGATCTGGACTTCGAGCAGATGGGCCGTCTGGCCGTCCACCGTATGGTCGCGGCCGGCCACACCCACCTCCTCTTCCTAGGGGCCGACCCCGATGCCTACGAGGAGGGCGTTAATTTCCTGGTTCGGACCAGGAAGGCGGTCAGGTCATCGGCCGCCGGTGCCCATGTAGCTGTGACGGAGGAGTACCTCGACGGTGAGGGGGCTCGTCCCATGAAAAGCCTTGTATGTCGCGCTCTGGCCGTTGATCCGGAGATCTCGGCCGTTCTGGGACAGGTGGACACTATGGGAATGTTCAACCTGACAAGAGCCCTGGCTGCTGTCGGCAGACCAGTTGGATCGGCCATGTCGGTCATCCAGTTGGGCTCCTTCGGCAAAGGGGCCGTGTTGGACCCGCCTCTGGACGAAATCCCCCTGCGCCCTTACCTGGCGTGCGGCCGTGCCGTCGATGTCCTGGTCGAGATGGTGGAGGGAAGACGCCCCAGGCCAGGCAGGGGAATCAAGGAGTTGATCCCGGTCACATACCTGGACCGGGGTTCGGTCAGGTCTCCGGTCAGGTCCGGGAACTGTCGAAATCCTTCGAAATGATTCGTTCCCACGCTTCAGTCCCTTTTATGCTAATCAGTGCGTTCTTGCATGGCGATGAGGCCATGGCGTATGGCTCGTGATGGAAGCGAGGTAGATATGCACAGTCAAAAGACGAGGAAGTCGAAGATGTGGACCAGGCCGATGGCCCTTCAGGCCACCCTGGCAATCTCGATGACCGTGGGGGCCTGTGGATCGGGTGGCGAATCGGAGGCCGAGGGAGTTGACGACGGAGCATCGATGACGGTGGAGGTCTTCGACCAACTGGCCAACTATCAGGGCAAGCAAAAGGGTTGGTTCGCCAAACTGGTAAAGGACAAGTTCAACATCACCCTCAATATCGTGGCCCCCAACGTGGCAGGCGGTGGCAACACGCTTTTCGACACCCGTTCTGCTGCTGGCAATTTGGGTGACCTGGTGGTCATAGGCTCCAACGGCGGTCAGGCCAAGAAGGTGGTCAAGGCGGGCCTGGTGGCCGATCTGACCCCTTATATGAAAGATGCCAAACACCTTAAGGCCTATCAGGGGGCCATGGATCAGCTCAGGGCCGATGTCGGCCGTAAGGACGGTACCTGGGGAATCCCTATCTCCGTCTCGGCCCTCTCGCCTACGGAGCCCAGTGAGGGGGTGGAGCCCACCTTCGGCCCCTTCGTCAGATGGGACTACTACAAGGAGGTCGGCTACCCCAAGGTCGCCACCCTGGAGGATCTTCTGCCTGTCCTTGAGAAGATGCAGGAGAGAGCCCGTCAGGAGACCGGCCGCAAGGACATCTACGCCCTGAGTCTCTTCAAGGACTGGGACGATCAAGCCATGCAAAACGGCTTCCAGTTGCCAGCCTTCTACGGTTATGCCGAGGGAACCGGATATGTGATGAGCAATGCCGACGGGTCGGATGCCCAGTCCCTAATCGCCCCGGACGGGATTTATGTCAGGGCCCTGAAATTCTTCAACAAGGCGCAGAGGATGGGCCTGGTCGATCCCGATTCCACCACGCAGAACTACGACACCATGTTCGCCAAGTACCAGCAGGGCAAGATTCTCTTCTCCTTCTGGCCCTGGCTGGGGCAGGCAGCCTACAACACCGAGACCCACAGGCAAGAGGGGAAGGGGTTCATGATGCTCTCCATAGACGACATGAAGATCGCCTCCAAGGGGGCGCAGCCCAACGGGACCTCTACTTTCATCGGGGTTGGGGCCAAGGCGAAGAACAAGGCCCGCCTGGTTAGATTCATCGACTGGCTTTATTCACCGGATGGCATACAGGCCTCCGGCTCCCAGACCAACGGAGCCGCCGGGCTCAAGGGGCTGACCTGGAAGGTAGAGGGAGGCCGACCGGTCCTGACGGATTTCGGTGTCAAAGCTCTGTCCGGTGAGAAGGTAAACGTCCCCGAGGAATACGGGGGAGGGGGCTACACGGATGGGGCCTCCCAACTCAATGTCAACACGGTCCTGAACAAGGGGTTGGATCCCGCCACTAAAGCCCCCTACAACTATCAGATGTGGGATTCGGAACTGGACAAGCGGACCACGGCCCTCGACAGGGACTGGCAGGCGCACATGGGCGGTGCCCGCACCACGATGGAGTATTTGGAGAAAGCGAAGAAGCTGGCTGTGATACCCGGGGCCAGCTATTCCACCCCCAAGGAGTCCTCCGTTATCTCGACCATCCGGGGACAGGTCAAGACCGCAGTGGTTAACGGCTGCTGGCAGGCCGTCTTCGCCAAGGATGACGAAGGGTTCGACTCGGTCTGGTCCTCCATGGTGAAGAACGTGGACGGGCTGGGCTTCCAGAAGGTCTATCAAGTGGACATGGATAACACCCATAGTCTCTTCTCGGCGCGCAAGGCGATCGAGAAGCAGTATGCCGATCGGAAGTAAGCCCGGCTCATCCGATGCGGCCCCAGAATTCCGGTTCTTGATTGCAGGATCGGAATCCTGGGGAATGTGGATGGCAGGGACTTGTCACCTTCTTGGGGTGTGAGCAAAAGTCAGACGGTCGGCTCCTCCTGCCCCCTGAAGGTCCGCTTGATCCAGGCAGCCGCGAGACGGGGCCAGATCTGCACGCAGGGCTCGATTCCATTGGTTCCCTGCCAGGCGGTCTCTTCGGTCCCCAGGCCCAGACCGTGGCCTCCATGGGGGAAGAGGTGGGCTTCCACGCTGACCCCGGCCTGCTTGCATGCTTCTACCAGCATGAGGGTGTTCTCCGGAGGGACCAGACCATCCTCCATGGTGTGCCAGACGAATACGGGTGGGGTCTTGCTGTCTATGTGCGTCTCGATGGAGACCGCCTCCAGGGCCGTAGGGTCCTCCTTCTTGTCGCCCAGGAGGTGGTCGATGCTCCCTCGGTGAGCGAGGGGACCGGAGGTGATGACCGGATAGCCCAGCATGAGGCCGTCGGGGCGGACGGCATCGGGGTCGTAGCCGTGGGCCCGGAGGTCCTGGTCTCCGGCGGTTGTGGCCAGGTTGGCTGCCAGGTGGCCACCGGCTGAGAAGCCCATGATGCTGATGGCCTTGGGGTCCACGTGCCACTGGTCGGCGTGCTCACGGATGCGCTTCATGGCTTCGGCCGCTTCGACCAGGGCTGTCGGGTACACGGAGGGCCAGCAGGAATAGCGTAGGACGAAGGCATTGCAACCAGCCGCCAGGAACTGTACGGCGATGGGTTCGGCCTCCCTGTCCGAGGTCATTTCATAGCCGCCTCCGGGGATGACCAGGACTGATGGGCGAACCCGGTCCGGCAATACCTCCTCGCTGTTGTCCAAGCTGTAGCCGACGAATTTGGCCCGGCTGCCGTCAATCCCCTCAATCTCCTGCTCAAAATACTGCATCTGCTCTCATCCTCTTCGATAGTTAGGGCCCTCAGGCCATGGCTCATTGTAAATCACCAGGTGACTCGGCGACCCCTCAGAAGGTCACGGTCACGTTCACCGGATTCTCGCTTGTCTGGGGTGGTACCATCCCGCTACTCAGTTCGTGGCCGTCCAGGCTGACCGAACGCCTTCCAGTCCGCTTCATGGAAATTCGATAGGTGACCCCCCTCCAGGTCCTGCCGACGGTCAGTTCGTTGAATTCGGCGGGCAGGTGGGGTTCGATAACCAGTCCGTCCAAGGTGGGCCTGACCCCCAGCAGATACTGGGAGACATCCACGAAGGACCAGGCGGCCGTGCCTGTCAGCCATGAGTTCTTTCCCTCGCCGGGGGTGGGGGACTCAGGACCGGCCACCATCTGGCAGTAGACGTAGGGCTCCACCTTGCGGATGTCGGACTTCTTCTCCAGGTAGGCGGGGCAGGTGCGTCTGTAGACCGCGAAGGCCTCTTCGTCATCGCCGACCATGGCGTTGGCTATGGAGATCCAGGGGTTGACGTGGCAGAAGACGCCACCATTCTCCTTGTACCCCCTGGGGTAGGAAGAGATCTCGCCTAGTTCGATTCGGTAGGTGGAATAGGCGGGGGCCAGAATGGCCGTACCCCAGGAGGAGGTCAGCCTCTCCTTGACCGAGGTCAGGGCCTGTCGGGCCTTGCCGTCATCGAGACCGATACCGGCCATTACACACATCCCCTGGGGTTCGATGTAGATCTGCCCTTCGGTGTCAGTGTGGGAGCCGACGGGACGGGAGTAAGCGTCGTAGGCCCTGAGGAACCACTGGCCGTCCCAGCCGGCCTCCTCCACGGTATGGGTCATCTTCTCGATGGCCTGGCGGACCGAGGCGGTCTCCTGGGCCACAGCATCCCTGTCCATCCCGCAATCCGTCCCGTAATGGTCCAGGATGTCGGCGTAGTGGCCGGCATAGAGGACGAACATGCCTCCGATCAGGACCGACTCAGCCACACCTGTGTCATTGTTTTCGACAGTCTGGAAACTCTCTCCTGGTGTATCGGAGAAGCAGTTGAGGTCAAGGCAGTCGTTCCAGTCGGCCCGTCCAATCAGGGGGAGGTCATGCGGGCCCATGTGGTTCATTGTGAACCCGATCGACCGGCGCAGGTGCTCCAGGAGGGGTTTCTCGGTCCCTGCCACATTGTTGAAGGGGACGGGCTCCTTCAGGATGGAGGAATCCCCGGTCTCGGCCAGGTAGGCGTAGGTGCCGGCCACCAGCCAGAGGGGGTCGTCGTTGAAGCCGCCGCCAATGTCGGCGTTCCCCCTTTTGGTCAGAGGCTGGTACTGGTGCCAGGCCGACCCATCCTCCAGCTGGGTTGAGGCGATGTCGATGATGCGCTGACGGGCGCGGTCGGGGATCAGGTGGACAAAGCCCAGGAGATCCTGGTTGGAGTCGCGGAAGCCCATCCCCCTCCCTGTGCCTGATTCGAAATAGGAGGCCGAACGCGAAAGGTTGAAGGTGACCATGCACTGGTACTGGTGCCATATGTTGACCATCCGATCCAGGCGGGGGTCGCCGCTGTCCAGGGTGAACCGGCCCAGGAGATCGGCCCAGTAGGCCTTGAGGTCGGCGAAGGCCTGGTCGACCTGGTCGTCCCTTCTGAATCGGTCGAAGAGGGCGTGTGCGGGCTTCTTGTTGATGATTCCCACCTTGGCAGGGTCATCGGGGTCCTCCCACTTGTCCTCCTTGGGCAGCTGGACATAGCCCAGGATGAATACCAGGCTCTCCTCCTGGCCGGGGTCCAGGGATAGCCTGACCCTGTTGGCGGCTATAGGGAACCATCCGTGTGCCACGGAGTTGCGGGCTCTGCCCTCGGTGATGGCTTCGGGGGTATCCCAGCCGTTGAACTTACCCAGGAACTCGTCCCGGCTGGTGTCGAACCCGCAGGTGGGCTGGTTGACCCCGAAGAAGGCGTAATGGTTTCGGCGTTCCTTGTACTCGGTCTTGTGGTAGAGAAGGGTGGCTTCCGATCCCTGCTCGACCTCCACTTCGCCCGTAGACAGGTTGCGCTGGAAGTTGCTGGAGTCGTCCACGGCGTTCCACAGGCACCACTCAACACAGCCGGTCACATCCAGAAGGATGGGGGAGCCGGTGGTGTTCCTGATTTTCAAACGGTTGATTTCGGCATCGGCATCCACGGGGACGAAGGCGGTCATGACTGTATCGATGCCCTTATATGAGGATTCGAAAATGGTATATCCGATCCCCTGACGGCAGCTGTACCGGTCCAGGGGAGTCCTGGAGGGCAGGAAGGTGGGCGACCAGGTGGCCAGGGGGGCGGACTCTGGGTTGTCCCGATCCATAAGGCTCAGGTAGTAGCTGCGGCTGCCGTTGTCGGCAGGTACCCCGTTATAGCGGTAGCGGGTTATCCTCTGGAGCTTGGCATCTTTGTAGAAGGAATAGCCACCGCCTGTATTGGAGATGAGGGAGAAGAAGTCCTGGTTGCCCAGATAGTTGATCCAGGGCAGCGGGGTGGCGGGTGTGTCGATGACATACTCTCTGGCTGCGTCGTCAAAATGACCGTATTGCATGTTCTCCCTATCCTCAATGCAACCTTGGCCCAGCCCCGTCGGGTTGGGGCCGGTTGGGCAGGCCGTAGGCGGCCCTTCCGGACTGTCCCGAGGCGTCACAACCCCTTGAAAGCAGCAGTGCCTGATCGGAATAGCTGCCGGAATCGTGCCCCATTTCGGGAAAGACTGCTAAGGCTGGCGACCCGCGTTTGTATTATCGTTTGACTAAGATGATAGCATTAATTAATAAACCTATAGATAAGCGTGTGCGGATTCCCTATAATGGTTGAACTCATGTGGCTTCCAATAGGCCGGAACCCCAAAGGTTGGGCAGATTGGAGCCGTCTGCAGTCATGATGGGGACCCGCAGGGGCGGGCGGCACTGTAAAGAGACAGGATCCCACCACCCGCCAAGTGCCTGAGTAAGGGGGGTTCATGACTGGCGTAGAGGATTGGAACCAGTACCGGGCAGGAAAAAGTGTCACCGGATCCGGTCCGACGGTCGGGTCCACCTTCTCGGAGAACCCTCGTGCCCGTCAGGTCTTTACTGGCAAGGGCTTCCCCCGGCGCAAGCGCATGACCGCCGATGAGCGCAAGGAACAGATTGTCAAGGCGGCCGTCAAGGTGATTGCTGCCAAGGGCTTTTGGGGGATGTCCCTGCAGGACGTGGCCGATCAGGTGGGCATCACCGAGGCCGCCCTCTATCATTACATCGACTCCAAGAACGACCTGTTCAGGATGGTCATGGAGCAGGCCTATGACTCCCCTGAGGCCGACGAGTTCATCTACACGACCTGCACGGGGACGGATGCGGACGGACACAACCTTCTCTTCTTCCCTCGGTTCTGCGCCAACAACGTCATTTTCAATGCCCGCAGGCCGGAGATGGTCAAGCTCTTCTCCATCTTGAACGGAGAGGCTCTCAGCCCCTCGCACCCGGCCCACCGCTATTTCATAGGCCGAAACCAGAAGTTTTGGCAGACCATCAAGTCACTGAACTGGTGCCTGCCCAGAGGGTACGACCTTGACCGCTTCCACCACATGTGGGTGCTGTGCATGTCGGCCATGGATGGCCTGCAATACCGCTGGCTGGCGGACGGGTCAGCCGACCTGGTGGCCGAGTGGCTCGCCTTCTCCGATGAGCTCTTCCCTCAGGAGAAGTGGCATGGGTTCATGGACCCCAGTGACATCGACCCGGACTCGGAAGAATGCCTGGCCTCCTACGGCCTTATTACGGGTGGAGGACCGGCGGTGCAGGACCAGCGGCTACGTCCAGACGACCCCTCCGGTGGGACAGCGGCCACCGAGGACGTCCAACGGCCGGGGGACAGCAAATGACTGCAGGAGAGAATAGCGCCATGGATATGAAAGAAACGAAAGAGAGGATTGGCATGGGCCAAGAGAGCAAGTTCATCTTCCCGTCCGATTTCACTTGGGGAACGGCCACGGCAGCCTTCCAGGTGGAAGGGGCGGCACATGAGGATGGCAGGACGGATTCCATCTGGGACACATATTGCGCCCGGCCGGGCGTGGTAGTCGACGGGTCCAACGGTGATGTGGCCTGCGATCAGTATCATCGCTACCCGCAGGACATAGCCCTGATGAAGCAGATGGGTGTCGGTGCCTACCGCATGTCCATATCCTGGTCCCGTATTTTTCCCACGGCTGGTGGTCCGGTGAACCAGGCCGGGCTGGATCACTACCTGAAGGTCCTTGATATGCTGCGCGACAATGGAATCAGGCCCGTCGTCACCCTGTATCACTGGGATCTTCCCCAGTACCTACAGGATGAAGGCGGCTGGCCCAGCAGGGACACAGCCCTCCGTTTTGGCGACTACGCCTCCGCTCTGGCGGCCTCCTTCGGCGACCGGGTGGACACCTGGACCACCTTGAACGAGCCCTGGTGTGCGGCCTATCTGGGCTATGGGAACGGGGCCCATGCCCCAGGGATCAAGGACTACGACCAGGCCCTGGCCGCCGTCCACCATCTGAGCCTGGCCCATGGCCTGGCCTGTCAAGCCATCAGGGCCCAGGTCGGGCAGGGTGCCCAGCTCTCGGTCACCCTCAACCTTCAGGTGACCCGGGCGGCTTCTGACAGCCCGGAGGACCTCGCCGCCAAGAAGAGGGCCGATCTCTTCGCCAACGAGGTCTTTCTGGCCCCCATGCTGGAAGGTGTCTATCCGGAAGGTGTCAGTCAGGCGGCAGGGGAGGATACCGACTGGCGCTTCGTGCAGGACGGTGACCTGGAGACCATTCATCAGCCCCTTGATGTCCTGGGACTGAACTACTACGCCACCACCTATGTCAAGGCCAGGAAGGCTGATGATGAATCCGCCGATGCGTCGGTCGGTCCCGAGGGCAAGCTGGTCGATCGTCATGCCAACGCCATGCCGGCCCAGGATGGCGTGGAGGGACTGGCCCCGCAGGGGGAGCTGACAGGGATGGGCTGGAATCAGGAACCTAAGGGTTTGACTGATGTGCTGGTCGAGCTGGGCCGACGTTTCCCCGACATAGAACTCATGGTGACCGAGAACGGTTCCGCCTGGGATGATCAGGTCAGTCGGGATCCGGACGCGCCCAGCGGGAAGATCGTTCACGACCCCAAGCGGGTAGCCTATCTGGAAGAGCATGTCAAGGCCGTGGCCAGGGCCATTCAGGCCGGGGCTCGGGTTACCGGCTACTTCGCCTGGTCCCTGCTGGACAACTTTGAGTGGGCCCTGGGCTACACCAAGCGCTTTGGGCTGATCAGGGTCGACTATGACACTCAGGAGCGGATCTGGAAGGATTCGGGAAAGCGCTACTCCCAGATTGTGCAGGCCAATGCCATCTGAAAGAGCTCTGATATCGATTGGTCTGCGATCGGTAATGGCTCCGCGTGCGATTGGTGGTCCGCACTGCCGATCCTGACCATTTAATCAGGTTGATCATGCCGACGGAGGGGGGGGGTGCTCTTCTCGTCGGCATGTAGGGCTGAATTGACATTTTTTACAACGTTAGATAAGCTTGCGTTGTCATAGCGGCATAGTCGCCGGATATGGATTCCCCCAGGTTCAAGGATTGAGCCGGATGGGAACGAAACTAGTCATAGAAGGGCAGAGCATGACCGGAACCGATGAAGAAGTCGACCGTCAGGTCAAGACTTCCGGTAAAACCGCGCGCCTCGCCTCCTCCAAACCCGCCAAGGCGCATAAGACCCTTTCTCGCGGGGGGGGGGGGGTATAAATCTTCCCTGAAGCGCTGTTGGCCTTTATGGGTCATGGTGCTTCCAGCTATGCTGTTTGTGGCCGTATTCAACTACGGCCCCATGTACGGCATTCAACTGGCATTCAGGAAGTATGATTTCACCAAGGGCCTCACCGGAGGCGACTGGGTGGGCTTCCAGTATTTCAGGCAGTTCTTCGCCTCACCTATGTTCAAGCCCCTCATGGTTAACACGATCAGGATTAGTCTGTGGACTCTGGTCATGGGCTTCATCGCCCCCATCATCCTGGCTCTCCTGATCAACCAGATCCACTCCACCAAGGTCAAGAGCTTCGTACAGACCATCACTTACATGCCGCACTTCATATCTACGGTCGTGATCGTGGCCATGATCAACCTCTTCCTGACCCCGTCCACGGGTCTGCTCACCCGTTTCCTCTCCTTCCTTCACATTGACAATGCCAACTTCATGGGGAACCCCAGCACCTTTACGCCAATCTACTGGATCAGCGAGGTCTGGCAGCATATGGGCTGGAACTCGATCATCTACCTGGCCGCACTCAGTTCGGTCGACGTGGCCCTCTACGAGGCAGCCAAGATGGATGGGGCAGGCCGCTTCCAGTTGATTCGTTACATCGATATACCTGCCATAATGCCTACCGCCGGCGTCCTCCTGATCCTGAACATGGGCGGTGTGCTCAACGTAGGCTTCGAAAAGGTGTTCCTCATGCAGAACACCCTGAACCTACCGGCCTCCGAAGTCATATCGACCTACACCTACAAAATCGGCATTCTGCAAAATCAATTCTCATATTCCACGGCTATCGGCCTATTCAACATGCTCATTAATTTCGTCTTCCTGGTCATCGCCAATCAGATCTCCAGGAGGGTGTCTCATACCGGCATCTTCTGAGGGGGAGGAAGACAAAATGGAAAACACGCAAGATATGGCACGCTCCGGGGCCCGCAGGGTCAGACGGCTGATTGGGGGCAGAACGCTGGGAGACTGGGTGGCTGACCTGATTATCGTCCTCATCCTGCTACTGATAGTGGCCTCCATCCTCTATCCAATTTGGTTCATCATCATCGCTTCGGTCTCGGATCAGACCCTGGTCAATACAGGCCAGGTCACCTGGTTTCCCAAGGGCATTTCAGCCTATGGCTTCCAGCAGATTCTGGGGGATGACAGAATCTGGAACGGCTACCGGAATACGTTGATTTACACTGTGGCAGGCACCGTTTTGAACTTGGTGGTCACGATGCCGGCGGCTTTCGCCCTCTCCCGACCCGAGTTCAAGTGGCGCCGCCTGATCATGCTCTTCTTCACCATTACCATGTTCGTCAACGGCGGTTTGATCCCCACATACCTTCTTTACAAGCAGCTGGACCTCCTGGACTCCTGGGCGGTCTTCGTCATTCCCCAGGCCCTGAATGTCTACAACCTGATCATCGCCCGGTCCTTCTTCGAGAGCTCCATCCCCGAGGACCTCCACGATGCCGCTCAGATTGACGGGGTGGGGTACTTCCGCTACTTTACGCGGATTGTCATCCCCCTGAGTTCTGCGATCATCGCCGTCATCGGCCTGTACTACCTGGTACAGCACTGGAATGACTTCTTTACCGGTCTGGTATACATACGCACCTACGACAAGCAGCCACTCCAGATCGTCCTGCGTGACATCCTCCTGTCCAACCAAGCTTTCCAGGGAGGGTCGGGCTCGACAGCCGGCGCTGGATACGGACAGGAGTTCGCTGATCAGATCAAGTACGGGGTGATCATCGTCTCCACCCTCCCTCTCCTGGTCATCTACCCCTTCATACAGAAGTACTTCAACAAAGGTGTCATGATCGGGGCAATCAAGGGCTGATTGCACCGGACCGTCCTACTGACGGGGAACAAAGACAAGACGTATGGGCCGGACAGCTATGGCTGTGCCCGGGGAAGGAGGAAGCATGCACAGATTCGCCCTCGGATACGAGCAGGCGGCCCGCTTGGTCCTGGTGACCTTCATCACGAACCTGGCTCTACTGGCACATACCATCATGGGGCTTGTTCTGGTAGGCTTCTTCCCCTCCCTGGCCGCGACCTGCGGGGTTTTCAGGAGGTGGCTGACAGATGAGGACAGGGAGTGGGGGATTGCCCAGACCTGGCGGACCTTCCACCGTCTGTGGAAGAGGGAGCTCAGAGGGGCCAACATCTTCGGTTGGGGGCAGGCCGCCATCTGGGCCCTCCTGCTGGGGGATTATTGGATTGTCAACTTTCATCGGACCGGCAGGGTCGGGGTTTTCGTCTCTGGCATCCTCTTCTGCCTCATGGTCTTCCTGATTCTCGCCACTGCCCTGTCCTGGGTCCTCTTCGCCCTTTACGACCAGGGGGTCGGTTGGATCCTGGTCAGGTCGGTTCAAATGGTCCTGGCGCGCCCCTGGATGAGTGTGGTTCTGGCTTTCGGCCTGGCCCTTATGGCCTTTGCCTGCTGGTCCTGGCCTGGCCTGGCTGTGGTCTTCGGGCCTGCACTGCCCTGCCTCCTGTCGTCGTCAGCGGTCTGGTTCTACGGCAGGCTCGATGGTTTTTCCGTCCGGATGCGCCAGGGCGCGCAGGGCGGGATGGCAACGAAAGGAGAGTGACGGATTCGTCCTTTTACGTACATTGCCCGGATCGATGCGATTGGTGCATGGGCCCGGGGTAAGCAGAGAAGTTCACTGTCGAACAGGAGAAGCGAATCATGAGTTCGTTTGGGAAACACAGTTTCAGAAACCGTCTGGTGGCCGTGGGGGCCATGACGATGGCCATGTCGATGATGCTGGCCGGTTGCGGCGGTTCCAAGGAACCCACCACCAATGCCCAGGGCCAGCCGATCATCACGATAGCCGTGGCCAAGCACCCTTTGACCAAGAAGATATCCAAGATGAAGTGGCCCAAGCAGCTGGAGAAGGAGTGTGGCTGCGAAATCCATTGGCAGGAGGCCAGCTCGGACTGGGACCAGAAGAAGCAGGCCATGCTGGCAGCCGGCGATGTGCCCGACCTCATCCTCAAGGGGATCAACCTGGCAGACATAGCCACTTACAGCACCCTCTTCGAGGATCTGAGCCAGGACCTGGATAAGATGCCGAATGTCAAGAAGATGTTCAAGACCGACCCCACGGCCAAGCAGGTGGTCTCCATGCCTGACGGGAAGATCTACATCCTGCCCGCTGTCAAGAAGGGAATCTGGCCCAAGGCAGTCAGCCACATGTACATCAACAAACAGTGGCTGGACAAGCTGGGCCTGCAGGTGCCGACCACCTGGGATGAGCTTGAGGAGGTGCTCAAGGCCTTCAAGACCAAGGACCCCAATGGCAACGGACAAGCCGACGAGATCCCCTTCGACTTCCAGTCTCCCGGTACCGGAGGCTTCGGTGACTATCAGCCCACCCTCCTGTTGGGGAGCCTAGGCATCGTGACGTCGGTAGGTGGCACTCAGGGCTACTATGCCGACAAGGGCAAGATCAAGTCCTTCCTGACCGATGACCGCTACAAGGAGCTGATCCAGTTCCTCAACAGGCTCTGGGGTGAGGGGTTGATCGCCAAGGACGCTTTCACCCACGACTACTCCAAGTCCCAGTCCACCGCACGAGGACAGGGCGACAAGGCCAAAATCGGCTTCACCTGGGGGTGGACGGCTTCCGACCGCTTTGGTGACAAGTTGGCCAGTCAGTATGTGGCCATGCCGCAGCTAAAGGCCAAGGCCGACCAGAATCCGGATGAGCTGGTCTACGACACCCAGGGGGACCGGTTGGACTATAGTGAGTTCGCACTGGTGGTCTCGGCCAAGAGCAAGAACAAGGAAACCGCCATCAAGGTGGCCAACGCCTTCTATGGGCAGGACATGTCCCTGCAGATGCTCTGGGGTGACCTAGGCACGGACGTGCAGAAGACAGGGCCGGACTCCTATAAGGTCCTGCCGCCTGCTGACTCCAGCAAGGACCCCTCCACCTGGAAGTGGACGGAGACCCTGGCTGATGATTCTCCCTACTGGATCCGTCCCAATCTCAAGATCGAGCTGCCAGCAGATCTTGAGGAGGTCAAGAGCCAGGAGCAGCCCCTTGAGCCGGCCCTGTCCCATGTGGACCCCAAGCTGGATGTCATTCCGGGTGCCCTCAAGTATTCCTCCGAGGATCAGACCACCATGCAGAACAACAACACGACCCTGATGAACACCGCTATGACCAAGTTCGCCCAGTGGGTGACCAAGGGTGGTGTGGACCAGGATTGGGACAACTATGTGCAGACCCTGAAAAAGGCCAATTTGGATCAGAACATCAAATTGGTGCAGAAGGCCTACGACCAGTACTACTCAAAGAATTGACAGATGCGGACGTGCCCTGGGGTCCCCAGTGATTCAAGGAAGGTCTCCAGGGTTCGTCGGACCCCGTGCCCGCCCAAACTATACGATATGGTCTTCGGGAGGACCGATGAGGCGGCCGGGTTGGTGACTGGCCGGTTGGCAACTGGCCACCGTTTGAGTTCAGGGTGGTCTCAGTCCACCTCTCAGAGCTCGGCACAGTCTCTAGAGCGCTGCCGTATTCACGGAACAGGAGGGCTGCCCGCCGGGCTCTTGCCTTCTCCCGGTGGGTTGCCCTCTTGCACCATTGTGTCCGGCCGCCTACATTCCCTACCGGAGTGATCATGACCGGTAATCATGAGAAAGTGGTGTAGGAGCTCTATGCCTGGTTCGACGCCGTCATCGGCTATCTGTCGGCATGCATCGAGCTTTGGGCTGATCAGAGTCGACTATGACACTCAGGAGCGGTTCTGGAAGGATTCCGGTCTGAGCACGACGGCTTATAAACGCGTCCGCGAGGCGGTTGGGCATCGCTGTCCGACCGCCCCGCCTTTGTCTTAGATCCAGCTGGACAGCCACATATGCATGCGCCAGAAGTCGTAGGGGATAGGCATGGCGGTCCACAGTGGATAGAAGAAGACCGAAGTCAGGCCAAGCAGGGTTAGGCCCATGATCATGGTCTGCCGGTAGAGGACGCTGTCCGAGTTCTGCCGTAGCCAGTTGACCACGTAACAGATTGCCAGAATCATCCAGGGCAGGATGACGATGGAATAGAAGGTGAAGGTGGTCCGGTTCATATATTGGACCCAGGGCAGCCAGCCGGCCAACATGCCTGCCAACACACCCCAGATGCGCCAATCTCCGTGCTTGACCACGACGGCGATGACGATGGCCAGGATTACGCAGATGCTGCCAAGCCACCAGGTCAGAGGATTGCCCAGGGAGGTGACGGCCGCCACGCAGGGGGAGTCCTTGGCCAGTCCGCACAGGCCGGGGAAGCCCGTGAGCTTCTGCCAGTAGAAACTGGTGGGCCTGATTTGCAGGGGCCATGTCAGGGGATTGGCCATGTATGGATGGCGGGTATGCAGAGTGGTGTGGAAGTGCCACATCTGCCGATGGTATTCAGCCAGGGATCGGAGCCCCTCCGGCAACCAGGTCAGACCCTGACCAGGGTGCTGGGCCGCCCAATTGTGCATGAATGAATCGCCGTGCAGGAACCACCCCGTCCAGGAGGCCAGATAGGTGCCCGCCCAGATGGGAATCATAAGCAAGGCCGCCGGCAGCCCGTCCCGGAACACGGCACTCTGCAACCAGGATCCGTATCCTGCCTGATGGCGCTCCCAGCCGTCCCAGAGCACCGAGATCAGGGCGAAGACGGCGAAGAAATAGGCACCTGACCACTTGGTGCCGGTGGCCAGACCCAGTAGCAGGGCGGCGGCCGTCCGCCACCAGGACCAGGCGATGAAGGGGCCGGTGGTGGCCACGGGCAGCTCGACACGGCTTTCCTGCCCTTGATGCCCCTGTGACTGAATGACCTTCACCCGGTAGTGCAGACGGAAGTCAGCCTGGTCCTTGGCCCAGGATTGTCGCAGCCTGGCCCGAGCCCAGTCCCGATGGCCCATCAGGCACAGCCAGGCCCCCAGGACGAAGATCATGACGAAGTTGTCCAGCAGGCCGGTACGGCTCATGACGATGCCTAGACCGTCTATGGCCATGAGGAAGCCGGCCGTCAGGGCGATAGGCAGGTTATGGAAGAGGCGCAGGGCCACACGGCAGAGCAGCAGGATGGCGATGGTGCCGGCCAGGGCGGTGGCCACTCGCCAGGCGAAGGGGTTGCCGGCTCCACCGAAGAGCTTGAGTCCCAGGGCGATGCACCATTTGCCCACCGGCGGGTGAACCACGTATTCGGCCTGGGGCAGCCAGCCGTTGGTGTGCCCCTGGGCGAAGATCTGGTCGATGGGAAGGTCCAGCGGGCCGGCTGTTTTCGGCCAGTTGCGGGGCTCGCCGGTCATCAGCATGGTCCAGGCGTCTTTGACGTAATAGGTCTCGTCGAAGACGATGGCCCGGGGGCTGCCCAGCCGCACAAATCGCAGGAGCCCGCCTAGAAGAGCCATGAGGATGCAGGCCAGCCAGCCGCTCTGCCGATGGGAGAGCCGGGGAATCCGGTTGATCCCTCTCTTGGTATGCTGACCCTTGGGCCTGTTGAAGATGGACAGCATGGCAGGGCGACCGGACCGGTGGGCGGCGTGCCTGCCGTGTCTGGAGGAGCGATGCTGCGAAGAAAGCCCTGCCAAAGATGTCATCACCCCCTAGATTAGGCCATACTAAAGGCATGAGCAGCATGAATGGCCGGAGCGATGGACATATACAGGGCGGAGAAAGTCATGAGGAGTCGATTCCACCCAGTGTTTCACGTGGAATGGTGGTGCTGGCGGCCACGCCTATAGGCAATGTCGCCGATGCCTCGACACGATTGGTGAAGCTCCTGCAGTCGGCGGATCTGGTGGCAGCAGAGGACACGCGGAGGCTCTATGATTTGGCCAACCGGTTGGGGGTGCGCGTAGGCGGCAGGGTTATGGCTTATCACGATCACAATGAGAGGCGGATGGCTGACCCCATCCTGGACCAGGTTCGTGACGGGGCCTGCGCGCTGGTGGTTTCGGATGCGGGCATGCCCACTATCAACGATCCGGGCATGGCCATCGTCAGGCGAGCCATCGAACGAGGCATACCGGTCACCTGTGCTCCTGGGCCTAGCGCCGTACTGGACGCCCTGGCCCTCTCTGGCCTGCCCACCGACCGCTTCTGCTACGAGGGGTTTCTTCCCCGCCGACACCAGGAGCGGCTGCGGCATCTGCGCACCCTGCGCAGCGAGGAGCGGACCATGGTCTTCTACGAGACGCCCCACCGCATCGATCAGGCTATGCAGGACCTTCAGGAGGTCTTCGGCCCCGATAGGCTCATGGCCCTCTGCCGGGAGCTGACCAAGGAGCATGAGCAGATCCGGCGGGGCACAGTTGGCGACATCGTGCAATCCCTGCGAGAAGATCCCCCCAGGGGAGAGATGGTCCTGGTCGTGGCTGGTGCCTCCGCCCTGGAGGCCAGGCGCAACGATCCGGATGCTATGGATGACCAGCAGCTGGCCACTCTGGCACGTGATCTGGCCAGATCCGAGGGCCTGCGGCTCAAGGAGGCCATCGCCCGGGTGGCTGCGGAGCATCCCCTGACCGATGGTAGCCTGCCCAATCGCAAAAGGATTTATGCCTTGGCTGTTGAAGAGGATAAGGAGGACTGATTCCCGTTCCCTTCATCAAGCAGCACCTCCAGTGCCCTGCGCACACCGGGTCCGCCTAGTTGGGAGACGGCCTCCAGCAGGGCCGGCGAGGCGGCGGGATTGGCTACCAGCCATCGACGCAGCTGCGGTTCTTCTCGGGCAATGGCCCAGAGGATGCTCGGGTCGGTCTCGGGGTCTGTGGCCATCAGGGCCGTCGGCACCAGAGGAGGCTCTGGCGGTGGGGCGCGCACCTCGGTCATTGGTCCCAAGCTATCGGAATCTTCTCGGTTCAAATTGTCTTCCGCCCAGGGGTGCGACCGGCTGCTGACGGCAGTCATGAGCCGGGCCATGCGTTCAGCAGCGGAGAATCCACGACGGCCCCGATTCTGATTCCGATTCCAGTGTCGATGATGGCCATGACCGTGTCGGCCACCTCTCATCGCCTGGTTCATAGGATCGCCTTGAGTCGTCTTATGGTCTCCAGTCCTTGGGCGTGGCCAGGCCAGCGCGGGTTGGAGGACAGGAGCTCCTCGCAGGATCCGCAGCTGACCTGATACCGCTCCATGAGTTCATGCAAGACCGCCGTAATCTCCTCCCCGTTGCATCGGCCCGAGGAATCGCAGGCCAGATCGCAGGCCGTCCAGAGTGGCGAAGTCACCCAGAGCTTCCCGAGCTTCATCAGGTAGCGGGCATCCAGCTGTCGCTGGTGGGGTCGCAGGGGCCTGCCGTGAACCGGCGTGCGGAAGTGGGAGTTGGAGATGATGTCCAGCGTATCGGGGAATTGGCCGTTGATCCATATCCAGAGCGCCAGACCGCCGCATGCCGCTGCGCCGTAAGGAACCATGGGCGTGACGATGGAGGCGCGACCGTAGAGTCCCTCAGCCTGTTCGTTCAGGTAGCAGCAGGATTGGTCCAGACAGGTCACGATCCCTTCCTTCACCAGCAGGCTAAGGCTGAGCGGACCGGGCAGGTCCTCGGTTTGGATCAGGCTGGGCAGCGGTTTGGGTTCGGGGATCGGTGCCCCAAATTCGGCCGTAGAAGGACGGCTGCGGGTATGAGTCGGCGCTCCCCCGGCTTGTAGTGGTCGACTTGGCGGCTTGGTGGTAGCTCTAGGAGGGCGGCTGGCGCTAACGGCAGTGGTAGGCGTCCACGATGCTCCCCCGAGCGCGTGTTCTCGATTCATGGTTCGACTGTAAATGGTCCTTCCCGGGTTTGCCTGAGGGAGAGCCAAATTTGTGCATTTGTGGATAATTCGCTTGCTCGGCGGCAGTCCTGTGGACGAGCAGGGGGATTGTAGGCCTGAGCCGATAATCTTGCTGATATGAGTCATATCCTTGTTTCCGTCGCCTGGCCCTACGCGAATGGGCCCCGTCACATTGGCCACGTCGCTGGGTTCGGTGTTCCCTCGGACGTCTATGCACGCTACGAACGCATGAAGGGCAATGATGTCCTTATGGTTTCGGGGACTGACGAGCACGGCACTCCCATCCTGGTGGAGGCTGACGCCGAAGGTGTGGGACCTCAGGAGATCGCTGACCGTTACAATCGGGTCATCGTCAAGGATCTGTGCGATCTGGGGCTCAGCTATGACCTTTTCACCAGGACCACAACCGGCAATCATGAGAAGGTGGTGCAGGAGCTTTTCCGCCAGTGCCGGGCCAATGGCTATATCTATGAGGGCCAGCAGAAGGTGGCCATATCGCCTTCCACGGGCCGGACCCTGCCGGACCGTTATATCGAGGGTACCTGCCCCATCTGTGGCGCCGACGGCGCTCGCGGCGACCAATGCGACAACTGCGGTAACGAGCTGGATCCGGACGAGCTGATCAACCCTGTGTCCAAGATCAATGGGGAGACCCCTCGGTTTGAGGAGTCAAAGCACTTCTTCCTTGATCTTCCCGCTCTGGCCGAGGCCAACCTGGCCTGGCTGAAGACCCGCAAGGGCTGGCGCAGCAATGTGCTCAACTTCTCCCTGGGGCTCTTCAAGGAGGTCAAGCCGCGGGCCATCACGCGCGACATCGACTGGGGGATTCCCGTACCTGTGGACGGCTGGGTCGACGACCCCAACAAGAAGCTCTATGTCTGGTTCGATGCCGTCATCGGCTACCTGTCGGCATCCATCGAGTGGGCCCGCCGTCAGGGCGACCCCGAGGCCTGGCGCAAGTGGTGGAATGACCCCAAGGCACTGGGCTACTACTTCATGGGCAAGGACAACATCACTTTCCATTCGCAGATCTGGCCCTCGGAGATTCTGGCCTACAACGGCCAGGGTTCCAAGGGCGGACAGCCGGGATCCTACGGCAAACTCAACCTGCCTGAGCAGGTGGTGGCCAGCGAGTTCATGACCATGGAGGGCAAGAAGTTCAGCTCCTCCAGGGGCATCGTCATCTATGTCAAGGACATCCTGGCACGCTATCCGGTCGATGCAGTCCGCTACTACATTTCCATCGCCGGGCCGGAGACTTCGGACTCGGACTTCACCTGGGCTGAGTTCGTCCGACACAACAACGAGGAGCTGGCCGCCTCCTGGGGCAACTTGGTCAACCGCGTGGCCAACCTGCTCAACAAGGACTTCGGCAGCATCCCCCACATCGAGGAGGACTGGCTGACCGAGGAGGACAACGCCCTGCTGGACCGCAGCCTGCAGGCCTTCGATACCGTGGGGTCTCTGATCGAGAATCACCGTCAGAAGGCCGCCCTGGTCGAGGCCATGGCTCTGGTTGGCGACATCAACAAGTACATCTCCGCCCAGGAGCCTTGGAAAATTAAGGATGACCAGAACCGATTGGCTGCTGTCCTGCATACCGCCGCCCAGGCCGTGCTGGATGCCAACATCATGCTGGCCCCCTTCCTGCCTCATGCCTCTCAACGGGTCTGGGAGACCATGGGCGGCAAGGGCACCTTCTCACCCTTACCCCATGTCGAGGAGGTTGACGACCTGGACCGGTCCGACTTCCACTATCCCATCATCACCGGCGACTATAGGCTGGGGGAGACGGTCCATCCTTGGGCTCGTGAGCCCCTTAGGGACGGTACGCCGATTGATCGGCCCACACCCATCTTCCCGCGCATTCCCAAGGAAGCCGTGCAGGAGGAGCTGGACCGCTTCCAGGAGCAGCTGGACCGCCGCAAGGCCAAGGAGCGCGCCAGATTCGAGGCCGAGCAGGCCAAGCTGGGCGACCAGGGCAAGTAAACAGTCGACGCGCCCGGGACGGTATTCGTGATTCACAGAGAACTTTGAGGTTTTCGGACACTTCCTCCAAGGTAGCGCTGGTTATATTTGTTCTGTCGGTTGAGGTACTGGCCGATGGGGGTCATGCGGCCCCGATAACTGAACCCCTTCTTCTCTCTCTTCTCGCCCGGCGGCTCTTCGAACCGCCGGGTTCTTTCGTCATGGAAGACTCATAGGATGAGTAACCATGAAGGTTGCCCAATTCGCCTGTGTGCTCTTCGATCTGGACGGGGTGCTGGTGCCCACGACCATCCTGCACAAGGCCGCCTGGAAGGCGTTGTTCGATCAGGTCCTGCCCGCGAACGTCCCAGCCTACACGGAGCAGGACTACTACGCTTACGTGGATGGCCGGCCCCGCTATGACGGTGTCGACGCCCTGTTGCGCAGCAGGGGCATCGAGCTGGACTGGGGCAACCCCGACGACGATCCGCAGCTGGACACCGTCTGCGGATACGGCAATCGCAAGAACATGACCTTTGAGCGGATGCTGAAGCAGAAGGGCATCGATCCCTACCCGGACACGGTGGATCTGCTCAGGCACCTGCGCACCGACAAGAAGCGTCTGGCTGTGGTGTCCAGTTCGCGCAACACGGCCCAGGTCCTCCAGGCTGCCGGGATTGCCGGATACTTCGATACCGTGGTGGACGGCAATCTCAAGGACAAGATGGGTCTTCAGGGTAAGCCTGCTCCGGACACCTACGCCTATGCGGCCAAGGTGCTTGGACTGCGTAATGAGGATGCTGTTGTGGTCGAGGACGCCATCTCTGGCGTGGCCGCCGGTCATGCGGGCAGGTTCGGCCTGGTTGTGGGCGTGAACAGGGGGGCCGGCCGTGAGCAGCTGCTCAAGGCAGGTGCGGACCTGGTGGTGGACCAGCTGATCGAACTGATCGACGATGATGCTAGCGAGCGTGGGCAGAGGGAGGACCCCAGTCTGGATGAGGATCGCTTCCCTGTGGAGGACTGGGGGCTCAGCGAGGTCGGTCGGCCCGACGCGGTCAGCGCCACGATTTTCTCAGTCACCAACGGCTCTGTCGGCGTCAGGGGCGAAGGCGGCGGGGAACGCTGCCTGGGCAACGGTACTTTCCTGAGCGGCTTCCATGACACCTTCCGGATAGCCCATCCCGAAAGCGCCTACGGATATGCCAAGGTGGGTCAGCTGATCCAGGGGGTGCCCGATGCCTCGGACTTCACCCTCAAGGTGGAGGGGCTGCCCTTGGGTCGGCCGGAGAAGACCACTCAGCGTCTGGACTTCCGAACCGGAATCGCGACCACCACCAATCTGTACGATCTGGGCCACGGCATCCACCTGAAGACCGTGCTCACCCGCATGGTCTGCCTGTATGACCGCAGCCTGAGCGTCTGCACGCTGACTGTTGAGTCGCCCGACCAGGACATGGCTGTGGTGGTCGAGGGACCGGTCAACGCCGACAACCCCCGCCATGTCAACTCCAGTGACCCCCGAAAGTCGACCTTTGTGGACGGCTGCGGAATCCATGAAGTGCTGGACAATGCGGTCTACGGTGAGCTGAGTGCGGATTGCAGGGTCTATCGCTGCAATAATTCACGGCTCAGCCTGGCCCTGGGCGTCCGGCAGTTCAGGGACGGACGGCCTGTCGAGGGATCCGGCTGGCGCATGGACGTGCCCAAGGGCGGTTCCACCCGTCTGGTCCGTTACGCCGTCTACCGCAGTCACCCCATTCTTCCGGCCGGCACCAGCGGCAACGGTCTGGTTGTGCAGACCCGGGGCGAGGGGACCAGGAATCTGGTCGAGGACTGCCGCGATCGGCTGGAGGAAGTCAGCACCCTTTCTCTGGATGAGCTGGAGCAGCGTCAGCGCGAGTGGCTGGACAGATTCTGGCAGCGGCAGGATATCCGCATCCAGGCCGACGATGGCGGTCGCACCCAGCAGATGGTGCGTTGGGAACTCTTCCAGCTGGCCCAGTCCACGGCCCAGATCGAGAACGGGGTAGGCGCCAAGGGCCTGAGCGGATCCGGCTACAGCGGCCACTACTTCTGGGACACTGAAATCTACATTCTCCCCTTCCTGATTTATTCGGCCCCTGCCCGGGCAAGAGCAGTCCTTCACTATCGCTACCTGATGCTGCCGGCGGCCAGGCGCAGGGCCTGCGCGCTCAATTTGAACGGTGCCCTCTTCCCCTGGAGGACCATTGACGGCGAGGAGGCCTCTGCCTATTTCCCCACGGGCACGGCCCAGTACCACATCGATGCCGACATCGCCTACGCGGTGGCCCAGTATGTGCAGGTCACCGGCGATGAAGACTTCCTGCAGGCCGAGGGCATCGACATCCTGGTGGAGACGGCCCGTCTCTGGATGGGCCTGGGACGGTACAAGGAGGACGGCCGCTTCCACATCCACTGTGTGACCGGCCCCGACGAGTATACGGTCCTGGTTGACGACAACCTTTACACCAACCAGATGGCCCGGTTCAACCTTCTGGCCGCTTACAAGGCCTACCAGTCCCTGTGCGAGAAGCACCCGGATCTGATCGGCGGCATACGTGAAAGGCTGCATTTCGACGACGATGAGGCCGCCAAGTGGTCTCGTGCGGCTGAGGCCATGTTCGTCCCCTTCGACGATCAGGAGGGGGTCCATGCCCAGGATGCCCAGTTCATGCAACGCCCCCGCTGGCACTTCGACCGGTTTACGGCCAGGCCCCTGCTGCTGCACTACCATCCGTTGGTCATTTACCGGCACAAGGTGCTCAAGCAGACCGACGTGGTCATGGCCCTCTACCTGCTCAGCTCCTGGTTCACTCCGGAGCAGAAGCTGGCTGATTTCGACTACTACGATCCACTGACCACCGGGGATTCGACCCTGTCTGCAGCCTCCCAGTCCATCCTCGCCGCCGAGGTGGGGCATGAACAGTTGGCCATGCAGTACTTCCGTCGGTCCTTGTTTACGGACGTGGACGATCTGCATGCCAATACGACCGATGGTATCCATCTGGCCGCCTGCGGAGGCGTCTGGTCCAGCCTGGTCTGCGGCTTCGGCGGCCTGCGGGACACCGGCGGGACCGGGCTGAGCATCGACCCCCACCTGCCTTCATCCTGGCGCTCGCTGACCTACCAGCTAGAGGTGCGGGGCACCAGGTTCCAGGTTGTCGTAACATCAGACGGTGTCGATCTGAAACGCTTGTCAGGACCTGAGTTGGACCTTCTGGTCCAGGGGCACCCACGTCGCATATGATCTCCGGATTCTAGGTCTAGACACGCCGAGAGCCGGGGTTGCATCTGGTTGAGGCTCCAATAAAATAGGCCACGCTTGGACGAATCCAGGGCGGACGCGCGCGGCCTTGCGGCGGTGAAGAACATAGCCGAGCGTCATCATCGGTCAGTCACACTCCCGGACGGTCACGGCAATGAGAAGAGACCAGATCAGAGAAGCTCAACAGGGAACGTGAGGGTGTCCTCCAATGTACGTCGATTCTGCGAAGAATCAGCACAGCAACAACCTTCGATGGATTCTCCCCTACTGCAGGCCGGACGCCGGTAGAATCGCCGCCGCCCTCGTGCTCTTTGCGGGGGATAAGGTCCTGGTCATGCTTATGCCCATTCTGGCAGGCATGATTGTGGATCAGGTCATTGGCCAGGGGCATGAGGATCGGCTGCCCAAGCTTTGTTTCGCCATGATAGCCGTCACCCTTGGTCGTAGCATCTGCCGCTATGGCTATCAGATGTTCATGGAGCGGTTCGGCCAGAACACCATCTATCGACTGGTCAGCGACGAGTACGAAAAGCTCCACGACATGGACTTCACCTACTTCAACCACACCCGTAATGGCGACATCATGAGCCGGATGACCTCGGACACCGATGCCATCCGCCACTTCGTCTCCTGGGTCTCCTACAACATCCTGGATGCTGTCTGCCTCTTTGCCGGGTCCCTGGCCGTCATGTTCACCATCGAATGGCGGCTGGCCCTGGCCTTGCTGGCTGTGACCCCATTCCTCTTCTACTTCACCTGGCAGCTCTCCAAGCACGCCCACCCGCTCTTCTACGCCATCCGCAACTCGCTGGCATCCCTTAATTCCATGGTCGAGGAGAACATCGAGGGCAACCGGGTGGTCAAGGCCTTCGTTCGCGAGCCTTATGAGACCGAGAAGTTCGATCAGCACAACGATGACTACATGCAGCGCAATATGGACTCCGCCCGCAACAGCCGCACCTACATGCCCTGGCTGGACGGCTGCTCCTACATGCTCCAGCTGATCACCCTGATTCTGGGCGGCTGGTTGGTCATCTGCCAGCAGATGACCCTGGGCGCCCTGGTCTCTTTCAACAGCTTCCTGTGGATGATTGACGGCCCGGTGCGCCAGTCCGGCTGGCTGATCAACGACGTGGAGCGCTTCAACGCCTCCTGCGTCAAGATCCGTCGGCTGCTGACGGCCGAGCCCAGGATCGTCGAGCGCAAGAACGCCCAGGCCGGCGTAGTCCAGGCGGCCACGGTCCGTGCCAAGGTCAACGGCGAGCAGACCGAGGACCCGGTGAGGATCCGTGGGGACATCCGCTTCGACCACGTCAGCTTCGCCTTCCCCGACGATCCGGAGACCCCCATCCTCAAGGACATCGACTTCCACGTGGCGGCCGGCACCCGGCTGGGCATACTGGGGGAGACCGGCTCGGGCAAGTCCACCCTGGTCAGCCTGGTGGCCCGCTTCTACGACCCCACCGTGGGACATGTGCTCATCGACGGAATCGATGCCAGGCAGTGGCCCCTGGACCTGCTGCGGCGCCAGGTCAACATCGTGGCCCAGGACACTTTCCTCTTCTCGGACACCATCGGCGACAACATCGCCTTCGGGGCCCAGCGCGACGACGAGCAGTACGTCAGGACCATGGCCTCCATGGCCGGCGCTGACTCATTCATCAGCCGGATGCCCGAGGGCTACGACACCGTGGTGGGCGAGCGCGGCGTGGGCCTGTCGGGCGGGCAGAAGCAGCGGCTCAGTCTGGCCCGAGCTCTGGCCGACGACCCGGCCATCCTGATCATGGACGACACCACATCGGCCGTCGATATGGAGACCGAGGCCACCATCCAGCGGCATCTGCAGGAGATGGAGGGCACCAGGACCATGGTCACCATCGCCCACAGGATCTCCTCCATCAAGGATTCCGACCTGATCCTGGTCCTGGATCACGGCAGAATCGTAGAACGCGGGTCCCATGAGGATCTGGTCCACGCCCATGGCCGCTACTACCGGATCTACCGTAAGCAGCTGGGGCTGCAATCCGGACAGTCAGCGGGATTCTGACACATCAGCAGGCTTGACAAGGTGAGACGATGAAGCAGCAAAAGCAACGTTCGACGGGCACCGCGCGCAGGAACACCTTCCGCGAGGACGAGGACCTGGAGGAGCAGATCGACTTCGGTGACATCAAGCGTATAGGGGCCTATCTGAAGCCCTACCTGCGCCAGGGGGTGATCATCCTGGCGGCGGTCCTGTCCATGAGCGCCATCGCCGTGGCCATTCCCTACATGACCAAGACCATGATCGATACGGTCATCCCATCCAAAGACCCGGTTCGGCTCTTCGCCCTGGGCGCGGTCTTCCTGCTGGCCATCGTGGTCTACGAGCTCCTCCTGCGCTACCGGACCGTGGCCATCACCCAGGTGGGCCAGCTCATGCTCAAGGACATGCGCCGGGACCTCTTCACCCATATACAGACCCTGCCTTTCTCCTACTTCGATTCCCGGCCCCACGGTAAGATCCTGATCAGGGTGGTCAACTACGTCAACACCCTCTCGGATACCCTGAGCTCGGGTCTGATCAACGTGATCGCGGACATCTTCACCTTCCTGCTGACCCTGGTGGTCATGTTCGTCATCGACTGGAGGCTGACCCTCTGGTCCCTGGTCCTCATGCCCCTGCTGGTCCTCTATGTGCTGGTCCTCCAGCGCTTCCAGCGGAGGGCCTACCAGCGTCTGTCCAACAAGCAGAGCAACCTGAACGCCTACATCCATGAGTCCATCGCCGGGGTCAAGACCACGCAGACCTTCGTCAGGGAGCGCGAGCAGTTCCATACTTTCCAGGAGCAGCAGGGCCAGGTTCGCAGCGCCTGGATGCGGGCCGTGCACATCCAGTACCTGATGTGGCCAGGAGTGCAGAACATCTCCACCATCACCATCGCGCTGATCTACTATCTGGGGATCACCGGCCTGGGCGGCGTGCAGGTGACCACGGGTATGCTGATCGCCTTCGTCGGCTATGCCAACAACTTCTGGAACCCCATCATCAACATCGGCAACTTCTACAACCAGCTGATCACCTGCTCGGCATACCTGGAGCGCATCTTCGAGACCCTGGACGTCCGCCCGGAGATCGAGGACCGCCCGGGGGCCATAGAGCTGCCCCCGGTCAAGGGCAGGGTGGACTTCAACGACGTGGTCTTCAAGTACGAGCCCGGAGGCCGCAACATCCTCAACCTGGTGGACTTCCATGTGCCGGCCGGCAGCACGGTCGCCCTGGTGGGGCCCACGGGCGCCGGGAAGACCACCATCGTCAACCTTCTCTCGCGTTTCTACGACGTGACCGAGGGCAGCGTCTGCGTGGACGGGCATGACGTGCGCGACGTGACCCTGGCCTCCCTGCGCCGGCAGATGGGAGTCATGCTTCAGGACACCTTCATCTTCACCGGTAACGTGCGCGAGAACATCCGCTATGGCCGTCTGGATGCCACCGACCAGCAGATCGAGGAGGCCGCCAAGGCCGTCCATGCCCACGAGTTCATCATGGAGCTGCCCGACGGTTACGATACCAAGGTCGAGGAGCGCGGATCCACCCTCTCTGCAGGACAGCGGCAGCTGATCGCCTTTGCCAGGGTTCTGCTGGCCGACCCCCGCATCCTGATCCTGGACGAGGCGACCAGCAGCATCGACACGCGCACCGAGGAAGCCCTCCAGGCCGGACTGGCCCACCTGCTCAAGGGGCGGACCTCCTTCGTCATCGCCCACCGGTTGTCCACCATCGAGAATGCTGACCAGATCTTCTATATCGATCATGGGCAGATCGTGGAGCATGGCACCCACCAGGAGCTCCTGGCCAAGAAGGGCGCCTACTACCGGCTGCATGAGTCCCAGTACGCCATGATCCGTACAGCCAACGGCGACCAGGCACAATCGGCACAGCCTGGCGATGATGCAGGACAGGACAACCAGGTTCGGCAGGATTCGGCTGTCTCTGCCCAATAGCAGGCTGACCTATGTGTCGGTACCGGTCTTCAGCTAGCAGTATTACATCGTTGTAAAATAAGTAACGACAAGTCAAAGCCGACAGATTCGGCAGCCAGGGCAAAGGAGCGGACGTTGAGCAATACGGTTCACAAGGACGTCGAGGGAGCCGACCCCTACGGGTATCTGATGGTGCACTTCATCGAAGACCCCCAGGGGTATGCCGAGCGCCTCTACTTCGACCTGTCGCGAGGCGACGACCCTCTGAGCTGGGATCCGCTGTACGGGGGCAGGCCGCTGCTGACCTCGCACCTGGGCACCACCGGTCTGCGGGATCCCTACATGGTACGTGACCCGCGCAACGGCCGGGTCTATGTCATGGCCACCGATCTACGGGTGTTCGGCGGCGATCAGTCGCAGGGCAGCGGTTGGGATCACTGGTCCCGCCATGGCAGCACCAAGCTGATGATCTGGTCCACTGACGACCTGATTCATTGGTCAGGTCCCTGGCCGCTGGATGTGTCCTTGCGGCAGGACGGCAGCAGGGTCCCGCTGGGCATGGCCTGGGCGCCGGAGTGCCTATGGGTGCCTGACTACGAGGGGTCGGGCCAGGGGGCTTTCGTCCTCTACTGGTCATCCAAGCTCTTTGACCAGGATGATCCTGACCATGCCGACCCGTCGGCCTACGACCGGGTGCTCTGGGGGTCGACCACCGACTTCACCCAGGAGCATTTCCGCTATGGGGGTGTGCTTATCGATACCGGTCGCAATTCCATCGACACCACCATGGTCCAGCGTCCCCTTCCCGGCGGTGGCCTGCGCACCTACCGGGCCACCAAGGACAACGGCTTTGGCCGGGGTATCTGGTTGGACAGCACCGACGATCCCCGCTGGTGGCTGCCGCAGGCCCGGTGGACCACCATCCAGGAGCGGATCGGTGCCGACTGGTGCGCCGATGGCAACCCCTCGGGCGTGGAGGGCCCAGCCCTCTATGCCGACCATGCCCGGAACCGTTGGTACCTGCTGGTGGATGTGATCCCCTCCGTGGGCTACAGGCCCATGGTCAGTGATGATCCGGATGCCGGGTTCGACTACGCCCGGGAGCAGGACTTCCACCTGCGCCCCCATACCAAGCACGGCGGGGTCCTGTCCCTGACCCGACAGGAATACGAACGTCTGCGCCCTCTGGCGCAAGAGGACTGAACCAAAGGACTGAGAAAGGAGCAAGACATGGACAAGGCCTGGAGACCACCCATGGGGTGGAACAGCTGGGACAGCTACGGGACCACCGTCACCGAGCAGGAGGTGCTGAACAACGCGCAGGTCATGCGCGACAGACTGCTCCCGGCGGGCTGGGACACGGTCGTCATAGACATCGCCTGGTATGACCCAACCGCCAGGGCCCATGGCTACAACGCCAAGGCTCCTCTGGTCCTGGATGACTATGGCAGACAGCTGCCCGATCCGGTCCGGTTCCCGTCGGCGGCCGGCGGCCGGGGGTTCGCTCCTCTGGCCGCCCGGATTCACGGTCTGGGGTTGCGGTTCGGCATCCATGTCATGCGGGGTATCCCCAGGCTGGCGGTCGAGCGGAATCTGCCCGTCCTCGGCACCTCCTATACGGCCGCCCAGGTGGCTGATACCACCCATGTCTGTGCCTGGAATCCCGACAATTACGGTCTGGACCAGTCCCATCCGGGAGCCCAGGCCTGGTACGACGCCCAGGTCGACCAGTTCGCCCGTTGGGGGGTGGATTACCTGAAGGTGGACGACATGCAGGCCCCCTTCATGGACCGGGAGATCGAGGCTTACGCACGGGCCATCAGCAAGGCCGAACAGGCCCATGGCCATCCTATGATCCTCTCCCTGTCCCCGGGCACCCGGGTGCCCACCACCCATCTTGGTTTCATGCGGGACCATGCCCAACTCTGGCGGATTTCGGACGACCTTTGGGATCGTTGGCAGGACCTTTATGCCCAGTTCGCCCGTCTGGCCCGCTGGGCACCTCTGCAGAGCACAGGCCACTGGGCCGATGCGGACATGCTGCCCCTGGGGCATATCGGACTGCGGGCCGAGCGGGGCGGGGACCGGTCCAGCCTTCTGACGGCCGATGAGCAGCGCACCATGCTGACCCTTTGGGCCATGGGGCGCTCGCCGTTGATGGTGGGCGGCGACCTTCCCAGCAGTGATGAAGCCACCCTGTCGCTGCTGGACAACCCGGCCCTGGAGGAGGTTACCGCCGGTTCGGCCGACAACGGTGAGATCATCCGGGAGCCGGTCGAGGGCGGGGATGGCCAAGGCACGAAGACCTTAGGCGAGGAGATCGTCTGGAGGGCCCTGGCCAGCGACTGGGCCGACGGAACCCCCTCGGCCCATGCCGGCGGGGTCTATGCGGCTGTCTTCTGGACCGGGGATCGCCCCCGGCAGGTCAGGACGGCCCTATCCTCCCTGGTGGGTCTGGATAGGGCGGATAGGGCCTGGACCCCGGTCGACCTGTGGCGGGGCCGGGCCACTGAGTCCGCCCAGGTCAGCCTGGAAGGACAGGGTGCCGACCGGGATCTGGTGGCCCTGGTGCCTGCACACGGCGTGGTCTGGGTGGCTCTGGATCCCCGCTGAGGCGATCAGCGCTTGGAGCCCCAGATGCAGACGTTGTTGCCCAGGGCGCTGAAGGTCATGACCGTGCGGTGGTCCTTGTCCCTGGGCAACCGGGCGAAGACGCCATGGTAGGTCACGGTCCCGTCTTCCTCCTGGAGGTCCATGGACAACCGTCCCTGGTCGTCGACTTGCCAGTGGCCCTGGCGCGCTCCGGTCACCTGGCCGCCGGGCTCCAGACGGATGTCCACGGCCTTGACCACGCCCCTGTATCGGGTGCTGTGAGTGTCGGTCACCTTGCGCGGTCCCTTGAAGAAGATGGTCGGATCATGCTCCACCAGCTCATAGGTGCCGGCCTCGTCCTTGGCGCTGTAAGGGCCGCCGGCCTTGGTGCCTAGATATTCATAGGGTGCGGCCACCAGCCATCCGTCTGCTGTGGGCATCAGCTGCCGGACCCGGATCTGATGCTCCTCCTTGCGGTCGGAGAATCTGGTGTGGTAGACCACATAGTCCCGGCCGTCCTTGTCGTGCAGGGCCGTGTTACCGCCCTGTGAGACCTCGATGTCGCCCTTCTTGTCCCCGCTCCACTGGTAGGAACCCATCAGACGGATGCCTGTCTCGCTGGTCCAGTTGTCGGCCTCGCCGCTGGTGGCGATGGCTGGGTTGCCCCGCTGGTCAAGATAGGGGCCGGTGATGGAGTCCGAGCGGAACATCCGCATCTGGTAGCCGCCGGTCTGCACCAGCTTGCCGTAGGATAGGAAGAGGTACCAGTGGCCGTTGGTGTGCAGCAGCGCCGATCCTTCGCCTGAGTTGCCGAAGCCTCCGGCGAGTTTGTGCCCGTAGTAGGCGTCGGACTGGTTGGCCTGGGTGGGGTAGGTGGTGGAGTAGTCGCGCAGCCCGGTATTGGGGTCCAGGCGGATCATCCAGATGCCGCCGAACCAGGAGCCGAAGCTCATCCACAGGCCCCCCTGACCGTCATCCTTGACACAGGCATCAATCGCATTGATACCCGTATCCGTGTAGGACTGATAGCGGTCCAGCTCCGGGTCCGAGCCCAGCACCTTGGGAACGTCGGTGCGCATGTAATTGGCCCGGGTGAAGCCGGAATAGACCACTGGCCCCACGTAAGTCCAGTCGCCGTCCACCCGGTCGGCGGTCAGCAGGACGATGACCGAACGATGCTCGGCCCCGTTCAGGCTCAGGTACATGCACCACTTCTTCATGGTGGCGTTGTAGTAGACGTCGGGCGCCCACATGTTGCCGGTCACATCCGGATTGGAGGACTGCTTGGGCCAGTCCTTCCATATCTTGGCAAAGATCTTCTTGTAATCGCGGCTCAGGTTGTTGGTGAAGGGGGTCCAGTTGACCAGATCCGTACTGCGGGCATAGGCCCGATGCGAGCCGAAGACATAGTAGTTCTTGCCGGAGCGAACCACGGAGGGATCGTGTACCGAGACGCGCTTGGGCTCCTGGGTGGCGGCGGTTTTTGTTCCGCCGGCTGACGGCTGCTGGCTCGAGCAGGCGGCCAACGCCCCTGTCAACAGCATCGCCAGACCCGCCGTCAGGGCAGTCAAGGCCTTCATGGCCCGTCCGGTGCGTTTGGGTCTTCTCATGGTTCCTCGCTTTCCGTGAAGGCAGCCCGATCGACATCGATAACGACCCGCGACGTATGGCCGACCTTGCGGAGTCGGTTTGGATGAGCGAACAGCCCGGCCTCATCCATGCGGGCATCGGGCGTCGGGGACTGGTCTCCATGTATAATTTCTATCGTTAGAAACGATAGTCGTCGGCGTTGAAGCCGGCAAGCCGGATGGAAGGAATCGTCATGGGTGAGGATGCTCTGGACGGTGGACGCGAAATTGGGAATGGGGTTGCACTCATGTGCTATACCCGGCATCCCACTGATCGGCAGGAGGCCAACAACGAGGATGTCGCCCTGAGCATGCACCTGGCCCTGCGTTCACGGGCGACCGGTCGTTGGGAGCCCCTGAACGGTGACTACGGCATCTTCTTCGCTGCGGCTGTGCCCACCAGGGCTGTGCCGGATAGCGCCCGCGGGGCCTGCACGGCCGGGGCTGCCCTGCCAGGCGAGGTGGCGCCGCAAGAAGGCGAGCAAAACCCTGGACTGGACGCTCATCAGGGCGAGGGCTCCAATGCTGATGCTGATGGCGGTGACAATGTCGATGATGGCCAGGCTTCACAGGCGGCTCAGGAACTGGCGGTGGTCCCAGGGCAGGATCTGATCCTTAAGAGTCTGATCGACCCCTTCCTGCTGCCCCTGAGGGATGGTACCTTCGTCATTCTGGCCACCAGGACGGCTAGGGGTGGCCAGCTGGACGGTTCCCAGACCGACTCCTTCCTGACGGCTCTTTCACCGGATCTGTTGACCTATCGACGGCTGCCGCAGGTCCATATCCTGGGCGCTCATGGGGTCCACAGACCCAGGGCGCGGCTCCTGGACGATGGCCAGTGCTGCCGGCTTTACTGGGACGACGACCGCGGGCAGCTGTGCACGGCCACGGTGGACGACCCGACACGGATGGGCATGGTGGCCGACATGAAGGTTCTGGAGGATGATGATCCCCTGGCCCAAGGCGACCCCCTGCCCCTGGATCGGCGGCACGCACTGGAGGAGGACTGCGGCATGAAGGGCATCCTGGCTGGCAATGTGGTGCTGGTCAGCGCCGATTGCGAGCGTGGCCTGCTGGAACGCTTCGGCCGCATCTACAACACGGGCGTGAAGGTGGATCCGGTTCAGGTGTCCCAAGGCGACGGCCTGGAGTCGGTCCGGCAGGCGCAGGCAAGGCTCCTCTACAGTGACGGATCCACCGCCCTGCGCGGGGTGGATTGGGACCAGGGTCAATTGGATCGTCTGGCCAATGATCTGGCCCAGGGTCGCCTGGATCCTGGGCAGACCAGGCTGATCGGCGGACGGGTCCGGCAGACGGCTTACCCGGTCCCCTTCGCCCGGCAGCGAGCCGATCCCTCCATTTTCCGCTGGTCCTGGAGGGGACAGCGCCTGTTCATGTTCATCGCCACCGAGGATGCGGATGGCAACTGTGTCGACCCCTTGAACGGGCACACGCACATGCCCCTGCGGGTCGCTGATTCCATTGAAGGTCTGAGCGATCAGGCCGGTGGCCATGAAAAGGAGGTGGACCTGCTGCGCAGGGGCGATCGCAACAGCGAGGGCCGAGTCATGACCGGCTGCTTCTGGGCCCCGGAGATTCACCTCATCGGCGGCAGGCTCTCCATCCTCTTCATGCCCTGCTTCGATGGTCCGCAGACCAACCCGGACGGGACCGCCAATGATCGGGCCGGAAAGCCGGACATGTGGACGGGCTGCTGCCACATCATGCAGCTTCGCCGCGACGACCAGGGCCGGGATCTGGACCCTCGCCAGCCTGAGAACTGGGACAGCCCCCGACCCATCCTGCGGGCTGAAGGCACCCCTCTCAACCCCATCCAGCGAATCAGCCTGGACATGACGGTCCTGCACGATACCGGCCGCTGGTATTACGCATGGCAGCAGCTGGGCTCGGTCTGGATCGCCGCCTTCGATCCGGCCCGCCCCGAACGTCTGACCAGCACGCCGCGCCAGATCATCGTCCCGGAGTTCGCCTGGGACAACATGATTGCCGAGGGGCCCAACGCCGTGGTCCACGACGGCCGGATCTTCCTGATCTATTCCGGCTCCCTGGTGGGCATCGACTACACCACCGGACTGGTGACCGCGCCGGCCGGAGTCGGGGCCGATCTATGCGATCCCGGCGTGTGGAAGAAGCTGGACTACCCATTGCAGAAGTCCGGGAAGTACAATGGCCACTGGCAGCTGGGCACCGGCCACGGAATGTGGTCCCAGGACGAGGACGGCACCATGATCTACGTCTTCCATAATGCCGAGCATGACCAGGACCGCTACCTTGGCCGCGACAGTCAGGTACGGCGGGTACATTGGTCTGCTGAGGGGATGCCCGTATTGGATATGCAGACGGATGAGGAGCTCGACCCCACCCGCGCCACGGTAACCTTGGAGGTCAGGGTCTTATGAGTTTAGCCGCTTCCCCCGGCACAGGACGTGGTTCCACCCCGACCATGAAGGATGTGGCCCAGGCTGCAGGAGTGTCGGTCAAGACCGTCTCCAACGTGGTCAATGATTACGAATTCGTCTCCGAGGCCACCAGGGGCAAGGTCAACAAGGCCATAGAGGAGCTGGGCTACCGGGTCAACGTGCCGGCCAGAAACCTGCGGCTGGGCTATACGGGGATGATTTCACTGGCCATACCGGATCTGGCTATGCCCTATTTCGCTCAGCTCTCCTCCCTGGTCATCGAGGAGGCTAAGAAGCTGGGCATGAGGGTGCTGGTGGAGCCCACCCTCTACTCGCGCGAGGGTGAAATCGAGGCCCTGCACGGCTCACAGCGATCCATGATCGACGGCCTCATCTACAGCCCGCTGGAGTTGGGCATGGACGACCTGGACCAGCTGCGGGTGGACTACCCCCTGGTGGTTGTGGGGGAGCGGATCTTCAGCGATCAATTTGATCATGTGGCGACGGAGAACGTGGAGGGTGCCAAACACGCAACCGCTTATTTGATCAACACCGGCTGCCGTCGGGTGGCGGTCATCGGCACCCACCCCGGCGAAAAGCTGGGTTCGGCCGCTCTTCGCCTGGAGGGGTACAGACAGGGCCTTGAGGAGGCCGGCCTGGACTATGATCCCCGGCTGGTGGCCCCATCGCGCATGTGGCACCGTATCGACGGGGTCAACGCCATGAACTCCCTGCTGGACCAGGGCATCGTCCCCGACGGGGTGGTGGCCTTGAACGACATGCTGGCGGCAGGGGTTCTGCATTCCATACAAATGCACGGTATGTCGGTGCCGGACGACATCTCGGTCATCGGCTTCGACAATTCCGACGATTCCCAGTATCTGTCGCCCTCGCTGACCAGCATCTCGCCCGGGCTCAAGGCAGTGGCCAGGCTCTCGGTCCGTGTTCTCAAGGACAGGATCAACGGGGTGCAGCCGCTGAACACCAAGGAAAGCGAGCACGTCTTCCGCAAGGTATCCTCCTCGCTGGTGGTCCGCAATTCAACCCGTGCCCTGCCAGGAAACGAGATTGCCGTCTGATTGCTGATGTTCTTTTTCGTGTGTTCCTGGTTTCTTGATTTCTAACGTTGTAATATACTGAAGACGTTCTCGAACGATTCGAGGTGGCATCGGCGGACCATGGAGGCCTGCCGGTCGGAGCGCAGTCGCTCCGATGCCGACATGGAAAGGTGTGAACATGCGTCATCAATCGTCATCAGGCGCAGGACGACGGAGCCGAGGAGGGGTTGCAGCGGCAGCCCTCGTGGGCATGGTACTGGCGGGCGGCACAGTCGTTTCTCCAGCATGGGCGGATCAGTCCCCAGCCGACGGCAGCGTCACAACAAGGATGTCAGCCGACCAGCCACAGCCCCTGCTCGGCTACGATTTTTCAGCCCTTGCTACAGGAGACAAGGAGGCAAAAAATACTGTCTCAGGCTCATCCTTTGGCCCGGCCCGTATCCTGGACGCCGATGGCCAGCCGACCGGGGCAGTCAAGGCCGACGACGCGCTCCTGTTCGATGGATCCACCTATGTCAAGCTTCCTGATGACATACTGAGCGGACGCGCCAGTGCCACGGTGTCCATCCGCGTGCGCAACGACCGGTTCAACGCCTCAGGCCCCTGGACCTACCTCTGGTCGCTAGGGGGGACCGGTCAGCAGGCCGTCGGCTCCTGGACCGCCTCCACCCACACCTCCCTCTACACATCCATCACTTCCAAGGCCAACGGCGAGGGCGAGACCTATCTGCCGGCATCCAAGAATCTGCCTGATGACCGCTTCTCCACGCTGACCGCCACCATCGATGGCAAGAACAATATGGTCCGGCTCTATATCAATGGTCTACAGGTGGCTGAGGGCAAGGCTACGGTCAATCCTGCCGCCTTTGGCGACCATCATCACAACGTAATCGGCCAGTCCCGATACCCCGGCATAGGCGATGCGCTCTTCCACGGCGCAGTGCAGTCATTCGCTGTCTATCCGCAGGCCCTGAATGCCGACCAGATCGTCGCCACCCTGCCTCCGGAGGACCTTGGGGATCTGATCGACCAGCAGGCCACATCCCTGGCGGTTCCCGCAGCCGTGGACGGTGATTTCAACCTGCCGGTCTCAACTACTGTCGCATCAGTGGGGTGGACCTCTTCGGCTCCTGGAACGGTCAGTGTCAATGCGGCCACCGGCAGGGCCCATGTGGTCCCCGGCAAGCGGGATGTCCCAGTTACGCTGACGGCCCGGCTGCAGGCCAACAAGGTCTCGAGGTCATCCCGGGACGCTAAAGCCATCCAGCAGGACTACCGGCTTATTGTCAGGGGCACCTCCAAGGACGGTCAGAACGCCTACTCGCGCGTCTCCGTGCATGACCCTTCCGTGGTCAAGGCCGGAGGGCGCTACTACATCTTCGGCTCCCACCGGGCCTGGGCCCGCAGCACCGATCTCAAGCATTGGGAGCCCTTCACCAACAATCTGAGCCGGGATTACCAGCGCATTCTGGATCCCATCTGGAAAGCATGGCCCAAGCAGTCCTCCAATCTGGATGTGACCGGCAACATGTGGGCGCCCGAGGTCTACTACAACGCCACCATGAAGAAGTGGTGCATGTACCTGAGCCTGAACGGGGGAGGGTTCCCCTTCCAGAAGTCGGTCATCGTCCTGCTGACTGCCGACGACATCGAGGGGGACTGGAGCCTGGTGGGTCCGGTGGTCTACTCCGGTTTCCAGAAGTCCAATGTGGCGGCCACCGACGTTCCCAAGGTGCTGGGTCCCAATGCCGATCTGTCGCGCTATGCCAGCCTCACGGATACGGGTATCAATGCGATTGATGCCTGTGTCAAGGATGACGGTCAGGGGGGCCTGTGGATGAGTTTCGGCTCCTGGTTCGGCGGCATCTGGATGATCCGCCTGGACCCCAATACCGGGCTGCGCGACTACTCCACCACCTACCCCACCCAGGCCAACCAGTCCGACGCCTACTACGGGCACAAACTCGCCGGAGGCTTCGGCAACTCAGGCGAAGGTACCGCCCTGGTCCATCGGGGGGACTGGTGGTATCTGATGCTTTCCTACGGCGGACTCGGGCAGACCGGGGGCTACCAGATGCGTGAATTCCGCTCCCGTTCCATCACCGGCCCCTACCTGGATCAGAACGGCAAGCCGGCCGTCTATGGGCGCGCAATGAATGATCTGGATGCCAACCGGGGCCTGCGGATCGACTCCTCCTTCGCCCAGCCCGGGCAGGACCAGGTGCTGACCTCGCAGGGGGGCAACGCACTGTTGATTGACGACAATCGCGTCTTTAACGTTTACCACACCCGCTTCGTGCGCGCTGAGGGCAACCTGGAAGAGCACCAGGTCCGGGTCAAGCAGATGGTGCAGACCGCTGACGGCTGGCTGGTCATGACGCCCTTCGAATACCGGGATTCGGTGGGCAGGGTCTCCTCCAGCCAGGTGGTCGGCGACTACCAGGTGGTGGTCCATGATCCGGTCCGTTACTATGCGGGATCCGGCCTGTCCAGCCCGGCCATCTACCGGTCGGTGTCGGTGAGCCTGCTGGCCGGCGGTCGGCTGGGCGGCCAGGTGAAGGGCTCCTGGACCGCGACCGGTGGCGACCTGACCATCAAGGTGGACTCGGCGGATCCGGGCACTCTGTTGCATGGCGTCTATCGGGCCAAGCTGGGCCGACAGCTTGATGAGCAGGGCCATCCGGTCGTCTTCTTCTCGGGGCTGGGCGGCGATGTCTTCACCGAGGCTGGTGCCGATGTCTCCAAGGCGGCAGGTGCCGCGGCCATCTGGGGTTCGCGTCCTCTGACCGATGCCAAGGTTCAAAAGGATGCCAATGTCGATAGCGGTCATGCGGCTGTTCCCGCCGCGAACTCCACTCCTGCGCCTGCAGGTCGCTCCGGCAAGGGAAACAAGGGAGGCAAGGCCGGTCGTTTGCCCTTGACTGGATCGGCCCTGTCGACTCCCGTCGTTGCCGCATCGGCGGCCCTCGTCTTGGGTCTGGGAGCACTGGTGTTCACCGCCATTCGCCGAGCCCGGGGCTGAACCCGAACACTGCCCAAACAGCCCTCCGCCTCCGACTTCGATCGTCCGGCGGAGGGTGGGCAGTCCGCTAATATTCAACGTTGTATATTGGTCATATAGACCAGTACCTCCGTCTTCGTGATAGGAACACATAATGAGCGCATACCACAATCCCCTGGTACTCCAGCGGGCCGATCCCTGGGTCATCAGGCACAGGGACCTCTACTATTTCACCGCCTCCTACCCGGCCTATGACAGGATCATCCTGCGTGCCGCCGCCAGGCTGAATGACCTGCAGGCCGCACCTGAGCGCACTATCTGGCGCAAGCACGAGTCCGGCCCCATGAGCAAGTACATCTGGGCGCCCGAACTCCACCAGATCAATGGAGCCTGGTACATCTACTTTGCCGCTGCAGAGGAGGACTTCGGCTCTGCCGATCTGCCCACCCACCGCATGTATGTGCTGGAGAATACCAACGAAGACCCCATGGATGGCGAGTGGACCGAGAAGGGGCAGATCCAGACCCCGATCGATTCCTTCTCCCTGGATGCCACCACAGCGGTGATCGGGGGCAGCCAGTATCTGATCTGGGCCCAGAAGGATCCGGCCATCGAGGGCAATTCCAATCTCTATATCGCTCGCATGGCCAATCCCTGGACGCTGGCCACTGATCCTGTCATGCTCTCCAAGCCCGAATATGACTGGGAATGCATTGATTTCAAGGTCAACGAGGGGCCGGCGGTCCTGCTTCACCAGGGCATGATCTACCTGACCTACTCGGCCTCGGGCACCGGGGTCCCCTATGCGGTGGGCATGCTGACAGCCCGTGAGGATGCCGACCTGCTGGATCCGGCCTCGTGGACCAAGAGCGATCACCCTGTCTTCAAGACGGCAGAGGAGAACCATCAGTATGGCCCCGGCCACAACTGCTTCACGGTCAGCGAGGACGGCAGCCAGGACCTGATTGTCTACCATGCCCGCAACTACACAGATATCGAAGGGGATCCCCTCTTTGATCCCAATCGCCATGCCAGGGTCGGACTGGTCACTTGGACAGACCATGGCCCGGATTTCGGACGGCCTCTGCCGGACGATCGGTGGACCCCGACAAGCCGTCAGATCCTGCCTCCCGACGGTAGCCATTGAGCGGTACCGTCGGGCCATGCCCGACACGCTTGTACATCGTTGGAGAAGCGAGTAGTATATAATTTGCAACGTTAGAAAGATGTCGGTTTACAAAGGCGTGGGCTACGTTCACGTATCTGGGAGCGTGACCAGGCGATGCAAGCCATTGGACCAGATGGGCAGGACATGGTTGTTCCGGTCGTCATCGGTTCCTTTGTAACCGTTGCTTGATGTCGAAAGGACAGAGACAATGAAGGCAATCAGAAAGGCTGCGGTAGCCGCAATCGCGCTCGCCACGCTCAGCACCGTGGGGCTCTCGGCCTGCGGTTCCGGCAGTGGAGGCAAGGATGCCAAGGGCAAGGACGGCGTTACCAACATCGTCATGTGGCACGGATTCTCCGAGGCCGATGGCAAGACTCTGAAGAAGATCGTCGAGAACTTCAACAAGTCTCAGAAGAAGTATCACATCGACGCCCAGCTGCAGCCCTGGAGCACCATCGGCGAGACCATGGTCACCAAGGTCACCTCGGGCGACGGTCCTGACTTCGTCACCACCGGCGCCGACAACGGCCAGGGCTGGTCCATCGACGGCACCTTCCAGTGCGTGCAGGACTTCTATGACGATCCCTCCAACGAGACCAAGAACTACCTGCCCAACGTGACCAAGCAGACCCAGTTCACCATTGATGGCAAGAAGCAGCAGTGCGCGGTCCCCATGGGCTACGCACCCACCACCGTCTGGTACAACACCGATATGTGGAAGGCCGCCGGCCTGACCGAGCAGGACTATCCCAAGACCTGGGACCAGCTCCTGGATGTGGCCAAGAAGCTGACCAAGGGTGACGGTTCCCAGTACGGTATGGCCCTGTCCGACTCCGGATGGGCGGCCTTCATGAAGGGCAACGGCACCGGTCTATACGACACCAAGGGCAAGGTCACCATCAACTCCGAGCAGAACAAGGCCTTCCTGCAGAAGATGCGCGAGTTCTACAAGGGCGGTTACTCCAAGACCGGCATGGATGACACCGCTGCACGTGAATCCTTCGAATCCGGCCAGTCGGCCATGGTCATCGTCGGCCCCTGGGAGGACCAGGCAGCCACCGACAAGGGCATCAAGCACGATCTGTTCCCCGTGCCCAACGGAGACGGCACCTATGTCTACCCCGACGGCAAGAAGGGCTCCAACACCGGTTCCACCGGCCTGTATTGGTGGGTCACCTCGCAGGTCAAGGACGAGGCCAAGAAGAAGGGCATCTACGCCTTCTTCAAATACTACAACAACCATGACAACCAGGTCATGTGGTCTCTGGGCTCCGCCTATCCGCCGAACAACAAGACCGTGACCACCGAAGAGCTCTCCAAGCGGCCCTTGATCGCCAAGGTCTCCGAGAACACGGACAACTCCTACATCGGCATCGCCGGCCTCAAGGGTGGCTTCGGTGATATCTCGGCCACTCTGGATTCAGTGACCCAGAACACCGCCCGCACCGACGATGATATTTCCGCCTCGCTGTCCAAAGCCTCCAACAAGATCCAGAAGTATCTGGACGAGTACAAGGCTGAGGACTGATTGACCATCCGCCCATGAGAAGCCGGTCTGGCGGCCAGTAGTGCCGTCGACCGGTCCCTCATGGCTGACCGTCGCCCGGGCCCGGTGTCCGGGCGGCACTTTGGAGTACCTATGTCCATTACCACTGGGATCCCACCCGCGCAGGGCGCCGACGCGGCCATCAAGGAGAACAAGAAAACTCTTTCCAGGCGCAATATCCGCATCGGGCTGAGCTTCATAGCCCCGGCCCTGATTGTTCTGTCGGTCTTCGTCTTCTACCCGACCATCAAGACCTTCTTCACCTCGCTGACTACAGACCGCATCAACCGTAAGGGCATCTTTGTCGGTCTGCACAATTACGCCGAGCTGTTCACCAATGCGGACTTCTGGACAGACTTCCGCAACACGGTCATCTACGCGGTCGCCTATGCGCCGCTGGTGGTCATCGTGGCCCTGGCTTTCGCCCTGTTGCTCAACCGCAAGGACATCAAGGGGGTCGGCTTCTTCCGCACCTGCCTGTTCATGCCCTACATCATCTCGCTGACTGTGGCCTCCATCGCCTGGAGCTTCCTCCTCTCGCCCTCCCTGGGTCTTATACCCTACTGGGGCAAGATGCTCTTCGGCATCCAGCACATGGATCTGTTGGGAACCAAGTCCACGGCCCTGGCCACCATCATCTTCATCACCGTATGGAAGAACTTCGGCTATTTCATGGTCATCTTCCTGGCCGGTCTGCAGGGGATCAATCCGGACCTGTACGAGGCCGCTTCCCTGGATGGGGCCAACGCCTGGCAGCGCTTCCTGCACATCACATTGCCTGGGTTGCTTCCCACTTTCAACTACGTGGTCATCTTCGGACTGATTGGATCCTTCCAGGTCTTCGACCAGGTCTTCATTCTGACCTCCGGAGGCCCCGACCGCGCAACGGAGACCATCGTCTACCGCATCTACACCGAGGCTTTCGGCAACGGCAAGATGGGTTACGCATCGGCCCTGTCCTATGTCCTGCTGATCATGACGCTGATCATCGGCGTTATCCAGCTGGTCTGGAACAACAAGCATGAGAAGGAGGAAATCGGATGAGCCAGTCGACTCCTACCGCAATCGAGCACGATAAGCTGCTCAGGAGGGCCCATGCCCGACACATGGTGGCAAGGGTTCTGACCTACTTCCTGCTAATCCTGATGACGGTGATCATCATCTTCCCCCTGCTGATTGTGCTGATCACCTCCTTCACGCCCAACAAGCTGACCCAGACCTGGCCGCCCAAGGTGATTCCCTCCTCATTCACCTTCGACAACTACACCTCGCTCTTCCAGCGGATGCCCATCGGCAGGCAGCTGATGAACACGGTGATCTTCGCCGGGGCTGTGACGGTCTTCTCGGTCTTCTTCGACTCCCTGGCCGCCTACGGGCTCTCCAGGATCGATTTCAAGGGGCGCGGGTTCCTGCTGGGAATCCTGATCGCCACCATGATGATCCCTGGCATGGCCCTGTTGATCCCGGTCTACAAGCTGCTGGCAAGCATGGGTTTGGTCAACTCCTACTGGGGCATCATCATCCCCAGGCTGGCTGATGTGGGCGGCATCTTCCTGTTGCGGCAGTTCTTCATATCCCTGCCCAAGGATCTGGACAACGCGGCCCGCATCGACGGTGCAGGCGAGTTCCGCATCTTCTGGCAGATCATTCTGCCCAACGCCAAGTCCGCGGTGCTGGTGGTGACCATGTTCAACTTCATGGGCAACTGGAACGATCTGCTCTGGCCGTTGATCATGACCAGCCGCCCGGAGACCAGGACCATCACCGCTGGTCTGGCCATGCTGACCGGGCACGGCTCCTCGGTCACACCCTATGGCGTGGTCATGGCAGGCGCCCTGATTTCGGCGCTGCCTCTGTTGATCGTCTTCTTCTTCATTCAGAAGAGCTTCGTGCAGGGCATCGCCATGACGGGCATCAAGTGACCGACGAGGTCGACATAATCGGCACCAGGTACAGGGCCCATTGAGGGGTGGGTCGCTTTGCTTGGTGCCCGAGGGGCCGATGGGGGATGATCAACCTCCATCGGCCCCTTGTTCGTACTGGATTTAGACTGGGCTGGTGAGCGTCGCGGGCGGGGAGGTCAGGCATGGATGAGCGTCAGGACGATCAGTATGGGTTGAGCTCCGAGCAAGAGGATGCCTTGGGGGTTCTGGCATCGGCGGATCCCCACGCCGGGCAGTCCAAATGGACCATTTTCAGGCAATTGCCGCCGGACAAGCGTTGGCCATACTTCGCCGAGCACTTCCTTCCGGGTATTCTGGCCGCCGGTCTGGTACTGGCCCTGCTGGTCGGCCTGGTCGTCACCAGACTGACCAGGCCACCGGACCCGCTTATTTCAGTTCAGGGCTTCAACTTGAGCGCCCATGAGGAGGGGTTCGACCGCCTCAAACAGGGATTCATGCGCGACCGGGGAATCAAGGATGGTCGACTGGTCGATATGGAGGCGACCCTGACGCTGAATGACCGGGGGTACGACGATTCGGCCAAGGCTCTGACCCGGGTCACTGCAGGCGAGATCAACATGGTGATTGCCCCAGCGAGCCTCTTCCCGACTCTGTGCAAGCGTGGGCTGGTGGCTCAGCCCTCACAAGGATTGAAGGGCGTCGACCTGCGGCGGTTGGCCAGCCAGGGTGTTCTGGTGGATTCCAAGGGTCGGCAGGTATCTAATCTGTCCCATGCCATGGGTCTGGATCTCTCCCGCTCATCGCGTTGGCGGCAGGTGCCCGGCCTGCCTGATCACGCCGTCCTGGGACTGAGCAACGTAGCCGATACCGCGTCCTACGTCCGGGCTTTCGTCGACTATATGGATTTCGGCTGAGTCTGCGAGCATCTATGTCATGTACCTGTACGTGGATGGAGAGGGGATTGCCGCTGACCTACACCTGATCGAACCTGCCGAGAAGCCGCTCAGCGGGTCAGAGTCCGTTTCAAAATCCTATACTCGCTCTCGGTGATGGGCGTGATGGAGCCGTGGCGCTTGGTCAACCGGCCGAAGTTCATATCCGTGACCAGGACCCAGTCCTGCTGCCGCCTGGATGACAAATCCGCCGAGCGGAAGGGCAGGTAGCCCCGGCCCTCCGCAAACTGGTCGCAGATCAGGCCGAAGGGCATGGCCCGTCCGTCAGGCCCAGCGGCATCGGCATCGTTGTAAAGGAAGAGCTCGGGGCCCTCCAGATAGCGTGAGGAGTATCGTCCCTGGCCGAAGATGTCGGTCAGGTTGGACAGGTATGACCAGGCTTGGTCATCGTCTGTGCGCACCAGCTCATGGGTGACCGCATAGGGGTTGCGTGTGCGTTCCAGGGTGATCTGATCATCCTTGGAGGCCCGGTACCACCAGCCGTCGGGTGCCTTGAGCATGGTTGTGTCGATGATTCCGTTGCTGCGGTCGATCCACTTGACCGGGCGGGAGAAGGTGATCAGGTCAGCGCTGGTGGCGTAGTACATGTTGATGCCGTCGCCCAGCTCATTGGCCAGGTCGGCTGCGGCCGGGTCCTCGGCGCTGTCGGCGGCAGCCGTGGCCCAGAAGACTATCCATTGCTCCTTGTCGGCATCCCAGCAGGCCTCCGGTGCCCAGGCCATGCCGGCCTTGGGAATGGCCTGGGCCACATCCACCAGGCGGGGCCTGCCCCAGTGGGCCAGGTCAGGTGAATCCCAGATGACCAGGCCGGTGGATCCGTTCACGGTGGCCTGGCCCTCCTGCCAGCCGCCCCTGTGGTAGACGGACAGATCAGTGGCGATGATGTGGAAGAGGCCGTCTGGTCCCCGGACGATATAGGGGTCGCGCACGCCGCCCTCGCCATCGCTCCAGGTCAGCACCGGATCTCCCTGGGCCCGCAGATCATGCCAGTGCAGGCCGTCGCGGCTGAGGGCGAAGTAGAGCTGCTCATCCGTCTCAGCTTGTTCATGACCGGTGAAGTGGACGAAGAGGTAGGCGCTGGTCGCCTCGAACGAGGGTTGCCAATCCGTAGACATGTTCCACCTTTCCTGTTTACGGCAACGGTACCGCGGCGGCGGGGGACTGGCGGACGGACGGCGGGCGCTTCTTCGCTCTTCCGTTCCGACCGTTCCAGGGCCGTCATGGGCGATTCTAGCTGCCGACCTTCCCTTTGACAGAGCCGGCCGTCCGGGCGGGTCGCGGTTTGGGTGGCATGGGACCCTAGACTGTGGACCATGAGCAGGCATCATCGCGACCGCAGCTGGGCTCCCGACCCCGAGCCGCTGCCCGAAGGCATTGGAGTCATCGACGATCATACCCACATGGCCTCTGTGGTCCCCTTTGCCCAGGAGATGGACCGGCAGGCCAGGGAGCGCGGGCAGGATCCGGTCCCCGTCCGCACGGTCGACCAGCAGCTGGAAAGAGCCCGGGCTGTGGGCGTTGTCGGGGCCATCGACGTGGGTTGCGAGCTGCCCCACCTGCAGACGGCTGTAGACATGGCCCTGGCCCATCCCGGGGTGGTTCACGCAGCCCTGGCCATCCATCCCAATGAGGCCGTCCTTCACGGCCATCGAGGGGTGCCGGGACCGGACGGACTGCCACTGAAATATCAGCCCTGGCATGAGATCACCTTCGAGCAGGCGCTTGAGGAGGTCGCCCGCCTGGCTCGCGCATATCCCGACCAGGTGGTGGCCATTGGGGAGACGGGCATGGACCTCTTCCGGACCGGTCAGGGGGCTGAAGAGATCCAGCGGCAGGCCTTCCGCGATCACATCGCCCTGGCCAAGGAGTTGGGCTTGCCCATGCAGATCCACGACCGCGACGCCCATCAGCAGGTCATTGAGACACTGCTGGAGGACGGTGCTCCTGAGCGCACGATCTTCCACTCCTATTCGGGGGATGCACAGATGGCCCAGGTGGCTGCCGAGCATGGCTGGTATTTGAGTTTCTCGGGGACGGTCTCATACAAGGGCAACGAGGGAATCCGCCAGTCCCTGTCCGTGGTCGGCATGGATCACATCATGGTGGAGACCGATGCGCCCTACCTGAGCCCCATGCCCTACCGGGGGCGCACCAACTCCCCCTACATGATTCCCTACACCCTGCGTGCCATGGCCGACGCTCTGGATTGCCCCCTGGCCCAGGTGGCCGAAGCGACGGCAGCCACCACGCGCCGGGTTTATGGCTTGTGAGGGATGTCCGACGGACGCTGGCAGGCGGTATTAAGCTAATGGTGTGTCGCGGTCTGAATCGCCCCTGCCGGGTGTGGGGGGGAGAGTGCTACGGTTGTCGTCGCACGTGTGCGCAAACAGCAACATACGGCACCCGGAAGTAGATGAGTGAAGGCATTGGCCGATGGAGGGCTCTATGGCGGATGAGCGGCATGAGTTGGCGGCTCAGGATGATGGCAGGGGCGCTGACGAACCACCCCGGTTATCCGGTGAAAAAACGGCGAAGTCGACGGCGGCCTCTCGTAAGGGTCGGTTGACGAAAGAATCGATACTTCCTCCGGAGAGCTTTACCAAGGCCCCAAAGATTTCGGCCAAATCCCGCACCCGGGAGGAGGAGAACGAGCTCAAGCGGGTCCGGCGCGAGGCCCAGCGGGCGGCCCAGCGTCGCCGTACCCCGCCGAAGGGTCCTCTGGGCCGCTGGTGGCGGCGGGTGCAGTCCTCACCTGACAGGATCAGCCTGGGCATGTGCATCGTGGCCCTGGGCGTGGTCTATGGCGACATCGGCACCTCGCCCCTGTACACCATGCAGGCCTTCGTGGCCGGGCAGGGCGGCATGGCCCGTGTGGACAGGGCGGCCGTGCTGGGCATGCTCTCCCTGGTCTTTTGGTCCATCACGCTGATTACCACGGTCAAATACGTGCTGGTGGCCATGCGCATCGACAACAAGGGCGAGGGCGGCATCTTTGCCCTGTACACCTTGGTCCGGCACTACGGCAAATGGCTGGCCATCCCGGCCATGGTCGGCGGCGCAGCCTTCCTGGCTGACTCGGTGCTGACTCCGGCGGTCTCCATATCCTCGGCAGTCGAGGGCCTCAAGACCATCCCCGTGCTGACTCCGATCTTCCGTGAAAACGGAAATCTGACCATGGTCATCACCTTCGTGATCATCCTGATCCTGTTTGCGGTCCAGTCGCGCGGAACCGAGCGGATCGGCAAGGTCTTCGGCAGCGTGGTCATGGTCTGGTTCGCCTTCCTGGCCCTGATCGGCATCTACTGCATAGGCAACGACTGGTCCATCTTCGAGGCTCTGAATCCGGTCTATGGGATCCGCTTCCTCTTCAGTCCGCAGAACCCGGTGGGTCTGACCATAATGGGCACGGTCTTCCTGTCGACCACGGGAGCCGAGGCTCTCTATTCCGACATGGGCCACGTAGGCCGCGGCAACATCTACGCCACCTGGCCCTTCATCAACGTCGCCCTGGTCTTCAATTACTTCGGCCAAGGGGCCTGGATCCTGCGCAACAGTGACAATAAGGCTCTGCAGGGTGTGGACGGGCTCAACCCATTCTTCCAGATGATGCCCACCACCGTGCGTTACGTGGCGGTCCTCCTGTCGGTGACGGCCGGCGTAATCGCCTCGCAGGCTCTGATAACGGGCGCCTTCACCATGGTCTCGGAGGCCACCGGCCTCAACTGGATGCCCCACCTGCAGGTGCGTTACCCGGCGCGTACCCGTGGCCAGCTCTACATCCCCACCATCAATTGGGTCCTGTGCGCGGCCACGCTGACCGTGCTGGCCATCTTCAAGGATTCCGAGCACATCTCGGCCGCCTACGGTTTGGCTCTGACGGTGACCATGATCACCACCACCGTTCTGCTGGCCGACTACATCTGGCACGACGGCAAACGGGCGCTCTCCCTGCTCTTCGCCTTGGTCTTCCTGGCCATCCAGATCCTCTTCTTCATGGCTTCCATGGCCAAGTTCATGCACGGCGGCTGGTTCACCATGCTGCTGACCGCGGCCATCCTCTACATCATGTACACCTGGGACGTGGGCACCAAGGTGGAGCGCTCGCAGCGGCGGCATATGACGGCCAAGGAGTGCCTGCCCGCCCTGGAGATGCTCCACAACGACTTCCGCGTCCCCTACTATGCGGACAACCTGGTCTATCTGACCTCGGATGCGGAGATGCGGCGGCTGGACACCGATATCTTCTTCTCCATCTTCGCCAACCGACCCAAGCGGGCCCGGGCCTGGTGGGCCGTCTCGGTCCAGACCACGGACGCACCCTACACCCGCAAGTACTCGGTGGAGAACTTCGGCACCAACTATCTCTTCCGTGTGCGCATGAGGCTGGGCTTCAAGGTGGACCAGAATGTGGCCACCTACCTGCACCAAATCATGCACGAGCTGATCGATAGCGGCGAGCTGCCCAAGCAGCCCTCCATCTACCCCAAGGTGGACGAGGACCCCCAGATCGGCACAGTCACCTATGTGCTGGTCCACAAGGCCCTGATGCCCGAGTCCAAGATCGACTCCCGCGGCGCCTTCTCGTTGAAGGTCAAGTACGCCATCCGCAAGGTGGCGGGCTCGCCGATTAAGTGGTTCGGCCTGGCTCCCTACAACCCCATCGTGGAGGTGCAGCCCCTGTTTGTCTCCACGCGGGCGGTTCCCAAGCTGACGCGTGTGGTACTGCCCTCCCGCAAGATGAAGGGCGGCAAGCATCACAAGGGCTGAGTGAGTGGAATCTCACCCTATCCAGCCTGGCCCAAATCGGGTCCGGGCCATAGAATTGACGTCATGGAACCTGGTGCCCGGCCTTTCCGGGCTACCGTCGAAAGGTGATGTGATGACACAAGCTCAAGCCAATATCGGAGTCGTGGGTCTGGCCGCCATGGGTGCCAGCCTGTCCAGAAACCTGGCACGGCACGGCAATACCGTAGCGGTCTACAACCGCCACTATTCGCGTACCGAGACCCTGATTCACGATCATGGCCAGGAAGGCCGGTTCGTTCCGGCCAAGACGCTGCAGGAGTTCGTGGCCTCGCTGACCAAGCCCCGCACGGCCATCATCATGGTCAAGGCCGGGGACCCCACCGACCAGATGATCAATGACCTGGCCGACCTGATGGAGCCGGGTGACATTATCGTCGATGCCGGCAATGCCTACTTCAAGGACACCATCCGCCGGGAGAAGGCCATCAGGGCCCGTGGACTGCACTTTGTAGGGTGCGGCGTTTCCGGAGGCGAACAGGGTGCCCTCTTGGGGCCCTCCATGATGCCTGGCGGGACCGATGAATCCTGGAAGACCCTGGGGCCCATCCTGGAGTCCATCGCAGCCAAGGTCGATGGCGAACCCTGTGTCACCCACATCGGCACCGATGGGGCAGGACACTTCGTCAAGATGGTCCACAACGGCATTGAGTACGCCGATATGCAGGTGATAGCCGAGTCCTACGACCTGATGCGCCGGGGCCTGGGCATGGAGCCTGAGGCCATCGCCCAGGTCTTCGAAGAGTGGAACCAGGGGGATCTGAACTCCTACCTGGTGCAGATCACTGCCGAGGTGCTCCATCACACCGATGCCACCACCGGCAAGCCCTTCATTGACATCGTCACAGACCAGGCCGGCATGAAGGGCACCGGTACTTGGACCGTGCAGACCGCGCTGGATTTGGCCGTGCCCGTGACCGGCATCGGCGAGGCCGTCTTCGCCCGGGGGCTGTCCTCCTCGCCGGAGCTGCGCAGCCAGGCTGCTCAGGAGGGCCTGAAGGGTCCGCAGCCCAAGGCCGTCATGGCCGACCTGGCTTCCGACCCCAAGGCTCGCAAGTCCTTCATCGAGGACATCCGCCAGGCTCTCTACGCCTCCAAGATCGTGGCCTATGCCCAGGGATTCAACGAGATGCAGGAGGGCGCCAAGGTCTATGGCTGGAAGCTTGACATGGGTGCCATCGCCCGCATCTGGCGTGGCGGCTGCATCATCCGGGCCAAGTTCCTGAACCGGATCTCCGACGCCTATGCCTCTGGCCGTGAGCCGGGTTCCCTGCTCTTCGACCCCTTCTTCAAGCAGGCGGTCGAGCAGGCCCAGGATTCCTGGCGGCGTGTTGTGGCCCGTGCCACCCAGGCCGGCATCCCCATTCCCGTCTTTGCCAGCTCCCTGTCCTACTACGACGGCCTGCGTTCCGACCGGCTCCCCGCCGCCCTGATCCAGGGCCAGCGCGACCTCTTCGGCGCTCACACCTATGGGCGCGTGGATCAGCCAGGCGCCTTCCACACTCTCTGGGCCGAGGACAAGTCCGAGATCAAGCAGGACTGAGCTTCTCGCCAGAACCGCAAGGGTCCGCACTGCCGCCAGGTCGGCAGTGCGGACCCTTCTGCCATCCTGTCAGCGGATCCTGGCTGTGGATTCCCGGACCACCAGCCTGCAATCGGCAGTCGTCCGAGTGGGAGGACGATTATCGTCGTCCCCCTGCAGGCGGGCCAGGAGGGCATCCACCGCCTTGCGGGCCAGGTCCTCCTTGTCGGTGCTGATGGTGGTCAGTGAAGGTATATAGGACTCTCCCTCCTGGATGCCGTCGAATCCCACAACGGCCATGTCCCGGGGAACCTCCACGCCGCATTCGTGCAGTCCTCGGATCAGGCCCAGGGCCAGGGAGTCGGTCATGCAGAAGATGCCGTCAAAGGGCAGGTCGGACGTGTCCGCCAGTTGACGGCCCAGGTTGCGGGCCATTCCCTCGTCCCAGCGGTCCAGGGGCAGAAAGTCATTAGGGCGCGCCTTGATTCCGGCGGCCTTCAGAGCCTTCAGACAGCCAGCCACCCTGCGACCGCGGACAGAGTGCCGTTGGACCGGATCGGTGCTGGCCGTCATGTCTGCACCCACCACGCCTATTCGTCGGCATCCGCAGTCCAGCAGGTGCTGCACGGCCATGGCGGCTCCCTCGAATCCGGCCGTCATGACCGAATCGAAGACCGGCTGGGCTGAGGGGTCGTCCAGCAGAACCAGAGGCTTGCCATCGGCCAGCTCCTGCATCTCCTCATTGGTGATGCTGCCTGGACTGAAGATGGTGCCGTCACAGAGCTGGCTGGTGACATGCCGGAGGATGGAGACCTCGTCCTGTTTGGAGTTGGAGGTCTGCTGGATGATGGCCTGCATGCCGTGGGCGTTGATCTGCCGGGAGATGGCCGCACTCATCTGCGCAGGGTAGGGCTTATCCAGCTCGAAGATGGCCACGCCGATGATGCCGCTCTTGCCTGAGCGCAGGCTTCTGGCCGACAGATTGGCTGAGTAACGGAGCTTGTGGGCGGCAAGCAGGACCCTGCGCCTGGTGTCATCCGCTATGCGTGTATCGCCCCGAAGGGCATAGGAGGCAGTGGCCCGAGAGACCTGCGCCTCCTTGGCCACGTCGCTCATCGTCACCATCTCTCGCACCTTTCCCGGGGTTCAGCCAATATCTTAGGCACCTGGGTGGCCTTATCGGAATGTAATTGACACGATTCAATCAACGTGCTATACCATATTGTGACAGCAGTTGAATCGTGTCAATTCCCGGGTCTCGACGTTGAACAGCCCGGAAGGAAGTTCAGAGGATTGATTGCAAGGAGGAGTCATGAAGCTGAAGCGAGCATGGAAGGGCATAGCTGCGGCGTTGGGGGTCGGCATGTTGGTGTCGGCCATGGGTGCCTGCGGGGCTGGTGGCGCTGACGGGTCCAAGACCACGCTGACCTTCCTGTCATGGAACAACGAACAGGTGATGAGGCCATACATCGACCAATTCGAGCAACAGAACCCAGGGATCAAGGTGGACTTCAGCTACTCGCCGCCGACCCCCGAGTACATCCAGACCCTGCAGACCCGCCTGGTCGGCAACCAGGCCCCGGACGTGTTCATCATCACCTCCGAGAACAAGGCTGACCTCATCAAGAACGGCTACGTGCGGGACCTGACCAACGAGCCCTTCATGCGCAACATCTCCCAGGCCAACAAGGACTTCGTCAGCCACCAGGGCAAGGTCTACGGCATGTCCGTGTCCTCCTGGGCCTCCGGCATCGTCTACAACAAGGACCTGCTGGCCAAGGCGGGAGCCAAGGAGGTACCGGAGACCTGGGACGGGTTCCTGCAGCTGTGCAAGAAGCTCAAGGCCGCCGGGGTCACGCCTTTCCTGGAGACCATCGCCGATGGCCCCAGCAGGATTCCTGACGCTTTCATGGGCTCGCAGTTCGACAAGGACAAGGTCGACGTGACCAGTCTGATTGACCGCCGCCCTCAAAAGCCTGGCAGCGACCAGCGTGAGGCGGCTGCGGCCTGGATGAAGCTCTACGATCAGGGCCTGGTCACCAGGGACACGGTCGGCATCAGCGGCGACGACATGAAGACCCAGTTCATCAACGGCCAGGTGGCCATGATCTGCACCGGCCCCTGGGACCTGCCATCCATCGGCCAGGCTGGGCTCAAGTATGGCATGGCCCCCATGCCGCTCATGGAGAAGGGCATGGTCAACTACGCCCAGGGATCGCCATCGCCCGCCTATGCCATCTACTCCCACCTCAAGGGCGACAAGCTCAAGGCGGCCCGGAAGTTCCTGACCTTCATGGACAGCCACTGGGCCCTGCAGCGTTCGGCCGACAACGGGGATGCCATCACCGTCCAGGGGTTCAAGGCCAAGGTCAAGCCAGAGTACGAGCAGGTCTACCGGGCCAACGTGCAGCCAGGCCATTACTTCCTGCTCATGAACTTCTACGCCAAGCCGGATGTGCTGACAACCGTCCGCCAGTCCGAGACCCAGCAGCTGGTGCAGGGGTCCATCAATCTGGATCAGTGGGCCAAGGCCATCGACGACAAGATGGCCTCGGTCAAGTAGGAAGGGCTGGATCATGGCTTCCCAATCTGCGGCAGAGCGTGCCAACGTCCATCGGCGGCGCATGGTCGGCCTGCGGCAGGACCTGACCTCTTTCTGGTTTCTCCTGCCCATCCTGGCCGTCTTCGTCATCCTCTTCGCGGTGCCGCTGGTACAGACCATCATCTACTCGGTGACCGACTTCAACGGCTATAGCCTGAACATGCACTATGTGGGCTGGAAGAACTACCATAGCGTGTTCACCGATTCCTCGACCATGCAGGGTCTGGTGTTCACCATCCTGTACGCCGTGGCCCAGACGGTCCTGGTGACCATCTTCGCCATCCCCCTGGCCGTCACCCTGAACCGGAAGTTCTGGGGCCGCAACTTTGCCCGCTCCCTGTTCTTCTTCTTCAGCGTGCCCTCGCTGGCCATCATGGGCATGGTCTGGAAGTACATCTTCTCGCCCATGAAGTCAGGCGTCTTCAACACTATCCTGGGCGTCTTCGGCCTGGGACCGGTGCCCTGGCTGTCCAACTCGACCCTGGCCCGGTGCTGCGTCATCTTCATCGCAGTCTGGGCGCAGATCGGCTGGCATGCCACACTCTACCTGGCCTTCCTGCAGTCCATTCCCGGAGACCTCTATGAGCAGGCCACGGTGGACGGGGCCACCAGACGCCAGCAGTTCGTCCACATCACCCTGCCCCAGCTGATCCCGGGCATCGTCACCTCCAGCTTCCTGCTCATGTCAGGAGGCCTCAAGGTCTACGACCTGCCCTACACCATGACCAAGGGCGGCCCCGGGTACTCCACCTATACGGTGACCCAGTCCATCATTCAGCAGGGCATCGGCCAGTCCCAGTATGGGCTGGGTTCGGCCCTGGCGGTCCTGTTCACCGTGGCCACGGCCCTGGTGGTCTTCGCTCAGATGGGCGCCGCCAGCCTGATTTCCAGGAGGTTCCAATGAGCAGCAGCAAGAGCTCGACTTTGACACTGAGCCAGCGGGAACGGCGGCGTTCGGTGGTCAGGAGCGTGGTGGTGCTGATTATCGCATTGATCTGCGCTGTGCCCCTCTGGTACATACTGATCAACACCTTCAAGACCGTCCCCGACATGGCCACCAATCCGCTGGGCCTGCCCAAGCAGTGGACGCTGCGCAACTACACGCGGGCCTTCGCCACGGTGCCTATCGTCCGCAGCCTGGTCAACACCTTGATCGTCACCTTCTTCGGCGTCCTCTTCCAGGTGCTGATCGGAGCCCTGGCCGCCTACGGGATGATTTTGCGCAAGTCGATCTTCACTTCGGTCATCGGGGTGATTCTCATGATCGCCTTCGTCATTCCCACCCAGTCCACCCTGATTCCCCTCTATCGGATGGAGTCCAGCGTGGGGCTGGTCAACACGCTCCTGGGCCTGATCATCATGTACCTGGGCGGGGCGGTCTTCTGCTACTTCCTGATTGTGGGCTACATGCAGTCCCTGCCCTTCGAGGTCATCGAGGCCGCCAGGATCGACGGTGCCGGCCCCCTAAGGATCTTCTGGAGCATCGTCCTGCCGCTGATCAGGCCCATCCTGACCACGGTGGTGGTCTTCCAGACCATGTCGACCTGGAACGACTTCATGACGGCCAACGTCTTCATCAGCAGCTCCAACCTGCGCACCATTGTTCTGCAGGTCTACAACGCAGTCGGACAGTTCACCACTGATTGGCCCAGCTTCATGACCATTACGGTCCTGGCCCTGATTCCGGTATTCGTCTTCTTCATCTTCTGCCAGAAGTGGATCGTTTCCGGGCTGGTTGCCGGCGCGGTCAAGGGGTAAGGCGGCCAATCGGAAGGTCGTAGTCAATGGCGGCGGTCGGAGGTCCCGGCCGCCGCATTCATGAAGGATCGGAGTCAAAGTCCATGGAGGAATTCGCAAGTGCACATCAAGGGTCGGAAGGGACGGGCTTGGCGAGCAACCCCTTGCATCGCTACTGCGCGGACCCGGATCTGGTCATGATCGGAGACCGCTGGTACCTCTACTGCACCGAGGATGGTCTGCCTGAATGGTCCTCGCATGCCTTCTATGTTTATGAATCCGTGGACCTGTGCCATTGGACCCGCAGAAAAATCCTGGACCTGGACCAGGTTCCCTGGTGGCATGGGGGACAGGGTGCCTGGGCTCCCTGCCTGTTGGTGCGCCAAGGACGCTATATCCTGTATTTTGTGGCCGACGGGCAGATCGGCCAAGCCGTCGCTCCCGGTCCAACCGGTCCCTTCCGGGCGGCCCAGGAGCCATTCATCGCCCAGGGGGTCTATGATTGCCTGCCCATCGATCCCTCGGTCTTTGTGGATGATGACGATGTGCCCTATCTGCTCTGGGGCAATGGCCGTGCCTACATGGGGCGGCTGAGCCCGGACGGCCTGCGTCTGGAAGATGGCTCAGTGCGCTCCGCCGTGCCCGACAACTTCCGTGAGGCCGTCACCATTTGCCGACGTGGGGACACCTACTATGCCTCCTGGTCGGAGAACGACACCAGGGACCCGAGCTACCGGATCCGCTGGTCCAGCGCGCCCTCGCTGGACGGGCCATGGACCGCGCCCCAGGTCCTGATCCAGGCCGATCATGCCAAGGGGATTCTGGCCACTGGGCACCACTGCATCACCCGAGTGCCGGGCCGGGACGATTGGATTGTGGCCTACCACAGGTTCGCCAGGGACGGCCGGGGCGACGGCTGCCATCGCGAAATCGTCTTCGCCCCCTTGGACTTCGCGGATGACAGCACCATGGTCCAGGTCCGCCCGCAGGTGGGATCCTACTGGTACCCGACCCGGAATCCGGTTACTCCCTGACGATGGGGTGGCCGCCGAAGGCGCTGCGCAGGGCGGAGACCACCTTCATGGTCATGGGGTCCTCGATCTTGGAGGACTGGCGGGCGTAGAGGGCCGAGGTGATGGCCGGTGTGGGCACCCCCAGTTCCAGGGCATCCGCAATCATCCACTTGGTCTCACCGGTCTCATCGGCCTTGCCGGCGATTCCGCTCAGGTGCGGGTCCTCCTTCAGGGCCTGGGCCAGCAGGTCCAGCAGCCAGGACTGGATGACCGAGCCCTTGCGCCAGGACTCCACCACTTCGCCCGGCTCCTTGATCAGGTCGGAGGCCTCCAGGACCGCATACCCCTCGGCCAGGGCCTGCATCATCCCATACTCTATGCCGTTGTGGACCATCTTGGCATAGTGGCCCGCGCCGGTGCCTCCCGCGTGGACCAGACCGTAGTCGCCCTCGGGCTTCAGGGTGTCCAGAATGGGCTGGATCCGGGCCACATCCTGGTCCGAGCCGCCGACCATCAGGGCGTAGCCCTTCTCCTTGCCCCAGATGCCGTTGGAGGTGCCCACGTCCACCAGGCCTATACCCTTGGCGGCCAGGGCTTGGGCGTGCTCCTGGTCCTGGGTGAAGCGGGTGTTGCCCCCATCCACGACCAGGTCGCCCCGCTCCATCAGCTCGCCCAGCTGATCGAGAGTGGACTCGATGGGCTTGTCGGCCGGAACCATGACCCAGATCACCCGGGGGGCCTCCAGGGCCTGGACCAGGGCCCCAAGGCTGTCAACATCCCTGCCCGAGTCCGGAGCGATGTCGTAGCCGACCACCTGGTGGCCGCCGGTGCGCAGGCGGTCCGCCATGTTCTTGCCCATGCGTCCCAGGCCAATCATGCCAATCTTCATAGTGTCAGTTCCTCTCCCTTGACTGCAACAGTGTGAAGTTGACCGCGATGGTTGCTGATCGGCCGCGGTCGGGCCGATTTGTCGGTGTTGCTGGCGGGCTGCCTGCCGGGCGCGCTCGGCCTGAACCTGGGCGGTGTGCGCCTTGACGTCACACTGGAGTCCCAGAGTGTCTATGACCTCTTCGGCCTCGATCTCAGGGGACATGCGCAGACCCACGTCGATGGTCAGGTGGACCTCGTCCGGTCCCAGGGGCTCCAGGTCATCGAACTGGGAGCGCAGCATCTGCGGTTTCATGAAGTGGCCCTTCCGCTTGGAGAGCCGTTCCATGATGGAGTCGTAGTCCCCGCTCAGGTGGATGAAGACCACCCCAGGCATCCGCAGCCGGTCACGATAGATCCGCTTCAGGGCTGAGCAGGTGACGGTTCCGGGCACTCCACGGCGTATGTGGTCCTCGATCCAGTCATGGATGCTGTCCAGCCAGGGCCATCGGTCCTCGTCGTTCAGGGGGATGCCTCGGGCCATCTTGTCGATGTTGGCCTGGGGGTGGAAGTCGTCGGCCTCGGCCATGTCCCAGCCCAGTTTGTTGCCCAGGTGCTCGTTCATGGTGGTCTTGCCGCAGCCTGAGACCCCCATGATGACCAGGATGGGCGTGCGGCCTTGGAAGTAGTCCGTGGGAACCGTGTTGTCCACTGCTGAGGGGACCTGGGGCTCCGGGTGATCTTCTGCGCTTAGCGCGTCGGAATTCTTCAACGTTGTGTCGACCATGTGCAACCTTTCTGAAAAGTGATCTGACAATGACGCTCAGGCGGTGATGGGCACAAAGATGCTGGCAATCATGACCAGGACCAGGACCACTACCGACAGCAGGCATTCCAGAACCGACCAGGTCTTCAGGGTCTCGCCGACACTCAGGCCGAAGTACTCCTTGATCAGCCAGAAGCCCGCGTCGTTGAGGTGGGAGAGGAAGATGGACCCGGCGCCGATGGCGATGACCAGGAGGGTAGTGGCCGTTGAGCCCGCATGCATCATGGTCATGGCGTTGCTGAGGATGCCGGCCGTGGTCAGGATGGAGACGGTGGCCGAGCCTGTGGCGATGCGCACAAAGACGGCGATGACCCAGCCCAGCAGGAAGATGGAGATGTTGGAGTGCTCCACGAAGGTGCCGATGATCTTGCCGATGCCGGTGGAGACCAGAACACCCTTGAAGCCGCCGCCTGCGCCCACGATCAGCAGGATGCCTGCCACAGCGGGTAGCGAGGCTCCCAGGGAGTCATTGACGGTCTTCCAGGAGATACCCGAGGCGGCCTTGAGGACCAGCATGGAGACAATCAGCGCTATGGCCAGGGCCATGACCGGGTTGCCGATGAAGTTGATGGTCTGTGCCAGGCCGTCCGTGCGGTCCTTGAACCCGGGAACAGCGATCTCGAAGATGGATGTCAGCAGCATGAGGACTGCCGGCAGCAGGATGCAGCAGACCGAGAGACCGAAGGATGGCAGTCGGGTCTCCTCCTTGCCCGCCTGCTCGCTCTTGGCCACGAAATCGGCTGGTGCCTGGATGGGCACCCAGCGGGAAGCGAGCCGGGAGAAGGCCGGGCCCACTACGACCAGGGTGATCAGGGCGAAGGGGATGCCGAACATCATGGTCAGGCCCACGTTGCCGGTCTGCTTGAACTGGCTCAGGGCGGCCAGGGGACCGGGGTGAGGAGGCACACAGGCGTGCATGATGGACAGGCCTGCCAGGGTGGGGATGGCCACCCGCATCAGGGGGAGCTTGGTACGACGTGCCACCAGAATGATGACCGGGACCAGAATGACCAGGCCAACCTCGAAGAACATGGGCAGGCCGATCAGAGCGCCGATCAGGGCCATGATCCAGGGGATGGTGGCGGGCTTGGACTTGGCCACCAGGGTGTTGACCACCTGGTCAGTGGCTCCTGTGTCCATGAGGACCTTGCCGATCATGGCTCCCAGGCCGATCAGAATGCCCACGGAGCCCATGGTGTTGCCGAACTCGCCAGTGAAGCTGGTCAGGGTGGCTACGGGACCGTAGCCGGAACCGATGCCGACCACCAGGGCGGCACCCAGCAGGGAGACAAAGGGGTGAAGTTTGACGACGGTGACCAGGAAAATAAGCACCGCCAGGCTGAGCACCAGACTGATGCCCAATCGGGTGGTGTTCAGGGATATGGCCTGACTCGCCGCCAGGGTTAGGTACCCGTCGGCTGCCGGCTGCGACGCTAAAAGCATGGCTGCCTCTTCTCTGAGGATGTGAACCGTTCGGCTTCAGCGGCGTCCCGGTTCTTATTTTTGCATTACTTAATATCGACAGCATGATATTAAGTATGCCTTAACAGACATTATCTTACACGAACTTGGGATGGATTGGAAGACGGCATGCTGAGGGCGGGGTTGAGCCTGAACTTGTTTGCAGACCCCTATGATCCGCTTGGGAACGAGCCTGGTTGCTAGAGTGGAATTCGTGGAAAGCGCGAGGAAACCTGATGACGAAACGGCTGCAGAAGGTACCCTGCATGATCGATTGCTGGACCAGTGGGGGGCAGCCATCGTCGGTGGCGCCATCGCTCCGGGCGACCGGCTGCCCGCCCCGGATCTGGATAGCCAGAGGCCTTCACGCACGGTCACCCGGGAGGTCACCAGGGTTCTCGAGGCCATGGGCCTGGTAACCGTCAAACGCAAGGTCGGTGCCACGGTTAACCCCCGTCATCTATGGAACATCTATGATCCGCGGGTCATCGAGTGGAGGCTGCGTGGACCTGACCGGGGGCGGACCCTGCATGAGCTGTCCGAGCTCAGGGCGTGCGTGGAGCCCATGGCTGCCCAGCTGGCGGCCAGCCAGGCTGATCATGATCAATGGGCGAAACTGACGCGGGCCGCTATAGATATGGTTGCCAACGCTGACCGGGCCGATGGGCCGGACTATCTTCGGGCTGACGAAACCTTCCATCGAACCCTGCTTGAGGCATCGGGTAACGCTATGTTCGCGGCGCTGGGCGATGTGATTGCCTCAGTGCTGTCCGGGCGGACCCGACATGAGCTTATGCCCAGGAAGGCCGATGAGAAGGCTCTGCGTCTGCACGGCGACGTAGCTGCCCTGATACGTCGGGGCGATGCAGAGGGGGCACGGCATGCCATGGATTGGATCGTCGACGAATCCGATCGGGCTATCGAACAAATGACAAGAAAGGACCCCGAAGACTCCGCTCGTGCTGCGGTTAAGGAATCTTCGGAGTCCTGAAATCTGTAGAGGCTCTTGGTACAGAAGGGTCAGCTCAGTTTCGAGGCGGCATCAGCGTCCAGAAGCCAGAGAGTCTCCAGGGTGCCCCTGGCATAGGAAGAGGGGACGTGGGGATCGTCTGTGGTTCCCAGGGCAGCAGCCACGGCCGAGGCTTTCTCTGCAGTTGAGGTGAAGAGCCAGACCTTGGGGGTCCGGCGGATGAACGGCGTGGTCATGGTAACCCTGAGCGGGGGCAGTTTGGGTGAGTTGCTGACACCCGTCACTAGCAGAGAGTCATCCTGCAGCCTGACCTCGGGGCGGTCGGGGAAGAGGGAGGCATAGTGGCCGTCGGGGCCCACGCCAAAGACAGCCAGATCCATCCGGCCTTCAGGCCCTAGCTGATCGATGATTTCCTGCTGATATGTGGCTGCCGCCTGGGTCAGGGCCCGTTCGTTCTCCTCCTGGTCGGCGGACTCAACCTGGGCTGGGCTGCGGGTGTCCACGGGCATGGAATGCACGTTGGCCTGTGGCAGCAGCCCCTGGTCGATCAGCGCGCCGTACCAGGCCCGCCGTGCCTGTTCGTCGTTGCGGTCCGGGTCTTCCAGGCCCACGAACCGCTCATCGCTCCACCAGAGGTGGACCCTGCTCCAGTCCACGCTCTGGCTCAGGGGATCAGCGCCCATCCGGGCATAGACATCCGCCGCGTCCCGGCCACCGGTCAGCGCCAGGTCGGCCCGATCCTGACGGGCCAGGAGGTCTCCCAGCTCCAGCAGGATGCGGGCTGCCGTAGCCTGGTTAAGCAACTTGGTTGTGGCATAGGTCACGGTACGACGATCGGTCATCTGATCCTCCTTGCATGCAGGTGATGCTGGACTCAGCCTACACCCGGGCGTTTGCATATGAATTGAGTCGCTACCGGGCGCCTACTGGTGGTCGACCATTCCCCAGCCCGTATGGATGACATCCTGATAGACCTCGTCAGGATCCAGCCGACCCAGTTCCTCGCTCATGCAGTCCACGGCAGAGCGCAGGGGCATGGAGATGGTCTGTGGGGCTTGACCGGGCTGGTTGATCCGGGCCTGGTCGTCATGGTGGCGCTCCATGCTCATCACTCCGTCAGGGCGTTCGAAGTAGACACCGGTGACAGCCTGGGCTTGCGGGTCACGCTCCACAGTGACCGGCACCTTCAATTTCAGGGCCAGCCAGGAGGCCAGCAGCTCCAATGGCAGGTAGTGGGCCTGGCCGGTCACCCTGACTGAACGGATGGGCAGGTGGGGCGGCTGCTGCACCATGGATGTCAGCAGCGCTCGCCAGATGGTGATCCTGGTCCAGGACAGGTCCACGTCCTGATTGCGCGAATGGGCCAGCAGCCCGGCGAAGGTGGCCTGACGATCGTCGGCTTCCATGGCATCGGTGATTCTGCTGGCGGCCATGGTCCCGATGGGATCCTGCGAGGGGTCCGTGGGCGGATTGGTGGGCCACCAGACCACCAGAGGGGCATCCGGCACCAGGAGGGGGATGACCAGAGCATCGGAATGGTCAAGCAGAGCCGCCACTGGTCGCAGGACCACTACCTCGCCGGCGCCGGCATCTGATCCGAAACGGATTTCGGCATCCAGCGTGTGGTCACCGTCATGGTCGGTGTTCTTGTAGGAGACGCAGTCTTCAGAGGACTGTGCCGCAGTGGTCGGCTGGTCCGCTTCTTGTTCGGTCTGACGGTCTTCGGCATTGGTCACTATGGCGATCACCCGGCAGGGGTGTTCGCGACTTGCGGCGTTTACGGTCTCCAAGGCCGTCTCCAGATGGGCTTGCTCGGTGACGATGACCAAGGTCAGTACCCTTCCCTGGGCGGCCTCTCCGCGTTCGACGTGGAGCTCGTCGATCTCCCGAGCGATGGCGGAGGTAGTGGTGTTGTTCAGTCTGACGATCATGGCATCCTCCAGTGGTATCCGTCGCGGGCCAGCATCAGATCAGCCTCCCGCGGACCCCAGGTGCCGGCACGGTAGGGCTGGGGCTGGCCCTGTCCGGCCCAGAACTCCTCGATCGGGTCCAGGATCTTCCAGGAGAGATTGACCTCCTCGGTGGTGGGGAAGAGGGGCGGGTCTCCCAGGAGTACGTCCAGGATTAGCCGCTCATAGGCCTCCGGTGAGGCCTCGGTGAAGGAACGCCCGTAGGAGAAGTCCATATTGACGTCACGCACCTCCATGGCAGATCCAGGGGTCTTGGCCCCGAAGCGCAGGGTCACACCCTCGTCGGGCTGTACGCGAATGACCACCGCGTTGGCGCCCAACTCGCGGGTGGCCGTGGCCTCGAAGGGCAGGTGGGGGGCACGCTTGAAGACGATGGCGATCTCGCTGACCCGCTTGCCCAGGCGCTTGCCTGTGCGCAGGTAGAAGGGGACGCCGGCCCAGCGGCGGGTGTCCACATCCAGTCTGATAGCCGCATAGGTCTCGGTGGTGGAGGAGGGGTCAATCCCGTCCTCATCCAGGTAGCCGACCACATGCTGGGATCCCTGCCAGCCAGCCGTGTACTGGCCTCGGGCGGTGTGGGCCGCCAGATCCTTGGGAAGACGGACAGCGGAAAGGATCTTGGTCTTCTCGGCCGTCAGATCCGACGCTGAGAAGGAGACCGGCTCCTCCATGGCCGTCAGGGCCATCAGCTGCAGGAGGTGGTTCTGGATGACATCCCGGGCTGCTCCGATTCCGTCGTAGTAGCCGGCCCTGCCGCCGATGCCCATGTCCTCGGCCATGGTGATCTGCACGTGGGAGACGTAATTGGAGTTCCAGACCGGCTCGAACATCATGTTGGCAAAGCGCAGGGCCAGGATGTTCTGCACGGTCTCCTTGCCCAGGTAGTGGTCGATTCGGAAGACCGAATCCGGTTCGAAGACCTCGGAGACCACCCGGTCAAGCTCCTTGGCCGAAGCCAGGTCGTGACCGAAGGGCTTCTCGATGATGACGCGGCGCCAGGCCCCTTCCTTGGAGTGGGAGAGTCCCGACTCGGCCAGCTGGCGGGCCACCTGGGGGAAGGCCTTGGGCGGTACCGACATGTAGAAGGCATGGTTGCCACGGGTGCCCCGGACCCGGTCCAGCTCCGAGACGGTGGCCGACAGGCGGCGGAAGGCCTCGGCATCGTCGAAGCTGCCCTTGACGAAGCGCATACCCTGGCTCAAATGCCGCCAGGTGGACTCGTTGAAGGGGGTGCGGCAGTGGGCGCGGACGTTCTCCTCCGCAAAGGCGACGAACTGCTGGTCGCTCCAGTCGCGCCGCCCGAAGCCGATCAGTCCGAAGCTGGCTGGCAGCAGCCCCCGGTTGGCCAGGTCATAGACGGCCGGCAAGAGCTTTTTCTTGGCCAGATCTCCGGTGACGCCGAAGATGACCAATGAGCTGGGTCCTGCGATGCGCGGCATGCGCAGATCGCGCGGGTCCAGCAGGGGGTTGTGCCAAGGCGCCTGTCGGCCGCCGTCCTCGTCGGGGGGAGTGGGCTGGTCGGCGGAGCGCGCAAGTGGTGAAGTGTCCATAGTGCTCCTCGTGAAATACCGTGGCTCCCAGTGTACTGTCGGCAGTAGAAGGGCAGGGCTGATTATCCGCTGAAGTGTGCATAAGCGTCGCAAAGGTCACATTTGTGGCAAGGATCCTTAGAATGGTCGGTATGATTCCCAACGTTCCCATGGCTGAGGCCCTGCATCGTCAGTATGCGCCCTCCCAAGCCGCCTATGAACTGATACACACCCACTGCCAGATTATTGCCGCGCTCGCGGTACGTATGGCCGACCAGGTCAACGAACGCCTGTTGCGTGGTGATGACCCTGACGGGATCCTGCCCGAGCGGCCTCTGAACCGTGATCTGGTCCGCACGGGTGCCCTGCTGCATGACATCGGCACCTACCGGATCCTCAAGGATGACGGTTCACAGGGCCGGCCCCTGACCTTCCAGGGCGAGCGATACATCGAGCACGGGCTGGAGGGCTACCGCCTGCTGCTGGACGCTGGGGTGGACGAATCGGTGGCCCAGTTCGCCCGCAACCATACCGGGGTGGGGCTGACCCGCCGTCAGGTGGAGGAGGAGCACCTGAACCTGCCGCCGGACGACTACCTGCCGGTCAACCCTGAGCAGGAGGTGGTCATGTATGCGGACAAGTTCCACAGCAAGCACCAGCCGCCTATCTTCGTCTCCGAGCCCACCGCCGCCAAGCGCACGGCAAAGTATGGTCCCGACAACCTGGCCCGATGGAAGCAATTGGTGGCCCGGTACGGGGTGCCGGACCTGCAGCCCCTGGCTAAGTACTACGGCATGACCATCGTCTGATCCTGCCGGACCGGACCCCAGGAACTGCGGAAGCGGCCGCCGAATTCGCGCAGCATCCACGGGTCTGGTTGATATGGTTCGACTGGATCGGTCCGGCAGGCTGCAACGGCTTTCAGGAAAGAGGCCATGCCCTGCGGCCCGTAAGCGTAAGGAGCTGCGCACCAGACCGGGTTTCCCTCCAGAACGAGAGGCTGATCCGATCCACGGAGGAAGGCCAGATCCACGCTGATTGGGGCAGGTGATCGACCCTTGGCTGCCTGGAGGGCACAGTCTTCGGCGATCGTTCGATGTCGGGAATCGAAAACGGCGCCGTCGAAGACCGTGGTAATGACTCTGGAGTCCTCGCCCTCATGCAGGCAGTATCCGCTGGAGGCTGCAATCCGGCCCCTGTCGATGATGACCCGCCATTCCTCATGGATATCGGGCAAGTGTGTCTGGATGCGGATCAGCGATTGCGGAGGTGCTGTCCGTAGATTGCTCTGCAGGTCTTCAAGGGTTCGTCGGGCTGCAGGCAGGCCCGATACCCGACCGGCGGCTAGCTGTGACCAGGGGCGCTGTCCCAAGCCAGATGGCAGTCGGTGCCAGGTCAGGACGGTTTCGGCCGTCACGGTAAGAATCCTGCGTCCGGTCAGGGACTGGTCCAGCCTATCCAGCCACATGGTCGGTGGGGATGACAGGGCCCAGGAGGGACGGCCATGGGATGCCAGCCAGGCGTTCTGGGCGATCAGCAGTCCTGGAGTAATCCATATGGCTTCCTTGGCGCCGACCTCCCGAACGGGTCCGAATCCATGGTGATGGTGCAGGATGACCGCCTGCTGCCGACGTGGGTCCGTGTTGTACAAAGCGATCTGTTCGGCCATGACCCGGGGTATCCACTCCTCATGGGTGATGACCGAACAGATCAGTGCAGCGTCGTCCGTTCCCGGTCCGGAAGGGTGGGACTCAATCGACGATGAACCGGTCGTCGTAGGTGCCCTCGTCTACAGTGTCCGAACCGCCCGAGGTCAGGATGATTACGGCGCAGTCATGACGGCGGGAGACCCGTTTCAGTGTGGCCAGCAGGGTGTCCCAGTCGCTCGGCTCCAGCCCCTCGGTGGGTTCGTCGGCGACGAGCACGTCACACTCGCAACACAGGGCTCGGGCCACGGAGGCCAGGCGGAAGTCCAGGTGGTTCAGATCTGTCGTCAGTTTGTCCTGCAGACGCTCCGGGAAGCCCACCTCATCCAGCAGTTGACGGGCCAGATTGTCCTTGGGGCCTAGGAAGGTGCGCCCACTGGCATCCATGGTGTAAACAAGGTTCTGCACGGCGGTCAGGTCGCGCCTCAGAGCATCGGTGCCAAAGATGGCTCCGATCTGGTGGCCGCGATAATCGGAGGCCAGCAACTGGCGCAGGTCCGTGCCCCGGAAGAGCACACTGCCCTGGGTAGGGGCGCGCAGACCGGTCATCAGGGCCATCAGAGCGGCTCGTCCGGAAGGCGAGGTGGTCTCCACCGAGTAGATGCGGCGGCGCTGGAATTCCAGGTCGACATCGTCCAGGATCTGTTCGGGGCGACCCTGGACCTTGCGCGTGTAATCCACGTGCTTCAGGGAAAGCACCGGGTATCCGCCAGGAACCAGTACTCGCTGGTCATCGGTCTCCAGCAGCGGATCCTCCTCCTGGTCGTCATCGATATCTTCGGTATCTTCGTGCTCGATAACCACTTTGAAGGCAGCCAGCGAGACACCTTCTTCCGAAGAATCATCCTCCTCGGACTTTTCGCCCGTCTGAGTGGCTGCCTCTTCCTTGGATTCGGGCAGCGGTTCGGTGTTGGTGTTCTTGTCGGCTTTTTGTTCAGTGTCGACCTTTGTTTGATCGGCTTGCTTCTGATTAGCCTGTTTCTGATCGGTCTTTGCCTGGGACTCTTCGTCTGGCTGCTGGTCCGATGTCTTTTCGCTCATGCCTCGTCCTCCAGGTCATTGGTGTATAGCTGGGCGGTTCTGAAGGCCGCTACCCTGGCGGCCGCTGCCAGAGCGAGGACCAGGCAGACGGCCAGGCCAATCAGAATCATCTTCCAGATTAGACCAGGATTAGGCATGCTGGCCAGACTTCCCAGCCGGAAGAGCGACCGGCCCAGCGGTCGACTGATTGCGGCACCCAGAGCCAGGCCCAGGGCAAGTCCGGGCAGGGTGAGCAAAAGGGTCTCCAGGGCGAACTGCCAGCCCAGCCGGGCCTTGTGGACCCCGATGGTGATGGCCATGCCGATTTCGTTGCCACGGCCGCGCAGCATGAGGATCAGGCAACCCAGCAGAATCAGCCCGCCCAGCAGGCAGACCATGATAATGGTGGTTCGCGCCTGGCCGGCGGCCTGGTGGACCGGCTCCATCCGCCGCTGGTAGTCCTTCAGGCTGGGAGAGTCGATGTCGTACTGCGAGGCCTTGAGTCCGTCCTTGCGCAGCTCCTTGATGAACTTTTGGTAGGTGCTCGGTGAATCCAGGACGAAGGCCACGAGCAGTTCGTGGCCAGGATCTCCTGGCTTGCTGGCCGTATCCAGCCCCAGCATGGCAAAGGTGGGATAGGCCGTGTAAACGGCCCGGTTGGCTGCCTGGTCGGCGGCCTTGCGGTAGTGATAGATGCCAGAGATGGTCAGCTTGACCTGTTGATCCTGCTGGCGGGGATCCTTGATGGTCAGGGTATCGCCCACCTTGAGCTTGTTGGCCTGTGCCATCTGCTTGGAGATCACCACGGTTTGGGTACCGGAGGTATTCTGCGAGGCGTAGTCCAGTCCTTTTCCCTGGTCCAGCATGAAGGGGCCGTGAGGCAGGGTGGGTTCAGCTGCCTTGTCGGAGACGCCCACCAGGGAGTATGTGCCTGACTGAGGCAGCCCCTCCGGGCTGATGTTCGCGGTCTCATGGAAGTAGGCCTTGTACTGCATGCCATCCATCTGCAGGCGCTGGGCGTACTTGGAATACTCGTTCCAGCCCAGGGGGGAGGCCTTGGTTCCCTTGCGCGGGCTGATGACGGCATCCACCTCTTGGGATTCGTAGTCGGTGGTACGTGCCTTGGTGTCAGCCTGGAGCACGGTGGCCGCCGTCGTAGCCAGCGCCGTCACAACCAGGCAGGCCAGAGCCATGACCAGGCTCCGCGCCGCATGCCGCCTGATGGTGAACCAGGCGTTCTTGAGAACGAACATGACACCCTTCCTGATAGCGTTCCAGGGATGACCGGGCGGCCCGCGATGGCGGGCCTTAAGTCCGGTCGCCGTCCTCCAGTCTAGCCAAGGACGCTCCCAAGCTAGCGGTGCGAACTTGGAGCTTGCTGAATGTCCTGCTCGACCTTTGCCAGGTCGGCGTGGGAGAAGTTGCGCACCTTCAGGGAGACGGCCAGAGCGGCCAGAATCAGCACCAGGGTGAAGACCAGTCCATAGTGGGTGCCCCTGGTGAAGGCCTGGGCTTTATCTACTCCGGCTGCCTGACCTTCGCCCATGGCCAGCAGGGAGGTGGTGATGGCCGTGGCCACGGCTCCCACGATCTGCTGCATGGTGTTGATGATGGTGCTTCCGTCGCCGGACTGCGGGCCGCTCAGAGAGTTGAGCGCGTAGGTCTGGGCCGGTGACATGGCCAGGGGGCAGCCGATCATGAGGATGATGTGGGCTGCCACCACCAGGGCCACAGGGGTGTGCGGGCCTGTGAACAGGAGGATGACCGTACCCACCAGTGCGACAAGGAATCCGCAACGGACGGGAATTCGGGCCCCGAAGCCGTCATAGAGCCGTCCGGCGAAGGCCGAGACCAGGGCGTTGATGGCGCCGCCGGGCAGCATAAGAATGCCGGTCATGGCCACGGGCAGGAGCAGCCCCCGCTGCAGGAACTGGGGCAGCAGATACATGGAGGAGAGGATGACTGCGAAGTCAAGCATGACCAGGGTGGCACCGTAGCGGAAGGCCGGGATGGAGAAGATGCGCAGGTTGAGCACCGGGTGTTCCAGGCCCAGCTGACGACGAATATAGAGGACCAGGGCTACTAGGGCCACGACCAGGATTATCAGGGTGACCGGGGAGAGCCATCCGTACCTGCTGGCCAGGCTGACTCCTGCCACCAGTCCGCCGAAGCCGACAATGGACTCCAGAATCGAGGCCAGGTCGGGCCGCTGGTGGGTGATGGTTCCCACGTTCTTCAGGAAGCAGACGGCGAAGATCAGGGCCACAACCAGGAAGGGGGTGAAGAACCAGAAGATCCAGTGCCAGGTCAGCTTGCCCAGGATGATTCCGGTCAGGGTCGGGCCGATGGCGGGGGCGAACATGATGACCAAGGCGCACATGCCCATGACCGTGCCCAGTCGCGCCGGCGGGAAGATCAGCATAGCCACGGTGAACATGAGCGGCAGGATGAGGCCGGTGCCGATGCCCTGGATCAGCCGTCCTGTCAGAAGGACAGGGAAGGTGGGGGCCATGGCTGAGACCACCGAGCCCGCCAGGAAGGCGACCAGGCCGAAGATCACGGTCTGCCTGGTGGTGAACCACTTGGAGATCAGACTGGAGAAGGGCAGGACGATGCCGATGACCAGCATGTACCCCGTGACCAGCCACTGCACGGTGGCAGCGGGAATCTGGAAGCTCTCCATCAGGTTGGGCAGGGCGATATTGAGCGAGGTTTCGCTCAGCATGCCCACGAAGGCCCCGATCATCAGCGCGGCGATGGCCGGCCAGGGATGGGGGACGGCCGGGCGTGACCGGTGAACGGAGGCAGAGGTGGACGTGTTTTGCACGATAATGATCTCCTTCTTCAGACAAACAGCACGCCATCTTAGGGAGGCGGTCATTTTTTCGTAAGTTGGCATGTCTACTCGCTTCGCCGAAGGCGTGCCGCATCGGGCCGGAAAAGGTTATGCTCGGGAATGGTCGTCAGAGACCATAAGGAGGGTGCGTGTGGATTGGCATGCAACGGTCTACGGGTCAAGAGCCGTTGGTTCAGGAGACCATGGTTTCTATGATCCGGGCGACGACGAGGAGGGGCGGACCTTCGGCGACCCGGACACCATCTCTGACGCCGCTCTGCGTCGATTGGGCGGCAAGGCCTACTTCCGTGCCCATCAACTGCTGGATGACCGCCGCTTCACGGACCTGCGCCTACGGCATCTGGGGGCGCTGACCGTTCTCAAAGGGCGTGTACCCGCCACCTATCGGCCGGACGGTGACTGCATGGTCCAGGCTCGGCTGGATGAGCAGGCCCATCGGGTCATTGACTCCTCCTGCACCTGCCGGGCCTTTGGGCGCCAGGGTCCTGCCTGCAAGCATGTGGTCGCCCTGATCATGGCCTACAACGAATCCAGCCAGGCCTTTGCGGGATCGGATGACTGGGCCGGCGACGAGGGCCGATCCCGGTCCGCCCGGTCGACCTCGGGACCCTTGGCAGCCTACATGCACCGGCAGGAGGGCCGGCGGCGACAGGCCTTTCGTGACCGTCAGCTGAGCCTGCTCAAGCAGGAGAACGGGCCGGTTGGCGGCCGTCACCTACCTATCGGATCGGTCGGGCTGATCCCCGATCTGACCAGTGAGCGCGGCGGCTGGCTGGTCCGCCTACACATCACCCTGTCCTCCCACGGAGTCGCCTATCTGGTTAAGGATCTGCCGGCCCTGTTGCGTGCCGTGGACCAGGGCGAATTCATGTCTTACGGACGGCGGCTGGCCTTCATTCATTCTCGTGACACCTTTGACGACCGGGCCCAGGCTCTGCTGACCATTCTGGAAAGGGCAGGCGCCATCCGTCGCAGTCTGGCCGAACAGGAGGGGGGCATGCGTCGCCGTCTTACCCGTGTAGGGTTGGCGGGGATCCGGCTCAGCGACGACGAGGTGGCGCAGATCCTCGACCTGTTCGTGGATTCCGGGCTCACCCTGGACTACACGCCTCCCGAGGACTCCTTCCTGCAGGCCATGCCTGCCCCGGTGGTCGACGGAGACCCGGACCCCGGCATCGCGGTCAGCAAGGAGGCGGACGGCTACCGAATCACTCATGCCCTGGCCGTGGAACGTTTCATCGTAGGCCAGGCATCTTCCTTCGTTATCGTGCGCCCCTCGCAGCCTGGTTTAGGAATGGATCTGGGGCCGGTCATCCACCGTTGCAGCGCGCATTTCATGCGGCATCGGGACCTGTTGGAGACTCTCTGCCGCCCTGGCGATGATCGGGATCTTCATCTGGATGCCAACGACTTGGATCTGTTCGCCCGGACCGTCCTGCCCGACCTGAATCAGGGTGCCCAGGAAGGATCCGGACTCTCCGCCAGTCTGCCCGAGGATCTGGATGCCCGGCGGCGGCCGCCCTGCAGGATCGAGCTTTACCTGGACAGGGATCGGCAGGGGGTCAGCTGTGACCTCAAGGCCCGCTATGGGGATCGTCTTCTGTCCGTCGGTGCTGACCCTACTTCGGAGGATGTACCTGGCAGGGACCGGGAGAATGAGTCCTTGGCCCGGCAGACGGTCCGCCGCTATTTCCCCTTGATGGAGGATGGGCTGGCGCGCATCCCCGAGGAGAATGAGGAGGCTATCCACACCCTGCTGACCCAGGGCCTGCCAGTGCTCAAGGGTCTGGGACGGGTCTTCTCCACCCCGGCCTTTGACGGGCTGAGCGTCGTCTCTCATCCGCAGATCCGCGTGGGTGTGCGTGTGCGCTCCGGTCTGGTCGAGATCTCGCCCATCGCCGATGAGGTACGGCCCGATGAGGCTGCTGCCATCCTGGCTGACCATCGCCGTCGTCGCCGCTTCCATCGCCTGCGTAATGGTGCCTTCGTCGAATTGGCTGATCTGAATACGGATGCTGTGGACACCCTGGCCGAAGACCTAGGCATCGACCCGGCTGATCTGGCCAAGGGGCCGGTCCGGGTGCCTGACTTCCAGCTCGGCTACCTGGATGCGCTGGTGCCTGAACAGGATCGCGATTCCAGCTTCCGCGACTACCTGAAGGAGCGCAGGCCTGACCCTCAGGGGTTCAGGGTCCCCGACGGGCTGCGCGGGCAGCTCAGACCCTACCAGGTCGAAGGGCTGCGTTGGTTATGCACCCTGAGCGACCGCGGATTCGGCGGCATCCTGGCTGACGAGATGGGTCTGGGCAAGACCATACAGATGCTGGCCTACCTGCTTTCCCGTCGGGATCAGGCCAGGGATCGGGGGCCTTCACTGATTGTCTGTCCGGCCTCCTTGGTCTACAACTGGGAGGCTGAATGCCGCCGCTTTACGCCGGATCTGCGGGTGGCGGTCCTGGCCGGGGGGCGCAGCCAGCGTCAGGATCTGCTGGATCAGGCCAGGTCCTACGATCTGCTGATTACCTCGTATGATCTGCTCAGGCGGGACCTGGACCGGTATCGGAGTCTACCCTGGTATGCCTTGGTTCTGGATGAGGCCCAGTACATCAAGAACCATGCCACCAAAGCAGCTCGGGCCGTACGCGCTCTGGATAGTTTGCACCGGTTTGCCCTGACGGGCACGCCCATAGAGAACCGGCTGTCCGAGCTTTGGAGCATCTTCGACTTCCTGATGCCGGGTATGCTGGGCCCTTACTCCCGGTTCCGGGATCGCTTCGAAATGCCCATACTCAGTGGCGACCAGGATGCCCAGTCCCGGCTCCAGGCCCTGGTGGGACCCTTCATTCTGCGCCGGCTCAAGTCCCAGGTGCTGACGGATTTGCCTGAGAAGATCGAAAACGTGATCAGCGTGCCCCTGCAGGGTCGGCAGCGCAAGCTCTATGCAGCCCTTGAGCAGGAGCTGAGGGCCACGCTCAACAAGGAAAGGGATCAGGAGTACGAGGTCGGCAAAATCCAGGTCCTGGCCCAGCTGACCAGATTGCGGGAGGTCTGCTGCGATCCGCGTCTGGTTTATCAGGACCAAGGCCGGGACCGGCGCGGCGATTCAGCCAAACTGGATGCCATCGAGGATCTGGTGGTCTCCTGCCAGGATGCCGGACGGAAGATGCTGATCTTCTCCCAGTTCACCTCCTACCTGGACCTGATAGCTCAACGGCTCCGTCGGCTGGATGTGCCCTACGACCTGATCACCGGCGCTACATCCAAGAAGAGGCGGCTGGAGCTGGTGGAACAGTTCAATAGGGATGCCACGCCGGTTTTTCTGATCTCCCTGAAGGCCGGCAACACCGGGCTCAACCTGACCGGAGCCTGTGTGGTGGTCCATGCGGACCCCTGGTGGAACGCCGCTGCCCAGGAGCAGGCCAACGACCGCGCCCACCGGATCGGCCAGACCCAGGATGTCAACGTCTACCAGATCGTAGCCAAGGACACTATCGAGGAGCGTATCCTCAACCTGCAGCATAGCAAGAGCGACCTGGCCTCGCGCTTTGTCGATTCGGCCGCCTCCACTGGTGCCGCCGGCGTTGCCAGACTGAGCAGAAAAGACCTCCTGGCCCTGCTGAGTTGATCGCCTCTGGATGTGGATCTACTCGAATCTATTAGTCAGTGGTTTTGAAAGCGGAGGCATCATCGCTGGCAAGGACCTTGGGTCACGGTTCCGGTTATTCTTGATTCGGTAGTCAAATCGAAAGACTATGTGTATAAGCGGATTGACGGTTGCTTCACTGCGGACTTGGCGGTTTGGCGGCGGTCGATTACCGGGTTATGGGAGCCTGGCCATCTTCAGCTCCTTTGATTACGGGAAGCCGAGGGAGAGAGCATGATCAGCGGCGTGCAGATGTTCTGGTCAGAGTTTTTGGGCACAGCACTTATGATGGCCATCGCTTTCATGGTCGCCGCCAGCAGGTCGCTCCCCAAGACGGGCGCCTATCGAGCCGACTGGATCAATGCTTCGCTGGGCTGGGGCCTTGCTGTCTATGTGGGCGTATATGCGGGGTGGAGAACGGGCGGCCATCTGAATCCGGCGGTAACGTTGGCCAGGGTGGTCGGTCACTGGATTGATCCACAGGCGACCTTGAACGGCCTTGCCATGGGCAAAGGTGGCATTCCGGTCACCTTCGCCAATGTGGCCATCTTCATTTCCGCCCAGTTCCTGGGGGCTTTCTTTGGCACCTGCCTGGGTTACCTGGGCACTCGCAAGCATTTCGAACTTCCGACCGACACGGATACCAAACTCATGATTTTCTGCACCAAGCCGGCCATACGTTCGAATTTCTGGAATCTGGCATCGGAGGCCATCGGCACGGCCATCCTGGTTACCTGGGTTTTCCTCAATGGGGGAACGCCTACGCAAGTCGGGCCTCTGGGCGTGGCCCTGGTCATCACGGTTCTGGTAATGGCACTGGGTGGGGTTTCTGGTGCCGCCATGAATCCTGCACGTGACTTTTCCGCTCGATTGGCTTACTGCCTTCTGCCCATGTCCGGCAAGAAGGATGCTGACTGGCGCTACGCCTGGATACCTTTTGTCGGGCCGATCATCGGAGCTTGTATCGGAGTGTTAGCGCCTGCCTGGATGGGGCTTCTGCCTTGATCGTCGGCATGGAAAAGCCCCTGGCCCTGTCAGGGGGTTATTACGACAGGACCGGGGGTCGAGTTAGTCAGCTAGCTCGAGCTCAGTAACTGGCTGAGGTGGGCTCCTGGAAGCGGACTGTCAGCCCGCGGCCGTGGTGAAGGAACATCTCTGCGCCATGGCGGTCGACGTCGCGATGGGTGAAGAGCATGCGGATGGCGAATGCCGTCTGGGCATCATCGGGCAGGTCCAGGAAAGCCTTATGGGCATCCCAGCCATCGGCTGCGACTGCCTTGTTGGGTACATAGGCATATCCATAGCCGTCCTCGTCCACGTAGCCCAGGAAAGGCAGGTCCCATGCCTGGTGGTAGCTCAACTGATTCTTGTAATCCTCGACCTTCTTGAGGGCTTCGTCGCTGATGCCGTATTTGCGGGCGACCTCGTTGGCCTTGGCGGTCTTTGCGGCGGCATCTTTTCCGAACATGGAAGTATCAACAACAATGACTGTATCGTCTACCATGACTGACCTTTCTGTGTGACGGTCTGCACGTGTGACAATCGACATCATGACCGTGCAGAGCCATGATCATTTGAGTGACCGTCCATCATCGACGGTGACCCCTGGATGCGAGATTCCTTCCACTTGCAAGGATACCAAATTTCATCTGCAGATAGGGGCAGAGAACCGTGAGGTTCGCCATAGGTGGCTGTCACTAGTGAAGAAGGGGCCTAGCGGTGTTCTCTCATGCAGGGAACAATCAGTCCAGGCCGGCATCCCGATCCCTGCGATGCCGAAACAGGCACATCAGTGCCAGGCCTAGTACAGCAGTGCCGACAGTCAGTGCTACAGGGATGACTATGTCTGCGCCGGAGGCGGCTAGGGCCTGAGAATTCGTAGAAGACTTCGCTTGGTCACTAGAAGATTGGTTTCCTGGTGCCGGTTTTTGGCTATTGGAACTAGTTTGATCTGTTTTGTTGGGTGCATTATTAGATTCGCTCGGCTTGCTCGGTTCTACCGGTTGATTCGGCTTGTCATGTTCTCCGGAGTTGTCAGGGTCGTCGGGGTTATCCGGCTTATCGGGCTTGGCCTGGTAGGTGTTGGTGAAGGTGGTGTCCTTGCCGTCGACGGTGGCCTGGAGCTGGCCGTTGAGGTCGTCGGTGACGTGGACGTCGACCGTGGCCTCGTGCCGGTCGTAGGTGATGCCGGGCAGGCTGCCCTGGTCCTCGCGGATGGTGTAGTGGTAGTCGCCGGGCTGGTCCAGGGCCAGGTTGGTGAAGGCGATCCTGCCCTGGGCGTCGTTGGATGCCGAGCCTGCTTCAGCGTTCTTCCCGTCGTACAGGTGGAAGGTGAACTCGTTGGCCTTCAGGTCCCGGCCCTGCAGGTGCTTGACGGCGGTGATGACGGGCTTGGCCGGCTTGGCCTGGTAATGGTTGGTGAAGGTGGGGTTGTTGCCGGTGACGGTGGCCTGGAGCTGGCCTTGCTGGTCGTCGGTGACGTGGACGGTGATCCGGTGCGTGTCCTGGTCGTAGGTGATGCCGGGCAGGCTGCCCCGGGCCTCGCTCACGGAGTACGTGTAGTCGCCGGCCTCGGACAGGGTCTGGTCGGGGAATGCGACGGTCCCGTCGGCCTTGTTGGATGCCTGGGCCGGCTTGCCGCCCTTCGTGTTCTGCAGGAGGAAGTCGAACTCCCCGGCCTTCAGGCCCCGGCCGTCCAGGTGCTTGACGGCGGTGAGCCTGACCGTGGCGGGCTTGGCCTGGTAGGTGTTGGTGAAGGCCGCCGTGTCTATCTTGCTGCCCTCGCTGTCAGTCCACTGCGCAGTGGCGGTACGGTGCAACTGAGCTGCATCGGTTGTCAAAGTGAGGGTCAGGGTTGCAGTGCTCTGATCATACGTCAGACCAGGAATGGAGCCGGTTTCCTGGTGTATACGATACTCGTAGCTGCCATCGTCGGGCAGAGCAGACACGTTGACAGGCACCTGGGTATTTTGGTTGTCGGCGTCTATGGTGATTTGGCTGGGCAACGCTGCGGACGGTGCGCCACGCATGGGTTCGACAGCCAGTGTGAAGGAGTCTGTACCGAGCCAGTTCCTGCCTTGGATCTGTACTTTGACTCCGGCAGACACTTCATTGGTGTCCATTGTTCCTGTCAGGCCGCAGTTATTGAAATCCAAGGATTGGCTGGCTGTGTCCACCATATCCTCGGCCTTCTGGAACTCAATATCGTTGATGACGGCGCCTTTCATGGTTCCGCCCTCCAATATGTCGCTGGCTGAGGAGTTTTCGCTCGGGCTGGCTCCGCTGGCCTTTTGGATTGTTGTAGTCAGGTGGGTCCAGTTCGTGTTCGGAGCGGGGTCGAAGCGCAGGTGGAATTTCCCTGCCGGTATATTGGTCAGTTCGTACTTGCCTTGGGAATCAGATTTTGTGCTCAGATCATCATGTGGGGTGACGACCGACTTGGCGGGCTTGTCGTCAGTATCGTTGAGCAGGGTCACTTTGACATCTTTAAGCAGAATATCGTCCGAAGAGCGGGCGCCGTCCCCATCGCGGTCGTACCATACGATGCCACTGATGGAACGTTGAACAACCATGGCCTGGGCAGGCATTTGGTTCAGTGCATTGCCCCAGCGATTCCGATAGAGGTCGCCGGAGGAGTTGTTTCCGGGATTTATATGGAAAGTAATGTCATAGCGGAATTGGTTGGGCTGCCCATCGATGATGAAGGCCCAGGCGACCACGTTTTCAGGCATTTTCACTTCGCCACTTGTTGTGTTGAAGTTAGCCTCGTTCCAAGAAAGGTAATCCTGGGATTGTATGGAACTCGTGTCATTCACCCGCCATCGAGAATCTGTGGTGTAACGGATGGTGATTCCGCTCAGACTAGCCCCCGCCGAAGCTTTTACGTTCATATCAGCAAAAGTAGGTTCCCCGTGGAAGTCGGGTTTGCCGCTTGTCTGTTTGTACGGCATGATGTCGATGGCATAGTGATGCTGCTTGCCACTGCCCGAGGTGCTGCTCAGCATGTTGGTGAAGCCGATTGGTACACCGGCTTCATTAGTGTCCTGCACAGCCGAAGTGGAAAGGCTGGTTGTGTTGGTCCGCCAAGCGTGGATGGTGAAGGAATCGGCAGTCTTCAAGTATGTGTTGGGCTGGGACATATTCTGTTTTGACTGAACTGTGGCAGAGGTCGTCAGGTCTTCGTTGGAGCCGATGTCTTTGCTGGGGTCAGTCAGGTCACCCAGGGAGGTGGAGAAGTGGATGACGCGGTTGTTGCCGTCCACAGGGATGTTGGTCAGTGTCCAGGACAGAGTGGTGATTCCGGTTACGGGGTCCGTGCTCACTGATGGCTCACAGGCGGTTCCGCCCTCTATGTGGCCCATCTCAGGCGTGGCTTCCGTATATGTGCCGCCCAATCGGGCGCTGCCGGGGATGTAGTGGAGCTTTGCCGGTAGTTTGTCGGTGATGTAGAGTTCGGTTTGGGCGCCCTTGTTGGCTTGGGAAGCTGAAGTGCCGGTGTTGATGGTTAGCCGCCAATCAACGAACCGTTGATCGCTGTCTAAGTCAAAGTATTCTTTGGGTTTGGAATTGGTGCTTGTTTGTGCTACGGCGTTGGAGATGGTGTTGGTTTCGCCGGCTACATAGAGGCTGTCCCCATGTTCATTGCCGCCGGTGTCTCCGCCCAGGTAACCGTTTATTTGGTCATAGCTGGCCTTGGTATAGCCTCCGGCGGATGTGGCTAAGACGGGAGATTCGATTTTAGCCAGCTCGTAGGGGTTCTGTTTCTTGGCCCATTCCTCCCATTCCTGATCGCTGGAGTTCTCGGGGCTTAGCCCGGCCATAGCTGCTAATTGGCTGCGGGTGAAAGTGCGCGAAACTGATGTCAGCTGGGCTACCGAACCTACTTTGGCGTCGGGGAGGACGTTGATCACAAATCCGCCGAAGCCGAATCGGGAATTATCTTCGGCAAACGTGGATGGCGCGGCGGTGTGCCCGCCCAGCAGCATGCCTACAACCGTGCCATGCTTCTTTGCTTCCTCCTGTGTGCTATAAAAGTTCAGATCCTCTATGTCGGCATTGGCTTGCTCAGTGTCGTTTTTCCAGTCCTTGCCGTCGAGTTTGGTGGCGTACATGACCAGTTCCTGTGACGGGTTTTGATCGCTCGTTGACTCGTATTGAGCGTATTTTCCGTTCTGCCAGATGCCATTGACCCAGGGAATATCCAGACCTGCGGGGTCCGGCAGTCTAACGACCTTTGGGTCGATCTTGACCAAGGACATTCCCAGCAGAGGTAGATCAGCCTTGCTGGTTTTGAAGTTAAAACCGGCCGTTACCCGCACTTTGGTCCCTGCGACTGCTGAGTCGGTCCCCCGTAGATTGTCAGGAGCAGTCCACCACCCGCAGTCCACGCCGTCATCAAAAAAGTTAGGAGCCGTCATGCAACTGTACTGAATGATGTTGCTGATGCCTGCCTTTATTGTGCTGGAGCCTAGCGTGAAGATGACGTTGTGCCACATGTCATCGGACTGGTCGGGTTGGTTTGACGTGTCCGTGGGGCCGGTGGCAGAGGGTAAAGACTGGTTTGATAGCGATTTCGCACTCAGGTTGCCGTCGTCGACCTTGCTCTGCAAGCTGAGACCGGTCTGTCCATAGTAGTTGGCCACGTCCTTGCCGCCGACAGTGGAGGGGTTGAAGACATATAGGTAACCAGTGGAGATTTCGGCCACTTCCTGTCGCGTGCAGTCAGTCGAGGCCAGGGCAGGCGTGCACTTGGCATCTAGTGCATAGGTGTGTCCCAGGTAGGGGAAGGGGTCGTTGGTTTTATAGTCCTTCAAAGTCAGGTCCAGCCTGAGTCCCTGGCTGTTGCGCTGTTCAGCCACGGTGTATTGACCATTGCCTTGGACTTGGTCCTTCCCAGCCGTGCCACCCGTGGATCGGGCATAGCCATAGTTGCTAAGAGTAGGTCTCCAGCCCTGATCGCCGGTGTTGCGCCCGCTGTTGTTGAAGTCGCCGTCGATGGTGCCGATGTCCCAGAAGTAGGGTTGCAGATCCTCTATCTTCGGGTAGGCATCTCCGCCAGCGGTTTGCCACAAATTGCTCAGTGACAGGGAAAAGGTAATGGGGCCAATGGGAACTTCCAGACCCTTGAGACCCTTGGTTCGATCGGGCCAACGCATGTCAACGGCCCAGTTGAACTTGCTGATGATCCCCTTGCGCTTACCCAACTCATGGTTGGGGTAATTGCTGGCGGCTGGGGTGTTGAAGTCGAAGGTTTGGTTGCCGGAGCCTTCATTGGTTCCGCCAGTGATTCGCAGGTTCAGATTAAGCTTGGCCGATACGGTGACCGGCTCGGACGTGGCCGAAGCAGGATCGGTCTTGGTGGTGGTATCCGGAGCGCCCCAGGCCTGGATCTCGGGGGCGAATTTGCTGCCATTGGGCATGCTTCGGACCCGGAGGACCAAAGTGACGCTGGAGGATCCCGGAATAACGGTGGACAAATTCTCTGTGGAGGTGAGTAGCCTGTAAACGGTTAGCACCTGTGTCGGATGACCGTCGATGGTCTCTGTAGTTTGCTTTGGCCGGTATCCCTGCGTAGTGTCCACCCAGCCCATGGAATCCACATCAAAGGTGACCTGATCCTCAGGTTGGTTCAGTCTGAATTGGAAGCCTATTCGGCCTCGGCGATAACTGGTTGTTTCGCTGCGGGTATTTACGGCGAAAGAGTAGGTGTAGGACATCTTATCGAAAGTGCGCACGATGTCATTGTCTGCATCGTGGTCGTTGCCGGGGCTGTTGTCGTTGTCGAAAGGAGCCGTGCCGGTGGAGCGGGAGGCCTGGGAAAGTGTAGTGACCACGGCGTCGTCGGTGTCCAGCATCTCCTTGATTGCCGATTTGGAGGTCGGCCTTCTGCTGGGTTGTATGGGCGCGGCCTGGTTCTGGGGGGTTGACTTCGACTTCTGAGTGGTTTGGGTTGCCCCGGACGCGGCAGTGTCTAACTGTGGAGTCGAGGTTTGAGTCGATGTGGAGGCGATGGTCTGGGCATCAGCTGTCTGTCCACTGTCGGCTATAGCCATAGTGGGTATTAACGTGGCCATAGCCAACAGGCCGGCCAGGACTTTTCTGCTCAAATTACCCTTTGCCACGTTTCTCCTTTTGAGCGCCGACGACCGTCTGGGTCGTCGGGCCGGGCATCCCCTTCAGGTCATCCGGTCGACTGTCTACGATGGTTCTCGAGTCATTCGATGCTAGTTTTACAGAACAGTATACAAAGTCATTGGCTATAATTCCGCTATTGATATGCGCCTCCGGAGAAAAGGGCCAACTATGGACAGAACAGGGAGGTCTGCATGAGTGAACGGAATCATAATGAGGTTTTGGTTGCTGATTTTCCGGGTCACGGAATGCGCGAGCGGTTGGCTGTCTACGGGTTCTTCATCATCATGGGCATCGGCACTTCGGCATGGATTTCTCGACTGCCAACAGTCAAGGCCAGCCTTGGTCTGCAGCCTTCGGGCCTGGCTCTGATGACCATCCTTGGCGGCTGCGGCGCTCTGGTCGGTATGCTGGTCTCAGGGGTTCTGACCGATCGGCTGGGTGTGCGTCGGGCCATGCTGCTGGCAGCCTCCACCTGGTGTCTGGGCATGATAATCGCGGCATTGGCCGTCACTCTGCGCTCAGTGCCTGGGGTGGTTCTAGGGCTGCTCTTTAATTCGGCGGGGATCAGCCTCTGGGGAACGGTCAACACCGTCGAGGCCGGCGCAGTGGAGCGCTTCTCCTCTCGGTCCATAATGCCGCGCTTCCACGCCTCATATAGCCTGGGCATGTTTCTTGCCTTGGGACTGGGCTCGCTCCTGTCTCATCTGGGTGTGGCCATAGGTGTGCATCTGGCGGTCAATGCGTTGATTAGCCTGGCTCTGGTGGTCGTCTGCGTCCTGCTCTGCCCGCCTCAGCCTCTAGGGGATTACAAGGGCGTCACTGACGACGAACGCTCGGATCGGCAGGCGAGGTCGGCGCAATCGTCCGCCTTTGGCAAGCAGTTGGCGGCCTGGGGCGATGCACTGGTTCTCATGCTTGCTCTGATCAACGTGGCCCTGGAGGCCAGCGAGGGTGCCGTCAACGACTGGAGCGGGATTGGCCTGGTTGATGCTTTTGGTGTTCCTGAGTCTCAAGCCGGTCTTGCTCCCACGATCTTCGCTGCAGCCATGATTGTCTCAAGGTTGCTGGGGACGCATCTGATCGAGCGACTGGGAAACATGCGCTCGTTGGTCCTGACCCTCCTGGTCTCGGCTCTGGGCATCCTGGTCTACGCCCTTTCGCCCTCTTTTGTCTTTAGCCTTGTGGGCACTGGAATCTGGGGTGTCGGAGCTGCCCTGGGCGTGCCAATCGTCACTACTCTGGCAACCAAGGATCCAGCTGTGGCGGCCCAGCGTGCTTCGGTCATCTCGACTGCCTACTACGGGGTCTCTTGGATCATTCCCCCGGCTATCGGATTTCTGGCCGACCATACCGGTGTCCGGCCGGCGCTGCTACCTTTGGCGTTCTTGCTGGCGGCGGTTACCCTCTTGGTGCCCACGGTGTCCAGACTCACTCGGGAATGATGCTCTTCGGTTGGCAAAAATCCGCCAACCGGTTGTCGGACGAAGTGCAGTCTTTGGGCAGATACTCGGATGCAAACAGTCGTTCCCAAATATTGCCGTACAAGTCAGTGAATTTTATGGCCACAGCAGCCAGTCGGCACCGGCCCTGAGAATCGCCTTAGGTCAGATGGATGCCTTTCCCTGCCAGGTTCTCCAAGCACTCCTTCAGATAGGCTGCATCGTGCTCGGGATAGATGGGGTCCGTCAATGGAATTTCAGCCAGATTCTCGTAGGGAGGGCAGTGCCTACCGCGGTAGAGCGGGTCATACCAGGCAGGATCGGGATGGTAGCCGCGCTCGCGCATCGTTGTCATGACCAGCAGATGAAATTGAAAGAGCTTGTATGGACAGTGGTGGAAGACATAGTCAACGGTTGCATGCCGTCGACCCCAACCCAGGCCCCGCAGTGCGGTGATCTCCCGATGCTGGCCCAGCAGCTGCTGTCTGGGAAGCAACGGAATCAGATCCTGATGCCACAATCGCATGACCGACCCCCCCCCCTTGGGGTCATAGATAACCCCTCCTTCAGACTAGCTGCTTGCATCACTGTGAAGCGGACTAGCAGAAGGAGGGGTCCCGGTAATCTCTTGCTGCAATTCCTTACTGGGCGATGAATCCGCCATCCACAACGAATTCAGCACCCAGCGCGAACTTGGATTCGTCGCTTGCCAGATAGACGCATATCTCGCCGATGTCCTGGGGTTCGCCGATATGGCCTAGGGGCGTCAGCTTGCTCATCCTGTCTTCAAGGCTCTGGCTGATCAGAGGGGTCTTGATGAATCCAGGATGGACCGAGTTAACGCGAACGCCATAGCCGTTGTTGGCGGAATCCAGGGCTGCGGACTTGGTCAGCAGTCTGGTGCCGCCCTTGCTGGCGTTGTAGGCACCGGCACGGCTCAGGCCCACGAAGCCCTCGATGGAGGAGATGTTGATGATGGATCCGCCGCGGCCCTTCATGACCCTCATACCATGCTTGGTGCCCAGGAAGGTTCCGTTCAGGTTGATGGCGATGATCTTCTTCCAGTCATCGTAGTTTTCCTCGTCCATGGTGACGCCCTTGTCGCCGATGCCTGCATTGTTGACCACAGTGGTCAGCTGGCCCAGCTCCTTTTCAACGGTGTCGATGGTGGAGACCCACTGGTCCTCATCGGTCACGTCCAGGGTGTGGAAGACGACCTGCCCGGGGTGCTCCTGCATGAGGCTGCGGGAGGCATCGCTCTCCTTGATGTCGGTAAGGGCCACCTTGGCTCCCTCACGGACGAAGCATTCGGCGATGCCCACGCCCATGCCGCCGGTTCCTCCGGTGATGATGGCTACCTTACCTTGTAGACGATCAGTCATATCCACTCCTTTATAGAGATGTGCTGTCGTATTCCATCCTATGGGATGGCATGCCCACGCTACCGGTCAATGAATCCCAGTCCAAGCAGGAAGGCCCGGGTCTGCATGGGATCCTTGAATACTGCGGTGTTGCCTAGGATCCGCTTGCAGACATCGCCCATTTCCCGACGTATGGCCGAACGAATCCGGTCTGGATCGCGCGACCCCCCCAGCATGACCGTCAGCTCATCCCACTGATTGCGAAACGCCTTCAAGGACTCAGGAAGATCCTCGCCATCTTCCAGGGCCCGGGCGAGTCTTGTCAGCTGGGGCACCAAGCGGCCTGGCAGAACGAAGAGACCCTGGGCTTCTATTAATCCTATGGGCTCCTGCTTGATGGCATAGAACTCAGGATGGACGTGGAAGATGCCGTCCGGATACTGCTCGCTGACTCCGTTGTTGCGCAGAATCAGGTTCATCTCGTATCCACGGTCAGTGATGAGTACGCTAGGCGAGAGCGCTGATTGACGGCGATGGGGGCCCTGTGGGCGGATGTTCAGAGCTTCGTCGGAGTAATCGATCCAGCCACGCCGGATCAGGTCGCTTATCTCGATGATGTCCTCCCGATCACGACCTATCAGGCGGATGGCCGTGCCTGGCCAGTCCGGAATTTCGATCAGAATGCCAGACATGCCAGGCAAGGACATGGCCATCCTGGCTGGAGCCTTATGTAAGGGCAGAATCTCTCCTCCGCCCTGGTAGTGGTCGTGGGCCAGCACCGATCCGCCGATTCCCGGCAGAGCGGCATTGCATCCAAGGAAGTAGTCTGGGAATCGATCCACGAAGTCCAGAAGGTTGCCGAAAGTCTCTCGGTCCACACGCATGGGCCTATGCTCTGCATTGACGCAGATGCCATGCTGGTCAAAGTAGCCGTAAGGAGAGAACTGCCAGAACCAGGGATGACCGCCAAGGGTTACGCCTAAAGTGCGTAGGGTGCTCCTGCCCCGTCCTGCGAAACCCTCGTTGGCTCTGCATATGGTGCATGCCGGGTAGCCGCTGCCCACCCGATTGCCGGCTGCGGCCTTGGCCATGGTGCGGAACTCGGGTTTGGCCTGGTTGATGGTGATAATAAGGCCTTGGGATTCGAACCTGGGGTTGCGATCCAGGCTGGCTTTTTTGATGTAGGTCGATGCGATTCCGTAATCATAGAGCCAGCGCATGGCGGCCATGGATCCCTCTTCTGCCTCGACAGCGGCGAATCTGTCGGCCACCTGGGATGGGGAACGGGTGATCTGGCCCATGAGGCGATCAGTGACGGCTGCATCCTGATCAGCTGTGAATACACCTGCCTCGTGGGCATCCCTGCAAAAAGTCGTCAGCAGGTCGGTGATCTCTTCGGCTGTGGAGCCTTGGCTGGTCGATTGTTGCGTGGAAGCTCGGTCGCTAGGAGTATAGGAGTCCAAATCCAACAGTGCCAGCAGACGGTTGCGCGTCCAGTCCGTGTCGCGTTCATCCAATTCCAGATGCCGGCGGGCAAAGTCCAGAAGGGCATCCAAGTCTGCATCCAGGGCAGGTTGTTTTTCAGCTGCCCGAGGGTCGATCCGAGAGCTCATCTGGTGGCCTCCATGATTTGCCCGACCATGCTGGCAGTCTGATCTGTGGATTTTTCCATCTGACGGGCCAGGGTCACCTGGGTGCGGCAGCGCACCAGATTGTGCTCAGGATAGGCGACGGCGAAGTAGGTATCCCCCTGCAGGTAATCGGTCAGGAATCGCATGCCGCATTCCTCGGTCATCAGCAAGGCGCTCAGGGGAAGCAGACTGGCCTCCCGATCGGTGATGCTTGATCGGACGGCCCCGATGAACCCTTGGGCGTAGGCCTGGAAAAGAGTGGTGTCAAAGTGAACCTTTTCCAAGTCCTGCTCGTCCTCCAGCGCAGTGGAGGCCCCGAAGCGGATGGCATCACCGAAGTCGAAAAGCATGGAGCCGGGCATGATTGTGTCCAGATCGATGATCGCTCGGGCTCGGCCGGTGGTCTCGTCCATGAGGATGTTGTTGAGCTTGGTATCGTTGTGGGTCACCCGCAGGGGGATGGTCCTATCTGCCAGTCCCTCCATCACGGTGTCGTAACGGTCTGCGCGCTGTCGGAAGAAATCAATCTCCTCCTGGCATTCCTTGGCCCGGCCTCTGCGGTCATCCTCGATGGCGGTCATCAGATCACGGAAGCGTTTGGGCGTGTCATGGAAATGGGGGATGGTCACGTTCAACTGGGAGGCATCGAAATCGGCCAGATAATTCTGGAACCGCCCGAAAGCGTCTCCGGCGTTGCGGAAGACCTGGGGGTTGGGCACCATCTCGTAGGATCGGGTGTGCTCGATGAATTTGTAGACCCGCCAGGCCCCTTGGTCGTCTTGGTACCATGAGGCGCCCTGTTTGGTGGGTACGATGTCCAAGGTCTCCTGCCCCTGCGAGCGTAGGAAGTCGGTGACCAGCTCAATGTTGTGCATCAGGGCAGCAGTGTCGGGGAAAACGGTTGTGTTCATCTTTTGCAGGATGTACCGGTGCCGGTCGGTTCTGGCCAGGTAGGTGACATTGATATGTCCGTTGCCGTAGGGCGTGACGTCCTCCAGGCTGCCCTCCATAGCGAAGTGTTCTGCCACCTGACGCAGCGCGCTCTCATTAATCTTCATGGTCCCTCTTTTCCGAAGGCAGCGGTTGCCAGACTATGGCCGAGGGGCCCAGGTTAAGGTCTCGGCTTGTTCCACCGGGAAGACGGATCTCAGTCCTCTGCTCCATTTCGCTGTTGTTGATCACGCAGAAGGTTCCAGCCTGAGGAAAGACGGCCACCTCGCATTCAGGATTGTCGCTGCTCCACTCACGGTACTGCTTCTCCTTGTGGGCCGCCCAGAACAGGGCTCGTTCCAGCAGGCGGGCGTTGACTGCCGAATAGGGCAGTCCAGACAGATAAACTCCGCGTCCGCTGCCGTAGTCACGCACCGCCAACTGGACCTGACCGTCATCAGCCCTGAGCAGGCCTGTTTGTCCATCGATGGGGTAGGTGTCGAGAATCGGGTGACCGAAGTCAGCAGGGGCATTCCCTGGAAGGTCATGGGTGATGAAGTGGTCTTGGATGGGTGCGGAGAAGTGTTTGTCCACGGAAAGCGTCCGATAGCGCTCCTGATCCACGCCGAAGATGTCAGCCAGCTGGAAGAAGCGTCCCTGCCAATCCAGAGCCGTAGGTTGCCCGACTCCGATCAGACCGCCACCGTTTCCCGTCCATGTGCGCAGGATCCGGACCAGCTCGGGGTTCTTCCATACTGTTCCGCCGCTGAAAGCGGTGCCTTCCGGCCCGCCGCAGATGATGACGTCGATGTCTGGATCAACGCCCTGACTCAGCAGATCGTCAAAGCTGATGAAGCGGACAGAGACCCGCATGCCGGAAAGGGCTTCCAGGATGCCGTAATAGGAGGCAGTCTGTTGGTTGGGCAGGGCGTGGGCCACGGTGTAGGCCATCCAGGAGCGCATGGCTCCCCAGGAGTTGAGCACCGCCACGGTCAGCTGGGTGGCGGCAGGGCGGCTGCCTGTGTGCCGGTGCAAGTCACGGAACTCCTCCGCAATAGCTGCAACGGTGTCCACAAACTTGGGGAACTTTATAGCCAACGAAGGATAGCCGCCGTAGCCCATGCGCGATATGGGGCTGCGCAGAATGGCCCGACGGGCTTTCCTCCAGTTGTCCAGGCCCTCGATGCTGGGGTCGTTGCCCTCATGGAAGGTGTCTGGGAAGAAATATGGAAGGAAGCGTCCCTCGGTGTACCGAACCCCAGGTATGTCGGCAATCATGCGCAGGGTGGTTCCGTCGCCGACCGAACCGACCACTGCATCCAGTTTAAGGTCGGAGAACCCGGGCCGATAGGGTTCGGTACCGATCCACTGGTCGCCTAGGAACATCATGGCTTCCTTGCCCGCGGCGTGGGTCATGTCGACCATGGTGGCCACATTGGCCCTTACAAAACGGCTGATGAAATCCATCCAGTCGCGCTGTGTTTGCGTGGGGACCAGGAAGGAGGAATTGTAGGAGCCGTCCCTAACGAAGTCCTCGGCCCGTGGACGGTATCCATATTCTTGTGAGAAATCCTCGAGGGCTCTAGGGCTGACCGTACAGGCGTATCCCAGCCAGTCGACGATCTTTTCCTGCTGATGCTGGTCGTAGAGCAGCGTGAATTGGTAGAAGAAGGTGGTGAATCGAACCACGTCGGTGGAAGGGTTGTCCCTCAGCCATCGGGCGAAGGCCTTCATGGCGAAGTCGCGGGTGGCGGGGTGGTAGATGTCCAGGGGAATCTGGTGCTCCCGATCGCCCCAGTTGTTGGTCAGGTGGTTGTACATCTCCACAGGATCCCAGATGATGCGAGCCAGGAAAGTGACCGTATATTCATGCATGGGCATGGCGCCCTCGATGTGGACGCGGTCCAAGTCAGGGTCAAGATTCCAGGATTCGTCGGGCAACACCGCACCGGTGGTCCGGTCGATCACCTCCCAATATCGGTGGGGGTCGTCGTCGCGGTTGGGGGTGAATTGCTGGTCGAAGAAGCCGGCCATCAGATCGATGTCGACCCGTCCATTCTGAGCCAGGACCCGATCCGTCAGCAGAAAGACCTGAGGCGTCTCGTCCATATGCTCGCGGATCCACTCGTTGTAGCCCCTGGCTGGGAAATAGGCGCTATAGACTTTTTTCCCCAGTCCAAGCAGTTCCTTGTCTAGACTGGTGCCGTCGGAGTTGCGGATGGCATCCGCCCCCCACCTTCGGCAAAGCTCCTCGGTTTGTTTGACAAAGTGCTCCTCGCCAGGCAAGGTGAATCGGCCTGTGGTGCTCATATATCAACATGCTCCTTCGCGGATGGATGAATTGGTTGGTGGATGAGCCTCAGCCCTTGACAGCGCCGGCGGCAAGACCGGCCTGCCAGAACCGCTGCAGGCACAGGAAGAGAATGATGACCGGCAGCACCCCCAGCAGGGCCCCCATCATCAGAGCGCCTCGGTCGTTGAAGGTAGGCAGGGAAACCATGCCGTACAGACCCAGGGTCACTGGGTAGAGTCCCTCGCTGGAGAGCATCATCAGTGGCAGCAGGAAGTTGTTCCAAGTCGCCACGAACAGGAAGAGGAAGATGGTCACCATGGCCGGTGCCAGCAGTCTGAGGACAATGGTGAAGAAGATGCGCGCTTCCCCGGCTCCGTCGATTCTGGCTGCTTCCAGCAGTTCAGTGGGCACTGAGCTCTGCGCATACACCCTTCCCAGGAAGAATCCGAAGGGCGAGACCGAGCAGGGGATGATGATGGACAGCATGGTGTTGTCCAAATGCAGGGCCTGGAAGATGGAGTACTGAGGAATGGTCATCAGCGCGGCAGGCATGAGCAGGGAGGCCATGACAACGGCCATCGCTATGCCCTTCCCGCGGAAGTTGAACTTGGCTGTTCCATAGCCGGCCATGACCGAGACAATGGTTCCGATCACTGCGGATACGCCCGAATAGATCAACGAATTGGCAACCCACTGCCAGAATCTGGCATGTGTCCAGCCCAGCAGCTTGCTGTAGTTGGTGGCAATGGCGTCGGGTAGGTCCTTGAGGCTCGATGCGAACCAGATGCCATTGCTGCCGATCAGCTGGGAAGGCGACTTGGTAGAGGCGATGACAGCCCAATAGATAGGGAAGAGGAAGTAGATCAAGGTGATGATCAGGACGGCCACGGTAATGATTTTGGCCAGGTGGGAAGGGCGCATGGAACGTGGCAGTTCCTGGGTGGATCCGGCTTTTGAGTGAAAGATGCTCATTATTCGTTCACCTTCCTTTCAATCCATGCGTAGAGGAAGGCCAGAACGCCGGCAATCAGGGCCATGACGATGGCAATGGCCGAGGCTGGTCCGTTGCCCTTGGGGGTTAAGGTCCCACGGGAGGTGTTCATGGCCATCATCATGGGCGTGAAGGAGTTGGAGATGCCTGGATCGGCTGTCTGCATGACCTGGGGCTCGTTGAAGAGTTGGATGGTGCCGATGATGGAGAGCAGCATGGCCAGCAGGGCGGCGCCGCGCACATTGGGCAGCTTGATGTGCAAGGCGATCTGCAGACCGGTGGCCCCGTCTATGCGGGCCGCTTCGTACAGATCGTGGGGAATGGCCTGCAGGGCTGCTAAGAAGATGAGCATGTTGTATCCGGTGAAGGTCCAAGTGGTGATGTTGGCCATGGATGCCAGGACGACCTTGCCGGCGAAGAAGTCTACGGTGATGCCTATGGAGGATAGGCCCTTGACGATGGGTGAGATCTGCGGGTTGTAGAGGAAGACCCAGATGATGGATGCGACAACTCCGGGGATGGCATAGGGCAGGAAGTAGCCTAGACGGAATGGGGTCACGTGCTTGACCATGTAGGAATCCAGCACCATGGCCAGGGCCAGGGCGGCGATGATCATGATGGGCACCTGGATCAGGGTATAGATCAGCACACGGCCGATTCCCGACCAGAAGGCGGCCGAGGTTACCACATACCTGAAGTTGGCCAGACCCACGAATTTATTGACCATGGTTCCGCCCCCGTAGGCGCCGCCACCCGAGGCGACGTCCTGGAAGAAGCTGGAATAAATGGCATAGATGATAGGGATGATGAAGACCACGATGAACAGGATGCCGAAGGGGGCCATGAAAGCCCAACCCGTGCGTTCGGCACGTTTCACCGCATCCGAGCGTCCCGCCCTGCCTGGTCGGGCAGCTGACGACCGCCGTGTAGCACTCATTCTGGGTACACCTGTCCTTGTCTTAAAGAGAAAATGAGATTATGGCCGAGCATGCTTGGGACCCGAAACACGTTCACCGGCTTCGGGTCCCAAACCTCGGGAATGGTCCCGCTCGGCCCTGATGGCGTCGATTACTTGGCGACGGCCAGGCCGTAGTCCTTGAGGGTGGCTACAGAGGTGGTCTGTGCCTGCGAGAAGATGTCAGCAACCTTGGCCTGCCCGGTGGCAGCCTTGGCGGCAGTTTCTGTCATGGCCGCAGCTACCGAGGAGAAGCCAGGCATGTAGGTGAAGTCGCCCATGTTTTTGTTGGCGGTGGCGAATTCCTTCATGAGGTCCTGATCGCCGAAGAAGGATGACCAGCTCTCGGGGGTCTTCGCTTCCTCGGTTGTGGCGGCCAGTACCAGACCTTGGGAGGTCAGGTCCTTGACCTGTGTGTTGAACCAGTTGAGGAACTCCATGGCCTGTTCAGGATGCTTGCTGCCTTTGAGCACAGCGACGCCGGATCCGCCGTCGGGGCTGGATTTGCCTGAATTACCGAACCAGTCGCCCAGCTGGGCTACGCGCCATTCACCCTTGCCGGTATCGCCCATGGTGTCAACGATGAGAGGTGCCTCCCAGGCGGAGCCCACAGTACCGATCAGCTGGCCGTTCTTGAGCGAGGCATCGAAAGAGGGGTCCCAGCGTGGATTGGTTGGAGCAGCCTTGGCATCCAGCAGCTGCTGATAAACGTCGGCCACCTGCTTGGAGCCGTCGGTCTGGGTGTCCACCACCCAGGCATCGTTCTTCACGGTGTACCAGGGCTTGGTGGCACCGGCCAGGCCTGGCATCATGTTGCCGGCCTCGTCGGGCTGGTAGGACATGATGTACTTGCCCTGTGCAGCCGCCTTCTTGGCGGTTTCGATCAGTTCGTCCTTGGAAGTGGGCACTGAAATGCCCAGCTTGTCAAATTCGGCCTTGTTGTAGAAGTAGACCAGCGGGCCAGTGTCCTGCGGCAGGCCGAACATCTTGCCATCAATGCCCATAAGCTTGTATGCACCGGGGGAGAAATTGTCCTTGTACTTGGAAGCTTCGGCACTCACGTCCTCCAGCATGCTCTTGGTATAGACCTCCGGCAGCTCGGCATAGCCCACTTGGGCCAGATCCGGTGCGTTGCCGGCCTTGACATCGGTCTCCAGCTTCTTGATCATCTCGGCTGACTTGCCGTTGAACTTGGTTGCCTTGACCTGAATGTTGGGGTGGGACTTGTTCCACCGCGCGACGATGTCATTGACGGGGGTCATGTTCGGTTTGTCCGGTAGCCGATGCAGGTAGGTGATCTGCACTTTTTCGTCCGACTTGGAAGACTCGCTTTCAGATGAGGACTTTGACGCCCCCGATGAACCGCAGCCCGACAGGGCGATGCTCAGGGCCGCCAGCGACGTCACCGCAGCGAGTAGTCGTTTCCCTTCAGATATCATTTCCCGCTCCTTTACGGTAAATGGCCGTCGTCGTCACCAGACGACCAGTTTCAGATTAACACATTAGGTCTAATTGTCAACACTATTTACAATTCATGGATCGGTCTTCCCTGCCTGGGCACCAAATCAATTCGCCGTCATGGTCTTGGTTTTGCTGCCTTAATGTCGGTCATGGCTGTCAGTGTTTACTTGTTGATAAATCTGTATCAGCTGTAATTGCATGTTAGAGATGCGAAAAGGGGCGGCGGGGTATAAGACCTCGCCGTCCCTTTCAGTCCGAGTTGCTGTTATTAGTTAACTTCGTTTCCCCTGACTGCGCCTGGTCAGGAGGAGACCAGTTGTCAGTCCGAGCATAACTACGACCAGCAGGGAGGTCACCGCGACGCCTGTCGCCGATAGCCATCCGTCCTGCCCGTGAGCATTGGGATAGGTTGGCTTCTGCTGTATATTCCCCTTGCCGCCGCCGAGGCCAGAACCATTGCCTGTGCCGGTGATCGGATTCTTTCCGGTATCTGATCCGGTGCCGATACCACCTATGCCTGTGCCTCCTGTGCCGGTTCCGGGCATTGCAGGCTGAAGCTTGCTGATGGCCGTCTGCAGATTGGCAGCCGCCAAGGCAACCTGATAGGCCGTGGCCTGCTCGTCGGCCAGCACCTGCTTGGCTGCGGCCAGCTTATCCTGCAAGGTCTTCCAGCTGTCCGGAGTGTAGTCGGCCTCCTTGAGTCCGGCAGCCTGATTCACCAAATCCTTCAGCTCGTCCTTGTCTACAGGTTCCGCCAAGGTCGGCAGGGTGCAATCGGTGGTCAGACGGAGCTCAGCTGCTGATACATAATGGTTGGTTTCCGAGCTGCTTTGGCCTGTGGTCTCAATTGCGGTCAGTCTGACTCTGATCACATTGGATACCGGGGTGAAGGAGATCTTCTGCCAGGTAGTCTGCGTGTCGAAGGTGCCGGTTATCTCTACCGGCTCCGACTGCCCGCTACGGGTCAGAGTGATCTTGTAGCCTTTGATCTTGCCATTGACCGAATCGCCGCCCGGCCGGGGGAGGTAACGCAGTCCATTGACAGTGGTGGGCTCTTGCAGGTCGAATTGATACCAGGCAGAGCCGTCCTCAAGGGCGTTTGCACCCCACTTGGTGTGCCAGTAGGTTGAGGGCTTGCCGTCCTGGGCGTACTCCTTGGGTCCCTCGACGCCGCCGGCATCGGGCTGTTCGCTGCCCGCGCTGACTGCATACTTATCCTTGGCTATGTCGCAGGCATCGCTTGCTTGCGACCCAGGCGCTGTGGCCATGTAGTCCTCAAGAGCCGTCAGGATTCCGTAGGCATGTGACCAGTCCTGCGGTCCCGAGCCGTCCTTTTCAATCAATAGGCGGGCCTGATCCACCGTATGCAGGTAGGTCAGCCAAGCCTGGTCACTGTACTTTGCACGGCTGTCGTCGAAGCGGTCCCGCACCTGCTTGAGCTTGGCTCGAGCCTCTTCCTGGGTCTTGGACGTGTCTGGAAGCCGCTCGATGCGCAGGTTATCCAGGACAAAGTCCTGGTACCCTCCGAAGTTGGCCGCATCGCCAGATGTTCCCTGGCGGTCGGGTGCCTTGTCGGTCGAGTAGATGCCGAACCAGGAGGCATCCCGAGGTCCGCCAGTCAGATCGAATTGGTAATGGGCCGTGGTGCCCAGGGCCTTCTCCAAGGGTTTCAGCTGGGTGCGGGCCGGGTCGAACTCGCCCTGCCCTATGGCCAGAGCGTAGGATCCGGTGGAACCGGCCTGGTAGTCAAAGGAGATTCGGTAGGTGGCTCCGGTCAGGAACCGGGCATTCTGCGGAATGGTCTGGTAGACCAAGGTGTTGCGTTCAGTAAGTCCGTTGATCTTGACCGACCAATCTCCTTGCAGCACATCGTCCATCTTCTTGACGTCCCAGCCCGCCTGAGTGTAAGGGGCGTGAAGCTCGGACAAATGGACGCGGTTGTCTTCCACGCCCTCTGCGCCCGAAACCACAAAGGGCCATATGCCTTGGGCGTTGTGCTCGAAGTCATTGGTCAAGGTCTTCACGCCACCATCTGCGTCGGTTTCCAGACCATTGTATTCGTTCTTCACAAGGCGCAGATTGTCGAAGTAGGCAGATCCGTCACCTTGGTGGGACAGTGCCAGAACCGGATTGCCCTGATCCGGCGCTGTGAAGAAGACATACATGTTCTGGAAGAAGCTGCTGCCGTCTACAGTGGCGCAGTTGGTGTTGTGGGGATCGGCCTGCACGAAGTTCCTGGCCAGGCTGCGTCCAGTGGAGTTGGCAGCCAGTACCTGGTCACCGTTGCGGACCTCCAGGCGTGCCTGGCCGTCACTGCGGTTATCCACGCCCACATAGAGGGCATAACGTGCACCAGGCTCCAGATCCTTTATGGTCTGTGACGATTCGACTCGGCCATCCAGCTTGAGCATAGGATTGCTGGAAGCGCTTTTGACGATGGTGGCGCTCCCGGAGCCCTTGGTCTGCCAGTTATCCTCAAGGCTTTTCTTGCCGCCGTTGAAGCCTGTGTCGACCAAATGGGAACCTGTGCTCCAGGCGATGTCCGGATTGGCTGAGGTCCCGCGATGAACCACATAGGGGGTTCCCGCTTTGGCGTTCAGAGTGATCTGTCCGTTGACTACAGGTATATCCAATGGGTCGGTCTTGCCCTGGTCGCTCAGTCGGTAAACCTTGACTGTAGACAGATTGTTCCAGGAGTCGGGCAGCGTCCAGGTGGTCGTGCCGCCGCGGGTGTTCCAGTGATAGAGCTTCTGGTCGTTCGTAGACAGGGGCTTGCCTGTCTTGGCATCCCAGAGCCATGGCAGCAGGTAGGACTCAGTGCCTTGGCCACTGCCGTCTCCGGGCGAGACCGCTCCCTGCAGGATGGTTCTACCGTCCAAGGTAATGGTGCGCTCGCGGTAGGCGGACGATGACTGGTCATTGGATCCACGGTCGATGATCACTTGATGGCCCAGGTCGTCCTTCAGGATTATCCGCTCCTGGCCGTTGTTGGCTGAAGGATCCTTAGGAGACTGCTGATCCAAGGGATTGTTGACCCAGCGAGTCACTTTGAAGTGCTGGATGAACTTGGTGGACAGATCATGGGTGTAAAGGTTGGCTATGTAGGCATCGTAATCGTTGCGGCCCTGCCAGCCTTCGAAGTCCTTCATGCTGTAGCCGCCTAGGAGAGGAGCATTGGCTGCGCCGCCGTAAGAGGGGTAGTCGCCGTCCCAGCTGTCCTTTTGGTGGTTGCGAAGGAAACGCATGACTTGGGAGTTCTGTCCCTTGCTGGTGTAGCCTCCGTAGGTCAGATCAGCCGCCCAGTGCTGGAAGGAGGCGTCATATTCGTTGGCTGCGCCGAATTCGGTGGCCACTCGCCAGCCGTTGTCGGTAATCATCTTCGAGAGTTTGCGGGTTTCCCAGGAGTCTTCGTTGCCGGAGGTCTGGTTGCCCCAGACGTCCACGTAGACGAAGTCCAGATTGTCGCCCACCTTTTTCTTAAGTTCTCCGAACCTGTTTTGGCGGGAACCTGAGGCCAGGTCATGGATGCCGTCGATGCCGACAGCTTGGTCAAGCCAGTTCCAGCCGTATTGCAGGCTGCCGTCAGACCGGCGGCGAACCAGATCCTCGTTGAAGGCCTTGGCCTCCGGGTACATCTCGTCGGCGTTGACATGCACACCGAAGCGGGCACCGTACTTGGCTCCCTCCTTCATCAGGGTGTTCATGTCTTTGGCGCCGCCCATCCGGGTGCCGATGTCTCCGTAGTCTGGATGGCCTGAATCATGTCCCTCGTTGGCGTAGCCCTTGAGCAGGACGGACTGACCCAGCCCATCGGTGTTGAGGTCCACCTTCTTCACATTGTCCAAAGTACTAAGGAAAGGATTCTGGGCCTGGCTTCCGAAGTTCATGGCAATACGCCAGGAAACCAGATCAGGCACCTCCTGAGCCCCATAAGGGTTGTTCATGATGGCTCGGTAGGCGATGGCCCCGTCCTGCCAGTCGACCCTGCCGTCCTGATTTTCGTCGCCTGTGATGGCCACGGCCATCTTGGGCATTTCGGTCTGCTCAACAGTGAACGCGCGGTTCTTGGAGTCCCGAACCTGACGATGGTAGTACCAGGCAGGGCTGGACAGTCCGAGGGATGTCGATCCATGAACGCTGCTGACGTCTGTGAGCACGCGAGTGTTCCGAGCGCCTCCGGACATTGAGCTGCCCGCCGTAGTGCCGTCATGTTCGCTGTTGCTCCATAGTCCTGCGCTCAGTGATCCTCCCGAGACGAATCCATAGGCGTAATCAGACCTGTTGGGATCAACTGTGGTGTCGTCAGTGACAGGGAAGGTTGTGTCGCCGGGTACCTGGGTATTCGAGGACATGCGTGCACCAGTGAATTGAGCTCCGTCCTGGTCGCTGCTGACGGATACCAAATCCTGTCCGGGCAGGGCTATGGTCTGGATGGGATGGTCTTCTCCGGCAGCGTTTTCGATCTTGGTAATGTCCAGGTGTAGGGTGTTGGCCTTGAGCCAGAGGACTGCTGTTACGGTGGCATCGATGTTCCGGTCGGGTTTTTGGGCGCGAAGCTGGTAGGTGGCCTTGTCTGTTCCTTGCTGGGTGAAAGTCACGTCCGAATCAGTCAGATCCATGTCTGTGCCGTTGATGTTCAGACGACGCAGATCCTCATGTCGGCCGTACATGACCCTGTTGTCCAGTTTGGTCATGGTGTATTGAACCACAGATGGGAAGTGCTTTCGGACCTGCACGCTCATCTCGGGGGTACTCAGGGTGACCTTGGCCTCTGGGGTGGCTTTGTTCAGTTGCAAGGATCCCAGGTCCAGGTCGGCACGGTCCACCTGTATGTCCTTAGTGATGTCCTCGTAGCCCTGTTTGCCGATCTGTAGGGTGTATTTGCCTGATTTGATCTGTTGCAGGGTGAAGGCGCCTTCGGCGTCTGTCAATGTCGAGGCTCCCGTCATATGGACCTTGGCCCCGGCGATGGCTCCGCCGTCTGTATCGACGATTCGTCCGGCGACCGAGTGCAGATCAGCCGGGTCTTCCTTGAGCTTGAGCTTGACTTCAGTGATCTGGTTCTGGTAGACGCCAGCCTTCATGGCCAATCTTCCGGTTAGCGCGCCAGCTATTGGACCGTAGTCGACATCCTCAAAGGCAGCGCGCCCGTCCACGGTGAGTCCGGCGCGCTGACCAGTCCAAGTGATTCCTATCGTGGTCGGGGTATCCTGGGCTGGTGCCGGAAGTCTGGTTCCCGTGTACCACTGGCCGTCCCCGCCGTAGCGCTGCCAGAACCAGCCGCCCGAGTCATAACCGATGAAGAGTCCGGAGTTGGGATTGCCATACCCGAGGTAGAACCCGAACCTGTTCTCAGTGCCAGGCTGGGGCGAGCTCATGGTCAAGGTCAGAGCTCCTGGGCTGGTGAAGTCGTAAGTGGTAGCGTCCAAAGCGATGGCCGGGTATTGTTCGCTGACCGTCGTGGAATTGCCGTTGGCGGCTGAGGCCTTGAAGCGCAGCCAGCCATTGGACTTTTCCAACACCTCGCCGCCTTTGGTGGTAGCGGAATCCAGGGTCCAATCGTGGTCTGCAGGATTGACGGGAGTGACCCGTGGATTGATACCAGCAGCTCTGGCTTTTGCTTTCGATCCTGTAGTCAGGATTGACGGGGCATTGGCCTGGTAGGGCTGACTCCCCGTGGCAGCGAAGGCCGGATCCGCGGCCCCTGCGGTGGCCAAGGCGAATACTGTCGCCAGGGTCATGGATATGATGCGTTTCATATTTTAGACAAGCCTCCTTGCCGTCTATGTGATGACGGACGACTGAACCATGAACAGAGGAAGAGGCCGCCCGGAATCTACCACGTCATTGTTTTGGTCAGAACGTCACGTCAATGTCAAATGTAAGTGTAGTAAAGATAATGTTATTGCACAAGTAGAGATGGGTTCAAAAATGAGGCTTGATTATTTGTATATGTAATTGTCATATTGTGACCGAAAGGTTCTTCGAAGCTGCATTTGCAGATTTTCGGTCGTCGATGCATATGGCTGAAGATCAGGTGAATGAACGATTCTTCTCTTATGGATTTATTGCCGCGGACGCGCTTAGACGTCGAGCAGATGGCGGTAGAGTTCAAGAGTTCATGATCCACAGGTCGGTCAAGATTGAGGTCGGTTATCGTGACAGGCGCCTGGCCCTCGCCGTCCTCCCTTGGTTCCTCTGCGGCCTGCGACGGCCCTATAACGGTAACGTGACCAAGATAGTAGTAGCGACGGTCTGCTGCCTCCTGTCGGCGCATGATGCAAAGCGGAATGTTGCGGAGTTCGCCAGTCGCAGGACTCGGTCAGGCGGTTTGAGTGGCCGCCTTTCGTGTACCCTTCAGAGGAATGATGCCCAGGAACAAGGCCGCTACCATGATCAGGATGCTCAGGCCGAACATGATGATGTAGCCGTGGGGCTGGTCAGCGATGGCGCCCCAGAAGAGAGCGGCGAAAGCCGAGGCCAGGGACCCCACCATCTGGATGCGTGCATAGATGTTGGTGTAGTCATACGAGCCAAAGACCGCTGTAACCAGGATGGGTGTCTGCACGGTAGTGCAGGCGTAGACCAAGCCGAAGGCAAAGGCTCCCAGCAGGAGGAGCACAGGCAATCCAGGGAAGGCGACCATGAGACAGACGCCGAGAATGCCACCGCTGACGCCCAGACAGAGACCGCCCACGATGCTGCCGTCGTTGACCATGCCCAGGATGATCTTACCGATAGCCTGGCCGGCCATGCAGGACGAGGCGATCAGTCCCGTGTAGGCCGCCATGGATGGCAGGGATGCCGCATAGGAGGGCAGGAACTGGTAGATGGTCTGATTCATGGTGATCAGACCACAGAAAAGCGCCAACGCCCAGAAGGCGGGGGAGCGCAAGGCCTGGGAAGCAGTCATACCCACGGTCGACGCTGCAGGATCTGGTCTCCTTTTGTCTTCACCCCCGAAGCCTGCGCTATTGGTGGCCGCCTCAGCTGCAGCAGACTCATTCTCGGTGGCGCCATAGGGATGCAGGCCCATTTGTTCGGGCGTGCCGCGAATGACGAAAATGGTGAAGGGCAGGGTGACCACCAGAATGAGAATGGCAAAGACCAAGTACCCCCGCCGCCATCCATCAGGGGCGGATCTGATGATCATGGTGCCTATCTGGTTGAAGATCACCCCGCCTATGCCGGTGAAGGCCATGCACAGACCGATGAAGAATCCAACCCGTTTGCGGAACCAGGCGTTGATGAGCGTCGGCACTGACAGATAGAGGATGGCCGGCATGCCGATTCCCAGAACAACTCCGCATAGATAGAACTGCCACATGGCGGATGATCGGGACATGCCCAGGCAGCCCAGTCCGGCCAGGATAGTGCTTGCCGTCAGGACGACGCGCAGATCGTAGCGGTGCATCAGCCATCCGGCCACTGGCAGGAAGATGACCATGGTGATGCTGAATATGCTGAAATACGCGGTGAATGTGGCCTTGGGAACATGGAAGTAGCTGCTGACAGGAGTGAAGAAGATGCCTGCACAACTGCAGACCAGCGATACCGGGATGGCCGTGAAGACGATGCCCGACAGCACGATCAGGTAGGGATAAACTGCCTGTTTTCGCGATGAGGGCTGTGTCGGTGTCGTCGACATGACTGCGACCTTCCTCTTGTGGAATCGGGACTGGCCAACTGCTGCTTGGTTTGTATGCTCCCATTGATCTGTGGCTCGTCTACTATGAATGTCCACTATGGGGAATTTAAGGACTAATTGTAGTTCAATATTCGACCCCCACCTATCGTTACAATGCAGACTATGAGGTTTTTCGTCGTCGCTGTTGTTGTCTCCTACAACCGCCCCAAACTCCTTCAGGAGTGCCTGGATGGCATAAGTGGCCAGTCCCGCAAGCCCGATCAAGTCCTTGTCGTAGACAATGCCAGCGAGGACGGACCGGTGGACGTGGTCCTGTCGCACCCCTTGAAGCCTGACTTGATTCGTTTGCATCACAATATGGGCGGTGCAGGAGGATTTGTGGCTGGTATGGCGGCGGCCCTGGCGAAGATTCCTCCTCAGCGTGAGGCCTACCTGTGGTTGATGGATGACGATGTGGTGCCGCAGCCTAATGCGCTGTCCGGTTTGCTTAATGCTGCCTCCGAGGCTTACGCCGATAACGGATCCTGGCCGGCCGTTTTGGGCTCTGAGGCTGTGTGGGTCGACGGCAGGGTGCATGGGATGAACAAGCCCCGTCGACGTCTGTCGATTAGAAGAGGCAGACCGCAGTTGCAGGCCAGCGCCCATGCCTACCAGGTCCGCTCTCTGTCCTTCGTCTCTTGCCTGGTGAACGTCAAGGCCATCCAAGCTGCAGGTACCCTGCCACGGGCTGCCTTCTTTCTTTGGAATGACGACTTCGAATTCACTTCCAGACTGCTGAAAACGGGTATCGGCTATTACGTTCCTGCCAGTCGGGTATGGCATAAGACCAAGGTCTTCGGCTCCAGCGATGCCGACCCGGGTTCTCGCTTCTTTTACGAGGTGCGTAACAAGATATGGATGTTCCGATTCAGCAGGGACAATTTCACAACGATTGAATTTCTGGCACTGCTCCTTGCTACTGGCAGACGGTGGCTCCTTACCTTCATCAGGGCGCACGATCGTCGTCTGATCTTGCATTGCTTGTCTCGAGGATTAAAAGCCGGCATGGCTACACGCCCTGGCAGCAACCATGATTTGTTTGCCCAGGAACCCGAGGTCCAGGCACTGATCGACCGTGCCGATCAGGGACGGCAGGCGGTGATTCGGTAGAGCTTCGCCCGGCCTTGGCTGTCGACCAGTTGAAGGGCTTGCGGAACGGGGTGGAGCCCATTGAAGATCTGATGCTGGGGATCGTTGGCAACGTATGGTCCTCCTAGATCCGCGTACCAGTCAATGTGATGCTCGGTCAGGATCTTGCATACCTGGGGGTCTGAGTCTATGTGTTCGAAGTTTGTGGCCACGTAGGCATGGTCATGGTCCCAATTCATGTTCAGATGGGCATAGAAGGGAGTGGCGCCACCGACAGCAAGCATGTATCCGCTGCCATTCCATGGATCGGCCAGGACTTGCTCGCTGGACGAAACATGGCGGCCCATTCTCTTCATCAGCAGGAATTCGTCAGTTGACAGCATCGGGGCATCGGCGTTGTTGGCTGCGAAGGCATATGTTGAGCCCAAAGTCTTCTCCATGGAGTCCAACTGAGGGTTCACGGCGCATATCAGCACGGCTACCGTGGCTGCCAACATCATAATTGGCATCGATATCATCTTCTCGGCCTGCGGTGTATACCTTTTCAAGGCTGCGATGCCATGCTCCAAGGCTACGTCCATGATGGGTATGGCTACTACAGGCCAAGCGGAGAACAGACGGCGTTGATCCTTGTACCACAGGGCTGTAAGGATCTTGGCCCAATCAGCATGGGTGCCAGCGCAGGCCACGAAGACCAGGCCCAGCAGCAGGAAGGAGGACACTAGGAGCATGTCCTTTCTGCTGTGGTGCAGACAGAGCATGATTAGGGCCAGGATCAGGGCCAGCGCCAGGGGCCAGTAGACCGGCAACCGACGGTTGCCTGAATCGATGGGTTGTCCCAGCAGGAAGCGAACTATGGCGGATGGCAGGTCTTCCGTGGGTTGTGCCGGTCCGCCGTTGAGGTGATCAGATATTTTCCTAGCAGGACCACGCAGGTACAGATTGTGGAAGATCTTTAGGCCTATAGCCAGCAGGATCAGGAATCCCGTGGTCAACACCCCAGCGGCTATGTGGAAACGATGCTTGTTGGTTTGGGCCAGCTGCCTTCCTGCCCTGATCAGCCAAGACAGGACCACCGGCAGCACAAGAAGAGCGCCGGTCATCATGACCCTGAAATGGCAGAAGGATACGGCGACGACGCTGAGGAGAATCCAGGCGAGGCCGGCTATGGATCTGCGGCCTTTCTGCCAGCCGTCTGTACACCAGGACCAGATAAGCGCGACGAAGACGGGCAGTATGACCTGACCGGCGAACATGGAATACAAGGTGCCCCAATCCAGCAAGAGGAAGGGGAATCCAGCGCAGCATGAGGCGAGTACCGGTGCGAGCAGATCGCTCCAGGCATGTCTGCCTAGCAGGGTTCTGATTAGAAAAAGCATGGAGATCGGCCATATAAGAGCTGCAAAGACCAGCCAGGTGCAGGTGACTGCGCTGACTGCCGTGGCAGGTCTGTAGGCCATCGCTCCCATGGCAGCGAACTCCTGAAATGCTATGGGGTAAATTTCCCTGATGGGTGGAAGAGCATGCAGAGATGAAGCCTGACCGGTGAGCACAATTCGTGCCACTACGTTGTAGTGGAAGACCGAGTCGTAATTTTGTGTGACCTGATCAGGCGAAGGCGCGGCGTGCATCAGTCTGATGCCGATGTTGCAAGCAGCCAGTGCTGTGCCGATGATTGCCGGAAGTGCCGGAAGGAAGTGCCTCAATCGAGGTTTGGTTTTTCCGACATTGGTAGTCAGTGCCCAGGATTCTCGGCCGACTCCATCTGAATTACGAAAATGATTGAAAAGTTGGCGTGCCAGAAGAATGATGGCAATGAGTATTATGGCTGAAAGCCCGTAGGAACGCCAGTTCCAGGATATGCCGAGCGGCTGGAAGAGTACGCCATCGATGCCGGCCAGCGCGATGGAGGCCACAGGGCCGAGTGCCGTCACGAAGACGGGTTTACGGTTGCCCAGTGCTGTCACCAGTAGGCAGCCAGGCAGATACAGGGCTGCGATGATGAAGAGCAGCAGTGGCCAGGATTGTTGCCAGGTCATCAGGGTTGATTGCATGAATCACTTCTTTCGGCTGTCATTCACCGACTTCCCATGGAACCGGTTGAGCAGGGTGGTCATGATGGCATACAAACAGCTGCGTACTTGGTCGGGCAGCAGACGGTAGCAGGCACGGATGAGGATGTTTCTGACATATTGTATGGGGCCGATGAATCGGTCATGCAGAAAATCGTTTTGCAGTCGCAGCTCGTCCCGAAACATGCGCATGCCGCCTCTGCGGTGATACATAGCCGTATTGGATCGATAGAGGACCAGGGGTTCTTTGATATTGCCGATATGCTCGCCGGCGACCAGCATGGTTTCCCAAAGACGGTAATCTTCAAAGCGCCCTGATTCTTCCGGATAACCGCCCACCTTGCATACGCTGGTCTTGCGAAAGGCCACACTGGGGTGATGCAGGGGGGAATGCAGAGTGGCATATGCCCGAAGTTCGGATCCTCCGCTTGGCAGATAGCGGATCCGACCGGGAGTGTGTTCGTCATCCGAAAACTCCTGGATGGCGCTGCCTAGGGCATCTAAACCCGAGGAGGCCAGTAGGGGGATGAGAACTCTGAATCTTGATGGCCGGGAGATGTCGTCGCTGTCCGCCCTGGCCACCAGCTCGTACTTGCAGGACTTCAACCCGAAATTCAGTGCGTGGGCAAGGCCTCTGTTGGTTGGCAGACGCACGATTGTAAACTCGGGCATTTCCTTGGCCCTATCGGCCTGAAGCAACTGTCTCTTCAACTCAGCCGGATACCGATCAACCAGTTGGCCCAGTTCTTTGCCCAATGGACCATCGCGCACAATGACGACCTGATCGGGCATGAGGGTTTGTTCGATGGTGTCGGATTCCAATGCGCGGACAACAAAGGAGGGTGTGTCTCCAGCATAAACCGCCATCAGGAGGGAAAACGGAGTGTGACTCTGATTCCTTGCGCTCATGGCAGTACAGCCGCCTTTCTTCGTGGATTACTGCGTCGATTCTACATGTGCCCAGCCAGAGCAGTTCTGACTGACCCGTCCTTCTCAGTAGATTCAGCCCCATGCCACGCATTTGGTCACGATTATCGGTTTGGACTTGGATGTAGCAAGACTTGCACTTCCAGCGACTCGAGGTTGTACCATCAGGCCGATTAAAGATTAAAGAAAGGTAGGACTGTTATGACTGTTGCTGATAAGACGGTGTTGATCACCGGAGCCTCGTCCGGCATAGGGGAGGCCACGGCGAGGCTGTTGGCACAGCGAGGGGCCAAGGTGGTGCTGGGCGCTCGCCGCAAGGATCGGCTGGATAAAATTGTCGACGACATCGTTCAGGCGGGTGGTCAGGCGGCCTCCATGGCTCTGGATGTGACCGAGCGCCAGGCCAATGAGGACTTCGTGGCTTTCGCTAAGAAGCAGTTCGGCGGGGTGGACGTGGTCTTCCTCAACGCCGGGCTCATGCCTAACTCGCCCCTGTCGGCCCTACATGTGGACGAGTGGGATCGGACCATTGACGTCAACCTCAAAGGTGCACTGTACGGCATTGCTGCGGCCCTGCCTGAGTTCATCGGGCAGCGTCACGGGCAGTTCATCGCTACCTCTTCGGTGGCTGGGCTCAAGGCCTACCCGGAAGGAGCGGTCTATGGGGCAACCAAGTGGGGTCTGCGTGATCTGATGGAGGTACTCAGGATGGAGTCCGCCCAGGAAGGGACTCATATCCGCACCTCTACCATTTACCCGGCGGCCATTCGAACCGAGTTGCTGGATACCATCACGGACAAGCAGACCCTGGCCGATATGAACAAGACCTACGACAGCTACCAGATTGATCCAGAACGGGTGGCCCAGGTGGTGGCCTTCGCTATCGATCAGCCTGAGGATACCAATGTATCGGAGTTTACTGTAGGCCCTACCATCCAGCCCTGGTAAATTCCTCTGTCGCTGCTCTTAGTCGCCGTTGGAGGAAAGAAGACGAATGCCTGCTTGGGCCATGGCCTTTCGAGCCTCAACGCCCTGATCCTCGCTGACCGGTACGGTCAGATCCTCGAAGACTGTGACCCGGTAGCCCAGTTTCGCGGCATCAAGGGCTGTCTCCTTGACGCAGTGGGATTCGGCGATGCCTACTACGTCCACTTGGTCGACGCCAGCTTGTGCCAGGGCATCGGCCAAGGTGACTCCAGATGATTTGGCTGCAGCGAATTCCTCCCTGCTCTGGATTTTATCGGTGTTGTCTTCGATGCCTTCGAATCCGGAGTAGGCGGCTGAATACTGGCCCTTTTTGAAGTGATGGGTGATGCCCAACTCCCGGATTTTGGAATGAAGCTCCGCCCCAGGTGATCCGGCCACGCCGTGCTTGGGCCAGGTGTCCACGAAATCCGGGTGGTCGGACCAATGAGACCCGGGTTCGATGTGCCAATCCTGGGTGGTGGCCATGTAGGCGTAGTCCTGGGCATGATTGTGGACATAGTCGGCGATTTTGCCGGCCGTGGCGTTGCCTCCCTCGACTCCGAGTTCACCTCCTTCGCAGAAGGTCGGTTGAACATCCACGACGATTAAAGCCTTGGACATGGTGATCACTCCCTTGGTCGATGCTGACGGTAGGTAGAGGAAATACCGGTTGAAGCTCCTTGATCATTTCCTCTTACGTATCAGTTTAATTCTCACAGAGCCGTCAGTTCTTCGGCTTCTGCTCATGTGGGCAACTATGTCTGAGAATTTGCATCGTGTGCACGAAATGACCAGCAAGGTAACAAAGGGGATTGAATGTGGCCGTTCGCGGTTGTAACCATGCGGATTTCCAGGGTGTTTGCTTGGTATCCTGAGTGCCAGGATTATGTGCAGTTATGACGGGTGCTTCTTTTGCGCCGTCTCTTCATTACGAAGACGGAGCCAAGCATCATCCCAAAGGAGAAGATGCGGATATGAGGATCAATGAGTTCGGACAGCCCATCGGTGATGCGGTCTCGTTCGCAGGGGCTATGATGCCGGAACCTGCCGAGTTGACAGGCAGGACGGTTCTGGTGGCGCCCTTGGATGCGAACCAAGGCGATGCCTTCTACGAGCGGATTTTTGGTCCGGATTGCGACGAGTCCATCATGACCTACAGCAGCCATGACCTCTATCTTGATAGGGCCTCGTTCGACTCAGGTTTTGCGTCCATGACGGCAAGCCGGGATCCTCTCTTCTTTGCTATTCTGCGTAAGCCGTCCGCATCTGATCTCGGTGTTGGCCAGCTTGCGGGCGGAGAGAATTCGGATTTGCGTGAGCCGGTGGACCTTGATCATTCGTCGGACCTGTTGGGTATGTATGCCTTGATGCGGATTCGGGCGGACATGGGAAGCGTCGAGATGGGGCACGTTATCTATACCCATGAGTTGCAAAGAAGCAGGCAGGCTACCGAGGCCCAGTATCTGATGGCTAGGCATGTCTTCGAGGACTTGGGCTATCGACGATACGAGTGGAAGTGCGACAGCCTCAACGCGCCCTCACGGGCGGCAGCGCTGAGGCTGGGATTCAAGGCTGAAGGCCGGTTCAGGAACGATATGGTCTACAAGGGCCGTACTCGGGATACGGATTGGTTTTCCATATTGGACAGTGAATGGCCGAGAGTAAAAGAGCGGTTGGAGACCTGGCTGGATGATGACAATTTCGATCAGCAGGGCAGGCAGAAGCGCCGTCTGCAAGATTGCTGAACGATTGTTGATCTGAATGTAGCCGCTTATGGTTGCGCCGCGGCATCCTTGATGAGACCGAAATAGGCATTCATGGCTCGGGCTGTAGGAGTGTCATTGCGGCGCATCAGCGCAGGCGGAGTTCCTTCAAACAGCACCTTTCCGCCTGCGCTTCCGGCTCCCGGGCCCATATCGATCACCCAGTCGGCCTGGCCGATGAAGCGCAGGTTATGTTCTATGGCGATAATAGTGAGTCCTTTGTTGGTGATGAGTTTGCGTAGGAGCACAATCTGCTCCAGGATATTGGATTCATGCAGGCCGCTGGTGGGCTCATCCAAAATCAGGGTCTCGCGAATCCCATCCTTGAGTAGCCTGGCCAGCTTGAGGCGTTGCAGCTCACCGCCGGAGAGCGTATCAAGAGCCTGCCCAATGGATAGGTAAGACAGACCCACATCCTCCAGGGCCTTCATAGCTGGCCCCAGCACTTCACGATATTGGTGCATGGCCTCGCTGGCAGTCAGTTTTAGCACCTGGGCGATGCTGAGACCACGGTATCTGACAGACAAGGCTTGCGTTGAATATCTGGTTCCATGGCAGCTTTCACAGATAGTGCTGGTGTCGCCCATGTAGGCAATATCCAGGGTGACGACCCCCTTGCCCTTGCAGACCGGACAGGCTCCGGCAGCGTTGAATGAGAAGAGCGAGGGGGACTCGCCTGTGGCCTCGGCAAAGGCCTTGCGCAGCGGGTCGAAGACACCCAAGTAGGTCAACAGGTTGGAGCGTCCGCTGGTCTTGATTGGTTTCTGATCCAGGAGTAAGGCCTCGTGTTGAGCCATGAAGCCTTCCTTAATAAGGGTGCTCTTACCTGAGCCGGCCACCCCGGTCACCGCAGTCAGCATTTGCCGGGGTACCTTGGCGTGGGCTTCTCTGACGTTGTGGGCCGTGACCTTGTCTATTGTATAGAAGCTATGCGAAGGCGCCGATGGTTCATTTACCATGCCTGGATCTGCCAGGGATCTGCCGGTTGCTGTGCCGCTTCTCAGCAGAGACTGATAGTTCCCTTCAAAGACGATCCGACCGCCTTCATTGCCTGCCCCTGGCCCCATGTCGACGATATGGTCCGCAATGGCGATGAGCTCGGGGTCATGATCCACGATCACTACCGTATTGCCCTTGTCTCGCAAGCCTTCAAAGATTTTCTTGATACCAGTCAGGTCATGGGGGTGCAAGCCAACGCTTGGCTCGTCGAAGATGTAGAGGACGTCATTCAAGGGGCTGTTCAGGCAGTTGGCAATTTTCAGACGCTGTCCCTCTCCTCCGGAAAGTGTGGAGGTGCCGCGTTCCAAACTCAAGTAGCCCAGACCAACCGTTATCAGGTTGGCCATCTTGCGCATTAGGTCCTGCAGAATAGTCTCAGCTTGATCGTCATGAATCTTCTCGAGCCATTCCTGGAGGTCTGCCACGCTCATGGCGGAGCAGTCAGCTATGTTCAGTCCGCCGATCCTGGCTGAGCGCACCTTGGCGTTGACTCTGGCCCCCTGGCAGTCGGGGCACTGGGTGATCCGCGTAACCTCCTCCAGCTCATGCTGGTACTTGTCGTTGCTCTGGTTGATGAAGGTCTTGGTGATCCTGGGCACCAATCCCTCATACATGGCTGTCTTGTGCCAGTTGGGGCCAGGGTGTGCCGGTTTTTGCCTCTTGCCGTAGAGCAGGAAGTCGAGGTCATCTCTGTCCCACTCCTGTAGGGGCAGGTCGTTGTCAAAATAGCCTGAATCCGTATACCTGGTCAGTCTCCAGCCGCCCGGCTGGAAGGTGGGAAAGTTGATGGCTCCCTGGTTCAGCGAGAGATTCATGTTGAGCAGGCGATCAAGCACCAGAGTGCGCACAGTTCCCAGTCCCTGGCAGGTCGGGCACATCCCCGCAGGATTGTTGAAGGAATATGTCATGGAGTACCCGATGAAGGGCTGGGCCATACGGGAGAACAGCAGGCGTAGGGCGGTGTAGATATCGGTGTAGGTACCCACGGTCGAGCGGGCATTTCCCGAGAGCTGCTTCTGGGTTACGACTATGGAGAAGGGCAGGTTATCGATGCGGGCGACTTCCGCGGGCTCATACTTGGGCAGGAGCTGCTGGATGTAGGAGCTATAGCTGCGGTTGATCATGCGCTGTGACTCGGCTGCTAGCGTGGAAAATACCAGAGATGACTTTCCTGAACCTGACATGCCGGTGACCACGGTGATGGCCCGTTTGGGTATGGCCAGCGAGACTTGCTTGAGATTGTGCGTGGAGGCCCTATCAATAAGGATGGATTCTGTCCTCATCAGGCGATCCGCTCCTGGCGCAGCTTGGCGATGAGCCTGTTGGCAAGAGCAGTGAACTCTTCCTGCTCGTCCTCGGACCAGACCTGTCTGGCATCCTCCTCAAGGGTCTTATGCTGTTGATCGATGATGTCGAGCATGTCCCGACCGTCCTGTGTCAGGCTGGTCTCCAGCTCTCGCCGGTCACGGGTATCGTGTGTCTGTTTGATGTATCCGAGATCGCGCAGCGTGCTCAGGTTCTTGGAGACCTTGGATCGGGTTATACCGAGTCGCTGACCAATCTGTGAGGGCATGAAGGCTCCGGTGCGTAGAACAGTCAGGATGTCGAATTGCTGCCAGGTGATGTTTCCTGGGTTGACTCTGTTGCGCTCTGCCACGAATTCGCACTGCAGATACATGAGAGCGTTATAAAGAGAAGAGGATTTATTTGATTTCATAATAGAAACTATATCATATTGGAAACTATAAATCTCCCGAGAGGCTTTGACGCGCTCTAGCTTCTGCCTTGTCTGGCTGCATTGAGATGATGAAGTTAGGCATGCTGGAGGATGTCATTGCTTCATATTTGGCCTTGTTTCGTTGAAATATGACAGGGCGCTTCATGGATCGCTTAAGTACTTGGCTGCTTAATCCTCCGCTCATACAGCGTGTTGTGATGCGGTGAAACAGGTCATTATGGATTTCAGGCTGGCAGAGCAACCTGTGGACATAATCAATGCCTTGGAAGAAAAAGGCGGGGAACGGTTTGCCCAATATTTCCGGGTAGCGCCAAGCGTGTAAGGGAGGGGATTGTCCCTGTGGCTATGCCGCATCGGTAAGGAAGATGTGTTTGTGATGATACTCGATAAATTCATGCGAGGGTCGGCTGATCGATGGCAACGTGATTCTCTGGTCTTCGAAGGCATAGAGCCATTGATCGTTGATCGGTGAGTGCCTTACCTTGTCGTGGTTGACCATGATGCGGTAATCGTCGTCGATGGAGATAAGCCCTTGGTCAAAGGCTTGGTCGTGGAATGCATTGAGCAACAGGCCGTTCGATGCGGCGGTTTTTTCGGTCGGGGTTGATGCTTTCCATGGTTTGATATGGCTGGCAATCAGCATCGAAGGTATCTGCATGCGGTGATGCAGCATGTGTACCGGTAGTTCAAGAGCAGTGAATTGCGGAAGTACGACTGGTTGATCCGCTGAATCGTGGTCGCTTCGCGCTCGCCGCCTTCGGGATTGGGCTTGTGAAGCAGGAGCTTTGTTGCGGTTTCGAGCGGGGAATATCGGTCGGAGGCCAACGGTGCTGGGTGGAAATGTTGTTTGTTCGCTTGCAGGAGTGCACGTTGGAGCAAATCGAGGCACTCCGCCATGAAGGCATCAGGATTTTCTGCGTACCATTGCCAGACTTGGGAATCCAGCTTGTGCCATGCTTCATGCCCGCTTTGCCTTGGGCCTTCCGATTGACGTCATGGGCTGCGATGTTCCAGCTTTTCAAGGCAACAGAGTCGGGAGTGCGATGCAGGAATGACGCCAGACGCTGTACGTCTAGTCCATTGTCGTCACACTCTCTGGGCTCAAGCACGATGTACAGGGCAAAGGCCATCATCGTTTCTTCACGCGACCAGTTGCGACGGCGTGATGCGACATTGACGTTCATTGCCATACTCCCAGGATAAGCGGCTATGAAGCTTCTGGGATGTGTATCTGACGTAATTTTGAAGTCTGCAAGGGTAAATGAGAATTACGAGCGAGGGAAGTGCTGGTTGACTGTTTGCAGACGTTCCAATTGCTGCTTTATTCTGGCTATATTGCTTTGTTTCTATGCGCACTGTGGAGGGAGAGGGACGGATGGCAAGGGAGTTGGAGCTTTCGCCACGGCACGGTGGTGATTTGGTCTCTGTTGAGTATTCGCTGGAGCTTGCTGATGACAAAGGAATAGAGGCTGGATTCCACGCTGATAAAACAACCGAAGATTTTGGTGATGGAATCTATGTGGAATCCATTGAAGAAGACCCTGCAAGTGGCCATGTGCAAGATGACGCGCAGCTTGATTACAAGATCGCTGCGGCTTGTGGAGTGGTCGCGGGTTTATGTGATTCGATTTTTGTTGGCAAGTTCTCTCTGGACAAGGCGAACGAGTGGGGTTCGGAGAAAGTCAATGAATTCGTGGTTTGGGTGGCAAAGCAGCATTCTGGTTTTAAAGGAGAGTCCCTGCGTGATGCCATTCAATTCCTAGAAAATCAATATCCTTTTGTTGGCGATAAGTACACGGCCGAATTCGGCGGCGGTTTGCAACATCATCTCAGAGATTTTTCTCACCACTTCTCCCTTGAAGGATTGGTGTTCTCGATACTCACTCAATTTACAGGAAAGGTATACGGCACCAATCAAAACGGAGATTTCATTGCAGTCCCGGTGGAAGAACGATGGTTTAAGGAAGGTTTGATCGGCGATACCGTCTGCGAAAAGCTGTTCCTAGGCACGGTGCGATGGTTCTTTCACATGGCGTCAGACGCGCCGGGGTCAAGTTCGAATCCCGGTCAGGGCACGGGGGTACCTGGGCCTTTTCTTTCTATTATTAAGGAATTGTCCGCCTTGCCCGTGTTTAAAAATGCCATGGATTCCGGCATGGGGTTACGGAAACTTCTTTCCAAGATGTTCAATGGGACCTTATTCGCTCAAGTTGATGATGAAGGTCGTAAAGTCCTTCGTAGGTTTAACCTGCGAACCGAAATCGGAATTGTGCATGTACTGGGGCGTCAGGCGCTTCCAGTGTTGCTGAATGAGTGCCTGACACGGGGCTGCTATTTTCTTCATCATCTTTATCTGGAGATGAAAAACAATGAAGTCGACTCTTTGGACGACCTGTCACAGCTGGATATGGATGTGGTCCTTCCATTCAATAATTCCAGAGTAGTCCGCATGGTATCCATTGCTTCGGCTACCTTTACTGCAGTGGATCTAGCGGATGCCGCTATTCGGGCCGCCTTGGTCGGGATTCTAGTAGGGGGATTCGATGGCAAGCTCTTCCTGCTGAAAATCAACTATGTAGGTGTGACTCGTCTGGTTTTCGCAATAGGTGTGGATGTCAAAACGGTATGGGAACGAAGAGCAAGCCACAGGCAGCGGCGGCAAAACGACGATTCGGCCGATCGGATGACAATGGAAATGCTCTCGTTGAAGCCGGAGCATCTATCTGTATTGTTCTCGATAGAGCGGTTGGCGCTTTGTGAGGATATAGATCGAAGTAGAGCAGTGGATCGGAGAGAAAAGGAAAAATGGTTTGACAGGTGGTCTGGAAACCTGCCTGATGACTATGATCTCCTTAATCGCGGGCAAGTGAAACGGAGAATTGAAGAACTTGTTGCGCGGGACGGGGACACATGGAAAGCCTTGGTTCTGATTGAACTTGCGCGGTTCGCTCCGTATGACCTATATCGTTTTGAAACGGAGTCAGAGAATCCTGAGGGAGGGCCGGACTCCTCGATCAAGAGAACTAAACGCCCAAAATTTGATTCAAAAATTCTCGAAGAATTATGGCGTGACGTAAGCGGCGATTCGGATAAATCTCCTGTGCAGCAGACCGCCAAGGCGCTGAATAAGAATGCCGGCGTATTGAATGGTAGCCGAACCAAAAAAATTGTCGGTGCTGCGGGGACTGCCGCGATTGCGGTTGCTACGGGAGGGGCAGCGTTTACATTAGCGCCGGTCATAGCGCCAGTCATAGCTCCGTTGTTTGCCGGATCGGCTGTTGCCGGCCTATCTGGTGCTGCTCTTACCAGTGCGAGCCTTGCAGCGGTTGGCGGTGGTGCATTGGCTGCTGGAGGCTTCGGTATGGCAGGCGGCACAGCCATAATCGCTGGTGGTGGTGCAGTCTTGGGTTTGGTCGGTGGTAGTGGGGTAACTGCTGTTGCTTCGCTTCTCACTGATTCCAAGGGAGCGTTTGCCCTCGACGAATGTTCGAAGCTCCTAACATTGTGCCAATCCGACTTCGCTCAAGCCGATATGAAGCCAGAGACGATTGAACGGATCCGACAAGGCTTGCTCGATCAGATTGAACGAACGGAAATTCAGCAGGAGGTTCTCTCTATGCGTTCTGAAGATAAGGACCTAGACAAGGCTGAGAAGAAGGATACCAAGAAAGAGCTCTCCGGTCTTAAGAAGAGCTTGGAATACATGCGTAACTGCGAAAAGGAATTGGCGAAGCTTATTAATCAGAAAAGTCGCTCAAAGGAGACTGCGAGAGTTACGAAAGGTGATGTTGGGTCGGCCTGATCAATGACGGCGCTGGGGTGGGAATCATGCCGAGATGTGCAAGCATCGGATTCCGCGGATTGCTGTCTTGGGAAACGAGGATGCGACGTCAATTTTTGCTAGCTTGACCATTGTCGATCACAGTGAGGTCGTGGAGGTGAGTAGCAAAAAGGGGTTTTGGAACCCCAAAACCCCCTGCTGGCGGAGGATACGAGATACCAACCTAAACAACCACTAAACACTGCTGCCTAACGGGATTACAGAGAATCAGGAAACCGGCAAACCACCTAATTCACCACCTAAGTCAAGGTATTGTGAGTACCCCAACGGCCTTGAAAGACACTACCATGATACCCCACAGGAAGGCTATGCATCCGAACGGGGGGCAGGGAAGCGCTCGCGAGCGCCACGGTTGTGAATCAGTTGGGTCACTTCTGTCTCGATTATTGGGATGCATTCGGAAACAATAAGAAACTATGTTCCTTCGTAACAATCTGTTCTGTGGATATTCGAAAATTACTGCATCGTGTCATTTGTGACGCAACTTCCGCTATCCAAATCACACAACTCCGGATATAGATAGCCTCGCTAGAATAGGGCATGATTACATATCTTAAACAGTTACGATGTTGCATCAGCAAGAAAAATGGTGACGCTTAAACCTTTGCAAAACCGGTCTCTTAGTTGAGGAACCAAAGCAAGTTTGTTCGCATGTTATGTGATTATGGATATATGGTGCAAACAATGTCAGAACCGGTTTCAGTCGCCAGGATGACCGCACACTATCAAGGCGACGCTCTGCGGAATCACGAGATTGATGTGAGGCAGTTGGGGCCTGCCTTGGTGGGGCTGTCACTGTCTTTCGAGAGGGCACAGGCGCTCGTGGATCCTGGTTATCGCATCAAACTCAATGCAAAAGCCACAAGCGAGGGGTCGGTCGTCATAGACCTTATCCTACGTATCACGAACGATGTTGTTCCCTTCCTTTCCAGCGACGAGGCCAGTGCAGCTGCGAACGCGATTGAGATAGGCGCGTTCGTCTTCGGTGGGATCAGACTGACATCCAACGCTATTCTCCATCATGGCAAGCCCAAGAAGGTGGAGGATACCAAAGGTGACGATTCGAAGATTGATGTCAAATACCCAGATGGCACCATCGAACGCACATACCCGGAATCCTTGGAGATGATAGGCGATCCAGGTTTCGTCAAAGGGGTGAAGGATGCCACCGCTCCGGCGCTGTGCGACGGCATAGACCGCATAGAGTTTCATCTATCGGATGTGTCTGAAACCGTCACTCAGGAGGATGCCGAGGCCATCGATAGCTACGATGTGTCCGATAGCGACACCACCGTCTCGGAGATGGAGATGGTGGTTCAGGCATTGCAGCCATCATTCCAGGAAGACGGGAAATGGCGCATCACCGATGGCATCAAGAAGCAGTACGTGTCTATCGACGATGCCGCTTTCAAAAAGCGTGTGCTCGATTCCATCGAGTCTCTCAGAGCCAACGACACCTATAAGGTCATCATGAAGGTGGAGAAGAAGTTCGACTCCAAGAACCAGCTGTCGACTAGGTATATCGCTATAGAGAAAGTCATCGACCACAAGCACATGGAGGAGCAAGGAGCACTCTTCTAAGATGACCTAACGTTTAGTTGTCAAAGGATCTTTGACAGCCGTGTCATGTTGGCTCCTGTGCGGCTTGGTGTAGCGTAGCCAATCAAGTATTGCGCGGTAATCCCGAGCGCTTGCGTGGTCACATCAAACTCGCTAACCATCCGGTAGGTGACACCATTGTATAAGGCCTCAGCTGTACAGCATCAGCAAGGCTGTATGTGGGTAAACCTGGCTGACGCACTTAGCGACGCCCTAGATTGAATCTAGGGGCTTTGGAGGCTGAGCCGTACCTCATGGCAAGCGCAGCTGAATACCTATTGTATGGGGGTAGTGGTTCGCCACCCCCATGTCCGAGGCTTAGTCGTGTGGGATGGGTCCGACTTATGCCACCCTAGTTGCGTGTATGACACACGTAGTTGCCACATGGCCGGAGTTACATGGCTGAGGTTCCGTCTATTCCAACTGTGGGTATCACATCCACGGCTGTCCAAGCCGGAACCAGCGGTTCCTTGGGTGGGGTCATATAAAATGCTATGGATGGTTGCGTCCGTGATGGACACAACTGATCTCTCTGTCACTGGTGTCAGTAACTGATGGTTCCCGAATGCCCATGTTGAGCTCAGTGGCGTACATGATTCAGGTGGGTTCACTAGTACTGAGCTCCATCCAACCGACCCTTTCAAGACACTAGCAGACAGAGGAATCTTCCGCGGTCTAAATCAGACTTATGTCCTAACTCTGGGTTGGGATCAGCGATAGAGCCACATTATCGAGTCTGTGATCCGGCTGGAAAATTTTGAACTCTCCGCACTTGCAAGCCAGCTCACCGGCGGTCTTGTCACCACCGGTAAGCCCCCCCCCCCTAGGTGCTTGCGAATGGTTAATCTTTACTGGAGTTACAATTTTTTAGCTATATCCTGGAGCGATTTTATAACCTTTTCTAAGTCGCTGCTGGGTCGAACCATACCTCGACCGTACTCAAAATCCAGAACAAAATTGTCCTTTGGACATTTTTGCCGATTGAGATCACTGTATTCTACAGTGCCCTCTAGGGCATAAGAATAATCTTTCAATTTATCTATATTAGCGTAGAAACCAAGCAGATAAGTCATGGTAGAGTTCGGGGGAATTGCCAAAATTGTTCTTTCCAACACATCTTTGCGAAAACCTCCAGTCATCACTTCGTCTGTTCCCACACCACCGTCTAATAATGAGATCAGTGTTTGTTTCATCGTTTCGTCGTATCCCTTAAGCCTTATTCGCACGTTGGTGGCAGAAGTACTCCCGACATTGCTGACATTCACGAATACCGTCCCTCCTTTCACAAAATGATTAACCTGGATATGAGCTCTGGTTTTATCCCAATGCTCATTGCGACGTTCCTGACGCTGCTTATTCCATTCACTCTGTTGCGAATACAGTTCATAGAATGCGATAAGTGCCGCTCCAACAGCCACGAGAAAAGTACCGAACCCCCACCATGCAGACCAGTCAATATCTCCGGCAAAGACATCTACCAATGTCTCGTTTAAGTTCCAGTCATGCTTGAACCATTGCCAAAGTATTGGCAACATAATAAAAATCGCAATAGCAATGACAAATTTTGGTTTATTTGGCGGCAGCTGGTACCACCAATTCTTCTCATTGTTTGATTTTGTTTCGTTCATGCTCCTACGCTAGCGCCTTGTAAAGCCTGTTGTGAGTCTAGCAACGGTGTTGCTGACACCTCTTTACTGTTCCTTAGCCTTGTGCCGGGCTAAAACAGGAAGAAAACGGAATGGGAAACTTGAGACGCACGAAAAGGAGTTTCGGCGGCGCGGGGACGGGTTGGTTAATTGCCTTACTCTCGCCCCCCCCCCCCCTACTCCGTATGGAATCCAACCGCTACCCACAGTTATTGTGACAACGCTATTTAAGGTCGTTATTCTGCTGTATCGATTGGCTTCTCTCCATTATCGTGACGAAGGTAAAATAAGATAGATGAGGTTGGTTGGCGAGCGCCTATGTCCTTGGTTGGATGGTCCTGGTGGCCTCATGGTGAAGGGTCTGAGCGTCTTGGATTACTCATGGCTCCATCTGGCTGGGTCCAAATAAAAAACGACTCTCACGGCGCATGCATGTCCGGTGGTGCTATCCGGCGGTCTTCGCCTAGGGCTGGCGGGAGTGCCCCCCCCCCCCGGAGCCCTTGGTCATCATGGGTCTGCTCACCGAGGAAGACCAGAAGGCACTCGCGAGCGTTGGAATCCTCTCGCAAGCCTGCATATGCGGATCTAGATAGGCATGCAGGAGTGGAACGGCTTTCCTCTGGATAGATGGTCGTCCCACTCTTGCCTCTTCTATCATGTCTTCAGGGTCAAGCGATCTTTTGGCATTCCTGTTTCATGGTCGTGTCCTGCTGTCTCCGGTCTCGCCTATACAGTTCCTCGTTGGCCTTGTTTATCCACAGCCCTGGCTTTTGATTCCTTATTGCTATGAGCTGCCGCTTGGTAAGTGTGGCCCAATCGACGCTACCCACGAACTGGGGGAGTGTAGTCAGCCAAGAGGTTATGTCAGGGTTAGGCTCTTCCTTGGATGAGCCGCGTTGGTCATTATCCTTCCGCTGGCCTTGCGCGTTTGGAGTCTTCGCCTCATTATGCGTGCCACCTTGCCACCTTGACTGTATAAAGGGCTGGGAGGCATTGGAATCGTTGGGCTGAGGGGAAGGTGGCACGAGCACTTCTGGTACGCCACCTTGCCACCTTGTGCCCCCACGGGAACCGTTGGAATCATTGGAAGGTGGCAAGGTGGCAAGGTGGCGCGAACCTGTAGTGAACCACCACCACTCACCGCCGAACCTTTTGGACTCGAACCGGTATCCCTTGCATCTTCTGCGAGCGTCCTTGAGTTGCTGTTTCGTGTATTCGCCGCTGCCTGCGGCAATGACTTCATTGGCAGGAAACCCACAACCTAGCATGTCGGGTGTGCTTCGTTTGTTCTGCTGGTAGTAGTCGATGATGAACTGCTGACAGTCGTTGGGCTCATCGTCGCCCAGGTCGATGGACGTGTTGACTACCTCGGTAACGCTACGGTCGGAGTGGGCCCAACCGGTCACATGGCCCACGCTCATGGGTTCTCCGTTGTCGTCCTTCATGTTCACGGATTCTAGGCGGAAGCTCCAGTTATGCTCGGAGGCGGGCAGGTTGCTGTAGTTGGCCTTGTCCTGGGAGACTGTCACTTCCCCAGTCTCAGGATCCTGAGCCATGGTCAGCAGGGAACGGCAAATGTCAATGTAGGCATGGGATCCGCTGACCATATGCCTGGCGTTCCTACCGCTGCCCTTACCAAAGTGCAACAACCCCACTATCGTCACGTCCAGCCTCCGGGCGAGTGCAGCCAAAGGGTTAAGTGCTTTGCGCACATCATCCCTCTTGTTTCCGTCGCCTCCCACCAGGTTGGACAGGGGGTCAACAATCAGGAAGGGGCTGCTATTTGTTTCCAGAGCTTCCTCCAACGCGTCGATATTGTCAGGTAGCAGGTAGTCACAAAGGACTTCTTCTCCCTGTTCGTTGTAGCGCTCGCCTATAGGCACTGCACGGCTCACGTCGGCTCCAGCGGCCAACAGGCGGGCTTTGAGCATTGAACGGCTGTCTTCCGGAGAATAGATGCATACGTTCATAGGCTGTCCTTGGTGGTCTCCAGGTAATGCCCCCTGAGTAGCTTTGGCCGCCCAGTCTAACACCAGGGTGCTTTTGCCTATGCCGCTCTCACCGGCGACGATGTTTAGTACACCTTCAACAAGTATCTGGTCATACAGGAACCTAGGCCGCGCAATCCTGTCATATGACAGATCCTTATACCTCTCGTTCACTCGTCCCTCACCTCCTTCTCTAGGAGATCTGCCGCTATACGAGGCCATGGGTCTCCTGCGAGTGTCGCCAGAGTCTTGAGTATTTGGGATGGTTTGCTCCCATGTTCCAGCACTTCCTTTTGGTGTATGCCGGCACAGGTGGCGAGGCGAGCATGCATGTAAGCGGCATCTCTGCGAGCGCGGGAAGGTACTAAGCCCGAGTTGAGTAAAGTACTGGTAGCTTGGTCTGTGGGAACACTCACGAGCAGTATTCTGCGGTACGCCTGGCTTAGGCTGGGCGTGAAAGCTAGACATCCGTCAGGACTCAGCAGGCTGGCTGCCTGCACCATGACGCTTGCTCCTTGGTCAGAAACGCGAGCGGTTACAGCCACTGGCATGGGGCGGATATTTGAAGCCAAAACCAGCAAGGCGAGGCATCTCGCCGCCCGGTCGGTATGGAGGCTGATGCTGCGCGAGTAGAAGCCGTACGCTGTTTCCAGCAGGTAGTCGCTCACAGTCTCAAGTACGTAACTGACCTGATTGGCTTCGTCATCTTCGACGGATATACTAGAGAAGTACGTTCCAGTAACCCCTGTGCCGTCGGCACTGGGGTCCACATTTACTCCTGTCATGTTCTGCTAGTCCTCGATATAGGCTTTGAGACTGGCATAGCTGACCAGGAAAATACGACCCGACTTGCGGGCCTTGACCTCCCCCTGATGAATGAGCCGGTACGTGCTTTTCGTGTCCTTGAAACCAAGCAGGCGCGTGGCCTCGGACACGGAGACGGATAATGGGGTCAGGTTGCCGCTGCCGTCCTGATGATGGTATGAGCGGTTCCGGGTGTCCTTCATGGACGGAATTGCTGATAGTGCTTCCTGTGGCATGTACACTTCCTAAAAACAGGGCGTTGCCTGAACCCCAAGCAGGGGCGCGGGCAGACTTCGATTAAATCTGCTGACACATAAAGCTGCGCGACGCTGACCTGTTTGTTAAGCGCTGGTGACGCTTTGCCCTGTTTTTAAGTGCGTTGCCACTGACCCGAATATTACGTGGAGAGTAATTCCACGGGCCTTGGATGAAGGGGAAGGCACCCCCACTTAGCTCCGATTACTCGAAACCAGTAATTCACACCTTAACACGGAGTATGGAGGGCTTCAACGTCATACAATATCGAATTCGGTCAGTGAACATGGCGCATATCCTTTGAAGGCTTTAGCAATCAATTGGAATTGTCTGAAGTTACCCTCACCACTAAAACAACTCTCCTCGCCACAAGCCCTAATCACAACATCTCGCCCCCGGTAATATATGCCTTCAGGATGATTCAATGGCCTATGTAGACGTGTAAGAATCCGCGTCTGCTTTTTTACGCAAAAGACACCCCATGCCACAGGAACCAAGTCGCCCAAATCCGTTAATTCATCAGCATATTGCGGCAATGTTATTGCATCACTGGCCGCATACTTCAGAAGAGCCGTGGCCATCTGATCCACATGGGCGTCTGGCTCGGATTTCAACTCCTCAGGGAAGAGACGCAAAACACCTTCCTCATACGAATACTCCATCATGGACTTAAAAGCTTTTCTGGCATCCTCTTTTGAATAATCCTCCTGAAACATTGCCGGAACCGCTTTCCGCAATGTATTCAACGTTCGTGTGTCCAATCGCATAATCATATTCCTTTCAATAGTTCCTGCATGGTCTCCGCCTGCACCTGTTTGGAGAAGCAGGCCAGGACCTCGTTCCGTCGTACCGAGGGCAACCCTTTCAACACCTGGGCCCGAACCTCCAAATCCATGGACTCCAAGGCGCTCGCGAGCGCCTCCAGCTCCTGCACATCCTGGCGGCCGGATTCAGTGTCATGTTGAGGGCTTTCCTTGTGCTCCGCCGCCTCGCCTTCGGCCTCTATGCCTGCGAGGATCTTCCCGCGCTCGCTTTCGGTGACGTGCTGGTAGTGCATGGCCGTGCTGACCTGGGTGTGACCACCCTGGGCCATGACGGCCTTGATGCTGTTGGTGTGCTTGGCGACCTCGGTCAGGGCCCGGTGTCGCAGGTCATAGAGCCTCAGCCTCCTCTGCTCCAGGCGGGGCACGGCCTTGCGGGCACGATACCAGGCGTTGCGCACCGACTGGTCAAACACCAGGCCCCTGGTGCGCTCGCCGGTGAACAGCCAGGCGTTGGGCCGATCCTCCACATACGTGTCCAGGTGGTGACGGATATGGGGGATGAGGAATGGTGGCAGTTCTAGGTCGCGCACGCTGCCCTTGGTCTTGGTGCTGCCCACCTCCATGACCTTGTGGCCGTTCTTCATGATGCCCTTGGCGCTCTTGGTGACATGCACCACGCCGCCGGAGCCGTCCTCCGCCAGTTCGATGTCCCTGCGTTGCAGCGCGTACGCCTCCCCGGGTCTGAGGCTGAGGACTCCCACCAAGTAGAGGACCAGTGAGAACCGTCCTGGCATGGCCTCGGCCAGGGTGTTCAATTCGTCCATGGACACGTCACCGTAGGCACGGTTCGAGTCGGGCCGGTCCACTTTCAGGAGCACCGGATTGTTCTGGAGAAGGGTGGTACCGTCCTCGTCCAGCGGCTTGGAGCAGGCCTCCTTGAAGATGGCGCTGAGCAGCTCCCACACATGCCGTTTGATGCTGGCACCCTCGCCGGCCTTGCCGACCTTCATGGAGTCGGCCCAACGCTGTATGTCCTTCGGGCCTATCGCGGCCATGGTCATGTCCCCCAGGATGGGCAGCAGGTCGTCCCTGAGGTACTGCTCGTACTTCTGGCGGGTGGTGGGTGCTATCGGCTCCCCGTTGGCCTTGCGATGCTCCTGGAGGTATGCGGCCGAGTATTGGGCGAAAGTGACGGCCTCGGCCTTGCGGGAGTCCTCCTCGATCCTTGGCGGCTGCCAGGTGTCCATGCGTATGGCCGTCTCGGCCTCGTTGAGCCATCGCTCCGCCTCGGTCTCGAATCCCACCGGGAAGCGTCTGGTGATCCGCTTGGGCAGGCCCGGCCACTTGGAGTAGGCACTGACGGGCGGCTGGTAGCGGGCCTCGAGATATTTGCGCCCGGATTTGGCATCGGTCTTCACTGGCATGGAGCCGAACCTCCTGCGCCTCGCCCTCTTCGCCATGGACCACCGCCTCCGAACATCCCTGTCTGGCATGTCCTGCCAGGCACTTAGGTGGTGAGTTTGCCATCATCGAAACCGCACCACCTATCTCACCACCTAACTTAGCGCATTCAACGGCTCCCAAAGGAATCAAACGGTGCAGTTGGAAACAGGGAAAAAGGCACGGAAACGGCGGAATACCGCCGGTATCGGCATGAAAAAAGGGTTTTGAACGGTTGTTCAAAACCCTTGCTGGCGGAGGATACGAGATTCGAACTCGTGAGGGCGTGAACCCAACACGCTTTCCAAGCGTGCGCCATAGACCACTAGGCGAATCCTCCAAGGCTGCAATGAACGGGGCCTTAGCCTACGTGACCCTTATCAAGGCAACTAGGAAATAGTAACACAGGGCGGGGATTGCAGGCCAGTCCAGACGTGTCGCCGGCAGTTCCCGCCCAGTTTCTGTGTTACTTGATCTGATCCATGGAAAGGCCAAGGGCCTCGGCTACACGCTGGCCGTAGTCGGGGTCGGCCTGGTAGAACTGCTTGGTCTCAAGAACCTGGATTTCCTGGTCGTCAACGGATCCCAGGTTGTTCTTGATGGTCTGGATCAAACGGTCCTTCTCCTCCGGGCTCATCAGCCTGTAGAGACGGCCGGCTGCGGAGTAGTAGTCCTTGTCATAGGGACGGGAGTACTCGGTCTGCCCTTGGACGGTATCGCCGTGCATACGGGCATCGTTGTCCTCCACGGGACCACCCTTGCTGTTGGGCTCGTAGTTGACTGATCCGTCCTGGCCCTGGGACATGAACCCATCCCGCTCGTAGTTGTGGACCTCATTGACCGGGCGGTTGATGGGCAGCTGTTCGTAGTTGGCACCCAGACGGTAACGCTCGGCGTCCTTGTATCCGAACAGGCGGCCCTGCAGCAGCTTGTCGGGCGAGGGTTCGATGCCGGGGACGAAGTTGGCGGGTGAGAAGGCTGCTTCCTCTACATCATCGAAATAGTTGGTCGGGTTGGTGTCCAACACGAACTCGCCTATCTCAATGCGCGGATAGTCCTTCTTGGAAACCACCTTGGTCACGTCGAAGATATCGTCCTTATAATCCAGGCCCTCCTGGTAGGGCAGGATCTGCACGCAGACCTTCCACTTGGGGTAGTCGCCCCGGTCGATGGCATCGTAGAGATCATGCAGGAGGAAGTCCGTGTCCTCGGAGGCGACCTTGGCGGCGGTCTCGTCGGTCATGTTCTTCACGCCCTGTTCGCTCAGGAAGTGGTACTTGACCCAGAACTGCTCGCCCTTGGCGTTGACCCACTTGAAGGTGTGACTTCCGTAGCCGTTCATGTTCCGGTAGCTGGCAGGGTTGCCCCTGTCGCCCATCAGATAAGTCACCTGGTGAACAGACTCGGGAGAGTGCGACCAGAAGTCCCACTGCATCTCCTGGCTGCGCAGATGGGTGGCCGGGTCGCGCTTCTGCGAGTGGATGAAGTCAGGGAACTTCAGGGGGTCGTTGACGAAGAATATGGGGGTATTGTTGCCCACCACGTCATAGTTGCCCTCCTGGGTGTAGAAGCGCAGGGCGAAGCCGCGCACGTCGCGCAGGGTGTCGGGATAGCCGGATTCGCCGGCCACCTGGGAGAAGCGCAGCAGGATGGGCGTGGTCTTGCCGGCTCCGTTGAATACGTCGGCCTTGGTGTAGGCGCTCATATCCTTGGTCAAGGTGAAGGTACCCTTGGCTCCGGCCCCCTTGGCGTGGACTACGCGCTCTGGGATGCGCTCGCGGTTGAAGTGGGCCAGCTTTTCGAGGAGCTGGTAGTCCTGCATGAGGATGGGTCCGCGGGTTCCCGCCGTCTGGCTATGGTTGTTGTCTGCCCAAGGCTGCCCTTCGTTGGTGGTGAGTTTGTCGTTCATGTCTGCTCGATTCCTCTCACATCTTTGATTTTTGCGATCGACAGTCCCATGCGGGCCAGGTCTGTGACCCTGCTCTTGGTTAACCGCTCAATCGCTGATGGCAGGACTCTTGATAAAATCCTGCTATTCTCCACCGTATCTGACAGGCAATGGAGTTGGTGGATATGCGCGCTGAGCGAGAGTCAGATATCTCACTAATCAAGTGAGGCGTCTAATCGGATAAGGCGTTTATGGCATCCAAAGTGGTGGGTGCAGACAGCATTGTGAAAAAGCCGCCGGCACTGCCTCATTCAATCGGCAAATGGCGGCGGCTCTCATCAGCGCACTGGTGGTCAGAGCATCTGTATCAGTTCGCCCACATCCTGAACGACCAGCTGGAGGTTGAGCCCGGTCAGGACAGCCACCACAATCCAGGCCAGGAAAGCCATCCATCGAGGGTTGGCGTACTTGCCCATGATCTTCTTGGAGGAGGTGAACCAGACCAGGGGGATCATGGATATGGGCAGGGCCACGCACAGGAAGACCTGGGAGTAGACCAGCAGGCTATCGAGGGCGGACTCCTTGCCACCGAAGGCTATGGTGCAGATCAGCACGGGGATGATGGAGATCACTCGGGTGACCAGCCTGCGCAGCCAGAGAGGAATCCTCATGCGGATGAAGCCCTCCATGACGATCTGTCCGGTCAGAGTGCCAGTGATAGTTGAGTTCTGACCTGAGGCCAGCAGGGCTACAGCGAAGAGGGTGGAGAGCAGTCCGGAGGCGACCGGCCCGGCGATGGTCTTGTCACCGAGGGCGTTATAGAGGGCTGTGAAGGTGTCCAGTCCTTCGCCGTGTCCGAAGAACATGGCCGCACCCAGTACCAGCAGCAGGCAGTTGACCACAAAGGCGGCGGACAGCTGGATGTTGGAATCCCAGGTGGCGAAGCGGACCGCGTTGGCAACCTGACGGTCGTCGCTTCGATCGAAGTCGCGAGTCTGAACGATGGATGAGTGCAGATAGAGGTTGTGCGGCATGACCGTGGCGCCCACGATGCCCAGAGCCATGGTCAGCTGTCCGTTGCCCAGGATGGCCTTGTCAGGGATGAATCCGCGGAAGACCGCCGGCAGGTCCGGCCTGGCCAGAAAGACCTCGTAGAGGAAGACTGCCATGATGACCAGGATCAGAGTGGCCACGATGGCCTCGATGCGTCGGAAGCCGATCTTGGTCAGCAGCAGGAGGATGAGCACATCCAGGACGGTTAGTGTTACGCCTACGATCAGCGGAATGCCAAAGAGCAGCTTCAGAGCGATGGCTCCGCCGATCACCTCGGCGATGTCGGTGGCCATCACAGCCAGCTCCGTGCAGATCCAGAGGGCGAAGCTGAGTCGGCGGCTAGTGTGCTGGCGTGTGGCCTGGGCAAGGTCCAGACCAGTCACGATTCCCAGCTTGGCCGACATGTACTGCAGCATCATGGCGATCAGGCTGGAGATGAGAATGACGCTCATGAGCAGGTAGCCGTACTGGGCGCCGCCGCCGATGGACGTGATCCAGTTGCCTGGGTCCATGTAGCCGACTGCCACCAGAGCGCCCGGGCCGGAGAAGGCTGCCAGATTCTTCCAGAAGGAGGAGGTTGAGTTGGGCACGGAGACCGTGGCGTTGATCTCCTCCAGGGAGCGCCCATTGGCCGTCTCGATGATGGGATGGGATTGGTGCTGCCGGCTGGACGGCGGATTCATGACTTCGGATCCCGCTGGACTGGCGGACCCTGAGGCGGGTCGGGTCTGAGTGTTCGGCATGTCACCTTCCTTGATTCTGGACCATGGCGGTCGTGTGGCTGGCTATAGACTTCGACCCTTCGAAGTCTAATGGCGCTTGATGAAGAATACCAGAGGTGATCTGTGACAATGTCGAAATATGCCTGCGGGGTTACCTGCGGGTCGTGCCATGGAGCTGTGCTATAGACTGTGGAGCATGGGAATTGCCGAACTGTCTTCCAGCGCCCAGGATTACCTCAAGGTCATCTGGGACCTTCAGGAATGGGATCAGGGCCCTGTCCAGCCGACTGCGGTGGCCGATAGGACGGGCATGAAACAGTCGACGGTATCAGGAGCGCTGGCCCGTCTGGTCGATGCCGGTCTGGTCACCCACAGGCCTTACGGCAAGGTGGAGCTGACTGAAACCGGTCGTCGCTATGCGGTCACCATGGTCCGGCGCCACCGGCTGCTGGAGACCTTCCTGGTGCAGGTCCTCGGTTATGGCTGGGATGAGGTGCATGAGGAGGCCGACAGCCTCGAACATGCCGTCTCCGACAAGATGGTCGACCGCATCGACGAGTATCTAGGGCACCCCACCATGGATCCGCATGGAGATGCTATACCCTCACCCGAGGGGGACCTTCCGCCAATACCTACAACCATAAGGCCTCTTTCGGAAGTATCTGCAGGGACGACGGTAAGGGTGCAACGAGTCAGCGACGAGGATTCACAAATACTTCGTGTACTCAGCAGTTACCACATAGGACCTGGCAGTCTGGTGCAGGTGAAAAGTAAGCAGGCTGATGATGAATTAGCCGTAAGCCCGACGGAAATGCAATCCAGATCCGGCTCGGATTCGGGCGACATTCTTGTGCTGTCTAAAGAACAGGCGGCACTGATTCAGGTCAGTTTTATCTGAATAAAGAACCACTTGGTGATTCGTTGTATTGAATCGCATCACTGTTCGCTGTGGTTGACCTCGTGCTCTCGTTGATGACGGTGAAGATACGCGAATAGGTTTGAAGTATGAATGTAGGCTCTTCTGTCGTTTTTCGCTAGAACATCGAGAACAATACCCGCGATGATGGATAACAGACCTACAAGGATCAACAGTACCGATCCGATAAGGGTAGGAATACGCGGGACCGATCCTGTCTGCCAGAACTCAAGCATTACCGACAAGAGAAAACCGAAACCGATCAGGTCTATCAGCAGTCCGCATCCTCCAAAGAAGGGAAGAGGTTTGTATTCCCTGATCATTCTGAAAATGGTGGAAAGTACGCGGATCCCATCGCCCACAGTGTTGAGTTTGCTGTGGGAGCCCTTAGGACGATCGCGGTACTGAACGGGCATTTCGTACAGCCGTAGATTCCTGTCCAGGCTGTGTATGGTCATTTCCGTTTCCACTTCGAATCCATGGGACAGGATTGGGTAGCATTTAACATAGGTAAACGAAAAAGCCCGGTATCCCGTCATAATATCCTTGACTTGCGCATGGAAAATGCCGTTGATTGCCGAGCGAACCAATCTGTTGCCGACGTTATGGAAGGGTCTTTTGTTCTCTTGGAAGTAGGTGGAGCTCAGTCGGTCGCCTATCACCATGTCATAGCCTTCGAGGATCTTGTCGACCATGGCGGGAGCGCTTTCCGCTGGATAAGTGTCATCGCCGTCTGCCATGACATACACGTCTGCATCGATATCTTCAAACATGGCTCGTATGACATTGCCCTTGCCTTGGCGCGGTTCCGGTCGGACTACTGCGCCCTTGGATTGTGCTATGGAAGCTGTTTTGTCTGTGGAGTTGTTGTCGTAGACGTAAATGGTCGCCGTTGGAAGTGCTTTATGGAAATCGTCAACGACTTTTCCTATCGTCTGCTCTTCGTTATAGCAGGGCAAGAGAACGGCAATGGTGGTTTCTTCCAAGGCAGGCTTCATGGTTAACACTATACATATAGGGATTCTCAGATTGAGGTCGATATGGGATTATGAAATTTGTGGGCAATAGCAGAGGTATACCCATTGCGCGTACCGCGCTCAGGTTAGCATAGACCACATGCAGCAGCTATTTGAAACTGGACCTGATGTCTGGAAGCAACTTGATGGCTTGAGCAAACGGCAACGTCGATTGGTTATTTCAGCAGTCAATTATCATTCGTTGATGCAGCCTGGTCGAGAACTGCTCTACAAGATCTATATGGGTGAAGACTGGCAGTATCCTCGCTTGACAGATACTTCGACTTTGAATGGTTCTCTAACCAAGGGAGCCGGACTTAAACCTATAGTCGAATTCAAAGCCAGGTCAACATCCAAGCCTAAGACTGCCTTCACTCCTCACTATTTTGATTCGCATCATCAACTGGTTGACTGGAATGAACGGTATGTGTTACTTACTCCGGACGATGCCACTGATATGACAGTCAAGGCCCGGAATCTATCCGCCCGCTTGCCCATGCGCAACCAAATTTATAACTACTGTGAGCTGCATTTCCCGCTTCTGTTTGATCAAGTTCGCGAATTGCTCAGGTGTAAGCGCGAGAAAGCGGGATACCGGGCTATTGAGACTTATCGTCCCGATTCAACCAGCGACCTGTTTGCTCGTGGTTCCGTGCATCATCCAGCCAGTCCCATCGAACCTGGGCAACCGGACTCTTCGGCTCCCAAGGCTGTCATTATCGCTATGCATTGGCTGCAGCCAGGGGGAGCCGAGCGTTGGGCCATGGAAACAGTTGCTTTGGCTCGTAAAGCTGGGCTATTGCCTATCGTCATCACCAACAATGACAGTCATCAGCCATGGATCGTCAGCAAGGACTTGGATGATGCCCTCGTCATCAATCTGACCTTTCCTGCACAGGAGGGCATCGGCGACGTACCCCTGCTCAGGGCTCTGTTTGAGCAGTACAACATTCGTGGCGTCATGATTCATCACAATCAGTGGATGTACGACCGGCTCTGGTGGATCAAGCGGTACTACCCGCATACGTTCATTGTCGACTCACTGCACATTCTTGAATACCATGACCGCGGTGGCTATCCCAACCAGAGCGTGAGCCGTGACCCATACATCGATCTACACCATGTCATTTCACCCCAACTGCAGGATTGGTTGGTAAATCATCATGGTATAGCGGCGAAAAAGGTGGTTATGGCGCCCTTGGTTGGTCTGACTGCCGATCAAATGCATCCAATGTACAAAGACCGGGCGCAACAGGGTGTCTTCCATGTTGCCTTTGTAGGGAGGATGACCAGGCAAAAGCGCCCGGAGGCATTTATTAATGTCGCTAAGGAAATGGAACGTCGTTTCCCGGGTCGTTTTCGCTTTATCATGCATGGCAGCGGCGATATGGACTTGGAGGTACACAAGCTCCTTGAGAAATATGGCTTGGATCATGTAGTGGAACGTCGTGATGTCTCTCAGCCGGTTTCTACAACATATGATTGGGCGGACGCTCTGCTGATCACCTCGATCAATGAGGGCATTACTCTTACGACCATCGAGGCTATCAGCCGAGGCATGCCGGTGTTGAGCGCAGATGTCGGTTCTCAATCGACGCTGGTTCCTGTCCAGGGGCTTCTGCCTCGAGAATCGCTAGGCCTTGTCCGCCAATCGGCCCGTTCCCTGCTGAGGATGAACGATCATGAGCAGGATCGCAGTCGGTTGTGGGCGGCGGAGCTGGAAAGGCTTCAGGAGTTTTCAAGGAAGGAATCGGCCGACTCCTTCTTCACCCGGATGTTGGGAGAATGGGCACAGTGATGAATGCTGTAGATAACCGACTGAATGTGGCTGCTGTCGTCGTCACCTTCAACCGTCTGGAAAAGCTGAAGAAGGTTCTGGCTTCTCTGGAATCCCAGACCTTCCTGCCCAAGGCTCTGATCATCGTCGACAATGCTTCGACTGATGGGACTGCAGATTACCTGCATGAATATCAGGACGCATTCCCCTTGGGAGGGAAGGTAGAGCTTCGCATTGTCACCCTACCAAAAAACGTGGGCGGGGCTGGCGGCTTCTCCGCTGGCATGCGCGAGGGCTATCGGATGGGCGTCGACTACGTATGGATCTTCGATGATGATGGGTATCCTGAGCCAGATGCTTTGGAAAAGCTGCTCGCAGGCTACGAACAAGCGACCAAGGCTTTGAGCCCGGATATCCCTTTTGCCTGCTCCTTGATCAAATATATCGATGGGACCATTTCAGAAATGAACAATCCTGTGCCTACCTGGGACTGGGGTCGGTTGCGGGCCATGGGACTCAGGGATCTGGTGCTGATCGATCAGGCATCTTTCGTATCCGTACTCATCCCACGCTGGGTTATGGAAGCCTACGGTCTACCCTACAAGGAGTACTTCATCTGGTTTGACGATGCTGAGTACACTCTTCGTATCTCCGGAGACTGTCCCGGAGTCCAGGTTCTCGATAGCGTAGTGGTGCACGATATGGGTGAGAATAAGGGGGTCAATTTCTCGATGATCAACGAGAAGAATGCCTGGAAGTTCGCCTATGGCATCCGCAATCAGGGATCCTACAGATTGCATCACAAGAGCCCGGTTCATTACTTGCTCTTTTGTGCTCAGGTTTGGTATGCCATGCGGTCTGGGGGAGTCGACAAGAAGTTGCGTCGGCAGATGTACTGCAAGATGATTGAAGCCATAAGGTTCAACCCATCAATCGATTATCCGCAGTTGTAAGCAATCCGGAGAGACTAATGACCAGCAAAACGAATAGACCATGCGTGCAAAAGTTGCGCTGCTTTTTATCTGTGGCCGTAGGAATCCTTTGTGCTCAGTCTTTGGCGTTTAGGAACGTGGATTCTACAGCGTTCGATAACTTCGCCAATTTAACAGCTAAGGGTTTGGATTCAATTGCACAGTTTGGCCCAGCTGGTTCTATCGCTCTTGCTGTGTGTCTTGGAGTTTTATTTTATCGGTTTTATCCGAATTTTAATCATGCAGGAAAGAGAGATCAGCTGATTTCTGCAATTCTTTCTTTCTTCTTGGCTCTTTCAATTGTTGTACCGCGTCTAATGAAACTGCCTAATGTGTCTTTCGACAGTTATCCGAATTATGTGGGTGGTGTGCCACAGTGGCACAAACCGATCTTTTGGATGGTTGCTAGTGTCCAATTGCTGACAATTGGTTTTACTCTTGCTGTTATTATCTGTTGGCTAATGCATAAAGCAGCTAACTTTGTTGAGTACAGGAACACAGACGATGCGTCAAATTCTATCCCACCTACAAACCTCAATATCTGGGAAAGAGGAGTTCGCTTCTTTGATGGCAAACCTAAACACATGACCGTGGCTACCTTGGCCATGGTTCTATGTTGGGTACCTATGCTCATAATTCAGGGTCCAGCTATTATAGGCGTGGATTCTATGGTGCAGTTAGTTCAGTTTCGTACAGGACATGTTTGGGATCCCATGACGATGGCTGAATTACCGGGATATGCGGGACAGGATCACCACCCTTTTTTTGATACTTATATATATGGACTATTTGATGAACTTGGGTTATGGCTTGGTCAGGAAATTCTGGGTTTTCGCATTCTTATAGCATTGCAGAGCATAGTGGCGGCCTTTGCGATAGTTGTATCGCTAGTATGGATTAAGAAAAGAACAAATCTTCCAGATTCCTGTATTTGCGTCTGTTGGTGCCTGGCAGCAATATTGCCAGCCTTTCCTATGTATATGAGTATTGTGCTCAAGGATTCAACCTGGGTTTCCATCTTTCTCTTATGGATGGTGGCTTTCTTCGAAGTGATATATCGGTGTAACAATAGCCAGGCAGTTGGCTGGAAATTAGTGCTGTGCCTTGTTGTGCTCGGTCTGTTCTCAGGTCTAACAAAAAAACTGGGAATCTATGTTACTACGGTGTCGCTTCTATTAGCGATAATTGTTGTTAGAAAGCAGCTCGTCGCTTTCTTGATTTCTATGCTTGTGCCTGCTGCTCTAGTGATTGGTTTTGTGCCCATAGTGGTGCTTCCCGCGCTGAATATAGCACCAGGAGGTCCCCAGGAGACCATTTCTGTCCCTATTCAACAGCTGTCGAAAGTAGCGATACTTCATCAAGATGAGTTATCAAAATCCGATCGACAAGCGATTGACAAAGTTCTCGACATCGATCATTTAAAACCCTATTGGCAACCTGATTCAGCTGATTATGCCAAGCACTATGGGTATAGGCTGAATGCTAGTTCGTCTGACAGGAAAAACTTTATTTTAACTTGGATACGTCTATTTTTCCGCTACCCAAAGGATTACATTGCTGCAGTGCCTTATCTAATAAATCCATTTGTATATGGAGATACCTATTACTATAGCGGACCCGTTCGCTGTGGCTGGTGGGAAGCAGGTGGGTCGCAGATCCTTACTGAGTATCCTGAATGTGGGCTAAGTTATACACAAGGCAAGATCGCTATTCCGTTAACGAACGCATTGAATAAAATCCCGCCGTTTTCTTTTATTGGCAGTGAAGCTCTATACACTGTATGGATCCCTCTGGTGGCATTAGGACTAACTATATCAATCAGGCGTTATAGGAACCTTTGTTACCTGATTCCTATTGCAGTATCTTGGTGCAGTTTGTTATTGTTGCCAGCGCATCAGGCACGGTATACACTTAGCTTTCTTTTTGTTTTCGCACTTACGCTTGCAGTGCCATTTGTCCAGATACTCACCAATGAGCGCGATATAAGCAGTTGAGATCGACTTAAAAAATATCCAATCAACACTTTCTTATGGTCATCTGTTCACTGCTGTTTTACTAATGATAAATCTGCGAAGGGGATGGGTGAGCAATCTGTCGATCAGCATAGCAATAACGTCAAGAACAGCAAAGATGAGCAATCCCGTAACTATAAAAGTTAAAACGAAACCAGTCTTGCTGGATATGTTTGGTAGCCAAGAAGCGACAACGCCCCAGATGAATCGGAATCCGAATGTGTTCTCGTGCAGGAGGTAGACACCGAAGGTCCCGGCTGATACATGTAGTAGGAAAGTGCTCCACATGTGCGGAAGGCGGATCTGAGGTAGCCGACAAGCTGCCACAAAAAAGCAAAAGGCGATGCAGATAGGCAGTATTTGCAGACCCTGATGGATTTGTGCCGTCCATGTCAGTCTCTGTGCCCAGTAGGATTCTGACAAAACAAAATGATTGAACTCCAGCATGAGTGCTGTACATAATACTGTGCAGACGGCCAGTACGCCATTGGATATGGCGCGCAACGAATCTCGGTAGGTCTGGATATAAGCGCCGATGATATATCCCAGAACGGCATAGACTACATTGTTCCAGTGATTAGCTCGACTGAAAAACAGGGGCCAGGTACCGATGAACATAAGAAGAGCGATCAGCCCAAGAACCTGCTTCTGGGACATGTGAGCATATACAGTATTGATGAATGGGCTAAGAAGCAACATGAGAATGTACGCATCTATAAACCAGTAGCTATTGTACAAAAATGGGCACAAACTCCACAGGACTGTATCCAGGGTCTGTGAACCAGATAGCAGCTCATTCGTGCCGAACGGCAGGGGTCGGAATTGCTTGGCAACGATCGCAATTACTAAGCATAGAACTGCATAGAGAAACATCTGGAACCAGGTTGAGAAAATTCGCCTCCACGAAAATTGTTTCTTGACCAAGAAATATCCTGATATCATGAAGAAGATTGAAACCCCTACTTGTCCGTATTGAACAATAGTGAAACTGATTGCAGATTTCCAGCCTGGGTACATAGGCAATACGATGCGCGAGACCCCGTTAGTGAAATCAACGTGGATAATCATATGACAATAAACGACAAGCAGCATTGCCAATATGCGTAGGAGTTCGATATTGAGGCTGCGACCTGATCGGCCTGTTACCTTATCCGGTTGAGACATCACTTTGATCTCCCATCGAGATGACATGAATACGTCACAGGATAATGCCTGGTGCCTACCTGAAGCAGCAGCTGTAAAGTATCAACAAGCCGTTGTTATTTGTGAGGATGCCGGGTAAGAAGGATAACTTTCACGGCTGTTTGGTAGTCTGTACGCTTGTGAGAAGCATCGTAGATAGATTACGCCAGCGATACCACTATTCATTGGTTATCCTGCGTGAGCTTGTCAAGACCGATTTCAAGCTCAGGTATCAGGGCTCCTTCCTTGGGGTTGCCTGGTCCGTTCTGCAGCCGCTGATGCTCTTCGTGGTTATGTATCTGGTATTCGCCAAATTCCTCAGGATGACCGACGGTACGCCGACCTATCCCGTTGTCCTGCTTCTGGGCATAAGCTCCTGGCAATTCTTCAACGAGTCAACTTCCATAGGCCTGCGTTCTATTGTGGATCGTGGCGACCTCCTGCGTAAGGTGCATTTCCCAAATTATATTGTGGTCGTGTCAGCCACCATGGGGGCGCTGATCAGCTACGGCATCAACCTGATTGTGGTTCTCATCTTTGCAATCTTCTGCCGAGTGCATTTCACTTGGAGGGTCCTGTTGCTGCCCATCAGCGTATTCCAGTTGTATATCCTTGCATTGGGCTTTACGCTGATCATGGCTACCATGTATGTCTACTTCCGTGACGTGTCGCATATCTGGGACGTGTTGCAACAGGTGATCTTCTATTCCATCCCTGTCATCTATCCTTTGACGGCGGTCTCGGGAATTCACCATTGGTGGGGTCCTGTCGTAGCCAAGCTGCTCCTGCTCAACCCCATCGCGCAATCCATCCAGGATATCCGGCATTCATTCATCGCCCCGGAAACGACTCCTACTGTATGGAACCAGATCAGCAATCCCTTCGTGACCATGATCCCCATCCTGCTCACTGTGATCATGGTGGTGCTGGGTGTATGCGTATTCCGCAAGTACAATCGCAAATTCGCCGAGGTGATGTGATGAGCAAGGCTGGGGAACCAATCCGTCAGAAAAAAGACGATCGGCCCGTGGTCCTGTCCGTGGAGCATGTGGACAAGGTCTTTCGGCTGCCTACCGAACAGGCCACAGGACTCAAGCAGGCCTTTATCAACTGGACCCGAGGAATCAAGGGATACAAGGAGCAGCAGGTGCTGCAGGATGTGTCCTTCCAAGTACACCGGGGCGATTTTTTCGGCATCGTCGGGCGCAACGGCAGTGGCAAGTCAACTCTGCTCAAGCTGATTTCGGGCATCTACTATCCTGAGCGCGGTCATATCTCCTATACAGGCAAGCTGGTGCCCTTTATCGAATTGGGGGTAGGTTTCAACCCGGAGCTGACGGGCCGCGAGAACGTCTATCTGAACGGAGCCCTGCTGGGATTCACCCGCAGCGAGGTCGATGCCATGTACGATGACATCGTGGACTTCGCTGAACTGGGCGAGTTCATGGATCAGAAACTGAAGAACTACTCCAGCGGCATGCAGGTGCGCCTGGCTTTTTCCGTGGCCATCAAGGCCCAAGGTGACATACTGATCCTGGACGAGGTTCTGGCCGTCGGTGATGAGGCTTTCCAACGTAAATGCGATGATTACTTCACCGAGGTCAAGAAGGATCCCAACAAGACGGTCATCCTGGTCACCCATGACATGGGCGCTGTGAAGAAGTACTGCGACCGGGCGATCCTGATCAAGGACGGCCATGTGGTGATCAATGGCGACAAGGATGATGTCGCCAACCGGTACACCTTGGAGAATCTCAAGGCCACTGACAAGCAATCAGACGGCAAGAAGCAAGGAGATGAATACCCAACCGGTCTGAGCGCTCAGGTACCTCTCCTGCGAGCCTATCCGGTATCATCCTCGGTCTGCAAGAGCTCGGATACCTTCCGTTTTGACGTGGAATACGACTGCGCCCAGTACGACAATCTCTATATGGCCATCGCCATGCATGACACCCGGCGTGGGGGCATAGCCTATGACACGGGTTCCGATGCCATCCGTCTAAAAGCCTGTGGGCATCAGGTGGTGCATTGTTCGGTGCCCTTGAATATTTTCAACAATGGCGAATTCCGTCTCGTCGTGTCCCTGCGCGTGAGAGATGCAGCGCAGACGGACAAAAATGCCCCCACAAAAATGATTGCCTTCACCAATGACGAGAACTCCTGTGTCTTTGCCATCAGAGACAAGCGAAACAGGGAATACGCCTTGTTGAGCGACCGTGGGCTGCAGATCAGTCTCTTGGGCGAGGAATCACTCTAAACCTTTCTGTTCCTGTAGCACTTTCGATAGAATCGGAACATGAGTCACGAGAGTTGGGGAAAGAGGAGCATGGATTCCCCAGATGAGCCCACCGTCAGGGTCGTAGCCTTGGTGCTGGCCGGTGGGGTTGGCGCCCGTATGCGCGGGCCGGTGCCCAAGCAGTTTCTGGTAGTTCGGAACAAGCCGGTATTGGTCTATACCCTGGAAGCTTTTCAACGAGCAGTGGCTGTCGAGGACATCATTGTCGTATCCCTGCCCGAGTGGACAGGGATTGTTGAGCAATATGTCAGAGATTGCGGCCTGACCAAGGTCCGGTCTGTCATACCTGGAGGTGCCAGCGGTTTCGAATCCATTCGTTGTGGCTTGCATTATCTCGAGAAACAGTATTCGCCTGAGGACATCGTTCTGATCCATGACGGTGTTCGCCCCTTGCTGACTGAAGAAGTGATCAACGCCAACATCGCCGGCGTGGAGAAATACGGCAATGCCGTCACTGTAGTGCCGGCTACTGAGGCTTTGCTTCATACCGATGACGGCCAGTCCAGCAGCAGAGTGGTTGAACGCTCTCACATCATGCGAACCCAGACCCCACAGAGCCTGCGTCTGCGCGATCTTTCACTTATTCATCGCCAGGCTGATGAGATGGGCATTCATGATTCAGTAGCTACATGCACGCTGTTGATTGAGACTGGTCACGTGGTTCATGCGGTAGCAGGTGACAATTCCAACTTCAAGCTCACCAGTCCTGAGGATGTGGCGCTCTTCGAGGCCTATCTCGATGCCAAGGGAATGGCCTGATGGACGGGGAAAGACGAGTCGATGCAGACATTCTGAAGCAGGATGTGAATGATCTGGCCGATGCTCACCTGGACCTGTGGCGGGAGCTGGACGGCTGCAGAATACTGATTACCGGCGGGACAGGGTTCGTAGGTTCCTTCATTCTGCATCTGATGGCTGCTTTGTGTCGTCGCCATGGCTTGCATATCGATGTTCTTGCACTGGTCCGAAATCGGAAACATCTGCGAGAAGTTTTAGGTGACGATTGGGAGGGCTCATGGCTGAAGGTCTTGGAGCAGGATCTTCGGGCTCCCTTCTCTCTGAAAAGCGAAGGACCAATAGAGTATTGCATCCACGCAGCTAGCAATGCCGACCCCGTGGCCTATCAATCCGATCCCTTGGGAACCATGATGACCAATGTGGTTGGGACTGATCAGATTCTGCAATATCTGGCAGGCCTGGACGCTAAGCCCTTCCGGATGGTTTATCTGTCCAGCGTTGAAGCCTATGGGGGTCATAGCCAGGAGGGGATCCTCGAGGAGAAGGACAGGGGAAGCTTTGACCCGGCAGTGGTCCGCAACTGCTATCCGATCAGCAAGTTAGCTGCCGAAAACCTTTGTGCAGGGGCACGCCTGCAGCTTGGTCTTCCTGTGACTGTGGCGCGTATGGCCTATCTGTATGGGCCAGGTGACCGTCTCGACGATCCCAAGATCATCACGCTTTTTCTGCAGATGCTTCAAAAGGGCAGGGACATCGAAATGCACAGTCCTGGTCTGCAGCGACGCAGCTACTGCTATATCAAAGATGCGGTTTATGGCATCATGTTGCTTCTTTTGCGTGGCCAGGATTCGACATACAACATCGCCAATGGCGGGGAAGAAGTCACCATTGCCGGGGTGGCCCAGCAATTGACCCGGCTTTTTGGACGCCCGGGCGGGCTGGTGCGGTATGAACAGCCTGATCAGGATGAGCTTGCGCGCTTCTCCCCTCCGGAGGACAATATTCTTGATACTTCCAAAATACGGGCTCTAGGATTTGAGGCAGAGGTCGGATTGGCGCAAGGACTGGAGCGCACCGGTCGGTATTTTGGCATGCGGCCGTCAACATTGCAGACCGGGAATGTAGCGAGGAAAGGCATGGACAATGAATAGCCGTCTGATCGCCGGCATCAAGGGGCGCCTGCCCATCTCCTCACGGTCTTTGCGAGGCTTCCGGGCGCAGGATGATGCCAGATATGCCCAACTCCTTCAGGTGATTGATGATCAACGGAAGGCCCTGGATAAAGCTCAGGAGAGTCTCGATCGCCTGGAGAAGCAATGCCGTGCGCTGAATGAAACCTTGGAATACGTCCATGATTCGAATAGCGTCATGTACTGGCAGCTGTTCCGGGGAGATCATGAGACGACTGAGCAGGCACAACTCAGATTCTTTAGAGGACTGCCCAAGGCCGAAGGTATTCATTCGCTCTTCCAGGATGCGGAGGCCAGGCTGTTCGAACTTTTTGATCAGTTTTGCCGGGATCATGAGATCTCATACTGGGGTACCGGGGGTACAGTGCTGGGCGCCTTCCGCCAGCAGGATTTTATCCCCTGGGATGACGATATTGACGTCTACATCACTCGTGAACAGTTGAGTCGGTTGGAAAAAGCCGTGCGTGAGGATGGGCGTTTCCGTGTCACGGTCGTCTGGGACTGGTATGTGCCTTGCAAGCAGATCAGATTCCGGTCTATAGATGAGGCCAACCCCTGTTTTGTTGATCTTTTCCCCCTGGATTGGGTATCTGGCGATCCGGAGGATGCATGGCGGGTCTGCACGCAGGAACGTTTACAGTTTGTCCAGGAAATCCGCAAACAATACCAGAGTTCCTCCTGGAGCCGCGATATTTATATTTCCGGCGCGGATCCTCTGATACCCGCCTTGGAATCCGACCTGCACGCACACCTTGAAGATCTGGCGACTCGCGTATCCATCCTGCCCACAGCCGATGGCGCTACAGGATTGATCAGGGGTATCGAAAACATCGATGAGGTGCGTCCATCCGGTCCCTACTTCACTGGCGATTGGACCGGTTCGACAACGCTGTCCTTCCGTGGAATCTCCGTTCCAGTGCCCAGGAATTATCGTGAGTACCTGAGTAAGGCCTATGGCGATTACATGGCTCTGCCGCGCGACATGCATTCCCATGAGCATGTCGCTGATGAGTACATTGCCTCGCCCGAATCGGTACGAGCCATGCGTCGGATGCTGTCGACTAACGGGGAACGGGCCCTTGGCGATGAAGAACGAAAGTGAGGCGTCCGGGCTTCGTTCGGGCAGTGTTGAGGACCTTCAGTCGTCCGGGCTCTCATGCCTGATGGTGACGGGGGGTGCCGGTTTCATCGGTACGAACTTTGTGCGTTATGTGCTGGCCCACCATCCTGGCACGCACATCGTGGTTTACGATCTGCTCACCTATGCAGCCAAGATGGATAACCTCCATGGCCTTATTCCCGATCGAATCGACATGGTCCATGCCGATATCTGCGACTCCGAATCCGTGGAACGGGCCATCCGCCAATATCATGTTGATGCCATCGTTCATTTTGCGGCTGAGTCGCACAACGATAACTCCATCCAGGACCCAGCCCCCTTCATCAGGACCAATCTCTATGGCACCTACGTTCTGCTGGAGGCGGCCCGTCGCCACGACCTCCGCTTCCATCAGGTATCCACTGACGAGGTTTTCGGTGATCTTGACTTCGATGATCCGCGCCGCTTCACCGAGGCCAGCCCCTACCGGCCATCGAGTCCATATTCGGCCACCAAGGCAGGGGCGGACCATCTGGCGCGTGCCTGGTGGCGCACCTACGGGACCCGCGTGACCATCTCCAACTGCTCCAACAATTACGGTCCCTATCAACACATCGAGAAATTCATTCCTCGGCAGATCACCAATATTCTGTCCGGAATCCGTCCGCGAATCTATGGCCAGGGTCGAGCAATTCGAGATTGGATCCACGTGGAGGATGATTGCCGGGCCATCTGGAGCATCCTGGTCCATGGAGTGCCGGGATCGACCTACCTTATCGGCGCTGATGGCGAGTTGAGCAATATGGAGGTGCTCAGTATGATCCTGCGCCTCATGGGGCGCGGGCCCGACGAATTCGATTTGGTGGCAGATCGCCCTGGCGGGGATCGAAGATATGCCATCGATGCCGGAAAGATACGGCGAGATCTGGGTTGGCAGCCTTTGCACCGAGACTTCGAGCAGGGTCTGGCAGAGACGATTGACTGGTATCGTCGTCACCGCAAGTGGTGGGCAGGTGACAAGCAGGCGGTCGAGGCTCGTTATCGGGCGCAGGGACACTGATATTTGTGGCTGTACCACCCTTGGATGTAAACTAGTCAGGTTCCCATCGTGGCCAGAGGACCGTTCTGCCACGAATGGCGTGCAATACACCCTCCTGTCACGGAAGGTCCGTGACCTGTAAGTCCAAAGGAGGTGGGTGATGTCTGCGCATAAGTATGAATTGATGTTCATTGCCGATCCGGCCATGGATGAGCGCTCGCTGAAGAAGTTGACCGACCAGTATCTCGAGGTGGTCACCAAGGAAGGCGGCTCCGTCGACAACATCGATGTCTGGGGTCGTCGCAAGCTGGCCTACGAGATCGATAAGCACAAGGAAGGCAACTACGTGGTGGTCGAGTACACCTGCGAGCCTTCCGCCAGCGCTGAGCTCGATCGTGTGCTCAATCTGAACGAGTCCGTCATCCGCACCAAGATTCTTCGCAAGGATGACAAGTAAGCAAACAGCAAAGGGACGTCGGAGCGTCGGCTGACATTTGGCCCAGCAGGCCCATTCCCAAGTCCTCATTCCGAGGAAAGGTCGTGACATGGCAGGAGATACATACATCACCGTGGTGGGTAATCTCACTGCGGATCCGGAGGTGCGTACGACCTCCAACGGAGGCACGGTGGCCAACCTGACCATCGCGTCCACGCCCAGGCAGTTCAACAGGAACTCGGGGCAGTGGGAGGACGGCGATTCGCTCTTCATGCGTTGCTCGGCCTGGGATTCCACTTATAGTCCCATGGCCTCCAACATTCAGGCCAGCCTGACCAAGGGCATGAGGGTGATCGCTCAGGGTCGTCTGGTGCAGCGCTCCTATCAGGATCGTGAGGGCAACAACCGCACGGTTGTGGAGCTGCGTTTGGACGAGATTGGGCCCGCACTGACACGGAATACCGCACAGGTCACCAGGAATGCCAATACTGGTGGCGGAGGATCCCGTGGTGGCTTCGCTGGATCCAACAACGGCGGCTACCAGGGTGGGGCTTCCTACCAGGGCGGCGCCGGCGCGGCATCGGCCCCTATGGGCCGTCAGCAGCCAGCGCAGAGCCAGCAGGCCCCTGCTCAGGATCCCTGGTCATCGACCGGGTCCGGCGATTCCTTCGGATCCTTCGGGTCCACCGGCGAGTTCGGTGGTTCCGGGGACGAACCCGAGTTCTGAAGTTTCATAGCGTCATCATTCATTTAAGGAGTACCAATGTCACGTAAAAGGCCGCAACCGCCGGTCAAGCCCTTCAAGAAGAAGCCGAATCCTCTGAGGGCCGCCAAGATTCATACCATCGATTACAAGGACGTGGCTCTGCTGCGCAAGTTCATCTCTGACCGCGGCAAGATCCGTTCCCGTCGTATCACCGGTGTCACCGTCCAGGAGCAGCGCGAGATTTCCAAGGCGATCAAGAACGCCCGCGAGATGGCCCTGTTGCCCTACGCCACCAACGGTCGCTGAGGGAGGTCAGGATTATGGCTAAGGAAACCAAGGTTATTCTGACCGATACCGTGACCGATCTGGGTCACAAGGGCGACGTTGTCGCAGTCAAGCCCGGTTATGCGCGTAACTTCCTGATTCCCCAGGGGCTGGCTTTCGCCTGGTCCAAGGGTGCAGCTGCGCAGATCGAGTCCCTGCAGCGGGCCCGTCGCGCCAAGTCCATGGCCACCCGTGAGGATGCTGTGGCCGCAAAAACCGCCATCGATGGGCAGACCGTAGAGATTGCAGCCAAGGTGTCCGATTCGGGCAAGCTCTTCGGCGGCATCTCCAGCGATGCCATCGCCCAGGCTCTTCGCCCCCTGGCCGACGTGGATCCCCGCGCCATCTCCGTGGAGACCATCAAGACCACTGGCGAGTTCCCGGCAACCGTAGCTCTACACCCCGAGATCTCGGCCGCTTTCACAGTCAAGGTCGTCGCTGAGTAGCAAATACGACCTATCCCATGAAGATTCTTTGAAATAAGGATCTGGGCTTAAGCAGGAGGCCTTCCCGCAGCGGATATATGCGCGGGAAGGCCTCCTTTGTGTTTCGGGGATTGCTCGTTTAGAAGTTGCCGCCGTTCCAACCCCAGTCGGTAGTGGCCGTGTAGCGGATGTAGGTGCGGTCCTTGGGGATGGACAGCTCTGATTCCAGCGTGTCCATGATGGTCTTGGTCAGGCTTTCCCAGGCGGACTTGGGAACGTCGCTGCCGAAGACGTTCACCTCAACATAGGCTGCGGGCTTGCTGTCATCACCACCAAAGTAGATGGGCATGTCCGACTCGAAGGGGCACATGAGCCAGCCTTCGGACTTGCCAGGGATAGCGGTGATGGCCTTGCCGTAGGCGGTCTTGATCCGCTCGCGCTGTTCCGCGGTGATCGGTGTGCTTACGTGAGTGTGGATAACGGGCATGGTACTTCCTTTCCGGTCCGTCGGGTATGACCAATCAGGATGATTCGGTACGCCCGGCGGATGGCTACTATTCCCGTCCCATAGTAGCCTCGGACGGGCTGGTTCAGCGCCAGCCGAAGGGCCGGTGACGCAGGGACCAGGCACCCAGACGGTGGGCCACCGAACGCGGGTTGACCGGCTTGCCCGGCGCTGGCGCGTCCAGCAGCCACTTGCGGATCAGGAAGTTCCAGATGGCCACCACCACGGTGGCCGTGATCTTGGCGATGTTGGCGTAGAGCAGGTATCGGGCGTGCATGGTAGTGATGGCGTCCGGGGGCAGCATGGCAGTTCCCATCCATAGGATCACCTCGTTGATCCCCAGACCGATGACTGAGGAGACCAGGAAGACTGTCATCTCCATCCACCGGGCCATGTCCTCCCGATGCTTAAAGACGTAACGCATGCTGGCCAGATAGTTGAAGACCAGTGAGATCAGGAAGGAGATGGCCCCTGCCAGGACATTGTTGAGATGCGGCCCCATGATCAGCAGGTTCATGATGCCGATGTCGATCAGGAAGGCGATGATGCCTACGATGCCGAACTTGAGCAGCTGTCCGATTAATCTACGCACGGTAGCCCATTCAATCATTCAGCCTATGCTGGTGGGGTACCAGGAGCCGCTTGTGCGCAAAAGCCTTACGTTACGGCCTCAGGCGGGCAGCTCTGTCAGAATGGGCTCCTCAGTGCTGTTGCGGATCTGACGGAAGCCTACAAAGGCGATGGCCAGCGAGGCCAGAGCCAGAGTAGTGACTACCCCGAACCCGCCCTGGGATCCGTAACGGTCGATGAACTGCCCTGCTACAGCAGAACCGGCCGAGGATCCGATCGAATTCATGGCGCTCAGCCAGGCCATACCTTCGGTGAAGCGGATGGGCGGCACCAGGTGGAGCATGAGCTGGTTGCCGTTGATCCAGGTGGGTGCCTGGCAGACGCCGATGATCAGGTAGATGACCATGATGGTCCACAGATTCCTGGCGAACATGAAGGTTCCGATACCCAGGTTGACCACCAGCAAGCAGAAGTAGAAACGTTTCCAGAGTGGAATGGTCCAGTTCTTGGCCCCGTAGAGCAGGGCGCCGACCAGGGAGCTGAAGGAGAAGCAGGCGAAGACGAACCCGGTCATCTGCTTCATTCCTTGCTCAGTGGCGAAGGCGATGATGGAAATGGACGCCGCGCTCTGGAAGGCTCCCAGGCCGAACCAGGTGGCGCAGACGGCGATCATGCCAGCGCTCCAGAAGGCACCGCTGTGGCCGTTCCCGCCCTCCTGGGCCCGTAGACGAGCCACCTGCTGAGCCTGCCGTTCTCTGTATTCCTTGCGGGTGATGCCTTGGGCGCGGGCCATGTCCGTCTGCGAGGGCGGCTCGGTTTCTCGGCAGGAGAGGAACATAAAGGCTCCCACCAGCACGCAGATCCCGGTGAAGGAGAAAGCCAACACGCCTGAAATGACTGCCAGGATGGAAGCCAGTGGGTTGCCGATCACCCACATGGCCTCGTCGAAGACGCCTGACAGGGAAAGGGCTTGATTGGTGGCTCGGTGGTCACCGCGCAGCAGGTGCGTCCACCGGCTACGGCTCATGGCTCCCCAGGGCGGAATGGCCGCCATGAAGGGGGTGACTAGGTAGAGCACCCAGGTAGGTGCGTGGGCGGTGATGGCCGTGATCAGGACCGTGGCGGCCACGATCCAGACCAGAACCGTGGGGATGGAGACCTGTCGCTGGCCGAACTTGTCGACCAACTTGCCCAGCATGGGGCTGACCAGGGCCAGGGCCACGGCCTGGATGGCGGTCAGAGCGCCGGCCAGGGAATAGCTGCCGTAGTAGTACTGCACCGAGATGGTGATGGTCATGCCCACCATGGGGAAGGGCATGGAGGCAATGACCGACCCTACTGCGAACCGTGCCGTGTGTGGCAGCCGCAGGAGCGCTGAGTATCCTCCGAAGACCCTGTGACCGGCTTCGACCAGAGCCGCCTTCAATTGCCGTGGCATGGGCTGTTCGTCTCACTTTCCTTGGGTGTTTTCGCGGTCTCGAAGCATGTTTTTCCGCAGGACCTTCCAGATGCATGAAGGGATGTGGGGCTGCTGGGGGGACTGCTACAGTGGTAACCATATCGGCACCTGATGGGTGCCATTCGGATACAGATAATTCTACCCTCCGCCATGGTCACTTATGGGGCCTGCCGGGGAGTTTGGGAGGTGGGTCGTGCCTGCGACGACCATTCATTTCGTCCGTCATGGCCAGGTTGATAATCCCGATCACATTCTCTATGAGCGATTGCCGGGATTCCATTTGTCCGACAGGGGCAGGGCCATGGTCGAGGCTACTGCCCGCTTTATGGCCGAGGCTCCCGGCATGCGCGATCTGGCGGCCGTTTACTCCTCTCCGCTGGACAGAACCCGGGAGACCACGGCCATCCTGCTTGAGCAGATCAACCCCGCTCGTGTTCAGCACGGCTTGAAACCGCTGGAGCCTATCTACGATCGTCGTCTGATCGAGGCTGGCAACGAATTCCGCGGCAAGCGCATCGGTCACGGGCAGGGGGCCCTCTGGCGACCCTCCAACCTGCGGCTGATTCTGGATCTGCGCCGTCCCAGCTGGGGGGAGTCCTATCGGCATATCGCCCGACGAGTGGGGAATTTCGTCCGGCAGGTTGTTCGCAGCCATCCTGATGCGCAGGTCCTTGCCGTCTCGCATGAGTCGCCTATCTGGTCGTATCGTCATCTCTTGGAGACCGGTCACCCCGAGCACAATATGCTCCTTCGAGCCACGGCCCTGGCTTCGGTGACCTCCATCACCCTGGACTGTGAAACCGGCAAAGTACTGGGAATCGCCTATGCGGACCCGGCGGCAGGCGTGTAAAGACCGCTTGAGCGGCCTAGGATAGCTGGGGATACTGTCGTGGATGACTGTCCGAGAACCCGATGAAGGAGCGTGATGATCATGGTGGATGTACAGGCAAGCGCGGCGGCGATAGCCGGACGGCCCGCCCTGGCCCAGGCGGCTGAGCAGGGGGCCAGGCTGGTAGACCTTTGGCCCTTGACGAATGCCGAGCACCTGGCCAACGACGCCAAATATGCGGAAGACCTGCAGGTGCGCATCAGCATGGTGTTGGCGCAGCTGATGACGGGCGAGGATGTGACCATCCCCGACGCTGAATACGTCTATGAGGGCGCTGAGGACATCCCCGGTCGTCCCCAGGATTTGGTGGATGCACTCATGGCGGCCAACGATGCCATCGAGGCGGCTGCACAGGCGCAGGACGACCAGTCCCAGACGCTTGCGGATTTGGCTGAAACCTTGGGCAACGGTTGGGACCAGGCTCGGCAGCAGGATGTGGCTGCTGGTGTGGCCAAGGCTGAGCAGTCCCTGGATGATCAGAACAAATCTCCCGAAACCCCTCGGAACAAGGAGGGGGTGGCCCAGGTCCTGTCTACGAGTCTGGAGATCTGCCGGGACTTGCTTCAACGGGCAGGCGCTGACCCAGATCATGCTGCCGCCGCCGCACCGGTCCTGGTTTATGTCAATGAGCTCAACGAGCGACTGGGCATTCCCCGGGCCTTCCTGTCTGGCGAGGATGTCGTCCGCGCCCTGAAGGTACTGGATGATCCTGAGGCTTTCGCCGATCTGCTGGCCCCTCTAGTGGGCGCAGAGTGGGACCACCATCGTCAGGAGGTGCTCTGGGACCCCGAGGAAGCCAAGCGCAAGGCCAAGGAGGACGACGAGCGCAAGAGCCGTGAGGCCCTGCAGGCCAAATTCGCCCATGTGCCCGAGGACCCCAACAAGCCCCCCGTGGAACTCTGAGAACATCTGCCCCTCGCCTGGCCACAAGTCAAGGCGAGGGGCAGATTGGATTCAGCGGTCGAAACGGGCCCCTCGTGGATCGCTGGGCCTGGCCAGCAGAATGATTCCAGCGACGGTTCCGGCGATCACTATCAATACGCCCAAGCCAAGCAGGGAGAGCGAGGATTCCGGATGTCCATCTGCAATAGCCACGATGGCGAAGATCAGAGGGATGCTGCCCACCAGCTCGCTTACGAAGGGCAGGAGTATCCAGAAGCCGGACATATTGGTGTCATGAAGGCGCCGTATACTCACGGCCAGATTGGGTATGAAAAGTCCTATGGTGACCAGGAGGGACAGAATCCGTCCCACAAAGGTGGATCCTGAGCTGATGATCGAGATTGCAAGGTTGATGAGGAAGATCATTAGAAAAGCCCACCAGAATTCCCCACGGGAGGCCCTCCCGGAGAAGACGGTATATTTGACGAAGAAACGCTTGCAGGCGTTTACGAAGTCAATGCCGTACCAGGGTGCATTCAGTGGCGGCTCGCCATTGTACCCGGCATCCGCATAGGGATAGGCCGGATACTGCGGGACCTGAGGTCCGGGCTGGTACCCTGCCTGATACCCCGATTGATAGCCTGCCTGCGACCAACCTTCAGGCGACTGATAAGGGTTGTTAGATGTATAGCCAGCCGGCGGGGTTGTGCCATTGGGCTGGCCATTTGCTTGACCAGGATCCTGACCTTGACCGTAGGGCGCCTGCTGCTGTTGACCATAGGGCTGTTGCTGGTTGTAGCCTGGTTGTTGACCCTGTGGCTGTTGACCGTATGGCTGTCCTTGGTTTGGTTGTTCCCCGCGGTAACTGTCGGCAGGTTTTTGGGCTTCGCTGATTGGATGGTAGATATCGTTCTGATCCGAAGCTGTCGGCGCATAACCGGATTGTCCTGGTTGAGGCTGATTCAGGTAGGCTGCGGGTCCTGAGCCGGTTCCGTTAGCCGTACCCTGGTCATTTGGGGCTTGGTTCCCGTTGTTGGTATCATCTGGATGGCTCATGGATATCGTCCCTCTCATCTTCTATTGATTATTCCGGATCAGACTTCTTCGTACATCCCTATTATGGCAGGCCAGTTCTTCTGTTTGCTAGTCATGGATAACTCAGGGGATATCAGGGGGTAGGAGACTCGTCATATTTACTTTGGACGGTCTGTCAGGTTCGGTGTGTGGTTGCTGCTGCAGGACCCTTCACTCGTCGTCTGGATTGACCATGTGATCATCGCCGGCATCGCCCAGCAGTAGCCGTTCAGTCAGGGTGATTAGGCCCAGTAGGACGGCGGTCAGCAGGATGATGACCAGGGTGGCCGAGAAGATCAGCGGGGTTCTAAAGGAGTTGAAGGCTGATTGCAGCCATATGCCCAGGCCGTTCCTGGCACCCAGATACTCCGAGGTGGCTGCGGTCGCGAAGACATAGGCGGCGCTGATGCGCAGACCGCCGAAGATCTGTCCGGCTGCAACTCGCAGCTTGACGTGCCAGAGGGTCCAAATTCGTGTTGCCCCGCAGTTCAGCGCTACATCCTGGTAGAAGCGGGGCACGGATTTGAGTCCCCGGTAGGTCTGCACCACTATAGGAAAAAGGGCAAAGACGGCCACGATGACCACCTTGCCTACCGGCTCGAATCCGAACCAGATCACGAAAAGGGGGGCGATGGTGATCAGAGGAATCATCTGGGCGCCAGCGATCAGGGGATAGAGGGCGTCGTGCAAGGTGCGCCAGCTGTAGAGGGCCAGGCCGATCACTATTCCCAGGACCGAGGCCAGGAGGAAACCCAGAAGGCCCTCAAGGGCGGTGATGGCGGTGGCGGGCAACAGGTCCTCCCGGGACTGCACTGTGGCAGCCAGGATTCGGCTGGGTGCCGGTAGAGCCTGTTCGCTGACTCCGCCCAGGCGGGCAGCCATCTCCCAGATGATCAGGAGCGCCAGCAGAGTGAGTGTCGGAGGCAGCGCCCGGGTTCTGCTCTGCTTCCGCGCCCTCATTGAGAGGCTGCTTCCCGAACGTAGCGATCAGTCCACAAGTCCGTGGCCTGAGGGGCCTTGTTGGGGTCGCCCTTCTTGGCGTCCCGGTAGGTGCCCGCCTTGAACTGAAAGTCCAGATAGTCCTGGGCATCCTTGACGTTGATCAGTCCGGTGATGCTTCTTTGATCCGGGCTGTCAACCCAGTACCCCTCCTTGACGATGCTTTCCATGGAGCGCTTGGCCAGGGTTGGGTCGATGGCCGATCCCTTGGTCTCCTTGACCAGGATGTCCGCCGCCTGGTCGGGATGGCTCAGGGCGTAGTTGTATCCCTTCAGGCAGGCCTTGACGAAAGCCGTCAGGGCGCGACGGTGGCCGGCCTGCTGTAGCCAGGAGTTCTTGACCACGAAGCCCAGCTGGTCGGGGTTGCCGGGCACCCCCCAGTCGGCCTGGGTGAAGCAGTGCAGTGCCGGGCCCTTGAGCTCGCTCTCCACGCCCTCCCAGTTGGCGTAGAACCCGGCAAAGTCTCCCTTGCCGCTGGTCAGGGTGGCGAAGGTGTTGGTGCCGCTGGTCACCCGCTTGAAGTCGCCCTTGCCACCTGCATAGCGGATCATCTGCTTGACTACAGCCGTCTGCTCGGCCGAGCCGAAGCTGACGAAGGTCTTGCCGTCGAAGTCCTTGGGGGTCTGGATGTCGGTGCGCGAAGCCAACGAGCACCAGCGCGCCACGGAATGCTGGCCTATGTTGAAGACCTGCCGCAGGTCGGCTCCCTGGGAGTTGAAGGTGGCCAGGTTGCTCAGCTTGGAGAAGCCTACGTCGGCGACTCCGTTCTGAACGGAGGTCTCGGCTCCTGCCTGGGCGGTCGGCAGGATGGTCAGCTTCAGGCCGGCCTTGTCGAAGTACCCCAGGTGCCGGGCCACGTAGATTCCCACATGATTGGTGTTGGGTGTCCAGTCCAGCATGAAGGAGAGCTTGGAGCCGTCATCGGCCTTGTTGTCTGCCCCTCTGGCCCCGCAGGCTGCGCTCGTAGCTGCCATACAGAGCGCCGCTGTCAGAGCGAGGGCCCGTACGATCAGTTTGTGGCCGGGAAGTCTCCTGAAGCCACTCTTCTCCGACATGCTCATCACTGTCACCTTGCCTCTCCGGCACCTCTGGTGCCCATCCGCATCGGGGCCGCTACGGGAAGGTGAGGAGCCCGCGCGACGATCCGATACGGTCTTGACCGATGGAATTCTGCGATGTGTGCTACGGCTGCTGCCACCAGCCGCGCGAACAAGACCACTCTAGCCCAACCCAGCCGGGCCTGCCTCGCCGTGATGAAAGGTTGCATCATTTGCCCTTATACTGGAGACTCACGAGAGGTCCGTGCGGGCCGACCGCTGTCGGTCTCGTCCGGAGCAAGACAACCGATTTCGGTAGGGTTCGACGGAGGGTTCCCATGTCGGTGACCATCAGTGATGTGGCCAAGCAGGCGGGTATGTCCGTATCCACGGTCTCCCAGGCGCTCAATGACAAGGGGCGTATCTCTCCGCCTACCAAGGACAGGGTTCGCAGGGCTGCCATGGAGCTGGGATACATCCCCGACAGCCGAGCCCGTTCCATGCGATCCTCGCGCTCGCATGCCGTAGGTCTGCTGGTCCCCGACATCCGCAACCCTTATTTCTCCGAGTTGGTCTACGCCGTCCAGGACCAGCTCTACTCGGCAGGTTACGCGCCCCTGATCGGCGTGTCCTCTTGCCAGGCCAGCAGGCAGGAGGACTATTACCGCATCCTTCTGTCTCGGCATATGGACGGTGTGCTGGTCGTGCCTGACGGGCCTACGTCGCCCATGCTGCGCACCATGCTGGCGCGAGAATTCCCCGTTGTTTTCGTGGATCGTCCGGATCGGACCCTGCCCGGTGTCCCTCTGGTGGATTCCGACCCTGTGCCCGGCTTGGAGGCAGCCCTGGACGCTCTTGCAGCCAGGGGAAGCAGACGAGTGGCCTTCGTTCCGGGCCCAGAGAGTCGCTCCTACACCTTCCGCGAGCGCGAGCAGGCTTTCCTGGACGGCGTGGATGCCCGTCAGGGGTTGACGGGGTTGGTGGTCCGCCAAGGGTTTGAGGACCGTCCACGGGCAGCCGCGACCATGCGCCGCCTGCTCGGCCGAGGGGTGGACGCGGTCATCTTCGGATACTCGGCCGATGCCATCAAGGCTGTCGCCATGGAGTGGGAGGGCGATTTGCGTTCGCGTGTGCCCCTGGTCTCCTTCGACGACCTGGAGGTCTTTCAACTGATCAGTCCCCAGGTTTCGGTCATCTCCCAGCAGGTGGATCGCATGGGTCGCCAGGGCGTTGACATGCTCCTGTCCATGATCGAGTCGGGGCGGCAGGCTCCGGAAGGCATGAGCGTGGATCGCCGTCTGCGCACCCAAACTCTATTCGTGCCGAGGGGTTTGCTGGCCTAGTAATCTATTGCGTTCATACGTTTTCTTCTGGTCGTTTATAAAACCCTACTGTTCAGTTATCGCCGGACCGTGCCGTGGTCGGGGGGGGGGTAGCTTTTTGCCCTGTGAACTAAAAGGGTTCACGACTCCACGGAATTGAGTGATTCGAAGCAGAGTCGCTCTTACGTGGGTGGGCGGTTTCGCCCGGGTGCGTTGAAGCACCATCAACCCTATAAGGAGATTGGTAATGAAGTGGCTCTTGGACTACTTGGGTATGTCTCGAAAACAGTTTGGTATTTTCATAGTCATTACCTTATCCACCTGTATCTATTGGTTTTCCAGCATCAAAAGTGTAATTTACGAACCCTTTCGCCAAGCTCTAGGGGTATCTAATGCCCAGCTTGGATTTTTGCTGGGTCTCATAGGCTTCGTGCAGATATTCGGTTACGCCCTGTTGGGCTGGTTGCAGGATTTGTTGCCTATCCGCAAGCTCATCGCCGTGGATCTGTGGGGTTATGGAATATTCGCCCTCATTCTGGGCCTAGTGCCTCATCTGCCATACTGGTTCCTGATACTGGCTTTCGCGGCCTTTGGCTTTTTCGGCGACGCCATCTATTGGCCAACAATTCAGAAGTCGACTAAGAGTTTGGCCACGGAGCGGACGCAGGCTGCCGCTTTCAGCACTCAGGAATGTATACGATCCGCCATCGGACTGGTGCTTAATGCCTGCACCTTAGGATTGTTCACGCTCGGGGGCTCGCAGATCTTCGGCGCTCGCATCGCTATGTGCACCTACCCGGTGTGCATGATGCTCTACTCTTTCGTCGTGCTTCGGTTTATTCCCAAGGACTTCCTGCATGAACAGGCTGGCGCAGTCAAGGGCAAGGCCCCCAAAAACAACGGGGCTGCGATGGTCCTGCGGGCTATGAAACTACCGATAGTGTGGACTACAGGCTTCGGTGCGGCTGCCACTTATTTGATCTATGTGGCTGCCAACACTTACTTTCTTCCTTTCGTCCAGGCATCATTCAAACTGTCTGATGCGGCTGCGGGTCTTTTCGGCATAGTCAATTCCGGGCTTATGGGTCTGATCGCGGCGGCTTTGTCGGGTGTGCTAGCCACAAAGAGGTTTAAGACAACCCCCCAGTGGATGGCGCTGCTCTATGTCATCGTTTGTGTCATCAGCATATCGGTCATCTTCACGCCCCGAAGCTCGGGATGGATGATCCCTGTGGTTGTCCTCTGCTGCCTCGTGACTTTCATCTGTGTGGCTTTGCGCGCTGTCTACTATGCACCCATAGGTGAGTACGGGGTAGATTCAGAGATTTCGGCCACCGCCATGTCCATTGCCTCCTTCATCGGGTATTGCCCCTCGTTCTTTGCTTACATGCTCTTTGGAGCCATCATCGACAATTTCGACACCCAAAAGGCATATAACCTGATCTTTGGCATGCTGGCGATCTTCAGTGTTTTGGGGATTCTGGTCTGCCTGGTTGGCAACAGGGTCATACTTCGCAAACGCTATGCCGAGTCGCATGACGTGTCTGCCCAGGCATGAAGATTTCCATCCATCACAAAGGAGTATGAACAATTATGAAATTTGAACACCTAGGAACAGCTGCAGCCGAGAGAATCCCTGGCATTTTCTGCATGTGTGATCTATGTAAGCAGGCCAGACGCATCGGAGGCAAGGAAATTCGTACCCAGTCCCAGGCTCTGGTTGACGATGCACTCCTGCTTGATTTCCCTGGTGATGCTTATTGTCATTTTATTAATAATGACAACTTTGATCTGCCGGCAATTACCCAGCTCTTCATCACTCACTGGCACTCTGATCATTTTTACGGTGAGGATCTGGCTTATCGCATGGATTCGTATGCTGATGACAATCCCACCCACATGGATGTCTATGGCTCTGAAACAGTCAAAGGCTTTTACGAGCGGGCTTTCTTCCTGGAGGAGCATTACGATTACGACAAGTTAACGTATCATGCACTTCATCCTGGTGACAGTGTCACTGTGACGGCTGGGAATGGCAGGACCTACACGGTATACGCTTTTGAAGCCAAGCATGGCCATCATTTCGGCGATTGTCTCTTCTACGGACTGACAGACGGTCAAGTTGGTCTGCTGTATGCGCATGATACGGCCTACTTCTATGAATCGACCTGGAAGGACTTGGCCAAAGCTGGGCTTAAATACGACTACGTTTCCCTGGATTGCACCCATGGGCTGACTGATTTCAGCTCCGACGTCCACATGAACTTTTCTGACAATCTGCGAGTCAGGGATCGCATGGTGAAGATGGGACTGGCCGATTCGCACACTATGTTCGTGTGCAACCATTTCTCTCATCACGGCAATGCCAGTTATGAGCAGATGCAGGAGGCCGCCGTCAGAGAGGGGTTTGTCAGCTCTTACGATGGAATGGTGACGAACATCCAGCCCCAAGCAGTCTAAGCGTTGGGTTTCGCTGGCGACTCTGACCATTTTGGTCAGGGCCGCCTTTCTGCATCTGTGCAGATGCAAGCTGGAGTGGAGATGACCTATGCCTTGTAGCGTGGTCTCGACAAAAGAAGTGCATACTGTGCGGAGTGTCGGGCGGCTGTGTCGTGCCTGTCAATGACCTTCAATAGCCTTTCGGCCATTTGCCGCCCTTGTCCAGACCCCGCTATTTGTGACTCAGTTCACAAAACACGGGAATAACTAGATGTAGGAAACGAATCATCCTCGGGCACTACATATGGTGGTCACGACGTGATAGAGTGAGTCTTGTCATCAATAATGACATCCATGTGATTCGCCGTTCCCAGCATGGAATTTGGGAACGCCAAAGCAACTGCACATGAACAACCTTATGAACCGTATGAGGAGTGACGATGGATACTGAGGTCATGACCGATAGCGTGAAGGAGCGTGGCATTTCGGATCGCGATGCTGTCGATGGCATTCTGGTCGAGAAGCGCGACGGCCGGATCGTCGATTTTGATCCCGTCAACATCATGAACGCCATCGAAGCTGCCTTCAAGGATGTCAAGCATGAGGTCAGCCCCGAGGATCGCCAGCAGATCCGTGGTATGGCCCTGACCGTCCAATCCGAGATCACCGATCGCTACACCAATCCAGTCAAGATCGAGGACATCCAGACCCTGGTCGAGCACGCGCTGGTCAATGCCCATCTCTACGAGATCGCTCGCTCCTATACTTCCTACCGCCTTGACCGTGACATTCAGCGAGCCAAGGCCACTGATGTCAACGAGGCTGTTCACCGTCTGACCAGCAAGGACGAAACCCTGGTGCGTGAGAACGCCAACAAGGATGCCAACGTCTACGCCACTCAGCGTGATCTGCTGGCCGGCGCGGTCTCCAAGGCTTCGGCCTTCGCCATGCTGCCCAAGGATGTTTCCAATGCCCATATGAAGGGTGACATCCACTTCCACGACGCGGACTACTCGCCCTTTACGGCCGAGACCAACTGCTCCCTGCCTGACTTCGGCGACATGCTGGCCCACGGCTTCGAGCTGGGCAACGCCATGATGGACTCGCCCAAGTCCATCGGCACGGCCGCTACGCAGATCACCCAGATCATCAAGGACATCGCCGGCTCTCAGTACGGCGGCCAGACGGTCAACCGCTGCGATGAGATGCTGGACAAGTATGCGCGACTGGACTACAAGAAGAACTATTCCATGGCTGAGGCCGTCCTGCCGGACGAGGAGCCCATCGACGTGGCCAAGGATGTCGTCCGCGGCCTCAAGGCTCGGGAGGCTGACTGGCTCCACCTGGATGATCGTGCCCCCATTGGTGAGGATGCCCCCTTCGATCTGGACGCTCCGCAGATTGTTCGGTTGCGTCAGGTCTATGCCAAGATCCTGACCCGCAAGAACATCTACGATGCCATGCAGACCATGGAGTACCAGATCAACTCCAACCGTGTCTCCAATGGTCAGACCCCCTTTGTCACCGTGGGCTTCGGCCTGGGCACCTCCTGGTTCGCCCGGGAGATTCAGCGTGCCATCTTCCTGATCCGTATCCGTGGACTGGGCAAGGACCGTCACACCGCCATCTTCCCCAAGCTGGTCTTCACCATCAAGCACGGTCTGAATGCGGACGAGGGCGATCCCAACTACGACATGAAGCAGCTGGCACTGGAGTGCTCGACCAAGCGCATGTACCCTGACGTGGTCTTCTACGAGAACCTGATCAAGATCACCGGCTCCTTCAAGGCTCCCATGGGTTGCCGTTCCTTCCTGCAGGCCTGGACCAACCCCGAGACGGGCGAGGACGAGGAGGACGGCCGCATGAACCTGGGCGTCGTCACCGTCAACATCCCCCGTATTGCTCTTGAGTCCCGTGGCGACAAGGATCGCTTCTGGAAGATATTCGACCAGCGCATGGAGGTGGCCCACCACGCCCTGCAGTTCCGCATCATGCGCTGCAAGCAAGCCACGCCCATCAACGCCCCCACCCTCTACCAGTACGGCGCCTTTGGCAGGCTGAAGCCGACCGACAGTGTAGACACCCTCTTCCGCAACAGCCGCGCCACCGTTTCGCTGGGCTATATCGGTCTCTACGAGGCCACCAGCGTCTTTTACGGCAAGGACTGGATGAAGGACCACTCCTGGGATCCGGAGGGCAAGGAATTCGCCCTGAGCATCGTGCGCCGGATGAATCAGCTCTGCAAGCAGTGGGAGAAGGCCGAGGGATACCACTACTCGGTCTACTCCACCCCGGCCGAGTCGCTGACTGACCGCTTCGCCCGGATGGACAAGGAGAAGTTCGGCGTAGTCGACGGCGTCACAGACCACGACTTCTACACCAACAGCTTCCACTATCCGGTCTGGCTGCGGCCCACGCCCATGGAGAAGCTCAGCTACGAGCGGGACTTCCCCTACCTGGCCTCGGGCGGATTCATCAACTACTGCGAGTTCCCATCCATGCAACAGAACCCCAAGGCTCTGGAGGCTGTCTGGGACTATGCCTACGACATCGGCATCGGCTACTTGGGCACCAACACGCCCATCGACCACTGCTTCGTCTGTGGCTACGAGGGTGACTTCGAGCCCACCGAGGAGGGCTTCAAGTGCCCCGAATGCGGCAATGACGACCCTGACAAGTGCAACGTGACCAAGCGTACCTGCGGTTACCTGGGCAATCCGGTCCAACGGCCTATGGTTCACGGCAGACACGAGGAGATTGCCCACCGCGTCAAGCACATGGAGGGTGAGACCGGCCACGTGGTCCTCAAGGACGGATCCACCAAGGAGTGGTTCGACGACAAGGCCGAATAGGCTCTGAATAGACGCAGTTAGTGGCGGGTCGGGTAGTTTGCGGCCCGCCATTGTCATGAGGAGGACCAGATGACGGACAAACAGGGAGCCATGAGAAAGACAGGTGGCCACCGTGACTTCGCTGCTGATGAGCGGGGGCGCGGTCCGGGGGTTCCTTCTGCGCTGACCAACAATCCCAAGGCCGGCCAGTGGGACGGCCGCCGGCTCAGTCGGGGAATCGTGGCGGATTACAAGCGTCTGGTCATGACCGACGGCGAGGGGATTCGCTGCTCCCTCTACGTCAGCGGCTGCCCCTTCCGCTGCCAGGGGTGCTACAACGCCTCCATCTGGGACTTCGGCGCCGGACACCCCTATACCCAGCAGCTTGAGGACCGCATCATCAAGGACCTGTCGCTGTCCTATGTGCAGGGCATCACCTACTTGGGCGGGGAGCCTTTGCTCAACACCCCCATGCTGCTCGGCCTTTCGGAGCGGATCCGGCGTGAGTTCGGCCATGAGAAGGACATCTGGTGCTGGACCGGCTACACCTGGGAGGAGCTGAACCGGCCGGGGGAGACTCCTGACAAGGCCCAACTGATCTCTTACCTTGACGTGCTGGTGGACGGACGCTACTTGGAGAATCGGAAGAACAGCCTGCTCCAGTTCCGAGGCTCGGACAACCAGCGGATCATCGATGTGCCGAGTTCCTTGGAGCAGGGCCAGGTGGTCATCTGGTCCAAGCTGCACGACCAGACCAGGTTTATTCCGGAGACCTACAGCAAGGACCGTCAGCAGGAGCAGCAGCGGGGCTGATACCGGCTCCTGCGCTGGATTGGTCTACGTCGCCTTGCCGGGGCACAATGGATGTCATGACTGATGAGCATGATCACGACGCTAAACCCGACCTGCCCAAGGATCTGAGGGTCCGCTTCTGCCCTTCGCCGACCGGCACCCCGCATGTGGGCATGGTCCGAACCGCACTCTTCAACTGGGCACAGGCCCGCCACTCGCATGGCACCTTCGTCTTCCGCATTGAGGATACCGATGCTCAGCGCGACAGCGAGGAGAGCTACCGGCAGATCCTGGAGGCGCTCAGGTGGCTAGGGCTGGACTGGGACGAGGGCGTGGAGGTCGGCGGCCCGGATGGCCCCTACCGGCAGTCCGAACGCGGAGACATCTACCGCGATGTAGCCCGGCAGCTGCTGGATGCCGGCTACGCCTACGAGTCCTACTCCACCGCCGATGAGATCAAAGCGCGCAACCTGGCCGCCGGCCGTCCTGCCGCTTTCGGCTATGACGGCTACGACCGCGACCTGAGCGAGGAGCAGCGTCAGGCCTTTCGTGATCAGGGTCGCCGTCCTGCCCTGCGCATCCGCATGCCAGACGAGGACATCGCCTTTGACGACCTGATTCGCGGGCATATCGAGTTCAAGGCCGGGTCTGTGCCCGACTACGTGATTGTGCGACCCAATGGCGACCCCCTTTACACTCTGACTAATCCGGTCGATGATGCCTTGATGCGCATCAATGTGGTCCTGCGCGGCGAGGATCTGCTCAGTTCCACCCCCCGGCAGATTGTCCTCTATCGGTACCTTATAAAGCTGGGCATAGCCCGGGCCATGCCCCTGTTCGGGCACCTGCCCTACGTCATGGGCCAGGGCAAGAAGAAGCTGTCCAAGCGTGACCCTGAGTCCAACCTCTTCCTGCACCGGGAGCACGGCTTCATTCCCGAAGGTCTGCTCAACTATCTGGCTCTGCTGGGTTGGTCCATCGGCCCAGACCGGGATGTCTTCTCCATGGATGAGATGGTTGAGCACTTCGACATCCGCGATGTCAAGGCCAATCCGGCCCACTTCGACATCGACAAGGCCGTGGCCATCAACGCCGAGCACATCCGTATGCTGGAGCCGCAGGACTTCCTGAATCGCTCCCTGCCCTACCTCAAGCGTGACGGGCTGGTGAGTGCCGAGCGTTGGCAGGATCTGAGCGATCAGGAGCAGCGAATTCTGAGTGCCGCCGCCCCCCTGGTCCAGCCTCGCGTACGTCTGCTGGGCGAAGTCTCCGGCATGGTGGGCAGTCTGCTCAGCCAGGAGGAGTACCTGGAACCCGAGCCGGATGCCCGCAAACAGCTCAAGGACTCGGCTGGGCAGGTTCTGGACCTGGCTATTGCCGCCCTGCAGGATGTGCCCGAGCAGGACTGGAAGACCGATCACCTGCACGGCCTGCTCACTCAGGCACTGGTGGATGAGGGTGGCTATAAGCCCCGTCTTGCCTTCGGGCCAGTCAGGGTGGCGGTCTCGGGAAGGCGCGTCTCGCCGCCCCTGTTCGAGTCTTTGGAGATCCTGGGCAAGAGAACAACACTCCGAAGGATGGCCAACTTGCGCCAAAACCTCTGAGCGGGTATATTTCTTTTTTGTTGTGCTACTGACCTGTTGAACCGGGTTCGTACGCGGCGAAAAGTGAAGCCCCCGTCGTCTAGCGGTCTAGGACTACGCCCTCTCACGGCGCCAACACCGGTCCAAATCCGGTCGGGGGTACGACATGTGGCAATCGTCCAAGCGGTTGTCGCACAGCCAATTGGGGTATGGTGTAATTGGCAACACAGGTGATTCTGGTTCATCCATTCTTGGTTCGAGTCCAGGTACCCCAGCGATAGAGACATGGAGTCCCAAGGAGCGGAACGCCGACACGGTGTTTCGCTCTTCTTGTTTACGCATTACCATGGATTCTAGGAATGCTTCTAGTCTGCAAAGCGGCGGACGGAGGCGTCCACCAGAGTTGTTCACGGTGTGAGCAAGCAAACAAAAAGAGGAGGCCCGGCAGACTGTTATGTCAGAGTTTCCGGTGATGGAATCTGATACGTTGAGCATAGAAGCTTGAGTGATGAACCCAATCATCGGCTGATCGGGCAACATCACCCGGTATATGAATCATTGTACGATTTTTTCGGTAAAGGTGTGTGATTATGACGACAATCATGGTGTTGGGAGCTGGTTATGCGGGTCTTCGCGTGGTCAAGAAGCTGGCTCACGCAAAGACTGATGCCCATATAGTCCTGGTCAATAAGAACGAGTACCACTACGAGTCCACCCAGCTGCACCAGGTGGCGGCGGGAACCAAGGAGCCGGCGGACGTGGTCTTCGACCTGCGCAAGTCCCTGCCCGATTCGGTGGAGCTGATTGTCGACAAGGTGGTCGGCATCGATCAGGACAACCGCCGGGTCAGCCTGGAGCATCACGATCCTCTGTCCTATGATTACCTGATCAACGCCCTGGGCTTCGAGTCCGAGACCTTCGGCATCAAGGGTGCCGATGAGTACGGATGGCCGCTCGTTGACGTGGACACCGCCCTGGCGGCCCGCAAGAAGTTGGAACAGACGCTGGCCCGCTACCAGACCAGCCACGATCCGCTGGATCTGAGCATTGTGGTCTGTGGAGCAGGTTTTACCAGCATCGAGTACCTGGGCGAGCTGGTCTACCGTCTGCCCCAGCTCTCGAAACGCCTGGGCTTCCCCATGGATCAGGTCAAGGTGGACTGCATAGAGGCCTCGCCCAAGATCCTGCCCATGTTCAGCAAGGACCTGGTCGACTGGGCTGTGGATTACCTGCGCAAGCGGGGAGTCAACTTCCACACCTCGACCCCAATCACCGAGGTCAAGCAGGATGCCGTGGTATCCAATGACCAAGAGTTCAAGGCTCATACGATCATTTGGACTACGGGTGTGCGTGGTAGCCACGTTATTGCCGATTCCGGGTATAATCAAAAGCGTAACCGTGTAGTGGTCAGGGATGACCTGTCGGTCGAGCAGCATCCAGAGGAGTTCCTGGTGGGTGATGTCAGTGCCGTTCCCGACCCCGAATCGGGTCGGCTCTACCCAACCACTGCACAGATTTCGATGGCCCAGGCTGATACCGCGGCTGCAAACGTCCTCGCCAGAATGCGGGGGCAGGAGCCTCAGCGGTTCACCTTCCGAAGCCTAGGGACCGTGTGCTCTCTCGGTCCCCATGCTGGGGTCGCCGAAATCGACCGTATGGGCACGCTGAAGCTCAAGGGCAAGGTGGTCTCGGTCCTGAAGTGGATCGTGAATGAGCGGTCGGTCCTGGAGTTGGCCGACGTGCGTACCATGTTGGAGAGTAACTGAACCAGCGTCTCAAGGACGCAAGGGGCTAGGCGATGAGGGAGAGGAGGACGAACATGATTCAGGTCATGAGGATGTGGGGCATGTTCGTCCATTTCCATCCTCGGATTGGATCGTTCCGGACGACGATGGCCATTGGTCCTGCGTTCATCGACATCATTGACTACCTCCTGCTCCTCCTCATTCCGGCGGAAACCACGGCCGACTGTGGCCTCCGTCGGGATGGTGGAGGCCCCCGTGCCCGTGCGCGGATCGGCAGGAGCGAGAGGAGAGTGGCATTAGCATGAGTTTTCTACAAGGTTTGTGGTTCTTTGTCATCGGCCTGCTTTTTGCGGGATTCCTTCTGCTTGAAGGGTTCGACTTCGGCGTCGGCATGGCCACCAGGTTCGTGGCCCGTGACGGTGATGAGCGTGCCACCTTCATGAGGGCCATCGGCCCCCACTGGGATGGCAACGAGGTCTGGCTGATCACTGCTGGCGGTGCTATGTTCGCGGCTTTCCCGCTCTGGTACGCCTCCCTCTTCTCGGGGTATTACCTCCTGCTCTTCCTGGTGCTGGTCGCTCTGATTCTGCGTGGTGTCTCATTCGAGTTCGCCTCCCATGCGCTGACCAGCCGTGAGCGCGGTGTCTGGCAGTGGGCCAACTTCATCGGTTCGCTCTTTGCGCCCTTCTTCCTGGGCATGATGCTGACCAGTCTGATCCAGGGCATCCCCATGGATAAGAACGGCGATGCCTGGCCTGGGTTCTTCGACGTGTTCAACTGGCTGTCCGTGGTCGGTGGCATTGCTGTTGTCTTCTTCAGCTTCGTTCATGGCTTGCACTTCCTGAGCTTGAAGCTGGGCGTCATGGATTCCCGCCGCATGCTCAACGTCAGCGAGAAAGCCTACTGGATTGCATATCCGGCCCTGGTCGTCTTCGTGCTCCTGGCCATCTTCAACACCGACTTTTACAGGGCACGTCCGCTGTCCACTTGGCTGATCACCGTAATCATCCTGGCATCGGTTATCGGAGGCCACGTTGCCGTCTTCAAGAAGCACGGTGGCTATGCCTTCACTTGCTCGGGCATCACCTTGATGGCCATCATCGCCTTTATCTTCAACGGGCTCTTCCCGCGCGTGATGATTGCCGATGATCCGGCTCATAACCTGCTGATTCAGGATGCCTCGGCCTCACCGTTGACTATGAAGATCATGACCGTGGTGCTTTGCATCTTCCTGCCCATCATGCTGGCCTACTTCATCTGGAGCTACTTCATCCAGCGCAAGCGGCTGGACACTGATGGTGGCCATCTGACCTCGCCTGTGACCCCCTCGGCTACAGTGGCTGAGACCGTCTGAAAGTTAAAGGAGGCAGGGGGGCAGTGCTGGCAGGACCGGAGCGCATCCGGAGGATAATGCATTGATTGACAAAAATCTCTTCCGTTTCGACGGAGTCCGGTCCACCTTGGGCCTGCTGGCTGCCCTGTCCCTGATCCAGGGAATAGGTGTGGTGGTTCAGGCCTATGGGTTGACCCTTGCCCTGGTGCGTATCTGGCGCCTTAAGGACCTCAAGGTGTTGGTGGTGCCGGTGCTGATTTTCCTGGCTGCCTACACCTGTCGACAGCTCTGCGACGTGGCCAAGGATCGTGTTGCCACCGACCGTGCCGATGCCATCGTAGCCGAGTTGCGGCCTCGTATTCAGGACAAGGTCTTCTCACTGGGGCCGTCGGCTCTGGCGCGGCGAGGCACGGGCTCGGCCGTCACCATGCTGGTGGATGGACTCGATCAGGTACGTACCTACGTGCTGACGGTCCTACCAAAGATGATGGATCTCATCTTCATTCCCCTGATCGTCCTGGTGGTGGTCTGGACCCAGGATGCAGGTTCCGGGCTCATCCTCCTGCTCATGCTGCCCCTGCTCATTTTCTTCATGGTCATCCTGGGCCTGGCAGCCAGGGATCGCTCCAGTCGGCAGTATGCACAATTCCGCAAGCTCAACACCAGGTTCATGGATACGGTCCTGGGTCTGCCAACCCTGAAGATGCTGGGGATTGACAAGGAGTACGAGGACGAGATCTACTCGGTCTCGGACCGCTTCCGTAAGAGGACCATGAGCGTTATCCGGGTGGCAATGACCTCCACCTTTGCTCTGGACTTCTTCGCCACCCTGGCCATCGCCATCATGGCCGTCTTTTTGGGCAACAACCTGATCAATGCCAAGGTGGAGCTCTTTCCAGCCCTTTTGGCCCTCATTTTGGCTCCTGAGTACTTCATGCCCATCCGCCAGTTTGGCGATGATTTCCACGCCACGCTGAACGGCAAGAACGCCTTGGACGACATTGCGGATATGCTGGCCCAGCCAGAGCCCAAGCGCTTGGAGGAACTGGATTGGTCCGGATGGAAGGAGGACAGCCACCTGCGCCTGGAAGGAATCGACTTCGCCTATCCTGGTCCCAAGCCGGTAGAGAGCAATGCTTCAGCCGGGGCGCAAATGGATGCCATGGCCAAGTCCGAAAGCCAAAAGACCAGCAAGAAGAGCCGCAAGCGCAAGGCAGTCAAGGCACATGACCGTGACGGGGGATCGGCCTCGGTAGAGTCCGGCTCCAAGACACCGCATGGAACTACAGTCGAAACTGCTGCGGATTCACAGATCAGGGGGTCCGACGGTACTTCGGAGGAACAGCCTTTGGCCCTGAACGGTCTGGATTTCAACCTGCACGGTTTTTCCAAGGTGGCCATTGTCGGTCGTTCCGGAGCCGGCAAGTCCACGCTGATGGATCTGCTGGCCGGTTTTGACCAGCCCAAGGCAGGCACCATCGACCTGGATGGTCATCAGCTGGAGCACTGCAACGTGGCTGCCTGGCAGCGGCACATCAGCTACATTCCGCAGAACCCCTTCATCTTCCATGGCACTGTGTCCGACAACATCCGCTTTTACAATCAGGAGGCAGACGATGCCCAAGTGGCCCGCGCAGCTGACCGAGCTGGACTGACCGACTGGCTGAAAACGTTGCCCGACGGTCTGGCCACCCAAATCGGAGAGGGCAACCGCGGCATCAGTGGGGGTCAGGCTCAACGAATCGCCCTGGCCAGGGGCATCCTGGACCCCTCGCGCGAGATTCTGTTCTTTGACGAGCCCACAGCCCACTTGGACATCGAGACCGAATACGACCTGAAGCAGACCCTGCTGCCCATCATGGACGGGCACCTGGTCGTCCTGGCCACCCACAGGCTGCACTGGCTGGCCAACATGGATTGGGTGATCATGCTGGAGCATGGACGAATTGTGGCCCAGGGTGATCCGCACGAGCTGATTGGTCAAGGTGGACCCTTGGATGCGCTGATTGATGAGATGGGAGGGAACCAGATTGCCGACTATCAGCAGGACTGAAACCGCCGGAAGAGAAGGCACGGGATCGTCGAAGACCTCCCGCCGCGGCCGCGGGCTGTCGGGCTATGTGCATATCTGGCACCGGGATCATTGGTTCTGGCCCTACCTACGTCAGAACAAGGGGTTGCTTGCCCTGATCTTCTTCCTGGGAACCATCACCTTCGTGTGCGCGGCCGGACTGATGTTTACATCAGGCTTCCTGATCAGCAGGTCAGCCCGCCACCCCTTTAACATCTTCGCCGTGTACGTGCCGGTGGTCCTGACCAGAGCCTTCGGCATTGGACGGCCCACATTCAAGTACCTGGAGCGCATCAAGAGCCATGACTGGGTGCTCCGGGTGGTTTCCAAGCTACGGGTTCAGCTTTACCGTACCCTTTCCAAGGACGCAGCTTTCCTGAATGAACATGAGCGTACGGGCACGGTCCTGGGCATGCTCTCGGACGATCTGGACCACTTGGAGAACTTCTACCTGCGCACCATCTTCCCCACGGTCGTGGCCTACATGATGTGGGTGGTGGTCACCATCGCCGTAGGCGTCTTCTCCTGGCTGACCTCGCTCCTGCTCTTCCTGCTTTTCGCTTTGATTCTGATTCTGGTCCCGCTGGTCTCACTGGCTTATTCAGACGGGCGTTACGACAGGGAGAAGGCACGGCGGCAGGACCAGTACACTGCAGTGACCGAGAGCTACATGGGCCTGGGGGATTGGGTGATTACCCGCCGTCGGCGGCGCTTCGTGGATACGGCGTCTGGCGACTTCAACGACATCGCCACCGGTCGTAGAGAGCAGAAGCGGTTTGAACGCTGGCGCAACTGTGGCATCCAGATGATTTTCGCCCTCATGGTGGTGGCTCTGATCGTTGGAGCGGATCTGCGTATGACCAGCTCCACCTCCATTGCGGACTTTGCAGCCGCCGTAGTGCTGGCGGTGTTCCCGCTGGTCGACTGCTTCATCGTGGTCTCCCAGGCCGTGGCTGAGGTCCCCCTCTATACTGATTCGCTGGACCATCTGAATGATTTGACCGAGCGGGTCGAATCCCGGCAGATTGCGCCAAGTCCCCAGACCAAGCTGGAGGGTCCGATCAAGTCAATTGTCTTCGATCATGTCAGCTTCTCCTACGGCCCTGATGACCCCCTGTTGCTGGACGACTTTTGCCTGCGGATAGATGGTGGGCAGCGGGTGGCTCTGCTCGGTCCCAGCGGGGAGGGCAAAACGACGGTTCTTCAGCTGCTCCTTGGCGATCTGCGCCCCACCAGTGGCCGCATCCTGATCAATGGAATACCGGTCGATGCCTTGCAGGATCAGCGTCCTGAACTCTTTGGCTACCTGAATCAGCAGGCCTTCCTCTTCAACACCACCATCGCCTCCAATGTGCGTCTGGGCGCCCCTCAGGCCGATGATGATCAGGTTCGCCAGGCCTTGAAGGCTGTACAGCTGGATCAGGTCGTGGATGACATGCCCCAGGGAATCGACACGCCGGTGGATGAGGCCGGTGGCCGACTTTCAGGCGGACAGCGCCAGCGTCTGGCCCTGGCCAGGATTGTGCTCAAGCGCACCCCGATCATCCTTCTGGACGAGCCCACCATCGGTCTGGATCCCATAACTGAGCGGCGGCTCATGGCCATGATCTTCAAGGTCAGCCAGAATCGCACTCTTCTTTGGGTGACCCACCACCTGCAGGGGCTGGAGGAGGCCGACCAGGTCGTCTTTATGCAGGACGGGCATATCGCCATGCAGGGGCGTCCGGTCGATCTGTACCGCGAAAACGCCCGTTTCCGTGAACTTTATCGCATGGACGTCTCGGACGTGGACAATGGTACCGGTCAAGGGATATACTTAAAGAAGCAGTCAGATTCAGATGGACGGAACCCTGTTGAATGACCATCAGGCTGTTTCCCGAGCAATGAATTTTGCACGGTTGCCGGGTCGCCAATCCTGGCGGATGGCTTCCCGGCCAGTAACCGTGCGCCGTCGGTTCATGGACTGGACGGTTTGGAAACCGGAGCCCGTGGAAGCGACCGGGTCGCGAAGTCGGGGAGAGCTGAAAGGTTCTTGTGGGCACAAGCCTGGTCATATCTGAATCCGTCCGGATTCGACCCGTGTACCCGCGCCCGACGAACCCTGCAGAGATTGGGAGGAACGATGTTCACTGTATTGGGATTGTCTAGATTCCAGTTCGCCATGACGACGATATTCCACTTCTTCTATGTCCCTATGACCATCGGTCTGGTCCTGGCGGTCGCCATCATGGAGACTATTTATGTGGTGACCAAGAAGGATGTCTACAAGAAGATGACCATGTTCTGGTCCAAGATCTTCCTGCTCTCCTTCGCAGTCGGCGTGGTCACCGGCATCATCCAGGAGTTCCAGTTCGGCATGAACTGGTCCAACTACTCCAGGTTCATGGGTGACATCTTCGGAGCCCCCCTGGCCATCGAAGCTCTGCTGGCATTCTTCCTGGAATCAACTTTCATCGGCGTGTGGATGTTCACTTGGAATAGGTTCAAGCCGGCCGTGCATGCGGTCTTCATCTGGCTGACCTTCCTTGGTTCCTCCATGTCGGCCATTTGGATTCTGGCTGCCAACAGCTTCATGCAGCATCCGGTTGGTTTCGAGATTAACCAGGCCACCGGTCATGTGAGGCTGCGCAGTTTTGGTGACGTCGTATCCAATCCCCAGCTGTGGATTGAGTTCCCCCACGTCTTCTTCGCCGCCGTCTGCACAGGAGCCTTCGTGGTCATGGGTTGCAGTGCCTTCAGCCTGCTGAGGATGCATATGGGAAACAAGGGCCAGGCCGTGGCCGCTGTCGAGGCCGACTCCGAGAAGCAGGCCAAGGTCACCTTGTTTACCAAGTCCATCCGTCTGGCTGCGCTGCTCGGGCTTATCGGTTCCATCTGCGTGATTACCTACGGTGATTTGCAAGGCAAGTACATCGTGACTGATCAGCCTATGAAGCTGGCTGCCACCGAGGGCATCTATGAGGACACCGGTGATCCCGCCCCTTGGAATGCTGTGGCTCTGATCAATGAAAAGGACCATAAGATCGAGGGGTCCGTCGAGATTCCCGGAGCCATGTCGCAGCTGGCTTACGGCAAGAAGACAGGCGCCGTCAAGGGCATGAACACCGTCAACAAGGAGCTGCACGAGAAGTACGACGCCAAGTTTGGCAAGGATATGAACTACTACGTGCCGGTAACCACCCTATTCTGGGTCTTCCGTCTGATGGTCGGGATCGGGTTTGCCTTTGCCCTGATATCGGCATTGGTGCTCTGGTTCACACGTAAGAAGAAGAACACCTTGTTCACCTCGCGCTGGAAGCTCTGGATTATGGGTATTTTCACCTTCGCCCCCTTTGCTGCGACGACCAGTGGCTGGCTGGTGACTGAGCTTGGACGCTATCCATGGCTGGTTTACGGTTACCAGACTATTGCCGATGGAGTTTCGCCCACCAGCACGGTGCCGAACCTGCTCTTCACCTGCATTGTCTACTTCCTGCTCTTCCTGGTTCTGGGCGGAGTCATGATCTTCTACACCAGGAGGACCCTGCACCAGGGACCCTTCTACAAGCCGGATGACGGCAATGGGCCGCAGCCTGCCAAGGTTCATGGCGCACCGGCTCGGGTTGCCTTGGCCTGATGGTCGACTGACCTCAAACCCTTCCTTCCCCTTCGGTAAATCCCCCGCTTCGGACCGCATGGTTCGGAACGGGGGATTTGCTGTCATCGGGGTTTGCTATTAGCACCATTCAGTTGCAGCCAGTGGTGATGAGATTTAAGAGAAGGGAGCAATGACGAGCATGAAGTGACAGATGTGACGGATGTTCGGTTCGTGGCTGATACCAGGCTGGGCTCACACTCGCTCTGGTTATGCTGCGTGGGTTCCTTCGCGCCGATTCGGTCAGACCTGGGCGGTCAGCTTGGTCACGATTCGCTGCAGCAAGTTGCATACGCCCTCAGGCATGGGGGAATCGTCGAGACCGCTCGCAGCCCGTTGCAGGTAGTCCTTGGCAATTCGCCGACTGCCCTCAATCAACTGGGGGTGTGCTCTGAGGTAGTCGACCACCCGGTCGGGATCGTCCTGCTGGACCAAGGTTCTGAAGTTCTCATCCTCCTGGAACCCCAGCAGAACCGGCAGGGTGTAGATTCCGTCGCGAATATCCTCCAGCTTGGGTTTGCCGGTGTCGCGATCCAGATCAAAATCGTTGATGTCGTCGATGATCTGGAAGGCCATGCCCAGATTGCCGCCAAAGTCTCTGGCGGTCTGCTCCAAGGCCGGGTCAGTTGGCTGGCCATCAAGGCGGATTCCGGTCAGGCAGGCCAGGCGGAAGAGGGCTGCGGTCTTGCCCGAGATGGCCCGGTCGTAATCGTCAATGGTTATATGGGTGTGGTGGCGGTCCGACTCCTGGTAGAGCTCGCCGCCTACGATCTCACAGACCGTACCGGCCTGCTCGCGGATAAAGGCTGTGTCAGGAGCGATGGAGGCCATGATCTCCATGTAGCGCGAAAGGATCAGATCTCCCAGATAGATGGCGGCCTTGTTGCCCCGGATGGTGTGGACCGTCGGCTTGTTGCGGCGGATGGGGGCGTTGTCCAGGACGTCGTCGTGGACCAAGGTGGCCAGATGAAGCATCTCGATGGCGGCGGCACCGGTAATGACGGTGTCGTCCAGGCGCCCTCCGGTCCGTGATCCGGCCCGGGCAAAGAGGACCACCATGGCAGCGCGAATCATCTTGCCATGGTTATCCAGCAGTCGACGGTAATCATCCTGGTAGGGAGCCACATGGGTACGCTCCTGGTGTAGACGATCAACGACCCGCTCAAGATCCTTGCGCAACAGGAGCTCTTGTCCTTCTGTCATGGAGGTACGCTCCCTCTATCTCGTTAAGAACCGCAACGTATCCAATATACCAAGACCGGGGCCAGCCCTGAAGATTGCCGGCCCGGTCCTGGCTGTCGCCATAACCATTGTGGTCAAGCTAACATCAGGGTGTCGGCCTGGATTCCTTTCGTAAGGGGGCTGCATAGATCGGCCTGGAGGTGAAGCCGAGTGAAGTAGGCTAGATGTATGAGTCAGCATTACCACGCGGATCAGGCTTCCCCACAAGGCGGCGAGGGAGAGCGCGATCGACCGCTGTCCGTTTCGGCCCGGCTGGGGCGACTTCAGTTCCACTACTCGGGCAAGTTCAGACTTCTGCAGCTGGCCGACGTCCAGGAGGGACCCAAGGTCTCTCCGGACACAATCAGGCTGATAGCCGCGGCTTGTGATGCAGCAAAGCCCGATCTGGTGGTCTTCTCGGGCAACCAGGTGGCCGGTTACGACACGGCCTACGAGCGCACCTTCCGTAAGAGACGTTGGAGCACCCCCCTGGATGGCATCTATTCGGCTGGTCTGAGCATGGGCGGTGCCCTGGGATTTGGAGGAGCCTCCCTGAAGCGCTCCGCCAAATCCCAGGATGGTCAAGCTGATGCGGACCACAGGGAGCTGAGTCGCAGGGATGCCGAGCGTGTACGTCGGCAGAACATCAAGCACACCGAGGACCTGGTCCGCAGAACCGTTGGCCTGATCACCGGCCCACTGGTTGAACGTGGGATTCCATTCGTCGTCACCTATGGCAACCACGACTTTCAGTGCGGCCTGGACACCGATCAGATGGATGCCATCTATCGGGAGGTGCCTGGTTGCTTGAACCCGGAGGCTACGGTCGCCCATCCTGATCGGGTTCATGCGCTGATCGGATCGGCCCTGCCCTCTCAGACGGCCTTTGTCTGCGCCCCGGGCACTTTCGCCCTGCCTGTTGCGGATTGCGACGGTCACGGGGTGGTCATGGGACTGGTCCTGCTGGACTCTGGCGACTATGCCCGTACAGGCGGCTATGGCTCACCTTCGGCCCAGGCCCTGGACTTTCTGGCGGCCGCTCCTGAGCTACTAGGCAACCGATCCATCGTCTTCCAACACATGCCCATTCCCCAATTCTATGATCTGCTCAAGCCGGTGCCGGCCACCACAGCCTATGCGGTCCAGGGCTATCGAAGCTTCGACTCCCGTTGCTACGTCCTGGACGAGTCGCGCACCTGCCCGGGCTCCTACCTGGGCGAAGGTGTCTCCTGCCCGGACGAGGACAGCGGCGAGTATGACCTGCTGACCCGGAACCGGGGCTACTTCGCCCTCTTCGCCGGGCATGACCATCGCAATGGCTTCGTCGGACGCAGCGGCGGGGATCTGACGCTGGGGGCCACGCCCACATGCGGATTCGGCTCCTACGGTCCGGTGCCCGGCAAACGGGCGGCACGGCTCTTCGAGTTCGACATCCGCCATCCCCATCATCCTCGTACCCAGCTCCTGGAGTTCGGGCAATTGGTTGGGCGGCCAGGATCCCACAAGGTATACACCTTCGCCATGAGCCACGTGCCAACCTCTACCGGGGACGCAGTCAACCTCCTGCGTCGGCCCGGGGTCTTGGCAGGCGGCCTGACGGCCCTGGCCGGGTTGATTGCCTCATGGGGCTCAACCCGGCGGCGATCAGGGCCAAGGGGTTAGGAATTCCGCTCAGACCCTACGACGGGCGGGAGATGAGGCTCGTAGCAGGGCTTCGGTCAGATATTTGCCGGCGGCCATGACCAAGGGGGCGTAGCGCCTCCCCGGCGTGGTGGACATGCGGTTGACCGGCCCTGAGATGGATATGGCGGCCATGACCTGCCCGGATCCGTTGCGGATGGGGGCCGAGATGGAGCAGACGCCCTCTTCCCGCTCGTTGATGGACTCGGCCCAACCGCGCTTGCGAACCGTGGCCAGGGTCGCTGCGTTGAACTTGGCGTGTCGCAGTCCCTGATGGAGGCGCTCAGGTTCCTCCCAGGCCAGCAGAATCTGTGCCGCCGACCCGGCCTCCATGGACAGCAGGGCACCTACGGGGATGGAGTCGCGCAGGCCCGAGGCGCGTTCCACTGCAGCGATGCAGACCCGAACCTCGCCTTGGCGGCGGAAAATCTGGGCTGACTCGCCCGAACGGTTGAGCAGTGTATGCAGAATGGGCCCCGAGGCGGTCAGCAGTCGATCCTCGCCGGCGGCAGCGGCCAGTTCGGCGAAGCGGGAGCCCAGGACAAAGCGGCCATGCGCGTCCCGCAGCACGAAGCGATGGCGCTCCAAGGCGATGGCCAGTCGGTGGGCTGTGGGTCGAGCCAGCCCGGTGGCGTTGACCAGCTGACCCAGGGTCATGGGTCCGGTCTCCAAGGTGTCCAGAATTCGCACCGTCTTGTCCAGAACGCCGACGCCCGAATGAATCTCCTCCTGATGCATGTTTGTGTCGTTTACGGAGGGGTATCTGTCGTCGTCGTTCATAGAAGGTGTGTCCATGGTTGAATTATGCCATCTCAGTATATGAAATGCAAAAGCTCATAACGGTTGGGCAGTTCCATACTCGGTGGTAAGAGGCCGGCGGGGTGCTGATGAGGTTGGTAACCCAGCCGGTCGTAGACTTTCAGGAGGCGATATGGGACGCACAATGGCGGAAAAGGTCTGGGCCGATCATTTGGTCAGAAAAGGCCAGGGAGGCGAGCCCGATCTGATCTACATCGATCTGCAGCTTATGCACGAGGTGACCAGTCCACAGGCTTTCGAGGGACTGCGCCTGGCAGGCCGGAAGATCCGTCACCTGGACCAGGTCATCGCCACCGAGGATCACAACACCCCCACCATCGACATCGATCGGCCCATTGCCGACAAGGTCTCGGCCCTGCAGATCTCCACCCTGGAGCGCAACTGCCGCGAGTTCGGTGTCCGCCTGCACCCGTTGGGGGATGCCGACCAGGGAATCGTCCATGCTTTTGCGCCCGTCCTGGGGCTGACCCAGCCCGGCATGACCATCGTCTGCGGTGATTCGCATACCTCGACCCACGGGGCTTTCGGGGCCCTGGCTTTCGGCATCGGAACCTCCGAGGTGGAGCACGTTCTGGCCACCCAGACCCTGAGCCTGAAGCCTTTCAAGACCATGGCCATCACTGTCCAAGGCCAGCTCAAGCCCGGCGTGGGCGCCAAGGACGTCATCCTGGCCGTCATCGCCAAGATCGGCACGGGTGGCGGCCAAGGGCACGTTCTGGAGTACCGGGGCGATGCCATTCGGCGCATGTCCATGGACGCGCGCATGACCATCTGCAACATGTCCATCGAGGCAGGGGCCAGGGCCGGGATGATTGCTCCGGACGAGACTACCTTCGCCTATCTGGAGGGTCGGCCGCACGCCCCCAAGGGGGCCATGTGGGATCAGGCCCTGGATTACTGGCGTACCTTGCCCACTGACCCGGATGCAGTCTTCGACAAGGAGGTCATTCTGGATGCCGACAAGCTGACCCCATACGTGACCTGGGGTACCAACCCCGGGCAGGGTCTACCCATTGCCGCTGATGTGCCTGTGCCAGAGAAGATCGCCGACCCGGCCAAGCGCCAGGCGGCCCAGGAGGCCATCGACTACATGGGCCTGAAACCGGGGATGCCCATCCGGGACATTGCCGTGGACACCGTGTTTATCGGCTCCTGCACCAACGGGCGCATCGAGGATCTGCGCGCAGCGGCGGCCATCATGAAGGGGCATCACAAGGCCAAGAACCTGCATCGCGTCCTGGTGGTTCCGGCCTCTTCGCGAGTTCGCATTCAAGCCGAGAAGGAGGGGCTGGACCGCATCTTCGAGGACTTCGGAGCCGAATGGCGCAACGCCGGCTGCTCCATGTGCCTGGGAATGAATCCCGACCAGCTGGTGCCGGGGGAGCGCTCCATCTCCACATCCAACCGCAACTTCCAGGGTCGTCAGGGCAAGGGCGGCAGGACGCATCTGGCTTCGCCCGAGGTGGCCGCTGCGACGGCCATCAGGGGAACCATCTGCTCCCCGGCCGATTTGTAGGCCCACCAATCATTCGTTATCGTCATCGCCATCCAGCAGGCAGGAGGTCATCATGGAGCCACTTTCCGTTGTAACCGGGGTCGGGGTGCCCTTGCGTCGTTCCAATGTCGACACCGATCAGATCATCCCCGCCGTATTCCTGAAGCGGGTGAAGAAGACCGGCTTCGAGGACGCGCTCTTCTACGCCTGGCGAAGGGATCCGAATTTCGTGCTCAACCGGCCCGAATACTCAGGTGCCCGCGTCCTGGTGGCCGGGCCAGACTTCGGCATCGGCTCCTCGCGCGAGCATGCGGTCTGGGCTCTGCGGGACTATGGCTTCCGCGTGGTCATCGCCCCCCGCTTCGCTGATATCTTCTATGGAAACACCGCCAAGAACGGGGTCCTGGCCGCCATTATGTCCCAGGAATCAGTGGAGTTGCTCTGGAAGCTCCTGGAGGAGGACCCCGGCACCGAGATGACCGTGGACCTGGGCGCTCGCACGGTCACCTGCGCGGATGTGACCCTGCCCTTCCAGGTGGACGACTATGTGCGATGGCGGCTTATGAATGGCTATGACGACATCGATCTGACCCTGCAGCACGAGGATGACATCCGTGCCTATGAGCGCATGCGGGCCGAGCGATTCCCCTTCAAGCCGCGTACCCTGCCGGCCCAGCACATGCCCGAAGAGCCGGTTACTTCAGCGAGGGAGGGCCAAATTAACTGGCCTGGACCCCTGGCTGACCGCGGCATCATCTGACCGACGGGCCGTGCGCCCTGATATGAAAGTCATTCGCCCCCTCTTCGCCTACCATGGAATGTGACAGTCATTGGTCGACTGTGACCGGTTGGCAAGCAAAGAGGGGCGATTATCATGAGGCACAGCAGCGGCGATGTGCACAGCTGGGGCGTTAGACAGGCAGTGAATGCCCTGAGTGCTTTTGCTTTTATCTATGTGGCCATCGAGACCCTGGCGGGTCTTTTGGGGGGCAAGGTGGTTCTGCCTGCTCTCTTCCCACACGCATCCAAAGAGCAATACAACGGTCCTTTGTCGGACTGGACAGTGGTTATCTCCGTTGTGCTTGCCCTGCTGTTTGCCTTGATCAGTCAGTGGCCGGTCATCGTAGGCCATGAACGGCATGGCCAGGACCAGGTGCGTTGGGTCACTGCGCGCCGGTTCAGTCTGCTGGCGTTGATCATCGCCTTGGCCTGCTTCTTCCTCAGTCAGCTGGTGGCCGGTGCAGCCAACTCCGGGCTGAGCGCCATTCTGTCCGGAACCGGTCTGCATCCGCCGGCTTCACCTGACGAGAGCGGCATGGAAACGCCGATCATGCTCTTCTATGCCATTCTTTTGGGACCCTTCGCCGAGGAGCTGGTCTTTCGCGGGATCATCATGAACGGCTTGCGCCGCTTTGGTCGAGTCTTCGCTATTATTACCTCTTCTCTGCTTTTCGGCTTCATGCATGGTTCCTTGGTTCAGGGCCTGTTCGGTTTTATTTCCGGCCTGGTTCTGGGCTATCTGGCCATGGAGTACGGGCTGGTCTGGTCCCTGCTGGTGCACATGCTCAACAATGCCTTCTCTTCAGGTCTGCTGGCCAAGTACATGCCCTTGGCGCCCGAGGTGGTTCGTATCGGACTAGGTCTGCTCATGATCCTGGTGCTGCTGACCGGAGTCGTTGGACTGCTGTTCAAGATTAGGACTCTCCGTGATTACTGCCGCAGCTATCGCGCTCCCAAGGGGATCTATGCTTCCTGGAGGGCGCCCTGGTTCCTGCTCTTCTGCCTGGCATGCCTGCTGATGGCCCTGAGCGAATTCGTGCCGGGGCTGGCCTGAGCGGACATTCGATAGCGCTGGCCCGTTGTCGGGATTATGTCGAGGGAAGGGCGGGGTCGGGCTAGACTCGGGTATGTAGTGTTGATATGAACGTGGGGAAAGGTTCGTGTCGCTGGACGCCCTTGACGGTCGTACGGTAGTGCATGAAGGGGAAGGATCATCGGCGGATGAGGGATGATGAGGATCGCGACAGCGGCAGCGAGTCTGCCGATGCCCAAAGCGATCAGGGGCGCTGGAAGGTGTCGCGCTCCTCTATTGCCCTCATGACTGCAAGCCACAGTGCCAGTAAGGACTACGCACGCCATTGGGATTATGAGGAAGGGTCCATCGACCTGCCGCCCTTGAGTCTGCCGGGGGAGGCCGTGGATGATGGCTTGGCCTACCCGGGGCGGATAGCCCATAGGAAGACAGCGGTTCTGGGTGATGACGGAGCTGGTGGCAAGGGGCACAAGGGTGCCATGCCAGTTGGTGAACGACCCTCGGTGCTTCCCGGATCATACAATTTTTTGAACTCGGTAACCATGGCCAGTCAACCGGAAGTTCCCGCATTTCCTCCGACAGACCAGCCGCTTGACGGGCAGAGCGGAAAGGATTCTGGCCAGGAGCCATCCCCGCGGCGCGTGGTGGTTCGCCGAGAGCTGGAGGCTTCGAAGGCCACTGGGACGGCCACAGAGACGTCAGCACAGCCGGAGCGGCCTGTGGCCAAGGTCGTCTGGTCCTGGACCAAGCCTGAGACGAGCAAAGGCCCGCTCTTCTCCTGGAACATGCCCAAGCGTCGTAAGCCGTCCACCAGCACCCGTGCAGGCAAGTCTGCAACTTCCGCATCGTCTGCCAATGCTGTCGGTTCCGCTGCTCTGGCACCTTCCAAGGTCGCGCAGGAGTCTTCAAAAGCTACCGTTTCCGCTCCGCCCGCAGTTGAACCAACTGAACCCAAGTCAGAGACTACGGTCGGGACGCCCTCGACCCCCGGTTCTCAGGATTCGATGCCTGCGAAACCGAGTTCGGAGGTCTCTGCACCCGCAACCTCAGTTCATGCGCCTGCGACACCCGTGGTATTCGCCGACCGGCCAGTCGTTGTCCGTCGTTCGGATGCCGACTGGGATTCCCTGGTCACTGGTTCATCGGCTTTAGGACAGAACGGCGCTGGTGCACAAGCCGAGGTCAGCGGAGCCGACCATCAGGGGCGTCGGGTCTGTTCGACTCCACGGGTGGTTGCCCAGCCTGCTGTAGTCGCCAGTGACGGCACCGGTGGTCGGGTCGTTTCGTCAAAGGCTATTGACGGACAGAAGGCTCATGCCGATCAGCCCGTGCAGGTCGGCCGAGAGCGCATTGCCGTTCAGCCTGCCTCCTCTGAATCTTCCGAGGCTGTGAATGCAGTTTCAGGAACGCAGTCGGTCGTTCAGTTCACGTCTTCGCCCACGTCCGTATCTTCTCCAGGCGCCTCCGTGGCTCTCGCCGCCAAGGCTGCCGAGGCTGCTGCAGCTGCTGTGAGTGCCAAGGCCGCAACGACGGACGCAACCAAGCCGTCCGGCTCTCCGCATGGTCTTCATCTCGGTCTTTCCGCCAGAGGTCATGAAAGGAGTGGGGGAACCCGTCGGTCGTCCAAGCGGCGGTCTGCTCGTAACCGCACCCGTCCTTCAGCCGAGTCGGCAGCTCCCAGAGTCGTTTCCAATGCTTCGGCAGAACCAGTCGCAGGAGCAAGCCGACCGGTGCCGGTCAGTTCGCAGCCGATTGTTGTTCCAAGTGAACTCGACGCTGCTACGCCAGCTGCTGCAGTTGCGGCCCAGCCCCAGGTTCAGGCGGAACCGCAGACGGCTAAACCAGCTGCTAAAAAGTCCACCGCCTACACAGCCAGTTCGGGGGTTCTCCATGCCGTCAACGGGCAGGCCGCCTTCGCTTTCGTCTACCTGGCTATATCCGTTCTGGTACTCATGGTCGGTTCAGGGATGATTCTGCCTGTCATCATGGAGCAGGTCAAGGACCCCAGATCCATAGCCTTCCTATCCGACGGGATCACACTCCTGTCGGTCCTATTGGCGCTGACCTATGCCTGCATTTCAGAGTGGAGCGTTATTCGAGGTGAGGATCAGCGAGGACAGGATGCCGTCCATTGGCGCACAGATAGAAGGATGACGCTGGCGTCTCTGCTGGCCCTTGTAACGGTGCTCCTGCTCGGCCAGGGGATGGTCCATGAACTGAACAAGTTCCTCAACCACTTCTGCCTGCTTCTGCACATCCCCTCCTTGGCCTCGCGCAGCCTGCTGGTCACAGGCGCCTCCTCGCCGATGATGGCCCTGTACGCCCTCCTGGCGGTTCCCCTGGCTGAGGAGCTGGTGTTCCGTGGCATCATCCTCAACGGGCTGCGTCGGTTTGGCCGAGTCTTTGCCATTGTGACTGCGTCCCTGCTCTGCGCCCTGCTGCAGTGTGATCCGGTCTCGGGGCTTTGGATTTTCCTGCTGGGGCTGGCATTGGGGTACTGCTCCCTGGAGTATGGTCTGTTCTGGGCCATCGGAGCCCGCGTGGTTGGCGATCTGCTCTTCAGCGGCCTGCCCAACCGTTATCTGATGAGCGCCCCGCGAACTGCCCGCCTGTCGGTTTTGGCAGTGGCTCTGGTCCTGGTTCTGGCTGGGTTGCTCATGTTCTTCCTGCACCGCGCCAGCCTCTTGGATTACCGGCGGCGCTATCGAGCACCCAAGGGAACCTATGTGTCCTGGAGGCAGCCCTGGTTCCTGCTCTATTTGCTGCTCTGCCTGCTGCTGACAATCTTCAAGTTCGTGCCCGGCCTGCTCTAGAGCATGACGCATGGGTGCCGCCGGTGGTGGCGTAGACTTGGACCAGCTGGAGGTCGGTGCTGAACGGCCAAACCTGCAGAGGATCATGAAAGGGCATGGTGACATGGGGCAGACAGCGACGGCAGCCGAGGCGTCAGGGACTGGGCATACTCAGAAGCCCAGACGCGGCACGGCGAATCGCGCATGGATGAGCGCGGCCAGGGAAATGCTCAACCGTCAGGCCGCCCTGCTGCTGGTCTATCTGCTTATCATCAACAGCGTCGGCCTTCTGCTCGGTGTTCTGGCTCAGATGGAGTGGAATGCCGTGTTTGATCCGGTGCCTGCCCACTCCGGATTTATATATGTGATGAGCCATGCCGACAAGGAGTATGGGGGCATCATCAATCTGATCGCCGCTTGCACAGGCCTCTGCTTCCTGGCTTTCACGCGGCGTCGGCAGATCTGCGATTCCGGTCCTAGTGGAATCTTCCACACTGATCTGCATCCCATGACATGGCAGGTTCTGCTGGGATGCTTTGCGTTGACGTTGACCGGGCAGACCCTGGCCGACTGGTATCAGTCAGGTATGGACTGGACAGTGGCGCGGTTGGGAGTGCAGCAGTCCTGGACCACGACCGAGCAGATCCAGCAGGCTTCGGGTACCATTCCCATGTTTATTTACGTCGGTTTACTGGCCCCCGTCATCGAGGAGCTGGTCTTCAGAGGGGCCATCCTGCACGCGCTGAAGCCCTATGGCCACGTCTTCGCCATCGTCACCTCCGCCGTCATGTTCGGCTTCTTCCATGGCGATCTTGGACAGGGGTTCTTCGCTTTCCTCATGGGTCTGCTTCTGGGCTATCTGGCCTGCGAATACTCCATCTTCTGGTCCATAGCCCTGCATGTGTTCAACAATCTGGTCGTCAGCGACGGGTTGGAACTCCTCATGGGGTTTATGAGCGACAACATGTCCTCCTACATCAACGTGCTCATGATGCTGGCAGGCATGCTGGCGGCCGTCCTGGTGCTCTACCTGGGCCGTCATCGGATTGTCGCTTTTCTGCGGGAAAATCGCACCTATACGAATGTCTACGGCGCCTGGGCCTGCCCATTCTTCATCATGTTGCTGCTGATCATGGGTTCCACGATGCTGACCCCCTTCGTTTCAACCGGCGCCTGACCAGTATCTGACGGGGTGGACGCTCTATGCCTGAGGCGACAATTCACGGTGTCCCCACACCCCCTGTGGCAGACTTGCAATAAGGGCCGACGATGTGCCAAAGCCCGGCTCTGAGCGGATACGAGAAAGAAGCCGATAAATGCCCAAGGTGAATACACAGGATGATGTGCTGCATGTGGTGGGCGGCAGGCCCCTGCATGGCACCATACAGGTCCGCGGGGCCAAGAACTTCGTCAGCAAGGCCATGGTGGCTGCCCTTTTGGCTCCGGGCGTCTCAGTACTCAAGAATGTGCCCGTAATCCGCGATGTCCAGGTGGTCTCAGACCTGCTGAGGCTTCACGGTGTCAAGGTGGACGTCCGTCCCCAGGAGGGCGTGGTCACCATCGACGCCAGCCATGTGGAGCTGGCCGATGTGGCCGATGTGGACACCCTGTCGGGCTCTTCCCGCATACCCATCCTCTTCTCCGGACCGCTCCTGCACAGGATGGGAGAGGCGTTCATCCCCGTTCTGGGCGGCTGCCGCATCGGCAGCAGGCCCATTGACTTCCATCTGGAGACCCTGCGCAAGCTGGGGGCCAATGTAGACAAGGAGCATGAGGCCGGCATCCATATCACAGCGCCAGACGGCCTGCATGGGGCTAAGATTCACCTGCCCTACCCCTCGGTGGGCGCGACGGAACAGACCCTGTTGGCGGCAGTCCTGGCCGAGGGGCGTACCGAGCTGTCAGGAGCGGCTACCGAGCCCGAGATCATGGACCTGGTGGCGGTTCTGCAGAAGATGGGCGCACAGATTTCCGTGGACGTGGACCGGACAATCCGCATCGAGGGGGTGCCCTCCCTGAAGGGCTTCACCCACACCTCCCTGCCCGACCGGATTGAAGCAGCCTCCTGGGCTTCCGCCGCCCTGGCCACCCATGGCGACATCATGGTCAAGGGCGCTCACCAGCCCGACATGATGACCTACCTGAACGTCTTCCGCAAGATCGGCGGCCAGTTCGATGTGCGCGACGACGGTATCCGCTTCTGGCATCCGGGCGGTGACCTGCGCCCCGTAGCCATCGAGACCGACGTGCACCCCGGGTTCATGACCGACTGGCAGCAGCCCCTGGTGGTCGCTCTGACCCAGGCCAAAGGTCTTTCCATCGTTCACGAGACCGTCTATGAGAATCGCTTCGGCTTCACCAAGCCGCTGATTCAGATGGGTGCCACCATCCAGCTCTACAAGGAGTGCCTGGGGTCCCTGCCTTGCCGCTTCCAACAGCGCAACTTCAACCACTCTGCCGTCATCTTCGGGCCCACCCCGCTGACCGGCCAAGACATCGATGTGCCCGACCTGCGTGGCGGCTTCAGCCACCTGATCGCCGCACTGACAGCCTCCGGCCCCTCCACCGTCCACGGCATCTCCCTGATCGACCGCGGCTACGAGGACTTCCGCGACAAGCTGCTGGCCCTGGACGCGCAAATCGACTGATCCGGCAGACATAGATGGCTTCCAAAGGCAAACCCTCCCCCCGGTCTGCGGTGTCCGCCCTGTCCGACCAGCAGGTGGACCTGCTGGCCCAACGGCACAAGCTGGTGGATCCGACCCGCTACTATCCCACTGGACACCGCACACCGGCCCTGGACGAGATAGATGGTCAGCACCCTGTGGGGACCACCCGTCTATTGCGCGGGGTCTCCCAGGTGGTGCGCGACTCCTGCCGGGTCTATGCCTGGGGGCTGGAACGAGTGCCGCAGGCCGGGCCCTTTATCACCGCAGCCACCCATGTGACCCAGTTTGATGTTTTCATTCCTATGATGGCCCTCTTCCACCTGGGTCGTCGCCCCCGCTATATGGCCAAGGCCGAGATGGCCCATTGGCCCCTTATCGGCAGCTGGTTCCGCATGGTGGGCATGCAGCCGGTCGAACGCAAGTCCGGCAAGGCCAGGTCGATTGAGGAAGAGTCAATCAGTATCATCACCTCAGGCAGACCGCTGACCATCTGGCCCGAGGGGACCGTGACCCGTGACCCTCTGAAGTGGCCCATGTCGCTCAAGCCCGGGGTGGGATTCATCGCCTTGGAAGCCTCGCGGCAGCTGGGTCACATGGTTCCTCTTTATCCCAGCATCACCTGGGGGGCGGCTTCGATCAATCACAAGTGGCCCTGGCCTCGCAAGAACGTGGTCATGTGCTATGACCGGCTCCTTGATTATTCCGACCTTCTGGAAGACATGGATCAGTGGGGTGCGGAACCTCCCAAGCAGTCCGTGCACGCCCTCTGTGTTCGCCTGCGCAACCGGATGGAAGAGGTCATGGCCGAGATTCGTGGCGAGAAGCCTCCGGCGGCTGGATATTTCGATTATGTGACCATGACTCGTCGGCCCAGAAGCGAGCAATAAGGCCGGAACCCACCTCCGACTCCTCCTGCCTGGCAGTGGTGTCATAGGATGGTAGAGACAAGAATGAGGCTGCTGGTCGGCGTTCCCGTGCGCACGGCATTATGCAAAGGAGAATGATGACGAAGATTGCGGTATTGGGAGCAGGCGCATGGGGAACCGCTTTTGCCCAGGTACTGGCTGACGCAGGCAACCAGGTGGTCATGTGGGACATCGACCCGGATGTCGTGGGCGAAATCAACAGTCAACATTCGAATACTCGCCGTCTGCCGAATGTGAAGAGGCTGCCCGATGCCATCAGCGCTGAGGGTGACCGGGCCGAGGCAGTCTCGGGGGCAGAGATCGTGGTTGTTGCCATATCCGCCCAGCACGCCTGTGAGGCCTTGACGGAATTCAAGGGTCTGCTGGGTCATGATGCCATTGCGGTTTCCCTGATGAAGGGGATTGAACGGGGCACCGACAGGCGGATGGACCAGGTGGTCTGCCAGACGCTGGATCTGGACCCAGCCAGGTTTGCGGCCGTCTCCGGCCCCAATCTGAGCAAGGAGGTGGCCGCCCGCGAGCCGAGCGCCACTGTGGTCGCCAGCGCGGATGCCGGTACCGCCATGAGAGTGGCTCGTGCATGCACGACCGACTATTTCAAGGCCTTCGTTTCGGACGATGTGATCGGCCTGGAAATGTGCGGGTCGCTGAAGAACGTCACTGCACTGGCCGTGGGGATGTCACGGGGGGCTGGGTTCGGGGAGAACACGGCCGCCATGATCCAGGCCAGGGGGCTGGCTGAACTCACCGCCCTGGGGGAGGCCTGCGGTGCCAAGTCCAAGACCTTCGCCGGTCTTGCCGGGGTAGGCGACCTGGTGGCCACCTGTGGGTCGTCCCTAAGCAGGAACTACACTTTTGGCTTTAATCTGGGTCAGGGCAAAAGCATCGAGGAAGCCACTCGCGTCAGCAAGGGTGTCGCCGAGGGTGTGCCTACCACCGATGCTGTCGTGGCCCTGGGCAAGCGCTACCAGGTGGCGACCCCGCTGGCTACAGCCATGAGCCATGTGCTGGATCAGGGCCTGAGCTGCCGAGGCATGATCGACGAGCTGTTCGGCGGGCAGATCACTGCAGAGTGAGTCTGGCGGCCATCAGAAACTTCCGAAGGCTATAGGGGTGCGAGAGCTGTGAAGCCGGTGCTAACAATCCTTTGATCGGCGATAAACATTTTTCGAATCAATTGCGCGTCTGACTCATCTGGTTCCTACCTCAGCACCATCATGCCTGTTCGTGCCAAGCTTGTGGATGAGCGGCCCCGACCAGGTCTTGCTGCCCGCCAAGGGGATATTCTGCTGTCTTGAATGATGTATCTGCCCGGGCAGGTGCCTGAGCTGAGGTTGGAATTCATGTCCAGGATGAGGAAAGCCGAGGAATGATGGTCAGGAAACGTGTTGTGGTGCTCTATGGCGGTCGTGCCGACGAACATTCCATATCCTGTGTGTCGGCGGCCGGCGTGCTCAATGCCATTGATACCGAACGATACGATCCCATCCCCATTGGCATCACCAAGGACGGCCGATGGACCATCGGCGGCCAGGATCCCAGGCAGTGGGGTCTGGACGATGCCAGTCTGCCAACCGTGCAGATAACTGAAGGCAGCCGTCCGATTATTCTCGACATGGCCCGTGGCAGGGATGGGTTTCTGATCGGAGACCATGCCGACCTGGTCTCTGAAGCCAAGCCTTCCAAGGCCTTCGATTCCCTGGAGCCCTTGGGACATGTGGATGCGGTTTTCCCGGTGCTCCATGGCCCTTACGGTGAGGACGGCACCCTGCAGGGCCTGCTTGAAATGATGGGCCTGCCCTACGTCGGATGTGGGGTCTTCGCCTCTGCCGCATGCATGGACAAGCACTACACGAAGATCCTATTGAGCCAAGCCGGCATACCTGTGGCTCCTGGCATCACCATAGATTCCCGTGAACAACGGGCCGGGGCCGACCTGCTGACCATTGTGGAGAAGGCAGAGCTGCATTACCCGCTCTTTGTCAAGCCCTCTCGCGCAGGATCCAGCTTTGGTGTGGTCAAGGTGGAAGAGCCTCAAGCCGAAGCCCTGGCTGCTGCGGTCGCCGAGGCGGCAAAGCATGACTGGCGGGTCCTGATAGAGGAGGGCATTGAAGGGCGGGAGATTGAATGCGCCGTGCTCGCCTCAAGCAAGGACAGAGAGCCCCGTACAGCCTGGCCTGGCGAGGTGGTGCTGGACAAGGCTGATCAGGACGAGGCCTTCTACGACTTCGACAGCAAATATGTGGATTCCTCCGCCTCCCACGTGGAGGTTCCTGCGCACCTGCCAGAGGAGACTCTTCAGAAGGTTCGCGACCTGGCTGCCAAGGCTTTCAGAACCGTGGATGGTGCCGGTCTGAGCCGTGTCGACTGCTTTGTGACGCCCGAGGGCAGGGTCATTGTCAACGAGATCAACACCATGCCTGGCTTTACGCCTATCTCCATGTATGCCAAGGCTTGGGAAGCCACAGGGATCACCTACACCGATCTGATCACCGATCTGATTGAGGGTGTATCGGCCTGACGCTGGAGTTGCCTGCGGAGTTTGAGGCTTCTCGCGAGAAGAGGGAATGCCACTCTTGCGTTTCTTCTAATCTTCAATGTCTTTTGTCGGGAGCTCGGCCTCCTGAACCAGGTAGTCCTGGCCGGCCAGTGCGCGGGTGGCGGCATCCTGCATATCGGCGGCGATGACACCCTGCTTGGCGAACATGACCACCTGGCCCTTGATGCCATAAGGGGTGAAGCCCTGGAGCTGGACAATGGGCGGGTTGGATGGCATGGCCATGCCTTTGGTTGCCTGAGCCACCACCTGTGCAATGGAATGGGAGGACCTGGCTATATCGGCATCCCCTCGCAGAGTGAAGGGAACCGTGGTGGCGGCCTCGCCCGCCTCGGTGATCTTCTCGAGTGCCGTGGTGTTGAGGATGGAGTTGGGGATCAGCAGCTGGTTGCCGGTCCTGTCGATGACAATGGTATGGCGCCAGGTCACATCGCGGACGGTTCCGGTGGTGCCCTGGATAGTGATGATGTCACCGGGCTGGACCACCTTGCTGACCATGAGTCCGAAGCCGCCGACGATGTTGGCGATTGTATCCTTCAATCCGAAGGAGAGGGCCAGGCCGCTGACGCCCAGGGCGGCGACCACAGTGGATGGGTTGATTCCGAAGACGGGTTGCAGGACTGTGGCAGCGGCGAAGATCCAAATCAGGGCGCGGACGATGTTGACGAAGATGGAGGCACTGGGCAGGTTGGTCCGTTCCAGGGCACGCCGCATAGCCGCCGCTACGATTTTGGAGATCAAGGCAGCGCAGACAGCCACGACAATCAGAAGAATGATTTTTCCGAAATTCTGACGGAACCAGAAGATGACGGCATCGCTGAAGCTGGAGATGGCCTGTTCGGACCTTCCCATGGGATCCTTATTCGCAGCGATGCTTGTGCTGGCAAACTTGACGGTCGGATTCATGAGGCCTTGTCCTCCGGCTCGTTTCCGATGCCCTCCGTTAGCGGCTTGTCCATCCACATGTGCGGGCATCCCTCGTCTTGGTCGTGAATGCCCATGTCCCTATATCCTAAGGACTCATAGAAGCCCTCCACCCGTTCCTGGGCATGGAGGGTGAGCCGGTCGGCTCCGTGGTTCCGAGCGGTTTCCTCAGCCTTGCCTACCAAATTGGCGCCCAGATGCTGACCGCGGTAAGGCTTCAGAACCGCCAACCGGCCAAGGGTCCATGTCTTGTCGCGGTCGGGGAAGATTCGGCATACCCCGACGGGCTTATCCCCGTCATAGGCCACGATGTGGAGGCTGACATCGTCGGTTCGATCGAACTCGTTGTGAAAGCCCTGCTCCTCCACGAATACCGCCTTGCGAATAGCCTTGGCATCCTCAGGAATGGCCTCGCTCACCTCATACCGCATGCTTCCTCCTCGCCACGGTCCTTCGCTGCCTCCAATCTACCAAGCCTGACCCTCGGCGTGAATGGATGTCCGCAACCGGATGACGAACGGTACGTGTAGCTGTAAGCTGTCTGACCCAGACGATTACATGGATGGGGACTCTGCAAGCAGTGCGAGCTTGCAGCAGCGACACTGAAATGACGCGGGAACGATGGGATGGCCATGGATAAGGACTCGAAACTGACGGATATGGCTGGCGGAGCTGGCAAAGGGAATCAGCGCTCGCAGATGGAGAGGATGCTTGCTGGTGAGCTCTATGATGCCTCGAATCCTGAATTGGGCCAGCTACGGGTCAAGGCCCACGAACTTTGTCGTCTGTTCAACGCATCTTCCGAGCAGGAGCATGACCTGCGCAGTCGGCTCTTGGACGAGTTGGTGCCCGGACACGGTCAGGACGTCGATTTTATGGGTCCTATCTACTTCGACTATGGATGCTTCACCAAGCTCGGCTCGCGCATCTTCGCCAATTTCAACTTCACTGTTCTGGATACCTGCCCTGTACGGATTGGCGACGATGTGATGATCGGCCCCAACGTCACCCTGGCCACCCCACTGCATCCACTGCGGTGGCAGGAGCGGAATCTGAGGCGCCATGAGGATGGCTCCCTCTATGACTACGAGTTTGGTGCTCCGATCACCATCGGCTCCAACTGCTGGCTGGCATCGAATGTGACTGTGGCCGGGGGAGTGACCATCGGCGATGGGGCGGTCATCGGGGCTGGATCCGTGGTCACCCATGACATCGCGCCTGACTCCCTGGCCGTGGGCGTGCCTTGCCGGGCAATTCGGACCATCACCGAGGCTGATCGGATGGAACTGCCAAGGGAGGGCTGAAAGCCTTCTGATCTGGCACAGCATCCATGCTGGCCAGCTGCTGGGCTATGGTCTGCGGGTCTCCGCCCGGGCAAGCTGCCTGAATGCGCCCGTCCTGAAGGAAGATGACGCGGTGGGCCCGGGCGGCGACATTGGGGTCGTGGGTCACCATGAGGATGGTCTGGCCGCTTCGGACGGCCAGGTCGAAGAGGTCCATGACCTCCCGAGAGCTATGGGTGTCCAGGGCGCCGGTGGGCTCGTCGGCCATGATGATCTCCGGGCTGGCAGCCAGAGACCTGGCGATGGCCACGCGCTGCTGCTGGCCACCACTCATGTCGGCCGGATAGGCATTGGCATACCCCTCCAAGCCGACGTTGGACAGGGCGGACAGGGCCGCTTGGGCGGAGATTTTCCTGCCGCCGAAGAGGCTGGACAGCATGGTGTTCTGCAGGCAGGTGAAGGCGTTGACCAGGTTGTAGTCCTGGAAGACGAAGCCGATATGGTCGCGCCGGAGTCTGGTCAGCTCCCTCTCTTTCATTCGCGTCAGGTCCTCACCGGCGATGGCCACACTGCCCTGCCTGACTTGGAGCAGTCCAGCGGCGCAATAGAGAAGGGTCGATTTGCCGGCGCCTGAAGGACCCATGATGGCCGTCCAGGTCCCAGCCTGACATTCCAGGCTGATTTCGTCCAGCACTCGGACGCCCTGCTTCTGCCGCGTTCCGTAGTCGTAGGAGATCTTGTCCAGAATGAGTGGGGTCTGTGCGTATGGATCCTTAGCCATCCGATGCTGCATCGTTGCCTTCCTTTCGATCGTTTCCCGCCTGGCCTCTATCTCTATAAGACCATGGTGAGAGCTCCGCTCAGGGTGTTTTCAGGGTTGAATCGGGGACAGTTCAGGGTGGTATCCATAGGATTCGCATTTGCTCCTGAAGGGTATGTATCGTGAATGTAGAGGGGTCGTATCTCTTGCCGGAAGGGGGATTGATGGGCGGCTCGTCATCAGGATGACAGGGATTCAGTGATTGCTTATTTCCTTGGAATTGCAAGGATGCAACCGTCGGTTGACGGAAAATATCGGTGTCTTTGCCGGGCGCAACCCAAAGCTGGTGGCGGTCGGAGCCCTGCACGCTTCATCATGGTCTCGTTGCTGGTTGAATCGGCATTCTGTCGATCGGGAGAAAGAACATTATGAGTTTCAGAACCAACGTGCAGTATCTGCGTTCGCAGCGGAACATGACTCAGGAGCAGCTGGCCATGCTGGTGGGGGTGTCCCGTCAGGCGGTGTCCAAGTGGGAGTCGGACAAGGCATATCCTGAGATGGATAAGCTCCTGGCCATCTGCGACCTTTTCGGCTGCACCCTTGATGATCTGGTACTGGGCGATGTTCGGCATCCGGGTTCCGGGCAGCGTGCTTCCAGGTCGGACCATCAGGAAACCACCCAGGCGACTTCGACAACACATGCGACTATGCCCCCCGTCCAATCTGCTATGGAAGACGTGACCGGCTACGCATCCTTCAGCAATGTCTACAGTCTGCGTATGGCTTTCGGCATCGCCCTTATCATGCTGGGACTGGCTTTCGGTGGTCTCTTCGCCGGAGTCAACCAACCGACTGACACGCAGAATGGTCTGGCCTTTCTTGCTCTGATGGTTGGCATCGTCCTGGGCCTGGCCTGTCTCATACCGGCGGTTTCCGCCAGGAAGGACTTTCGCCGCAGGCATCCCTATGTGGCGGATTTCTATACCGATGAGGAGCGCTCGCGAGTCTATCGGCAGACTACCTGGGAGCTGGTCTGCGGTCTGGCTGTCGTGCTCTTGGACGTGGGGATCAACTCTGCCGGATACCTGATCTGGGACTGGTCCGATCAAGTCAGAGGGTTTGTCTTCTTCCTTCTTCTGGCTCTCGGGGTCTTTCTGCTGGTCCACGCGGGAACCAGCCATAGGATGATGAACCTCCGTGCCTACAACAGGCAGGTTGATTCCCCCGATGATGGTCGCTGGGATACCTATCGTTACGAGCACCGGATAAGCAATGCCATCAGCGGAACCATCATGGGCCTTTGCACGCTGGTGGCCCTGACCATGCTCTTCTCCGGCAATTATGACAATCTCTTTGGTTGGCGCATTCCATTCTGGGCCATCTGGATCATCGGCGGGGTATTCTGCGGAGTACTTCAGTCTCTGATCGGCATCTTCCGCAAGCCTCCCCGTGCCTGAGACCGTTAATTTGCCTTACTTAGCGGAATGTAGTAATCTAACAAAGTTGTGTGTTCATCCGTAGCCTTGCGTTGCGGGCAAGAACACCTGGGACGACTTGGAAAACAACGTAAAGGAAGTCATCATGGCAGCTCGTTGCGCGGTGTGCGGCAAGGGCCCGCAGACCGGTTACAGTGTTTCTCATTCGCATATCCGGAACAAGCGCATCTTCCGCCCCAACCTGCAGTCGGTGCACACCACTGTTGACGGTCAGAACGTGCGTCTGCGCGTCTGCGTCAAGTGCCTCAAGGCAGGTAAGGTGCAGCGCGTCGCCGCCTGAGTGCGGTTCGTCGGTCGTATTGGGACCCCCGGGGGCAAAGCTCCGGGGGTTCTTGTCATTCCGAGGGATGATGGTCGGCGCTTGCGGGAGGTGATCGGGTATGTCGGCAGTGGCTCGTGTTGGTCTGCACAGCACCGTGGCCTCGCTGGTGGCCAATAGACGTCGGGTGAGCGCTCTCAAGGCTCTGGGCGTGGTCACGGTCGGGGATGCGCTGACCTACTATCCTTTCCGCATCACCGAACCCATGCAGGTCACCACTATTGCCGGCATCCGGCTGGGCGAGCCCTGCGCCTTCGCCGCCCGGGTTGACCAGGTACGTCTGGTGCCATTGAGCGGTCACCGGGGCTTTCGGTTGGATGTGATGGTGGACGATGCAGCCTTCGTCAGCAGCCACGGCGGCACTCCACTGGCGGTCAGGCTGGTTTTCTTCTCTCATAAAAAGCCCTATATGGACTGGATGGTCCGTCGGCTGCAGGTAGGAGCGGATCTGGTCGTGGCCGGTGAGCCCGGTGTCTACATGGACCAGCTCCAGTTCACTCATCCCGAGACGCTCATTGTTGCCGATGCCAATCAGGAGGTTTCCGCGAACGCTTCTCGGCCCGATGCGGCCAGCCTTGACGAGGCTCTGGAGCGCGTTCGTCGGCCGCGGCCGGTCTATCACGCCAGCTCACGAATCTCCTCGGACCATATTCACGATGTCATTCTGGGTTTTCTGCGTCTGCTGGCACAGGTCGATGATGCATCTGAACCCATGCCCCCAGTCGGCGCCGCCGAAGAGGAGCAGGCCAGTGCTGAGGTTCGCATCAATCCGGAAGCGCTGGGCCGGGCCATACCTGATGTGCTGCCCGAGCAGGTCCGTGTTGACCAAGGGCTGATGCATCGTGCCCGTGCCCTCTTGGGCATGCATGCCCCCGACAGTCCTGACGACTTCGCTGCGGCGCGTAAGACCCTGCGCTACGAGGAGGCCTTCGTCTCGCAGACAGCTCTTCTGCAGACCCGCAGCCAGACCCAGCAGCAGCCCACTTATCCATGTTCGGATTCGGGCGCTGATCGTCCAGGCACTCTGCCCGCCCGTTTCATCGACTCCCTGCCATTCCAACTGACCGATGGCCAGCGTCAGGTCATCAACGATATAGGCGTCGACATGGCCAAGGATCAGCCCATGCAGCGGCTTTTGCAGGGCGAGGTTGGTTCTGGCAAAACCGTGGTGGCCCTGACAGCCATGCTCCAAGCGGTCCAGGCTGGTCATCAGGCTGTCTTGGTGGCTCCGACCCAGGTGTTGGCCGAGCAGCACTATGCCTCCATCGGCGGCATGCTTAAGGCCATGGGCACCGATGTAACCGCCACTGCCGTAGAAGGCCGCCATAAGCCTGTGGACAACGTCACCATGATCCGTATGACGGATCAGCTGGTCCTGCCTCTGGTGCTGCTGACCGGAGGTATGAGACTGACCCAGCGCCGCTCTGCCCTGGCTGTCTCGGCCTCGGGCCGTCCCTGCATTGTCATCGCCACCCATGCGGCCTTCTCCAAGACCTTCCAGGCTCCCAATCTGGCTCTTACCGTCATAGACGAGCAGCATCGTTTCGGGGTTGAACAGCGTGAGGAGCTGCGTCGCAAATCCGAGCGGGTTCCCCACCTGCTGATCATGACCGCTACGCCCATCCCGCGCACAGCCGCTATGACCTGGTTCGGAGACCTTGACATCTCAGCTCTGACCGAGCTGCCCAGCAACCGAAAACCGGTCCGCACGCACGTCATTGCCGAATCTGACGGAGCGACCATGGGTGCCATGTTCTTGCACCTGCGTCGACGGATCGAGGCTGGGGAGCGGGCTTATGTCATCTGCGCCCGCATCGACGATGAGGACGATCCCTCGCCTGCGTTCGACCACCCTGACCAATCTGGCGAAGCCGATTCCCAGCCTCAGCTGTTGGTCGATGAGGACCAGGGGAGTAGCCAGCGTCCGCCTCTGCACTCGGTAGCTGAAATGAGCCAGCGCCTGGCGGCCCTGCCGCAGTTCCAGGGCATTGCCATGGCCACGCTGACTGGCCGGGATGACGATGCCACCAAGAATGCTGTCATGGCGGACTTCGCCTCGGGCCGCACGCCCCTGCTGGTGGCCACCACTGTGGTGGAGGTGGGAGTGGATGTGCCCCAAGCATCCTGCATTGTCATCTTCGATGCCGATCGGTTCGGGCTCTCCCAGCTTCATCAGCTACGCGGCAGGGTGGGACGCGGCGGCACAGACTCCTGGGCTTTCCTGATCTCGCGTGCCCCTGCGGATTCCCCGGCTGCCGAACGGCTTGATGTCATTCGTGACACCACTGACGGGGCCAAAATCGCCGAGGAGGACATTCGAATCAGGGGAGCTGGCGACGTGCTGGGTGATGCCCAGTCCGGCGGACATTCCTCCCTGAAGCTTTTGCGGGTGGTTACCGACGCGCCCATGATTGCCCGTGCCCGAACCCAGGCAGGCCAACTCCTGGAATCCGACCCTACCCTGGCCGGGCAGCCCGAGTTGGCTGGCGCCGTTCTGGACTTCATGAGGGGCAACGAAGGTTTTCTGGTCTCCAGCTGAAAGGACAACGGACCATATGCACATCATCGCCGGCCGCTTCAAGGGATTCCCCATTCCTGCAGCCCTCAAGGGCACCCGGCCCACCACCGATCGGACCAAGGAAGCCATCTTCTCCCACCTGGAGTCCGAAGGCCTGCTGCCCGGTGCACGAGTTCTTGATTTATTCGCCGGTACCGGGGCTTTGGGATTCGAAGCCCTATCTCGCGGGGCCCAGAGCCTGGTGGCTGTGGAGTCTTCCGGCCGCGTCGCTGGACTGCTGTCTCGTTCGGCTGCAGGGTTGCGTCATCATCCAGCCTGGGATCAAACCATGGATATTCGGGTCAGCAGAAACCGTGCCGAGCGATTTGTTCGTCCCCTCTCCTCCGGTCATGAGGATGCTGGCCTGTCGGAGGCCTGCTTCGACCTGGTCTTTATGGACCCGCCCTATGATCTGTCGACTGCGGATTGCCAAAGCATTATGACCGGCCTGACTGGCCGCGGTATGGTGGACGATAGGGGCATGATCATTCTGGAGCGATCGACACGCACCCCGTCGCCCTCGGCTCCTGAAGGATGGGCCATTGATCAGGTTCGCACTTACGGAGAAACAGCGGTTTACTATCTGACAGCCCGCTGAATCTCCCGCAAATTTGACGGCTGATCAATTTGAAGGCTGGTCCAGAGGTCTCGGATGCGTTTTCCGAGTGTCCCAGCCCAGGTCTTCCAAGAGACGGTGGTCATGCTTATCCAGGGTTGAGCAGTCCAATCGGGCGATAAGGTCGGGACGGATCCGACTGGTTCGCCTGATGGCCTCATCGCGCCGGAACCTGTCCACCTTTCCGTGGTCACCGCTGGTCAGTATTTCGGGCACGGCCATACCCCGCCAGGTGGTGGGGCGTGTGTACTGGCGATACTCCAGCAGCGGCTCATCCCCTGTGTAGGACTCTTGTACGATGGATTCAGGATTACCCATGAAGCCGGGCAGGAGCCGGGTGATGGCCTCCAGCATGACCGAGACTGCTACCTCGCCCCCATTGAGCACGTAGTCGCCGATGGAGTACTCCCGGACATCGAACCCTTGATTCCGGTAGTAGTCGGGGATGCGTGCGTCATAGCCTTCGTAGCGGCCACAGCCGAATATCAGTCTCTTCGCCTCTGACAGCTCTGTTGCATCGGCCTGGGTGAACAGGGGGGCTGATGGGTTGGGGAAGATCAGGACTGGTCCGGCCGCGCCGGCCTCGTGGCTGTCTGCAGATGAACCTTCCTCGGATGCTATGTCGTAGCTTTTGGCGCCGGAACTCTTCGTTGCCTCTTTTTCTTCTTCAGTATCGGTAGTGTCGGCTGTCTGGTCTGGGGTGGGTTGCTGCAGACTCGATCCGTCTGGCAAGCCCAGCAGATCGTCCAGGCATTGGCCCCAGACTTCGGGTTTCATGACCATGCCGGCTCCTCCGCCCACCGGAGTGTCATCCACCGAGTGATGCACGTCATGGGTCCAATCGCGCAGATTGTGGGCACGGATGGTTACCAGGCCTTTCTCCTGGGCTTTGCCCAGCAGACTGAGTCCAGTTACGTCAAAATACTCGGGGAAGACGGAGACGATATCGATTTGCATGTCACCAACTCTACCCAAGCTTGTTCGGGTCGGGATTGGGCACGGATTGGCGCATCTTTAAGTTCGCCTAAAGGTTGATTACGTGGCGAGCTTCATTTCCAACGAGTCTGTCAGATTGATGGCTGCTGTGCAGCAACCGTTCGAATATGGTCTGCTCAGTGGGGCTATATCGTCGCCTTGTATTTGTCGTCATGAGGATTCGTGACAGCGTGACGGTGAAAAGACAAAGCAAATCTGCATTTATTCTGACTTGATAGATTAATTTTATGGCAGTAAACTCAAACTCAGATAGTAAAATAAAATAATGCTCCAAATATCAAACACAAACGCGCGTTTTAAGGAGACTCCTTGGAAAAACTTGAGCTCATTCGTCAGAACCTCATTCCAATCAATGATGCCCTTCCAACATTGTTACCGCAGGCCAGGCTTCGCTCACTGTCGGCCATGAACACGCTTGGCACTCCTCGAATCGAGTATCCGAAGCTCTATGCAGACAACTTCAATGCAACGCTCCGCGCAGAAATCGCAGATGAGCCAATCGACGGCTGGAAACTTACGAAGTCCACCTCTTGTCTTCATCTGCGCAATATCAGTTCAGGCCTCAAGCTTCGATTCCTCAAGAAGTTCAAATTCGAGGGAAGTGTTCCTCCAGCCGGAACGAACTTACGGCGTAGGGAGGCATGGGTGCAACCAGCCATGTTCGACCAGGAGCTTTCCGGCAAGAAGCCGCTGAGCAACTCAGAAATTGTCTTGGTTTGGACTGAAGCAAACGGCATTTTTCATTGTTCCGCCTACCAACCTACTGGAACCGGCCGGTTTCCTAAGGGCGCTCCCTGCATCGCTCTCATGGTTCTTCAGATGGGTGAAGGTTTCAACGGTATGGCATTTAACGGTGATGACGAAGAAAACGAGCTGTTGGTCCCACGCTCAAATACAATTGTCCAAGAAGAAAAGGAAGAGACGAACGGATGAATGAGTTCAACCCCACGCGCATTGAGCTTGCTCGGAAGTATCGGGGTTGGACCAAAAAAGAGCTTGCCGAGCATTCTGGCATGACCCCGACCTACATTGGCATTCTGGTTGGCAATCCGACTGCGAATCTTACGGAATCAAGCATTGAAAAGATAGCCTATGCGACAAGCCTTCCATTGTCTTTCTTTATGCTGCGCGAGCCAGGTCTTGACTGGAATCGTCTAGCCTTTCGCCGCAAGAAAAGGATCACACTGAATCTCAGTAACCGCATCTGCGCGGAGTTCGAAATGTTGACGGACATGGTCTCCAGGGTGAGTTCGATGTCAAATGTGCCGGATGATACGGCTTCCTGGCTTGATGAGATTGCGCCTACCTTGGACCCGCAGGCACAGGGAGTCCGCGACATCGCGGCCAACACGCGTGCGATACTGGGTCTGCCTTCCACGGGAGCGGTGCGCAACATGATTCGAATCGTGGAACGTAAAGGAGTGATCATTGCGCCGCTGACGACGAAGGTGGCTGATTCAGTCAGTGATGGAGTTACTTACCCAGGCACGGCTCTTATAGGCTATTTTCCAGAAAACAAGTCTGGCGACCGGCTCAGATTTACTATTGCTCATGAGCTGGGTCATCTGGTGCTGCACCGGTACCGCCGTCCCAAGGATGTGTCCTTAATGGAGAGGGAGGCTAACGAGTTCGCTGGTGAATTCCTTCTTCCTGAGTCTGACGCACGAGCGGTCATCAGCCCGAGCATGATGCTCGAGGACTACCTGTACGTAAAGTCCGGGTGGGGAATTTCCGTTGGTGCAGCTGTGCGCAGAGCTTTCGATTTGGGCCTGATCGATGGGGACAAATACAAATCCCTATACGTTCGCATGGCGCAGCGTCACTGGATAAAGCATGAGCCCGTAGAGGTCAAGACGGAGCATCCGGTGCGTCTTGCTCAAATGATTGGCCGTGCGTTTGGCGGTCTGGACGATACCGGTCGTTCTACGGTGCCCAGGGATGGGATTGAGGGATTCCTTGGCATTCCTTTTGAACTGGCGAATCATTGGTGTGACGACAGGCTGACGGAAAAGGCGGCGAGCTGGACGATCATGAGATAGGCTAAAGCAGCTACTAGGAACATCTCCATGAAGACCAAATTTGTCGGCGAAATATTCGGGAAGAACTTTCATACGGGTAATGTCAAGTCAAAAAGAATCTCAAAGGGTCCTTTGTCGACGGAACAGAAAAAGTATGATTGGAACCGCGAGGGCTAGATTCGTCCAGAATTATTGCAGGCGTGGCGAAGTTTGGAAAATCAACGGACGGGTAGCTTAGTCTGGTCGATGATGAATGTAAGTTGTTCGAAACCGCGTCAGTGCAAAGAGCAAATCTCAATGTTATCAACTTTCCCAAGCCTGTTCGGGTAAGGCGTGCGCACCAGGATAGGTATGCCTGCTGGTGCTACACTGTCTGGGTCTACAAGTCGCGTATGAATCCGGCTTGGAAGATGTCATCAACGCAGCCAGAGAGCTATAACCGTTGCGCAAACAGCAATGAGAGCGGCATCGGATGATGCCATGCCGTACGGATCCGTGGAGATGGCTATGTGAACAGTCTGATGCGTGAGGAGCGGACGGTCCATGGTCGACCATGTTGATAAGAGAACAAAACTGCTGATTACCGGCACTGCCGGGCTCGCCTTCTGCGGGGTACTTTTGGAGACCTCGCTCAACGTCACTTTTCCGGAGATGACCCGGTACTTCAAAACCGGGCTGGGCACGGTTCAATGGCTGACTACCGGCTATCTGCTCGTGGTGGCCTTGACGGTTCTGGCTGCCGCCTGGCTGGAACATTCATTCACTACCCGCGCATTGATTCTGACCAGCGTGGGAATATTCCTGGGCAGCGATCTGATGTGCATCCTCGCTCCCTGCTTTCCCGTTCTTATGACGGGGCGCCTCCTGCAGGGCGTCAGCACTGGTATCGCTCTTCCCCTGGTGTTTTCGTTGATCATGAAAAAGGTTCCTCTCCACATCCAGGGTCGTTACGTGGGCAGCGCCGGCATGGCGGTGGCCCTGGCACCCTCCCTGGGTCCGACCTTTGGTGGAGCTGTCATCCAGGCCCTTTCCTGGCGAGACATCTTCCTGATCGTGTTGCCCATCGAGTTGGTCTTCGGAATCATCGCACTCATCGCAGCTGACAAGGAGAGCGCCCATGTCGGCCCCTTCGCCTGGCTTCAGTCCCTTCTTCTGGGTGTCTTTCTGACCGGGCTGACCCTGGGGCTGAGCACCTTGGATGTTCATGGGCCTATTACCTGGCTGTCCCTGTTCATCGGTGTTCTGGCCCTTGCTGCAGGAGTCTGGACCCTTGCGCATCAGCGCACCAGGCTGATCAACATCGCAGTCTTCCGGAGCCGTACCTTCACTCTGGCCCTGATTCTCTACTTCCTGGTCCAGTTCGTCCAGATCGGCCTGACATTTATCCTGCCCAACATGGCCCAGTCCGTCCTGGGGGAGACCTCCACCGTGGCTGGCCTGCTTCTGTTGCCGGGGAGCCTGCTCTCGGCCCTCTGTCAGCCCATAACAGGCGGCTACCTGGATGGCCATGGTCTGCGTGGACTGCTGGCGGTGGGAAGCACTGCCTTCTTCCTCTCGGCCTTAGGCTTCCTGGTCCTCAGCCGGCACTTGTCCGTTCCGCTGATGATTCTTCTCTACGCCTGCTACATGGTTGGTCAGGCCTGCGTCTTCAACAACCTGCTCACGGTTGGGCTGCAGCATATCCCAGCCAAACTGGTGCCTGACGGTAATGCGCTCTTCAACACCCTTCAGCAGTATTCAGGTGCCGCCTCGACCGGCGTTCTGGCCGCCATAATCATGGGCATGCCCAAGGCCCGAGGGGTTCATGCCGGGGCTCAGGCCTTCCAGTTCGGAGCCGTTTGGGCTTTCATCTTCGTCTTTCTCATCGTCCTGGTCATCCTCCTGGTGGCCTGGTTCCTGGAGCGCAGCCTGGCCAGCCAGGATAAGGGCGAGATTCAGGTGGTATGACCTCTGATCCCCTCTGAAAGGCTAGTGGTTTTAATTCAGCAATGAGATGCCGACCCAGACGGCCCAACCTAGTGCAAGGACCAGGTAGGGCCACCAGTGCATGCGGGTGATGGCCACGAACTCCCGGATGAAGGCAGTCGGCCAGTAGTAGCCCTTGGTGTGTGAGCCGATCCCGTCGGCATTCAGCCCTACCTTGCTGGCGTATTCGCTGGCCCGGAAGACGTGGTAGTCGCTGGTGACCAGGGCCACCCGGTAATGTTCGGGCCCGGTGCCCATCTCGTAGCGGTCATCCAGGATTTGCTTGGAGTAGCGCAGGTTCTCCAGAGTTGTAGTCGACCGGTCCTCCATGATGATGGCCTCGGCTGGCACCCCACAGGAGTTGCGTAAATACTGAGCCATGGCCCTTGCCTCGCTGATAGCCTCGTCTGGGCCCTGCCCGCCTGAGACCACAAAGCGCCCGTTTCGTCCCTGTCGCTTCCAGAGGTCTACGGCCTTGTCCAGCCGTCCCCGGAGCAGAGGCGTGGGCTCTTCGCCGCGCAAACCGGCTCCATGGATGATGATGTAGTCGTAGCGACGCTTGCGGGGCAGCATCCTGTAAAAGTTGGAATAGAGCAGCAGGGCCAGGAAGGAGAAGAAGAACCAGGTGGCTTCCAGGTCGATCAGCCCGGCCAGCTTTTGCAGCCATGAGGGGGCGCCAAACCCTGCCAGGAGGGGCGAAAGAATCATGTAGGCCACGACGGCCAGCGCCAGCAGTCCGGGCAGCAGAGTGGTCAGGGAGACACCCTCGTGCCGGATGACGATAACGGTGTTGGCCAGCAGGAAGCAAATCACCAGCAGTGGGGCGAGGATGAGCAGGATGACCAGGGGCAGGATCAGCCAGCGCATCCCGAACTGCAGAAGCAGTGCTCCCCCCAGGGTCAGCAGCAGGAGCAGGAGCCAGATGGCATTGCGGAACTGCCGTGGCTCCTTGTGCAGGTCCCAGAGGAAGAGCAGGCCGAAGATGATGGCGGGTGCATAGAGCAGGAGGAGTTGCAGGTGGTTGGACATGCGCCGATTGCCCCTTTCACGAGAATGGCCGCGCAGGGTCTGACTCCACTGTAGCGAATCGGCCAGTCACCTCCGACCCTTGACATGCCCAAGATTCCCAGACCGCCGTGGTAGCATAGATGTGGTAAATCTCACACGTTCAAAAGCTGAGGGTGGGCGATTCCCGACGGTGCGAATTCCCGGTAGAGACCATGATAATGATGGGTCCTTTCAAGGATTGCGCATCGGTGTCCGCATGGACGTGGTCGGTCGCAAGGCAGCGATGCGTTGGAAGGATTAGGGGTTCAAGTGATGTTGGGTTTCTCCGCAATCCGGAAATTGTTCGGACCTGGCGTGCAAGGTTGTAGAGAGGTGCGGTAATGAAAGTAGTAATATTCTCCACCTGTGTGGTGGACCTCATGTTTCCGAACGTGGGGAAGGCCATGGTGGAGGTGCTGGAGCGGTTCGGCTGCGACACCTATCTACCCAAGGAACAGATCTGCTGCGCCCAGCCCACTTTCAACAGCGGGTATGTCAAAGAGAGCATGCAGGTCATGCGCAATGAGGTCGACGCCCTGCTGAGCGTGGATGCCGACTACATCGTGGGTCCGGCAGGCTCCTGCGTGAATATGCTCAAGGAGCTGCCCTTCCATTTGCGGGCTGACCCTGTTTATGCGGCCAAGGCACAGACCATGGCTGACAAGACTTATGAGTTCTCACAGTTCCTCTATCGGGTGCTGGGTGTGCTTGATGCCGGTGCCGAACTCGACGCTGTGGCCACCTACCACCGCTCCTGCCACATGACCCGGCTGCTGGGGGAGAGGACCAGCCCATTCGTTCTGTTGGGTCACGTCAAGGGCCTGACCATGGTCCCCTTGCCCCACATCGAGAACTGCTGCGGGTTCGGCGGCATGTTCTCCATGAAGGAGCCTGAGATCTCCAAGCAGATGGTGGACGAGAAAGTCAATGACGTGCTCAGCACCAAGGCCAGCGTCCTCATCTCCTGCGATCCAGGCTGCCTGATGAACATCGGTGGCCGCTTCAACCGGCGTGGTGAGAAGATCACCATCATGCACCTGGCCGAGGTGCTCAATCACAACGTGGACATGAGCCGCGTCAAGTATGTGGAAGGCCGCTCTGCTGGCGATGGGGCCGTGAGTTCCGTCAGGGCTGCCAAGGAAGAGGGGGCTCTGGTATGAGCAGCATGGTCAATGGCAAGAAGGCCGCGCAGTATCTGCGGACCAGCAAGGCTCCCTTCCTGACCAGGGTCAAAGAGTCCGAGCAGGACAAATTCGCCCAACAGGCCGTGGCCAAGGCCCAGGATGCCCAGTGGGTCAAGCGTGAGGCCGCCCGCCAGGAACTGGGCAACTGGGAACAGTGGCGGGACCTGGGCGAGCAGATTCGCCAGCACGTCATCCGCTACCTGCCTGACTACCTGGAGGAGTTCTCCGACAACGTGGAGAAGCGCGGTGGCCATGTCTTCTTCGCCCAGACCGACGACGAGGCTGCCCAGTACATCAAGCAGATCGCCATTGAGAAGAAGGCCAAGCACGTCGTCAAGAGCAAGTCCATGGTGACCAGTGAGATCAACCTGGACCCCACGTTGATGACTGTGCCCGGCCTGGAGGTGTTGGAAACCGATCTGGCCGAGTTCATCCTGGAGGAGGACGACTGGGACCAGCCCACGCATCTGGTCTTCCCCGCCCTGCACAAGAACCGGGAGCAGGTTCGTCAGGTTTTCGAGAAGAAGCTGGGTTACAAGGGCGACAACGACCCTCAGCACATGGCTCGGTTCTCGCGCAAGGTTCTGCGCAAGCACTTCCTCGAGGCCGACATGGGCATCACCGGCTGCAACTTCGCCGTGGCTGACACGGGCATGATCAACCTGGTGACCAACGAGGGCAACGCCGACCTGGCCATGTGCATCCCCAAGACCCAGGTGGTGGTCATGGGCATGGAGCGCCTGGTGCCGACCATGAAGGAGGCCGAGACCATGGACAACATGCTGGCCCGGTCCGCTGTCGGCCAGAAGCTGACCTCCTACCTGACCTACACTGCGCCACGCACCGGTCAGGAGTCTGACGGACCGGACGATTTCTATGTGGTCATTCTGGACAACGGCCGCTCCAACGCTCTGGGAACGGTCTTCGAGCCCATCCTCCAGTGCATTCGTTGCGCCTCCTGCCTGAACGTCTGCCCCATTTACCGGCACATCGGCGGTCACGGCTATGGATCCATCTATCCCGGTCCCGTGGGCTCGGTGCTCTCGCCGGTGCTGGACGGAGGCTACGACGACTTCGGAGACCTGCCCTATGCCTGCAGCCTGTGCGCGGCATGCACGGCCACCTGTCCGGTCAAGATTCCTCTGCATCAGCTCATGATCGAGCACAGGCGGATCATGATGGATGACCAGTCCCAGGCCAATCTGATCGACGACACGGTCATGAGGGTCATGGGCCTGGGAACCGGCCACTCCTCGCTCTTCCGCACTGCCCTGGGGGTGGATCACACCATGCTGACGCCCATATCCAAGAAGCAGCCGGAGACGGCCAAGAACCTCTTCGCCAGCGATCGGCATGTGGAATGGATGCCCTTCGTCTTCGGCGGATGGACCAAGGTGCGCGATCTGCCGGATCCGCCCAAGCACGGGCAGAACTTCCGCAGTTGGTTCGCTCATCACAAGAAGGAGCAGCAGGCATGACCGATCGTGAGGTATTCCTGGACTATTTGGCCAAAAAGAGCGGTCGGCCCCGTCACCAGCTCGAGGATCATCCTCTGGTGCCGGTCAACGATCTGCCGGAGTCCACTCTGTCCGGTCACACCCAGGATGAGTTGCTGGAGATCGCCCGGAAGAGCAGCGAGGCTGTCCACGTGGACTTCCGCACCTGCACCAAGGCCGGGCTGCCTACTGCATTGGACGAGTTCATCGATTCGCGTAAGGACGACAGCGACCATGTGATGCTGCCCACCTCCGACCTGTTCGCAGACTTCGGTCTGGAGGAGTGGAGGGACGGTCTGAACCCTCCGGCTACTTTCTGGAAGCCGGGAGCCAGCCGCGAGGAGAATATCAAGACCGCCGACGAGTCCGGAACGGCCATCGCCTTTGCGGACTTCCTGCTGGCGGAGTCAGGCACCATCACCGTGGCCACCACCCCGGGTCAGGGTCGTGCCTTCCACTTCCTGCCGGTGCACTATCTAAGCATCATCCGCAAGTCGAAGATCCTGCCCCGAACCCGGCAGGCCATGGACTACTATGATCCGGCACTGGTTTCGGGCGAGCTCAAGACCTCCAACATCAACTTCATCACCGGTCCCTCCAACACGGGCGACATCGAGATGGTGATCGTGGTGGGTGTGCATGGTCCCCTGGATATGACATATTTGGTTGTTGAAGACATGTAGCTCAATTAGATTTCCTGCTCAGGCAGGCGCATTTCCCGTAAGTGGGGAGTCAGCAGCTCGAAGAAAGACGCCGACTCCCCACTTACGTTTCTGCTGAAAGACAGGTTCAGCCCAGCCCGGGCAGAAGTCCTCCAGGTGGATCAATGGCCACGTACCCGTTTTCAATGTCAACCTGAGGCACCAGGGCTTCGACGAAGGGTATCAGCCCTTCCGCCTCTTCGTCGTTTTCTGTGGTGGTCATGCGGATCTGCAGCTGCTGCTGGGCTACGCCGTCCAGTACCTCGCTGACCTGGCCGACCACTCGTCCGGACGGTTCACCTAGTGAGTTGCCCGGGGCCATGCGAACCTCGAGTCCGATCAAATCCTCGGGATACCAGGCGTCCTCCTGTGCCAGCTCCTCGGCTGAATCAGCCTGGACATACAGTTCGATGCCATTCAGTGCTTCGGAGGCGTTCCGGTTTTCCACTCCTTTGAAGAGGACGATCCAACGCTGTTTGAAGCGGCGGGAGGAGACCACCGTGAAAAACTGTCCGTCCTTGGTCTGCAACCGGGAGCCGGGGGAGAAGCGCCGATCAGGCTCGTCGGTGTAGACATATACGTTGACCTCGCCCTTGAGTCCCTGAGCGCGGCCGATACGGCAGACCCTCAGCAACCTTCGCTGCTGAGGGTCCGGACCCTGCGGGTCGTGATTGGTGGACCGGCTGGGGCTCACCGGCGCACGTCCATGATATCGACGCGCACCTTGTGGTCGGCCAGCGCCTGGATCACGGTGCGGATGGCGTTGGCGGTCCTGCCGCCCCTGCCGATCACGCGACCGATGTCCTCGGGGTTGACCCGCACCCGCAACAACTCTCCGCGAGAGTTCTCGTGGGACTTGACCGACACGTCATCGGGGAAGTCCACGATGTTCCTGATCAGGTGCTCAACAGCCTGTGCAAGCATGATAGCCGGTCCTTCCAATCCTTAAGTGAATGTGCCTTACTCAGCTGCCTGCTCGGCCTGGGCGGCATCCGCCGACTCATCGGCCTTGGGGGCTTCCTTCTCCGCCTCAGCCTTGGCCTTGGCGTCAGCCTCGGACTTGGCGGCCTTGAGCTTCTGGGCTTCGTTCTGTGCCTGCTCGATGCGGGCCTGGGCATCGACCTCGGCCTGCGGCACCTTAAGGGTGCCTTCCTTGCCGGGCAGATCCTTGAACTTCTGCCAGTCGCCGGTAATCTTCAGAAGGTTGAAGACAGGGTCGCTGGGCTGAGCGCCCACACCCAGCCAGTACTGGGCGCGCTCTGAGTCGATCTTGATTGAAGAGGGCTGGGTGTTGGGATCGTAGGTGCCGATCTCCTCAATGACCTTGCCATCGCGCTTCTTGCGGGAATCGACCACGACCACGCGGTAGAAGGGGTAGAACTTCTTGCCCATTCTCTTCAGACGAATTCTGGTTGCCAAAACGGCTCTCCTTGGTACTTGGTGTGCCCGGCGGCGTCTCCATGTGGGGCATGGTGGCACTCCTGGCGTGTTCCTCACGACCGTCGGAATGAGAGGGCTCCTCCGGACATGAATAACAGCAAAAGTATACCTCAACCGTGGGATATGGCGGGTGGTGGGCCTGTACGGTGAGTGAGACGGGCTACCAGAGCGCGGTGGTCGCTGCCTGGAATCCGCAGGGCATGCATGGATTGCGGGACCAGGTCGCCGTCCGTCAGAATATGGTCGATTTCAATCAATGGGGGCAATGCGCTTGCGGAGGGGAAAGTCGGATGGCTGCCGGCTTTCAGGTGCAAAGAAGCGTCATGCAGCCCGGATTCAGCCAGCATGGCCCGGAAAGTCGGATGCTGCAGGGTGGCGTTGCAATCGCCCATAACGATGGTGGGTACGGGCGGATGGGTAAGCCTGGCCAGGGCAGCGATGCCCATGCCCCACTGTCTGGCTCCTCGTTGGGGTGATTTGGGATGGACGCTGGCCACTCGAATCGGTCCAGAGCTAGTCTCGAGCTCAATCAGGGGTACCGCAGCCGCCGGAAGGTCCAGGACTGACGGGGAGGCTTTGACGGGTTGGTGGGCCGAGAAGATAGCGTTATAGCCGCCGTTGTCGTCAGGGCTCGCAGTTCCCTGTGTCAGGTAGGGCAGGAGCTGATTCAGGCCCGCAGCCTGAAGCGACTCCAGCAGCTTCCCTTTTACCTCCTGCAAGGCCAGCACTTCAATTCCATAGGCCTGCACGCAACGCACGACTTTTTCAGGATCAGCCCTGCCAAAGCGACAGTTTAGAGTCATGACGTTCAGTCCATGCTCGGAAGATGATTGACAGGTCCGGTCTGCTGGAGGAGGCAGCCGGTAGCTTAGGCGCTGCCAGCTGACCAGAGTGAGTTCGATCAGAGCCAGCAGGCATTGGGGCCAGGCGCGTGCCAAGACCGTCCATATCAGTATGGCCAACAGGGGAGCGGTCAGTAGGTCGATCAGGGCGATCAGCTCCACCAGAGGACGGTGCCAGTCAGCTCCGGCAGGCAGGAAGCGCAGGGTCATCCATAAGGCGATGAGCCCCAGGAGAATCCAGAGAAGGGTGTTCACGTGCCATTGTCTCCTGCAGGAGGAAGGGGGTCAGCGTCCGCCGAAGAGACCGCCCAGTCCGCCGCCCAGGTTGGGGGGCAGGTCCGGCAGGCCCTCGGGCATCTGCGGAGTTTCGGGGCGTTTGGCGAAGGCCGAACCGCCGGAGGATTTGCCCTTGCCGGACAGGCGCTCACGTAGAGCCTTCTCTTCGGCCTCCCGCTTCATGGGATTGCCTGAACGGGAACCCTTGCGGCCTTTCTTGCCCTTTTTGCCCTTCTTGCCGCCGCCAGCACCCATGCCGCCCATGCCGGGGATCGAACGGCTGCCGTTGGTCATCCGCTTCATCATCTTGGCCGCCTGCTCGAACCGCTGCAGCAGGCCGTTGACAGCCGAGACCGTAGTGCCGGCGCCATAGGCGATCCGGGCCCGCCGTGAGCCGTCGATGATGCTGGGGTCGCGTCGTTCCTGGGGAGTCATCGACTGGATGATGGCCTGGGTCCGGTCTACCTCCTTTTCATCGAACTGTTCAAGCTCCTTGCGGTGCTGGGCCATGCCTGGAATCATCCCCAGGATGCTCTTGAAGGAACCCAGCTTGCGGACCTGCTGGAGTTGCTCCAGAAAGTCGTCCAGGCCGAAGCTGCCCTCGGACATCTTCCCGGCGGCCTTGCGGGCCTCCTCCTCGTCGAACTGGCGCTGGGCCTGCTCGATCAGGGTCAGAATGTCGCCCATGTCCAGAATGCGGGAGGCCATCCGGTCGGGGTGGAAGACCTCGAAGTCCTTGAGGCCCTCGCCGTTGGAATCGAAGAGGATGGGCTTGCCTGTCACCGAAGCCACCGACAGGGCCGCGCCACCGCGGGCATCGCCGTCCAGTTTGGACAGGACCACGCCGGTGAAGTCCACGCCCTGGTCGAAGGCCTTGGCTGTGGCGACCGCGTCCTGGCCGATCATGGCATCGATGACGAAGAGGATCTCGTCGGGGTGGACGGCGTCGCGGATATTGCGGGCCTGCTCCATCAGCTCCTGATCCACGCCCAATCGACCGGCCGTATCAATGATGACCACGTCGTAGAGCTTGTCCTTGGCCACCCTGATTGAGTCAGCCGCCACCTTGACGGGATCGCCCGTGACCTGACCGGGGGCTGCCAGTTCGGATCCGCTGGTCTGCACGCCTGGCTCGGGTGCGTATACCGGCACTTCGGCGCGCTCGCCCACCACCTGGAGCTGGGTGACCGCGTTGGGCCGCTGCAGGTCGGCCGCCACCAACAGGGGGGTGTGCCCGGCATCCTTGAGCCAGTAACCCAGCTTCCCGGCCAGCGTGGTCTTGCCTGCACCCTGCAGGCCGGCCAGCATGATGACTGTGGGCGGGTTCTTGGCGAAATTGAGCGGTCGATCCACTCCCGCGCCCAGGATGCTGGTCAGCTCGTCGTAGACGATGGAGACCACCTGCTGGGCCGGGTTCAAAGCCTTGGAGACCTCTTCGCCCAGGGCGCGTTCCCGGATGCGTCCGGTAAAGGAGCGCACCACGTCCAGGGAGACATCAGCATCCAGGAGGGCGCGGCGGATCTCGCGGATTGTGCCGTCGATGTCGGCCTCGGTCAGCTTCCCTTTGGAGCGCAGATGGGTGAAGGCCTGGGAGAGCCGATCGGTCAAAGATGAAAATGCTGCCATAATGCCCCAAGTCTACCTGTCAGCCGGGAGATTGGCTCTGGTTTCAGCAATGCCTGTGCCCAGGGTTTGCCTGACATTGACTGATAGCGTCAGCGGCGTTTACCCTCATTGAAAGGCAACAGAACGATAATGCAGGTCGATGCCTTGTTCGTCGGAAATTGTCTTCGCAACGTTGCAAAGCGCATATCCTGCTCGTGTTAATTGAATGACTATACCGGTTTCTTGCCCAATTGTTCCTGATATGAAACGACGATTTTGTTCGATAACAAGGGGCGTGTTACCCTAAATTTGCAACGTTGCAAATTAGTATGAACCGGTCGGTCCGGCTCGCTGGGCGTCGATGTTTGATGCCCGGGGGCCGACGGGTTCAGAAGAAACGATGCAGGGTTGCCGGCATACGGGTGTGCCGGTCCCATCGAGAGGAGCAAGAGGGATTGTGAGTGTCTTCAAGGAAGAAAGACACGGGGGAGGTGGAACCCACATGCCCCTATTCGCACGACGGTGGCTCAGGCTATTGCTGAGTCTGGCGGCCATATGTGGCATGGTGGTCTCGACCGCAGGCTGTGGCGGCGCGGATCAATCCGCCAAGGAGATCTACTTCTGGAATGGTTTGACCGGCGATGACGGCCCGGCCATGCAGAAAATCATCAAGGCCTTCAATGCACAGAGCCCCGAGTACAAGGTGGTCTTCCAGCCCATGAACGGCGGAGATCTGACCACCAAGATCTACAGCGTCATGCAGACCGGGAAGAACATCCCCGATCTGGTCATCAACGACTCGTTCTCCACTTCGGTTCTGCAGAGCCAAGGGTTGCTCAACCCATCGTCGGTGTGGACCAAGTACCATCCGGAGCTCAAGAAGTCGAACTTCCTGCCGCAGGCCTGGCAGAACACTGTGGTCAAGGGCAAGTCCTACGGCATTCCCCTGTACATGTTCCAGATGGCCATCTATTACAACAAGGATCTGATTCACAAGTACGGCCTGGACTACATCCTGGACGACCGGCTGGTCACCACTGATGAGATCGCCTCCATGAAGGGCAAGCTGCCCAAGGATGTCTATGGGCTCTGCCTGGGCAACCTGCCCTGGGCTATGATGTCCCTGCTCTACAGCACCGGTGGCAACATCGAGGATGGCGTCAAGGACATGACCGGTCCAGGCTGGCGCAAGCCGCTCAAGGCACTGCGCGACCTCAACGACCAGGGCATGCTCTCGCCCATCGACAGCGACGGCGAGCAGGTCTTCGCCTCTGGGCATGCGGTCTTCGGCATGCTGGGCACCTGGGCGCAGGGCAACATGTCCTCCACCCTGGGCAAGGACAAGGTTGGCGAGATCAACACCCTCCAGTACGGTACCGAGCACCCCTCCAACTTCCTATACCAGCAGAACTGGCTCCAGCTCAAGGACAAGAACCGGCCCGAGGCCAAGGTCAAAGCGGCCGCAGACTTCGTGGACTTCGTCTACAAGCATTGGATGATGTGGTCGGACGTGGGATCCATATCGCCGGCCTATCGTGACCTGAACAATCCGAAATATCAGAAGCTCATCCAGGCATCCTTCACCAACGACAAGCGTGAACGGCAATGGATCAAGACATCCAACTACATCTATGGCGGCTATGCGACAGCCGGGTGGGGGTCCTTCATGGACATCGTCTATCGGAACATCTCCCTGGAGGAAGGTCTGAAGACGCTTGATCTGATGACCCAGGGCCAGATCCAGATTCAGGAGCAATCATGAGCGCACACGGCACAACCGCAGTTATGGATGGACGGGGCAAGCGTCGTCCGCTGGGACAGAAGTCCTTCTGGCACGCCTTCCCCTACATCGCACCGCACATGGTGGTCTTCGCCATCTTCGGAGTCATCCCGATCTTCTTCGGCATCTACCTGGCTTTCACCAGGTGGAACCTGGTCGGTTCCCCCACTTGGGTCGGCCTGGACAACTTCAAGCTGATCTTCGACAAGTCCACCTACTTCTACTCCATCTTCTGGAGGGACATGTGGCATACGATCATCTTCGTGCTGATCAGCGTGCCACTGACCATCATCGTCCCCCTGCTGCTGGCATGGGCCCTGCAGACCAAGCACCTGAAAGGCGTGGGGCTTTTCCAGGCCATCTTCTACGTGCCCGGTCTGATCTCCGTGGCCGCAGGAGCCCTGGTCTGGCGGCTGGTCTTCAATTCCCAGTTCGGCCTGCTCAACACCACTTTCCGGTGGGACATCAACTGGCTGGGCAAGCAGCCTTGGGCCTGGATCGCCATCTTCGTCCTCAGCCTCTGGGGAGGTATCGGTGGCAACCTGATCATCTACCGGTCGGCCCTGTCCGGGGTAAGCCAGGATCTGTACGAGGCGGCCTCGGTGGACGGCGCCGGACCCATCCGGCAGTTCTTCAGCATCACCCTGCCAGCAATCAAGCTGCCACTCTTCTATACGACCATCATGACCACGGGCGGTGCCTTCAACGTCTGGGGTCAGCCGCAGATGCTGACCGGCGGCGGTCCTGCATACACCTCGCAGGTGCTGCTGATGGACATCAGGAACCTGGCCTTCCCGCAGGGGCCTTCGGCCGCTGGCATGGCCTCGGCAATGGCCTTGTTGCTGGGGATCATCCTCATGCTGATCTCCCTGGTACAGATATTCTTCATGAACAAGGAGGACTGACATGAGTTCGGCAACCCTTGATATGTCATCCCTGGGCAAGGGGCTCAAGGCTCCAGGCCCCAGCGCAACGGTTCCCGGCGGCGAGAACGTGCCTGAAAACCACCACAAGGTGCTCAAGCCATCGCTGGTGGCCATCTATGTGGTGCTGATCGTCCTGGCTGTGGTCTGGATCATTCCTGTGGTCTACACCATCACGACATCGTTCAAGTCACCCCAGGAGTTCCTGAAGAACGCCTACAATTTCCTGCCTGCGCACTGGGTCACCGTCAACTACCTGACCCTGCTGCAGGCCTCGGCCTCCTACCCGGTCTTCAACTGGCTGGGCAACTCGCTGATCATCTCGCTGTCCCATGGCATCCTGGCGGTCTGCGTGGTGGCCCTGGCAGGGTACGGCTACTCCCGCATCAATTTCAAGGGCAGGGATACGCTCTTCTTCGTCCTCCTGCTCATCTCGATGTTCCCGGGTGTGGTCAACATGATTCCCTCCTACCGCATCGTGGCCACCTTCGGCTGGATCAACTCCTACTGGTCCTGCATCATTCCCGGCTTGGGGAACGTGGCCAACATCTTCCTGGTGCGCAACTTCATGAAGGGGATCCCCAAGGAGATCGACGAGGCCGCCGAGATTGACGGCGCCGGCGACTTCCGCATCTTCCGCAGCATCATGCTGCCCTCCATCCGCCCAATCCTGATCGTGATCTTCCTGTTCGCCTTCACCGGCGCCTGGAACGACTTCCTCTGGCCCACACTGGTCTTCAACGATATCAAGAAGACCCCTGTTACGGCCGGTCTGCAGCTGCTGGGCAACCAGATGATGCAGTACAACCAGATGGGCACGCTTTGCGCGGCCACCTGCCTGGCCATCATCCCCACCCTGCTGCTCTTCGTGTTCGCCCAGCGCTACTTCCTGCAGTCGCTGAACATCACCTCGGGCCTCAAGGGCTGAATCAGGAAAGGCTACAACAATGGCAAAGGAAAACCGTAACGATCATCTGGCGGGCAAGGACGTAGCGAGCAGGAGGACCGAGAAGATCATCCTTCTGGTGGCGGCAGCCATCAACGTGATCATGGCCTCGGTCACTATGTTCATCTACTCGCCCTGGTTCAAGGATGAGGGCTATGCCATCCTCGGACGGGCCGGACGTCTGGCCGACGATATGGCCACAGTCAACGGCGCGGCCACCGTGGCCCAATCCTACGGTTTTCTGCTGCTCATTCTTGGGGCGGTCTCCTTCATTGTGGCTTTGCGGGCCATGCGGCCCTCAACAATCGTTCGAGGGGTGCAGTATTGGATGATCTTCTGCATGGTCTTTTCCTTGGCCACGGCAGATTGGCTTTCGCTGATCGCCTACGGCCTGGCCTTCGTCACCTATGTTGCCAGGAACAAGACCATCCGCCGGATCCCGTCGAGTCGAAGGTGACCAGTCCCGGGGGCATGCGGCGCCCCTGATCGCTGCGCTTCCAATTCCCTTCCCATTGTCCGAAGCCATCGGGCAAGGGGAAGGGTTTTCCGTATTTTCACCAGTCCTCTTCAGTGTGCCCAGTTGACATGATTCCATTTGAGCCTCTATACTGAGTCGAAACGATTCGATACCTCGGGTGCATCGACGGAGATGATTAGCGCCCTGCAGTCCGCCCGAAGTCGAAACCTTTCGACAAGTCGAATTGCGATAACTGGATGCAAGGATGCAAGGAAGTTAGGAGCCATCATGAAGATCAGAAGAGGGATCGGGGCGGCCTTGGCCTTGGCCATGTCGATCCTGCCACTGGCGGCCTGCGGATCGGGGGGCGATGCTCCCCAGGAAGCCCATCCGTCCAGCATCAAGATCTGGTACTACGAGGAGCCAAGCAGCGGCCAGGCCCGGGGCTGGCTGAGGGCTGCCGATATCTTTACCCGACAGACCGGCATCAAGGTGGATTTCGAGGTCAAGTCTTTCACGCAGATCGCCCAGAATGGCAGCCAGTTCCTCAACTCGGACGACGCCCCGGACGTCATGGAGTCCAATCGCGGCAACGGCTCGGCCGGGGTCCTGTCCACCCTGCAGCTGCTGACTGACCTGAAGCCCTATGTGCAGAAGTACGGCTGGGACAAGAAGGTGCGCGGCCAGGCGGCGGCGGTGGGCAAGTACGACAAGCGCGGCGTCATGGACGGGGATACCTGGTACGGGGTTTCCTCCTACGCGGAGATGCAGCGGGTCTACTACAACAAGGACCTCTTTGCCAAGTACAAGATCCCCATCCCGCAAACCTTTGACCAGTTTGTGGCTGCCCTCAAGGCCTTCAAGAGCCACGGGGTCACGCCCATAGCGGCCGATGCCCAGGAATACGGGGTGCTTTGGCTCTGGTGGCAGCTGGCCATGACCAAGGCCGATGCCCAATTCGTCGACGACTGGCAGCTCTACAAGCATCCGGTCAACTGGCGCAGCAAGCCGCTGACCTTCGCCACCAACACCATCCGCGACTGGATCGACAAGGGATACATCTCCAAAAACGCCACCGGTATGAAGGCAGAGGACACGACCACGGCCTTCATCAAGGGGACCTATCCCATCTACCAGACCGGCACCTGGAACCAGACTCGCTTCATGGAACAGGTGAAGGCCTTCGACTGGACGGCATCCATCTTCCCAGGGGCCAAGATGGTCGAGGGCTGCGCGGGCAATCTGCTGGTCATCCCGCAGAAATCCCGGCGCAAGGATGCCGCGGCCCGCTATATCAACGTGGTCCTGTCCAAGGAGGTTCAGAACTACATCGGCAACAAGGGCGGTGTGCCAGTGGCGGCCGATACGGCGGCCATCACCAACCCCAAGAGCCGTGATCTGGTCAATGAATACACCAAAGCCTCGGACGCCAGCCGGATGAGCTACTACCCCGACTACCCTGCGCCCAACCTGACCGACGCCATGCCGGCCGCCTTCCAAGAGCTGGTCAACGGCACCAAGAGCCCCGACCAGGTTCTGGACACCCTGCATAAGAACTACGACGACGGCGTCGCCCAGCTCGATCTGGATGACGACTGAGCTGCGTCAATCCGCCAAGGAGAGTACAAGCATGTCTGACACACATAGCAGGAAGAAGGCGCAGTCCCGCATCCCGGGCAGTGCGCCCTCGCGGTTCGTCCCTTATCTGATTCCCGGTCTGATAGGCATCGTGGCCATCGTCATAGTGCCCATCTTCTGGAACATCTACCTGAGCTTCACCCGTTGGAGGGGGGTGGGGCCGACCAAGTGGGTGGGTCTGCGCAACTGGCGACGGCTCATGGGCGACTCGACCTTCTGGGTCTCCTTCGGGCACACCCTCTGGATCATCGTGGCCATCGTCATCATTCCCACGGTCCTGGGCCTGCTGATTTCCTCGGCCCTGACCGACGTGATCCAGAAGAAGTTCGGCCCCCACACCTCCTCGACCCTACGGGCCCTTTACTACCTGCCCCAGGTTCTGCCTGTGGCCGTGGCCACCATCATCATGGGCTGGATCTTCCGCCCTGAAGATGGCGCGGTCAACGACCTGCTGACCAAGATCGGCCTGGGTGGATTGGCCCACAACTGGCTGGGTTCGACCACCACGGCCCTGCCCATCCTCATGGTCATCCTGATCTGGATCCAGTTGGGTTATCCCATTGTCATCTTCATGTCCGGACTGCAGCGGGTGGACCCCGAGCTCTACGAGGCGGCCAGCCTGGACGGGGCCAATTGGTGGCAGAAGTTCCGCGTCATCACCCTGCCCTCCATCATTCCCGAGCTGCTGGTGGTCATCCTCACCTCCACCATCGGCGCCCTGAAGACCTTCGCTCCGGTCTATCTGCTGACCAAGGGCGGGCCCGGCACCTCCACCATGGTTCCCTCCTACTACTCCTACAACCAGTTCTTCCAGGTACAGCAGGTGGGCTACGGCGCCGCCATCTCGACATCCCTGACCGTGGTCATCGTCATCTTCTCCATCGTCTTCACCATCGTGCAGAAGCGCGTGCAAAAGAGCATCGCCTGAGGAAGGCTAGGAAGCACATCATGAATAATCAAGCCACACTGCAAGCCGACGCCCGGGTGTCCTCCCGGCACGCCCGTAGAATCCGTACCTGGGGGGACTGGGCCGGTCTGATTCTGTTGATCGCCGGAGCCGTAATCATGCTCTTCCCTCTGCTGATCCTGGTCCTGAACGCCTTCAAGACCACTGCTGACTACAACGCCACAGGTCCCTTGTCCGTGCCCGCCCACTTCAGCATGGACGGCATCATCTCCTTCTGGAACAAGAGCAATTTCCCGCTCAAGCTGGGCAATTCACTGCTTATCTCTTTGGTGGTTGCCGTGGTCGGGGTCCTGCTTTCGGTCCTCAACTCCTTCGCCCTGGGCATTGGCAGGGTCAAGGGCAACACGGTCATCCTCCTGTTCATCATGCTGGCCAACATGGTTCCCCAGGAGGCCTTGCTCTACCCGCTCTACGTCATGTTCAAGTGGATGGGCTTCTATAACTCCCAGTGGTCCATCATCATCATCTTCACCATCATCCAGAGCGCCTACGGCACCTACCTGCTCTCCTCGGTCTACGGGACCTTCCCCCAGGCCATCCTGGAGGCGGCCACCGTCGACGGGGCCTCGCGCTGGCAGATTCTGCGCAAGATCGTGCTGCCGGTGTCCTGGTCGACCATCAGCGTCCTCTTCGTCTTCTTCTTCATCTGGACCTGGAACGAGTACATGATCCCCATGGCCTTCCTGATGAGCGAGAAGACGCAGACCATCCCGCTGGCACTGGCGACCATGCAGGGGCAGCACACCATGGCTGCCACCGATCTGGCCTCCGCCTCCCTGCTCAGCATCATTCCCACCATCATCTTCTTCATCTTCTTCCAGAGGAAGCTCTCGCAGGGGATAGTGGCTGGCGCTGTCAAGTAATCGTCGCTGCACAAGTACACTGAACAATGGCCGCCCGCTGCAAGAAGGCAAGGGAGGGGAGCGGGCGGCCCGAATATGAAAGGCAATCACAACCATGGCTATGACCATGCCGAACATCACCAACGGTCTTGAGGCGCTGACCCGCCCATCCACAGACCGCACCCGCTGCATCAACGCCGAGAACCCTCGGGGAGGCAAGGGCAGCGCAGCTATGACGGCCAGCAATCTCGGTCCATCCAGAAAGGGGACCCCCTGCCTGAGGAACATTCCTCCTGGGCAGGATATGGTTCTGGCCGACCTGTCCGGAGCGGGCGAGATCCGTCATATCTGGATGACCGTGACCGATGCCACCTCGCCCACCGGGCCCAACGTCCTGCGCAATCTGATCCTGGAATGTTACTGGGACGGCGAACAGACACCCTCCGTCTGCGTGCCTCTGGGCGATTTCTTCTGCTGCGGCCATGCCCAGGCCTGCCGGGTGGAGTCCGTGCCCGTGGCCGTCTATCCGCGCCGGGGCTTCAACTGCTACTGGCCCATGCCCTTCCATGACGGGGCCCGGATCGTCCTGCGCAACCGGCACAACGAACCCCTTGAGGCCTTCTTCTATCAGATCGACTACGTGGAGAAGGACAGATTGCCCGAGGAGGTCATGACCTTCCATGCCCAGTGGCGCCGTCAGCGGGTCACTGAACTGGGTCAGGACTACGTGATCCTGGACGGAGTGCATGGTCGGGGCTCCTACGTAGGCACCTATCTGGCTCTGACCGCCCTGGAGAGCCGCTGGTGGGGCGAGGGTGAGGTCAAGGTCTACCTGGACGGGGACAAGGACTATCCCACCTGGTGCTCCACGGGCAGTGAGGACTACTTCGGCGGTGCCTGGAGCTTTGCCGGGCAGGACCCGGATGGCCGGATGCACGAGGTCACCTATAGCGGGGCCTACATGGGATTTCCCTTCCACTCCAGGCAGTTGGACAACCGCGAATCCCAGTACTGGGATGCTGACACCCCGGTGACCAGAGGGTTCTACCGTTGGCACATCCCCGACCCCATTATTTTCAGCAGCGACATCAAGGTGACCTTGCAACAGATAGGCGTGGACGAACAGGGCTACTTCGAGCGTCAGGACGACCTGGCCAGCGTGGCCTACTGGTACCAGCAGGAGCCCCACCAGCCCTTCCCGCACAATGTGCTGGTGACAGGGGAGCGGGATCGCCGGCCCCGTTGAGCGGCTCTGGGGGTCTCCAGCCTCTATCGGCTGATGGAGGAGCGGTCAATCAGCCTGGGGCGCTCCAGTTGGACTCGACCGGCCAGGGAAACCCCCTCCTCCACAGCCTGGGTCAGCAGATCCGCGGCCTTGGCACACAGTGAGCGGGGTGTAAGGGGCATCTCAGAGATGCCTTGAAGCTCAAGAGTGGTGCTGACCTTGCCTGCGGCGCAGGACAGAACAGCCACATCGTCGGGAATGCTCACACCGTCCGAGCGCATGCGGACCACCACGGTGTCAAGCAGAGAGGGGCGAATCTGGCCGATCAGGCCATCGATGCGACCATGATGGATGATGTCCAGCACCTGCTGGGTGTAGGCCAGATCGCTGCCGGTAGGCCCAGGCTGAAGCTGCAGGTCCATGCCCAGGCGGCGGGCCCAGGTCTTGAGACTGCGCAGCAGGATAAGACGGAAGCCGGACCCGCGCCGGTATTCGCCCTCCAGATCCTCCAAAAAGAGCAGGCGTTTGCGTCCGGCTCGGGCCATGGCTTCCACCGCCATGCGTCCCATCAGGTCGAAGTCCAGATCCACGCAGGCGCAGGCTGCGTGTTCTCGAGGCACTCCCAAGGCAACGCAGGGACGTCCGTATGAGGAGGCCTGGGCGGCACGGATGTCATCGTCCACCAGATCCATCAGGACCACGCCGTCGGCCAGATTGCTACGGGTGACCCGCCGAATATCTTCGACGCCGTTCTCAGCGGTCAGCAGTAGGGAGTCATAGCCACGAGCGTGCTCGCAGCTGGCCATCTCGATGAAGTAGTCCGCGTAGGAGGCCCGGTTCTGCCCGGGGCGCAGAGGGGCGCTCAGGGCGACGATCTGATTGCGCTTGGCTCGCAGCATCCGGGCGCCGGCATCCGGGGCGTAGTCCAATTCGTCGGCGGCCTGCATGATTCGGTGGTAGGTTTCCGGAGAGACGGGACGCTTGCCGGAGAAGGCATAGGAGACTGTGCTGACCGAGACCCCGGCTCTCCTGGCGACGTCGCGTATGTCGGACATGGGTTCAGCGGCTCAGATCCCAGGTGCTGCCAGCGGGCGTGTCCGCCACGGCTACGCCAGCCGCCGACAGCTGGTCCCGGATGGCATCGGCACGGGCGAAGTCATGATCTTTCCGTGCTTGTTCGCGTTCCAGCAACTGCTGGCCTACCAGGGTATCCAAGGTCCTCATAGCCCGATCGTCCTGGTCGGATGCGGTTCCTGCCCAGTGGGGATCGAGGGGATCAAGTCCGAAGACATCCAGCATGGCCCTGACCTGAAGCAGGGCGTTGGACAGCCACTTCCGGTCCAGAGCTGCCGGGTCCGCATCCATTGCCGCGTTGGCTTGACGGATCAGTGCATAGAGGGCAGCCAGGCCGCCTGACACGTTGATGTCGTCATTCATGGCCTGTACGAAGTCCTCTGGCAGATTGTCCGCGCCCAGTCCCGCCACGCGGTCACGCTCGGGCTGTGCTCCCAGGATCCGACCGGCCCGGTCCACGAAGTTGCTGATGCGATCGTAGGCGCCCTGAGCCTCCTGAAGGGACTGGTCGGACCATTCCAGCATGGACCGGTACTGCACCGAGACCAGAGCGTAGCGCACCACCCAGGCCGGATGCTGCGAGAGCACCTGGTCCACGGACAGTCCGTTGCCCAGAGACTTGCTCATTTTTTTCGCCCTTCTGGGTCACCCAAGCCGTGTGCATCCATCGATGGGCGAATCCCCAGCCTGCCGCGTGCGACTGGGCCATCTCGTTCTCGTGGTGGGGGAATCGCAGGTCCAGGCCGCCTCCGTGGATGTCGAAATCCGCACCCAGATAGCGGTGGCTCATGGCTGAGCATTCCAGATGCCAGCCCGGCCGACCTGTGCCGAAGGGTGTTTGCCAGCGAGCCGTGGGCGGATCGGTGGGCTTGGGTGCCTTCCACAGTGCGAAGTCGCGGGGATCACGCTTGCCGGGCTCCTCATCGGCGTCGGTATTCTGCCCATCGGTGTCGATGCTGGGTCCCAGCCGGTCGTTGGCGGCGGCCTGTTCGTCGGCGGGCTGGGTGCCGGTCTGCTGGTGGGTCAGGGCACCATATTCGGGCCAGGAGGCCACGTCGAAGTAGACGTTGCCTGATGGGCGACCCTGTTCGTCGGGCACCACATAGGCATGGCCGCGGTCGATGATGCGCTGTATCAGATCGATCATCTCGGGGATGTGTCCGGTGGCTCTGGGCTCGTAGGTGGGCGGTAGGACCCCCATGGTCTCGTAGGCATGGGTGAATTCGCGCTCGTAGATGTAGGCCCGTTCCCACCAGCGCTGGCCGTTGGCCGCCGCCTTGGTCAGGATCTTGTCGTCGATGTCAGTCACGTTCCTGATCAGGGTCACCTGGTATCCCAGCCTGAGCAGCCAGCGGCGGATGACGTCGAAGGCCAGCGTGGTCCTGATATGGCCAATGTGGGGTGAGCTCTGCACCGTGGCCCCACACACGTAGATGCCAACCTTGCCCGGTTCGATGGGCTGGAAAGGGGTCACCTTGTGATCAGCCGTGTCATACAGACGCAGACCAGCTGCGGCCAGACTGACTGAAGCCTTGGAATCATGCGGTTGCGAACTCGTGTCCATACCCTTGAGCCTATCAAGGCTTGCTGACTGTCCAAGCGGAAATGCCGAGCCTACGGACCCGGTCCGAGGGCATATGTGCAAGAATGGAATCATGGCGAAACCTAGGGTGCTGGTGCTCCAGCATGTGGATTGGGAAAAGCCAGGTCGCATTCTCGATAACCTCCAGGAGTGCGGTCTGGACACCGAGATCACCAATATCGTGGATGAGAAAAAGCCCAAGCTGCCGCGCTCGCGTGAGTTGGCGGGGCTGGTCATCATGGGCGGGCCCATGTCGGCTGACGACTACGCGCAACACCCCGGACTCAAGGCGGAGACCAAGCTGGCCAAGGCAGCAATGGCTGCCAACAAGCCCATTCTCGGAATCTGCCTGGGGCATCAGATTGTGGCGCGGGCCCTGGGAGGCACCCTGATGAAGGACCAGGAGCCCGAATACGGCATGGGGCCCATCCGCTGGGTGGGGCAGGACGACGACGTGGCCATGTGGAGCAAGAACACGGACGTGTTGCACTGGCATGCCGACCAGGTCACCCTGCCGCCTGGGGCCAAGCTCCTGGCCCGCTCCCAGGCAACCAAGGTTCAGGCTTTTCGGCTGGGGTCGGCCCTGGGCCTGCAGTTCCACCTGGAGGTGACGGCGCCCCTCTTCGAGGAGTGGATGCAGGTGCCGAGCATGATCGGAACGATGAAGAAGTCCAAGATTGCTAAAATGCGCGACGAATTTATCAAAGGGATGCCGCAGATGCAGCCTCTGGCCGACGCAATCTTCTCTGCCTTTGCGGCCCGGTGCTCGACCCAGGCCGCTCAGCTGGCTGTTGCCTGAGGCTATTCCAGCTCCTCCCCGATGGTCAGCCACTCCTCCTCCAGCTGGTCTGACTGTCCGGTCAGATCCTTGAGCTTGCTGTTGAGTTCGTTAAGGCCCTGGTAGTCGCCGGGGTCATGCTCGGCCATCTGCCGTTCAAGATCCTTGCGCTGATCGGCAAGCTTGGCCAGCTTGCGTTCGATGGCAGAGGCCTGCTTACTCAGATTCCGTTTGGCAACTCGTTCGGCCTTGGCTTGATTGGGGTCTCCGGTCTGCTTGGCTGATGCCCGGCCCGGTGCATCCGCTGCCTCCCGGTCGGCCGAATCGACCATATCCAGGTAGTCCTGAACACCGCCGGGCAGATGAACCACCTTGCCGTTGATCAGCGCGAACTGCTGGTCAGTCACCCGCTCCAGCAGGTAGCGATCATGGGAGACCACGATTAGGGTGCCCGGCCATGAGTCCAGCATGTCCTCCATGACGGCCAGCATGTCGGTATCCAGGTCGTTGCCTGGCTCGTCCATGATCAGCACGTTGGGTTCGTCCAGCAGGATGAGCAGGAGCTGCATGCGGCGCTTCTGCCCGCCAGACAGGTCGCTGATCCTGGTCATCAGCTGGGAGCTTTCAAAGCCCAGGCGCTCCATCAATTGGCTCGGGGACACCTCCTTGCCTTCCACCAGATAGGTGGGCTTGTAACGGCTGAGGACCTCCTTGATCCGATAGCGGCCCAGCTTCTCCAGCTCGTCCAGACGCTGGGTCAGCACCGCAAAGCGGACCGTCTTGCCGACCTTGACGTGGCCTGCCGTGGGAGCCACGCTGCCGTCAATCAGACCCAGCAGGGTGGACTTGCCCGCTCCGTTGGCGCCTACGATGCCGAACCGGTCGCCAGGGCCGATCAGCCAGGTCACGTCGTCCAGGACCTTGCGTCCGCTGATGGTGAGGGTGTCTGCCGCTGCAGTGCCCGGTCGGTCCTTGCCGGGATCTGCGGCCACGGTCACAGAGCCCATCAGAGGGCGTTCGGCATGAGGGGAGGGGACCCGGTCGTCCTTGTTTCCATCGGCATCGGAGTCGGCCCCTGGATAGATCTTGGTCACGTCGACCAGGTCCACCACCTGCTTGCCAAGGCGGGAGGTGGCCATCCGCTTGAGTTCCAGGCTGTTGCGCATGGGAGGCACGTCCGCGATTAGTTCCTGGGCGGCCTTGACATGGAACTTCTGCTTGGTTGAGCGGGCCCGGGCGCCTCGGGTCAGCCAGGCCAGTTCCTTGCGGGCCAGGTTGCGACGCTTGGTCTCGGCCAGATCCGCCTGGCGCTCGCGCTCAACCCTTTGGAGCATGTAGGCGCTGTAGCCGCCCTCGAAGGGGTCGATGGTTCCGTCATGTACCTCCCACATGGAGGTGCAGACCTCGTCCAGGAACCAGCGGTCGTGGGTGACCAGCAGGAGGGCTCCGGAATTCTTGGCCCAGCGGTTCTTCAGGTGCTCGGCCAGCCAGTGGATGGTGAGCAGATCCAGATGATTGGTCGGCTCATCCAGGGCCAGGATGTCCCAATCCCGCAGCAGCAACCGGGCCAGGTCCACCCTGCGGCGCTGACCACCGGACAGGGTGCCCACCTTGTCTTCCAGCTCCATGCCGCCCAGGAGGGACTCCACGATTTCGCGGGATCTGGGGTCGGCAGCCCACTCGTAGTCTTGGCGATTCTCCAGGGCCGCCTTGCGGACCGTGTCCTCGTCCTTCAGGGGATCGCGCTGGTCCAGCATGCCGAAGGTGAGTCCATTGCGCATGGTCACCCGGCCCTGATCGGGTTCCTGGGTGCCCTTCAGCAGGTGCAGCAGGGTGGACTTGCCGTCGCCGTTTCGGCCAACGATGCCGATCCGGTCACCCTCGAAGATGCCCTGCGTCACATCCGTAAAGATGGTTTTGGTGGCGAAGGATAGAGCGACGTGTTCCAGACCGAGATCATAGATGGGCATGATTCCCCAATCTACCGCCAGCCTTGGATGGAATGAGCTGTGGGCTTTTCGGTGGGAAAAGGGATTATTGGTCTTGGTCGTTCTCCTGGTCACGCTGACGAATTCTGTCCAGGTAACCGGTTTTGTCCGCATCGGTGATGGGCCGCAGAACAGTGCAGGGATTGCCGACCGCAACTACCCGATCCGGTATGTCATGGGTGACGACGGACCCCGCCCCGATGACGGCTCCACGGCCAATCCGTACGCCGCCCAGGACAACCACGTGACCGCCCAGCCAGGCACCCTGGCAGATTTCGATGGGTCGGGCCTGGCAGGCGCCAGCCTTCCGTTCCTCATAGTCCAAGGCATGGTTGGTGCAGAAGAGCCCTGCGCCGGGGCCTATCCACACGTTCCTGCCTATGGTGATCGGAGCGTTGTCCAGCATGACGGCCCCGTAATTGATCAGCGTCTGACTGGCGATCCGTATGTTGCAGCCCACCTCGCATCTGAAGTCCGGATTGATGACGACATCCTGCCCCACCTGTCCGAGCAGGTCTTCCAGAATCCTTCGTCGTTCCTGCTTCTGCCTGGGGCCGGTCCTGTTGTATTCCTGGAAGAGGGTCTCGGCCCGTTCCCTTTGGCGATCGATGTCGGGATGGGTGTCCTGATAGACCTGACCGGATACCATCCGCTCCCACTCGATTCGGCCCGTCCGACTCATTCCTGCAGTCACATCGTCAGTCATGCGCACCACCTTCCAGGATTACAGGACCAGTCAGCGGTCGGTGATCTGGGAACCCAGTACCTTCTCGCTTAGGGCCCGGGGACCTCGGGTAACGGCTACAGCGCCCGAACGAACCAGCTCGATGATGCCGAAGGGCCGCAACAGCCGCAGCAGGGCCTCCAGTTTGCCTTCGGCTCCGGTGGCTTCGATGGTCAGGGACTCGGGGTGGACGTCGACCACGCGCACACGGAAGAGTTTGACAATCTCCAGCACGTCGGAGCGGTTGCGCTCGTTGGCCTTGACCTTGATCATGACCAGCTCGCGCTCCACGGCCTCGTCGCCCTTGAGCTCGACGATCTTGAGCACGTGAAGGAGCTTGTTGAGCTGCTTGATGATCTGCTCCAGGGGGACGGCCTCCACGTCTGCCGTGACCGTAATCCGGGAAATATCGTCCCGCTCCGTGGATGAGACCGACAGGGAGTTGATGTTGAAGGCGCGCCGGGCGAACAGGCCGGCCACCCTGGCCAGGACGCCGGGACGGTTCTCGACCAGGACGGAAAGGGTATGCCGTTCGGAACCGGGCTTGGATGCTGGATAATTGGCCATGTGGAGCCCCTCTCCTACTTGTTCATGCGACCGGCGGCGTCGCTGGCCATGGCTGCCCGGTCGGCTCCGGTCTGCTCGCGCGGTTCGGCCTGCTCCTGCTCCGGACGGATGCCGGCCAGGGGCTGCACGCCCGGCTTGTAGATGATGGTGTCATTGGAGGCGCCTGCCGGGACCATGGGCCAGACCATGGCATCCTTCCAGACGCGGAAGTCAATGAGGACCGGCCGGTCGGTCACCGCGTTGGCCTTATCAATGGCCTCCAGGGCCTGTTCCTGGGTAAAGGCACGCAGTCCCAGGCAGCCATAGGCCTCGGCCAGCTTGACGAAGTCGGGGATGCCGTTGCCGTTTGTGGGCTTGGCGCCGCCGTCCTCCAGGTTGGTCTGGGAGTAGTGGCTGCCGTAGAAGAGGGTCTGCCACTGACGGACCATGCCGTAGACCGAGTTGTTGAGTATGGCGATGCGGATGGGCAGTCCCGCCTGCCCGGCCGTGGCCAGTTCCTCGGAGGTCATCTGGAAGGAGCCGTCCCCATCGATCAGCCAGACGGGCCTCGGATCATCCTCTTCTCGGGTGCCGATTGCGGCGCCGATTGAGGCGGGCAAGCCATAGCCCATGGTCCCAAGCCCGCAGGAGGAGACCCAGGAGCGGGTGCGTTCAAAGTCGATGAACTGGCTGGCCCACATCTGATGCTGACCCACGCCGGATACCCAGATGGTATTTGGGTCGGCCTTGTTGCTCAGGGTCTGGACCACCCACTGAGGGGCCAGGGTGCCATCCGGGCTGGGTTCAAAGGTGGTGGGGTAGTCGTGCCGCCACCCGTCGATCAGCCGCCACCAGGGCTTGAGGTCGGGCTTGCCCCAGGTACGCTGGGCGGCCTTGAGCGCCGGGATCAGGTCATCCAGTACCTGGCCCACGTCTCCAACGATGGGTACATCCGCCTGCCGGTTCTTGCCGATTTCGGCCGGGTCGATGTCGATGTGGATGACCCGGGCCACCGGTGCGAAGTCTTCCAGGCTGCCGGTCACCCGGTCATCGAAGCGTGTGCCCACGGCCACCAGCAGGTCTGAATGCTGGATTGCCCCGTTTGCAGCCACTGTGCCGTGCATGCCAGGCATCCCCAGAACTGCTGGATCGGAGTCGGGCACGATGCCACGCGCAGGCAGGGTGGTGACCATGGGGGCACCGGTGGCTCGAACGAGTTCCTGGACCTGCCGACGGGCGTTTGACCGGACTGCGCCGCCGCCCACATAGAGGACGGGCCTGTGCGACTGGACCAGGAGCCGGGCGGCATCGTCCAGGACGTGCCCGTGGGCTCGCGTCACCGGGTTGTATCCGGGCAGGATCATCTCCTGGGGCCAGGAGTAAAGCATTTTACCGTTCTGGGCCGTCTTGCTCAGGTCCACCACTACCGGGCCGGGCCTTCCCGAGCGTGCGATGTGGTAGGCCTCGGTCATGACCCGGGGAATGTCCTGGGCCTTGGTCACCAGATAGGAGTGCTTGGCCACCGGGTAGGTGATGCCCACAATGTCGGCCTCCTGGAAGGCGTCGGTGCCGATGGAGTCCACACCCACCTGGCCGGTCACCACTACCAGGGGAACCGAATCCATCATGGCATCGGCTATGGGGGTGACCATGTTGGTGGCTCCGGGTCCGGAGGTCACCAGGCAGACCCCCACCTTGCCCGTGGAGACGGCATAGCCCTCGGCTGCGTGGCCGGCTGCCTGCTCGTGGCGGGTCAGTGTGAAGTTGAAGCGTACCTGATCGTCAATGGCGTCGTAGGCGGGCAGAATAGCGCCTCCTGGAACGCCGAAGACCTGGGTGACCCCCAGATCCTCCAGGGACCGAATCAGCGCCTGGGCTCCCGTCATGGGTTCGCCTTGGGCGGGGACATCCTTGTCGTCATGGTCCCAGTTCTTGGGTACTGAGCTGAATGCTTGCAGAGGTGTCGGCAGACTCATGTTTCCTCTCGACCTCCAGACTGCGCGCCGACCTGCGGCCGTGCATGTCGAAATACGAACCTGTCGGAGCGTCGGCGGGGTGGGCGGACGAATCCCGATCAGGAGGAGGCACCTGTGCCGTTCGTGACGGCGTGCCTCCGGGTTATGCCCACAGTCTAAACAGGGGTCTGGTCGGCGCGTTGGCGCAGTACCGCATGCCGGAATTCCGACAGGAACTTCAGGCTGATTGCTCGGCGCGTAGGGTTGCAAGCAGATCCTGGTCGTCCAGCCGCTTCCACCCCTGGGCGGCAGCAGCCAGCTGGGCCTTCCGCTTGCTGCTGGCCTGGCCCTTGCCGATCACGGTCCCGCCGTCCTCAAGACGCAGCTCGGCGGTAAAGATCTGGGCGTATTCCGGCCCGGAGACCGCCATGGCGTACCGGGGTTCGCCCAAGCCCAGTTTGTGGGCCTTGACGGTAATCGAGGTCTTCCAATCCAGTGCCGGCCCCTCGGTGGCCACCTCGGCCAGTGTGTCGTCAAGAAGGGTATGGACCGTGGTCCTGGCCCCCTCGATGCCGTGCTCCACAAAGACCGACCCGATCAGTGATTCGACGGTGTCACAGAGTATGGAGTCCTTATCGGACCCGCCGTTCTCACTCTCGCCCCGGCCCAGAAGAATATACTGCCCCAGATGCAGCTTCTCCCGGGCGATGGCCGACAGGGCCTCCTCGGAGACCGCCTTGGCCCGCATCTTGGCCAGCTGGCCCTCGGTCATGTCCGGATGAACCTTGTATAAGGTCTCGGTGGCCACCAGTTCCAGAACCGCATCGCCCAGGAACTCCAGCCGCTCGTTGTTGGGCATGCCTGGGTGCTCATGGGCGAAGGAGCGATGGGTCAGGGCGTGTACCAGCAGCTCCGGGCTGATCCTGCCGCCCAGGGCCTGGAAGAGTTCCTCAGCCGCCTGGTTGCCGGGATCCACCTGCTCCTGTTCCTCCTGCTGCATATGGTCTTCCTGATCCTTCCTGGAGTGCCCTTCCTGCATGGCCATTCTCGCTTTCTCGGCCCTTTCGCCTGATGATATGGAAAAACCCCTGCCACCCGTCGATGGCCGGGGTTCTCTCATTGCGTTCTGATCGCCAGTCGGCTCACTTGCTGAACTGCGAACGGATGGCGTCGCGGTAGACGCGCCCGCGGTACATGCCGCAGCTGGGGCATGCCATGTGCGGCAGCGTAGGAGCTCCGCAGTTGGGGCAGGTCACCGTAGCGGCGGCCTGGGTCTTCCAGTTGGCGCGCCGGGAATGGGTGTTGGCGCGCGAGGTCTTGTACTTTGGCAGTGCCATATTGTCCTCTGTTTCGATCGAATACTTCGAGCTTAAGCGTAGAGCAGTCTACCGCAACCTCCGGTCATTCGCCAGCCTGGCCGGCGCTGCCGGGATTCTCCTCCTGCTCCAGACGCTGTTTGAGTCCCTCAAGGGCCGCCCAGCGGTCATCGATTATCTCGTGGCGGTGATCGGGATGGTCATTCAAATCCATGCCGCACTGGGGGCACAGGCCCCGGCAGTCGGGCCGGCACAGGGGCTGCAGGGGGAGGGCCTCCACCAGGGTGTCGCGCAGCAGGGCCTCCAGATCCATGAAGGCGCCTCCGCTGACCAGAGGATAGGTCTGGCCGCCAGCTTCTTCCTCCTGCTCGGCTAGGATTTCCTCCTTGCCATGGGTCGGCTCCGGTTCGGGCTCCTTGTAGGGGAAGAAGACCACCGGGTCGTCCTTGATGCTGGTATTGACGGGCCTCAGGCAGCGGGTGCATTCAGTCTTCAGGGGCACGCTGATATGGGCCTGCAACAGGAGTCCGTCCACCAGGGAGTCGATGTCGCCCTCCACATGCACGGGCGTTCCTGCCGGGATGCCCACTACCTGGTCGCCGATGCCCTCCGGAGCTGGAAAATCACGGTCCACCCGGGTGCTCTGCCCTGCCCGCGTCGACACCTGGGCCACTGAAACCGCCCAGGGGGAATCCTCCGGTCTGCTCATCCCTGTGCCTCCTCTCCTTGGTCCGAGACTGACGCGTTCATGCTACGCGCCGCCTCCTGCTCACGCTGGTGGAGAACCTCCAGGCCGGCACGCACATCCTGGCTCATCTTGCCCAGCTGGGTATCAAGCTCGCCCATGACCTGGGCGGCATACCCATCAGCTCCCTGGACCAGACGGTCTGCCTGGGACTGGGCCGTGTCGATGATGGTCTGGGCCTTCTGCCGGGCTATGGCCACTACATTCTCTTGACCAGCCAGGAAGCGAGCCTGCTCGCCGGCCTCCTTGACGATGTCCGCAGCCCGACTCTGGGCATCGGATATGGTGGCGTTGGCCTGGGTCTGAGCCGTGTTCAGCCGACGCTCCGCCTCCCTCATGAGCGCCGAGGCCCGCTCCAGTTGCACTGGCAGCATTTTCTTGAGCTCGTTCAGGTCATCGGCCAGCTCGTCTCGGTCCACCTTGACCAGTCCCGGACTAAAAATTGGGGCCTTGGCCTCGTCCAGCATGGCCTGAATCCGGTCGATGATGTCATAGACGGTGGTGAATTCCGATCTGGGGTTCCCGCTCTCGCTTCGATCCTCCTGCAGGTCGGGCAGGTCCTTCATGTCGACTGCGGGCTTGGGAGCGCTCGCTCTGGTCGAGTCGTCGATAGGCTCGCCATCGTCCCTTTCCTGGGTCTGCTCGTTCATCATTGGCTCTTTTCCGTGTGCGGTGTGTCCCTATGCAATGTGCCTATCAGCGCGTCCACGACGCTGTCGGGGACCATGCCGGTGATGTCCCCTCCATGCCTTGCCACGTCCTTGACGATGGTGCTGGAGATATGTTCCCTCACCGGATCGGCTGGCAGGAAGAGCGTTTCCACCCCGGACAGCTTGCGATTGACCAGGGCCATGCCCAGCTCGGCCTCATAGTCCCCGTTCTGCCTCAGTCCCTTGACGATGACCGAGGCGCCCACCTTACGGCAGTAGTCGGTGATCAGGCCATCGGTGGAGGCTACGGTGATATTCGGGTACCCGTCCTCGTCCAGGGCCCGGCGGATCATGGCCACCCGCTCCTGTTCGCTGAACATGGGGGTCTTGGCGGCGTTGACGGCCACAACCACGTGGACCGTCTCAAAGAAGCAGGCGCAGCGTTCGATCACGTCCATGTGGCCGGAGGTGACCGGATCGTATGAGCCAGGGCATACAGCGATAGTCATGATTCTCAGCGTAGCGCGTCATAGGGAGCGAACGTGTAGCTCGCCGCCGTACCATGGTGTCATGACTGCAAGCAAGAGCATTCGCATGGAAGATCCGGAGCGAGAGCAGAACCCCGACCAGGGTACTGGCACGGCCGTGCTGGACCGTCCGGACACCGAGACCGCCGAGAAGACCCGGCTGAACGATCAGGGCGATGCCGACAGGTTCGCCCACTACGTCTCCCGTGAGCGCATCGCCGAGTCCAAGCTGACCGGTCGGCCTGTCGTGGCTCTCTGTGGCAAGGTCTGGGTGCCTAAGCATGACCCCTCCCAGTACCCGGTCTGCCCGGACTGCAAGCGCATCTACGAACAGATGACCGGCGGCAGCCACTGAGCGTTGCTGAGCGGTCCAGATTGTTTCAGGACTGCTTGCCCAAGGCGATCCGGTCGATCGTCTCCAGCTCCTCCTGGCTGAAGTCGGCCGACTGGACGGCCTTGAGATTGTCCAGGATCTGCTCGGGCTTGGAGGCGCCGATGAGCACCGAGGTGACAGCAGGGTCCCTGAGCAACCAGGCCAAGGCCATTTCTGCCAGACTCTGGCCCCGTTGGCGGGCCAGCTCGTTCAGGTCCTGAATCTGCTTCAGCCGCTGTGGGGTCAGGGCGGACTCCTTGAGGAAGCGGCCGTCGGCCCGAATCCGGCTGTCTTCGGGAATCCCGTGCAGGTAGCGGTCGGTCAGCAGTCCCTGGGCCAGCGGGCTGAAGGTGATCAGTCCCTTCTTCTCTTTCATCACGGCCTCTTTGAGCCCGTTGTCCTCTATGGTTCTGTCGAAGATGGAGTAGCGGTTCTGGTTGATGACGAAGGGGACGTGCATCTCCGTCAGAATGGCCGAGGCCCGTGCCATGGTCGGACCGTCGTAGTTGGACAGTCCCAGGTAGAGGGCTTTGCCGCTGGTGACCGCCTGGGCCAGGGCGCCCATGGTCTCTTCCAGAGGCGTGTCCGGATCAGGGCGGTGGTGGTAGAAGATGTCCACATAGTCAAGCCCTAGCCGTTTCAGGCTCTGGTCCAGACCGGACAGCAGATGCTTGCGTGAGCCGTGGTCCCCGTAAGGGCCAGGCCACATTTCATAACCGGCTTTGGTGGAGATGACCAGCTCCTGGCGATGGTGGCTGAAGCACTGGCGGAGGATGATCCCCATGTTGCGCTCGGCGGCGCCTGGTCCGGGTCCGTAGTTGTCGGCCAGATCGAAGTGGGTGATGCCGTGGTCGAAGGCCGTCGTGCATAGCTCCTGCATACGGTCCAGTGGCATTGTGTCGCCGAAGTTGTGCCAGCAGCCCAGGCAGATGGGCGGCAATTTCAGGCCGCTGTCGCCGCAGCGCCGGTAGGTTGTGGAATCATATCGGCTCGGGTCTGGCTGGTAGGTTTCGCCTTGCGCGCTCATCAGATGCTCCTGACCAAAGTAGGTAGGACCGGCTCGCCCTTCATCAGGCTCAGGGCGTTGATGGGCATCTCCTCAAGTGCCTTGGCCCGGTGCTCCCGGGCATCCAGGACGGCCTGCCCGCCCTGGTACTCCGGCCTGCCCTGGCCATGGTCCACATAGGTGACCAGCAGATCCCGCCAGTCCTGCTCAGGCGTATAGGCCGCCAGCGCCTGTTCGGCGCCCGAGATGACGTGCTCGGCATCGGCCACCCCGTTGTGGTAGGAGCGGTAGGCCAGCTTGCGTCCCGGTACCGAGGCCTTGCCCACCGACTTCTTGGCTACAGCCTCCATGTCCCCATTGGAGTTCTCGCGTTCGGTCAACTTGTAGACCATGGCGCAGGTAGGCGCCCCCGAACCGGTGACCAGCATGGTGCCCACCCCGTAGGAGTCCACCGGGGCATCCTGCAGGGAGGCGATGGCGTACTCGTCCAGATCGTTGGTGACGGTGATGGTGGCCTTGGTGGCTCCCAGGGAGTCCAGCTGGGCGCGGACCTGCTGTGCCAGTGAGCCCAGGTCTCCGGAGTCGATGCGAACCCCGCCCAGCTCCGGTCCGGCAACCTCGACGGCTGTTCTGACTGCCTCCTCGATGGAGTAGGTGTCGGTCAGCAGGGTGGTCCCCTTGCCTAGGGCCTGAATCTGTCCTTGGAAGGCCTCACGTTCATTGTCGTGAAGGAGGGTGAATGAGTGGGCAGCGGTTCCGATGGCCTTGAAACCGTATCGTTTGGCCGCCAGCAGGTTTGATGTCCCCTGGAATCCGCCGACTATAGCCGCTCTGGCCGCTGCCACGGCTGCATACTCGTTGGCACGGCGTGCACCCATATCCATGCAGGGCCGGCCCTTGGCCGCGGTGACCATGCGGGAGGCGGCCGAGGCCACGGCCGAGTCGTAGTTGAGTATGGACAGGATCAGGGTCTCCAGCAGTGTGCACTCGCCGAAGCTGCCCTCGACCTGCAGAATGGGGGAGTCGGGGAAGAATATCTCGCCCTCCCGATAGCCGCGGATGGTTCCGGTGAAGCGGAAGTGCTCCAGCCAGTCGATGGTGGTCTGGCTGACGATGTGACGGTCGGACAGGAAGCGCAGCTCGTCCTCGCTGGGGTGGAAATCCGCCAGCGCGTCCAGAATCCGTCCGGTGCCTGCTACAACTCCGTAGCGGCGCCCTGTCGGCAGATGTCGGGTGTAGACCTCGAAGACGGATTGGCGTCCGGCCGTACCGTCCTGCAGGGCGGCATCCAGCATGGTGTATTCGTACATATCGGTCATCAGAGCCGTGGAGGTTCCGGTGTCCTTACTATTGTTTTCAGCGTTCATATCTTCCCCTTTGTGGGTGGAAAAGCCCTTGGTTGGCACCCAGTCTAATCCTCTGACCGCTTGGCTCGCCCTGCCCTCCCAAGGTCGGGCTAAGCTGGTCCGCATGAGATTCGTCGTGGGCATCTACCGATTGCTGATCGCCTTTTTCTGCCTGGGCGGCACCTACGAGGCCTGGCTGCTGGGGATCGGCAACAAGTGGGTCTATTTTACCTTCCAGACCAATATCGCCCTGGGGCTGGTCATGCTCTGGGCCGGCGCGGCCACCTTGCTAAAGGGCATCCAGCCTCCCGCCTGGCTCAAGGGCTGTCTGACGCTCTACATCGTCATCACAGGGCTGGTGGCCATCCTGGTCCTGGGGCTGAATAGCACGGACTACAAGCTGGTCCTGGGTATACGGACCACTTGGATGATTCACGTCATCAGCCCTATCCTGGCATCGGTGGACTTCCTCTTGTTCGACCCTCATCGTCGTTTCCGCTGGCACAACGTGCTGACCTGGCTGATCTATTTCCCCTTCTACGTGGCTTTCGTGCTGATCAGGGCCGCCATCTGGCCTCATTCGGGACCGGAGCCGGGCGGTAATCCCTACCCCTATGCCTTCTTGGACCTCGGACACCTAGGGTGGGCCCAGCTGATAGTCAACCTGGCTGAGTACCTGGTCGTCTTCTTCGCCCTGTCACTGGTCATCTTCCTGATCGATCGCATCCTGCCGGCCAAGACACCGCTGACCATTGATCGGTAGACGGCTGACGGAATAATGGGGACCAGACCAGGGGAGCCTGGGCGGAACGGGAAAGGATCATCACTGATGGTTGCTATCAAGGACATGCTCCAGGAGGGTGCCGTGCTGCGGCCTGACGGCAGGGCGGCTGATGAGTTGCGGCCGGTCGTCATCACCAGGCATTGGACGGAGGCTCCCGAGGGATCGGTGCTGATTGAGTGCGGCAAGACCAGGGTCATGTGCACGGCCTCCTTCACGCCGACGCTGCCTCGTTGGCGCAAGGACTCCGGGCTGGGCTGGGTCACGGCTGAGTATGCCATGCTTCCTAGGGCCACCAGCGATAGGACTGCACGCGAGTCGGTTCGAGGAAAGGTCGGTGGCCGCACTCAGGAGATCAGCCGGCTGATAGGCCGTTGCCTGCGTGGTGTGGTGGATATGAAGGCCTTGGGTGAGAATCAGATCCAGCTTGACTGCGATGTACTTCAGGCCGATGGCGGCACCCGTACTGCCTCGGTAACCGGCGCCTACGTGGCCATGGTCGATGCCCTCAGATGGGCCCAGGACCACCATCACATCCGTAGCGCCGACAAGGTGACCAAGGATTGCGTCTCGGCCGTCTCGGTGGGCATCATCGATGGCAAGCCCATGCTTGACCTTCCCTATCTGGAGGACAGTAGGGCCATGACCGATATGAACGTGTCCATGACCGGCTCCGGCGATTTCATAGAGATACAGGGAACGGCGGAGCATCGTCCCTTCAATCGTCAGGAGCTTGGCATCTTGCTGGACCTGGCAACCAAGGGGAACAAGGAGCTTCAGGCCGCTCAGCGCAAGGCTCTGGCATCTGACTGACGTCCGGAACAGGCATTTCAGCGAGGAGGACCGGTATGGGGTATGCCAGAAAAGTGGTTGTGGCCACGCACAACGAGGGCAAACTAGGTGAGCTTCGTCGCATACTCGACGGTTTCCTGGCCGATGAGGGGCAGAGGATCGAGCTGATTTCGGCGGGGCAACTGGGGCTGTCCGATCCGGTAGAGACCGGCACCACCTTTCAGGAGAACGCCCTTATCAAGGCTGGGCAGGCTGCTCGTGAATCAGGTCTGCCCGCGCTGGCGGACGACTCGGGGCTGGTCGTTGATGTGATGGGCGCCGCCCCGGGGATCCTCTCGGCACGGTGGAGCGGCCGCCATGGCGACGACCAGGCCAACTTGGAGCTCTTGCTGAACCAGCTGAACGACATACCCGACGACCATAGGGGAGGTCGGTTTGTCTGCGCTGCCACCCTGGTCGTTCCGGATGTGCCGGGGTACGCCGTCCGGGGATCTCAAGTGACCAGGGTCGGCGAGATGCCCGGAAGCATCATCCGCCAGGCACGCGGGGATAACGGGTTTGGTTACGACCCGATCTTCGTGCCTCGTGATCAGCCTCGGCGTGCCAGCGACCGGCATCCGCTGACCTCGGCGGAAATGACCTCGGATGAAAAGAATGCCATTTCGCACAGGGGCAAGGCCTTGGCAGCCATCATGCCGATCCTCATCAGCTGGGTGCTGGGCGACGGCCACATTGGAGACTAATAAATCCTTATAGATTCCGTGCGGTGAAGGGTCGCGGAACATCGACGATCATGCTCTGAGTGCCGGTCGCACTTGAAGCATGCAAAGAAACGCGAAGGTGCGATTTTTTTATCTCTATGATACAGTCGGCGGTATTGGGGACAAGTTAAAAGCAAAGTCGATCTGTTCTAGCAGATGATTCCATCGGGATTTGGGGGTTTCGTATTGAAGCGATTGCAAGAACGGAACAATAAGGGATCACTGCACGTGAACCGTTCGATCATCGCCGTTCTGATAACCCTTCTGGCGACTCTGGCCATGGTTGTTCCGCTAGGGTTGAGCGCTCTGTCGGCCAGTCAGGCCAATGCCGTTGATGGACAGGACGAGACGGCGAGCAGGAAGCCTCTGCTCTATAGGATGTTGGCCTTCAACGACAAGATTGATTCCTGGCAGGATGAGTTGCGCATGGACTTCATCCTGCGCGTGAAACACAACGAGTTCAAGCCGGATTGCGTCGACCTCGGCAAGTCAGACACCGGTGGCAAGGCGAAATGTAATTTATCTTTTATATATCAGTATGTTGGTTCTGATAACCCAGCAAATTACTATCGTATAAGGTATATAAATAGTATAACTCCAGATAATTACCTTGAAAATAACAAAAACGGGCATACATATGATGGAGCTGTAGCATGGGCTGGGAATCATGTGGAGCGCTTTACGGTTCATAAGATAATCAATTCAGGTTTATATGACTACTTGGCCGTATCCATCGAAGGCGACATGAACATTGCGGATAAGTCTACAGATCCCGCAAAATTCGTGGCTGGCGGTCACCCTGAGCCCTTGAATGTCTTTGCCATCGTTGGTGAACAGAATGATGCCCTGTCCTGTGGTAGCTCTTCGTGGGCATGGGGTACCCCCACCTGCTCAACTTTCGATCCAGCCTCCATGAGCAACTTGCAGGATAGATATTCAAATATCACAGCGAGTTTATCGAAGGATAAACAGATGAAAGTGTATATGGGTGACTGCTTGGGTAGCGGAGGAGACGACCTGAAATGCAGTGGTCCATATTCTTGGGTTGGATGGGACTATTGGCCACAACTTTATAACATGTACCAGGCCAACTGGGGCATGGTGACCGATTATGGTTTTCCGGCTTATAGCGATGGTACGGTTGGAAATATAAATGCCACAGCCCCGGGCACGGCTCCGGCACGGTCTTTCTTCGTGTACTGGATGAACTTGCGTGGTCCAGGCAACAAAACCAATGGCATATGTTCTGAGACCAGTTCCTATTACTATCAGTGGGTGGCTCTTAAGGACAGCCAGTGGGTGCCTGTTAAGGAGCTGACTCCTGAGCCGGTCCTGGTGACAGGCCAGCAGCCGAGTCCCAACACTTTGACTACCACCTACGGACTGCAGGGTATGGTCAATACCAATGCCGCTTATAACGTCAATCCGACCGACCCAAAGTATGCAAATACCACCAACGTGCTTTTTGCTACTGATAAGGATGGCAATCCTATGCCTGCTCAGAAAACTGATGGCGGGATTGATTTCAAGGAAGCCAAGGAGAAGCAGGGTCTTGATGGCTATTTCAAGCTGGTGACCTGGCCTGACACCAGGAATTCTGATGGCACGGTATGTACGGCTGTCAGCCCTGAGGTGTACAGCCCCAAGAGCGCTGGTCTTGTGGGGATTGACGATAACATGTCCGCCGTGCAAAAGGATACGAATCTCTCTGCGGGTTGGACGATTGATACTGCTTTTTATAAGTATGATGTGCCTCGTCCTGATGATCCGACAATCACCAAGATCCAGAATGATGCGGATGCCGGCTTGGATGCTTCTGGGAGCGTGTATACGTCGAAGCTTGACCCGATAATCAGTGGTGAGTGCACGCCTTCCAAGGATGAGAAGCATCCTAATACGGTTGTTCTGTATGGAGAGGATCCCACCAATCCGATTGCGGATGGGCAGGGCGCAAATGGCGATGATCTGGTGAAAAGCTCGGACACGTGGGGCTTCAGGCTGGGCGAAGCTGTTTGCGAGACCGACACTGGCAGCAAGCAGGGAGGGTCCTGGTGGATACAGGACACCAATAAGCAGTATCCGTCGCCGGACCCCGGCAACAAGTACAACGGCTACAGGCGTTATCACGCCTGGGTGGTTGAGTCCACGTCAGGGTTCGGTCTGACCTCCTACTTCTCGAATGTTGGCACGGCTTATTTCGTCTCGGGCGAGAACGTGCCGGATGCAAGCAAGTTCTCGGTCACGGTGCCCCATACGGTCAACGGGAGCCTGCCGACGGGTTCGGTGGTCACGTTCAAGGGTCAAGTGTCTCCTGTGTACACGGCCTGGTCGTCGGGAGGGCTGGGGATGACGGATTCCAGGATGGTCGTTTCGATGAAGCAGAAGACCGCCTCGGACTGGACCGGTTTGCTGACCACTCCGGCCAACACCTTCCAGAGGGATGCGGCTGCCGGCACTGCTTCTTCCGTCGCAGATTCCACGACGGGCCTCACGCTGAGCCTGACCAAGACAACGGCATCCGCCTGGTCCTGGACCTTGAACATCCCTGCCAATAAATTCACCGGCTACAACGGCGACGACGAAACGCAGACATACACTTTCAGGGTTGAGATGATTAACCCGGTGAACATTCATTCAGACCCGGCGTCCATAGATCGGAAGGTCGACATGACGCCCACGGCGCTTACTTTGGAGCGGTACGACGTCTTCCAGATAGCGGGCAAGGCCTACAAGTATGTGGATGGGGATACGAAGGTTCCCGAGACCAAGGGGACCGTGGTCCACATAACCTGGCCCGGCAATGGCAATAACAGCACCGATGTCGTTGTTGAGGACAATGGTTCATGGCAGTCGGTTCCGCCTGAGGGCATCAACCAGGGTGAGTTCTCTGCTCAGGTGCTCTCAGACGACGCTGAAGGCGCTGACGCGCAGGGGAGGTTCCAGGGCGGGAACCAGTCGGCCCCGGTGTCGCATGAGCTGGAGTTCCGTCCTTCCAACTCGGCTTTGCCGCTGACCGGCGGATGGCCGCTTTCCGTGCTCAGGATCCTGTCGCTGATTGCGTTGGGTCTGGTCGGCTTCGTGGCCTGCCTGAGGAACAGGCAGGAAAGCCGGCACTGATTCTCGCGGCATAAGTCAGGGTCCGCCCTCATCATTCCAACTATGGAGTTGAGCGCGGGCCCTGACTTTTTTAATACCCGGATTGCTGCCGTTGCGTCACTCACGCCTGTTGGGTGCCCTCCGAAGAAGACAACAAATTGCTTCTCTTCAGCTGGTTTCCCGTCAGCTGGTTGCGGTCCTGCCGGAGTCAAGACTTTGGACAGCCGCAAAACACCCTCTCTGAATCCCAGATTGTGCCTTCTATCTCTGTACGCTTTAAAGCCGTAATGAAAAAATGAAGACGCATTGTTGTGCTCTATGTGCAGTTGTCTTAATTGGGGATAAGTCAAAAGCGGAGTTGATCTGTTCTATCTGTCCTGGAGCATGATTTCATTGTGGTTTGGGGGGTATTGTATTGAGGCGTTTGCGGGAATGGGGCAATAGGAGATCACTGCATGTAAGCCGTTCGATCATCATCGTTCTGGTAACCCTTCTGGCGACGTTGGCCATGGTTGTTCCGCTTGGGCTGAGCGCGCTTTCGGCCAGTCAGGCCAATGCTGTTGATGGACAGGATGAGACGGCCAGCAGGAAGCCTCTGCTTTATCGGATGTTGGGCTACAACAATAAGATTGATGCCTATCAGGATGAGCTGCGCATGGACTTCATCCTGCGCGTGAAACACAACGAGTTCGACCCTTCCTGCGCCGATGGTACCAAGGGTGCCGACACCAAGGGCAGTTGTAATCTGGCTTTCGTCTATCAGTACAGGGGTTCAGAAAACCCAACATATTATCGCAGAATAAAGTATCTGAACACCATAGCTTCGGCGTCATCCTCGGATAAGCCCTGGTCCGGAGCCTCCAAGTGGGCGCAGAACAGGGATGAGTACTTCACCGTACATACGATAATCAATTCCGGTCTATATGATTATCTGACCGTTTCCATAGAGGGTGATCTGGCACTTAAGAATACTGCTGATGCGTCATATTATCAACCTGGTGGAGCCAACGAGCCGGTGAATATCTACGCAGTTGTCGGACAGCAGAAAGGGGCACTATCCTGCCTTGCTCCTGGTACTCCATGGAATTGGGTCGCCGGAATCGATGACTGTGGCATTTTTAACCCTGATACCATGATTAATGCGCCGGACAGGGTATCCAATATTACTTCAACCTTAACGGCAAATGGCAAGAACTTCACCCTGTATATGCAGACATGCCAAGGGAAAGGCGCTGATCTTCAGTGCAGCGGCCCGTATTCTTGGGTAGGCTGGGATGGCAATCCGTTACTCTATGGAGGTAGTCAGTCCAACTGGGGCATGGTAACCGACTATGGTTTTCCTGATTACAATAGCCTTACTCTTGGGAAAATGCCGGGCTCTGATGCGGGCGTAGCTCCGCCCCGCTCTTTCTTTGCGTACTGGCTGAATGTGCGTGGCAGCACTATCTATAATCCTGATGGCATATGTTCTGAGACCAATTCGTATTATTACCAGTGGGTGGCTTTGAAGGACAGCGAGTGGGTGCCTGTTGATGAGTTGACACCTGAGCCGGTCCTGGTGACGGGCCAGCAGCCGTCTCCCAATTCGTTGACTACCACGGTAGGCGCGGAAGTCCAAGTCAGTAAGTATTCGGCTTTCAACTTGCCCAAACAACCGACAAATCCCAATGAGATGTTTGCCACTGACAAGAACGGCAATCCTATGCCTGCTCAGAATGCTGATGGCTCTATCAATTTCAAGGAGGCTAAGGCCAAGCAGGATCTTGATGGCTATTTCAAGATGGTCACCTGGCCAGTCACCACCAATCGGGATGGCAGCGCTTGTACCGTCAGCCCTGAAGTGTACAACCCTGATCAAAAAGGTCTCGTCGGGATACGTGACAACATGAACAGTTCGGATGTAGAACGGAATATTGCTGCGGGCTGGACGATCAATAGTGCCTTCTATCAGTATGATGTGCCTCGTCCTGATGATCCGACGATCACCAACATCCAGAATGATGCAGATGGAAGTTTGAATGCTTCGGGCAGTGTGTATACGTCGAAGCTTGATCCAGTAATCAGCGGTGAGTGCACGCCCTCCAAGGATGCTGCGCATCCAAACAAGGTTGTTCTCTACGGGGAGGATCCCGCCAATCCCATCAGTGACGCGCAGAGCCAGAACGGCGGAGACTTGGTGAAGACCGCGGACACGTGGGGGTTCAGGCTTGGTGAAGTTGAGTGCAAGGTCGATCCCAAGAGCAAGCAGGGAGGGTCCTGGCAAATACAGGACACCAATAAACAATACCCGTCGCCGGATCCTGGCAACAAGTACGACGGGTACCGACGGTATCATGCCTGGGTGATTGAGTCTATCTCCGGGTTCGGCCTGACCTCCTTCTTTTCGAATGTCGGGACGGCTTATTTCGTTTCGGGCGAGAACGTCCCGGATGTAAGCAAGTTCTCGGTCACTGTGCCTCATACGGTCAACGGGAGCCTGCCCTCGGGTTCGGTCGTCGTATTCAAGGGTCAAGTGTCGCCTGTGTATACGGCCTGGTCCTCGGGAGGGCTGGGGATGACGGATTCCAGGATGGTCGTTTCGATGAAGCAGAAGACCGCCTCGGACTGGACGCCCCTGCTGACCACTCCGGCCAACACCTTCCAGAGGGATGCGGCTGTCGGCACTGTTTCTTCCGTCACGGATTCCGCGACGGGCCTTACACTGGGTCTGAACAAGACAACGGCATCCGCCTGGTCCTGGACCTTGAACATCCCTGCCGGCAGGTTCAGCGGGTACAACGGTGGAGATGACACACAAATGTATGATTTCCAGGTCGAGCTGGTCAACCCCATGAACACTCCCTCGGGCCCTGCATCCATCGAGCGGAAGGTCGATATGACACCAACTACACTGACCTTGGAGCGGTACGACGTCTTCCAGGTGGCAGGCAGGGCGTACAAGTATGTAAATGGGAATGCGAAGGTTCCTGAGACCAAGGGGACCGTGGTGCATGTGACTTGGCCTGACAATAGTCGCACGGATGTCACTGTTGGGGACCAGGGCTTGTGGCAGGCGACTCCGCCTGAGGGCGTCAACCAGGGTGAGTTCACAGCTCAGGTGAATTCCGATGACGCCGAAGGCGCTGACGCGCAGGGCAGGTTCCAGGGCGGGAACCAGTCGGCTTCGGTGCCGCATGAGTTGGAGTTCCGTCCTTCCAACTCGGCTTTGCCTTTGACTGGCGGATGGCCGCTTTCGGTGCTCAAAATTCTGCTGCTGATGGCATTGGGCCTGGTTGGCTTCGTGGCCTGCCTGAGGAACAGGCAGGAAAGTCGGCACTGATTCTCGCGGCATAAGACAGAGCCCGTCCTCATCCTTCCAATTCCATGGAGATGAGCACGGGCCCTATTTTTTAAAATTCCTGTGCTGTCGTTGCCGAAGCAGTATTCGCCCCAATCCAGAGTGGTCGGAAGAAGGCAAGATCTACTTCTCATCAGCTGGTTGCTGGACCTGCCAGGGTCAAGAACTTGAACGGCTGCAAAACACCCGACTTGAATCCCAGATATTGCGCTTAATTTCTGTAGCCTTGAAAAGGCAAAGAAAAATATAGATGCATTGTTGTGCTCTATGCGCAGTTGCCTTAATTGGGGGTAAGTCAAAAGCAGAGTTGATCTGTTCTAGAGCATGATTTCATTGTAATTTGGGGGGTTTTGTATTGAAGCGTTTGCAAGAACGGGGCGCTAAGGGTTCACAAGGTGTGAGCCGTCCGATAATCGCCGTTCTGGTAACCCTTCTGGCGATGTTGGCCATGGTTGTTCCACTTGGGCTGAGCGCGCTTTCGGCCAGTCAGGCCAATGCGATCGATGGGCAGGACGAGACGGCCAGCAGGAAACCTCTGCTTTATCGGATGTTGGGCTACAACAACAAGCTTGATTCCTATCAGGATGAGCTGCGCATGGACTTCATCCTGCGCGTGAAACACAACGAGTTCGACCCCTCTTGTGCCGATGCTACCAAGGGTGCCGACACCAAGGGCAGTTGTAATCTGGCCTTTGTCTATCAGTACAAGGGGTCAGATGATACTTCCTTTTATCGCAGAATAAAGTATCTGAACACCATAGCTTCGGCATCATCCTCGGATCAGCCCTGGTCCGGAGCCTACAAGTGGGCACAAAATCAAGATGAGTATTTCACCGTGCATACGATAATCAATTCCGGTCTATATGATTATCTGACCGTTTCCATCGAGGGTGACCTGGCGCTTAAGAACACTGCTGATGCGTCATATTATCAGCCTGGTGGGGCCAGCGAGCCGGTGAACATCTACGCAGTTGTTGGCAAACAGGACGACGCACTATCTTGTCTTCGTCCAGGCAATTCATGGAGTTGGAGCTCTGGAATCGATAATTGTCGCAATTTTAACCCTGACACCATGATTAATGCGCCGGACAGGGTATCCAACATTACCTCAGCCTTAACGGCAGATGGCAAGGATTTCACCCTGTATATGCAGACATGCCTGGGCAAGGGCGCTGATCTTCAGTGCAGCGGCCCGTATTCTTGGGTAGGCTGGGATGGCAACCCAGATCTTTATGGAGGCAGCCAGGCCAACTGGGGCATGGTAACCGACTATGGTTTTCCTGACTATAAGAGCACTACTACTGGGGCAATCGCCGGCACTGCTCCGGGCACAGCCCCGGCACGATCCTTCTTCGTGTACTGGCTGAATGTGCGCGGTAGCACTAGCGATAATCCTGATGGCATCTGTTCCGAGACCAATTCCTATTATTACCAGTGGGTGGCTCTGAAGGATAGTGAATGGGTGCCTGTTGATGAGTTGACCCCTGAGCCGGTCCTGGTGACGGGCCAGCAGCCGTCTCCCAATTCGGTCACCACCACGGTTAGCAAGGCAGCCCAAGTCAGTAAGTATTCAGCTTTCAACTTGCCTCAACAAGCGGATAATCCTAATGAGATGTTTGCCACTGACAAGAACGGCCAGCCTATGCCTGCTCAGAAGGCTGACGGCGGGATTGATTTCAAGGAGGCCAAGGCCAAGCAGGATCTTGATGGCTATTTCAAGATGGTCACCTGGCCAGTCACCACCAATCGGGACGGTAGCGCTTGTACCGTCAGTCCTGAGGTATACAACCCTGAACGGAAAGGTCTCGTCGGGATACGTGACGGCATGGACAGCTCGGATATAGAACGAAATATTGCTGCGGGCTGGACGATCAATAGTGCCTTCTATCAGTATGATGTGCCTCGTCCTGATGATCCGACGATCACGAAGATTGAGAACGATGCCGACAGCGCTCTCGATGCTTCGGGGAGCGTGTATACGTCGACGCTTGATCCGGTGGTCAGTGGTGAGTGCACACCCTCCAAGGATGCCGCGCGTCCCAACAAGGTTGTTCTCTATGGCGAGGATCCTGCCAATCCAATTGCGGGTGGGCAGCGTTCGAATGGTGAGGACCTGGTGAAAGCCGCGGACACGTGGGGGTTCAGGCTGGGCGAGACTGTCTGCAAGGTTGATCCCAAGAGCAAGCAGGGAGGGTCCTGGCAGATACAGGACACCAACAAGCAGTATCCTTCACCGGACCCAGGCAACAAGTACAGCAGCTACAGGCGGTACCATGCCTGGGTGATCGAGTCTATCTCCGGGTTCGGTTTGACTTCCTTCTTCTCGAACGTCGGGACGGCCTATTTCGTCTCCGAGGAGAACGCACCGGATGCGACCAAACTCGCGGTCACTGTGCCTCATACCGTCAACGGGAGCCTGCCGGCGGATTCAGTTGTTGTGTTCAATGGTGAGGCGTCTCCTGTGTATACGGCCTGGTCCTCGGGAGGGCTGGGGATGACGGATTCCAGGATGGTCGTTTCGATGAAACAGAAGACCGCCTTGGACTGGACACCCCTGCTGACCACTCCGGCCAACACCTTCCAGAGGGATGCGGCGGCTGGCACTACGTCTTCCGTGGAAGATTCTGCAACAGGCCTCACGCTGGGCCTGAACAAGACAACAGCATCCACCTGGTCTTGGACGCTGAACATACCCGCTGACAGGTTCAGCGGCTACGACGGCAGCGACGAGAAGCAAATGTATGATTTCCGCGTTGAGATGGTCAATCCGACGAGCAGCCGTTCAGAGCCGGCGTCCATTGAGCGGAAGGTCGACATGACGCCGACTACGCTGGTCTTGGAGCGGTATGACGTCTTCCAGGTGGCTGGGAAGGCCTACAAGTATGTGGACGGGGATAGGAAGGTTCCCGAGACCAAGGGCACCGTGGTGCGTGTGACCTGGCCCGGCGGCAGCGGCACGGATGCGGTTGTGGGGGACCAGGGTTCATGGCAGGCGGTTCCTCCTGAGGGGATCAATCAGGGTGAGTTCTCTGCCCAGGTGCATTCCGATGATGCCGAGAGCCCTGATGCCCAGGGCAGATTCCAGGGCGGGAACCAGTCGGCTTCGGTGTCTCACGCGCTGGAGTTCCGTCCTTCCAACTCGGCTTTGCCTCTTACCGGCGGTTGGCCGCTTTCGGTGCTCAAGATCATGCTGCTGATGGCATTGGGCCTGGCCGGTTTCGTGGCCTGCCTGAGGAACAGGCAGGAAAGCCGCCACTGATTACGGCAGCATAAGATAGGACCCGTCCCCGCCTCATGTAGTTGAAAGGATGGGTGGGGAAGGGGTTCTGACGTTGTCCAACCGACCACCATCCCTAATGCAGACTGTGATTAGTCAAGATCATGGACAGCCGCGAAACACCCTATCTGAATCCCAGATCACGCTTTCAGTCTCGGTACTCTTAAAGCATGTAAAGGGAAAAGAAGATGCCATAAATGAAGATGCAGCACTTGTGCTCTAGGGTTTCGTGGCCTGCACCGGGGACCAATCAAGCGTGCAGTCCATCTGATCCCGGAGATGGTTGCATCGTGGTGTGGGGGGTAGCGTGTTGAACCGATTGCATGAAAGGGGCAATAAGGGTCCACGGCATGTGGATCGCCCCATTGTCGCTCTTTTGATAACCCTTCTGGCGACCCTGGCCATGGTTGTTCCTCTGGGACTGAGCGCTCTGTCGGCCAACCAAGCCAATGCCATCGATGGGCAAGGCGAGACGGCTAGCAGGAAGCCGCTGCTCTATAAGATGCTTGGTTACAACGACAAGATCGATTCCTACCAGGATGAGTTGCGCATGGATTTCATCCTGCGCGTGAGGCATAACGATTTCGATCCTAATTGCGCCAATGCTACCAACGGTGCCGATACCCAGGGTACTTGTAATTTATCCTTTGTGTATCCGTTCTGGGGTTCGCAAAATCAAACCTGGTATCGCAGGATAAAGTATTTGAACACCATAGCTTCAGCATCATCCACAGATAAGCCTTGGTCTGGAGCCGCCAAGTGGGCGAAGAATAGGGATGAGTACTTCACAGTACATAAGATAATTAACTCTGGTTTATATGACTACTTGGCTATTTCCCTTGAAGGTGATTTGAACCTCAGGGATAGTTCCTCCGATCCTTCATACTATAAAGCTGGTGGTACAAGCGAGCCCTTAAATATCTTCGCGGTCGTTGGCCGACAGCAGGGAGCACTGTCGTGTGGTAGTCCAGGTTCTCCCTGGAATTGGAATTCCGGAGTTGATGAGTGTGGCAGTTTCGATTCTAAAACCATGATTAATGCGCCGGATAGAACATCCAATATTACCGAATCTTTAACGGCGAGCGGCAAGAACTTCAAGCTGTATATGGGGGACTGCCTAGGCTCGGATGCTAATCTTCAATGCAGCGGACCGTACTCCTGGATCGGATGGGATGACCAGCCGAAGCTCTACGATGGGAATCAAGCTAACTGGGGCATGGTGACCGATTATGGCTTTCCCGCCTATTCTGACGTTGATGATGGAAACATTGTTGGAAATGTCAACGGTACTCAACCAGGGGTGGCACCGGCACGCTCTTTCTTCGTGTATTGGGAAAACCCTAGGGGAGGCAATGTCGGTAAGGGCATATGCTCTGAGACCACGTCATACTACTATCAATGGGTAGGTCTTAAAAACAATACTCAATGGGTGCCTGTCGATGATCTGACCCCTGAGCCGATCCTGGTGGAGGGTCAGAAGCCGAGTCCGAACACATTGACCACTACTACTTGGACCCAAGGAATAGTCGATGCTAATGCGGCCTTCAATTTGCCTAAACAGCCGAATAATTCCAATGAGATGTTTGCAACGGATAAGAACGGCCAGCCTATGCCCGCCCAGAATGCTGACGGTTCCATTGACTTCAAGAAGGCCAAGGAAGACCAGGGTCTGGACGGCTATTTCAAGCTGGTTACTTGGCCCGTGACCAAGAACTTGAACGACACTGGCACCGCCAACAACTGCAATGTCAATCCCGAAGTATATAACCCCATGCGCAAGGGTCTCGCAGGCATCGATGATGCCATGTCTGAAGCGAAAAAAGATGAGAACTTGACTGCAGGATGGACCATCGACACTGCCTTCTACAAGTATGATGTGCCTCGTCCCGATGATCCGGCCATCACCAACATCCAGAATAATGCGGACGGCTCCTTGAATGCCTCGGGAAGCGTCTATACCGGCAACCTTGATCCTGTGGTCAGCGGTGAGTGCACTCCCTCCAAAGATGACACGCATCCCAACACGGTTACTCTATTCGGAGAAGATACCGGCAATCCTTTCAAGGAGGGGCAGAGCAAGAACAGTGACGACCTGGTGAAAAGCTCGGACTCTTGGGGGTTCAAGCTGGGAGAGGCCGTATGCAATGCGGATCCCAAGAGCAAACAGGGAGGGTCCTGGCAGATACAGGACACCAATAAGCAGTATCCGTCGCCGGATCCGGGCAACAAGTACAACGGCTACAGGCGTTATCATGCCTGGGTGACTGAGTCCGCCTCCGGGTTCGGCTTGACCTCCTTCTTCTCGAACATAGGAACAGCCTATTTCGTCTCCAACGAGAAGGCTCCGGACGGCAAGCTTTCTGTCACGGTGCCTCATACCATCAACGGGAGCCTGCCGGCGAGCTCGGTCGTCACCTTCAAGGGCACTGTTTCACCTATAAATATGGCCTGGTCCTCGGGAGGGCTGGGGATGACTGATTCCAGGATGGCTGTTTCCATGAAGCAGAATGCTGCCTCGGATTGGACGCCCTTGCTGACTACTCCGGCCAACACCTTCCAGAGGGATGCGGCGGTCGGCACCACGTCTTCCGTCACGGATTCCACGACGGGTCTCGCGCTGAGCCTGACCAAGACGGCGGCTTCCACCTGGTCCTGGTCGCTGAATATTCCTGCCGGCAGGTTCACCGGCTACAACGGCAGCGACGAAACGCAGACCTATACCTTCCAGGTCAAGATTGTCAACCCTCTGAATGTCCCTTCGGATCCGGCTTCCATAGAGCGGAAGGTCGATATGACGCCGACTACGCTGGCTTTGGAGCGGTATGACGTCTTCCAGGTGGCGGGCAAGGCCTATAAGTATGTCAATGGGAACACCAGGGTTCCTGAGACCAAGGGCACCTTGGTCCATATAACCTGGCCCGGTAATAGCAGTACGGATGTCACTGTGGGAGACCAGGGTTCGTGGCAGGCGGTTCCTCCTGAGGGCATCAATCAGGGAAAATTCACCGCTCGGGTTGCCTCCGACGATGCTGAGAGCACTGATCCCCAAAGTGGCAACTTCCACGGAGGAAACGAGTCAGCTGCAGTGTCTCACTCGTTGGAGTTCCGGCCGTCCAATTCTGCCCTGCCCTTTGCTGGAGGATGGCCGCTTTCCGTGCTCAAGATTCTGGTGATGCTGACACTGGGTCTGGTGGGCTTCGTGGCCTGTCTAAGGAACAGGCAGGAGATCCGATACTGATTCTCCGGTGACACAAGGCAGGGCCTGTGCTCACTTCCTAGAAATTTGGGAGATGAGGGCAGGCCCTGCTTGTGTTTCCTATACGCGAGACGGGATTTAAGCTCGGACGTCTGAAGGGTAGTTGATGGAAGAGCCGTTTGGCAGGATCGAACTGTTAATGAGAGAGACGCTCTGCCAACTGAACTAAAGTGGCCTCCACCCCCAACGCAGACCAGCCGGATGAAGACTGTAAACGTTCACGAAATACCGGTCGCGAAATACCTGTCGTGGAACAGGCTATATAAACTCCAGATAATGCTTGCAATTTCAGTCTTCGTAAAGTGCGTAAGAAAAAGCGAAGATGCTATTTTTTTATCTCTATGATAGAGTCGAGACAGTTGGGGACAAATTAAAAGCAAAGTAGAGCCGCTCTAAGGGATAATTGTATCTTGATTTGGGGGTATTGTATTGAAGCGATTGCAAGAACGGAGCGCCAAGGGTCCGCAGCATGTCAGCCGTCAGATCATCGCCGTTCTGGTAACCCTTCTGGCGACGCTGGCCATGGTTATTCCGCTTGGGCTGAGCGCCCTTTCGGCCAATCGGGCCAATGCCGTTGATGGACAGGACGAAACGGCCAGTAGAACACCGAAGCTCTATAGGATGATGGCCTTCAACGACAGGATCGATGCCTACCAGGATGAGCTGCGCATGGACTTCATCCTGCGCGTAAAGCACAATGAATTTAAACCGGATTGCGTCGGTGTTGGTGGGACTGACACCAAAAATCCGTCACAATGCAATCTATCTTTCATCTATCAGTTTGTTGGTTCTGACAACCCTGGCTATTACAGACGCGTGCGGTATATGAACACCATTACTCCAGATGATTACGTAGACAGCAATAAAAATGCCAATGCTTATGATGGGGCCTTAGCCTGGGCTAGGAATCAGGATGAGTTCTTCACCGTTCACAAGATAATCAATTCTGGTTTGTATGACTACCTGACCATATCCATTGAGGGTGACATGAATATCGCAGATTCGTCCAAAGATCCTGCGAAATTTGCGGTTGGCGGTCACCCCGAGCCCTTGAATGTCTTCGCCATCGTTGGTGACCAGAATAAGGCCCTGTCTTGCGGTAGTTCTTCCTGGTCCTGGACTACCAATAACTGCAGCAATTTTGATCCTGCTTCCATGAGTGATTTACAGGCTCAGGATAGATATTCAAATATCACGGCAAGCATGTCCCAGGACAAACAGATGAAGGTGTATATGGGTTACTGCTTGGACAGCAAAGCAGATATGAAGTGCAGTGGCCCGTATTCTTGGGTCGGTTGGGACGCCAACCCAAATCTCTACCAAAACAATCAGGCTAACTGGGGCATGGTGACAGATTACGGTTTTCCTGACTATAAGGGCAATGCTACTGGGCAAATCAATGGTACTGCTCCGGGCACAGCCCCGGCACGGTCATTCTTCGTGTACTGGTTGAATCCGCGTGGCAGTACAAATGATAATCCTGATGGCATATGTTCTGAGACCAATTCGTACTATTACCAGTGGGTGGCTCTCAAGGATAGTGAATGGGTTCCTGTCAATGAGCTGACCCCTGAGCCGGTCCTGGTGACAGGCCAGCAGCCGTCTCCTAATACGGCGACTACCACGACCAGCAAGGCAGCCCAAGTCAGTAAGTATTCCGCTTTCAACGTGAGCCCAAAGGATCCGAGGTATCTCGACAACCCCAACGTGCTTTTTGCAACCGACAAGGATGGCAATCCTATGCCTGCTCAGAAGGATGATGGCGGGATTGATTTCAAGCTGGCCAAGGAGAAGCAGGATCTTGACGGTTACTTCAAGATGGTCACCTGGCCTGTTACCACCAATCGGGACGGCAGCGCTTGTACCGTCAGTCCTGAAGTGTACAACCCCGAGAGCGCTGGTCTTGTAGGGATAAACGATGGTATGTCCACCGTTGAGAAGGATACGAATATCGCTGCGGGCTGGACGATTAATAGTGCCTTTTATAAGTATGATGTGCCCCGTCCCGATGATCCGACCATCACGAAGATCGAGAATGATACTGATGCCGGCTTGGATGCTTCGGGTAGCGTGTATACGACCAAGCTTGATCCGGTAATCAGCGGTGAGTGCACGCCCTCCAAGGATGCTGCACGTCCCAACAAGGTCACTCTCTACGGCGAGGATCCCAACAATCCTATTGTGGAGGGGCAGGGCGCAAATGGCGATGACCTGGTGAAAAGCTCGGACACCTGGGGATTCAGGCTGGGCGAAACCGTATGCGAGGTCGACACTGGCAGCAAGCAGGGAGGCTCCTGGCGGATACATGACACGAACAAGCTGTATCCGTCCCCGGACCCGGGCAACAAGTACAGCGGCTATAGGCGTTATCATGCCTGGGTGACTGAGTCTATTTCCGGGTTCGGCCTGACCTCCTTCTTCTCGAATATCGGCACGGCTTATTTCGTCTCCGGCGAGAACGTGCCGGATGCAACTAAGTTCTCGGTCACGGTGCCCCATACGGTCAACGGGAGCCTGCCGACGGATTCGGTCGTTGTGTTCAAGGGCGAAGTGTCTCCTATATATACAGCCTGGTCTTCGGGGGGTCTGGGGATGGCTGACTCGAGGATGGTCGTTTCGATGAAGCAGAAGACCGCGTCGGATTGGACGCCCCTGCTGACCACCCCGGCCAACACCTTCCAAAGGGATGCGGCTGTCGGCACTGCTTCTTCCGCCGAAGATCCTGCGACAGGTCTCACGCTGGACTTGACCAAGACGACGGCTTCCACTTGGTCCTGGTCGCTGAATATCCCTGCTGATAAGTTCACCGGCTACACAGGCGGTGACGAGACGCAGACGTACGACTTCCAGGTTGAGATGATCAACCCGATGAATATCCGCTCGGGCCCGGCCTCCATTGAGCGGAAGGTCGACATGACGCCGACTACGCTGGCCCTGGAGCGGTATGACGTTTTCCAGGTGGCGGGCAAAGCCTACAAGTATGTGGACGGGGATACGAAGATTCCCGAGACCAAGGGGACCGTGGTCCACATAACCTGGCCCGGCAATGGCAATAACAGCACCGATGTCGTTGTTGGGGACAATGGTTCATGGCAGGCGGTTCCTCCCGAGGGAATCAACCAGGGCGAGTTTACCGCTCAGGTGCATTCCGATGATGCTGAAGGCGCTGACGCGCAGGGCCGGTTCCAGGGCGGGAACCAGTCGGCTTCGGTGTCGCATGAGTTGGAGTTCCGTCCGTCCAACTCTGCTTTGCCCCTGACCGGCGGATGGCCGCTTTCGGTGCTCAGGATTCTGCTGCTGATGGCCCTCGGCCTGGTCGGCTTCGTGGCCTGCCTGAGGAACAAGCAGGAAAGCCGCCACTGACAGCGGAAGTATAAGGCAGGGCCTGTTCTTGCAGGCCCTGTTCTTAATCCCGGTGCGCGAGATGGGACTCGAACCCACACGTCCGAAGACACAGGAACCTAAATCCTGCGCGGCTACCATTACGCCACTCGCGCGTACGACATACCCTGCCCTTGAAAGGGCAGTTGGTGGAAGAGCCACTTGACAGAATCGAACTGTCGACCTTCTCATTACGAGTGAGACGCTCTGCCAACTGAGCTAAAGTGGCCTTCGCCTCCAGTCCGGACCCGCCGGAAGAAGGCAACATGCTACATCATACTGGATGCGCACGATAAAAACGCCTTGGGCTTCGGGCAAGGGGTGTACAAGCTTCTTGACACAATGGAGGCATGGATCTCAATGATTTCTATGCCGTCATTCCGGCCGGTGGCGTGGGTACCCGGCTCTGGCCATTGAGCCGCCAGGACCGGCCCAAGTTCCTCTACGATCTGTTGGGGTCAGGCAGAACAATGATCCAGGGCACCTTTGACCGGCTGGCCGGCATCTGCGGGGCTGACCATGTGGTCGTCTCCACTGGCCAGCGGCATGTGGACCAGGTGCGTCAGCAGCTTCCGGATCTGGCTGAGGACGCGCTCTTCGCCGAGCCTGTTCCTCGCGACTCCACGGCGGCCATAGCCCTGGCGACTGCTGTGCTGGCCCACCGACACGGAGGGGAAATCATCGTGGGCTCCTTCGCCGCCGACCACGTCATCAGAGACGACAAAGCGTTCGCAGCCTCGGTGGGGCAGGCGGTGGCAGCGGCCCGGGCCGGTTATGTGACCACAATAGGCATCGCCGCCTCCCGTCCGTCTACCGCTTTCGGCTACATCCATCAGGGCCCCTCCCTGGCCGATCGCATTCCCGGGGCTCCGGATGCCCGCCTGGTCAGCGAATTCGTCGAGAAGCCGGATGCCTCTACGGCTCAGGCCTACCTATCCACAGGGGAGTACCGATGGAACGCCGGCATGTTCGTCATGCAAGCGCAGGTGCTCCTGGACTGCCTGCGTCGTTACAAGCCTGAACTCCACACCGCGGTCATGGCCATCGCCCAGGTCTGGGATCAGGGCGGGCAGGCCCGCAGCCAGGCCATGGAGGAGCACTGGCCCGGCATCGAGAAGATCGCCTTTGACTATGCCGTAGCCGAGCCCCTATCGGCGGCCGGCGGCGTAGCGGTTGTTCCAGGGGGCTTCGATTGGGATGACATCGGCGACTTCAATTCGGTGGCGGGCCTGTTGCCGTCCTCCAACAGGCGCAATATCAAGATTCTGGGTGATGCCGACCGGGTCATGTATCTGGATTCCGCTGGAGACATGGTCGTGCCCGGTTCAGAACGCACGGTCGCCCTTCTGGGTGTGGATGACATGATCGTCGTCGACACTCCCGACGCGCTTCTGGTGGCCCCCCGGGCCCGCAGTCAGGAAGTCAAGGACATGGTGGCCAAGCTGGCCCAGTACGGCTGTGACGACATACTCTGAGAGCAATCTGGCTTGGCTAAGAAAATTGACTGATTTTGTTGCCTTCTGTCTGCTTTTGTGAGTAGTTTGGGTTACAGAACCGGGTGCTCGTCAGACCGGGCATCACCTCATGAAAGGACCCGAACAACCATGGCCATCAATCCTCCAGTGGACGCTACCAGCACCAAGGCCTGGGCGGCCTTGCACCAGCACTTCGACGACATGCAGCGCCAGGGGATCGATCTGCGCGCATGGTTCGCCAAGGATCCGCAGCGCACCGAAAAGCTCAGCTTCGAGCTGGGCGATCTCTATATTGACCTGTCCAAGAACCTGATCCAACCCGAGACCCTGTCACTGCTGGCCCAGCTGGGCCGCGAGGTCGGCCTCGAGGAGCGGATCGAGGCCATGTTCAACGGCGAGCACATCAACAACACCGAGGACAGGGCCGTTCTACACACAGCCCTGCGCCGCCCCGAGGAGGACCGTGGCCGACTGATGGTGGATGGCCAGGATGTGGTGGGCGACGTCCGCGACACACTCAAGCGCATCTACGCCTTTGCCGACCAGGTCCGCTCGGGCAGCTGGACCGGTCTGACCGGCAAGCGTATCACCACCGTGGTCAACATCGGCATCGGTGGCTCCGACCTCGGCCCCGTCATGGCTTACGAGGCCCTGAAGCCTTACGCTGATGCCGGCATCAGCGCCCGCTACATTTCAAACATCGACCCCAACGACCTGGCCGAGAAGACGCGCGATCTGGATCCGGAGACCACGCTCTTCATCATCGTCTCCAAGACCTTCACCACCCTGGAGACCCTGACCAACGCCCGCCAGGCCCGTGCCTGGCTCCTGAAGAGCCTGGGGGAGCGCGGTCTGCTGTCCAAGGACGGCGAGGACCTCTCGGCCGAGGCCATCCGTCGGCACTTCATCGCCGTCTCGACCGCACTGGACAAGGTGCGAGACTTCGGCATCGATCCGGACAACGTCTTCGGCTTCTGGAACTGGGTCGGCGGCCGGTACTCCGTGGATTCCGCCGTAGGCACCTCCCTGGCCATCACCATCGGCCCGGACCGCTTCGAGGAGTTCCTCAAGGGCTTCAACACCGTCGACCGCTACTTCCGCGCCACCCCTCTGGACCGGAACGTGGTGGCTCTGATGGGCTTGCTCAACGTCTGGTATGTCAACTTCTTCGGCGCCCACTCGCACGCTGTGCTGCCCTATGACCAGTATCTGCACCGCTTCCCGGCCTACCTGCAGCAGCTGACCATGGAATCCAACGGCAAGTCCGTGCGCTGGGACGGCACCCCGGTGACCAGCCTGACCGGCGAAATCTTCTGGGGTGAGCCCGGCACCAATGGCCAGCACGCCTTCTACCAGCTGATCCACCAGGGCACCCGTCTGATCCCCGCCGACTTCATCGCCTTCGCCAACACCCCCAACCCGGCCAAGGATGGCGACCAGGACGTGCATGAGCTCTTCCTGGCCAACTTCCTGGCCCAGACCAAGGCATTGGCCTTCGGCAAGACAGCCGACGAGGTCCGGGCCGAAGGCACTCCGGAGGCCATTGTCCCGGCCCGGGTCTTCACCGGCAACCGGCCCACCACCTCCATCTTCGGCGATGCGCTGACCCCGGCCGCCCTGGGCGAGCTGATCGCCCTCTACGAGCACATCACGCTGACCGAGGGCACTGTCTGGGGTATTGATTCCTTCGACCAGTGGGGCGTTGAGCTGGGCAAGAAGCTGGCCCGCGAGATCACCCCGGCCATCTCCCGGGACGACCAGGCTCTGGCTGAGCAGGATCAGTCCACAAAGTCCTTGATCGCCTTCTACAGGGCCCACCGCCGCTGATGTCCGGCCGGGCCCTTGCAGGTCCGGCTCGTGGTATATTATTTGACAGTTGTTTGCCGGAAGGGTAGCTGCCGCATGGGCTCCCTTCCTTTCAGGTCCAGCCGGATGCTCCGGCGGATCGGCACCCCCGACGGCAGACCGTCGGGTTCCGTCCAGGATCGCCTCCTTTGGTGGTTGCGGTCCATGTCATGGGTCGATGTGCGGCGGCCATGGAGGAACAGCATGAACGCGATTCAGGAATTTGACGCTAGCCACATGAAGCCTGCGGAGCAGATCCCCGACTTCCGCCCCGGCGATACCGTCGAGGTCAACGTGAACATCACTGAGGGCAACAACTCCCGTATCCAGGCTTTCACTGGCGTGGTGATCGCCCGTCAGGGTTCCGGTGTGCGCGAGACCATTCTGGTGCGCAAGGTCAGCTTCGGTGTGGGTGTCGAGCGTCGCTTCCCTCTGCACTCCCCGCAGATTGACTCCATCAAGGTGCTGCGCCACGGCCGTGTACGCCGCGCCAAGCTCTACTACCTGCGTGGTCTGCACGGCAAGGCCGCCCGCATTGTCGAGCGTCGTGACAACAAGGCCGAGTCCAACAAGTAGGTTTCGACCAGAGCGACCCAGCCCAGGCCTGGCCGCTAACACCCGGGATGCAATTCTCCCGGGTTTTTCCATGCTTGGGTGTGTACGCTATGAGGCAAGCGGAACCTGTTTGTGTGTGGGTTCCGGCGGATGACAAGGAGTGGATATGGCCTTTCGGGATGAGGCAGCGACCTCGTCGGGACTCTGGTACCCGGACGGCAGACAGGCCACCTCAGCCCCGGTGCCGCCCCGTCATGCCTTGGACCGTCCCGGTGGACGCGGTTCCACCAAGGGCAGCCACCCGCGGCTGGGTGAACGCGGTTTCCTGCCCGAATTTCTGTTCGAACTGGTTGCCCTCTTGGCCGTCGTCGCCGTCCTGCGCATATTTTTGTTCAGCATCTACGTCATTCCCTCCGGCTCCATGGAGAATACCCTTGGCATCGGGGACAGAATCCTGACCACCCACAGGCTGACCAGATCCATAGTGACCCCCCGCCGAGGGGATGTGGTGGTCTTCACCGACCCTGCCAACTGGCTAGGTGAAGAGTCCACACCCAGCTTCCGTGGCAGTCACCTGGTCAAGCGTCTGATCGGCATGCCGGGCGACACTGTGGCCTGCAAGGGTCATGGCGCCCCGGTTACCGTCAACGGTGTCGCCCTGGACGAGAGCTCCTACCTGCGCCCAGGAGTGGAGCCCAGCACCTTTGCCTTCAATGTCAAGGTGGACCCTGGTTACGTCTTCGTCATGGGTGACAACCGTTCAAACTCCGCCGATTCCCGCCTGCACAAGGACGACGGCCACAATGGCCTGGTCCCCATGGACAACATCAAGGGCACCGCGTTGCTGACCTATTACCCGGTGGGCAGCTGGAAGCTGCTCAACAACCAGCACAAGGTCTTCGATTCCGTGCCCGAGCCGACGAAGGACTGAATCGGCTGTGAGGCGGATTCTGCCGACCCTGGCCACCGAGGCCGCCTTGGCTGGCCAGGGAGCTGAGTACGTGCTGGGCCTGGATGAGGTCGGTCGCGGAGCCCTGGCAGGTCCGGCCATGGTTGGCGTGGTGGCGGTCCGGTCCGCTGACCTGCCCCATTTGAAGGTCCCTGACGGGGTGGCGGATTCCAAGATGCTGACCCCTGCACGTCGGCTGGCCATGTATCGTGACCTGGAGGACTGGGCTGCCGGTTGGGCAGTGGGTGCCTGCTCCAATCGTGAGATCGACCAGTGGGGTATCGTCCACGCACTGGGCATCGCCGCCCTGCGTGCGCTGACCGATTTGGAGCATGGGATGGACCTGGGGTCTGACCGCCGTCTGGCTGCCATCCTTGACGGCCCCAATGACTACATCACCCCGGCAGCCGACAGCTTTGACGCCCCCGACCTTCCGGTTCTGCCCAAGGTGTCCACCCAGGTCAAGGGCGATGCCCACTGCGTCAGTGTGGCCTGTGCAGCGGTCATCGCCAAGGTCACCCGTGACCAGCTTATGGTCCGGCTGGCTGCCTCCGATCCCGCCCTGGCCCCATACCAGTGGGAGCACAACAAGGGTTATGGGTCGCCTGCACACCTGGAGGCCATACGTCGTCTGGGCCCCAGCCGTCTGCACCGGGTCAGCTGGCATTTGCCCTCGTCCGGTCCCGGCAGGGGCTAATATCGGAACGGTCGACACGGCTATCGGAAGAAGGTCACATGCCCGCAGGCAGCGGGGGCAGGTCACGGTCCAAGCGCCCCTCAATGTTCGAGGTTGCCCGGCTGGCCGGGGTCTCCCACCAGACTGTGTCCAGGGTCATCAACAATTCCAAGGATGTTTCTCCGGCCACCCGGGTCAAGGTCCAGCAGGCCATCAGGAAGCTGGGTTACCGGCCCAGTAACTCTGCGCGGGCCCTGGCATCCAGCCGCAGCCGGACCATAGGACTGGTCGCTGGCGGTGTCAGTCTCTTCGGACCTGTCTCATCGATCACGGCCATCGAGACCGTGGCCCGTTCCCATGGACTGTTTATGTCGGTCATGATGGTGGACGAATCCACCTGCACGCTTGCCGGATTTCAGGAGCTCTGCGGCACCTTCCTGGAGCAGAACGTGGACGCTTTCATCTTTCTGACGCCCACCGACACCATGTTCCAGGCCGCCTGCCAAGTGGAGGTGAGCCAGCCCCGGGTCATCGTCACCTCCACGCATGGCATCACCAGCGTCGAAGAGGCCCTGAGCCGCCGGCGGGGCGACGGCAGGATTGCCCTGACCGGAATCGACCAGTGGGGCGCCGTGCAGCGGCTGGCCCGGCTGTTGGTCTCCCGGGGCCATAGGCGGGTGCTCTATATGGCCGGCCCTGCGCAGTGGCGGGATGCCGCCACCCGACTGGCCTCCTGGAAGGTGGCCTGCGCCCGTTGCCGCATACGAACGGCAGTGGTCCACGCCCGCAGCTGGGAGGCGGGGGAGTCCTACACACTGATGAACCACCTGATCGATCAGCGGGGTATGAGCGGCACCTCCCTGCCGTCAGCCGTGGTTACCGCCAACGACAATCAGGCTGTGGGCGTGGCCCGGTCCCTGCAGGAGCACGGCATCCGCATTCCCAGTGACATCAGTCTGGTGGGCTTCGACGATGTACCCACTGTAGACAACATGTATCCACCGCTGGCCACGGTCCGTCCCCGCTTTGAGGATCTGGGGGTGGCCACCATGCGGCAGGTCCTGGCCCTGCTTCACCAGGGGCAGCCGGTGGACTTCCCGGTCACCCATCACGGTGTGGGACTGATCCAGGCGGATGTGATCCAGCGCCGGTCCCTGGGCTACGCAGTCAAGCGCATCTGACCACTGTCGGCCAGCACCCGCTGGCTTGCCTGATTCTCTGGTCTCAGATACAATCGTAACCAGACTATGTGAGCGTTAACATATCAGGCAAAGGAGCGGACATGGCTGTTGGCGAACAAGGCGTCATCGTGAGCGAATTAAAGGAGGGTGCGACCAGTCTGGGCATCGAATTCGGCTCCACCCGCATCAAGGCCGTACTGATCGACCACGACTACCGGACGCTGGCCACCGGGGACGTCGAGTGGGAGAACCGGCTGGAGGACGGTCTATGGACCTACTCCATGGACCAGATCCATCAGGGTCTGCAGGCGGCTTATGCGGCCCTGGCCGAGGACGTCCGTCGCCAGTACGGGGTGACGCTGACCAAGATCGGTGCCATGGGGATTTCGGCCATGATGCATGGCTACCTGGCCTTCGACAAGGATGGCCAGCTGCTGGTGCCCTTCCGCACCTGGCGCAACACCAACACCCGTCAGGCGCATGAGGAGCTTTCGCGGGCTTTCAAGATCAATATTCCCGAGCGTTGGTCCATCGCCCACCTCTACCAGGCCATTCTGAACGGCGAAGAGCATGTGTCCAAGGTGGCCTACATCACCACCCTGGCTGGCTACATGCACTGGAGGCTCTCCGGCCGCAAGGTCATCGGCATCGGCGATGCCTCGGGCATGTTCCCCATCGACTCCTCCCGCAAGGAGTTCGACCGGGGCCTGCTGGAGATTTTCTCCCGACTGCCCCAGGTTCAGGACCAGCCCTGGGACATCCACGACCTGCTACCTGAGCCGTTGACCGCCGGCAGCGATGCGGGGGCACTGACCGCAGAAGGGGCCGCCCTGCTGGATCCCAGTGGTCAGCTGCAGCCCGGCGTGCCCATGGCCCCGCCCGAGGGCGACGCGGGAACCGGCATGGTGGCGACCAATGCGGTTCGCCCCCGTACCGGCAACGTGTCTGCGGGCACATCCATCTTTGCCATGGTGGTCCTGGAGCATCCCCTGCGTGACTTCCATCCCGAGGTGGATCCGGTCACCACACCGGCTGGGGATCCGGCCGGCATGAGCCATGCCAACAACTTCACCTCGGACCTGAACGCCTGGGTGGGGCTGTTCGGGGACTTCGCCAAGGCTGCCGGTCTGGACCTCAAGGGGAATGCGCTCTACGCCACCCTGTTCAACCAGGCTCTTCTGGGGGACAAGGATGCCGGCGGGCTGATCAACTACTGCTTCTATTCCGGGGAGTTCCTGGCAGGCCTGGAGGAGGGCCGACCCGTCTTTGCCCGCGGCCCCGAAGGAAGGATGACCCTGGCCAACTTCATGCGCGCCCAGCTCTTCTCGGCCTTCTCGCCGGTCACCATCGGCATGGATGTGATGACCCGGCAGGAGCATGTCCAGGTGGATACCATGGTCGGTCACGGCGGCATCTTCGCCACCCCCAAGGTGGCCCAGCGGATCCTGGCCGCCGCCTTCAATGCCCCCATCAAGGTCATGTCCACCGCTGTGGAGGGGGGCGCCTGGGGCATGGCCGTCCTGGCCGACTATCTGGGTCATGCCGACCAGACCCTGGCCGACTACCTGGATGACAATGTCTTTGCAGGCGTCCAGTCCACAACGGAGCAGCCGGATCCGGCTGATGTGAAGGGCTTCAGAACCTTCTTCGACCGCTTCACCAAGGGCCTGCCCATCGAGCAGGCGGCCGTGAAGACCATCCCCCTGCAGGGATGAGGCCGGGAGCTGAAAACGTCAAGCGGCCGGATCAGCGGGATCGGGCCGGGAAAAGGAGTTGCTGATGGTGTCCTTGGCTGATTACTCGCCCGAGGTGCGCGACGAGGTGAAACTGGTGCGTGAGCAGGTGGCCACCCTGCATGCGCAGCTGACCAGGTGGAATCTGGTGGTCTGGACGGCGGGCAACGTTTCGCAGCGGTTGCGCTCTGCCGATCTGATGGTTATCAAGCCCTCGGGGGTGCGCTATGAGCACCTGACCCCAGGATCCATGGTGGTCACCGATCTGGATGGCAATGTCGTTGACGGTGCCGAGGCCCCCTCTTCGGACACGCTATCCCATGCCTATATCTACAGGCACATGCCCGATGTCTACGGCGTGGTTCACACCCATTCCACCTATGCCACCGCCTGGGCGGCCACCGGCAGGGACATTCCCTGCGTTCTGACCATGATGGGCGACGAGTTCGGCGGCCCCGTACCGGTGGGTCCCTTTGAGCTGATTGGCTCCGAGGCCATCGGCAAGGGCGTGGTTGACACCCTCAAGGATCACCCCGGCTGCCCGGCCGTGCTCATGCGCAACCATGGGCCCTTCACCGTGGGAGCCGATGCCGAGGCAGCGGTCAAGGCGGCGGCCATGACCGAGGAGGTGGCCCACACGGTCTGGGCAGCTGAACAGATCGGCACACCCAAGCCCATCGATCCGGCTGACATAGCCAAGCTCAACGACCGGTACCAGCACGTCTACGGCCAGCACTGAGCTGGAAAACAAAAGCAAAGGAGCAAGAAGTATGAGCATGAAAAATCCCTTCGAGGGCAAGGAGCTTTGGTTCGCCGTTGGTTCGCAGGACCTCTATGGAGAGGAAACCCTGCGCCAGGTGGGCGTCCAAGCGGCGGACATCGCCAAGTCCCTCAACGACTCGGGTCGGATCCCGGTCAAGCTGGTCTTGAAGCCCACCCTGAAGGATTCGGACTCCATCCTGAACTTCATGGTCGATGCCTCCTCGAACCCGGCCTGCATCGGCGTGGTGGCCTGGATGCATACCTTCAGCCCGGCCAAGATGTGGATCAGAGGTCTGGAGAAGCTGCGCAAGCCCCTTCTGCAGCTGAACACCCAACATCATGTGGAGATCCCCTGGGACACCATTGACATGGACTTCATGAACCTGAACCAGTCGGCCCATGGCGACCGTGAGTTCGGCTACATCCTGACCAGGCTGGGAATCCCGCGCAAGATTGTGGTCGGTCACTACACTGACCCCGAGGTTGCCGACAAGATCGGCGTCTGGGCGCGCGCCTGCGCCGGCTGGGATGCCGCCAACAATATGAAGGTCTGCCGCTGGGGCGACAACATGCGCGACGTCGCTGTCACCGAGGGCGACAAGACCGAGGCTGAGAGGGTCTTCGGCGTTTCCGTCAACACCTGGCCGGTCAACGAGCTGGTGGACCATGTGAACGCCGTCACTGACGACCAGGTCAAGGATCTGATTGAGGACTACAAGAGCAGCTATGAGGTGGCTCCCGAACTTCTGGACTCCCGGTACGACTCCCTGGTGGTGGCCGCGCGAGAAGAGCTCGGCATGCGGGCCATGATGGAAGAGGTGGGCGCCACTGCCGCCGTGGACAACTTCCAGGATCTGGGAGGCCTGCGTCAGCTGCCCGGCGTGGGGGCCCAGCGGCTGATGGCTGACGGGTACGGATTCTCGGCAGAGGGTGACTGGAAGACCTCGGTCCTGATCCGGATCGGCAACGTCATGGGCTACGGACTCAAGGGCGGCTGCTCGCTCATGGAGGACTACTCCTACAACTTCGTGCCCGGCCATGAGGAGATCATGGGCGCCCACATGCTGGAGGTCTCGCCCACGCTGCTGACTGAGGGGCGGCCCCGTCTGGAGATCCATCCCCTGTCCATCGGCGACAGGGAGGACCCGGTGCGTCTGGTCTTCACGGCCACCCCCTGCACTGATGCTGTGGTCGTCTCCCTGGCGGATGTACGCGAACGCTTCCGCCTTGTCATGAACGTGGTGGATGTGGTCGAGCCCGGCGGGTCCCTGGCCAAGCTGCCTGTGGCACGTGCCCTCTGGAAGCCCCGGCCCTCGCTCAAGGTCTCGGCTGAGTGCTGGCTGCGCGCCGGCGCGGCCCACCATACCTGCATGACCACCACCGTTGGTCGCGAGGCTTGGGAGGACTTCGCCCGGATGGCCGGCGTGGAGCTCGCCGTCATCGACGAGAGCACAGAACCGCGCCGTTTTGAGGCCGATCTGCGTGCAGCCGAGCTCTACCACCGGCTGGACAACCGGCACTGATCGCCTGTCTTAGGACAGATTGCAAGGCCCTGCCACTGCACATGTGGCGGGGCTTTTTATATTCGGCTTGTCGGTTTGCGTTGTCCCAATTTTGTCGGTACAGTGATGATTAGGCAATGGGAACAGTGGCATGTCCCAAAGTTGACATATTGCCCACCCCCCTGAGTCGGGGAAGTGATCGGTTGGGGAGGCGAAGATGTGCCTGGCCATCCTGTGCCTATTAACAAAGAAGGGAATGCGTGCATGCACATGCAACGAGATAATGAAGGGATAAGGCTCCCTAAGCTTTTAGGCTTGGCGGTTGCCGGAGCGACGCTCCTGGCGGGCATGGTCGTTTTGCCTGCCACCCACGCTTCAGCCGATGAGACCTATGGATATAATGCCGAAGATGACTTCAGGCCGGGTCCACTGCAATCAACAGTGAATCCTAAGCTGACAGTCACCAAGTACCTGTCGTTGGTTCAGGGGTACAGCCCCACGGGTTCCTCTAAAGATGCTGACGTTTTGAGTTCGAAGGCGGACCTGGTTCCCGCTAAGGATGTCACTTTCAATGTCTTGGATGTCGAGTCTACGTCAGGTAATTTGGCTGACATTGATCCTTTGACTCCTACTACATATAGTGTCCAGAAAACGTATGCTGGTGTGACTGATGGCCAAGGTGTAATCACTAAGTGGTACCCGGCCGGTGATGGAGGAGCTATGCCGGCTAAGGGTACGGCAGAAGCCACCTTCCCGGCAGGAGCCAACCATTGGTACATCCTGCAGGAAAATCGTGACAAGTCGTGGGCTTTTAACAAGGATAATCCAAACAAGATTGATTCTTCGAAGTATGCAGACGCGGCACCCTCGTTCTTCGGCCTGCCCTATGCAGCCACTTCGCTCACTACCGACACTAATACTGCAAATAAGGTTCAAGGATATATCTATAATCTGCACCTGTATCCGAAGAACATGAACACCACACAGTTCTCCAAGACCGTGCAGTCCGTCAAAGATTTGCAAGGTAACCCGAAGCCTCAGCGGACAGCTGTTGCCGGTGATACGGTTTCTTACAAGCTGTCGCAGAGGCTCTACAACGCTGGCAAGAAGACTCAGAATGATGGCAAGCTTGATGTTAGTGAATTACAGGGCGATAGCAAGGATCTGATTATTGTAGATCGGATGTCGAGCTCCCTAAAGTTGGTTGGTAATTTCACTGTTAAGCTCGAATCCGATGGCACTACTCCTGACCCTGTAGATCTCACTAAGGATACGGATTATACCGAGGCAACACCTGCTGAAAATCCTGATAGCCTGGTTACTGGTAAGAAGATGTTTGCAAATGATGTGCCAAGTAAAGACGTCTCTTATTATCAGTTCAACTTCTTCAAGGCTCTTGGCAAGGTACAGGGTTTCAATGCCCCATCCTTCCGGCTCAACATCTATTATGATGCCAAGGTCACCGCAAATGGTGATTCTACCGGCACTGATGGTGTTGCCAACGATGCAGCTTCTGATTTCACCGAAAACCTTGATAGCAGCGGTACACACCAAGATCCTATTCCTGAACATACGAATTTGATCAACGGTGTCGTTGCCTTCGGTAATGTGAAGAATCAAGCATCGAAGTTTGAAGCTCTGCCTGGGTCTGAGTTCCGTCTGGTTAAGTCGCAATCCGAGTCAGACAAGTATCTTGCCTCCGATGGCAACTTCTATACCACTGCTGAGGAGCTGCCATCTGGTGTCGAGCTCTATAAGGCTACCGCTAACGACAAGGGTGTGGTAGCATTTGCTGCATTGCCTATCTTTGGCGCTGCAGCGAGTACACCAGCAAAGGCTGCTGGAGATCCTGGTAAGACGGTGCAAGCTGGTGATTGGTGGTTGCTCGAGACCAAGACTCCCAATGGCTGGCGTAGCCCTGGCTTCCCCTTCCAGAAGGTGACATTTAAGGATGCAGGTAAGACTGAGCAGGACATAGCACAGCTGTATGGACCTCATGCCACGGTTCAGCCCGATTATTCTAAGCTGCTATTCGGCAAGTTCGGAAAGACACCCACGGATATCACGGCGGCCGGTGGCCAGGAGATAAAGTTCAATAATGTGCCAGTGGAAACTTATCTGATGCATTATGCAACTACTGATGGTGATTCACCATTAGCCCTGCCTCTGACTGGTGGTCGTGGCATCCTGCTGCTGCTGGTTGTCGGTGCCCTGATCATGGGTGGTGCCTTGTACGCCCGTAATCGGCGCAATAACGCCGCCCGGGCCTGATGATCACGGTCACATCAAGAATCATGTGAGGTGACCCGATGGCGGACGGTTCCTCCGTGAATCGTCCGCCATTTTCATACGGACCATTGAACTTCTACGGTCCGCACATGTCGGGACGCTGGTCTGGTCTTATTCAGCCAGCGGATCTGACGCAACCACGTCGTCGAAAGGCGGCCTTGGAAGGGAAGGTTTATGAAGGGAATTGCCTTGCCGAAATGCCTCACCCACCGGGTCCTGCCCTGTCTGATTGCGGCCTTGGCCTGTTTAGGTTTGACTGCTTTCGATATGACGCCGGCGGCAGAGGCAGCGACGGTCAACCCGACCCTGACGGTGCAACTCAAGAGAGGACATTCAGGTCAAGGAGGTCAGAATGACATCCTGCCGAGTGCCCCTGTGTCGGCTGGAGCAGGGTATATCTTTCGCGCCCTGAGACTGGATGCAGGTACTCTGAAGAGCCGGGTGGAGGCGCTTGACCATAATCCTGGCGCTGATAAGGCACAAGCGGCCATCAGCAACGAGGTGGCAGCCAATCCGGATGCTTTCAAGGACAAGACGCAACCCGCTGAATACTACGGTGTGTCTGATCAAGATGGCACTATAACCAACGCATCAGAAGCCAAATCACAAGGTGTCTGGCTTACAGGAGCCAATCTTGATTTAGACGCATCCAGCCTGACCGGAGGCAGTCCCGCAGTTTTTGATGGCGACTACTTCCATGCTTCATACTGGTTGGTCACCCTGGTAGCCACACCTAAGAATGCAAAGGTAAAAACCGATCCTGTGGTCGTACAGTTGCCGCTCTACCGCGAGCAGGGTGAAGTTCATCCACTTTATGATGTGACTATAAGCCCCAAGCTTGTGGACATACCTCAGGTCGTCCCAGTCGTACGATCTGGAGGTCATGGCAAGCTGGCAGCTACCGGCGTCTCTATGGTAGCGCCTGGCATTCTGCTTATGATCCTGGCCATGATGGGACTCTACTTGGCGGTAGTTGCACGATCCTGGAACAGGGATGAGCGCTAGGTATTCTCATGGCAATGTCGGTGTGATGCCATCAAACGGCATCGTAGGCATCTGTGAGGATGTGTAAGGACCGGCGGTATCATACAGGTGCCGCCGGTCTTTGTATGTCAAGAACAAACAATCGGACTATTTGAAGCGAGCACGAGGAAGGCTATAGATGGACCAGTACACTGACTCGGCTACTATGAGCCCATCCCAGACGACCGGAAACGGGGAAGTTTCCTATGCGTCCATGCCGGCTGAGTCAGCATCGTCAGACATGCCTGTTGAGCAAGGGGACATGCCACCTTCCTATGCTCCTAGTTCCGAGGTGCCGCCCTCCTATCCACCTTCGGCAACACCTGAGGATCGCGGAGCTTCAGAATCGGATGATTCAGATGCAATAGCAGCTCCAGTGACAGTTCCAGGCCAAGCTACAACGTCTGCTCCGATAATTGTCGTTTCGGGAAATCATTCCCAGGACACAGTTCAACAAGGTAAAGCAGGTCAGGCAGCAGCGACCGCATCCAAACAGGCCAAGAACGGTGGCAGGGCTGGCAAGTCAGGGCGGGGGTTCGGCCTCCTGGAAACCTTGGCATTTCTGATTGGTCTGGCAATCTTCCTCTACCCGCTGCTGGCAGCCTATGTGAACTATTCCAAGGATTCCACGGCAGTAGACAACTATGATCAGATTGTGGATGCACTCTCTCCTGCACAGCGCAGGGCCATGTGGCATGATGCCAAGAAGTACGACGATGAATTGGGCAAGCCTACGCTGAGGGACCCCTTCAAGTACAAGGAAGTCAAAGAACCACTGGGCCGCTACTACAAAATCCTCAATGTGGACGGCAAGGGCATGATGGCCTATGTGGAGATTCCCAAGATCAACGTCAAGCTGCCGGTGCGGCACGGCACCAGCGATGAGGTGCTCAAGGACGGCACAGGGCACATCGCCACAACCCACGTGCCTACAGACAACCGAACAATCCACTCCGTCATTACCGGACACACCGGCGAAGTCGGCTACATGCTTTTCGACAACCTGACGCAGTTGCGCAAGGGGGACGTCTTCCAGATTCGAGTGCTCAAACGGCATATGAGCTACAAGGTGGATCAGATCAAGATCATCCTGCCTACTGATGTGAGTGCACTGCAGCCAGTCCAGAATTCCAACTATGTGACCCTGCTGACCTGCTACCCCTATGGTGTCAATTCCCACCGTCTGATTGTGCGTGGGCACTATATCGGTGATGACGTACCTCCCACCCAACCTGAAGGGGCGCCCATTTACATGGTCTGGGTGCTTCTGGCCCTGTTTTTGGCTTGCCTGGTGGGCTGGTACCTGCTCTCACGTCGTCGGCGCAACTGTCGCCACGAACTGGAGCAGATGGAACATCTGGAATCCCGCGCGACAGGACCGGGGGCCATGGGGGAGCCGCTGGCCACAATCATGGTCAGCCATGAGCAGGAGACCCGTTCAGAAGCCACCCGCCGCCGTCGGTTGATCAAAACCAGACGGATCTGCAGCGCGCTCATGTGGGTGTTGGCTGTGCTCGGCCTCTTCTTCGCCTGGGGTACGGTCGGCATGATGATGAGAATCAGTCTGCTGCCCGTATTCGACCTTGGCTACCACTGGTTCGACACCCACGTGCTGTACTTCTTCGGCATTAGCAAGTTCTAAGCCTGTGCATGAGCGCACGTTTGACCACATGCGCCTGTTCTGCCGTAATCGGGCTTTTGCCTGGTTCTAGAATGGAGCGAGCATGGCCCGGCAGACTGCTGGGCTGCATCCTGGGAAGGTGTGGACCATGAGAGCAGTTCCTGACATCTTATTGTCTGACGGCAATCGTATTCCGCAGGTGGGTCTGGGCGTGCTCAGGATCGACGACGATCAAACCGCTGGAGTAGTGCAATCCGCCCTGGAGCTGGGTTATCGCCACATCGATACGGCAGCGGGTTATCGCAACGAAGGCGGCGTGGGTCGTGGCCTCAAGGCCTTCGGTTGCCAGAGCGGTCCTGGGCGTACCAAGCTCTGGCTGACTACCAAGCTGCGTGACTCCGAACAGGGGTATGACAGCGCACTGCGGGCCTTCGACCGCCAGCTGGCACTGCTGGGCACTGACTATGTCGACATGTATATGATTCACTGGCCAACACCGTTCGATTGGCGGGCCGACCAGGTTTGGCGCGCATTCCATCGGTTGCGTGATGAGGGGCGGGTGCGGACCTTAGGAGTCTGCAACTTCCTGCCGGAACATCTGGAACGGCTGCACCGGGAGACGGGGGAGTACCCTGTCGTGGATCAGATCGAGTTGCACCCCAGCTGGCAGCAGCGCACGGTGACCGCCTTCTGCAAGGAGCATGGCATAGCCGTCCAGGCATACTCGCCATTGGCGCGAGGCGCAGACCTGACAGCCGGTGGCGGAAGACTGGAGAAAATCGCCCAAGCTCACGGGGTCACGCCGGCCCAGGTGGTACTGCGCTGGCACATCGAAAACGGGACCATCATCATCCCCAAGTCTGTCCACCGCGAAAGGCAGGCAGAGAACCTGGACCTGTTCGGCTTCAGCCTGACCCCTGAGGAGCATGCCGCCATCGATGCCATGGATTCCCCGGTGCGCGCAGGACACGACCCGATGACCTATGCCTACGCCTGACCGCTATGATGGATGATTCATGCAAGCAGTCGACATAGGAGGTATCGGCGGTAGATGACCGGTCCGAGACGCAGAAGATATCGGTATCGAGGCCGCAGTCGGTACGGTTCGGTTTGGAGGAATCCCGCCCCGGCCCGCTTCCGTCGCGAATCACTCACGGAACGGGTGCTGATTCTTCTGGTAGTGGCTGTGGTTCTGGGCATCACCATCGGTCTGATATTGCCAAGGGTCAATGGTGGAGTCGGACGGCTGACCGGACGATATACGGCAACTGGCGACGCGGCTCAGACCCTGCAGAGTCTGACAGTGGATGATCATGCACGACCCGGCCGCCAGTACGGGCGTGAGGCCTTCGGCTTCAAGGAGACCGATGAGGACGGCAACGGCTGCAATGTGCGCGAGGATGTGCTGACCCGCGATCTGACTGACCTGCGTACCACTACTCCCGGCGGGTGCAAGGTGGCCAGCGGTCGTCTGCAGGATCCTTATACCGGGCGGACCATCGAATTCGTCAGAGGCCCGAAGACCAGTTCGGCCGTGCAGATTGACCATGTGGTCGCCCTGGAGAACGCCTGGCGGTCAGGAGCCAGCAAGTGGGATACAGCCCGCCGCTACCGCTTTGGCAACGACCCATTCAATCTTCTCGCCGTGGACGGCCCCGCCAACCAGGCCAAGGGGAGTGCCTCGGCCGACTACTGGCTGCCCGAGAACAAGGACTATCAGTGCTCCTATGTGGCTCGTCAGATAGCGGTCAAGGACAAGTACTCCCTGAGCGTCACCAGCTCGGAAAAGCAGGCCATGCTGGCCGTTCTGCATACCTGCCCGGGCCAGCCCCTTCCGCAGGATTAATGATCCTGAGCCTATGGGAAATCGATGCTTCCACCGAAAGAACTAGCTGACAACTGACATCTTTCAATTGATGTCTGGTATTTACCAGTCTGCCTATCCTGCACCTTGCGATGAATCCGGTCGAATCCAGCAGGTGCCGGAGAAAGACTTTCCGGCAATCAGTCCTGGGTTTTGGAGTCGGCTGTGGAGGCAGTGACGGCGGGAGCATCGGTGTGGATGATGTGCATGTGGCGCAGAAGCATGCGGGTCATCTGACGGCCGGAGCCAGCGCCGTTTCCGCGAACGCCGAAGTAGACCAGCAGGACCATGCCCAGGCAGATCAGTGCCGAGATGCGCAGGGCCCACTGCACGCCGAAGATGTTGGCTGCGATCTGGGTGGAGTGGCCGCCGCCCATGGCGTTGTGACGGAGGGTGGTGATGGTTTCCATGAGGATGACCAGGATGGGTGCGCCGACAGCGCCTGCAATCTGCCGGGCCGTGTTGGTGACGGCCGAACCGGCAGAAACATCCTTGGGAGCCAGGTTGTTCAGGGACCAGGTGGTCAAGGGCATCAGGGTGAAGCCCATGCCGATCTGGCGGATGAACTGGCAGATGGAGACCAGGCCGATCCATGTGTTGGCACCGATCATACTCATGGCGATGGTGCCCAGCAGCAGGACCGAGCAGCCGGTCATGGCTACAGGACGGGCCCCCCAGCGGTCCAGCAGGCGGCCGCCGAAGAACTGGGCGATGGCGGTGCCGATGGCTCCAGGCAGCATGACCAGACCGCTCATGGTGGCTGAGAAGCCGCGATCCGTCTGGATATACATGGGCAGGATAACGGTGACCGAGCTGAAGGCGAAGAAGGACATGGAGGCGATGATGGTGCCCACGGTGAAGTTCTTGATCCGCAGCACATGCAGGTCCAGCAGGGGCTTGTCATGGTGAAGCTGGCGAAGAACGAACCAGATGATTCCGATCAGACCGACCAGCATGAAGGGCCAGGTCATGAAGGAGGTGATGGGGAAGTTCTCGATGTTGGTGAAGCCGAACATGAGGCCACCGAATCCGAAGATGGACAGGGCCACCGAGAAGAAGTCCGCCTTGACACTGGTGTCGCGCTGGCCGAAGTTGCGCAGGCCGAAGATGGACAGGAGCAATGCCACCGCCCCGCAGATGCTCAGGGTCAGGAAGATGGAGCGCCAGCCGTTGGCGTCGGTCTGCCAGCCGCCCAGGGTGGGGCCGATGGCCGGGGCCACACTCATGGCCAGGCCTACGGTGCCCATGGCCATGCCGCGCTTGGCCAGTGGGTAGATGGAGAAGACGGTGATCTGCAGGACGGGCCACATGGTTCCCGTGCCTATGGCCTCAAGGATGCGGCCCAGCAGGACCAGGGCGAAGGTCTGCGACTGCCAGCTCAATAGAGACCCCAGGGTGAAGACGGCCATGGAGGTGATGACGATCTGCCTGGTGGAGAAGCGCTTGGTCAGAAAGCCGGTCAACGGCACCATGACGCCCATGACCAGCTGAAATACCGAGGTCAGCCACTGGCCGGTGGTCAGGGTGATGTGGAACTCGTCCACAATGGTGGGCAGGGCCGAAGCCAGCTGTAGCTGGGTGAAGTTGCCCAGGAAGGTGATGACGGTCAGGATGGCCAGCGACAGGAAGGCTTCATGGGTGAGCTTTCCGTTGACGAAGGCTCCATCCTTGCTGAGGGTCCGCCCTTGCTTGGCGAGCTCCTGCTTCCTCATGCACCACCACTTCCTTTGGGTTCAGTTTTCGCTGCGCATACCACTCCCTGCGGTGCCGTCCTAGAAAGAAAATCAGGGCATACCGATACCGGTGACACTAAGAAAAGAACAAGAGAGCTAAGCGTCTGACAATGACCTTATAATATACCCGGCTGTGGATTGTGATTGGGTTTTTCCACATGGCTGACGTGGATGCGGCGAGCTTGTCCGGCGGTCAGCGTTTCCAGTATGCTGTGTGAGGCGGGCTTCGCTAATGTGAATACGGGAAGGTCCAACACGGGCTGATAAGGACGGACGTTTGAAATGAAACGGCGGTCAAGGTAGGTAGCATGCACGCACATGGTCATGGTCGTGGTAGATTCACGGCCCTCCTCATGTCCCTGGCAATGATGATTTCCCTGGCGGCCTGCGGTGATAATGTTCCCATCGATGGCGGCGGAACGGGCAATACTGCAGATCAAGCCCTTTTCCAGGGCGAGTACGCCGGATCTGGCGCATCCTCCCAGCAGAGTGCCGACGAGGCCTGGATAGCCGGCTTCCGCAAGCAGCATCCGGGTGCGCGTATCTCCTATGACCCGGCAGGTTCCGGAGCTGGGGTCAACGCCTTCCTGTCCGGGTCGACCATCTGGGCCGGCACCGATGCGCCGCTGACCAGCGACCAGCTTGAGCGCTCGCGTAAGGTCTGCGGTTCCGGTACAGCCTTTGACCTGCCTGTTTACGCCACCCCAATCGCCGTGGCCTACAATCTGCCTGATTTGTGGCCCAAGGGTTCAGGCGGCCATCTGCGGATGGACCCGGCTCTGATCGCCATGATCTTCTCCGGAAAGGTCACCAACTGGCGGGACCCGCGCATTGCAGCCCTCAACCCGGAGGCCAATCTGCCCGACCTGGATATCACAGTGATTCATCGTTCGGACAAGTCAGGCACCACGAAAAGTTTCCTCTCCTACCTGCACGACTCGGCCGGGTCCGCCTGGCCGTATCCAGCGGGTGAGAATTGGCCCAACGACCTGGGGCAGGGCGCCAAGGGCACTGCCGGGGTGGTCATGACCATGAACCAGGCGAAGGGCACCTTTGGCTATGCGGACGCGGCCCAGACCACAGGGCTGGGCACCGTGGCCGTCCAGGTGGGGAAGACCTGGCAGCCGCCTACAGCCAAGACCGTGGCCAACCTGCTGGATGCTGCCCAGCGGGATCCTCAGGCCAGCCAGCCTGGCCGGGTGGTCCTGACCGTGGATCATCACACCAGTAGGGAGCATACCTATCCCATCGTCCTGGTCTCCTACGACGTGGTATGCACCGCCTATCGAGACGATCGGGACGGATCCAAGGCCCAGTTTGCCAAGGCCTGGCTGACCTATCTGCTGAGCGAGCAGGGCCAGCGCATGGCTGCGGCCAATGCGGGCAGCGCCGAGCTGGGGCAGGGGCTGCGCAGCCAGGCCATGGCTTCGGTTGAGACCATCGGGGGGAAGTCGTGAGCGAGAAACCGAACGAGACTGCAACCCTGAACAAGGCCAAACGGGTGGACCGGATCTTCAAGGCCTGCGCCACCGGGGCGGGCATCCTGATCCTGCTGGCCCTGGCTGCGGTAACCCTCTTTCTGATTCTGCGGGCTTTTCCGGCCTTCACCGGAGACCCGGATTCCCGCACCCAGGCCATCCTCTCCCTGAGCGGTGGCCGGGCCAGTAGTTTCCTGGGCTATGTGGGTCCGCTGGTTTTCGGCACCATTCTGATTGCCGGTCTGGCCCTGCTCTTGGCCTTCCCTGTCTCCCTGGGCATCGCCCTCTTCATCGGCTACTACGCCCCCACCCGCCTGTCCACGCTGCTCAGCACGGTGATTGACCTGCTGGCCGCCGTGCCCTCGGTGATCTATGGGCTCTGGGGGGCTCTGGTCCTGGTTCCCAATATCACCGGCTTCTGGCGCTGGGTATCGGTTCATCTTGGCTGGATTCCATTGTTTACCGGACCCGCTGCGGCACCGACCCGATCCGTGGCCACCGTGGCCCTGGTGCTGGCGGTCATGATCCTGCCCATCATCACCTCGGTCACCCGTGACATCCTGATCCAGGCCCCTCGACTGCAGCAGGAGGCCGCCCTGGCTCTGGGAGCCACCAAGTGGGAGATGATCCGGCTTGCGGTCCTGCCTTTCGGCCGCTCGGGCATTATCTCGGCCTCCATGCTGGGGCTGGGGCGGGCTCTGGGCGAGACCATGGCGGTGCTGATGATCCTCTCGCCCGGTTTCAGCTACTCCCTGCGGCTGCTGCAGGCTTCAAAGAGTCAGACCATCGCCGCCAACATCGCAGCCCAGTTCCCCGAGGCGGACTCCCAGGGTGTGGCCCTCCTGGTGGCCACAGGTCTGGTCCTCTTCATCATCACCTTTATCGTCAACTATCTGGCGCGCAGGATCACAGCAAAGGCGGGTGCGTGATGGCAAGCCGAACTGATCGCGGACCGGTCATCGATTTTGACCGCTTCAGGCCAACCAGGTCCTCCATCCGGGCGCGCAAGCGCAAGGACCGGCTGATGACCGTCCTGATCGGGCTCTCCTTCCTGGTGGCCCTGATTCCGCTGGTTTCGGTGCTCTGGGTCAGCCTGTCCAAAGGGGTGCGAAGGCTGACACCGGACTTCCTCACTCACAACATGAGCGGGGTGGTAGGGGGCAACCCCACGCCGACCGGAGGCTACGGCGGCATCCTGCACGCGGTAATCGGCACCCTTGAGATCACCTTTGGATCCATGGTTATATCCATTCCGGTGGGTGTCATGTGTGCGGTCTACCTGGTCGAGTACGCCCATGGAGGCCGCCTGGCCAAGGCCATCGGCCTCATGGTGGACGTGATGAGCGGGATCCCCTCCATCGTGGCCGGCCTCTTCGCCTTCTCCATGTTCGCCCTGGTGGTCGGACCGGGCACCGTCAACGGCCTGGCCGGTTCGGTGGCACTCTCCCTGCTTATGCTGCCCACGGTGGTCAAAACCTCCGAGGATATGCTGGCCGTGGTACCCAACGACCTGCGGGAGGCCGCCTATGCTCTGGGAGTGACCAAGCAGCGGACCATCACCAGCATTGTTCTGCGCACGGCCCTACCCGGCATCGTCTCGGGCACCATCCTGGCTGTGGCACGCGTCATTGGTGAGACAGCACCCCTGCTTATTGCCTCGGGCTTCATCGCCACCACCAACCCCAACCTCTTCTCCGGGAGGATGACCACCCTGCCGGTCTTCGTCTACAACGAGTATTCACAGGGGCTGGCCGTCTGCGGACCAGGCGCCGACCCGGGATGCCTGACCGATATCCACATGCAGCGGGCCTGGGCTGCGGCCCTGGTGCTGATTCTTATCGTCCTGCTGCTCAACCTGCTGGGGCGGCTGGTCTCGCGCATCTTTGCTGTTGGGCGGACGCGTTGAGCACCGCCATGAGAGAAACGGAGGCCGGAACATGGGCCAACGCATAGACATCAACCACCTCAACGTCTACTACGGTGACTTCCTGGCCGTCCAGGACGTGAACATGCGCATCCAGGCCAACAAGGTCACCGCTTTCATCGGTCCCTCCGGCTGTGGCAAGTCCACGGTCCTGCGCACCTTGGACCGCATGCACGAGATCACTCCGGGGGCGCATGTGAGCGGGCAGGTGCTACTGGAGGGTCGTGACCTCTATGGTCCGGATGTGGATCCGGTCGAGGTGCGGCGGGACGTGGGCATGGTCTTCCAGAGGGCCAACCCCTTCCCGACCATGTCCATCCGCGAGAACGTCCTGGCCGGCATACGGCTCAACAAGAAGCACATCGCCAAGTCGGACGCCGACGATCTGGTGGAGTGGGCCCTGCGCGGAGCCAACCTTTGGAACGAGGTCAAGGACCGTCTGGACAAGCCGGGCATCGGACTCTCTGGCGGTCAGCAGCAGCGGCTCTGCATCGCCCGCGCTGTGGCCGTACACCCCCAGGTCCTGCTCATGGACGAACCCTGCTCGGCCCTGGACCCCATCTCCACCCTGGCTGTGGAGGATCTGATCAACGAGCTCAAGCGGGACTACACCATCGTCATCGTCACCCATAACATGCAGCAGGCCGCCAGGGTCTCGGACTATACGGCCTTCTTCAACCTCAAAGCCGTGGGTCAGCCCGGACACCTGGTCGAGATGGACGACACCACCACCATCTTCTCCAACCCGCACGAGCCGGATACCGAGCGTTACATCTCCGGTCGCTTCGGCTGAGACAGAACCGGTCCGCGCACCCGCCCGTCAGGTATCATGGTTCCGGCATCCACGGAAGGAGCGAGGGCATGGGAGTATTGCTGGAACCGGCCACCCTCTTGGGCATTATCCTGGTGGGCTACCTGTTCAAGCGTTTTGGACTCTTTCGTCCCTTGGACTACCGGGTGCTGCAGACCGTTGTGTTCGACCTGGTCCTGCCCGGGGCCATCATCTACTCCTTCGCCACCAACCCCCACGATCCCAGCCTGCTTCTGGTCTCGGCCTTCGCCTTTATAGCTTCGCTGATTCCGCCTCTGGCCATCTTCCTGACCAGCAGGCATCGGCCCACGGCTCAGCGGGCTTTTCTTATGCTCAACGGATCGGGTTTCAACATCGGATGCTTTTGCTTCCCCATGCTCCAGTCGCTGCTGGGGACGGCTGCCCTGGTCCCCGCTTCCATGTTCGACATCGGCAACTCGGTCATGGTCTCTGCGGGAACCAACGTCATGACCCAGGGGCTCCTGCATATTCGACCGGGCCAGTCACTGGATCCCGACGCAGGGGAGCCGGTCAAGCTGGATGACCCTGATGCCCGCAAGCTTCATCGCAAGGCCGCAGCCATCTCCATAGCCAAGGGCTTCCTGAGCTCACCATCCTTCGACACCTATATGGTCATGGTGGGCTTCACGCTGGCCGGAATCTCGCTGCCGGGCTGGTCGGCCCAAATCACCCGGCCATTCTCGGCGGCCAACGCCTTCTGCTCCATGCTTATGGTGGGCATGCTCATGGACTTGCCCGGCGGACGGGATGATGTCAAGTCCGTATTGCAGATTCTGGCCTGGCGACTGCCATTCGGCATCTTGTTCGCTGTGGCCGCATGGTATCTGCTGCCCTTCGAACCCCTGATCCGTCAGGCGGTGGCCCTGTGCTGCCTGGCTCCGACGGCGGTTTTCGCCACCATGTTCACCGACAAGGTTCTTGGTAATGCCCGTCTGGCGGGGTTCACTCTGGCTCTGACTGCGGTGATTGGAGCCGTGCTCATGGTTTTGGCGCATCTGCTGATGGGCGCCCTCTGAAAATTCAGTTCTTCTTGTTGTCTCTCTTGTCGTCTTTGCCCTGGTCGCGGCGCTCCTGCTCCTGACGCAGGGTGCGACCCTCGCGGGTGCGCTGCTTGTTGACCGTGGCGGCTGCAATCCGCTCGGCAGCGCGTTCATCCTGACCGCGATCGACTTCGCTGTCGTGCACATGCTGATACTGCTTCTGATCATCCGGATCCCAATGATTGTTCCTGGCCATATACCCCTCCTCGAAAGCGCCGTGCTCTTCAACTCATCCCCATGTGGGACGGCTTCAGGGCCGTGCCGGTATGCCGATTATAGGTGAGCGGAAAGTTCTGCAGCGGTATTGGAGCTCAAGAGGGGGACCTGTAACAGAAAAAGCCGAGTGCTCGTGATATTCTTTCCTTGTCTCATCGCCAAATAAGACAATAAGGAATCGAATATGCATAAGCTATTTCGGCTTTCGGATAATAATACCACAGTCTCTACGGAAGTGGTAGCAGGCATCACCACCTTCTTCGCCATGGCCTACATCATCGTGGTGAATCCCTCGGTGCTTTCCACGGCAGGCATGCCTTGGGGTGCCGTCTTTCTCGCCACCCTGATCGCCGCCATCATCGGCACCCTGATCATGGGTCTGGTGGCCAACGTGCCCTACGGCGTGGCGCCAGGAGTCGGGTTGGATGCCTTCTTCACCTTCACCGTGGTCAAGGGGCTGGGCTTCACCTGGCAGCAGACCATGTGCATGGTCTTCCTGTGTGGCCTGATCAACATCCTGGTCACGGCCACCAAGCTGCGCAAGATGATCATCCAGGCCATTCCGCCCCTGCTTCAGCACGCCATCGGCGGCGGCATCGGCGTCTTCATCGCCTATGTGGGTCTGCTCAATGTGGGCATTATCAAGTTCACCCCTGACAAGACCTCGGCAGCCGGCGCCAACCCAGGGCTGACCACCTTCAACACTCCCGGTGTCATCCTCTTCGTCATCGGCTTGTTGCTGACCGTCTTTCTTCTGATCTTCAAGTTCAAGGGTCATCTGGCCTTCATCAACAAGGGTGCCTTCGTCATCGCCATCATCGCGGTCACGCTCCTGGGCATCCCCATGGGGGTCACCAGCATGGCCAAGTCGGTCGATCTGGGCCAGGCCTGGTCACAGCTGCCGCAGACCTTCCTGGCCATTTTCAGTCAGGATGGATTCCCTGCCCTCTTCTCCGACCCGGCCAAGTTGCCAGTGGTTCTGGTGACCATCTTCGCCTTCTCCCTGTCGGATACCTTCGACACCATCGGTACCTTTGTGGGCACCGGCCGGCGCTCAGGCATCTTCTCAGCCGAGGATGAGCAGGCTCTGGAAACCGGTCGCGGCTTCAGCTCCAAGATGGATAGGGCCCTGTTCGCCGACGCCACGGCGACCTCCATCGGCGCCCTCTTTGGCACCTCCAACACCACCACCTACGTGGAGTCCGCGGCGGGTATCGCAGCCGGTGGCCGGACAGGGCTGACCTCGGTGGTCATCGCCGCCTGCTTCGCGCTCAGCGCCGTCTTCGCTCCGCTGATTTCGGCTGTGCCTTCGGCGGCCACTGCGCCCGTCCTGGTCATTGTGGGTTGCATGATGATGAGCTCCTTCGCAGAGATTGAGTGGGGCGAGCTGTCTGAGGCCATTCCGGCCTTCTTCACGGCCATCTTCATGGGCTTTGCCTACTCCATCTCCTACGGTGTGGCCGCAGGTTTCATCACCTACTGCTTGACCATGGTCTGCAAGCGCAAGGGCAAGGAGGTCCACCCCATCATCTGGGCGGTCTCGGCCCTCTTCATCCTGGACTTCGTGCTCCAGGCCGTGCTCTGAGCACGGTTTCGCAAACACAAGGCATCCACAAGCAGCCATTCGTCAGAACCATTGCTCAGCTGTGCAGATAGTCGTCATGCTGTTGTCGGGTTGATCTGACTGTTTGAGGGTGTGAATAGAGCAAATCAGGCACAGAGACCGCAGCAGGGCCCCGCCACCTATTACCTAGTGGCGGGGCCCTGCTCGTTCGTGCCCGTCAGTGCTTGTGCCGAGCGGCGGTCTTTCCACCTGGTCCGCTTTGTGCCTCAAGGCGCTGCCGTTTGGCAGCCAGACCACTGACTGCAGCCAGTGAGCCGACCATAATGATGACGAGGATGCCTGCCTCTCCTGTCAAGGGGAGGACACCATAGTGGATGAAACGGAAGGCATTTGTCTCATCGTTGGGCTGTGGAGCCCCATTGAGTGTCCAAGCGATGCTGACAGTCGTATCGCCGGCATTATGGTTCGGTGTCAGCACGGTCCAGGCGCCGTCCTGCTGCCCTGTGGGGTTCAGGCTGGTTCCACTGACGCCTCCGAATTGCACTGTGGACGGGGTGCCCAGCCTGAAGGGGAAGAGCACATTGACAGGGGAGTAGACCGTCTGCGTCGTGTTGTTTCCCAGCCTTCCTTGGCCATTGTCTCCCCACCCCAAGGTGCCACCGGTGGAGGCTATGGCTAGGGTGTGGCCAGTCCCGGCGCTGATCTTGACGAAGTGGTCGATGCCTGATGGATTGCCAATCCTGGTTGGCTTGTTCAGGCTGCCTGTGCCTCCGGTACCCAACATGCCTGATAAGTTTTGGCCCCAGCCCCAGATGTTTCCGTTCTGGTCCAGCGCCAGTGAACTGCCGCTAACCCTGCTGCCTGTCAACTGCGTGAAGGTGCTGACGTTTGCAGGCATGGCTACCAGGGACGGAGCAGTCCTCGTGGTGGTGTCGCCCAGACCGAGCTCTCCATTGCTGTTCCCGCCCCAGGACCAAAGACGTCCCAGATCGTCGAGGGCGGAGGAGTGGCCGCTGCCTGCGATAATTTGAACCGGCTTGAATCCGCCTGTCGGGTTGGTGTCGGGTTTGACCTGGACGGGTGTGGAGGTATAGCCGTTGAGTGCTACATCGCTCGTGTTGCCCAGGTCGCCGTTCTGGTTCGATCCCCAGCCCCAGGCACGGCCCTGTGCGTCAGTCGCCAGGGAATGTGAGCCACCCGCACTGACCTGTGCATAGCGGAATCCCGTCGTCTCGCCTTGCGGGGTTGCGACCTGGACGGGTCTGGTGGTGATCCCTGTCGTTGCCACAGTGTTTGAAGGAACGCCCAGTTTGCCGAACTCATTGGATCCCCAGCCCCAGGCTCTGCCCTGCCCGTCTACAGCCAGGACATGAGTGATGCCTGCGCTGACACCAGTGAGAGTGAAGTTTGTTGCCGTCATACCGCTAGGGGCCTGCACGCGAATCGGGTTGGGGCTGTATGCGGCTGAACCATTGGTGGCAACGGCATTGCTGCCCAGCTGTCCAGAGCTGTTAAGCCCCCATGCCCAGACATGGCCCTGGCCATCCAAGGCCACTGAGAAGGCTTTTCCTGCACTGACCTGTATGAATCGGTTCACGCCTGTTGGTTTGGGAATCTGCACCGGGGTTAAGCGGTCCGTCGTGGTCCCATCGCCCAGCTGTCCGTATTTATTGGCACCCCAAGCATAGATGTTTCCATCCGACCCGAGGGCCAATGAATGATCATCGCCGGCGCTGACCTGGCTGAACCTAATGCTCCGCGCTGCAGGAGGTACCAGGGTCACCTTGGTCTGACCGCTGTCGGGCCCCTGCTTGGGAGAGGTGGTCCATCGCCCGGTGCCTGCCGTCCAGTGGGCTGTCAGTTTCAGGGGACCCTTGACGGGGGAAGTAAAGTCATAGGCCGCATCGCCGGTGAACCAGCCGTCGAAGAGGAAGCCAGGACGGGTCGGGTCTTGATCCGGTCTGGAAGCCATCTGGTCTTCGACGACCGACTGACTGGTGGGCTGGCTCCCGTCAGCCTTATCGAAAGTGACGACATAGGAGGGCGGGTCATAGGTGTAATCCAGGATGTCATCGGGCTGCGAACCATAGAGATTCCAGGTGATGGTCGTATCCACTCGACCCTTCCTATGAGCTGGCGTCACCACCTGCCAGTTCGTACCTGCTTTTTTCAGATTGCTGCCCAGTGTTTGATCGAATTTGACCGCAGTAAGATCCGGTGTAAGCGGGAAGGCCGCCAAACCAGGTGTCAGCCTCGTTGCTTTGCTGTTGTCCGTGCCGATAGGAACGTCTGGATCACCTAGCTGTGCACCGTTGTTCCATCCCCAGGTGTACAAGTTTCCGTCTGATCCTAATGCAGATGATTCTTCCCATCCTGCATTGATCTGGACCCAAGTGAATTTCTGTGCAGTTGAGGGTGTTTGTTGATTGACCATGTGTGGTCTATTGATGTACGAACCGTCGGTGCTTATGTCTTTGATACCTAGCTGGCCGTGATCGTTGCGTCCCCAGGAATAGAGATTGCCGTCCGATCCGATAGCTAGGACGTGAGTGTCTCTTACCATGACGCGTGTCCAGGTAAACCCTGCCAGTGTTCCGTTGGGCGGAGATATTAGAGTGGGTATTTTTCTATCTTCTGCATTGCTGCCATCTCCTAGCCGTCCGTATCCGTTCCATCCCCAAGCGTAAAGATTCCCATTCGTGCTGATTGCGAAACAAGATGTATCTCCTGCGCTGAACTGGGAAAAGGTAACGCCGGCGGGTTGGCGGACCGGAACAGGAGTAAATCGCTGAATGTCGGTCCCGTCACCCAAGCGGCCGCTGGTGTTTAAACCCCAGGCGTACAATTGCTTATCTGAGCCTAGGGCCAGAGAATGATACCGTCCAGCACTTAACCGAGTGAAAGTGACTCCGACTGGCGTGCTGACAAGTACAGGTTTGCTACTGTACGCAGCTAGGTTATTGCTGCCCGTAGGAACGCTGGTGTTACCGAGCTGACCATAGCCGTTCCATCCCCAGGCGTAGAGATTTTGATCTGAGCCCAATGCCAAGGTATGGTCCCATCGGGTGCTTACTTGGGTCCAAGTGAATTCATTTGAGACACCGGCAGGCTTCGGAACTTTGACAGGAGTCAACTTGTTTTCGGTAGTTCCATCACCAAGTTGTCCATGGCTATTGTTTCCCCAGGCGTAGAGATTCCCGTCAGAACCGATAGCAAGAGATGAATGGTCGCCAGCGGCAATGGTAGTGAAAGTGAATTGGTCTGATGTATTGGCCGGTTTGTTTATTTTCACTGGAGTCTGTCGTAAAGTTTTGCTGTTATCGCCTAACTGCCCTGAGCTATTATCACCCCAGGCATAAAGATTTCCATCTGATCCAAGAGCCAAGGAATGGGTTGCTCCTGAAGTAATTTGAGAGAATTTGATACCACGGGTCGCTGGGGGAGTCAGAGTCGCTGTAGTGCCTCCCAATGCAGTTCCGTGTGCAGGTGCAACAGACCAATGACCGTCGCCGGCTGTCCATTTTGCGGTCAGCTTCAAGTTGCTGGAGACGGGCTGGTTGAAGTCGTAGGCTACCTGGCCGATGAACCAGCCATCGAAGAGGTATCCATGCCTGGTGGGATTGGTAGGTCGTTTCGCCAGACCTCCCGAAAGGACGGTCTGAGAGGCAGGGGTTGCTGTGTCGGCTTGGGCGGTATCAAAGGTGACTGAACATTGATTATTTGGGCAGGAGCTTGCCGACCGGGTAGAAGGTGCAGGATTTGCTGAGCCTAGTGAAGTGGGGGATGGGAAGGTGGGAGAGGGTGTTGTTTGGATAGGGGAATGCAGCTTTTGAGTTTCTGTTGGTGAGGGGGCAATGGAAGGAGTTTGGGTTGAGTTAGGTATGCCAGGGGTCACCCCTTCGGTTTGATTCTCCTTGCTTTGCAATGCTGTCGGGGATGCGGCGGCATTCGCCTGTGCCGGGTCAATTGCCGAGAGATTTCCTAATATGAGCCCAGAGGCGATAATGGCTGCAAGAGAAGCTATGCAGCATGCACGACTCCTAGATGACGATTGCATACGGTCCCCTTCAAAAGCAACGGCGCATGCAACGTGGCACCTGCAGCCCCAGCTCAACCCCCACGGCCAGCGTGCATGACGTTCAACCAAAATCAGTCTATCATGGCTTTGCAATGCCAAGTTATCATCGATTCCTCTCTTTCGCCTTGACGGTCGGATTAAGGCTAGTAATCGGAAATGGCCGTGGCTCAGGCAAAAAAGAACTTCCGGCAAGCCGAACCAGCCTGCCGGAAGTTCCTGATTGAGTTGTATGAAAAAGGATCAGTACCAGTTGGTTGACTGGGATTGGGCCCACGCACCGCAGGGGTTTCCGTAGCGACCCTGGATGTAGCCCAGTCCCCAAACAATCTGGGTGTGGGCATCGGTCTGCCAGTTGGGGCCGGCCGAGGCCATCTTGCTGCCGGGCAGTGCCTGAGGAATGCCATAGGCACCCGATGGGTTGGAGGCGTTGGTCCGCCAGCCGGACTCCTTGTTCCACAACTGTACCAGGCAGGTGAACTGGTCTTCACCCCAGCCACGGGAGGTGACCAAATCGTGGGCGATGCTTTGTGCTGTACCCACGGGGACTGTTGTGGTGGTCGAACCGGATTTCGCAGGAGTGCCGCCGCCGGTGCCCACCAGAACCACCTTGTCGACGGGGACTGTCTTGACGAAGGAGGCGAAGATATTGCTGGTCAGGTGCTTATTACCGGCTGCCGTGACCAGGCTCGTGGTCTCCATGACGCCGTTCTGTCCCTCTGTCTTGACCTTGGTGGTGCCTGCCGGGAGGGAGTTGGTCTTCTCTTCGATGGTGTTGAAGGGAATAGGCGACTCTTCCGTCTTGACCTGGGCATCGGCCCGGTCGATGCGGATGACGGTCTTCTCAGTGACACGAGTGGTCAGAGATGGGGTGATCTGGTCCCCAGGCTGCAGAACGATATCCCCGGCCTCCAGCACGGATTTGACATCGGTGAAGCCTGTACCCAGGACCACCTTGTTCTTCCCATTGATCTGCACATTTACATAAGACGTGTTCGCGTTAGCGCCGCCCGCACCGTTGCGGATGGCCTGCCTGGTGCTGCCGCGGGACACCGTGTCCACATCTTGGGTGGCAGAATAGGACGTTACGCCTGACTTGGCCGAGCTCTCAGTGGATGTGTAGAAGTCGCGCGAGACGAAACCCGCGCCAACGACCATGCCGAGAACAGTGACACCGGCAGCCAATCGCAGCCACTGACGCTTGGTCAGGGCCTTGACCGCACTCATCCGTCCTCTACGGTGGTTCGCCATTACTCTCCTCTGTTGGACCGACAGATCCTCAGTGATCAGTCGACGTAACGCTTCCTATCGACCGCATGCTTCCGGTAGCGCCGAAAGGGTCACTGGACAAACACAGCACTACTTTAGTCCAAATTGGCCTTGGAACCAACTCGACTGACTCAGGCCTGTGCCGGGGTTGACAAATCGGCCTTGCGTGCCTGGTCGATCAGGTCGTCCAGGTCCGAAGACCTGAGAGCACCGGCCTGCTTGAAGATGATCTGCCCCTGCTTGGTGATCATCAACGTGGGCACCGCCTGGATGTCGGCGGCCGCGGCCAGATCCTGATTCTGATCGATGTCCACCTTGCCGAAGACGATGTCGGTGTTGGCCTGCGAAGCCTTCTCGAAGATAGGGCCGAAGGCCTTGCAGGGTCCGCACCAGGTGGCCCAGAAGTCAATCAGCACCAGGTCGTTGTCCTTGATGGTCTGCTCGAAGTTTTCCGAAGTAATAGTCGTGGTGGCCATGATAACGCTCCTTGAAGTAGTTTGACTGTCGCGCGGGAAGCTCCCGTGCTTAGCAACCGCTTTCAATCATCAGCATTCCATCAAGGCTGGAGAAAGCGCCCGAATATGCTCTGGGTGGAGATGTCCGCCGGGGTCCCGTGAGCGGTCAAGCCTGGTACGGATAATGGAATCATGCCAGTGCTGAACGACGAGATTCCCGATGATGACGACTTCGATGCCGATCGCGACCGTGGCGCCTTCTCACACATCACCCCAGAGGACTTCAACCGCGGTTTTTCGGGCTCGAATCCTCCCGGATGGCTGGACCGTGACGCCATCGACCGTGCGCGGCGTTGCCTGCCCATGCCCTATGTGGAGGTAGTGCCGGTTCGCGTGGATGAGATGAGCGCCGTCACCCAGGTGGGCACTCTTCTGCGAGTGGATGATCAGGGCAACATCGAGCGCACTCTGATCACCGGACGAATCCTCTACCACGAAACCATCAGGGAGGCTCTGGCCAGAAACATCGCCAAGGATCTGGGCCAGCTGGCCCTGCCCATGCTGCCTGCCAGCCCCCAGCCCTTCACTGTGGCTGAGTTCTTCCCCACGCCGGGGGTCTCGGAGTACTACGACCCGCGTCAGCATGCCATCGCTCTGTGCTATCTGGTGCCGGTGGCCGGGGACTGCAAGCCCCAGGATGAGACCCTGGATGTGGAATGGATCGATCCCAAGGGGGATATGCTGGAGTCCTTCATGAGCCAGATGCCCGGCGGGCATGGCAAGGTGCTGATGAGCGCCCTGACCTGGGCCGGTGCACTATGAGCCGGGAATCCTTGGAGGCGGGCATGAGCATTGTCAATACCGTATATCGCCAGGGAGAGGGGCTGCCCCTGGTACTGGTCCATGCCTTCCCTGTGGACCACCGCATGTGGGATCGGTGCGCGGCCTCACTGATCGCCCAGTCGGATCGTGTGGGTATGACCCCCTTCCCGGTCTATGCCCCGGATATGCCCGGTGCAGGCGATTGCCTCTTGCCCGGGCCGGCATCCTGCGGCCCGGCAGACTCTGACGGTGCCCTGCCGAGTGCGCTGGATGCTATGGCTCGAGCCTTTGTGGAAATGATTGCCGCCACGGGGGCGCAGAAGGCCATCTGGGTCGGACTTTCCATGGGAGGCTACCTGGTCGAGGCCGTAGCCAGGCTTTACCCGCTGATGGTGGCCGGTCTGGCCCTGTGCGACACCACCATGATGGCTGACCGTCCGGCCTCCCGGGCCAGGCGGCTGCAGATCGCCCGAACCTGCGAGGAGGAGGGGACGCTTGATCCGGTCATGCACTTCGCCAGGCCCCAGGAGGGTGATTCCACGGTCAAGCGTTCGCCCGCCTTCGTGCAGACCATGACCGAATGGATACAGTCCCAGGATCCCCGGGGCATCGCCTGGCGGGAGCGGATGGCTGCGGGTCGCCCGGATCAGAGCGATCTGGTCGGCCGCATCAGAGTTCCCGTGGCCCTGGTCAGCGGCCGCTGCGATCCCTCCAGTCCCCCACGCGCCATGGAGCCTCTGGCTCAGGCCATGCGTCAGGCCGGCGCTGACGTTACCTTTACTGCCATTGACGACTGCGGCCACTTCAGCGCCGTCGAGCATCCGAATCAGGTGGCCAAGGCCCTGCTGGATCTGGTTCATCGTGTAGGGAGGCTCTCATGAGCGATTCGGAGACGGTCTTCTCCCCGCTGGCCCTTACCGAGCCCCTGCCCTTTCTGCCCCTGGCTCAGGGGGATGTGGACTACGACACGGTAGGGCGGCAGCAGCCCGGCCTGCTTGACCAATTGCTGGACCAGGACGGCACTGGGGTCATCCTGGTGCGGGGCGAGAAGGTGGCTGTGCCCAAGGGCAAGGGGGCGCTGGCTGGTCGCACTGGAGCCAGCATCCGTCTGGCCACCCTGCCTGCTGCATACTTGCGGGGTCCTCTGACAGGCTCGGCAGACCAGTTCGAGCCGCCCTGCTACTACCTTGGGAAGGCCGACCAGCAGGCCTGGCTGGCCCTGGATCTGGATCTTGCCTGCACCGGTCGGGCTGTTCAGGACCCTCTTCGTGATCTGGCTCAGGCTGCGGATCAGCGCTTCGACTGGCTTGGCCTGCGGGAGTATGCCCCTCATGGCCGTCCGCGTCAGGTGGGCCTGGCAACCTGCGCAGTCGCCCTGTCCGTATGGCATGGACGTCAGGCTTTCTGCCCCCACTGCGGCGCGCCGGTCCATCCCTGCCAGGCCGGATGGGCCCAAATCTGCCAGGGGGATGAATCAGGGGACCAACACACGCTCTTTCCCCGCATCGAACCCGCAGTGATCATGGCCGTGGTGGATGGCCGCGATCGGCTCCTGCTCCAGCACAACCAGAAGTGGCCTTCCGGCTTTCGTTCGGTCACTGCCGGATTCGTCGAGGCTGGGGAGAACCTGGAGCATGCAGTCCGGCGGGAGACACTGGAAGAGGTGGGCCTGAACCTGGGGGAGATGCGGTACCTGGGCTCCCAGCCCTGGCCCTTCCCAGCCTCCCTGATGGTGGCCTTCAGAGCCAGATCCCTGGATACGGACATCCGGGTGGACGGTCAGGAGACCGATGAGGCCGACTGGTTCACACGGGAGGAATTCAGCGCCGCTCTGGCCTCGGGCCGGTTGCGCATACCCCAGGCGGCCAGTGTGGCCAGGCATATGATTGAGCAGTGGTACGGCAGCGAGCTCTGATTCATCCGAGTGGTGTTGCGCCCCAGGACCTGGTCTCGTCGTAAGATATTTCAAGGAACTGTCAGCAGCGAAAGGTGTGTTATGGCCATGGAGGGGCAAGAAGAGCCTCGTATCTCGGATGTCGACCAGGCCGAAACAGTGACCATGCCGCCGACGATCGGGGAGGGGCCTGACCCTGTGGACCTGTTCGCCGACGAAGAGGCAGAGCGGGCTTTCGGGGCAGGTGCCGCCCACAAGGCTCCTTCGACCGGCCATCGAGGACGCACCATCCTGGCCCTGCTGCTTCTGGCTGTGCTGATTCTGGTGGGTTGCTGGTTTGGCGTCCGCGCCTTCTTCCGTGATCGGGTGGCCCCCGGCGTCACCCTGGGCGGGCAGGTCATGATGGGTCGGACCAAGGACCAGGTCAGGCAGATCGTCGATCGGCAGGTTCGTGACTCCCAGGTGGAACTCAAGGGTGAAGGCACCTCTGCCCGGGCAGGACTGAAGGACCTGGGCGTAAGCGTGGATTCGGATGCCACGGTCACCAAGATCATGAACGCCAAGGGCTCTGCAGGCCTCTCCCGGCTGAACCCCTTCCATGGTGAGGCGGTGCCGCTGGTGGCCGAGCGGGATCAGCTGGCCATGGACAAATATCTGACTGAACGGTTCATTCCCCGCCAGGATCGTTCCGTTCCTTCCACCATCGTTTTTGATCAGGGTGCACACGCCTTCCGGCCCCAGGAGGGTCGTGGAGGCAAGGCGCCTGAGCTGGGCCGCGTGCAGGATGCCGTCTCATCCTTGATAGACAAACCTGGAAGGCGTCTGGCCGTAGGGGTGGTCTACAAGGACGTGACCATGCCCATCAGCCTGGACACCGCCAATCAGGTGGCCTCTCAAGCCAACCAACGACTGGCCAAGGACCTGGTCATCAAGGGTGCTGATGATGATCTCATGACCGTCCCGGCGGCAACAGTGGCCACCTGGGTCAAACCGGTCACCGATCTTGACAAGGGGACCATGGAGCTGGGCTTTGATCGGCAGGCCATCAAGCAGTATCTGGACCAGGAGCTGGCCCGGCAGCTGGACCGGGATATGGTCACCGCCGTCAACGTCAAGAACACCAAGGGTGATGTGGTGGCCGAGACCACCAAGGGAGTGGACGGTGTCCGGGTCACGGATGTGTCCGCCACGGCGGACCTGGTCGTCAAGGCCCTGGAAGAGGGCGACACGAATCCGGTCCAAGCGAGCGCCGAGATCACGCCCCACAAGGAGCAGACCAGGGTGGCCCGCTACGATGTGCCCGACGGCGACATCTGGATTCAGGTCAACCTCAGTGACCAGACCGCCACCGCCTACCACGGCACCACCCAGGTCAAGACCTTCCCCATATGCTCAGGCAAGCCTGATAACGGGAAATGGTCCGACACCGGCACCTTCTTCATCAATGTGCGCTACGCGGTCCAGACCATGCGTGGGCAGGGTTACGTCACTCCCAATGTCAAATGGGTGTCCTACTACAACGGCAGCGAGGGCTTCCATACGGCCAGCTGGAACTCTGCCGGCATCGCCAAGGGAGACCCTGCCCAATACGGATCCCACGGCTGCATCAACATGTATGAGCAGGACGCCAAGTGGATCTTCGACAACGCCCCCATCGGAACCATGGTCAAGGTGGAAGGGCAGGTTCCGTCGGGTCCGGCCCGCTAGGAGCACTTGCTCTGACAGACGGTCGAGTAGGCTGGAACCATGAGCGATGAACACAGTGATGGAACCTCCCGCCTGGATGTGCCCGAACACCTGCGGTATTCCCAGGATCATGTCTGGATCGACCCCAGCCAATCCCCGGCGCCCATGGGCGTGACCGAATATGCGGCTGACCAGCTGGGAGACCTGGTTTTTCTGGACCTGCCCGAGACTGGCACCCACGTCGATGCCGGCGATGAGGTCATCGAGCTGGAGTCCTCCAAGGCAGTTGAGCCGGTGGTCTGCCCGGTGGCAGGCACCATCGCCTACGTCAACAGGGCAGCCTCGGACGATCCTGAGGTCATCAACTCCGATCCCTATGGGGAAGGTTGGATAGCCAAGATCGACCTGGAGGACGATGAGCCCGATCTGATGAGCGCCGAGGAGTACGGTCAGCTGCTGAAGACCCTGAACTGACGGTCCGGTTATGACAAGGCGATCCGGCCGCAATGAAGACCTCTTACGGGTCCATTCGGTCAGCACCACCTTCGATTCAGCTGCGCCCGGGGAGGGCATCGAGAGCAGGCCGGCCCCGGTCCGCCTGCTGAGGCGGCTGATTACTGGCGCTTTCGACCTTTGGGTAGGGCTGTCCATCAATATGACCGGGCGTCTGGGCTGGTCGGCCGACGTTCAACCATACGTGGGCTACGGTACCGAGTCCTACTCCCGGCTGGTCTGCCGTACCATTCTGACCGACGGGCGCAGACGTGAGGATCCGGCCATACGTGGCATCCGCGGTCTGCTGACCGTACCCGCACCCAGGACCAGGGTCAGGCTGGCCATCGACAGCACGGCCATCGGGAGGGTCCAGGTGGGAGACTCCGCGGTCTACGATGCCGTCGATCCCAGTCGCAGCCTGAGTGCGGATGCGGTCTTTTCCGACCGGTCGGGCTACCTGGATCTGGTGGCCGAGCATCGACTGACCCCAGGCGTGCACCGGGTCTCCTACCAGGTGCGGGGCCGCCGGCCGGTGGACGCTCCTTTATACATCGTGCCCGGTCAGACCCCTGTCGGCGTCATATCCGACGTGGACGACACCATCATGATCAGCCAGGTGCCCAATCATTGGAAGGCTGCCTGGAACCTGCTCCTGTCAGATCCACATCGCCGGGCCTCGGTGCCGGGCATGGCCGTGCTCTACAACCGTATCCGTGACCTGGACCCCCGGATACCCTTCTTCTATCTGTCGGCCTCGCCCTGGAATGTGGAGGGATCCATACGCGGCTTCATTCGCGACCACGGCTTTCCGGCCGGCCCCCTGTTGCTGCGGGACCTGGATCCTAGACCCAAGACCTTCGTGCCCTCCATCGTGCAGCACAAGATGGAGTTTATCCGCCAGCTCATGGCCGACTTTCCCAAGATGCGCTTCGTGCTCATGGGCGACGATGGGCAGAGCGATCCCTCCACATTCGCCCAGGTGGTGCGGCAGTATCCGGGACGGGTCCTGGCCATCGGCATCCGTCAGTTGAGCCCCCAGGAGACCGGGCTGGGAACCTTGGTCAAGCGGACTGCCACACAACCGGTACCGGTGACGCAGGTGCCGGTCTTCTACGGGACCACGGGTGCCAATCTGATGCGAACCCTGCTGCCCTATCTGCGTCGTCGCGCCCGAATATAATCGCCCCATGAGTTTTTCGGCCGTCAATTCCGCGCCTCCTCGTGCACAACGCCGTCCCACTGATCGATGCTTCCATGGGGATCACTTCGAAGATCCCTACGAGTGGATGCGCAACCGGGTGGATCCTGCCACCAAGTCCTACGTGCGTGACCAGAACCGTTACTGCCAGGAACGGCTTGCCGGTCAGGAGGGTTTGCGGGCCACCCTGCTCAAGGAGTTCACCGACCGGGTACAGCAGACCGACATGTCGGTGCCCACCCGGATGCATGGATACTGGTATTTCTCCCGGACGCTCAAGGGCCAGGAGTATGGGGTGCAGTGCCGCCTGCCGGTGCGCGACCAGGATGACTGGGACCCTCCTGCTGTTAAAGCCGATGCGGCGCCTGGTTCCATGCCGGGCGAGGAGGTCATCTTCGACGCCAACGCCGAGGCCAAGGGGCATGACTTTTTCTCTCTGGGATGCCTGGACCTGAGCGCCGACGGCCGGTGGATGCTCTATGGACTGGACACCAGGGGCAATGAGCGCTACGACCTGCGCATCCGGGATCTGAAAGACGGTCGAGACCTGCCTGATCGGATCGACCAGGTCTCCTCAGGGGCGGTGCTGACCCCCGACGGACGCTGGGTCTTCTACACCGGCCTGGATAAGGCCTGGCGTCCGGACACGGTCTGGCGGCATAAGGTGGGCACTTCGGCCGACCAGGATGTCATGGTCTACAAGGAGGACGATGAGCGCTTCTGGGTGGGGCTGGGACTCAGCTACGACGAATCCGCCATGCTGATTGCCACCGGGTCCAAGACCACCAGTGAGGTGCTCATGCTGGACCTGAAGGATCCGCAGGGCGAGTTTGTGCCCTTGATCCCCCGCAAGGAGGGGATTGAGTACGACATCAGCCTGGCCCGGTTCGAAAATGCCGGTCCGGCGGGGGAGGACCTGCCGGTGGCCGTGGTCTACCACAATGTGAACAACCCCAACTTCGAGGTGGATCTGATTGACCTGCGCAGCCACCGTCCGCCCTTCCGTCTTGGAGAAGGGGTGCGGTTGGTCCAAGGCAGTCCCTACGGCTGCGAGCGCTCCGGAGACCTGGCCTCCCTGCCGCCCGAGAAGCCCTATCGGGATCCGGGCAATCCGGCCATACTCCAAGGCGCTCGCGGGCTGGGCATCGAGGGGCTGGGCATCCACCGCAGCTTCGTGGTCCTGACCTACCGGGCTGACAGCCTGCCCCATATGGCTGTCATCGCCAAGGACCAGGCATTGGAGGATCTGCGGGCGGGCCGACCCTGGCGCTTCCGTGAGGTCCTGCCCGATCAGGCCAGGGACGGCATTGACCGTCTCTACAGCATCGGTCCCACAGACAACCCCTCCTACCAGGCCCCTGGGCTGCGCTACATCCGGGGCAGCTATGGAACCCCGGCTGAGCTGCGGGAGCTGGATCCGGTCAGGGGCGTGGACCGATTGCTCAAGCGGGCCCGCGTTCTGGGCGACTTTAGACCTGAGCGCTATGCCGAGCGTCGAATTCTGGTCCGCGTCAGGGATGGGGCCCTGGTGCCGGTCTCTCTGGTCTGGCGGCGGGGCATGCATCCGGCGCTGGACGCATGCGGAAAGACCGGGCCCGATGACACGGTCATCCAGGCCCCCGGCCATCCCGAGCGCCGTCCCTGGCCGGACCAGGATCCGGACAAGCCTGCTCCCATGTTCATCACCGGGTATGGAGCCTACGAGATCAGCCAGGACCCCGGTTTCTCCACAGGTCGGCTCAGCCTGCTTGACCGAGGTGTGCTCTATGCCGTCCCCCATGTGCGCGGCGGCGGGGAGATGGGCCGTGCCTGGTACGAGCAGGGTCGTCGGCTGCGCAAGGTCAATACCTTCCTGGACTTCATTGATGTGACCGCCGCACTGCAGGATCAGGGCTGGGCGGATCCACGTCATACCGTGGCCAATGGCGGGTCGGCAGGTGGCCTGTTGATGGGGGCCGTGGCCAATATGGCTCCACAGCTCTATGCCGGCATCGAGGCGGACGTGCCCTTCGTGGACGCGCTGACCAGCATCCTGGATCCGAATCTGCCGCTGACCGTGACTGAATGGGATGAGTGGGGAGACCCTCTGCATGACCAGAAGGTCTACCGGTATATGCGCTCCTACTCGCCCTACGAGAATGTTCCTGACGCTGATCGTAGGCGCCGGCTCTTCGGCAGCGACCACTTCCCCGCCATCCTGGTGACCACCTCCATGAACGACACCCGCGTGCTCTACGTGGAACCGCTCAAGTGGGTGGCCAGGCTGCAGGAGCCGCAGGTGGGGGTCGACGCGCTCATCAGGATCGAGGTCCAGGCAGGGCACGGGGGCATAAGCGGACGCTACCGGCAGTGGGAGGAACTGGCCTTCGAGAACGCCTGGTGCCTGTCCATCATGGTCCCCGCAAGCCGCTGATTCCGGTCTGTCCGGGATTCGGTCGGGGTCGTGAAAGGGGCTTGGTTGGCTCGTTATGCTCGGGGTATGACAAATAGCAAGCAGAAAACATATCACATTGCGGTCATTGCCGGTGACGGCATCGGCAAGGAGATCGTTCCCCAGGCTCAGGCCGTCCTGGAAAAGGTGACCCGGGGCAAGGCAGACATTCGCTACGAGGACTTCGACCTGGGCGCTGAGCGCTACCTGCGTGATGGAGCCGTTCTGCCCGATGAGGATCTGGACCGGCTCAAGCAGCAGGACGCCATTCTTTTGGGGGCCATCGGCGACCCCCGCATCAAGGCTGGCATCCTGGAGCGGGGACTGCTGCTCAAAATGCGTTTCGAGTTGGACCAGTATGTCAATCTGAGGCCTTCCAAGCTTTACAAGGGTGTGGTGTCGCCCCTGGCCAATCCGGGCGACATCGACTTCGTGGTCGTGCGTGAGGGCACCGAAGGGCTCTACGCTGGGGCCGGTGGCTCAATTCGCCGGGGCACCCCCCAGGAGGTGGCCACCGAGGTTTCCATCAACACGGCCTACGGGGCGGAAAGGGTCATCCGCTATGCCTTCCAGCTGGCCATGAAACGTCGCCGCCGTCTGACCCTGGTCCATAAGAAGAACGTGCTGACCAATGCGGGAGACATGTGGCAGCGGTTGGTCGACCAGGTGGGCCAGGAGTATCCCGATGTGGAGCGCGAGTACCTGCACATCGACGCCTCCACCATATTCATGGTGACCGAGCCCAGCCGCTTCGATGTGATCGTGACCGACAACCTCTTCGGTGACATCCTCACGGACGAGGCGGGAGCTGTGGTAGGAGGCGTGGGTTACTCGGCCTCCGGCTGCATCAACGCCTCGGGCACCTACCCGTCCATGTTCGAACCCATCCACGGATCCGCTCCTGACATAGCCGGCAAGGGAATCGCCAACCCCACGGCGGCCATCCTCTCGGCCGGAATGCTCCTGGATCATCTGGGCTTTGAGGACGAAGCGGCCAGCATTGAGCGGGCTGTGGAGGACGACATCGAGCGCTCCGGCTCCGCCCAGAGGAGCACCGAGCAGATCGGCAGGGATATTCTGGCCCGGCTGTGATTGGGCTTGACAGCGGCTAGACTGGAGGGCATGACTATGGATGATGCCCCCCAGCCGGACGACCGGCAGTCCAGCGATACGCCGACAGGGAATCCTGGTTTCGGCCCCTCTCCGTCCCCACAGGTACCGCCCGAGCATCGGGGGCCTGCCGGTGGGGATGCTCCTGCTGGAGCAGCCGATGGACAGTGGCAGGCCCCGGGCTACCCGACTGGCCATGATGCCGGCGTCGGGAATCAGAATCCTTATCAGACCGGTCAATATCCCAGTAGCCAGTATCCCCAAAATGGGTACCCGACGGGGCAGAGGTCCAATGCCGGATATCCGTTCGCCCCTCAGTACGGCGGTCAATATCCAGGGGTCTATCAGACAGGACCCTACCGGCCCAGTCAGTACCCGACTGCCGGTTATCCAGCTGGTCAGCAATATCCTGCTGGTCCGTATTCCGATGGACGGTATCCGGGTGGGCAGTATCCTGGCAGTCAGAATCCTCAAAGGCCATATCAGCCCGGACCAGGCTATCCCAGCCAGTATCCGGCTGGCCAATACCCCCAGGGTGGGTATCCGGGCAATCAATACCCGGCGGGCCCGTATCCCGGCACTCAGTATCCCGGCACTCAGTATCCTGGCGGGCAGTATCCACCGCAGTCCTCCATGCCCTGGCCCTATCCTGGCATGCCCAACGGCAGGGGTCCCTATCCCATTTCACCCACCCCGCACAACAAGTTGGCAGCCGGTCTGCTCAGCATCTTCCTGGGCTGCTTCGGCGTGGGCAACTTCTACCTGGGCAGGACCGGCCGTGGCGTGGCTCAGCTCATGCTAACCCTGATCGGCTTTCCCTTCTTCTTCATTGGGCCGACCATATCCGTGATTTGGGGGCTGATCGAAGGCATCCTGACTCTGACATCCTCTACTGGTTCCTTCTGGCATCGTGATGCTCGCGGATGGGAGCTGACGGATTGAATCCGGCCCATCTGCGCGGCGTCGGCAAGCAGATGGGCGGCAAACTGGCGGCCGTAACCCTGACTCTGGGCCAGGGATCCGACACCTGTCCGTTTATCGCCTCATGCAGGATTGACGGCGATTTCTTCACGGAGCCAGCCCCGGCAGCCTCTCAGGAATCCGAAGGGAATCATGGGCCGGTATCCCGGCTGGAGTCCGCAATCTGTGGCCTCCCGTTGCCCCTGGACCCCGGTCTGGCTCTGGAGAGGCTGGACAGGGTCATGGCAGAAGGGGATGGCCAACGGGTAGTCGGTGTGTCCCCTTGGACCCTGGTGACCGCGCTGGAGCGTGCCCTGCCGGATGGACTGGTCATTGACGGACAAGGGGAGTCCGACCAACTGCCGTCGGCACCGGACAGGACACATTCCAGGCAGTCTCAGCCGGATGAGGCCGAGTGCCGCCGTCGTTGGTCTGGCCTGAAGCTGGACCTGATCAGGGACCGTCCACGTCAGCCGGTCATGCAGATGGCCATGGACCAGGCTCTCAATGATGCCGTGGCCCAGGGCCAGTTGCCACCCACCCTGCGCATCTGGAACTGGGCGGCGCCGGCGGTGATCCTGGGGCGTTTCCAGTCCCTGAGCCAAGAGGTCCACGTCGAGCGGGCACGCAGTCTGGGCTTTACCCTGGTCCGCCGCTGCACGGGGGGAGGCACCATGGTCATTCAGCCTGAACGAGCCATTACGTATTCCCTTTATCTGCCTTTGGATTTCGTGAAAGGGGCCGACCTGATCGACTCCTACCGTATTTGCGACTATTGGCTGGTTCGTGGTCTACGCATACAGGGGGTTCAGGCCGGCTGGCAGGGCATGAATGACATCGCCTCCCCAAGGGGCAAGATGGGTGGCGCCGCCCAGCGCAGGTTGCCAGCAGGCTCCCGCGGGCCGGGCGGGCTGCTCCACCACACCACGCTTTCTTATTCGGTGGATGCTGATCTGATGGCCCAGGTGCTCAACGTGGACCCGGAAAAATTCCATGACAAGGCCGTGACCTCGGTCAGAAGCCGGGTGGACCCCATCGACAGGCAGACCAGTCTGTCCCGCCAATCCCTGATCGATGCCCTCCTGGACACCCTGCCCTCCCTGGTGGCGGATCTGCGCATATCCAGACCAGCGCCCGGGGTCGAGCAACGGGCCCGCACTCTGGTCGGGCAGCGCTACGGCCGTGAGGAGTGGACCGCCCAGATCGCCTGACCGGGAAGGGGGGTTGATGTGTGTGGGTATAATCGTGCTCAGTCGCGTCGAACCCGGCGTGAGGTCATCAACCATGCGTGAGTCGGTGCAGACCCGCCAGACATGGCGAAAAGGAGTGCGGAGTATGGCGGTTCACAAGCCCAACGAGATTCCCGATGACGGGAACGCCCTCAGGCAGACCGCCCTCTTCAAACAAGTGCCCCGGCAGGATGCCGACCAGCTTTTGGACAGCATGCATGAGTCCACTTACGCCAAGGGGTCCACGGTCTTTCGACAGGGGGATACCGATCACCGCATGTATCTGCTGGAGGAGGGCCGGGTCAAGCTGGTCCGCCAGTCGCCTGACCGCCGCATCCAGTTGCTCAGCATCCACGGGCGCGGGGAGATCCTGGGCGAGATTCCCGTCTTCGATCCCTCCGGCGGGCCTCGTACCGCCTCGGCCGTGGTCATGGTCAACAAGACCAAGGTGGCTGCCTTGGATCACGATACGCTCTTCGACTGGCTCAACCAGCATCCCAAGGTGGCTGTGGACATGCTTCAGGTACTGGCCCACCGCCTGCGGACCGACAACGAGCGGATCTCCGACCTGGTCTTCCTGGACGTGCCGGCCCGCCTGGCCAAGACCCTGCTGGATCTGGCCACACGCTTCGGCGAACCCTTTGAGCAGGGGCTGATGGTCCCTTATGATCTGACTCAGGAGGAGCTGGCCCAGCTGGTCGGTGCCTCACGCGAGACCGTCAACAAGGCCCTGATGGACTTCTCCAACCGGGGATGGATCTCTCGCAAGGGCCGCACCATCATCATTTTCCAGCCCGGTCCGCTGATTCGACGCTCGCGTATGTGAACGCCACTGTTCGGTAGAGCCGACGGCCTAGGATGGAGACCATGCCCGAACAAAAGAAATCCATGTCGGTCAGGCGCTTCTTCACGCTGCTGCTGGCTTACCTTATCTTCTGCGTCGCAGGTGGCGTGGTGGTCTCTGGTTTCCTGTTCCCCGCTGTCTTCGGCATCAACGCCGCCTCCAGGAATCTGATGCCTGCCCTGAAGACGGACAATATCGACTTCAACGTCAACGATCTGCCCCAGCAGTCCCGCCTCTACGCCTCCGACGGGCATACGGTCATCGCCACCTTCTATGCGCAGAACAGGATCGTGGTGCCCATCAAGGACGTCTCCGACTACATGCAGAAGGCCGTGGTGGCCCGCGAGGACCGTCGTTTCTTCGAGCATGCCGGCGTGGACACCCAGGGCGTGCTCAGGGCTTTCATTCAGACCTACATCAAGCAGGGTGACACCCAGGGCGGCTCCTCCCTGACCCAGCAGTATGTCAAAAACGTGCTCATGAGCCAGGCTGAGGAGAACAACGACCCCATCGCCGAGTACCACGCCCAGGAGGAGACCATAGCCCGCAAGATGCGGGAGATGCTGATCGCGGTGCAGATGGAGAAGAAGTACTCCAAGGCCGAGATTCTTCAAGGATATTTGAATATAGCCCAGTTCGGCACCAACGTCTACGGGGTTGAGTCGGCAGCCAGGCGCTACTTCAGCAAGTCGGCCAAGGACCTGGATCCGGGCGAAGCAGCCACCATCGCCGCCGTGACCAAGAATCCCGCCCGCTTCGATCCAACGGTCAATGTCAAGGCCTCCCAGGAGCAGCGGGACATCGTTCTGGACCTGATGCGCCAGGAGAACTACATTACCCAGCGCCAGTATGACGAGAACAAGGCCAAGCCTCTGGACCAGATGCTGCACGTGCAGTCGGTCGATGCCGGATGCCAGGCGGCTGGAGACGCCGCCTTCTTCTGCGATTACGTGACCAAGCAGATCCTCAACTCCAAGGAGTTCGGCAAGAGCCAGGAGGAGCGCAACAAGCTTCTCAAGGAGGGCGGCCTGGATATTTACACCACCATGGATGTCAACGCCAACGCAGCAGCCATGAAGGCGGCCCGGGACACCATCCCCGTGGATGATCGAAGCGGCTTCGAGGTCACGATAGCCTCCATCCGTCCGGGCACCGGCGAGGTCCTGGGCTTCGGCATCAACCGCATCTACGATGCCACCCAGAACTCGGGCGGCGGCACCCGCACGGCCATCAACTATGCAGTGGATCAGGTCGACGGCGGCGGCTGGGGCTTCCCTGTGGGGTCCACCTGGAAGCCCATCAACCTGGTGTCCTGGATGAAGGCCGGCAAATCCATCAACCAGTCCCTGCGCACCTCCACCAGCTACCCGCAGACCTCCTTCGCCTGCAAGATGGCGGACGGTACCCCCTACGGGTTCGGCACCGGCAGTTGGCATGTGGAGAACTCCGGCGGCGGCACCACTTCGCCGGAGACCCCCCTACAGGGTCTGGTGCGCTCGCACAACACCACCCAGGCCTCCATGGCCCAGCAGATCGGTCTGTGCACCATAGCCGATACTGCCAAGGAGATGGGCTACCACAATTCGCCCAAGGACCAGATGGACATCCACTCGGTCAACACCTTCCAGCCGCCCATGGTCATCGGTGCGGTCCAGGCCTCCCCGCTGACCATGGCCAACGTCTATGCCACCATCGCCGCCAAGGGCGTGGCCTGCAGCCCCATAGCCATGACCAAGGTGATCGACAAGAACGGCAAGTCCGTCAAGGTCCCCAAGGCCAACTGCCATCAGGCCATCGATCCGGGCATCGCCGAGACCGCCGCCTACGCACTCAACCAAGGCGTCGTCCAGCCCGGAGGCGAGGCGTCCACGACCCAGCTGGACGGGGGACGCAAGACCTTTGCCAAGACCGGCACCCACGAGGACAAGTACATGCTGACCGGCGGATTCGTGCCCCAGGTTGCCGCCTTCGTCACCGTGGGCAATGCGGAGGGTCAGGTCTCCTTCACCAACAGGACCATCAACGGACGGTCCATGCACACCTGGTACGGCATGTATATCGCCACCCCGGCCTGGAAGGACTTCATGAACACCTACCTGGCCGCAGCCAATATCCAGCCGGACAACTCCTATGGCAATCCCGATCCCCGGTTCACCGGCGGGGTCCAGCAGCCTCAGCTGTCTCAGCCGTCCCAGCAACGGTCCTCGGGCAGACAGCGGCAGACCTACCGTCACAGCCAAGGGGAACAACAGGGCAACCAGGGGACCAGTCAGGACCAGTCGCAGACGGTGGATTCGCCGGAGGACTAGGGCCTGTGCCTACAATGGAGACCATGAGGGATTCGTCAACGGGCGGACCACGAGGGGTGCGGCCGCCCGCCGGGAGAGGCAGGAACTGATGGTCCAGGAATATTCAGAGCTGGATGACAAGGCCCCTCAGGCCGACGGCCGGGTCAAGGAGGATCAGGCGATGCCGGGGCCGGTGAGCGGCTCTGGCAGGCTGGATGTGTCCAAACCGATCTGGCCCTTCGAGCCGGGTGCCGCTGACGGAAAGAAAAAGGCTGGCAAGGCTGTCAAGGGGGTCAAATCGGCCAAGAAGGGCAAGAAAGACAAGAGGGTCAAAAAGGCTGGGAAATCAAAATCAGGCAGAAGGCATGAGATGGCTCTGCCTGCGCTCTTCCAGCCCATGGAACTGCGCGACCAGCATATCCGCAACAGGATCTGGATGCCGCCCATGGACACCTATTCGGCCCTGCGGCACGACGGGGTTCCTACCAACTTCCACTACCAGCACTATGTGTCCCGGGCCCTGGGCGGCTTCGGAGTCGTCATCGGGGAGGCCACTGCCGTCAATCCCCAGGGGCGGATCTCGCCCTGCGATGTGGGACTGTGGAACGACGAGCAGACCAGGGCCTGGCAGGGCATCGTCCGTGATGTCAAGGCCGCTGGGGCGGTGCCCATCGTTCAGCTCAACCACTCGGGGCGCAAGGGTTCCTCCGGGTGCTCCTCCATGGGCTACATCAACGCCACTGTGCCTGTGGCCGAGGGCGGCTGGCAGCCTGTGGGCCCCAGCCCCATTGCCTTTGGCAGGATGGCGGTCCCGGTCCAGCTCTCACGGGCTCAGATAGCCTCCATTGTGGCCGACTTCCGCTCTGCTGCCGTGCGAGCCGTTCAGGCTGGCTTCCTGGGAGTGGAGCTACACGCCGCCCACGGCTACCTGCTCTCCCAATTCCTCGATCCCCTGATCAACCGACGAAACGACGAGTACGGGGGCGACCTGTCCGGCAGGATGCGCCTGCTGATCCAGGTGACCGATGCTGTGCGCGAGGTCATTCCTTCGGGGATGCCCCTGCTGGTGCGCATGTCCGCCACCGACTGGGCCACTGGCGGATGGGGCCTGGACGAGACCATCCGCACTGCCAAGGTGCTCAAGCTGCACGGGGTGGACCTGATTGATGTTTCCACCGGGGGTCTGGTCCCAGGTGTGAAGATTCCAGCCGCTCCCAACTACCAGGTTCCTTTCTCCTACCAGGTTCGCAGCCAGGTGCTGATTCCCACCACGGCGGTGGGGCTGATCACCAAGCCCAGGCAGGCCGACAGGATCGTGCGCAAGGGCCTGGCCGATGCGGTCGAGATCGGTCGAGCCAGCCTGCGCGACCCCTACTGGCCGCTCAGGGCCGCCTATAAACTGGGGCTGTCCGCTCAGCAGGCCCCCTACCCTGAGCCTTACCGGCGCGGGGCCTACGGCATCGCACGCTGAGAGCGGCCATGGACGTTGTTCGCGGCGGAGCGGGGACCGTTGTGGTCATGCCCACCTACCAGGAGGCCGACAACATCGGGGTGACCCTCCCTCAGCTCTTGGATTGCTGCCCCGAGGTCGATGTCCTGGTCGTCGACGACAACTCGCCGGACGGCACCGGTGCCCTGGCCGAGGATATGGCCAGTCGCAATCCTCGCGTGCACGTCATCCATCGGCATGCCCGCCGCGGGTTGGGTCCAGCCTACGTGCAGGGGTTCCGTTGGTCGCTGGATCAAGGCTATGACCTGATCTGCGAGATGGACATGGATGGATCCCATCGGCCCCAGGATCTGGCCAGGATGCTGGCAGTGGCCCGAGGCCATGCACATCCGGGCCTGGTCATCGGCTCGCGCCGGGTGCGCGGAGGCCGCACTCAACATTGGCCCTGGTATCGGGATCTGATCTCCCGTGCGGGATCCTGGTATGCCCGCACCGCCCTGGGGTCCTCGGTAAGGGACATGACCGCCGGCCTGCGGGTCTATCGAGCGGACGTGTTGAGGCGGATCGATCTGGGAAGGGTTCGATCCAGCGGATACGTCTTCCAGGTGGATATGCTGCGTCGAGTCCAGGCCATAAGTGTCAGCGTAGTCGAAGTGCCTATAGTCTTTGTGGAGCGGGTTCGCGGCAGTTCGAAGATGGATGCCGGGATCGTGCTGGAGGCCATGGCCCAGGTGACCCTGTGGGGACTTGAACGGTTGACCCGTCGAAACTGACATGGGCTCACATTCGTGTTCGCTTTCATAAGCGACCCAGCAGCGTTATTTGAGCCTTGAAGGATAAACTGCGTCTTGATGGATGGATTCCTGCAAGAGCTCCGGCAGGCCTCAGATGTATGGAAGAATGGTTCCAGCACCTGAAAAATGTCGATTTTTCGCCCCTGCTTCGTGACGGCGACTGCAGTCCGATAGCCAGCTTGCCAATTTGGGCGAATGTGTGCGATAATGTTCGAATGATATCGTCACAACGCCAACACCTGATATTGAACCGGTTGCGTACTCGTGGCGCAGTCCGTATAACTGCCCTCTCCAAGGAGCTGGGGGTCTCCGCCATGACCATCCGCCGTGACATTGCCGACCTGGCGGACAAGGGCCTGCTCAAGAGGGTCCACGGAGGGGCCGTCACCACCAGCTCGCTTCTGGCTGAGCCGCTCTTCTCGGTCAAGTCGCAGATGGACATGGGCCTCAAGGACACCATCGCCCGTCATGCCATCGACTACGTCTCCCCGGGCGACGTCATCGCCATCGGGGGAGGGACCACGGCTTATGTCTTTGCCCAGCACCTGCTGGAGAGTCGCCAGTGCGCGGGCGTGACCCTGTTGACCAATTCCATACCCGTGGCCGAACTGGTCCAGGCCATGGAGAGCAAGGATGTGGAGGTCATCGTCACCGGCGGTGTCATCACCCGGTCCAACTCCCTGGTAGGTCCCATTGCAGACAAGGTCATCGCCTCCCTGCGGGTCAACACGGTTTTCCTGGGGACCCACTCGGTCTCCATACCCCGCGGCTTCCTGATGCCCAACTCCCTGGAGGCGGCCACGGATATGGCCCTGATGGACATCGCCGACCGGACCATCATCCTGACCGACCACACCAAGTGGAGCTGCACCTCCCTGTCCCTGTTCGCCTCCTTCGACCAGGTGGACACAGTCATCACCGACGACCAGCTGGACCAGGAGTCGGCCGAGGCCACAAGGTCCCTGGTCAAGCGACTGGTTCTGGTGCCGGTCAACCCTGAGGAAGGCCAGGCTCAAGAGGGGTCCTCCGACGGGACCGAGGCCCAGGTTCAATGATCGACCAGTTGCTCAAGGGTGCGCAGGTTGTCATAGCGGGTTGCCATGGATTGTCAATCATCACGGACGATGAAGGAGCAGCATGAAGTCAGAGCAGTATGTCCCCCAACGGTATGTTCCCGGCGACTACGCCAGGGAGCACATCCGCATCACCCCCACCAGGCTGGCCGACGGGCGTCGGTTCTTCTACCTGGACGATGATCCTGAGTACGTCTCTGGCCGCAGGACCAGGCGTCTGGACGATCCTCGTCCGCTGACCGACCGGTTCGCCCCCCATCAGGATCAGGAGGGCAGGACGGTGCCCTTCCAGCCGCCGCAGATGCGCCGGGACCCTCTGACCGGAGACTGGATCCCCATGGCCACAGCCCGGATGAACCGGCCCATTACCGCCGGTCCACAGGCCACCGCCAAGGGCAACCCCCTGGCCGCCAGAAAGCCCGGAGACCCCTACCAGGATGGGGAAATCCCCGATGTGGACTACAACGTGGCTGTCTTCGAGAACCGCTTCCCCTCCATGATGCAGGTGCCCAATACGCAGGCGGCCAACCAGTCCTCCCTGGTGGATGGCAACCCTCTATGGCCGGTACGCGAGGCCAACGGACGCTGTGAGGTGGTCTGCTTCGACCCTGACGAGCACGCCCTCCCTGCCGATCTGCCGGTCTCCCGTCTGCGGACGGTGGTGGAGGCCTGGGCTTTCCGCACTGCTGAGATCTCGACCATGGAGGGCATCGAACAGATCTTCCCCTTCGAAAACCACGGCCAGGAGATCGGCGTCTCCCTGGCCCACCCCCACGGACAGATCTACTGCTACCCCTTCATCGCCCCCCGGCTGGAGCAGGAGTTGAGGCAGTGCGCCGCCTACAAGGAACGCACCGGCGGCAACCTTTTGGCGGACATCCTCAAGGCCGAGCTGGACTCCGGTCGACGTGTCGTCTTCCGCAACGCAACCTGGGTGGCCTATGTGCCCGCCGCCGCCCGCTGGCCCTTGGAGGTCCACGTGGCCCCTGTCCGCGACGGAATTCTGAGTCTGGACCAGCTCAACGACCAGGAGCGCTGGGATCTGGCCGTCATGTATTCCACCCTGCTCAAGCGGGGCAACGCCTTCTTTGACAAGGGTGACGGCAAGGGGATGGATCTGCCCTACATCGCCGCCTGGCACCAGGCTCCGCTGCACGATCCGCGGCGGGAGGACTACCGGCTCAACCTGCAGTTCTTCTCCTTCCGTCGTGCCGTGGACAAAATCAAGTATCTTGCCGGGTCCGAGTCGGGCATGGCTGCCTGGGTGTCGGACACCACCCCCGAGCGAATCGCCGACCGATTCCGCCAACTGGGACCCCAGGACCTTGGGAATGGAGAGAATCAATGACGACGACAGTGGAATTCATACAGGCCTGGACCCAGGGCGCCGACGGCCAAGGGGCGACCAGGGCTCGCGAACTCTTCCAAAAAGTCTATGGCGGGGACCCCCAGGGCGTCTGGAGTGCCCCCGGCCGGGTCAATCTGATTGGCGAGCATACGGATTACAACGCCGGGCTCTGCCTGCCCATCGCCCTGCCCAATCGCACCTATGTGGCCGCCAGTCCCAGGATGGACAGCCGGGTCCGCTTGGTTTCCACCATGGATCCGGAGCATCCGGTCCAGGCTGACCTGGATGGGCTCCAGGCCCGGGGAGTGAGTGGCTGGGCGGCCTATCCGGTAGGCGTGGCCTGGGCCCTGCAGCGGGACGGCTTCCCTCAGGTTCAAGGGTTCGATCTGGCTCTGGCCTCCTGCGTGCCGGTGGGGTCCGGGTTGAGCTCTTCGGCGGCCATGACCTGTGCAGTGGCCCTGGCCCTGGATGACCTGTTCGGCCTGGGCCTGGGCGGTGACGAGGCTGGTCGGGTCAGGCTGATCCAGGCCGCCATCACGGCTGAGAATGATATGGCCGGCGCCTCCACCGGCGGCATGGATCAGAGTGCCGCCATGCGGTGTCGATCCGGCTGCGCCCTGCGACTGGACTGTCGGCCGGAACTGGATGCCATGAGCAACGTGCGCCAGGTTCCCTTCGACCTGCAGGCTGCGGGCCTGGAGTTGCTGGTGGTCGACACCAGGGCCCAGCACCAGCTCAACGACGGCCAATACGATCAGCGACGGGCCACCTGTGAGCAGGCTGCACACCTGCTGGGGGTGGCCAACCTGCGCCAGGTGGCTGACCAGGTCAATGGGGCCGCTGATCCTCCATCCGCCCTGGCTGCCCTGCTGGAGCAGCTGCCCGATGATACCATGCGTCGGCGGGTCCGCCACGTCATCAGCGAGATAGGACGGGTGGACCGCTTCATCGAGGCCTTCGGCAGGGGCGATTACGTCCTGGCCGGCCGCCTGTTCAACGCCTCCCATGACTCCTTGAGGGACGACTACGAGGTCACCTGCCCGGAGCTGGATGAGGCTGTGGACGCGGCACGTCAGGGTGGGGCCTATGGGGCTCGTATGACCGGCGGCGGGTTCGGCGGATCCATCATCGCCCTGGCTGACGCCGGCAAGGGCTCCGATCTTGCCCGTGACATCGCCGAACGATTCGCCTCCAAGGGATTCAAGGCCCCCAGAGCCCTGATCGCCCTGCCCTCCTCGGCGGCCACGCGCGAATCCTGAATCAGAGTGCAGACCTCAACGACCCCGCTTCTCCCGGCGCTCCTCTAAGCTGGGGGAGCGGGGTCCCGGTTTTCAGGGGGTCCGGTCAAGGGCGAGGTGGATGAGGAGGACGGTCATGGACAAGGCGATCATCACGGTGGTGGGCAAGGATGCCATCGGCATCATCGGCAAGGTCTGCACAGACCTCTCCCAGCAGGGGATCAATGTGCTGGATATTTCGCAGACCATTCTGGATGGCTTCTTCACCATGATGATGATTGTGGACTGCACCGCCTGCAGGGATGATTTCGATGCGCTGAGCCAGAGGATGGAATCTTTGGGAGAGGATATCGGAGTCTCCATCCGTTGCCAGCGCGAGGAGATCTTCACCAGGATGCACCGGGTCTGAGGAGGCAGCCATGATCACACGCGATGAGGTCCTTGAGACCAACGATATGATCGACCGGGAGCGCCTGGACGTGCGCACCATCACCATGGGTATCAGTCTGCTGGATTGTGTAAGCGGGGATGTGGACATGCTCTGTAGAAACATCCATCGCAAGATCGTCTCTCTGGCCGGCGACCTGGTGTCCACTGGAGACTCCATCGCCCGCGAATACGGCATTCCCATCGTCAACAAACGCATCACCGTCACTCCCATATCCCTGGTGGCTGCCGGAGCCTGCCATACCGTGGAGGACTATGTGGCCGTGGCCAAGGCCTTGGACCGCTCGGCCCAGGAGGTCGGAGTCAACCTGATCGGCGGCTATTCGGCCCTGGTCGGCAAGGGCATGACCCCGGCCGAGCGGCTGCTGATCAAGTCCCTGCCCAGGGCACTGAGCCAGACGGAACGGGTCTGCGCCAGCGTCAACGTGGGCTCCACCAGAACGGGCATCGATATGGATGCCGTAGCCCTGATGGGCCGGGTCGTCAAGGCCACGGCCGAGAGCACCGCCGACTCGGACAGCTCCGGCTGCACCAAGCTGGTGGTCTTCTGCAACGCTCCGGACGATAACCCCTTCATGGCCGGTGGTTTCCATGGAGTCAGCCAGGGGTCGGCCGTCATCAACGTGGGGGTCTCCGGACCCGGCGTGGTCAAGACCGCCTTGGAGTCAGCCAAGGGAGCGGACTTCGGGCAGCTCTGCGAGACCATCAAGAGGACGGCCTTCAAGATCACCCGGGTGGGGCAGCTCGTGGCCCAGGAGGCCAGCCGTCGTCTGGACGTGCCATTCGGGATCATCGACCTGTCCTTGGCTCCCACCCCTGCTGTCGGAGATTCAGTGGGCGAAGTCCTGCAGACCATGGGCCTGGAGCAGGTGGGCGCACCCGGGACGACTGCGGCCCTGGCCATCCTCAACGATCAGGTCAAGAAGGGCGGCATCATGGCCTCCAGCTCGGTGGGCGGGCTGTCCGGGGCCTTCATCCCCGTATCCGAAGACGCCGCCATGATCCAGGCTGCGCAAGAGGGGAGCCTGACCCTGGAGAAGCTTGAGGCCATGACCTGCGTCTGCTCGGTGGGGCTGGATATGATTCCCATCCCCGGGGACACTTCTGCGGAATCCATCTCCGGCCTTATCGCCGACGAGGCGGCCATCGGCATGATCAATCAGAAGACCACCGCAGTCAGGGTCATTCCTGTCATCGGCAAGCAGGTGGGCGAGTGGGCCGAGTTCGGCGGGCTCATGGGTGGTGGGCCGGTCGTGCCTGTCAATACCCGCTCATGTGCCGACTTCGTCAACCGGGGCGGACACATCCCAGCGCCCATTCACAGTTTCAAGAACTGAGCGCGCTCGCGGGGTTCAGCGGCCGCCTTGGAATCCCAGCTGCCGCCAGGCCTCGTAGATGGCTATTGAGGCGCAGTTGGTCAGGTTCAGGCTGCGCAGACTGGGCCGCATGGGCAGCCTGACCTGTTCGGCCACATGAGGGCCAGCCATGATGTCCATGGGGTCGGGGATGTCGCCCGGCTCGGGGCCGAACAGGAGGATGTCGTCCGGCCGGTAGTTGACTTCGGTGTAGAGCTTGTCAGCGTGGGCGGTGAAGGCGATGATCCGGCTGTCAGGCATGGAGCGGACCAGGTCGTCGAAGTCCGGGTGCAGAACCACGTGGGCCATGTCATGGTAGTCCAGGCCGGCCCGGCGCAGCTTGGTGTCCTTGAGGTTGAAGCCCAGGGGCTCTATCAGGTGCAGGATGGTGCCGGTCACGGCGCACAGACGGATGGCCGAGCCCGTATTGCCGGGGATTCGCGGCGAGTAATAGCATAGGTGGGGCGTGGAGGTCTTCACTCGGCTGGCCTGATCGGCCTTCATCATGGCATCCACCACGGAGATGGGGTTGCCATGGGCGTCAGTGACCAGCTCGTCGGGACCATAATTCGATTTGCGGTATCCGTACTCGTACATGCTTTCGACGGCCTTCGATGGGTCGCCGGACCGCTCCTGCTCCTGCCTGTTCATGAGGCCAACCTACCGTCGCCAAACGACAGGCCAGACAGGGCTGGTCGGCACCGTCGGGCAGAATACGGCGGTTGAATGGGGCAGAATCGGATGGCGAAGGGCGGTGTGACCATGGAGAAGGCGGAGACGTCCTCGGCGGAGATTGAGCCCATCCGCCTGCGGCTGTTCGACTGGTGGAGCCGATACGCCCGCGACCTGCCCTGGCGTTTTGGACGGACCACGCCCTGGGGGGTTCTGGTCTCCGAGGTCATGAGCCAGCAGACCCAGATGAGCCGGGTGGTGCCCTACTGGACGGCCTGGATGAAGGTATGGCCGGATGCGGCCTCCTTGGCCGCTGCGCCCAAGGCCGAGGTCATCACGGCCTGGGGTCGGCTGGGCTACCCGCGCCGAGCCCTGCGCCTGCAGGAATGCGCGCAGCAGGTGGCCGGCCAGTATGCAGACCGCCTGCCCCGGGATTACGACCAGCTGGTGGCCCTGCCCGGCATCGGCGACTACACGGCCAGCGCTGTCATGAGCTTTGCCTACGGCGAGAGGATCGCCGTCATCGACACCAACATCCGCAGGGTGCTCTCCAGGGTCTTCCTGGGGCGCGAATCCACCGGTGGCGCTGCCAGCCGAGAGGAGCGCCAGCTGGCATGGGAGGTCCTGCCCGAGGACGAAGGACAGGAGCGTGCTAGTGCCGATGACGGAGGGCCACAGGATGCCGGTGTTAAGGACAGCGGTGACCAGGACGATAATGGTCGTCTGGGACTGGCTGATCCGAAGGTCAGGTCGGCGGCCTGGCGGGAGCCGCCCTCGGCCCGATGGAACCAGGCCGTCATGGAGCTGGGAGCCACGGTCTGCATCGCCCGCAAGCCGGCCTGCGACATCTGCCCTCTGGCCGGCCACTGCCGCTTTCTGAAGGCTGGACTGCCCGGTCTGGGCGAAGGCAGGACCAGGCCCCGACAGCACTTCGCGGGTACCGACCGACAGGTCCGCGGTGCCATCCTTCAGGCCCTGCGGCAGGCTTCGGGCGTGCCCGTCTCAAGGAAGGACCTGAAACCCCTGTGCGAGGACACAATCCGACTTGATCGGTGCATCGCTTCACTGGACGAGGACGGTCTTCTGGAGATCGGCCAGGACGGCAGCCTGAGTCTGCCGCAGTGAAGGCTGCCCTGGCGATTAGACTGGAGAAGTATGGCCAAGCGACGCATGAGCGAGAAGAAGCGGCGGATGTACCGCCGCCGGAGGATTGCGGCCGCCCTGCTGGCGGTGCTCTTCCTGTTGGTCTGCGCTGGCCTGGTTTGGGGCGTGGGGGCCGGCATCAGAGCCCTGCGCTCAGGCGATGGAGGCCAGGGAGCCTCGACCAGCACCCGGCAGGACGCAAAGAACAATTCCAAGGACAAGGACAACAAGGACAAGCAGGGCAAGGAGCAGAAGAAGGACGCCGGCAAGAAGCGTTCCTCCGGAGCTCCTGACTGCGACAAGGGGGATTTGGCCCTGGAGCTGGCTGCGCCTAATCCCAGTACTGGGGTCGGCGGATCCATCGACTTCACGGTGACCATCCGGCACAAGGGGACAGGCTCATGCTTGGTGGACGGTTCCGATGGCGGCCGGGTGCTGGTCATCACCAGCGGCGAGGATACCGTCTGGCGCTCCGATGCCTGCCCGGTGGGGGCTCGCACCCTGCTCATGGCCACCGGCGACAAGGATGTGCAGACCATCACCTGGCATGCCGACAGGAGCCAGGAGAGCTGTCAGCCTGATCAGAAGCTGCCCCGGGTCAAGGCTGGTTCCTACCAGGCCAAGCTGGTGCTCAAGGCCGATTCCAAGGTGGTCTCCCAGCCAGTGCCGGTCATGGTCCAATAGCAGCTTTTCCAAATCGACACGCCGATTGCGTCCAGAGTTCTTGTCTGCTATAGTTTTGTCTTTGCATGAGGTGTGTCATATAGCGGGCATGCATCATCAAGGAGATGCCCGCGAATAGGCATATGGCGGCCATTCGGCATCTCCCTGGGGTAACAGGAATGATCGAGTACGGCGAGCGATAAGGAACGTCCATTTTGGCTGCCAATAAAGCTATAAGTAGTACCACCGCCACGCAGGCACGCGCTGACGAACACGATATCAAACTGCACAAGGCCACCGATCGTGTCAATTTCGGATCCATCCGCGAACCCATCGAGGTACCCTACCTCCTGGGCGTGCAGACCGATAGCTTTGACTGGCTGGTCGGCAACGACCGCTGGAAGAAGCGGGTCGAGGAGGATCAGGTCAACGGAACCCATACCGTGGCCCCCGTCTCCGGCCTGGATGAGGTCTTCCAGGAGATCTCTCCCATTGAGAACTTCGCCCAGACCATGAGCCTGACCTTCTCGGATCCCTACTTCGAGGAGCCCCGGCACACGGTCCAGGAGTGCAAGGAGAAGGACTACACCTACTCCGCCCCCCTGTACGTGAACGCCGAGTTCGAGAACGGGGATACCGGCGAGATCAAGTCGCAGACCGTCTTCATGGGCGACTTTCCGCTGCAGACCCCCCATGGCACCTTCATCATCGGCGGCTCGGAGCGTGTCATCGTCTCCCAGCTGGTCCGCTCTCCCGGCGTCTACTTCGACCGCACCCAGGACCGCAACTCCGACAAGGAGATTTTCGGGGCCAAGATCATCCCCAGCCGGGGCGCCTGGCTGGAGTTCGAGATCGACAAGCGCGATGTGCTTGGCGTGCGCGTGGACCGCAAGCGCAAGCAGTCCGCCATCGTCTTCCTCATGGCCATCGGCATGACCAAGCCGCAGATCCGCAAGGCCTTCAAGGGCTACCCGCTGGTGCTGGATGCCTTGGAGAAGGAGACGATCGAGACCCAGGACGAGGCCCTGACCGACCTCTACCGCAAGATTCGGCCTGCTGACACCGCCTCGCCTGAGGCAGGCCGCAACCTGCTGGACTCCTTCTACTTCAACACCAAGCGCTACGACCTGGCCCGGGTCGGCCGCTACAAGATCAACCGCAAGCTTGGGCTTGAGGCCGACTTCAACGACCGCAGCCTGCATCCCGAGGACATCATCGCCACCCTGAAGTACCTGGTGACCCTGCATGCCGGCGGGCAGACCTTCCCCGGTCGCCGCGACGGTCAGGACATCGAGCTGCGGGTGGACGTGGACGACATCGACCACTTCGGCAACCGCCGCATCCGTCAGGTGGGCGAGCTGATCCAGAACCAGCTGCGCACCGGTCTGAGCCGTATGGAGCGCGTGGTCCGTGAGAGGATGACCACCCAGGACGCGGAGGCCATCACCCCGCAGTCCCTGATCAACATCCGCCCCGTCAACGCGACCATCAAGGAGTTCTTCGGAACCTCCCAGCTGAGCCAGTTCATGGACCAGAACAACCCGCTGGCCGGCGTGACCAACAAGCGTCGTCTTTCGGCCCTGGGTCCCGGCGGCCTGTCCCGCGACCGCGCCTCCATGGAGGTACGCGATGTGCACCCCTCCCACTACGGACGTATGTGCCCCATCGAGTCCCCTGAAGGCCCCAACATCGGTCTGATCGGCTCCCTGGCCACCTTCGCCCGCGTCAACCCCTTCGGCTTCATCGAGACCCCCTACCGCAAGGTCATTGATGGCCAGGTGACCGACGACGTGGTCTACATGACCGCCGACCAGGAGTCCGAGCACACCATCGCCCAGGCCAACCAGGAGATCGACGAGACCGGACATTTCGTCGAGGACGAGGCCCTGGTGCGTGACGCCGAGGCCGAGGCCAAGGATGTGCCTGTCTCCCAGGTGGACCTGATGGATGTCTCCCCGCGGCAGATGGTTTCGGTGGGCGCCTCCCTGATTCCATTCCTGGAGCACGACGAGGGCCACCGAGCACTGATGGGCACCAACATGCAGCGTCAGGCCGTCCCCCTGGTCAAGTCCGAGCGTCCCCTGGTGGGCACCGGTTCCGAGTGGCGTTCCGCCATCGACTCGGGCGATGTCATCCTGGCCGAGAAGCCGGGCGTGGTCACCTACGTCTCCGCCGACATCATCCGCGTCATGAATGACGACGGCACCCAGTCCTCCTACAAGCTGGCCAAGTTCCAGCGGTCCAACCAGACCACCTGCTACAACCAGGTCCCCCTGATCAAGGACGGGGAGCGGGTCGAGGCCGGCACGGTCCTGGCTGACGGACCCGCCACCGAGAAGGGCGAGATGGCCCTGGGCAAGAATGTCCTGGTGGCCTTCATGCCCTGGAACGGCTACAACTACGAGGACGCCGTCATCATCTCCCAGCGGCTGGTCCAGGACGACACCCTGAGCTCCATCCACATCGAGGAGTACGAGACCGACGCCCGCGAGACCAAGCTGGGTGCCGAGGAAATCACCCGGGACCTGCCCAACGTGGGCGAGGACGCTGTGGCCAACCTGGACGAGCGCGGCATCATCCGCATCGGTGCCGAGGTCGAGGCCGGCGACATCCTGGTCGGCAAGGTCACCCCCAAGGGCGAGACCGAGCTGACCCCCGAGGAACGACTTCTGCGGGCCATCTTCGGCGAGAAGAGCCGCGAGGTGCGCGACACCAGCCTGCGGGTGCCCCACGGCGAGACCGGCACGGTCATCGAGGTCAAGGAGGTCACCCGCGAGGATGCCGAGGAGGACGGCGACGAGCTGCCCAACGGCGTCAACCGGATGATTCGGGTCTACATCGCCCAGCACCGCAAGATCACCCAGGGCGACAAGCTCTCGGGACGCCACGGCAACAAGGGTGTCATCTCGAGGATCCTGCCCGAGGAGGATATGCCCTTCATGGCCGATGGCACCCCCATCGACATCATGCTCAACCCGTTGGGCGTGCCCTCCCGTATGAACCTGGGCCAGGTCCTGGAGCTCCACTTGGGGTGGATCGCCCACTCCGGCTGGGACATCAGCCTGGATCCCGACCTGGAGGCCGAATGGAAGAAGCACATTCCGGCAGGCGCTGAGAAGGCTGAACCCGGTACCGCCGTGGCCACCCCGGTCTTCGACGGCGTGCGTCAGGATGCCCTGAACGGCCTGCTCAAGACCACCCTGCCCAACCGTGACGGCGAGCGCCTGGTGGGCGACGACGGGAAGGCCGTGCTCTACGACGGCCGCACCGGCGAGCCCTTCACCAAGCCCATCTCCGTGGGCTACATGTACATGCTCAAGCTCCACCACCTGGTCGACGACAAGATTCACGCCCGGTCCACCGGCCCCTACTCCATGATCACCCAGCAGCCCCTGGGCGGCAAGGCCCAGTTCGGCGGCCAGCGCTTCGGCGAGATGGAGGTCTGGGCCCTGGAGGCCTACGGCGCCGCCTACACCCTGCACGAGATGATGACCACCAAGTCCGATGACGTGGACGGCCGCGTCCGGGCCTACGGAGCCATTGTGCGCGGGGAGAACCTGCCGGCGGCCGGCATCCCCGAATCCTTCAAGGTGCTGCTCAAGGAGATGCAGTCGCTCTCCTTGAACGTGGAGGTGCTCAACGCGGAAGGCAACGTGATCGAGATGAAGGACGAGGACGACGACCCGAGCGCCGCCTCCGACGACCTGGGCTTCAACATCGGCGCCCGCCCGGACGCCGCCGCCAAGGCCGACCAGTCCGCTCCCGAGCCGGAGTACCGCTGAACCACCAGTCACAGGGATGCCCGCCTGACGGGCATCCCGCCAAGAGGCAAACTTCAGAGCAGTTACAAGATCAGAGACAGGACACAGAGTGCTGGACGTCAATGCATTTGACAAACTGAGAATCGGACTGGCCACGGCCGACGACATCCGCGGCTGGAGCTATGGCGAGGTCAAGAAGCCTGAGACCATCAACTACCGTACCTTGAAGCCCGAGAAGGACGGCCTGTTCGGAGAGCAGATCTTCGGACCCACCCGCGACTGGGAGTGCGCCTGCGGCAAGTACAAGCGCGTGCGCTTCAAGGGGATTGTCTGCGAGCGCTGCGGCGTGGAGGTCACCCGCTCCCGCGTCCGCCGCGAGCGTATGGGCCACATCGAGCTGGCTGCCCCCGTCACCCACATCTGGTTCTTCAAGGGTGTGCCCTCCCGGCTGGGATACCTGCTGGACATCGCGCCCAAGGACCTGGAAAAGGTCATCTACTTCGCGGCCTACATGGTCACCAAGGTGGATGAGGAGCAGCGCCACAAGGATCTGCCCGACCTGCAGGACGAGTTCGACAACGAGATCAACCAGCTGGAGAAGAAGCGCGACCTGGAGATCGACAAGCGCGCCAAGAAGCTGGAAGAGGACCTGGCCGAGCTGGAGAAGACCGATGAGGTCAAGGGTTCCATGAAGGCACGTCTGCGCAACGGTGCCGAGCGGGACATGACCGCCATCCGCAAGCGCTACGACGACCAGATCCAGCGGATCACCGCCGTCTTCGACCGCTTCAAGACCCTGAAGCCCGGCGATATGGAGGGCGACGTGGATCTGTGGCGGGAGATGCAGGACCGCTACGGTGACTACTTCGAGGGTTGCATGGGCGCCGAGGCCATCAAGAAGCGCCTGCAGGACTTCGACCTGGAGGGTGCCGCCAAGGAGCTCCGTCACGAGATCGACACCGGCTCCGGCCAGCGTAAGGCCCGTGCCCTGAAGCGGCTCAAGGTGGTCTCCGCCTTCCTGAACACCGGCAACAAGCCCGAGGCCATGGTCCTGGACGTCGTCCCGGTCATTCCGCCCGACCTGCGCCCCATGGTGCAGCTGGACGGTGGCCGCTTCGCCACCTCCGACCTGAACGACCTCTACCGGCGCGTCATCAACCGCAACAACAGGCTCAAGCGCCTGATCGAGCTGGGCGCCCCCGAGATCATGCTCAACAACGAGAAGCGCATGCTCCAGGAGGCTGTGGATTCCCTCTTCGACAACGGCCGCCGTGGCCGCCCCGTCACCGGAGCCTCCAACCGTCCCCTGAAGTCCCTGGCCGACATGCTCAAGGGCAAGCAGGGCCGCTTCCGTCAGAACCTGCTGGGCAAGCGTGTGGACTACTCCGGCCGTTCCGTGATTGTGGTCGGGCCCTCCCTGCGCATGCATCAGTGCGGCCTGCCCAAGCCCATGGCCCTGGAGCTCTTCAAGCCCTTCGTCATCAAGCGGCTGGTGGACCTCAACTACGCGCAGAACATGAAGAGCGCCAAGCGTCTGGTCGACCGCGGCGATCCCGAGGTCTGGGGCGTGCTGGAGGAGGTCATCTCCGAGCACCCCGTCCTGCTCAACCGTGCGCCTACGCTGCACCGTCTGGGTATCCAGGCCTTCGAGCCCATCCTGGTCGAGGGCAAGGCCATCCACCTGCCCCCACTGGCTTGCGCGGCCTTCAACGCCGACTTCGACGGCGACCAGATGGCAGTCCATCTGCCCCTGTCGGCCGAGGCCCAGGCTGAGGCCCGTTCGCTCATGCTGGCCTCCGACAACATCCTCAAGCCCGCCGACGGCCACACGGTCACCATGCCCTCCCAGGACATGATTCTGGGTCTGTACTACCTGACCACCGTGGTTGACGGAGCCAAGGGCCAGGGCCGGATCTTCTCCAGCCTGGCCGAGGCCCGGATGGCCTTGGACCTGGGCGAGATCGACATGCAGGCCAAGATCCTGCTGCGGGTCCCCGCCGACTTCGTCATGCCCAAGGGCTGGGAGCCCGGTGACCTCAAGGTCGTCGACCCCGAGCCCGGCAGCCCTGACGTGGTCAAGGAAGAGGTCTTCAAGGACGGTTCCAGGCTCTTCGCCACCAACTACGGGCGGGTCCTGTTCAACCGGACGCTGCCTGTGGACTACCCCTTCATCAACGAGCAGGTGCCCAAGGGCAAGCTGTCCGGCATCGTGGACGACATCGCCACCCGGTACTCGACCGCACAGGTCGCGGCCACCCTGGATGCCCTGAAGGATCTGGGCTTCACCCGGGCCCAGTGGTCCGGCGTGACCATGGCCTTCTCCGACATCGTGGTGCCGCCCGAGCGTGAAAAGATCGTCAACGAGTACCAGGGGCAGGCTGCCAAGGTCAACTCCCAGTACGACATGGGTCTGCTGACCGACGAGGAGCGCCGTCAGGAGCTGATCAACCTGTGGACCGAGTGCACCGACAAGGTGGCCGAGGCCATGCAGGAGCACTTCACTCCGGACAACAACGTGAACATCATGGTCCAGTCCGGGGCACGAGGCAACTGGATGCAGATCCGCCAGATTGCCGGTATGCGAGGCCTGGTGGCCAACCCCAAGGGCGAGATCATCCCTCGACCGGTCAAGTCCAACTACCACGACGGCCTGTCGGTGCTGGAGTACTTCATCTCTCAGCACGGCGCCCGCAAGGGTCTGGCCGACACCGCACTGCGTACCGCCGAGTCGGGCTACCTGACCCGTCGTCTGGTCGACGTCTCCCAGGACGTGATCGTGCGTGAGGAGGACTGCGGCACCATGCGCGGTCTGACCATGAAGGTGGCCGAGCGCGACGAGCAGGGCAACCTGGTCCTGGTCAAGGCCGCCGACGGCGGACCTTACTCAAGGCTCCTGGCCGCCGACGTCATCGATCCCAAGGACGGCAAGACCGTGCTCTACAAGCGCGGCGACGCCCTGTCCATGGACGTGCTTCGCGACATGGTCGCCCACGGCGTGGAGGAGGTCAAGGCCCGTTCGGTCCTGACCTGCGAGTCCACCCGCGGTGTGTGCGCCAAGTGCTACGGCTGGTCCCTGGCCACCAACAAGCTGGTGGACGTCGGCGAGGCCGTGGGCATTGTGGCCGCCCAGTCCATCGGCGAGCCCGGCACCCAGCTGACGCTGCGTTCCTTCCACTCCGGCGGTGTGGCTTCGGCCTCCGACATCACCCAGGGTCTTCCCCGTGTCACCGAGCTCTTCGAGGCCCGTACCCCCAAGGGCGAGGCTCCCATCGCGGAGTTCCCCGGCACCGTCAAGGTGGAGGACACCGACCGCGGCCGTCAGGTGACCCTGACCCCGGACGACACCTCCGTGGAGGCGCTGACCTACCCGGTCACCCGCCGTGCACCCATGATGGTCAAGGACGGACAGCACGTCGAAGCCGGCACCCAGCTGATCGAGGGCTCCGTGGATCCCAAGAAGATCCTGCGCATCCTCGGCCCGCGCGCCGCCCAGGTGAACATCGTCAACGAGGTGCACACGGTCTATCGCTCCCAGGGCGTGGACATCCACGACAAGCACATCGAGGTCATCGTCCACCAGATGCTCCGTCGCGTGACGGTCATCGACTCGGGCGACACCGACCTGCTGCCCGGCGAGCTGGTTGACCAGGCCAAGTTCAAGGCCGCCAACATGAAGGCCGTCAAGGCCGGAGGCAAGCCGGCCGCGGGACGTCCCGAGCTCATGGGCATCACCAAGGCCTCCCTGGCCACCGACTCCTGGCTGTCGGCCGCCTCCTTCCAGGAGACGACCCGCGTGCTCACCGAGGCCGCCCTGAACCAGAAGGTCGACGACCTGAAGGGCCTCAAGGAGAACGTGATCATCGGCAAGCTGATTCCCGCAGGCACCGGTCTGGCCAGGTACCGCAACGCCACCGTGGAGCCCGACAAGGCCATCCGCGACACCATCTACCCCAACTTCGGTCTGGGTGGCGGCGACGTGGATCTGAGCGACGCCGACCTGAACGATGTGGACTTCTCCAACATCGACTTCGGAGACCTGAAGCTGGGCGACGACTTCAACCCGGACGACTTCCTCAACGACCAGGGCGGTCAGAGCCATCTGGACACCCCTAACGTGCAGGATTCGTCAGCTGGGGCCGGCGATCAGACGGCTGCCACGGGCACGGGATCCTCGGATGCCGCCAATGGCAGTGACTCCGATCAGAAGCCGTCCCAGCAGCCTGGTTCGGCCACCTTCTCCTCCTCGGAGGACCAGCACTCCAACCAGTGAGTGCATATACGGCAAGTAGCCGCAGATCTGCTTGGGCCGGATAACCCGGCCCAAGCAGAGTCGGCTGCAGGATATGTGATAAACAATGAGGGCTCGTGTGATTTTGGCGATCGCATGGGCCCTCATTGTGTTTTCCTGCTGTTCAGGTTGTCGGCGGACAGGTCAGTGCAGATGCCTAGGGGAAAGCAGGGTGCGCCAGCGTCGGGTTCGTGGCAGGGATGCCAGGATGGCGGACCGAAGCTTGTCCACCAGCTGCCAGCAGTCTTCGGCCTCCTGCTCATCTGAAGGGTGCCGGTCGAAAGAAGCCTGATCGGCCATGCTGCGCAGTCGATCCAGATCCTCGCGCAGTCCGGACGACGAGGACCCTGGGGGGTCGGTCAGCAGGGTCCGGGCAATCAGAACCGCCTGTTCGCTGCGGGTGCCATCCAGGGACAAGCCAGTCTGTATGCCCAGGTTGCCGATCTGTCGCCAGCCGGCGCGGATACGTGTCTTCGGGTCGCCGGTCGACCGGGCCCGTCGGCGCAGCAAGGCCTTGAAGGTCAGCAGGAGCAGAACCAGGAGAGCCGGCAGCCAGAGTGGCATGGTCCAGAGTGTCACTTTGGCTAGCAGGGGTCCGTACCGCTTCCAGAAGGAGGGTGAAGACTGCCGTGATGCCTCCTGGCCGCCAACGGTGGTTCTGCCATGGGTGGTTCTGTCGTCACGAGGAGGATCGACCAGCGGGGGCGGTGGCTGGCGGACCAGGGTGCGCGGATCGGGCGGTGTGGAGTCCAGAGACCTGTCCGGGGTCTTGGTCTCCGGTGGCGTGGGGTAGAAGGGGACCCACCCGAGTCCCTTGAGATTGATTTCCACCCAGGCCTGGGCATCGCGTCCTGTGAAGTCAATTCGGGTACTCCCGTCCGCTTCAGTCCTGGTCCGTGCCCGGCTGATGGAGCCGTCGCGATTCTTGGGGAGGAATCCCAAGACCACCCGGGATGGCAGACCCATCTGCCGGGCCAGGAGGGCCATGGCCGAGGCGTATTGCTCGCTGTCGCCCACCATGGCCTGGCCCTGCAGGAGCTGATTGATTCGATAGTCGCCATGGCCGGAGGGTGAGGGATAGTCACCGGCCAGACCATGGGAGAACCATCCCTCCTTGTGCAGCCGTTCCTCGATGGCCAGCGCCCTGGCGCCGCCGCGCGCCTGCATGGAGGTCATGGAGGCAGCCGCCTTGGGCAGGCTCTCAGGGGTATCCGCCAGGGGAGGCACCTGTGCATCTCCCGGATTGCTGTCGGCTATGCGACGAGTGGCGGGTCGGTCTTCGGTCACGCCGCGCACCGTATAGCTGGCCCCGGCCTGCAGGGCCTGATCGGTCAGTGCGGTGTCCGTGGCCTTGTTGAAGTAGAGGTCCTTCCGTTGCAGGCCTTGGTCCGTATCGATGCTGTCGACCTGTCCGGCGGAGGGCAGCCAAGCGTGATCGAATCCCTCCCGAATCAGGAAGGTCGCGGTAAAAGGCCGTCCGGTCTGTTCGCTGTCTTTGGCTATTCCCTGCCGGGTTTCTGTGCGGATCTGGGCGCCGATGCGCCGGTAATCGGCGGCTCCTGCGCCTGAGGAGTCGGACAGGTTCCAGACCTTGCCGTCATAACGGTCCATGACGGCCATTCGGACCGGCGTACCGGCGGGCAGGTTGCGGACTGTGACCAGGGTATCGTCGCGGTGACGCTTGATATAGGCGCGATAATCGCTCAGGGGGCTGGTGAACTGGTAGGGGTCCATGGGGGGCTGATAGTGGTCTCGGATGACCAGCCTGGTCGGGGCGGGCAGGATTCCAGCGGAGAAAATCAATCCGGTTGTCAATGCCAGAGTCAGAAGCGTGGATGCGAGTCCTTGTAGACGCAGCAGACCCAGTTCGCTGGCGCACCAGATCAACAGGAGCAGCCACAGGATGCCGCCCGTCAACGCCGGGTGGAGGCCTCTGCTGGTGCCCAGGGCGGCTGACACAGCCATGGTGGCCAGGATGGGCAGGGTGGCTGCCAGGACGGCCACGGGGTGCATCGGCCGTCCCAGGTTGCGGCCCAGGCCATGACGGGCCAGCAGCACGGCCAGATAACAGGTCCATAGCATCAGCGTCCACAGAGCCATCAGTACGCCGGCTTCCTGGCCGAGTGGCGGGTCGATGGCCACCAGGGTCTTGAAAGCGCCGAAGGTGGCGGACCACCCTTGTGCCAGGGTTGCCCAGGTGGGCAGAACGTGTGCCAGGGTTGTCCCGTTTAGAGCGAGGATGGGGCCCAGCAGGAACTGGGCTGCAATCAGTAGCAGAGGCTGCAGGAGGGTTGTGGCAATACCACGCCGGGGGAGCAAGGCGATCAGCAGTCCGGTCAGGCAGGCTGCGGCTCCCACTGTAAGCCAGAGGGGCAGGCTGCCGTAGACGGGCAGCAGCTGCAGTCCGGCCAACAGATTGAGGGGCGCCAGTGTGGCGATCAGAATGATGGGAGAGCGGTGCCGGGTGGGGTCGACAGTGGATTGCAGACCTGCCCGGTCGATCAGGCGGATGGGCTCTCTCTGCGCTTGGTCAGGCCATGATGCGGATGTGCTCATGGTTGGTTCTCCATGAGAATGGGAAGGTCCCTTATATTGCCCATATTGCCCAAAACGGCGTTGACAAGGCCCGGCTGCGTCTGCAGACTTGGATTGGCATCCAGGTCAGCAGCCAGCAGCATGACCGGGGAGACGCTCTGGGCCGATTCGCCCATCAACGTAGAGGGTTGACGGTCGCCCATCGATCCGGTTACCAGAATGGTCAGGCTGGTTCGCTCGGGAGCGTCGGACAGGTCTGGCTTGTCGTAGCTGTCCTGGCTGGGGCGGATGGCACTGCAGGCATCCAGAAAGCTTCGGGGATCCTCCGTGGGCAGGGTGGTTCCATGGGCATCGGAATCGTCGGGTTCCGGGGCCAGCGCTTGCAGCTGACGGCCATCAAGCAGGCATCGGCAGCCCAGAGAGGCGTAGATTTCAACTGCCAGCTCGAACTCATCCGCATTCCGGTATGAGGTGGCTTGGCCGTCCAGAATCAGGCTGGTTCTGGTGCGCAGGGTGGGCTCGTACTGGCGGACCATCATGGTGCCGACCCGGGCAGTGGACAGCCAGTGGACCCGTTTCATGTCGTCGCCGGGCGCATAGGGGCGAAGGGCATGGAATTCCAGGTCGTCGTCGACAATGCCGGGACCAGGGTCCCCCTCCAGGTCGCGTTCCAGTCCGGCTTCAAGGGGCGGAAGAGCCACAGTGCGGGGATGGATATAGAGTTTTCGGGCGCCAGTCAGAATCCGGCGGCGGCGGATGAGTCCCATCGGGTCCCCGGCCTCCATGGTCACAGGTCCCAGATCAATCACCCCACGGGACCTGGCTTCCAGTTTCAAACGGATCTGGTGAGTCTGGCCGGGAGCCAAGGCTGGCAGCGAGGCCATGATGGTTCCTTGGCCTAGAGCCAGACCAATTCGGCCACGGCGGGTGGAGTGGCTGCCCGGATTGCTCAGAACCAGGACCAGCTCAGCCTGGCCACCCACCTCCAGATGGCCTTGGTCCAGACTCGTTTCAGCGCTACAGGACAGGTTGCCCAGGCTCATCAGCAACCCCAGCAGCAGCATGCCTGCACCTAGCAGAGCGCCCGCCATTAGCTCACGCCAACCTGTAGGGACGAAGGCCAGAGCGCACAGGAGCGCAGCCAGCGCCATGCCCCAGCCAAGAGCAGTGACCGACTGCCACAGGTCAGCGGCACGGGATCGCAGGCCCTGTCTGGACCCTGTCGAGGATGCCGATCGTGACTCCGGGACAGATCGACGGGCGAAAGCGGTCATGGCTCACTGCTCTCCTGTGGGGACGGGGACCTTGGCCAGGGCTTCAGCCAGCGCCTGGTGTTCATCCATGTCCGCCAGCCTGCTCTGAGCGGTCAGAATCAGCCGGTGGGCCAATATGGGGTCGACCAGGTCCTTGACATCATCGGGGATCACGTAGTCGCGGCCCTGGGCACAGGCCTGGATCCTGGCGCAACGGACCAGAGCAAGTCCGCCTCTGATGGAGGAGCCGACCAGGATGGCGGGGCTGTGCCGTGTGGCTTCGATGATGTGGATGACGTATTCCATGATGGAGGAATCGCAGAAGACCTTGGAGGCGCAGGCGGCCATGGCCTCCACCTGTTCGGCGTCGACCACCGGTTCGACCAGGCCGGCCCGGTCGCGGATGTCGGCCTCTTGAAGGATTCGCATGCTGGCATCGTGCCCCGGTGCCCCAAGTGAGGTGCGGATCAGAAAGCGGTCCATCTGAGCTTCGGGCAGGGCATAGGTACCCAGCTGCTCGATGGGATTCTGGGTGGCCATAACCATGAATGGCCGGGGGAGGCGGTAGGTGCGTCCATCCACGGTTACCTGGCCCTCCTCCATGACCTCCAGCAGGGCCGACTGGGTCTTGGGGGAGGCTCGGTTGATCTCGTCGGCCAGAACCAGGGAGGCGAAGACCGGACCGGGTCGGAAGGAGAATCGTCCTTGAGACTGGTCGTAGAAGGTCACCCCCAGCAGATCGGAAGGCAGCAGGTCGGGGGTGAACTGGATTCGCTTGCAATCCACCGCGATTGAGGCGGCCAGGGCGCGTGACAGCTGGGTCTTACCGGTGCCCGGATTGTCCTCCAGGAGCACATGGCCTCCTGCGATCAGGGCGGTGACGCATAAGGCGATGGTTTCCTCCTTGCCCAGCACAGCCTGGCCGACGTTGTCGACGATGGAGCGGAAGAGGCTGGCGAAGGTCGGCACATCCACGGCGGCCTGGCTGCTGCCTCCTGTATGGCTGTTGCTGCCGGCCTGGCCTGCTCGTCTTTGCTGACTGGTTTCTGCTGCCTGGTTTCCTGCCTCGGTGAAAGGCTGTTGGTTCTGCCCGGTCTTTTCTGCTCCCCTGGGTTCGTCGGTCCTGACTTCGTATCTGGGGGCCGAGGTCCGCTCCAGCTGGGGGTTGCGGGACTGATCGGTCGCATCAACCAGATCAGGTCTTGCAGAAGCTGACGAGGACCGGGCGAACAGGTCACGGACCGGCTGGCGGACGGGGATGGTCCCGTCTTCCACCATGGTGCGGTCCGATGTGCTGGATTCCTGTCTGGCAGCCACAGGGATGCGGCCGGGTCGGGTCCGGTCGTCGTTCACTTCCGGGGAGGATTCCTGCTGACCCAAACCTGCCATGAGAGCCTGGCGCTGCCGCTTCAGTACATCCAGTCGGTCGGCAGGGATCCGCCGGCTTTCGTTGCCCGCCTCGCGGGCGGCCATGGGGGTACTCCTCCTGGTCGCGTCATCCGGGATGGTGCCGTCCTGCTGGATGGGTTCCTGTGCGTTTCGTTCATCCATGGTCATTCATCCTTGTCTGCTGATGGGACCCCCGATGGGTTAAGGGTTTTGTCGCTTGGCTTGTCGGCATCCTTGGGGAGGGTCAGCTCCTTGGTGGCGGCGGGTGAATGGCCTTCGGACCCCACTCCACGGATGCGGGCGACCGCACGGAAGTTCAGCGTGGCGCCCGGCTTGGCAGACCCAGCGGGCAGAGTGATGACTTCACTGACCTCCGGCTGGTTGCAGGGCAGGGTCCAGGAGGCCTTGTCAGGGTCGAGGCCATCGATACTCACCTGGATGTCTGCGCAGGGTCGGCCGTGTTCGGCGCCCGGGTTCAGAGTCAGTTTGACTTGGTTCTTGCCCTGGTACTCCAGAGTCTGGAATGCAGGCGGATCCGGATGAGACCAGGTGGCTCCGGAGGCTGAGGCCACAGGACCAGATCCGGCCATATTGGCTGGGGTCACGCTCACTGTACAGGTGCCTCCTGCCTCATCATGACCTACGTCAAAGACCGCCTTGGTGGATGTGGCCGACCGCCATCGTGGCGAACCGCAGCCGGAACCCTCTCCGTGGACTGTATAGCCCTGGATGGGTGAGCCATGATTCTCTGGCGGACGCCAGGTGACGGTCAGGGTCTCCTTGCTGCCGCCGTCCACGGTCAGTCCCTGCACGCCTCCGGGAAGCACGTCCGGTCTGGCTGCTGCCGGAGAGGAGGCGGGGGACCAGCCCACCTGGTTGTGGGCTTGGACGGTGAAGGAATAGTCATGGCCGTTGGCCAGCCCGTCAATCCGGCAGGTGACGGCATTGCCGCAGGAGCGTTGTCCCGAGCCTGCCGATGAGGTGTAGGAGACCCGGTACTCGTCCACCGGACTGCCGTTGACTGCACCCGGCTCCCAGGCCAGGATAACCGTTCCGTCGCCTGCCTGGGCGGCGCCCGCCAGCATTCTGGGGGCCTGCGGCCGGTCGATGATGCCCACCGTGATGGTGGCGCTGACCCGGCGTCCCGGATCCAGACTGCCATCCTCGACCGTGGCCAGAATGGTGTTTGTGGAGGCGCCGATGTCGCGATCGGCTTTGATGGCAATCCTTCCGTCGCCAAGGTTGGTGGCTGTCAGACGTGAGGTGTCGTCGCTGACCAGGCCGACCAAACGCAACGGAGTGTCGGGGAAGGGGTTGAGGGCGCCGTCGAACAGGTCCAGCTCCAGACTCTGCCCGGCCTTGAGCCCTACCTGACGTGAGGGGACCGAAGCCAGAGGTCGGGTGGTAGCCACGATGCGGAAGGCCAGGACCGTATGTACATCGCCGGATGGACTGGTGATGGTCACCGGCAGGGTGGCCTTGGTGCCGGGTGTCGCGGTCTTGTCGGCGGCCACGTTCAGTTGGCCCCGAGGACTGAGCTTGGCATGGATCGGCCCCTGAGGGCCCCCGGAGGAGAAGGTGCTGTCGGCCGGATCGCTTCCCTGGGGCCAACGGGTCATGGCGGACAGGGAGATGGTCTGTGCCGGTTCCCCGGCCACCAGATCGATGACCGGTGCCGAAAGTACCGGTGGGGATGCCCTACCGCCTACCACGGTGATGGGCAGGGTCAGCACCGACTCGTTGACGATGGTCTGGCCGCCTGGATCCCCGTCTCGAACGGCAAAGGTCAGTGAGGCTGGGCCGGCATAATCCCTGGCGGCGGTGAACTTCAGGGTGTGCTCGTCCACGTAGGGGTCGGATCCGTCGGACTTGGTGGCCGAGACGGACTGACGGGAGACGATCCGTGCGGTCTTGCCTGCACCTACCCTGACCTGATCGGCGATGTCGATGGTGATGCTCTGCCCAGCCCTCACTTTCAGGGCCGGAGCGCGTGGTCTTAGGACCGGAGGGAATACTCCGTAGGCTGGGACTTTCACAAAGGCCATTGAAGTGATCTTGTACCGGGTGTTGGTGACGGTGTAGGGCACGGCCCTGGCCTGGTCGGTCAGGTCGATGACCAGCTTGGTGGAGCCGGCTTCGCCTACGATCCTGGCATGGGCACGGGCACTAGGATGAATCCCAAGGCGCAGGTCGTCGAGGGTGCCGGATGGGTTGCTGATGGAGTCGGTCAGATTGACTTCCACGCTGCGCTTGTCCACCGTGTCCTCGGGAGCCACCTGGTAATCCTGGGCTATGGGCGGCTGGATGGGGGCCTGGGGATCCGAGACCACGGTCAGGGTTGCCTGGTCGCTCAGCCCTGCCCGGTTGCGGGCCCCGTAGACCAGATAGGATGTGCCTGGCTGTGAGGGGGCGGTCAGCCGTATCATGTCGTCCTCTACGCTGGCCTGGTCCAGGCCCTGGCGCTCCAGATGGGGGTCCAGGCTCAGGGGCTCGTCGTCCCCGGAGATGTCGTTGAGCAGGACCGGCACATCGGCGACGGTTCCGGGCCGCAGCCTGACCTTGTCGTCCCGGGCGAAGACTCCGCTCACCGATGAGTCTGGGAAGACACCAATACGGACGCGCGCCTGGGCACGCTGCCCCACCCAGTCCTCCACGGCGTAGGTGAACTCGTCAGTGCCATGCGAGTCGGGGTAGGCCTCATAAATCAGGTAGTCGGCACCGGCTTTGACGATTCTGCCCAGTCTGGGCGCCTGGTTGCCCAGGCCTGACAGGGTGTCGCAATCTCCGTCCGGATCAATGCCGGTCAGGGGGACGGGGATGCGCACCTTGGTCCCGGCAGCCACCTGGGCCCGTAGGTCCTTGGGGGTGGGTGCGGGCTTGCTGGCGGGGTCGGAAGCGTGCACCTGGAAGGTGATGATGCCAGAGGCTGCGTTGCCCAGATCGTCCCTGACCGTATAGGTGGCGGGAAAGTCCCCGGTGCGCTCGCTGGCCTGATACCTGACCGTATCCCCGGATACGAAGGCCAGTCCCGCAAAGTTCTGCTGATCCGTGGTCAGCTGCTGGTCCAGGGTGATGCTGGTTCCGTCAGCGTGGGTGACCTTATCCATGACCGGAACAGTGACCAGGCCCGATGAACGGACCCCAACCGTCAGATTCGGGGCCTTGGGAGCCGAGGCTGCCCTGCTCAAGGAAGGGGGCTGCAGGACGATGGTCCCCTGAGCGCTGCCTTCGGCGTTGGCGACCGTGTAGGTGATGCTCAGCGGGCGTGTAGGGATTTTTCTTGCCGACAGGTAGACCCGGCGGTGGTCCACAATGCCTACCTTGATGCCGGAGTCCGGATCCACGCGCACATCGGTCAGGGCCAGCACTCCGCCCATGGGATCAAGATCGTTGTCGAGCGGATCGACGATGGCGGTCTGGTCGGCCCCCAGCAGTGCCACATCGTTGACAGGAACCGGCGGCGCGGATCCGCCCTGGTCATGTTCCACCTCCAGCCTGACCAGTCCCTGGGTCTCCTGGTCACCCTGGGCCACCCGATAGGGCACATAATAGGTGCCCGGGTTGGCGGCAGTGGCGGTGAAGGAAAGGTTCTCGGCGTTGACCTCCACCTGGATTCCATCAGTCTTGTCGACCCGGATCAGGCGGAGGGGCTGAGCGGCATTGGCATGTACGCTCCTGCTCAGGTCGACGGTGACCTCTCGGCCGGGAGTGGCCTGGCGGATGACCGGATCGACCAGCGGAGCCAGGGTGTTGACGGGTCTGACGGTGAAGTAGATGAGTCCCTGGCCGCTCATGAGCCCGTCCGAAACGGTGACTTTGACGGCCAGCCGACCGGAGGTGGCCGACCCGGCGCTCATGGTCAGCTGCCCATCAGCCCTGGTGGACAGGGATATGCGATCGGAGTTGATCGGTTCGGCACCGACCAGGGTCAGCGGATCCCCATCGGGATCTTCGAACCCGGCCAAGGCGTTGACGGTGGTCGTAGCGCCCTGCTCCACCTCATATTCGGGCGGGGTATCGTTCTGGACCGGTGCCTGATCGCCTCGGTCCATCCTGGCCGGGGCTATGTTGAGGTCGATGCCAGCCGAGGAGACCTGGCCGCGTCCGTCGGTGATGGAGTAGTTGATTCGGGCTCGGCCGACGGGTGTATCGCTGGCATCCACCTGCAGGTAGCGGCCGTTCATGACCGGGGTCAGATGCAGATTCCCCTGCGAGCTGCGCGCATCCTCGATTCGCAGAACCGAGCAGTCGGTCTGGTGGTCGTTGCGCAGGGGATCCAGCAGGGCTCTGGAACCGGTCCGAATGCCCAGACTGTCGTCCTCGGCCTGGATGGGTTGGGAACCTGATCGACAGGTGGCCGCGAACCGCTGGCGATTGTCGGCAGAGTCCTGGCGCTGATCGGTTTTGTCTGTGTGCTTGATTTCCATGGTCTGCCACTGCGGCCGGATCACCTTGGTGGAGGATTGTGGGTTCCAAACATCGCCGGTCAGCACATCGTTGAGGATGACCCGTCGGTGGTTGGCCCGGAAGACCAGGTCCGAGGTGGGGCTGATGGCCTCCAGAGTGGTGGGACTTGGCTGGTTTGACTGGACTTTGGGCACGGCTGTCCCCGCTGCACACAGTCGTAGGAAATTCCGCCCGGAGGAGGCCCAGGCCGTCCAAACGCATCCGCCCGAGGAGACCGGCTGGGCGGGTTGGCCGCTGCCGCCGGTGCGTGCGGTCTCGACCTGATTCCGGGGATGGTCAAGATTAATCAAGTGGACGCTTTCCTGATCAGTCAGGCCCACCCAAGGTCCTTGGCGGTCCATATCCACTGGAGTGGACTGGAGCTGCAGGTCTCCCCGATGCGGTATCCGGACGGATCCCTGGGGCCAGTAGAGCCGATCACCTGCCAGGAGTACAGGTCTTCCGTCGATGACGCTGAATGCGGTGGCCCGGACGGGGGCGTGGTCAGTCAGTGAGTCCAGCTCGCGGTGGGCCCGGGAGTCTGGTCCGTCGATTCTTAACACGACCCCGTCCGAGGGCCGGTAGGCGTAGACGGTTCCAGACGCATCCGCGGTGACCGCAGCCCCGGATCCCAGGGTCAGCACGGGGTCGCGGCGCTGTGGGTCCATATCTCCTGGAGAAGCGGCATGACCCACCCAGACCTTGCCGGTCCGTGCCTGGAAGAGCACCAGAGTGGGCCCGTTGACCATTCGCTGCACCCTGGCATCCGACCGGGTGGTGTCCCCCAGGGTGGCGGTGGAGGCCGCTATGGGAGCCATGCCTCCTTCACGGCCCAGGATGACCGCGTATCCGCTCTGGGCGAGGTCGAAGTGGTCCGTGCCCGTCGACAGGGCCACGTCCGCCTCGCCGATGTCGGGTTTGAACCGGGCGACCTTGCGCTCGTTCTCGGAGGCGATCCAGATGCTGCCGTCGTCCACCTGGACGGCTCGGCGGTCCACCCCATTCATGAACAAGGCGCCCAGGACGAGCAGGACCAGCGCCGTCAGCGTTACGGCCAGGATGGCGGCAGGGCTCTTGAAACGGACGGCCAGGGTACGCCGCAGGCGCAGCCCGGTCCGGCGCATCCGTAGGAAGCGTCCCTGCAAGTCCATAATTCCCTGGGTTCCTTTCCTGCTCTGCTGCACGGGCCAGGATGCCTGACCTATGTCTTTGCCTTTTAATTAATCCCGGACCGCCGTCGATGCTCTCTCTGACGACTGATTTTAGCTGGTTTGCCAGGTCCTGGCGGTCTGTGAAAGTCGGGGTGGTCGAATGTGAAAATTCATCCACCGAGGGTTCATTGGACGGCGCAGATGATGGTGGGTTCCTGGGACATGCTCCTGTCGGCCCGCACCAGGGTGACGCTGATGCAGGTCTGGCCCCCCAGCGGACTGTCGATGCGGGCGGTCGGCTCTCGGGTCTGCACGCTGCGGCCATGGTCTCCGGCGCCGCCCTGGTCAAGGGGATGCCAAACATAGGTGTCTCCCGGTTTGGGATCGGGATTGGCCCAGGTGAAAACAGCCGTGGTGCCCTGGTAGTGGCCCTGACCCTGGGTCGGCGAGGGAACCGGTCCCTCCTGCAGATCCTGGGGGTCACTCGAATCCGTCGGGTCCGGGGACTGCACCTGTTGGGATTGGACCTGGGAGGAGCCTGTAGTCGGCTGTGAACCGCGTTCGAAATGGTTCGGCAGGCCGACAATCAGGGCGCAGACCAGGACTATGGTCAGGACGGCAGCGAGAATCAGTGCCAGCAGGATCAGACGGCGGCGGCCGCCGGGAAACCACTTGGCCTGGCTGTCTCCATGATCAGGGACCGCCTCCCTGTCTGGGCGCAGAAGTGGTTGGGAGATGGCCCCTGCCTCGGTCCAGGGGTGGCCGGACTCCTTATTCTCTGGTCGATTTTCTCCTCGGCCTGCGATGGCCCCGGTCTGGGCTTGTGAGCGTGCATCCGCCGTGGGGTAGGGATCGATTCCCTCGCCGATGAAGGGCGTTGCATGCCCGTAGAGCTCCTGCTGGACCTCCTGGAGGGCGCGGCCGAACTCCAGCGCCGAGTAGTAGCGGTCGTCCCGGTCATGGGCCATGGCCTTCTCCAGGACGGCGGCCAGCACAGGGGAGGCCTCGCCCATGTGCAGAACCGGGGTCTCCGCTGTCAGGATCAGCTGGGCCAGGTGATCCTCATCCCGGGCCCGGTAGGCGTACTCGTAGGGGGAGCGGCCGGCCAGCATGCCGAAGAGCGAGGCTCCCAGGGAGTAGATGTCGCTTGCCTCGGATCCTCCTGAGCGGTTCTCCAGGACCTCTGGGGCCGCCCAGGGTATGGAAAGCCCGCCGGCCCGTTCGCCTCCATAGATGCCCGAGGAGATGCCGAAGTCGGCCAGGACGGGCAGACCCTGGTCGGTGATCAGGAAGTTGCTGGGTTTGACGTCCCGGTGCAGGATCCCCCGTTCATGGGCGCAGTAGAGGGCCGAGGCCATGCGTACTCCCAGGTCCAGCACGCCTTGCTGGCCCATGCCCCCATTGAGCATGATGGTCTTGCAGCTGCCGCCCGGGGCGTATTCGAGTACCAGGCAATCCCGCCCGTCATCGCTGACCAGGGCCTGGTGGATGCTCAGGATGCAGGGGTGGGTGGAGAGCTTGGCCATGGTCTTGGCCTCGCGCAGAAAGAGCTGATGGGTCTGCTGATCCATGCTGCCTTGGAGGGCCACTTTGACCGCCACTGGTCGGTTGAGCCCCTCCTGTTCGTACAGGTAGACGGCGGCGGTGCCTCCCAGGTCCAAGGGGCGCATAAGCCGCAGCCCGGGCAGCACTGGCGCATCGTCCATGGATGGAACCGCACCTGGGTGTCGGGCCTGGGAACCATTCTGCTGCAAGGGACATCACCTCCTAAGGACTGCCTGAGAACTGCTATCCACGATAACAGCACGACGCTCCCGATCAGGCATCCTTTCAACCTCTCGCGGACAGTCCCGGACCAGCGGGTTCCGGACCCTGTAGATGGACCATGCCGGACCCTATTCTTGTAGCTATGAGCAAGCAGCCACCGGTGGATCCGCAAGAGGCCATGGAACCGGTCCGTGCCCTTATCGGCGATCGGCTCCAGAACGAGGAGGGCCGGCCCACCCGGGCCCTGGTGGTGGCTGGTCCTCCCCGCAGCGGCAAAACCAAGCTGGCTACTCAGGCCCTGCTGGCCGGTATGGAGCAGTTCGGCGACGGTGCCAGTATGGCCGTATCAGGTAGGATTGCGGCCGACCAGGTCAGCCGTCAGGTCATTCTCAAGTGGGGCAGGTCCGACCGCACCCGACCTGTGGGCACCCTGCAAGCCCTGGCTTTTCGCCTGCTGACACGGTCCCGGCTGGTCCAGGGTGGCCGCGATCCGCTCCTGCCCAGACTGCTCAACGGTGCCGAGGAGGATGCCCTGCTCAGGCAGGTCATGACTGCTCACCTGCAGCATGTCCAGGCCGGGGACGACTGCGCGGTCTGCCGACTCCTGGAACGCTACTTCCGCAACGGGGCGGGTTGGTCCTCCGTCCTGATCGGCGACGGGCAGGGACGGGTCGTCGGGGTCGCCGACAGGTTCATCGCCCAGCTGCGGGACATGTTTGCACGCATGACGGAATTGGGACTGGACAGGGGGGACCGGGACCAGCTTCTTGATGCCCTGGCAGTCCAGCCCATGGACCCCGACCGCCGCGACCGCCTGGGTCTGCAGTGGCGGTTGGCCTTCGCCCTGGAGGACGAATACCGCCAGAGCATCACCGAGAGTTACCCGAATGAATTCCGTCTGGACCCCTCCATGCTTATGGTCGAAGCCTCCCGTAGCCTGGACGGGTTGGCTGATGACGACCTGCCTGACCTGCTGGTCGTGGACGACTGGCAGGACATCACCCTGGCTGGTATGGACCTGCTGCAGGGTTTGAACCAGGCCGGTTGCCGACTTCTTCTGGTGGGCAATCCCGACCAGTCGGTCCAGTCCTTCCGCGGCTCCTACCCGGAATTCTTGGCCACTCGCCTGACGGTCTTGTCCAAACCCATGCGAGGTGCCTCCGCCCCTCTTCTGGCCCGGGACTTCGCCTGTCTGGGCGCCGCCAACGTGACCCTGAAACCCCGGAGGATGGTGGCTCCGAAGGCAGCCGCAGAGCATACCGAAAGCGGCCAGGGGTCCGACCCGGCGGCTCCGGGTTCCTACGCCGATCTGGTGGCTGCCAGGGTCAGCCTGGGCATAGCCGGGGTCGAGGAGAACGATACCCCCCTGCCGACCAGACCCGGCAAGCTGCCCGCCTGGCCCGGCGCCGGACCGGTGGCGCCCCTGACCGACGGCGACAGTCTCATCCGCGACGGCAGCGTGCAGACCAGGCTCTTCCACACCCCCGACCAGGAGGACGACGACCTGGTCTGGCAAATCAAGCATGAGTTTCTGGCCGAGAAGCGTGACTGGAACGACATGGCCGTCATCGCCCACGACAACATGACCCTGCGCACCTTGGGCCGTAAGCTGCGCGTTCAGGGTGTGCCGGTGCGCTTCTCCTCGGTGACCCGTCCGCTCAGCCAGGAGCCTGCCATCCAGGGTCTCTTCGCCCTGGTCGAGCTAGCCCAGTCGGTACTGGATCCCACTACCGCCGGAAGCGACCCGGACGATCCGGTCCAGGTGGCCGCCTGGATTCGTTCGCGCCTGCGCACCCTGATGGCCGGCCCCCTCTTCCGGGTTCCCGCAACTGCCGCTCGTGCAGAGCGTCCCGTCAGGATGGAACGCCTGGAGTCCATCATGGAGACCATGGCCGCCTTGGCCCCCCTGTCCGGTCAGCAGGGGAGCGATCCGGACACATCAGGCACTTTGAATGATTTGCCGCTCCTGGGACAGGCCTGGCAGACCTGGGTTAAGGACCTGGCCGAGCGGCGGGCTCAGCGGGTTCATTCATCCGGCATCAGCGTTGACGACTCCCTGTTGACCGGGCACGATTCCCCCGAGCCAGGGGGCGGGCCTGGTCCCTTCTCCACTGCCTCGGCCCCCGATCAACCGGTGGATCTGGGAGACCGGGATGCTCAGCGGCCAGCCATTCTTTCTGTCCAAGCCCTGGAGACCCTGCTGGTTCTGGACCCGGATGACCGATCCTCGGGAATCATCCTGGAGACCATGACCGCCATCGCCGGAGGCCGCCGGGAGGATCCTGACGTTCAGGTCCTGGACAAGGCCCTGCAGGTTCTGCATCTGACAGCCAGCCGCATCAGCGTCCTTGAGGACCGTCAGCCCCAATATGTGCTCTGGGAGGCCTGGCGGAGCCTGGATCTTGCCGACGACTGGCAGCGAAGGGCCTTGATGGCCACCCAGGAGGGGGAGGAGGCCAACGACCGTCTGGACGCGCTCATGCGGCTCTTCCAGTACGCGGCCGGCTCCCGTCGTTTCCCCACGGTCGAGGCTTTCATGGACCAGGTGCGCACCATGCAGATCGAGGCCGACTCCCTGGCGCGGATCGGGCCCATCGAGCACGCCGTCACTCTGACCACACCCGCCGGCGCTGCTGCTCTGGCCACCGACTGGCCCCTGGTCTGGCTGCCCGCTGTCCAGGACGGTGTCTGGCCCAATCTGATTCCCCGCGACACCATGTTCGGAGCCGAGGAGCTGGCCGACCTGGTCCTGCACGACCGCATTGGTGACCCCCTGGCGGACACGCTCAGCCACGATCCTGCCCTGCGCTCCATCCTTTACGCCGAGAAGAAGGGTTTTCTGGAGGCGCTGACCCGGGCCCGAACCCAGGTGCGCATCAGTGCGGTCTGGAACGATGACCTGGTTCCTTCAGACTTTCTCTACGGCTACCTGCCCGAACGCTATCCACGCACCGCCGATATGAGTCAGGCCGAGTTCAGCATGGTCGGCGCTGGCTCAGGCGGCAGTGAGCGCTATGGGGGACTGGAGGTGTCTCCTAGGGGCCTGACTGCGGCCGCCCGATCCATCCTGGCTGTTCAGGCGTTGCTTCCGCAGGACCAGGTCGACCGTGACCGAGTGGACGATGCCGTGCAAACCTTGCGTTTGCTGGCCGACCAGGGCCAGGACTCGGCCGATCCACGGCATTGGCCTTTCCTCTACAACAATGATGACAAGAATGATGAGGATGGTGTTGCCGAGCCGACATTGGATCAGCATGTCCCAGACGGGCAGTCCACGGTTGGGCCGGCCTTGGATCGGCATGCCCCAGATAAACAGTCCGCAGTTGGCCAAGTCCCGGATAAAGAGGTTTCGGTTGAACAGGCTGCCGTGTCAAGGGCTGTGACCGCTGCCGCGGGCGTCGCATCGGTTACTGAAAGAGACCATGTTTCCCGGCCTGCGCCTGCTTCCGTCAATCAAGCCGGGCAGGCAGATCGAATACAAAACGGTGACCGGGGTCATGAGCACCGCCATGAACACCGATCCGACCGCCAGGTGGTTTTGCTCTCGCCCTCGGCGGTCGATGCCATCTGGAACTGCCCCCTGGAGTGGGCCCTGGGCGATCAGTTCTCCGGCCCATCCCCATCCAGGGTGCCCACGGAGTTCGGCTCACTGATACACAAGGTGGCTAGCGAGGGTACAGCCCAGGGTTTGGACCGTCCCGGCCAAGGCGATCCTGATGCCCGCCAGCAGCAGGTGCGGGATGCGCTTCTGGGCATCTACCAGGATCTGGCTCCCCAGGAACAACGCCTGCGGGACCCAGACGAGCTCTATGACCAGCGCGGCCGCAGCAGCCGGGTGGAGTCCATCCTGGACAACCTGGCCTCTTATTTCGTCCGCTCCTCGGATTCCGAATACGGCCTGGATGGCAAGAGCCCGGTACCGGTCGGTGATCTGCTGGGTGTGCAGAGCGAGCGATCCTTCGATGTCAGCCTGTCCATGGAGGACCTGGTCCCTCTTTGGAAGGCCACTTTCCCTGACAAGCCCTTGGATGCCGACGGGCTCTTCGCCCTGATGTCCGGCCTGGTCGACGGCTTCCCTTCAGCCCTGGATGCCAGGACCACGGTCAGGCTGACCGGCCGCATAGACCGTCTGGAGGTCAGGTCCCTGCCCGAGGGCATCCGTCTGCGGCTGGTGGACTACAAGACCGGCAGGGTCCCCTATACCCAGGGAAAGCTCTTCAACGATCTGCAGCTGGTCTGTTATCAGCTGGGCCTGGCCTTCCCGCCCACACCCGGCAGCAGCCCGGAGGTGGGGGCTGCCTGGAGCCTGCCCCAGGCTCCCGATCTGGACAGGACCGAGGGGATGAAGCTGAGTCAGTCCCTGCTTTTGCAGCTGCAGGCCCCGCCCAAGGATGTGCAGACGGGGCTGCGCCGGGAGGAGATGGCCTACCAGCCGCCACTGTTCGAGCGTGACAGGCTGGTCACTGTCGCTCAGCCCAGAACCGGCATGCCCTCCCCGCTCAAGTCCAAGGCCGAGCCTGCGGACCTGCCGGATCAAGTTCCGCCCGGGGTGGATGCGGACCTGTGGGCCATGGTCCGAGCCTCCAGAGTCTCCTCCCAGGCTGTATGGGGGCTGACCATGATAGCCAGGGTCTTCTTCGCTGCCGGGGTCAAGCTGACGGCTGGCCGGGATGATGCGGTCTTTGACCCTGCCCGTTGCCATCGGGCCAGCAATGGCCAGGAATGTCAGGCATGGCAATTGGTGGCGCCCAATCTACTGGAGGATCAGGAATGAAGCAGACTGCCGAACAGTCCGCCATCGTCGATGCGGATGTCAATGAGGATCTTCTGGTGGTGGCTGGCGCCGGCTCGGGCAAGACCATGACCATGACCAGCCGGATCATCGCCCTGATACGTCGCGGAGTGCCCTCCGAGCAGATTCTTGGACTGACCTTTACCCGCAAAGCTGCCTCCGAACTCCAGTCCAGGGTGGGTGCGGCGGTCATCCGACGCGACCAGGGCGGAGGCGCCTCGGGCATGGATCCCGAACGCAACTTCCTCAAGCCGACCGTGTCCACCTATGACGCCTTCTTCCAGTCCATCGTGCGCCAGTACGGCCTACTGGTGGGTATGGATCAGGACACCCGTCCCCTGAGTTCGGCAGGAGCCTACCAGTTGGCTTCCCAGGTGGTCGCCGACCATCTGGATCTGATCTTTCCCGCCGGTTCCTCGGCGCAGGATGGCGACTCCGACGACCTGGGCTCCGCCACCTTCTCGACCACGGTCAACCGGGTTCTGGGGCTGACCGGGGCGGTGACCACCTCCATGATCAGCAGCGACTGCCCGGATTTCGACCAGGCTGTGGAGCGAATCCGCGCCTGGGACCGTGCCTTTGTGGATCGTGCGGACCAGCTCATCGGCGACCAGCCTGTGCCGGACACCGAGCCCACAGTCAGCACGTCACCGCCCAAGCGAAGCAAGAAGGAGACCGACGAGCACTATCAGGGTAAAATCAAGGACTTCCGAGACAAGCGGCAGAGTATTCGCCTCTACCGGGTGGATGCCATGCGACGGGCCGTCCTGACACGCGAGAAGCTGCTGACCCTTGTCCAGGACTACCAGCGTGCCAAGCGCCAGGCCAACATGGCCGAGTTCGGCGACTTCACCTTGGCCGCCTTCCAGCTGGTCGAGCGTTTCCCCTCCATCAGCGCCCAGCTGCGACGCCGCTACAGCCACGTCTTTCTAGATGAATACCAGGACACCTCCACCACCCAGGCCCTGCTTCTGGCGGCTATCTTCCACCCGCAGAATCGGCAGGAGAATCAGGGGAGTGCGGACCAGGCTCCCGGCAGGTCGGCCGTGACCGCCGTGGGCGACCCCTTCCAGTCCATTTATGCCTGGCGTGGGGCCAGTCCCGGGGCCTTCCGCACCTTCCAGGCCCAGTTCGGCATGTTGGCCGACCGACCCGACTCCGGCAGTGGTCCTCTATCTGGCGTGACAGCCTTTGGGCGCTCGCAGGACCAGGACCCGCTGACCCTGTCGCGCACCTTCCGCAACTCCAGCTGGGTGCTCAAGGCCGCCAACCAGCTGACCGTCCCCTTGCGCCATCGGGGCCAGGAGAGCCGGTCGGAAGCGGAACTGCGCGAGGTGGACGTGGCCAGGCTCCGTCCTCGTGAGGACGCTGACCCGGGTACCGTGGGTCTCTTGGGCTACAGCACCGGTGGCCAGGAGATCGATGGCGTGGTCAGGTTCGCCCTCAGAGCCCGCGAGCTCTATGGCAACCAAGGTGACGCGCCGCACGTGGCTGTCCTCTTCCGCTCCAAGGCCGCCCTGCCCAGGTACCGTCAGGCCATGGAGGCTGCGGGACTGAGTTGCCAGGTCGTCGGGTACTCCTCTCTCTTCGACCGGCCCGAGGTCATGGATTTGCGGGCCCTGCTCTCCCTGATATGCGACCACACCGACAGCGATTCCCTGATGCGCCTGCTGGCCTCGGCCCGGTTCGGCATGGACGCGGCCGATCTGAGTGCTCTGGCCTCCCTGGCCGCCAAGGTCAACGAGGACAGCCAGTACCGGGCCCTGGTCCGGGCCGGCCTGGTCGAGTCCGACCCCGATCCGCGCCGCCGTCGCGAGGATCTACACCGTTACCGTGACCAGGTTCCCAACGACGTCTTCCTGGTGGACCTGCTTCTGCGTGATGACCTGCCAGACCTCTTGAAGAACTCCGGGCTCTCTGCCAGGGGACGGGTCCTGGCCGCCGAAGCCGCCCGGGTCATCTGCCAGGTCCAGGCCGAGTCCTCGGCCCCCCTGCGCCAGGTGGTCATCGCCGCCATCCGTGCCCTGGACCTGGACGTTGACCTGGTGCTGGCCCGTTCCCTGGCCAATCCTGAACGTCCTCTGGAGCCCAGCCAGGCCAAGGCAGGCATTCAGGCCCTGCTGGACCAGGTGGATGTCTATCTGTCCGAGCTGCCCCAGGGCCTGGGGCCCAGCCTACGTGGGTTCGTCTCCTGGCTGTCCTCCCTGGACCAGAGCCCTGAAATGCCCACTGACGGGGACGACCGACAGGCCGACGTGGCCCTGATGACCGTCCACCAGGCCAAGGGTCTGGAGTGGGATGCCGTAGCGGTGGTCGGGCTCAAGCGTGGAGCATTCCCCAGCAGCCAGGGCGACCGGCTCACGGTCAAGCCAGCCTCGGACCAGCCGGTTGTCCAATCCCCGGATGGCCCGGTCTACCAGTACAACTGCACGGCTCGTACCTGGCTGGTCGATCCCCAGTCCGTGCCGGTGCCGGTCCGGGCTGATGCCATGATCCTGCCCCGCTTTCCTCATGATGCCCCCCTGGGAGCTGACCCCGAAGACCTGCTGGGTCGGCTGGACCTTGCGGGCTTGGAGGAGGAGGCCATGGGCCTGTCTCGGGAGAGCGGGCTTGATGACCAGGCCCGCCCTGTCCGGGCTGATGCCATCGCCCCCTCTCAGCGCGAACAGTACGGCCGTCGGCTGCTGGACGACGAGCGACGGCTGATCTATGTGGCGGCGACCAGGGCCCGGCATGATCTTCTGCTGACCTTCAGCCAGGATTCCCAGGCGGAGTCTGCTGCTTTGAACACGCCGGCTCCGGACCCGGATAAGGCCTCCAATTTCTGGACCGAACTGGTGGAGCTCTTCCAAGAAGAGCCCGATGCGATCAAGCTGGAGCAGGCAGAGGATGCCCAGGAGGGTCAGCCAACGCCACCCCTGGGGCTCTTTGTCGGTGAGAACGCCCAGTCCTACCGTCAGGCCATCGTTGACCGTGCCCTGGAAGAGGTGGACCAGGTCGCCGCCCGAGACGGCGAGCGTGATCAGGCGCTCTGGCCTCCGGTTCTGAATGCACGCACACGCGAAGCCCTGAATCGCTCGGCCGCCTGGGCGCGCGCCGGGGAACCAGGCGACCAGGAGATCCCTGAGGAGGGCGATGACGGGCTCTATGCCAATGCAGTCCGTGTCCTCCAGGTCAGCACGGGTCGTCTGGGGGTATCTGACGACCAGCTGCTCACGGACCTGGATCTGCTGCGGCGCACCGGCCGTCGGATCCTGGGGCATGGGGCTAGCAGTGTCACCGCCATCCAGGCCGGTTCGGCAGGGGGCGATCCCAAGATGGAGAGGGATTACTGGCAGGGGCTGGTCAGACCCATACCCAAGGTGGCCTCCCCGCAGGCCGAGGCGGGCACCCGCTTCCACGACTGGGCCAGGCGCTTCATCCTTCCCGACATTTCCGCCCCCCAAGGACTGGTGGACCTGCCGGATCAGGCGGAAGCACCGAATCTGCTTGATGGTCCGCTGGGTCCTGGTGCCATGGCTGAGAGGGCCCGCATGCTGGCCGGGCTTGACCAGGAGCGGGAGTCCTTGGATTCCAAGACCGATCCCGTTAAGGCCCGTCTGCTGACCTGGGAGCAGCGACTGGCTGAGTCCGATTGGGCCCAGCGCACCCCCGTCTGGGTGGAACGGCCCATCGTCGCGGTGCTGGCAGGCCAGATCGTCAAGGGCAAGCTGGATGCGGTCTTCGCAGGCGGACTGGACCCGGATCGCCCGGATTTGCGCTACACGATTGTGGACTGGAAGACCGGAGCCCGACCCCGTGGGGAGGAGTCGACCAACCGCCGTCTGGTTCAGCTGGACTTCTACCGGCTGCTCCTGTCACGCTTGGAGGGTATCGGCCTGTCGACCATCGACGCCTGCCTTTATTATGTAAGCGAAGACCGGCCCCAGGATCGACTCATCAGGGCCCGTGCCAGGACCGAAGAAGAAATTCTCACATCCCTGGCCGAGGGCATACCCGAGCAGTCGGACGAGGACTGAGTCTGCAGCAGACCCCGCCGGACAAGGGCGATGGGTGCCGCGCATCAGCAATCATGAACAGCAGGCGATCGGCAGACGGCCAAGGGCCGTCGAGGGGCCGGGCACGCCCGAATGGAGCAATGAGACAGATGACAACGTCCAGTAGTCACGACCAGGCCTCCCAGCGGAGGGGGAGCGTGGAAATAAGACCTATGGTCTGGGCGGATATGCCCGACCTGGTGGGGACCTTCGACGCCACCTGGAAGGTGCAGGAGGATCCTGAAGGGACTGTTTCGCGGCTGAGTGCCGCCCACTTCATCCTGCATTACCTGGTGGGTGCCACCAGGGCCCGGATAGCCGTTGATGGGCAGAACTTTCTGGGGGTGACCCTGCTGGCCGAGGGGCGTGGCGAACTGTGCTTCCCCCAGGCCCAAGAGGAGCTGGACCGAGTGGACCAGCAGCTGTCCGCCACGACGCTGGGCGCTCAGACCCTGGACCGAGCCCGCCAGTGGCAGCTGACCGAGGTCAAGCTGGAAGAGAAGTGCGGTTTGGCAGTCCCGCCCCAGGCCGAACTGAGGCTCTTCCTGGTCTCCAGCCGTGCCCGGGGCCGCGGCGTGGGCGGTGCACTGTGGCGTGACACCTTGGAGCATCTGGACCAGGCGGGCATCGAGCGCTTCTACCTGCATACGGACTCTTCTTGCGATGTGGGCTTCTACGATCACCAGGGCATGGAGCGGCTGGCCGAGCTCAAGGGGCGGGACCATGCAGCCTTCGCCGGGCGCGACCCTTCCGACGACCCGCAGTTCTTCGAGGGAATCGACGACATCTTCATCTACGGCGGCCGTGTGAGCGACCAGCTGGGCAAGGACGGTGACCGTGGCGGCCGCTAAATCCCCCTTCCTGCGCCTGTTCACCTATCCGGGCGCCGCCGGCTTCTGCCTGTCGGCCGTTCTGGCCCGCCTGCCCCTGGGCATGATGGGTCTGGGCATCGTACTGGCCTTGAACCACATCTATGACAACTGGACCTCGGCCGGTCTGATGAGTGCCGTCTACACGCTCTGCGCGGCCCTGGTCACCCCCTTCTACGCCCGCCTGTTCGACCGGTTCGGCCAGCGTCGGGTCGGCGTGACCGCCCTGATCGTGCAGGCTCTGGCCATCCTGGGATTTGCCGTGGGTGCCATGCGCCGGGTTCCCCTGGGAGTGCTCTTTGTGCTGGCGGCCCTGATGGGCCTGACCCAGTTCGCCTTCGGAGCCCTGGTGCGCACCCGCTGGGCTTGGGTGCTGCGCGATGACAAGACCAATCTGCTCAACACCGCCTACGCCTTGGAGTCTGGCCTGGACGAGTGCGTCTTCATCCTGGGCCCCATCCTCTCCGCCTACCTGGCAACCTCGGTCAGCCCGGTCTCCCAGCTCTACCTGCCTGCCCTGGCCCTGCTGGCCGGCGGACTGACCTTCTTCGCCATGCGTTCCACCGAGCCTCCGGCCGTCGTTCGTATGGAGACCGTTAACCAGTCTGCGGCGGATCATTCGCCGGTGGACACCCATGGGGACGTCCTGCCCAGTGACACTGACAGCCACCAGGGCTCCCGCTCGGCTCTGGTCTACCCGGGCATCCTTCTGCTGGTGGTGATCTTCGTCGTCTTCAACATGAGCTTCTCGGCGGTGGACGTCTCGGTGACCGCCCTGACCAAGTCCATGGGCCGCGAGGGTGCGGTGGGTCTGCAGCTGGCCCTGTTCGCCCTGGGTTCCCTGTGCGGGGCGCTCATTTTCGGCTCGGTCAGGCTCAAAGGATCCCGCTGGCGCTATCTGACGACCTTCCTGGTGCTGCTGACCCTGGGCTATGTGGTCTTTCGCCTGGTCATGGACAATCTGATCCTGCTGGGTCTGGCCGAGGTGCTGACCGGCCTGTGCGTCTCGCCCATCTTCGCCACCGGCAACCTGATCGTGCGCGAGAACGTGGATGCCAGGGCCCTGACCGAGGGGCTCTCCTGGCTGTCCACCGGCGGATCCATCGGCACCTCCCTGGGATCCACCCTGGCTGGAGTCGCCCTGGATCAGTTCGGACCCCACGGCGGCATGACCATTCCGGCGGTGGTCACCTGCTGCGCTGTCCCTCTGGCCCTGTTGGGCTGGGCCAGGAGCCGCAGGAGGGGTATGGTCGTGAAAAAGACCGAAAATGCACAGTGAAATGAAATGAACAGTCGAGAAGGAGGCAGCCGATGATTCGCGTATCGGTGCTGGGCGCAGACGGACGCATGGGAACCGAGGTGGTGCGTGCTCTGAATGACGCGCAGGATATGCAGACGGCCCTGCTGCTGGGCCCGGGCGATGATCCGGCGGCCATCAATCCGAGCAACACGGATGTGGCGGTCGACTTCACCAGCCCCGATGCCGTCCTTAGCAACACCCTGACCCTGATAGGGCAGGGGGTCCACTCCGTAATCGGCACCACCGGTTGGACCAAGGAGCGCCTGGACCAGGTCAGGCAGGCCCTGGACGGACATCCCGGGCTCAGCGTTTTCATCGCTCCCAACTTCGCCATTTCTGCGGTGCTGGCTGACCGATTCGCAGCCATGGCAGCCCGTTACTTCGAGTCGGCCGAGGTGGTCGAGATGCACCATCCCGACAAGGTCGACGCCCCCTCTGGCACGGCTCTGGGTACTGCTTCCGCCATTGCCGAAGCCCGCCGTCAGGCTGGCATGGGTCCCATGCCCGACGCGACCCAGCAGGCTGATGCTTCCAGGGGCCGGGTGGTTGACGGTGTTCATGTGCATGCCGTCCGGCTGCGGGGCCTGAACGCGCACGAGGAGATCCTCATGGGCAACCCCGGCGAGCAACTGACCATCCGCGCAGACAGCTTTGAGCGCGTCTCCTTCATGCCCGGAGTCCTCCTGGCCGTGCGCCGTGCTGGGAGTATTCCCGGACTGACTGTAGGCCTGGACCACTATCTGTTCTGATATCCGCAAGAGCATCCCCGTCTGCAAGGAGCGTGAAGATATGACTGAGACCGTTGCCCATCTGCTTCCTTCTGCCCCATTTGGCCGGGTGATCCCCGCCATGGTCACGCCTATGAACAAAGACGGATCCGTGAATTACGAGGCTGCCGCCAATCTGGCCCGCACCCTGGTGGCCGATGGGGCCGACGGCATCCTGGTCAACGGCACCACAGGCGAGTCTCCCGTCACCCACATGGAGGAGAAGGTCAACCTGGTCAAGGCCGTCAAGGATGCCGTCGATGTGCCGGTCATTTCGGGTGCGGGCTCCAATGACACGGCGCACACGGTGCGCATGGTGGAGATGGTCCAGGAGGCCGGGGCGGATGCCCTGTTGGTGGTCATGCCCTACTATTCGCGGCCTTCCCAGGATGGTGTGGTGGCGCATTTCCGTTCGGTCTGCCGGTCGGCTGATCGGCCGGTTATCCTCTATGATGTGCCTGGACGGACCGGGTTGCACGTGACTGTGGATACCTATCGTCGTCTTGCCGGATTGCCGCATGTGGAGGCCGTCAAGGATGCTACGGGCGACCTGGCTTCCATGCCCCGCAAACGTCGGGAGACCGGCCTGACCTGGTATTCAGGTGATGACGGGCTTTTTCTGCCTTTCCTGGCTTTGGGTGCGGTCGGCGTCATTTCGGTGATTGCCCACGTGGCCTCCGGACCGATGAAGCGTCTGGCCGACGACTTCGATGCCGGGGACCTAGATGGCGCACGGGATCTGGCCGTGCGTCTGGACCCGCTGGTCCAGGCTCTGAACGGCCAGGGGCAGCAGGCGGTCATGGCCAAGGCTGCCCTGAAGGCGGCCGGCAGGCTGGATCAGACCGCCATGAGGCTGCCCAATCTGGGTCCCGATGAGGATCAGGTGGCTCTTGCTCGAAAGGGCATGAAGGCTGCCGGGCTGATCTGAATCAGTTCTGAAAGCGACGATGCCATCGCCCCTTCTCTCCAGCCACGTCGCCGGGCGCAGCAGATGGGAGCAAACCGTTGCTTGTTGTTGGCTGAATCCTCTCGCTGGTTTGTGGCCCTGGTCTTCCCGATATCCATGGTCCGTCACTGGATTTTGATCATCCTCTTGGATTTCCGCGGATTCCAGATGTTTCCGGCTTGGCTGTCGTTGCGGATTGATTGGAGGTTAACCAGACGGGGACCTGCCCCGATTTGTCTCATTGGCTCTCCGGCTGGCATGCAGTGGATGATGCCAATGGTGCGGGCGCTGTAAAGGGCGCTGTCCATCCTCACTCCCAGATCGAGGGCCTACTTCTCTCTCAAGAAGAGTTCATGGGCATCATGGCTGCAGGCGCTTGCCTTGACGGCTACCGGGGGTGAAGAAGCCTCCCGCTCATATAGCACATGGACGAAGTGGTCCATCTGTCCAAAATGCGGACATAGCGATAGCCCGGCGGATGTGGTACCAATGTCGGCGGGATTCCGGAAGGTAGTCGGGTCATAAAAACCAATATTTTTGCAATTTTGCGGATTCGAGTGCCATCTTGATTAGGCGAAATGCCCGGTCCGTGATAAACTTTTCTTGTCGGTTGAGGAAGCTGATTGTTTTTTAGCGGTATGTTTCAGCTGATTCGTGCATAGGAGGGAATGCTATGGCAAATGTATCGGTTACTTATGGTGATTTGGACGGCGCTGTCAACGATTTGAAGAATGGGCACGATACACTCGTCTCCGAATTGAATGCCTTGAAGAGCAAGATTGATGCCCTTGTCGCAAGCGGATTCGTGACGGACCGTGCCTCCGGCGCTTTCCAGCAGTCTTATGAGGAATTCACAAAAGGAGCCACCCAGACCGTCGATGGTTTGAACGGCATGGAGGACTTCCTGAACAAGACCAAGCAGTCGCTGTCTGATCTGGATAGCCAGCTGGCCAGTTCTTTGCAATAGAACCTCTGTCTGCGAGGGAAATATGCGCCTTTGCGCCTGCGGGTGTGTTAGCAGGTGGGGCATAGTTGCTTAAGACGTGTATAGGTGCATTTTGGCATTCTTGTCTCTAAGACAAGACATCGCGGGCGATGGAGCTGTCTAGGCCTATCGCGGTTCCTTCTCATTAGCCATGATCAGAAGGAACCGCGATTGCCTCTCTCCAATGGCTCGCTGTTGTGTTACGAGAATCAGTCTGTCGGTTGTGTACTTGCCAGCGGAATAAACAATCTTGGATTGCCAAACTGTGATGTTCGCGTGCATGCGTCCTCCGCAGGAATCAGAAGCCTTGTTGAGGATTGAGGGGTCGGCTTGATTCCACATTGATGTCGGAATCGGGACGATGGCTGATTCTTGAACAATGCGGTTTCTGTTACGAAGTTGGTCAATGACTCAAAATACGTGTAATAGCTGGAGAGAGATGTGGCTGCTGAGAATACGGTAATCGGCGGGAGGTATCGTATCTTGACGCAGATAGGCAGGGGCGGAATGTCCACTGTCTATCTTGCATTGGATACATCATTGAACAAGCAATGGGCTGTCAAGGAGATCAGACAGGTAACTGATCCCGTGAAGCGGGACATGATTATCAAGAGCATCACCGTTGAAGCCAATATGATCAAGCGCTTGGACCATCCGGCTATTCCTCGGATTGTTGATCTGATCGATGACCATGGCACGCTGTATGTCGTCATGGACTATGTGGAGGGCCGGACGCTCGCGGATATCCTTAAAAACGAGGGACCGCAGCCTGAAGACCGTGTAGCTGATTGGGGTATCCAGCTATGCGATGCACTTAACTACCTGCACAGCCGGAAGCCCCCGGTCATATACCGTGATATGAAGCCATCGAACGTGATGGTAACCCCAAACGGAGCCATCAAACTGATAGATTTTGGTATTGCCATTGAAATGGGAGCTGATGATGACCGGTCCTCACTGATCGGGGACGACAGACAGTTGGGCACGCAAGGTTATGGTGCTCCCGAGCAATTCAGCGAGACAGGTCATGTGGATCAGCGCACCGACATTTATGCTTTGGGCGCGACACTATACAACCTGCTGACAGGCGTACACCCGCGTTCTGGATCGTTCAAACCAATCCGGGAAATCGTTCCCTCTTTGTCTGCTGGCCTTGAAGAGATCATATCTGTTGCGACTCAGACAAACCCTGAGGCAAGATTCCAGAACTGTGCTCAGATGGCTTATGCATTGAGACATTACAAGGAGGTTGATGAGGTTCATCGCCAAGCGCTCACCAGGAAATGGCGTGCGTTCATCGCTGTCATAATTGCTTCAGCGGTCTGTTTTGGGCTTTCGGCATGTTCGCTGGGCATGGTGTATAAAACGCGCAATGGCGACTTCAGTTATTGGATGGACCAAGCCGCTCAGACTACGGTCAGCGCTAGAGCCGAAAACGATTTTGTCCATGCTGCCTCCATCAAACCGGACTCTGTCGACCCGTATATGGGGTTGATCAGTTTGTATACGGCAGACGGTGCATTCGATTCACAAGAGGAGCGCACATTCAATGCTGTAATCACAGAGCACAGCAATTCTCTGCGTAAACATTCCGGGGACTGGTCGAGATTGTGTTATGAAACAGGAAAGCTGTATTGGTACTACTTCAAGGTGCCTAAAGAAGCCAAAACAGCCTCAGGCTCCGCTATGACGGATCAGGAATCAATGAGGATGGAACGCATCAGGGCGGCCTCTCCTTGGATGCATGAGGCAGCCAAGAACAAGGATTACAAGAAGGCTGAACTCGCGGATATCTACGCAGGCATGGCAGATTTCAATACGCAAATCGTTCCACTCATCAATGAGGGATCGGATGCCGGCAAATACAAACCGTATGCAAGACGCTTGCAACAATTGCTGGATGCGTCCCGTCATGAAAGCAATGACGTTATTCGATTGGAGGCCGCCAATCTGACGCTGGACGCCTTGCAGATCTTTCCAAGGAAGTTCAGAGCGGATGGCATTGGCAAGGATCAGATGAATGCCTTGGCGGATCGGTCTATCTCCTTAGCCGCCTCGGTAACCCCTACGACTGCGTTGCTTGACGAGAGAAAAAACGAGGCCAATGAATCCTCAAAACGGGTGCACGCCTCTATAGACAACGCCTTTGTGGATATCAAGGGGGATAAGCGATGAGCACCTGGACCTGGAGAATGCTGGCTCTGGTATTTCTGGCGGTTGCCCTGGTTCTGGTGGTTGCCGCGATTGTGCTCTATAGGGTCCTGCATATACGCCAGGTGCGGGATGCCCTTACTGGCCGCAGCGCGGCTACTGAAATTGAACAGATGCGCACAGCCAGGGCAGGTACATGGGCAATGGCCGGCTCACAACTGCAGACTGGCGATCTGAGTTTCAACCCAGGAATTGGGAACAGTCAGGATTTCGCATCCTCCCGCGAGCATCCGGTCGAATTCGTGGTACATTCGGCCGATACTTCTTCACAATCCGGGCAAGTGAGCGCTCAATCATCAGGGGTTGATGATGACGAGCAGCAGACCTCTCTGATCGGCCATGAGCATGCCGAAACAAGCGCTCGCGATGATGAGGCCCAAACCACGCTTGCAGAAAGGTTTTGACACCATGGTGGAGTCCGTAAAAAGCGCTAAGGCGATAAAGGTCTTCTGCTGCATCATGAGTTTTTCAGTTCTGTTCTGTCTCACCTTGCTCGTATGGCAGCTATTGCTCCCCACCCGTGCCTTGGCGGCGGAGAAGAAGAGCGCCAAGGACCGCATATCCGTATCGATGACTTATCGGCAGATGAAGTCCGAAGATGACCTTACAGACGGAAAAACATGGATTGCCGCAGGGCCGCGTTCTGTTACGTTGACTATCACTCCGCGTTCGGCGGATGGTGTCGATTGGCAATCTTCAAAGGATGGCTCGCTGGCAATAGAAGGCATCAGTATCTCCGGCAAGGGACCATGTCCGGTCCTGCAGCAAAGCGACGATCCCGGACAACAGCCTTCCCGGACCTATACGCTTAGCTACACCGATGGCGGAGGCAACTCCCATGATGGCCAGGAATATTTGTTGGACAAGTGTCAGCTGAAATTCAGCTATACATTAACCTCGAACAATGAAAGCGGGAAGGCCGAGAGCCTCAGCGGAGACTTTTCAGAAACGCTCAGTTCTATAGATATGGCTGCGGTCGATAGCGAAGGTAAGGATATCGATTTTGCTCAACACCCCGATTCCATAATTGTGGATTCAACAACTGACAGAAGCCTCAGACTATGGGTATCCGGAGCTCCGAAGGCCGACCCGCTTTCTGGCTATTTCAGCAAGGTTGACACAGTATCTCTTTCGTCACGCGACCCGTGGCTGGACCGTATAGTCAACATTGCCTTCAACAACTATAAAAGGGCGAATTCCAATGCCGATTTTGCTCTCATGACCATAAGTCGGATTCCTCAGCATAGCCAGGCCGATGACCCCAATCATCTGCCTCCCGCCAGCTTCTCTTGCGGGCCCAACACCTCATATTCGCAAAGAGATGCCAAAATCGACAAGGGCCATGGAGATCACTCAGGGGTCTGGAAGGTGCTCAATCAATCATGTAAAGCCGAGGTGAACAGGCCGCCATACAATTCCAATGCCCGTTATGAGGCCCGCCCCCAAGAGGAGATCGCCCGCTATCTGCATCCAGCGGATGCCGGGCAGGATCACAACTACCTTTCATTCGTTTATGACACTGAAAAGCCTATGCTGACTTCAGCCAGCTATTTGTCCCACGGTCTTGAATCACACCCTGAAGATGTTGATTTCCCCGTTTCCGACGGAGTCATGGCCTTCAGGGATCGCGTCATCAGGCTGAGGGCCAAGGATATTCTTCCATCCAGACCAATCGTCGATCCGAATGGCGGCCAACACTACCCGCAACGAATCAGGAATGACGGTCCCAGCGATCCCTTCGCCTCCGGCTTGGCAAGGCTCATATTGGAAGGGAGTCGTTATGACGGTGTCGACAGTCAAGGCAATCCCCGGACTCCGGTTCCGTTGAAACAGTGCTCTGCTGACACCGGCGTTCGGAACGATGACGACTGTGATTACTCTGTCTCCGCAGGTTCTGATGAACAGGGCGAATACTATGACGTGGATTTCCGATCCTCCGGATATTACGATTTCAGCGCCATAAAGGCCAAAGTCGTTGATAAAGCCGGCAATGAAGATGACCTCTTCCCCCTCAAGAGTGGACAGACGGATCGCTCCAAGTCTCCTGACACGAATGCAATGATTGGCAAACTTCTGATTGATGTCAGCTATGAAACAATCGGGGAGCCCAGGATTGCGGTTGCGAGTCGTTCCTCCGACGCTCCCAGGAAGCCAGGTGCTGTGCCTCCTGCCCCCTCCGGCAGTGGACTGGACAGGTATTATTTCAATTCAGATGTCCGCTTGGCCGTGCAGACCAAAGACCAGTATTTGGCCTACTACCTCCATACGCTGGCCGATGATCCCCGCAGAAATGTCGGCGTATTGAAATATTGGCGCGATGATCTGCCAAATGGGTCCAACGAGGCCAAGACGGCCTGCAAGGTGGGGGAATCCAACATAACCGAGAATCGCGACGAAAACTGGACGTGGAGTCTGGCCTGTGACGACAGTGTCGAGCAGATCAATGGAGCCAGCGGGTCCTATCCGACCAACGGTAAATACACCTTTGTGCTCAATGCGGATATTATGCCTGCTTGGTTCACTTCCTCAAGGACTCAGTTTGGTATAGATACCAGCGCTCCTGTGGCAGACGGATTTGAGGGTCCGCGTGGTGACGGATTGAAGATAATCCGTAGATTCCCTATCAAGGGTTCCCATAAGACCATTGTGACCAGTCCCGGACAAAATCATATCCGGTTCAGGGTTCAGGATCTTCTGCCAAAGGAGCAGGTGGGTGCTGATGAAGTCCCGGGAGCCTCGCAGGAGGGAGCATCAGGTATTGCCGGGAATTGCGCTGCGGGCACCTGCCATGGCACGGTCCAGATTTCCATGCCTGCTCCAACCGATTTGCAGGGCAATGCCATTGGCGATTCTGCTGCAAGGAACATGACTTTACCGGTGGATGAATCCGGCTGGTTCAAGATCGATCTGAAAGACGAAGGTTTATACGATCTGTCGAAAATCGTGCTGACTGTTGCTGATTGGGCAGAGCATCCGGTCAATGGCGGTGATAGTGACCGGGCGCGGAATGTGCTGAAAATCAGCCTCGACGAGTTGGTCAACAAGTACCCTGATGCCGGAGGCTTCAATGAAGCCTACGATGCCCTGGTGATCGACAACCCTCAGAATCAGAGGACGGCTGAGATAATACTTAGACAGGCCGAGTCCAATCCCGCTTCCACGAATCCTGCATACTACTTCAGAGGCGAAGCGCTTGTCGACTTCAAAGTGAAAGACAGGTGGTTCCCGCTGTATCAGGCTGTCGGTGACGAGAGCAATAAGAATTTCTTCCATGGCTCCGTCAGTCCGGCCGCTCCGACACCATTCCCCGCAGTGTCGTTCGAACCTGACGCCTGGGTTCCTGACTCCGCGAGTCCGGACACCTGGGTGTTCCGAGGATATCGGGTTCCCCGTTCTTCCGCCAACCAGAACCGTCCCCATGAGGGGGTGTATGAGTTGACGCTATCCTATGCTGGCCTCCAGTGCGACAGCAGCCGGTTCGCTGCAGCCCAGCGTAAGTTCGTCATTGACTATACGGGTCCCCAGCTGGGCAGTCTTCACTTATCGGCGACCACCCCCCATCATTGGCAATGGATATTCCCTACATCGCCTCTGCATGTGTCCCTGGACGGTGTTAAAGACCAGGTTTCCGGTGTGGATGAGAAGAGCGCGTCGTTTACGGATTACCAGGGGGATGAGGCGACTCCTATGCTTGGGTATGACCCCTGGCTGGCCCCTAAGGATGCGCAGGCCCCTGAATCCACCTTGCGATTCGAATCTGATGAAGTCATTGCTTTCGACATGAACGCCGACAGCCAGCGTCTCAGGTTTGATACCACATCGATAGCCGTCAAGGATTTAGCCGGCAACCCCTCATCGACTCATGCGCTGAATTCATATGGCGGCGATCAAAGCGACATAGTCAACGATGCCCAGGGATATACGGGGGCTGCCCTCGATCTTGCCGGTCCGAAGATCACTGTGACCTATGACAACAATGATGTCAGAAACGGCAAGTATTACAAGGCCAATAGGGTGGCCACCATTGTTGTAGACGAGTCGAACTTTGATTTCATAAGTGCGAAGGACGGCGGGCGCATCATCGTTGAATCAAATGTTGATGGTCGCAGGGCCCGACTTGCCGCCAAGGATTTTTCAAACCCAAGCGGCGATAAGCACACTTATCTGGCAAAGCTGGCCTGTGAGAGTGATGGAGATTGGACCGTCGATGCCTCGTTGACCGACCCAGGCGAACACCAAGCGGTTGCATTCCATGATGAATTCGTCATCGACACAACCAGGCCGGTGCTCTCACTGAAATTCGACAACAATGACTCTAAAAATGGCATGTACTATAAGGCTCCCCGGGTGGCCACCATCGAGTTGGTGGAGCGTAATTTCAGCAGGGGGGAATCGACGGTAACGACATCGGCCAAGGATGATGCCGGCCATGAGGTTCCGGCCTCTTCGGGTGATGGCTGGTCGTATGTAGGAGATCCCAAGGAGTACACCCTGGTCCAGCAGGTATCGTTCAAGGGTGAGTACCATTACACGCTCGAGGCCAATGCCACTGATCTGGCCGGAAACACTGCGGAGGCGGTGAAGGAGCCGGAATTCGTCATCGATATGACCAAGCCCGATCTTCATATCGAAAAAGTGGAGGACAAGACAGCCTATGCGGGCACGGTGGCGCCACGAATACAGGTCGCTGACACGAATATGGACCAGAGCCGAACGACCTATGCGCTTGTCGGGGACAGGCGGGGCAAGGTCAAATCCGCTGACCTGGATCCGAACGAGCATGAGGACGATAACACCCGAACGGTCGATATTCCTGATTTCAAGCGCAAGGTAGCAAACGACGATGTATACACGCTGACTGCAACAAGCGAAGACATGGCCGGTAATTCCACATCTGTGAGCAAGACCTTCTCGGTTAACAGGTTCGGTTCGACCTACCTGTTTTCAGCGGGAACGTCCTCGGTCAGGGGTGCGTATTTAAAGAAGGCGGTGCCTATCGAAGTCACCGAGCTGAATGTCAGCGGCATTGATTTGGGTAAGTCAGCCATCAGGTTGGCCAAGGACGGAAGCATCCATGCTGTTCCCGGATCCGATTATCGGATTGTCGACGATAGCGAAAGTGGATGGAGCAAACGAACCTATGAAATTCCTGCCAGGTTATTTAAGGGCGACGGCTATTACCGCCTGATGTTCACATCCACTGATCGAGCAGGGAATCTGTCAGAGAATACCATGCAGCACAAGGATGCGAAGCGCAAGGGGGATGCCTCGGTGAACTTCGCAGTGGATTCGCAAGCTCCAACAGTCTCAGCTCTGGGCATTGCCTCCAACAGAGTGTACTACGGGCAACGGCATGGTGTGGGCATAGATGCCAAGGATAACATGAAAGTCCGCTCCGCCCGGATTGATGTGGATGGCAAAACACAGGGACGGTGGTCTGGTGATGAGCTCCTCAGAGGTGCGCAGTCCATTGATCTGCCGGCGGATGCTCATAGGCACACGGTGACAGTCAGGACCGAAGATGCGGCGGGCAACATATCCTTGATTACCTATCAGGATGTGGTCGTCGCTTCAGACTGGTGGCAATACATACGTGAGAACGGATTGCTTTTTGTGCTGGTCATCTGCCTCGGAATTCTCATGACGCTGGCGGTCATCATCCTTGCGGCTCTGATCGTCAGGCACCATGCAGCAATGGCCTATAGGCGCAATCCATTTGGCAGGCAGGAGCGGTGAGTCATGAAAGGCCTTGTCAATATTCATGATGCCCGCTCGCAGGCTCGGTTTACGGCTTACTTTGATGTGCCGGGAGACTCGTCGTTGGCTGACCTGCTTCCCTCACTGGCTGGATTCACAGAGGGAGCAACAGGCAGGAAGGTAGATGTCGGTATCGACGGGCGCCGGGTGGACCCGCGTCTGAGCGTTGACCAGGTAGGTCTGCATGAAGGATCATGGATTTCCTTGCTGTGCGAGGGAGCGACGATTGTCGACCCGCGGGTTCGTCCGGCTGATGACCCAGCAGCAGTTCAGCTGCGCTTTCTCAGTGGATTCAATGCAGGTGCCATATATGACGTACTTCCAGGTATCTTGAGGATAAGTTCACTGATGGATCCTGAAAAAGTGTCGATCAGCGCTGATTTTCTTCTTGACGTTCATCCGGATGGCCGTCTGATGGTGGTGCCAAACATACGCGAGGGCGCCGTGGTGAAAGCCGGCTTCCTGCGAAGGCCCAAGCGGCAATTGCACTCCGATGTCTGGCTGGACGGGCATGAGCTGATAGAGCCGACCGAGCTGCACTATGGACAGGAGCTTGTGCTTCCCGAATGCATCATCAGCGTGACCAAGGGGCATCCGGATTCCGTGCCAGTCGACAAGGAAGACAGCCCGGGGCACTGGCTGTATACCCGGCCGCCGAAGATCAGGAATGAAGTACGAAACAGACGATATACGCTCCCCGGCTCCCCGACCCGTCCTGACAAGGCCCCTATACCGATCCTGTCGACCCTGTTGCCATTTGCCATGTCCGTGGGCATGGCGGTCATTCTGAAGAATTATTCTTATCTGGCTTTTGGCATCATGTCACCGGTGATGATGATAGCTTCGTATTTCTCCGGCAATAACGGCATGAGGAAGAAATACAAGGCGCAGGTCAAACGTTACGAGCAGAGCCGGGACCGCATCAAGGAACAGGCCAAGCATGCGCTTGAAGAGGAAGTCAGTGATGTTCGGGCCGAATACCCTGATCCTACAGCCTTGCTTGATCTTTGCGCCAGTCATAGTGCACAGCTATGGAACAGAAGGGCCACGGACGACTCATGGCTTGGATTGCGCATAGGCACGGGAGATGTCAAGTCGCATGTATCCATGGAAATGCCCGATAACCTTGATTTTGAGCGTGTCAAGACATGGCAGCTCCATCATTTCCCTGTCGTTGTGAATTTGCCGGCTGCCGGATGCCTGGGGTGCACAGGTGAGCAAGCAGTCATCTTCCCGACAGTGCAGTGGATCGTCGCTCAAATGGCAGCTCTGCACTCAGACCGGGACTTGTCGATATATCTGCTTTCGCCCAGGTCCAGAAAGCAACAAGAAGGGGGTCGGCCTGCTCCCATACCAGCGCAGATTGATTGGTCCTTCGCTCAATGGCTCCCGCAGCTGGTTCCGCAGCAAGGGCAGAATGCAGTACGCACATTGGCTACCGGCATCGAAGACATAGCGATGAGGATTTCGGAACTCATCGCCATGCTGGACGATCGTAAGGAGCTGATGCATTCCCAGTCCATGCAGAAGTGGGCTGGGCCTTCGGTAGTTGTGGTGATGGAGCATGCACATGTGCTCAGATCCATGCCTGGCACTATCAGACTCCTCAAGGAAGGGCCCCTTGTCGGCATGTACATGCTGTGCGTGGAGATCGATGAGAGGCTCCTGCCTGAGGAATGCCAGACCGTGGTGACGGGGGAGGCTGGCGAGCTGAAGGTCCGCAGCAATGTCTCTGATGATGTCAATGACATCATGCCCGACCTGGTCACACAGCAATGGCTTGATGCCCTTTCGCTGTCCCTCGCGCCTTTGGAGGACGGCAGCCCTGATGAGAGCCAGTCCGCCATTCCCTCGCAGAGCAGACTCCTGGACCTGTTGAAGCTGACGCCGACTCCTGAAGAGATCGAAGCCCGATGGGCCCTGCAACCCCGTTCGACCTTCTGCACAATCGGTGAATCGGTCGACGGCCCCTTCGGCCTTGACATCGCCAAGGACGGGCCCCATGGGTTGATAGCCGGTACAACCGGCTCGGGCAAGTCCGAGCTGCTCCAGTCCCTGGTGGCTTCGTTGGCCGTGGCGAATAGGCCGGAATCGCTGAACTTCGTGCTTGTCGATTACAAGGGAGGTGCGGCGTTCAAGGACTGCGTCAAGCTCCCCCATACGGTCGGAATGGTCACGGATCTGGACAACCATTTGGTGACCAGGGCTCTGGTCTCGCTTGGCGCGGAACTGAACTACCGCGAACATCTTCTGGCTCTTGCCGGTGCCAAGGACCTTGACGATTACATGGACTTCCGGGAGCTCCGCCCTGATCTGGCGGAGATTCCCCGTCTGCTGATCATTATCGACGAGTTCGCCTCCCTGGCCAGGGAGCTTCCCGACTTTGTCACCGGCCTGGTGAACATTGCGCAAAGGGGCAGGTCATTGGGCATCCATCTTCTCCTGGCGACTCAGCGACCAGGAGGCGTGGTCTCTCCGGAAATCAGGGCGAACACCAACCTTCGTATAGCCCTGCGCATGACGGACGACAGCGAAAGCCAGGATGTGATCGATGCCAAGGATGCCTCGCTGATCAGCAAGTCCACGCCGGGCAGGGCCGTGGTGAGGCTCGGATCGAATTCCTTGGTACCCTTCCAATCCGCCAGGGTTGGAGGCAGGTATATCGACCCGAATGACAAGGCTGAGACAAAAACAGAGAAGCCCTTTGTCCGCGTGCTCTCCTTCCCCCAGATCGGCCAGCCGGCTCCTGCGCGTCCCAAGTCGAAAGAGAACAAGGGGGATGTAAGTGTAACCGACCTTATGAAGTTGGTCGAGAGTATCTGCCAGGTGGCCAAGGATGAGGGCATTCCCCAGCAGCGGCAGCCGTGGCTGCCTGCCTTGACCGATGAGATTGGTCTGGGTGATCTGCCCGACAGCGAAGATGGTGATGCACAGGCGGGCCTTCAAGTTCCCTTTGCCATCGGGGATTACCCCAAACTGCAGAAGCAAAGCACGGTTTTCCTTGATATGGCGACCTTCGGTAACCTCTTCATCATCGGCACGTCGCGCAGCGGCAAGACCACGGCCCTTCGGACCATAGCTTTCTCCGCCTGCAAAAAATATGCACCCACGAAGGTCCAGGTCTACTGCATTGATGGCGGCAATGGCGGCCTCGCTCCTCTCACGGCCTTGCCCAATGTGGGCGTTGTGGCCCTGCGCAGCGAAACGCAGAAGATCGAACGGCTCCTGAACAAGATCGAAAGGGTGCTCAAGGCCAGGTCAGTCACCCTCTCCAAGGGCGGATACAGCAATATTGACGAGTTCAATCGTGGGCTTGACCAGGATCATGAGGAAGAGGCCCTGCCGCATATGCTGGTCATGTTGGATTCATGGGACGGGTACAACTCCACTTTCGAATCCTATGACAACGGTTCCCTGATCACCCGCATGCAGAACCTGATGCGAGAGGGGCCGTCGGTCGGTGTGCATTTCATCCTGTCCGGCGATCGCTCACTCCTGTCCGGACGGATGACCCTGCTGGCAGACAGCAAGATCATGCTGCGGCTGGTCGACAAGACCGACTATTCGGAAATCGGAATCCCCGCCAAGGAGGTACCCGACAAGATGGCGGATGGGCGAGGTTACCAATCCGTTGACGATGCTGAGATTCAGATTGCGCAGATTCGCCGGGGGGAGGTGGGCCAACAGGAATCCGAGGCCATCCGCGCCGCCGGTGTCGCGCTGGCTAGCGGTAGGGATGCCGGCCTCTCGCGGTCCCGTCTGCCCTTCAACGTCGAACAGCTGCCCGATGAGGTGTCCTTCGATCAGGTATACGCCTTGGTCGAGGAATCCGGGTCCCTGGACAAAGGTTTGTTGCCTTTGGGTATCGGCGGCGAAGACAACGATCTTATTTCCTATGACCCGGTGGCGATGCCGATTCTTCCGGTTTTCGGCGGCATGCAGAGCGGCAAGACGACATTGCTGATCTGGCTGGCCAATATGGCGTTGTCCGCTGGGTATCATCTGGTCATCGCGGCCCCTAGGGACAATGCCCTGAGGCGTTTCGATGGGGTGCCCGGAGTCGTGCGCTTGTTCACGACCCCTGCGGATCTGACACAGGAGAATCTTGAACCATACGCGCGCAATGGCGATGAGAAGGCTCTGGAAAGCAGCACCGAAACGGGGTTCAAAGGCAATCTTCTGGTGTTCGATGACTGTCAGCTGCTCAAGGAGATTCCCGCTAGTGAGTGGATGCAGAACCTGGTCGGATCATTATCAAAGGGTGACGCCTCATGCATCTTTGCTGGGGACATCATCGACTTCCCCCAGGGCTTCGGGAATTGGGGGTCTTCCATGAAGAAGATCAAGCAGGGTGTGCTGATCAGGCCCGAGGATATGACATATGCGGATTTGATAGGGGCAAGGGTAAAACGGTCTCTTTTCAAATCCGAGATGCCTCAAGGACGTGGAATCGCGAAGCTCGGTATGCAGACTGTCTTTATCCAGTTCCCGAAGTTGGGCGGACAATTGAGTGTCCCCTATAGTTTCAGCAACGCTGGGGGTTTGAAGAGATGAACGAGCATAGGAAGAAACAAGGGCTGGCGCAATCCCTGCAGCCGGCTAGGGTCTCTGCGGAGATTCCTGTGCTCCCGCCGATTCTGCAGCCGTCCGTCGTCAACGGGTGGGATTTACACGATAAGGCCTTGAAACCACGGTCGATTGGGGATGGTACCGGCCGTCGCGCGGAATCGTATCAGTTGGTTTTTTCCGATGGGCAGCGGGTGCCCTGTCAAGGACGAAGTGTCGTGGGGCGAATGCCTGAACAGCCGGGTGAACACTATGCCGCTTATGTAGTTGTCGAAGATCCTTCGCATCAGACTTCCCGAAGGCACTTTGAATTTGGAACAACACCCATTGGCCAGGTATGGGTCATGGATCTGGGGTCGGCGAATGGCACTTTCGTCCGTTCCGGCGAGACGTATATGCAATTACAGGCAAAGAAACGAACCGGGTTGTCTGAAAACGATGTAATCAGGTTCGGTAGTCTCAGCGCAAAAGTTGAAAGGAGTAATTGATTATGGCTGACGAGCTCAAAATTTCGTATGATGAACTCAGTAGTGCTTCTAGGGTCCTGAAGAATATCGAACAGACGATTGGTGATTTTACGGGAGCCGAAGCTGATTCGTCTTGCATGGGCGGTCCTTTAGTGAGTAAGGCGTATGATAAGTGCATAACCCGTTTGCATACGCTGAGCCGTAAATACTCCAGGAAGGCGGGTGACCTTGGATCGATGCTTGACAGTGTGGTCAAGGAGTTCCGCGATGCGGACAACAGGATAGGGGACCAGGCTGGTCAGATGCTCAGTTCCAGCTCGAATGCTCAGGCGGTGCATCGTGGCTGACCAAGACATCCACTTCAGCATGGCGATTCCTGATGGCTGGGAGCGATTGGACCTTACCGGAAAGGGGAGGCGGGATTACGCGCGCGCCCAGGCCCAAAGGGCAGTGGAACAGATACCGGCTTTGGCGGGCAAAAGGAAAGTGATAGAGAACAGCCTCTACCATGAGCTCACATCCTCTTGGGCGAAAGGTGTGCGGTATGGGGCCACAATGGCGCAGCCTACTGCCGATGGGATTCTGGACGCTTCGATAACCGTCTCGATTCTTCCTGAACCTCCTCACCATGACGACGAATCTGTTTTCGAGGCGATATCTGCCACCGTGCATGAGAATGATGAGGATTCGGATGGTGATGACGAGTCGGATGTTTCGATGATCAATCTGCCACAGGCGGGAAGGGCGGTGCGGGTTTACGGGCATCGCACCTTGCATCCGGGCGAGGGTTCCCGGCCTCTCAAGTATTCGGTCCTGCAGACTTTTGTTCCTTGTGGAGGCCGTGTAGTCATGGTGATGGGATTCACGTTTTCCTCTGATGTGGAGGATCAGCTATTTGAATTGTTCGATTTGATCACCGGTACATTGTCGGTATGGCTTGAGAGGGGCGTTGACAGATGAGTTTGGGTCTTGACTGGTGGGCGATTGATGTTCGCTTTGATCCTGTACCCGGGGATCCGGCCGGCGTCAGGCAGTGTGCTGCCGAGGCAAGGTCAAAGTCTTCAACAGTGGAGTCCCTCAAAGATCGTGTGAGCCGAATCAGGTCTAGTTACAACAGTGGATCGGTGTTCGTTGGCAAAGCGGCTGACAAGTTTATCTCCAAGCTGGACGATTTTCCCAGCAATCTTTCCAGCTTGTCGAATGGGTTGAACGCGATTTATAAGACCCTGGATTCGTGGTCCGCCTGCATGGAGGATTGCCAGCGCAGGGCCGGCAATGCCTATCACCGGGCGGTGGCGGCCAAGAACAGCGTCTCCAATGCGCAGTCACAGCTGGTTGGCGCTTGCGGCGATGCGGCCAATGCCGACAGGGATCTGCTGCAGGTGAAGCGTACGCTGGGTGCGGATGTCGATGATGCGGATATGCGACGGGCGCAGCGTCGTGCCGATGCCGCCCAGGGGCAGGTGGCTTCCTTCCGCAGACAGTTGGACAATGCGCAGGGATTGTATGATGCAGCCCGTAGTGATGTTTTCAAGGTTGGCGACGAGTACATTAACGGCGCCGATGCCGCTGTTCGTGGGCTGAACGGGGCCCTGGACGATTTGCCTCCCGTCTCGGTGTTTGATCGTGTCTATTACAGCGATACCTGGCGGACGATCGTCAAAGTCGCGGAGGTCGCCGCCAATGTTGTAGGCGTAGCGATGCTGCTATTGGGGCCTGGAGGCATACTCGGCTTGCTTGCTTTTGCACTGGCCGCCGTAGGCTTTGCAAACGATGTTCTGGCTTATAGCCACGGAGATGAAAACCTGTGGCAAGTAGGGCTTGGTTTTCTCTCACTGTTTTTGGCTTCTCTAGGTGGTTTCATGAAACAGAGTGCTGCCGGGGTGCGGTTTTTTGCTGAGTCGAAGGGATTGCCGATGTACCAGCGGGTGATCGGCGGGCTGAATTCGTCTGGCCGTAATTCCGGCATGGTCACGGATTTTATGTCCGTATTCAGGAAGGACAATTTTCAATTGATTCATGATACCGGCATCTGGAAGGATCGGAAGGCGTTTGACGGGATCTGTCGGAACATTATCTCTGGAAACAACAAGGAGGTGACCCGTATATTCAATGATTTTCAGTTAAGGAGCTTATCGCCGCATGATTGGAAATGGATACTGGGGAAAAGCGATCTGTACGGGGTCTTCAACCAGGCGGATGTTGCGACGATAAGGCGGTATGGGATGGATACAACAAGCCGCAGGGCTTTGCGTGAAGCCCGCAAGACTTTGCGCAAAGATGCCAAGCTGAATGTGGCCAAGGATTTGGTTGATGCAGCAAGGCGTATCGAAGACCATAAGGCTGAGGGCAAGACTGGATACGGGGCCGGCATGACGGAGTGGGCCGGCCTGCTTGCCCCGGCTGTGCCGGTCCTTGGCTTGGCGGGCGAAGTGGCGGATTCGAGGCTTTGAGCGGGAGGGTGGTGTGTGATGGCTGTTGGTGTTTCTGGTTCCTTGCGGCTTCCTGGTGGGGGGGTCCTGGCTGCAGAGCGCGTCTTCGATCATGTCGCGGGTGGCGGGGTGTGCACGTCATGCGCCCGCGGGGGAGCGTGCCTTTTCCCGTGCCGGCGTGGTGCGCAAGCTGGCGGTGTACGGGGCTGCCTTCCTGGCGGGGTTTGTGCCGGGCTGGGCGTTCCTGTACGACCAGGAGGAGCAGTGGGTGCGCGACCGTTGCATCCAGTTCGGCCTGGCGGGCCTGTTCTCGGGTTTTGCGATGGCGTGGTTTTTGGACCGGTTCGAGAGCCGTGGGGGGCGTCCGGGGTTCTGGTGCCTGGCGCTGACGATGCCGATGATGCCCTGCTGGGGGGTGATGTTCGGCGCGATGACCGGCGCGAATCCGGGGGTGATGCGTTGGGTGTTGGTGTCGGTGGCCGTGCTGGTGGTGGCCGGGGTGACCTGGCTGCGGTTCGTGTCGGATCTGGTGCATGGCCGTGTGGCGGCGTGGGCGGCTTCGGCCGTGTCGTGCGTGGTGCCGTCGTGGATGCTGTGCCTGCTGTTCGGGGGTTCCCCCCTGTCGTGCCTGCCCTGGTGCGTGGCGGTGGGCGCGGTGGGCGCCTTGTGGTTTCTGCAGGACCTGTGGGCTATCGATTATTGTGCGGGCGATGATCGTGACGCCTCCTTCGAGTGGCTGGCGGCCTGGGCGCTGATCATCGACCTGATGACCCTGGTGGCCGCCCTGGCACGCGGCAGCACCGCCGCACAGGACCAATGAGGGCGTTGCTGGTGAGGAATCGTCCAGGCTTTTACTGGGCTTCAGGCCTTACATGAAGGATGTCTACAGCCGTAATGCAATCTACGCTGGTTGTCGACAATGAAGTTGGTTGCGGAGGAATCTGTTCTGGCTGGCCGCTCGAGTTGTATGGAAGGAAAGGGACCATGGCTATTGCCTTGTTTGAAAACAGACCGCCTCGCCTGGCAGAGATGAAGGGTTTCGAACCCATGTATGACGCTACATTGCGCGAATGCCTGCAGCGGCCGTTCTACCTGTTTGCCCGGGGGCGGGGGAGATCGTGCCGCAAGGAGATATGGGTGTTCTTCATCGTTCTCTCAATTGTAGAGTCGGGCCTGAGTAAGGTATGCGGCGGGGGAGCCTGGGCTCTCATTCCCCTGGTCTTCGACCTGATCATGGTGGTACCGCAGTATGCTCTGGAGGTGCGGCGTCTGCATGATTTATTGCTGCCGGGATGGCTGACTTTGATTCCGTACGGTCTTATGGTTATAGCCACGATTGGGCTGGTGAAATCTCGAATGTTGACCATAGGTGGCGGTCCTTTGCTTTTGGCTGTCATTCCGCTGCTCGTGTCGATGTTGATTCAGCTGGTCATCATGTGCACGCCTTCCCGTTATCGCCGTCCGTCCTTTGACAACGGGGCAATTAGCAACGGGGCAATAGGGGCGGGAGTGAACCAGTCGGGTACGGCCCGACCTTGGACTGACTAGCCTGTATGGGTGGATTTATATAAGGAGACTGGAATGACCGATACTGCTGCGGATATGGAAGGACAGGGAACCGCTGGGATGAGTGTGGATGAGCAATTATTGAAAGGCCTTCCAGCTCCCATTGCCCGCATAATACGACTGCTGGCTCAGCGGGGGATACCCTCGTACGTCAACGCCGGCGGCGGTCCTGTACTGGTGCCACTGGTCGATTGCGGCATTATTTTTGTAATGAGCAGAAGTCTGGATTTCATTGGTTTCACAAGTCTGTGGAGCCGGGGATTCAGCTCCGCCAGGTACCGCGATGCGGTGAATGCCTGTGCCGAATGGAACCGATCGGTCGGATATCTCAAGGCCTATGCCACTGAACCTTCCCTGGAACAGAACCAGGCCGTCAGGATAGCGGGAGTCGGGCAGATCATGTACGACGAGCGGGATGAGGTACTGGGACAGCGTCTCGATGATTCCATCTATATCATACAGAATCTTTATGCTTGGATGAATGAGCAATGCCCGGATCCTATACGCATACCGAATGCACCATACGGAAGAGGGGCATGAACGAATGGAACAGCCGATGAAATCCGTGGTTGACGGAAAAAGAATACAGCAATGGTTGGAGGCTCAAGGATACCGTGTCGAGCATCATGAGCAGTCCTGGGTCGGTTTGTGGGGGAATATCATGCTCGATTTCAGTGTACGTGGCGAGCACGATGAGTATCTGGTGGTTCGTGGGGCTGAGCAGGGCAGTCATCCGAATGGACACCGTGAGTTGCTTGAGGATGTCTGTAATGCCTGGAACCGGGACTATGAGGGGCCAGCTGCTTATTTGCAGAGTTCCGAGGAAGGCTTGGTCTTCCGCACGGTATTCGTGGTGAACTGCCAGGGCGGCATGGATGATGATCAGTTCGATCGCCTGATGAAGTATGCCATGGCGGGGTCGGACGGTTTCCTTGGCTTTGCCCAGGGGCAGCTGTCGAAGTTAAGGATGAGCTAGGGTGAAGTGCAGGGTTAGGCGTGACCGTGCTGCCGGGGCATGCACGCTGGCGGTAAAACCCACCCGGGGTGAAATGCCTGACCTGGCGCTGGCTCAGGTTCTGCTTTCAGGAAGGTATGCGGATTACCTGATTCCCTTCACTTATGAGGGGGATTTGCGAGAAGCCAGGTTCTACTATGATTTGACCGGAGCCACATCCCTGGACCGTGTTCTGCGGCATGGCATGACCGCTGACCGGTATGCCGGGGTTTTGCAGGCCATAGGGGATGTGGCGCGGGTGTGCGCAGAGGAGCGCGCAGTTCTGCAGACGGTGCTCTGGCATCAGGATTATCTGTACTTTGCCGGTGATGACACGGTTCCGCGAATGATACAGGTTCCCATCATCGATGGGCCCCGCTTCGATGCCAGTCCCCTTTCCCTGCTTTTCAGACTCAGCAAGGTCGATACTGGCACTTTTGGGCATCCGGAGTGGTCTCGGTCGGTTGAGGCGTTCGTGCAAACAAGCAAGGAGTTCGATGCGGATGCCTACCATGCCATGCTGGCATCGATCCTCCCGGCGGGCAGATTCCGGACCCTGCCGGGGGGTGATGGCGCCAGCGCCGAGTCCTCGGGCTCTGAAGCTCGGAGCCAGGTTGGTGCCGGGACGGGCCCATCCGGCACGGATCCAACCGGGGACCATGCGGGTGAATCCCATGGCGATGAGGATGAGTACTACTCGGAAACGATTCTCAAGCTGCCGGAGGAGGGAGCTGCCACGGAGGCTCCCTCTGGGGATCGGGCTCTGGAATCGGATGGCAATCCGGGAATTCGACTTTCGGATGAGGGCAATGATGGGGACACCGTTCTGGGTATGTCCCCTCATCCAGACCGGGATATACGCGGGGCGGATGAAGCCCCCGGCGTTTCCGGCGATGAGGGGCCGGCCAGCCTCAACATGAGTAGGAGGCCCCGCTTCCGTGTCACCAGAATCCGAGATGGATACCGGGTGAATTGCAGCCAGGATACGGCCACAATAGGAAGATCCGCCCAGGCTGACATCCATATGGGCGGCAACATGAACGTCAGCAGGATACATGCCCAAATCCGCCGGCTTCCTGGTGGCGGGTTCGAAATAACAGACCGGCATTCCTCCAACGGAACCAGGGTGTCTGGCCGTCTGCTCGCCCCTGGTGAAACTGCGCCTGTCGGGCCCTCGGGTGTCTTCTCTCTTGCTGATTCCGACTTCATGATAGAGGAGCTTGAACGCGAAGGGGCGACGGGGTCGTGGAGCAATTCACCTTCCTCTGGCCTGAGAGGTGGTGTGTGATGGCTGTTGGTGTTTCCGGTTCCTTGCGGCTTCCTGCGGGGAGGTCCTGGCTGCAGAGCGCGTCTTCAATCATGTCGCGGGTGGCGGGGTGTGCGCGTCATGCGCCTGCGGGGGAGCGTGCCTTTTCGCGTGCCGGCGTGGTGCGCAAGCTGGCGGTGTATGGGGCGGCCTTCCTGGCGGGGTTTGTGCCTGGCTGGGCGTTCCTGTATGGGGATGAGCAGTGGATGCGCGACCGTTTTATACAGTTTCTTCTGGTGGGCCTGTTCTCGGGTTTTGCGATGATATGGTTTTTGGGCCGGTTCGAGAGCCGTGGGGGGCGTCCGGGGTTCTGGTGTCTGGCGCTGACGATGCCGATGATGCCCTGCTGGGGGGTGGTGTTCGGTGCGATGACCGGCGAGAGTCCGGGGGTGATGCGTTGGGTGTTGGTGTCGGTGGCCGTGCTGGTGGTGGCCGGGGTGACCTGGCTGCGGTTCGTGTCGGATCTGGTGCGTGGCCGTGTGGCGGCGTGGGCGGCTTCGGCCGTGTCGTGTGTGGTGCCGTCGTGGATGCTGTGCCTGCTGTTCGGGGGTTCCCCCCTGTCGTGTCTGCCTTGGTGCGTGGCGGTGGGCGCAACGGGCGCCTTGTGGTTTCTGCAGGACCTGTGGGCGATCGACTATTGCGCGGGCGACGACCGTGACGCCTCCTTCGAGTGGCTGGCTGCCTGGGCGCTCATCTTCGACCTGATGACCCTGGTGGCCGCTCTGGCACGCGGCGGCACCGCCGCACAAGGAAAATGAGCTTGCCCCGGGGGGATGCTGCTCTTTGCCTGGCTGAGTAGTGCCAGGTGATGGATAGACGCGGATCGAACGCGCAGCGTGGGAGGCGGCATGGTGGCCTGGCTGGCCCTGCCTTCTGGCTTATGCTACTGGGAACTGTTTCTTTCCCCTTTTATTGATTTGGGCAGGGATGGTGGAAGTTCGGCGCACGTTGCCTGTCCAAGACTGACAGTGGGAGGGGGAGGGTGTCGCGAGGGTGATGAGTCCCCGTCTGCAAGTAGCGTTGAGGTATGTCTGAGCTTCAAACCCATCTGTTGGACAAGGCCCCGTTTGGGCGGGTCGTGCCGGCCATGGTCACCCCCATGAACCATGATGGGTCCGTGGATTTTGAGGCCGCCGGCAAGTTGGCCCGCAGGCTTGTGGCTGATGGGGCGGATGGGTTGCTGGTCAACGGCACCACCGGTGAATCCCCGGCCACCCACATGGAAGAGAAAGTCGATTTGGTACGAGCCGTCAAGGATGCCGTCGATGTGCCCGTCATCTCTGGAGCGGGCTCCAATGACACGGCGCACACGGTACGTATGGCCGAGATGACCCAGGAGGCCGGGGCGGATGCCCTGTTGGTGGTCATGCCCTACTATTCGCGGCCCTCCCAGGATGGGGTTGTAGCGCATTTCAGGTCCGTCTGCCGGTCTGTGGATCGTCCTATCGTGCTCTACGATGTACCTGGCCGCACTGGGTTGCACGTGACTGTGGATACCTACCGTCGTCTTGCCGAATTGCCGCATGTGGAGGCCGTCAAGGATGCCACGGGCGACCTGGCTTCCATGCCCCGCAAACGCCAGGAGACCGGCCTGACCTGGTATTCAGGCGATGACGGGCTTTTTCTGCCCTTCCTTGCCCTGGGTGCGGTCGGTGTCATTTCGGTGATCGCCCACGTGGCCTCCGGACCGATGAAGCGCCTGGCCGACGACTTCGATGCCGGGGACCTGGATGGTGCCAGGGGTCTGGCCGTGCGTCTGGACCCGCTGGTCCGGGCTCTGAACGGCCAGGGTCAGCAGGCGGTCATGGCCAAGGCCGCTCTGAAAGTGGCCGGGGTCTTGGACAGCACGACGATGAGGCTCCCTAATCTTGGGCCTGGCAAGGACCAGCTGATCCAAGCCGAGAAAGGCATGAAGGCCGCAGGACTGATGCGTTCCTGACAAGCAACCAAGCGTCGCCCCTGTATCAGACGGGGGTACAGATAATGGAAACACAAGTGACAATGGCAAGAAAACAAGAAGAATCAAACACGACCGGCAAGAGCAGAAATCGTCGGTCCTCCTCCAAGAACGGTAAGCAGGGGTCAAGCAGGTCCCGGGGTGAATCCCGTAGCCGCCGCAACGGCGCCATCGCCCGCGGCAAGGGCACCCAGACCGAGCAGCATCTGGTTGCTCCTCCCAAGTACCGCAAGGGCTCCATGCGTATCGTTCCGCTTGGGGGTCTGGGGGAGATCGGCCGCAATATGAACGTGATCGAGTACAACGGTCACATCCTGCTGATCGACTGCGGTGTGCTCTTCCCGGAGGAGGAGCAGCCGGGCGTGGACCTGATTCTGCCTGACTTCAGCTATATCAAGGACAAGCTGGACCAGGTGGATGCCCTGGTGCTGACCCATGGGCATGAGGACCATATCGGTGGCGTGCCCTACCTGCTCAAGCTGCGTCCGGATATCCCCCTGATTGGCTCCAAGCTGACCCTGGGATTCGTGGATGCCAAGTGCGAGGAGCACCATCTCAAGCCCACCGAGGTTGAGGTCAAGGGCCGTGACAAGCTCAAGGTGGGCCCCTTCAATCTGGAGTTCGTGGCGGTCACCCACTCCATCCCTGACGCACTGGCCGTCTCTGTGCGCACTCCTGCGGGTCACATCATCGACACCGGCGACATGAAGATCGACCCGCTGCCTTTGGATCACCGCCTGACCGATCTGCGCGAGTTCGCCAAGTTGGGCGAGTCCGGCGTGGACCTGCTCATGGTCGATTCCACTAACGCCGAGGTCCCCGGCTTCGTCAAGCCTGAGATTTCCATCGCCCCCGCCCTGGACAAGGCCTTCGCCGAGGCCCAGCGCAAGATCATCGTGGCCTCCTTCTCCAGCCACGTCCACCGGGTGCAGCAGGTGGTCGACGCCGCTCACAAGTTCGGCCGCAAGGTGGTCTTCGCCGGCCGGTCCATGGTCCGCAACATGTCGATCGCCTCCGACCTGGGTTACCTGCATCTGCCCGAGGACACTGTGGTCGATCTCAAGGACGCCCACAGCATCCCCGACGAGAAGATCGTCTACATGTGCACCGGCTCCCAGGGCGAGCCCATGGCGGCCTTGGGCCGCATTGCCGACGGGACCCACCGCGACATCACCATCAATGAGTTCGACACGGTCATCCTGGCCAGCTCGCTGATTCCCGGAAACGAGCATGAGGTCTACAAGGTCATCAACAAGCTGGTGCGCCTTGGCGCCAAGGTGGTCAACCGCGACAACGCGGCCATCCACGTCTCCGGCCACTCCGATGAGGGCGAGCTGCTGCACTTCTACAACATCGTGCAGCCCAAGTGCGCCATGCCTATCCACGGCGAGAACCGGCATCTGGTGGCCAACGGCCTGATTGCCGTCAAGACCGGCGTGGATCCGCAGAACGTGGTCCTGGCCGAGGACGGCGACGTGGTGGACCTCTACCATGGCCAGGCCGCCGTGGTCGGGTCCGTGCCCTGCGGATACGTCTATGTGGACGGCGACTCCGTGGGCCAGCTGACCGATGATGAGCTGGAGCAGCGCAGGATTCTGGGCACCGAGGGCTTCGTCTCCGCCTTCGCCGTGGTCGACACCGAGACCAGCAAGGTCGTCTCCGGCCCCAAGCTCTACCTGAACGCCGTGGCCGAGGATGAGAGCGAGTTCAAGTCCATCAATTCCCAGATTGTCGATCAGCTTGAGGATGCCATGTCCAAGGGGACCACCGGTACCTACCAGCTCCAGCAGATGATGCGCCGCACCCTGGGCGGCTGGATATCCCGCAAGCTGCACCGTCGGCCCATGATTGTGCCCGTGGTGGCCGACATCGCCACCGACGTGCAGTCGCAGGACTGATCGCCGCTGCCTGCATACTGATACTGAAGGCTCCGGTCGCCCAGATGGACGGCCGGAGCCTTCAGTGTTATCAGTAAAAAAGGGAGTGCTTACATGCTCACGATGATCTTGACGTGGTTTTCCGCGTCCTCACGCAGCGGACGGAAGCCCTTGTCCACGATGTCCTCGATCTTGATCCGGTCGGTGATGAAGGTGGACAGGTCGATGTTCCGGTCATGGATGAGCTTGATGGCATCGGCATGATCGTTGGCGTATCCCATGGACCCCGACATCAGCTTTTCGCCGAAGCCCATCTCCATGGTCAGGTCCAGGCTGATGGGCTTGACGTGGATGGCCACGACGACCAGGCTGCCCTGGGCCTTGAGTGCCGACAGAAGCTGGTGGACCACCGGTCCGGCGCCAGCCGCGTCGAAGGCCACATCGGCGCCACGGCCATCGGTCTCGGTCTTGACCCGCTCCAGCAGATCCTCCTTGCTGGGGTCGACGACCAGGTCAGCGGCACCGGACTGCAGGGCCTTGTCCTTGCGGGCCTGGGAGAGCTCGGACATGATGACCTTGAGTCCCTTGGCCTTGAGCACGGTTCCCAGCAGCAGGCCGACAGGTCCTGCTCCGCCGACCAGGGCGGTCTGCCCGGGCTCGGTGTGGATCAGACGCACGGCGTGGTAGGCCACTGAGAAGGGTTCGATCAGGGCTGCCTGATCCAGGGGCAGGTCGCCCACGGGGAAGACGCGCTCGGCGGCCACCACCATGTGCTCGCTCATGCCGCCGCCCCAGCCGTTGATGCCGATGAAGCCCAGCTTGGAGCAGTCGTTGTAGTTGCCGGCCTTGCAGGCTGGGCATTCTCCACAGGCCATCTCGGCCTCGACTACCACGGAATCGCCCACCTTCATGTCGGTGTGCACATCATCGGCAATGGCCTCGATGGTGCCCGAGATCTCATGGCCGAAGACCACCGGCAGGGTCTCCCCGGAAAGAGGGTGCGGGGTGTCTTTGGAGTTGCCGCCGTTTTGCTCGCCGTCATAATAAAGGTGAAGGTCGGAACCGCAGATGCCTGTGAAGGCAGGGTGAATCTTTATGGTCCCCGGCTTGAGCTCGGGCTCGGGAATGTCCTCCAGGCGTACATCTTGCTTGCCGTAGTACATCAATGCTTTCATATCGTATATCCTCTCTGATATGCGTGTAGCCCTGCACGGACGAAGTTGAATACCCAACATGACATCCCTGCGGGCAGGTGACGCTCCCTCATTGGAGACCGCCCAATTCTCATATTACCGCGGATATGTGGCCACGGTAATAGGAGTTTCGGTCAGGACCTCGCCACCCTGGTCGAAACCGAAGTCGCCCAGCCAGTGTCCTAACCTGCTGGGCCCCTTGCCGCACCAGACCACACAGGCGCTGCGGTCGGCCTGTCCGCTCAGTAGACGGTTGGCGGTTCCTGTCACCCTGTCGTTGCCTAGACGGTAGTCCAGGAACTTGCCGTCCCCGTGGTGACGGGCCACCCGCTGACGCTGCTCCTGGTCCAGCACCCGCCAGGGGTCGGCGGCGCAGAAGACCCGGGCGGGCAGGTCCTGCTCAGCTGCCTGGATCAGGGCCAGGCCTCCGCCCAGGCTATGTCCGGTAAAGAACACCCCACGGTCGGTTCCAGTTCTGCGTCGGGCCAGGTCAAGCGCCTGCTTGGCCAGGATGTCTGCCTGCTGTGTCTGTCCCGGCTCTCCGTTCAGCGGTGGCAGGAAGCAGGTCAGCGCGGCATGGATGTCATGGCGGGGGTCGTCACGCAGATTGGTGCCTGCATAGACCACGACTAAATGGGCATAGTCCGGGCCATCTTCCAGATTCTGAGCGACAATCATCCCCTCGAAGCCGTTTTCGGGGCAGTAGCGGGAGCGCAGCACCCAGTAGCTGCCCAGGGCCGGATCCTCGAACCAGTGCAGGCCCGGCCGGGTCTTGACATCCCCTCGACCGATCCCATAGGAGTACTGGCAGAGCATGTTGAGCTGCTGAGTGGTAAACCCGGTCCGGACCTGCATGACGCTTCCTTTCTGCCAGACTCGTGAGGTATGGACCATGAACAACCGCCTTAAGGCCCGACTATTCCCGTCCGGACTGCGCCGTCAGAAAAGAGGGGAATCGTCGCGCTGGCCCGTCGGCTGGTGCCCGCATTAGACTTGACATGCCATATCCATATAGGACCTATGCCGATGCCGGTGGGGGCACCGGCATCCATGCGCGAAAGGAAATTCATGCCCGGAGCCAATCTGACTCGTGTGGAAGCCGAAGAACGAGCCGTCGTCGTATCCAATGTCAGCTACAAGGTCAATCTGGACCTGACCAAGGGGCCTGCCACCTTCCCCTCCACGGCCCTGATCGACTTTGATGCCCGGCCGGGGGAGTCCACCTTTGTGGATCTGATCGCCGACCAGGTCAGCCTGATCGAGCTCAACGGCCAACGCCTGGATCCGGCCCTGGCCTTCCGGGATGACCGGATTGAGCTGAACGACCTGCGCGAGCACAACCAGCTGCGGGTGGAGGCCCTCTGCCGTTATTCGCGGACAGGCGAGGGTCTGCATCGCAGCGTGGACCCTTCGGATGGCAACGTCTACCTCTACTCCCAATTCGAGGTGCCCGACGCCCGCAGGGTCTATGCCGTCTTCGACCAGCCGGACATCAAGGCCATCTTCGACTTCACCGTGGATGCCCCGGCATCCTGGACGGTCCTGTCCAACATGCCTCCAGCCTCCCATCAGGACCTGGACAGCCGCACCGCCGAGGGAACCCTGGAGGGCGGCCGCACCGAGGGCGTGACCCGTTGGGTCTTCCAGACCACCCCGGTCATGAGCTCCTACCTGACCGCCTTCGCCGCCGGACCCTATGCCCAATGGACCAGCGAATACCAGAACGAGGATGGACGGACCATCCCCATGGGCCTGTACTGCCGCCAGGCGCTCAAGGGCTCCCTGGACGGGGATGCTGAATACCTCTTCGACGTGACCAAGAAGGGCTTCGCCTTCTATGCCAAGACCTGGGACCTACCCTTCCCCTGGGCCAAGTACGACCAGATCTTCGTGCCCGAATACAACGCGGGCGCCATGGAGAACATCGGCCTGGTCACCTTCCGCGACTCCTACGTCTTCGAGTCCAAGGCCACCGGGGCCCAGATCAACCGCCGTGTGGAGACCGTCCTGCACGAGCTGGCCCACATGTGGTTCGGCGACCTGGTTACCATGAAGTGGTGGAACGATCTGTGGCTGAACGAGTCCTTCGCCGAGTTCATGTCGACCCTGGCCACCGCCGAGGCCACTGAGTGGACCGACGACTGGGCCACCTTCTGCTCCGGTGAGAAGAGCTGGGCCCTGACCGAGGATCAGCTGCCCACCACCCATCCTGTGGTGGCCCCCATCCGCGACCTGCACGATACCGAGGTCAACTTCGACGGCATCACCTATGCCAAGGGCGGTTCTGTCCTGAAGCAGCTGGTCGCCTACGTGGGCCGTGAGCGCTTCTTCCAGGGTATCCACAACTATCTGACGGCACATGCCCACGGCAATGCCACCCTGAAGGATCTGCTGACCGAGCTGGAGAAGACCAGCGGCCGCGACCTGGGCAACTGGTCCCGGCTCTGGCTCGAGGAGGCCGGCATCACCACGCTGACCAGCCAGGTGCAGACCGACGAGCGGGGGATCATCACCGCCATGCGGATCGACCAGACCGCCCCCGAGGAGCATCCGGTCCTGCGTCCCCACCGCCTGGCTGTGGGCTTCTATAACGAGGACCAGTCCGGCAAGGTGGTGCGTACAGACCGGTTCGAGCTGGATCTGGACGGCCAGGGAGCCGAAGTGCCCCAGGTTGTTGGCAAGAAGCGTCCGGCCCTGATCCTGATCAACGACGACGACCTGACCTACGCCAAATTGCGTTTGGACCAGGATTCCCTGGAGTATGCCACGCAGAACCTCTACCGAATCGAGGACCGTCTGGCCCGGGCCGTGGTCTGGCTCAGCCTCTGGGATATGACCCGGGATGCACAGTTCCCTGCTGAGCGCTTCATCGGCCTGAGCCTGAAGGCCCTGGCCACCGAGCACCAGTCCACCACCTTCCGTTACGCCCTGTCTCAGATCTCCACGGCCGCCCACCACTTCACCGCCTCCCGTCGCCGCCAGCCCATGCTGCAGCTGGTGGCCAGCACGCTCTGGGATCTGGCCATGAAGGCCCAGCCCGGGTCCGACGAGCAGTTCCAGCTGGTCCGCGCCTACCTGGGTTACGGGGACGACGCCGACTTCGAGGATCACGCCCGTGGTCTGCTGAGCGGCGACCTGAAGCTGGAAGGTCTGACCATCGACAACAACACCCGCTGGCTGATCATCCACGCCCTGTCCGCCCACGACCTGCTGGCTGATGGGGAGATCGACCGGGAGCTGGCTGCGAAAGACACCACGGAGAACCGCGAGTTCGCCATGGGCGCCCGGGCCGCCCGTCCGACGGCCGAGGCCAAGGCCTGGGCCTGGGATCAGGCCTTGCACAACGAGGATCTGACCAACTCACAGATCGAGGCCCTGGCTGACGGCTTCTCCGGCTCAGGGGACCAGGAGCTCTTCGCGCCCTACGTGGACCGTTTCTTTGCGGCTGTGGACCAGGTCTGGGCCCATAAGACCTTCCACATCGCGGAGACCCTGCTCAACCCGCTGTCGGCAGGCGGGCTCTACCCGACCAAGGCTGATCCGGCCGCCCTGGTCAAGGCGGGTGACGCCTGGCTGGCCGACCACGCCGAGGCCCCCAAGGCCCTGCGTGGGATGATCATCCAGAACGTGGAGTCCTCCAGGCGCATCCTCAAAGTCCGCGAATACAACGAGCGTCTGCGCTGAGTATTCCGCCCGCCCCGGCCCGGGTGGCGACGGGTCAGGGGCGGGGCCATAATGAATCTGTTGCCTGAATGCAGGCTGGTACGTTCGGAGGAGAGCAAATGCCCAGATTATTCGGTACCGATGGTGTACGCGGTTTAGCCAATAGAGACCTGACTGCACAACTGGCCCTGGATCTGGGCGATGCGGCAGTCCGTGTCCTGGGCCGTGGCGCGGATCGGTCCGCGGGCCGCCGACGGGCCCTGATCGGCCGCGACACGAGGGTCTCCGGGGACTTCCTGGCCTCGGCCCTGGCCGCCGGCATGTCTTCGGGTGGCTTCGACGTGATTGACGTGGGCATCATTCCCACCCCGGGCATCGCCTACCTGACCAGCGTGCTGAACGTGGAGATGGGGGCGGTCATCTCCGCCTCCCACAACCCCATGCCCGACAACGGCATCAAGTTCTTCGCTCGGGGCGGGTTCAAGCTCCAGGATTCCAAGGAGGACGACATCGAAGCGGTCCTGGGTCAGGACTGGGAACGTCCGGTGGGCGAGGGCGTGGGCCGCGTCTCCCATGACACGGTGACCGCCACCAACATGTACATCGACCATCTGGTGGAGGCCGTGGCCCCCGTTGCACCCGACAAGACCCAGCCCAAGCCCCTTGACGGCCTGCGGATTGTGGCCGACTGCGCCAACGGAGCCACCTCGGTGGTAGCCCCCGAGGCCCTGCGCCGGGCCGGAGCGGATGTAGTGGTCATCAACGCCTCGCCCGATGGCTACAACATCAACAAGCACGCCGGCTCTACCCATCCCGAGCAGTTGCAGGCCATGGTCAAGGCCTCGGATGCGGTCATGGGTGTGGCCTTCGACGGGGATGCCGACCGCTGTCTGGCCGTGGATGAAGAGGGAAACATGGTCAACGGCGATCAGATCATGGGCATCCTGGCCCGCGCCAAGCAGCGCGAGGGCAAGCTTGCCAACGATACCCTGGTGGTCACCGTCATGAGCAACCTGGGATTGAAGCTGGCCCTGAAGCAGATGGGCATCGTCACCGTCCAGACGGCTGTGGGCGACCGTTACGTTCTTGAGGAGATGCTGCGTGGCGGCTACACCCTGGGCGGTGAGCAGTCCGGGCACGTCATCAACCGGGAGTTCGCTACCACAGGAGACGGTACCCTGACGGCCCTGACCCTGGCCAAGGAGGTCGTGCGTTCGGGCAAGAGTCTCAAGGAGCTGGCCGCCGACTTCCCACAGCTGCCCCAGCAGTTGATCAACGTCTCCGGCGTGGACAAGAACGCGGCCCGTACCAACGCCAAGGTTCAGGATGCGGTCGAGGCGGAGGAGCGGATGCTGGGCAACACCGGCCGGGTTCTGCTGCGGCCCTCGGGCACCGAGCCTTTGGTCAGGGTCATGGTCGAGGCGGCCACCCAGGAGCAGGCCGACCAGGTCTGCCAGCGGCTGGCTTCGGTCGTGGCCGACGAGCTGGCCATCTGAATCGACGACCCAGGAAAGGCGGAATCATCCATGTTCGGCAGAAAGGCGGCCTTCGACGCCGATCTCAACCACCGGGTGGAATCCATGCTGGCCGAGGCCGGCAAAGAAGAGCTCCTGCCCATCGTGCAGATGGGCGAACCCGTCCTGCGCCAGCGGGCCCAGCCCTACAAGGGTCAGCTGGCAGCCAAGACTCTGAACAGGCTGCTCAAGGCCATGCGTACCACCATGCTTGAGGCCCCCGGCGTGGGGCTGGCTGCACCTCAGGTGGGTCTGGGCCTGGCCATCGCCGTCATCGAGGACCATGTCCGCGACGATGAGGACGATCCGCGCGAGATCGACGAGCTGCCCTTCAGGGTCATCATCAATCCCTCCTATGAGCCTATCGGGCAGGAGACCGCGGCCTTCTACGAGGGATGCCTGTCCCTGGAAGGATTCCAGGCGGTTCGGCGGCGCTGGCTGGACATCATGGCCAGCTGGGAGGACCGTTCCGGGCGCAAGCACCGCCAGCACATGCATGGCTGGCCGGCCCGTATTTTCCAGCATGAGACCGACCATCTGTCGGGCGAGGTCTACATCGACAAGGCCGAGATTCGCAGCCTGTCCTCCGATGACAACCTGAGCGAATACTGGGCCTATGACCCGGTTCCCACCGAGGCGGCGCAGGAGCTCGGCTTCACCATCTGAATCCTGCGAACCCTCTAAATTTTCTTGACTCTCTGATCCAGGGCCATAGCCTCTGTTAGTTCCGGTCCGTCCCCCTTCAGGGGCGCCACTGGGTGCATGGTCAATTCTTCTGAGGCTTGACGGCCGGGTTCCACAGCCTTGGGCAGGATCGTACTGCCCTCTATGCCTGGGTCCAGCCAGGAGTCCAGGTTTTCATCGGTGATCAGCAGGGGCATCCGGTCGTGCACCCGGGCAGCCTCCGGCGTGGCTTGCGTCGTCAGGATGGTGGCGGTCAGCAGCCAGGGTTGACCAGGCCTGGCACGCCACCAGGAGTAGAGTCCGGCGATGTTCAGGGTGTGGCCGTCGGGAGCCTGGAAGTAGTAGGGCTGATGGTCAGGCGTCCACTCGTAGTAGCCGCTGGCCGGGATGATGGCCCTCTGACTCCTGGCCGAGTCCGCGTAGGTCCGCTTGGTCAGGGCGCTCTCCACTCGGGCGTTATGGGTGGGGTAGGCCATCTGATCGCTTTCGGACCAGGATGGGACCAGGTTCCAACGGGCCGGATGCAGATGCCGCTGCCCATGTCGGTCCTGGGCCACCAGGGTGATGACCGACCCGGGGCTGATGTTCCAGGAGGGCTTGGGCAGTCCCGGAGCCTGCCGGGCACCGTAGTGTTGGGCCAGGCTGGAGTAGTCCAGGTCGGCCGCGAATCGTCCACACATGAAGCCCATTCTATGGAGGCTTGGAGCCAGCGTCGAGGAAACGCCGGAGGCCTTTTCCCGGGCCAGTCTAAATGCTGATTGACCCCTCTTTCCTGCTAGCATGAAAGTGGTCTGCGGCAGCGGTGCATACATTGAGGATGGCCGTGGCCACAGCGGAATATTCAACGTTGTTTTTGCCCTGCCTGGCATGAGGCCGGTGGCGGCACTGTGATTAGGAGATGGTTTATGCCTCAGAAGATCAAGGCGTCGATTGCCTACGGCATCGGCAAGGGCTTTGCCCAGCCCGAGGAGATCATCATTGACGACCCCATTGGCGCGGAGGTCCTGGTGGACGTGCAGGCCTCGGGTCTGTGCCATTCGGATCTGCATCTGGTCGAGGATGACGACAAGTTCTTCCCCTTCCCGGCTGTGATCGGCCATGAGATCTCGGGCATCGTCGAGGCTGTGGGCCCCGAGGTGTCCGGGATCAAGGTCGGCGACCACGTGGTGGCCTCCCTGGAGCAGGTCTGTGGACACTGCGCCAACTGCCTCAAGGGTCAGCCCCAGTCCTGCACCCAGCAGCAGGAGTGCGTGCGCGGCGCGGGCGAGAAGCCCCGTCTGTCCTTCCCCGACGGTCGGCCCATCACCCAGGCCTTCGGCACCGGCGGTTTCGCCGAGAAGGCCCTGATTCACGAGAACCAGCTGGCTGTGGTCAACAACCAGGTCAAGTGGGATGAGGCTGCCTGCATCGGCTGCGCCACCATCACCGGAGCCGGAGCGGCCATCAACACCGCCCATGTGCGTCCCGGCGACACCGTGGCCGTCATCGGCACCGGCGGCATCGGCCTGAACATCATCTCGGGAGCCCGGATCTGCGGTGCCAAGCGGATCATCGCCATCGACCTGCTGGACAACAAGCTGGAGTTCGCCCGCAAGTTCGGCGCCACCGACGTCATCAACTCCAAGAACGAGGACCCTGTCGCCAAGGTGCGCGAACTGACTGACGGCGGCGTGGACCAGGCCTTCGAGGCCATCGGTCTGCCTGTCACCATGAAGCAGGCCTGGGACATGCTGGGTGTGGGCGGCACCGCTTACCCGATCGGCCTGACCAAGCCTGATGCCACGGTCTCCCTGGAGATCAACCCGGCCGACCTGCTGGTCCACCAGCGCGGCTTCAAGGGCGTGTGGATGGGCTCCACAAACATCAAGCACGATATCCCCATGTATGCCGACTTCGCTGTGGACGGGCGGCTGAACATGCATGACATCGTCAGCCAGCACATCAAGCTGAGCCAGATCGACGAGGCTTACAAGCAGCTGGTCAACGGCGAGGTCATCCGTTCGGTCATCACTGAATTCGACTGATCACTTCTCACTTCCCACTGTTCGGCATGGTTGCTGAAGGTTATGCCAAACAGGGGTTATGACAGGGTTTCTGATTACAGGAGGCTCCGGGTGTGCAAGGCATCCGGAGCCCCCTTGTTGTTTTGCTGATTCGAGAGCCGAATCAGGCCAGGAGCCTGCCGATGTTCTCTGCCACTGCGGATAGGTTGTCGGCGGCCTTGGCCATGGCATCCTCAAGGCTGACGGCACCGGGGCTGATGCTGAAGATGGCGTCGATGCCCACCTTGTAGAGTTCTTCGGTCCCGGCTCCCACGTTGCCCGCCAGGGCGATGACCTTGCAGCCCGGTGAGGACTCCTTGACGGCCTGGGCTGTGCCCATGGGGGTCTTGCCGAAACCGGTCTGGAAGTCGATGCCACCCTCGCCGGTGAAGCAGAGGTCGGCGCCGTGGGCCAGTTCCTTGAGACGGGTGGTCTCCACGACAATGTTGACGCCTGAGGCCATGACGGCCGGAGTGAAGGCCAGGAATCCTGCGCCCAGACCACCGGCGGCCCCAGCACCCGGCTTGGTCTCCACCTCCCGATGCAGGTCCTTGCGAATGACAGCAGCATAGTGGGCCAGGGCCGCATCCAGGGTGGCCACCATGGATGGGTCCGCCCCCTTTTGCGGTCCGAAGACGGCCGAGGCTCCTTCGGGGCCGGTCAGGGGGTTGGTCACGTCCGAGGCCAGGCGAATGCGGGTGTGGGCCAGACGGGGATCCAGCCCGGAGATGTCGATCCGGTCCAGCCTTGCCAGCGCCGCTCCACCCTGGGTCAGCTCATGTCCGTCGGCGTCCAGGAGCTGGGCACCCAGGGCCTGGGCCATGCCGGCGCCGCCGTCGTTGGTAGCCGAACCGCCAAGGCCGACGATGATCTCCTGCGCGCCCTGGTCCAGGGCTTTGCTGATCAGTTCGCCCGTGCCGTAGGTGGTGGTGATCAGGGGGTCACGGGTCTGTTCGTTGACGAACTGGATGCCGCTGGCCGCAGCCATCTCGATGGCGGCAGTCCGTCCGTCGCCCAGAATGCCGTAGCTGGCGTTCACGGTCTGACCCAAGGGCCCGGTGATCTGGGTCTGGATCATGTGGCCTGAGGTGGCATCGACCAGGGACTGGACCGTGCCCTCGCCACCGTCAGCCATGGGCACCAGGACCATTTCGGCCTTCAGGGGGCTGCGTCGCAATCCGCGTTCGATGGCTTTTGCAGCCTCCTTGGCGGTCAGGCTGCCCTTGAAGGAATCGGGTGCGATGATGATTTTCATGGTTTGTTGCCTTTCCTGACTCGTCGATTCAGAAGACCAGATAGACCAGCATGGCCACCAGGGTCATGGTCAGACCCACCAGGAACTCAAAGGGGACCACCTTCATCCGCTCGCCCAGGGTCATGTTGATGGACTTGGCGGTGACGTGGAAGTAGTTGCCGTGGGGCAGCTGGTCGATGACCGTGGCGCCCGCCTGCATGGTGACGGCGGCGGCCACCCCCGAGGTGCCAAAGGCCAGGATGGACTTGCCGAAGGAGCTGCTGCCCAGGATGACGCCCGTGGAGGTGGAAGCGGTGGCGGCAGCCATGAGGATGCCGGCGATGGGGGCCAGCATGGACCCAGGCACGCCCATGGCGTGGATGAGGTTGACGATCTGCTTGGGCAGGTCGGAGCTGGTGATCAGCCCGCCCAGGGCTCCGGCTCCGATCAGGATGAGAACCACATCAACCATGCGTTGCAGGCCGGCGCTGGTGTATGTGAGGATTTTGCCGCCCTGTCCCATGGCCAGCAGACCCAGGATGGATGCCAGGGGCAGGATGTACATGGCATCCACCTGGAACCGCTCCAGCAGACCGATGTGCAGAATGGAACCCACGGGATTGAGCAGGAGCAGGACCACGGCGGTGATCGGGGCCACCAGGGAGCGTCCCAGAGAGGGCAGATCCTTGTCCTTGGAGGCTTTAGCCGCATCCTCGCCCAGGTCGTCCATGGTGACGATCCGCCCGCGATGCTGCATGATGGTGGCCAGCAGGACGGCCATGGCCAGTCCGCATAGGGCCGGGATGAAGCTACCGATCATGACTGCCGAGGGCTGTACGTGGAACCCCGAGGCCACGGCGATGGTGTTTGGGTTGGGGGAGATGATGTTACCGGCCTTGCCACCCCCGGACAGGGCGATCAGCAGGGCCAGCTTGGAAATCTTGAGCCTGCTGCCGACCTCGATGGCAATGGGTGCCACGATCAGGACGGCCACGGGGATGAAGACCCCGACGGCGCAGATGATCATGGTGGCCAGGGCCAGGGAGAGGATGGCCATGCGTTCGCCCAGGCCGTCCACTATGGCTCGGGCTATCCGGTTGGCGGCGCCGGACTCCATCATGACCCCCGCCAGCACGCCGGCAGCCAGGACCCGGATTACCGTGCCCATGACGCTCTGGGAGCCGGCCACCACGATGTTGACTGTCTGGCCCAGGGAGGCGCCCCCGATCAGGCAGCCTACGATGGCTCCAAGCATGAGTGCATAGGTGGTGTTGAGCTTCCAGAGAATGAGGATGATGGCCAGGGCCAGGCCCAGCAGGGCGGTCCACCATGACAGGGTAATGTCCATGTCAGTTCCTTTGATCCGTAACTTGTGCCAGGGACCAGGGTCGGCATCGTCGTAGCTGCCGGACCAGTAACGATCCCATAATGTTTCTCACTTTCAGTGTGGCGCTGTTATGCACTTTTTGCCAGGTCACCCATACTCAAAAAGCGATGGATGACGTTGGCAAAAATGGTTCATGTACCATGTTCGTAGGGAGGCGAGCCATGACAATAGACCCTGCGACGGCGCAGACAATCGTCGACAATCTCAAGGATGTAATCGAGTACAATATCAACTTTTTCGACACCGAGGGAACCATGGTGGCCAGCACTGATCCTTCCCGCATAGGCAGCTTCCATGAGGCGGCCCGTCAGGCGGCCGTTGACTGCCAGACCGTTGCCGTGGATCGTCGGCATCCTTATCAGGGAGCCCGTGACGGGGTCAACGTGCCGGTGGTGCTCAACGATGCGGTGGTGGCGGTCATCGGAATCACGGGACCAGTGAACAAGGTGGGCGCTCTGGGCGGGATCATCGAGCGCATGACCGAGCTCATGCTCTGCGCCAACATGGAGCAGATTGCCCGATTCAACCGGCGGATCATGACCAGCAATCTGGTCAACCTGCTGACCCTGGAGCACAAGGACGACGAATTGATGAACGCCCTGGCCCTGGCCTTGGACCTGGATCTGTCTGGCCCGCGGCGGGCTCTGGTCGGCCGGGCGCCAGGTATCCGGCTGGAAAGGCTCAACCAGGATCGGCTCTACGAGAGGCTCTGCCAGACATGCCTGTCCTTCGGGGTTCCCCTTTTCGCCGTGAGCCCCAGGGACTTTCGCATCTATGCGCCTCGGATGGAGGATGCCGAGCTCGATGAGTTTGTGACTGCTCTGCGTCAGGCCCTGGGTAAGGTAGTCGGATCCAAGGTGGTGCTGGGCGCGGGGATGATTCAGGCGGATCCGGGCCAGTACTGGCACAGCTACCGGCAGGCCTGCGTCGCTGCGCGCTGGGCCGGGTTCACTGCCGATGACCAGCGGTATCGGTACGAGCAGATGGGCGAGGGGCTGCTGATTACCTCACTGCCCACCGAGCAGTGCCGGGCTTTTGTGGATCAGGTCTTTGCGGGCCTGGAGCCGGATCGCGTCGATCGGTTCGAGAGGGTTTTCAGTGCTTACACAAGCCACAACGGCAGCATCACCCACGCTGCCCAGGAGCTCTTCATCCACAAGAACACCATGCAGAACCGGCTGGATGCCCTGGCCAGAGAGACAGGCTACAACCCCCGCTGCCTGAGCGATTATCCCATCCTGGCCACAGCCTTCAAACTCCGCAGATACCTGGCCCACAAGGATGTTCCCGACGAGAGCGCCTAGTTGTGTGACCATGCTGAGACCGCTGACCAGCCTAAAGGGACGAACTGGACCTGGCCAGACTCTGTGCCCTAATTCTCTGCCGTCTGATGATCGGCGGAAAGCTGCTTCAGCTCGGCACGGACCTTCTGGAGCTTGGCGAAGGCTGTGTTGCGGTCCTGGGTGTTTCGTGCCCGGCCGTGGTCCCCGGTCAGCTTGACCTCCTGGGCCTTGAGCAGGTCGATGCGCTCGCGGACGGCGAGTCGGTTGTCCAGATCCGTGCCGTCAGTCTGTTCCAGGGTCACCTGGGCACACAGGCTGTCCCAGAGCTGGTCCATATCGTTGCCGACCAGGGTCAGGCCGGTCTTATCGGCAGGGCGAGGCCTGCCCAGGTGGAGCGTATGTCTGGTCTCATGACCGGCTTTGGTGGGCAGGGCCCGGCGGACGGCCGGTGTGCAGACGAGGCCCTCTTCGCCCTGGTGAATGGTGATAAAAACCATGCCTGAGGAGCGCATGGCGGCGATGTGTTCCAACACGTCCTCCGGCACATCGGGGGTCTTCAGCCCGACGGCCATGACCAGCACCTCATGGCAGTGCGTGCCATCCGTTACAGGGATGGTACCGGGCCGCAGCAGGGCCAGCATGACGATCTTGTCGACGCTGGTGGAAAAGTGCTGACGCAGTCGTGACGAGACGGGCGGTCGCGTGGTGAAGGCCCTTATGGGCAGTTCGCCCTTGGCTGCTGGGATGGCGGTGGTGGGCGGCAGACCCAGGGAGAGCGCGGATACGCCTTGGTAGCTTGCGATTGTCATCCTTGGCCTTTCTGTCGCTGTTTCCGTCATTCTACCGGCAGCAGCGCGACCAGGGGCAGGAGTGTCCGTTTGCCGGCATTGTATATTAGCTGTAAACCCACAAGACCGGATGCAAAGAGCAGTGCGGGTTGGAGTTATGAGGGCTGAATGATGAGCAATGATGCAAAGATGACCGTAACCGACGAGGAACGCGAGCTCCTGGAGGGCTGGACCGAGGTCGACGGGGATCTGGATGGTTGCAGTCCGGATATTGTTCGGGCCGTTCTGGGCTCCAGGCTGACCTTCGGACGTATGGACGCTCCCCGCTCCCGTCACTGGCAGGTGCCCGAGGGGGTGGACTGCCTGAACGACATCGCCTATGTGGACGACGGTTTGCGGGCCCACAAGCTGGATCTTTATCTGCCTCATGACGCCCTGCTGCGCAACGGCAGGGTGACACCGGTCTACATTGACATCCACGGCGGCGGGTTCATGTACGGCTACAAGGAGCTCAACCGGAACTTCTGCACCCACCTGGCCCAGCGCGGCTTTGCGGTCTTCTCGGTCAACTACCGGCTGGTCCCCAGCACGGACTTCATGGGCCAGCTGGATGACGTGCTGACGGCCCTGACCTGGATCAAGAACCACATGGACGAGTATCCAATTTCGCCTGATCGTATCTTTCTAACGGGAGACTCGGCCGGAGGCACCCTGGCCCTTTATGCTCTGGCTGTGGAGTCCGATGACCAATTCGCGCAGAGGCTGGGTCTGAAACCTGCTGGGCTGCGGCCCCGTGGCGCTGCTTTGGTCTCAGGGCTTTTCGACCTGACTCCTTATCTATCGGTAAATCTGGATGGTTTCCAACCCAGTGGCTCGCCCACCGATGCCTTGACTATGGTTGCTCCATCCTTCTTCGGGAGCTTCGTACAGGCTGGGGGTGACCAAGTGGCCGACCTGACGACCATGGTTGATATGGTCCACCTGCCGCCGGTATTCCTGAACACCAGCGCCGACGACTTTCTGCAGGGCGACGCTCTGGAGCTGGCCGGGATTCTGTGCAGGAAGGGTCGAGACTTCGAGCTGCATGACCTGAGGCCGAACCGCCTGCAGACCCTGGGGCACGTCTATCCGGTGGCCATGACCTGGCTGGAGGAGAGCCAGCAGGCCCTGGACCACATCCACGATTTCTCATACGACCTGATTTGAGCCCCCGTGCGCGCCCGATTCATCCGTTCGCTGGCTATGATGGGAAGAGAAAGGTGGGCATCGATGGCGTAAGGCCCCCGGTGTCTGCACCGCCGCTTACAGAGGAGTGATTCATGGACGAGAAGACCTTGGTAGAGAAGCTGAGCAACCTGGAGACCATCGACCAGCTGGTGGACCTGTCCAAGGAGATCGGCCAGCCCCTGTCATACAACGACGCGGACCAGCTCTTCGGCAGGATCAACCAGTGCAAGAATGATGTCGCACAGCTGGGCGGCGACACCATCGCCAAGCTGGCCAAGAAGGTCTTCAATATCTGAGGTATCAGAATCTGCAATATCAGATTCCATAAGGGCGGGTCGGCATCCGGTTCCGCCCTCTTTTTATGTCCGGTTTCCGGTTTCATGCCCGGGACCGGGCCTCCTGCTCAATCTGGGCCAGGCTCTTGCCACGTGTCTCGGGCACCATGACCCAGGCGAACACCAGGGCGCACACATTGATCAGGGCGAAGAGCAGGTAGGTGCCGGTGCCGCCCAGCCGGGCCAGCAGGGTGGGGAAGACCAGGGAAAGTCCGAAGTTGGTCAGGTTCATGGCCACGTTGGCGTAGCCCATGCCACGGCTCTTGACCTGCTGGGGGAAGATCTCGGACAGGAGCAGCCAGGTGACCGGGGCCACCAGCCCCTGGACGAAGACGACGTAGATCATCATCATCCCGATCATGATCCAGGCGGCAGTCCGTGACCCGCTGCCGGGGGCACCGACGAACCGGTAGCAGACCCCGATGGCGGCAAGGAAGACGATGGTGCCTGCAAGTCCCACAGCCAGAATGACGCGGCGGTCGAAGCGGTCGATCAGTCCCAGCCCTCCGATGGTGGCCGCTATGGCGGAGACCAGGATGACGGGCACGGTGGCGACCATGGACAGGGAGGGGTCGAAGCCCAGGGTGTCGGTGAAGATGGTCGGCGCGTAGTAGTTGACGATGTTCAGCCCCGTCAGCTGGTTGATCATTGCCACGCCGATGCCCACAATCAGCACCCGCCGGAGCCAGGGGGCCTTGAAACTGGCGGTCTTTGCGCTCGCAGGCTGCGACAGCTCCTGCATGGTCGCCCGGGCCTCCGCCTGGTCGCGGGTGGACTGAAGGAAGGCCGCAGCCTGACCCGGTTGGTCCAGGCGAATCAGGTGGTCCGGGCTGTCATGTAGGAAGCAGGCCAGCAGGGCCAGCAGGATGGCCGGTGGCACTAGGGCCCAGAGCATGGTCCGCCAGTCGGCACCCATCCGGTCCAGGATGGCGTTGACGCTGACCGCCAGCAGTTGCCAGACTACAATCATGACCGAGTTGACCGAAACCACCCGACCGCGTTCCGCAGTGCCGACCATATCGGCCAGGTAGATGGGCACGATGGTCGAGGTCATGCCGATGCCAGCCCCAATGATCAATCTTCCCAGTCCCAGCAGGGCCAGGCTGGGGGCCAGGGCGCTGAGCAGGGCTCCGGGGATGGCCAGCAGGGCACCGGCCAGGATGATGTGCTTGGGGCCGAAGCGGTCGTTGAACTTGCCAGCCAGGTAGGATCCCAAGGCGGCGCCTATCAGCAGGGCTGAGGTGACCATGCCCTGTTCGCCGGCCGTCAAGTGTCCGCCCGGGCCGGAGCCCAGGTTCATGCCGACCAGCGCGCCTGAAATGACGGTCAGGGTGTAGCCGTAGAGGCCGCCGGCCAGCACGCCCAGGGCGGTCATCAGTTGCAGATTGCGCCGCCGTCCTTGCATTGCAGCCATGGGTTCCCCTTTCGCCAGATCATCCGGGCAGAATCAGAGTAATCATAGGCATCCGGGGGAGTGGCCCGTCGGTTCGGCTCGCCATGTTGAACCAGGAAAACGCCCGGAGAACCAGCTTCTGGACTCGTTATCTGTGCCCTGTTTGCCGACTACATGGACATTTGAGGACATTGTCCACGACTTGCGCATGTCATAGGGGAGCGAAACTGCTCAATTTCGCATATGATAAACAAGCATCCACCACAAGGACATCGTGGGTGCATACGGCCATGGTTCCATACAGCCATGGCAATGAAAGGAAACATTGTATGCGTAAGCTGATTCTCGATCTGGACACTGGTGTCGACGACACTCTGGCTATCTCCTATGCCCTGGGCAGCCCCGAAATTGAGCTGATCGGCATAACCGGCACCTATGGCAACGTGCTCCTGGAGCAGGGTATCCGCAACGATCTGGCCATCACTGATCTGCTGGGCCACCCTGAGGTCAAGGTCTACCCGGGCCTGTCCCACGCCTCCAAGGCGGACTCCTTCGAGGTGCTGCCCGTCTCCGCCTTCATCCACGGAGAGAACGGCATCGGCGACGTGGCCATCCCCGACTCGGACCGCAAGGCTGAGACGCAGTCGGCCGTGGACTTCATCATCGATGCGGTCAACACCTACGGCAAGGATCTGGTCTACGTGCCCACGGGCCCCATGACCAACATCGCCGCCGCCCTGGCCAAGGAGCCTGAGATTGCCCAGCGCATCGGCTCCATCGTGCTCATGGGCGGGGCTCTGACCGTGCCGGGCAATGTGGATGCCTGGCAGGAGGCCAACATCTCACAGGATCCGGACGCGGCCGACGTACTCTTCCGCTCCGGCGCGCCTGTGACCATGGTCGGCCTGGACGTGACCCTGCAGACCCTGCTGACCTATAAGGAGACCGCCCGCTGGCGGCAGCTGGGCACTGCGGCAGGCAACTTCCTGGCTGACATGACCGACTTCTACATCAAGGCCTACGAGACCACCTCGCCCCACCTGGGTGGTTGCGGCCTGCACGATCCGCTGGCCGTGGGCGTGGCCGTGGATCCGACCCTAGTCACCACCCTGCCCATGAACATGAAGGTGGAGACCGAAGGCGCCACCCGTGGGCGCACCATCGGGGACGAGCAACGGCTCAACGACCCGAACAAGACCATGCGCGTGGCCGTCGGAGTGGACGTGCCCCGCTTCCTGGACGAGTTCATGACCCGCATCACGAAGCTGGCCTCCCAGGCTGACTGAGGTCCGTCATCCCCGGCAAGTTCACGCAAGAGAAAGAGAACTGAAGACATCATGTCCGAAAAGCAATCCACCGAGGATTCGACAGCAGTACGATCGCTGATCCTGCTGCTGATCACCTTCGTCCTGGGTACCCTGTGCCTGCAGGGCTTCAATCTGGTCTTCCAGCAGGTCGGCAAGGATGCCGGCGCTCCCGACCAGGCCTCGTTGATCACGGCCCTGCCCAGCATCGTCCTGGGCATCGTCTGCTTCATCTACGGGTCCCTGGGTGACTTCGTATCCCTACGCAAGCTGGTCACCTTTGGCCTGTGCATACTGTTCGTCGGGTCCATCTACGGATACGTGGCCAACACGATCATGGCCCCCAACATCTGGAATGTGATTGCGGCCCGGCTGCTGCAGACCGCCGGCGAGCAGGTGGCTGGCTCGGCCTACCTGGTCGTGGCCACCAAGTACCTCAAGCCCTCCCTGAAGGTGATCTTCTTCGGCATCTTCACGGCAGGCTACCAGGTGTCTGCCGCCATCGGCATCTTCGCCGCCGGTCTGCTCAGCTCCATAGCCTGGCAGTACCTCTTCCTGATTCCCGCGGTCACCATCATCTTCCTGCCCATCCTGCTCAAGAGCCTGCCCACCGGCGGCGGCAACGGCGAGAAGGTGGACTGGCTGGGCTTCGTCATCTTCGGACTGGCCACGGCTCTGCTGACCCTCTTCTTCTCTTACACGGCCTGGTGGCTGCTGGTGGCCTCCGCTGTCTGCTACCTGATCTTCGCCGTGTACATCAGCCGGGCCAAGAGCCCCTTCATCACCCCGGACTTCTTCCGCAACAAGCGCTGGCTGATGGGCATCGGGCTGATTCTGATCTTCTACTTCATGAACTACTGCATGTCGCCCATCTTCAACGCCATCGGACGTGACGTCTACAAGGTGTCGACCACCACGGTCTCCCTGCATGTGGTCTGGGCATTCCTGGTGGCCGCCGTGCTGGGCACGACCTCGGGCGCCATCGTGGACAAGATCGGCCGCAAGACCGCCATCATCATCGCCGCCTGCCTGATGATTCTGGGCTTCGCCGGGACGGCTCTGGTGGTCAATTCCGGCCTCCTGGCCCTGACGCTGACTGCCTGCGTCTACTATGCCGGGGTCGGACTGATGTATTCGCCCATCGTCTCCACCGTGCTTGACACCCTGCCCCAGGATCAGTCGGGCCGCGGCGTGGGCATGAACGATCTGGTCATGAACGTCACCGGCTCCATCGGCATCGCCATCATCGGAGGCCTGATGGGCAAGCCCAGCCTGGAGGGCTTCAGCATCATGGGCGCCACCGGGCCGGCCGCCAACTACAGCAACCTGCTGCTGATCGGGGCTGCCGTGTCCCTGCTGGGCCTGGTTGTGTATTTGGTCTGCAAGAAGACCATCTACGCCACGACTGCCGACCAGCAGTAGAACAGTTGTAGTCGACCGTCCGAGCTGGATAAGAGGAGTCGCTTCCTCTGTTCCGTTCGGGCGGTCGACTGATATGTGTGGTGGGGGCGCGGGAGGGAGTGTCGGCTCTCTTGGGGTTTGGGCCTTAATTGACACGTTTCCTCCCTGCTCCCCTATATGGGCCGGGGCGGGGGATTGATACGTGCCACCGGCCTTTTCTTACTCGAGTGAAGCGTGTAGCAGTTGGCGTGTTTCCTTCCGGTGGCGGCGTGAGGCCAGTATCCCGCCCATGCCGGTCATGCCGGTGGCCAGGGCGAGCAGGATGCCTTCCCCGCCTGCCTTGGGGAGCACGCCTGCGGGCAGGTACGTGTATCGGAGGGAGGTGTCCGGCGTTTGGGGTGCGCCGCCCAGCGTGTAGTCCACGCTGACCGTGACCGTGCCCGGCTGGTGCGCGGGTGTGAGTACGGTCACGCTATTGCCATCACCGCGGGTCAGGTTCGTGCCGGGGCTGGTCTCGAATTTGACGCCGGTGATCACCAGCTGCAAATTGAACGACACCGGCACAGGAGCTGACTTGTTGTTGGTGGTGCCGTCGCCGAGCCTGCCAGAGTCGTTTAATCCCCATGCTTCTGTGTTTCCGTCCGCGCCGATCGCCAGCGAGTGCTTTTGCCCGCCGCTAACCTGTACGGCTTTCAGTCCTTTGCTCGCGTCGTTGGGGCTGGCGGGGTCGCGCACGTGCACAGGAACAGACGTGTTGATGGTGCTGTTGTTGCCGAGCTGGCCATAGCCACCGTCTCCCCAGGTGTAGGCGTATCCGTCGCTGCCCGCGGCCAGCGAATGATCGCCTCCGGCGCTGACCTGTGTGGCTTTCAGTCCTTTGCTCGCGTCGTTGGGGCTGGCGGGGTCGCGCACATGTGCAGGAAGAGGATTCGCACTGTAGTTGCTGGTGGTATTGTTGCCGAGCTGACCCCATTGGTTGTATCCCCAGGCGTAGGCGTATCCGTCGCTGCCCACTGCCAGCGAATGATAGTATCCGCCGCTTACCTGTGTGGCTTGTAGTCCTTTGCTTGTGTCCCTAGGGCTGGCGGGATCGCGCACGCGCACAGGAGCAGACGAATTACTGCTGCTGTTGTTGCCGAGTTGGCCATAGTTGTTCCATCCCCAGGCGTAGGCGTATCCGTCGCTGCCTATTGCCAGCGAATGAAACTCTCCGGCGCTGACCTGTACGTAGGTGAAGTCAGCAGTCAAATCCGGATACGTCTTGCGGTCAGGTGTCTTCACCCTGACCGGCGCATACCCAGTGGTGGTTGTCCCGTCGCCGAGTTGGCCTTGCGCGTTCGATCCCCAGGCATAGGCGTTGCCGTCGCTGCCCAGGGCCAGCGAATGCCGGCCTCCGGCGCTGACCTGTACGTAGGTGAAGTCCGTAGGCAGGTCCGGATACGTCTTGCGATCAGGCTGCTTGACTATGACCGGTGTAGTCCTTTGAGTGGTTGTCCCGTCGCCGAGCTGGCCAGCGCTGTTGTTTCCCCAGGCGTAGGCGTTCCCGTCGCTGCCCACGGCCAAGGAAAAACCATAGGAAATGCTACCGTCGTTTTCTGATCCGCTGATCTGGCTGAATCTGATGCCCCGGCTGGCGTCTGGCGGGGTAATGGTGGTGGATTCCCTGCCCAGCTGGCTGCCCTTGTCGGGGCTGATGCTCCACTTGTTGTTCTGACTTTCGGTCCACCTGGCGGTCAGGGTCAGGTTCTTGTCGACGGGCTTACTGAAATCATAGGCGATCTGCCCGATGAACCATCCGTCGAACAGGTAGCCTTGGCGCGCCGGGTCTGGGGAGGGCCGCTTCACCCTGCCGTTCGGAGTGGAGAAACTCTGGTCTGCTGGTTCGGGGTTCCCGCCTCTCGTGTCGAAGCGGACTGTGAGCGTGGATCGTGGTTCGACATCTCGTGTCAGCGGCTGGTCGACCGTGTAGGTGAGGTTTCTGGTGAAGGGCTGGCTGTCCTGTCTGCCGGCGATGAGGATGGCGGCTGGCCCGGGCTTGTGGGCGGGTATGTCCGCCTGCCATGAGTCATTGTTCTTGGTGAGTTTGAGTGGCTGGCTGTCCAGACTGGCTGTTTCCAGGCTGGGCACCTGGGTGGTATCCAGCCTGGCTGGCCTGCCGGGCTGACCCTGTTCATCCAGACTCCACCTGTACATGTCGCCTTGCCTGCTGATGGCGGTGATCCTGCTGCCGATGCTGGCGACCTGCATGTACTGCTGGTTTCCATCGTCCGCGCGCGCGGGCTTGCTGCCAGGCTTCCAAGCTCAGACATGGCCATCCTTGCTGGTGATGATGGCCTGATCATCACTGCTGTTCATTCTGCCGATCTGCGCGCCGCCGGGCAGACTTACGGCTATAAGGCTGGTTGTGTTGTCGGCCAGGTGATGGGCCTGCCCGTCCGCATTCAGTAGGAGGAACCCCTGGTTGAGGACCTGGGCCTGGATGATGCGCATTCCTTGGTCTTGTTTGATGCGTGCGGGCTTGATGTTGCCTATGCTGCTCGTATCCCAGGTCCAGGTCTGCCCGTCCGCGTCCACAATGAGGATGCGGCTGCCGGATGCGGCGGTGGTGACGGCCTTCGCCTGTCCGGGCAGGCTGAGCGTGGTCTGTTCGATAGGCTTCGGGTTCAGGTTCTGGCTGCCCGTCAGGGTGGTTTGGAAGGCGTGGACCTGTCCCTGCTGGTCTACTGCGAGCAACAGGTCATCGTTGATGCTAATGCTGGTGAACCCGGCGTTCCGGTCGGTGTCGACGATGGTGGGTGTGGTTTGTTGGCTGTTCCAGGTGTAGATGTGCTGGTCGGATCCGAGCGCAGCAAGCTGTTCGGTGCTGGCTGTGGTCTGCAGGTAGTGGAACCCGTCGGGAGCCTGGGCAGGGGAGGGAATCTGCTTGGGCGTGCTGTCTTGTGCCCAGGCGTAGAGGCGGCCGTCGCCGGTCAGACCGACAGTCTGCTCTCCCGCGGCTTGGACGTTGACAAATTGAGGGTCCTCGGTTTCGGGCGGGTTGATAGTCAGCTGGGCTCCGGTGGCGGGACCGTGGTCCGGGCTCAGCGTCCAGTCCGTGGTCTTCGACCATTGTGCTTTTAGTGCCGTGTCTCTAAGGATGGGGGTCTGGAAGTCGAAAGGCTGGCCGTCGAGTGTCCACCCCTCGAATCGGAAGCCCTCACGTTGTGGGTTCTGTTGCGGAGGGTATACAAGGGTGCCGCTTTTCACGGTTGCCTGGGTGGGTGTGCTGCCGTCGGCTGGGTCGAAGCGCACTGTATGTGAAGCTTGATCTTCGGCATCGATTGGCTTGACCGGTGCGGTGTCTGGGCTTCGGGTGGTGTCCGTCGGCGTTGACGGGTTTGGGCTTGATGTCGTGGGGTTCAGGAGCGGGGTGGTCTCTATGGGTGATGGCGAAGGCAGTGGGATGCTGGTTGTGCTTCCGGGGGGAATGCCGGGGTTTTGCTCGGCTACGTGAGGGGTCTGGTGATTCCCCTCCCTTTCGATAAATGCAGGGGCGTCCGCGTTGGCGGACACCGCTGCCAGGCCTGCCAGCAGGCCCAGCAGAAGGATCACTGTCGCCGAGGCACGACGGATACGGGTACCCAGATGCATAAGCCGAAAACCTTTCGCCAACATCGGACACAGCGACTTCGAACATCTCCAAAAACGTGCCGATGGCCTCTGTTTACAACGTCCTATCCGTCAGGAAGCCGTCCAACTCTACACTGCTCAAGCCATATCAAAACCCAGCCAACTCCCCAACATCACTGCATTTATCATGCTACCCGAAAAAGGGAGCATAGGAAGCCATTTGTGATAATGGGTTCATATAGGTAAACCAGCTTCGGACTTTGTACCAGCTCACCATTTCTGGTGATTGCGTTACTGGTAAAAACAGCGCACAAGCATTGGTCTGCAACCGGTATTCCCCCCCCCCTGAAGCCATCTGTCTGTCCGGCGATAGAATGGGCTGACGAATCAGGCGCGAGGGAAGCGACGGCTTTAGTGACGACTTTGGACGATGTGGCCGGTGAGGCCGGGGTGTCGAGGATGACGGCATCCAATGCCCTACGCGGCAAATCCTCGGTCAAACCCTCCACGGCACGTCGTGTGCTGGAAGCGGCGCAACGCCTGGGGTATCGGCCTAATCTGGCGGCCCGGCGGCTCAGCTCGGGCAGATCCGGGATCATCGGCTTCTCCACGGTGGAGCTGGACCGTTCGCCCTTCTCGGCGGCTCTGGCGGCGGCAGTATCGGATCAGGCTTTCAGCATGGGGTACCAGACCCTGATTCAGCAGACCCGACAGATGGCCAGCTACGAGTCATCCATGGTGGCAGACATCGCCACCCAATTCTGTGAGGGGACCATCCTGTCCGCGCCGGTCCTGTCCGCGGACTCCATTACCGCCCTCAATCGATGCTATCCCTTGGTGGTTTTCGACGGCCCTCAACTGGACCGGTCCGTAGACACCGTGCGCAGTCCTAACCGCCAGGGTGCCCAGGCGGCAGTGGAGCATCTGATAGACCATGGTTGCCGGCGGATTCTGGTTCTTGGTGCTTCCTACAAAGCCTCAGACCAACTGGTTCAGTCCAGCCTAGGGCAAGACCAGAGGCTCTTGGGGGCCATGAAGGCAGCACAAGGCCATGGAATCCGCCTAGGGCCTGAAGATGTGGTCGACTGCGACTGGAATCAGGGCAGCGCCGACCAAGCAATTGCTGCACTGCTGACTCGCCACAGGGAATTTGACGGGGTCTTCGCCCTGACGGATGTGGTGGCCATCGGGGCCCTGCACGCGCTGGGGGAACATGGGGTGCGGGTGCCCGAACAGGTGGCCCTGGTCGGTTTCGACGGGCTGGAAGTGTCCCGCTTCCTCACGCCCGCCCTATCGACCATCCGCGTGGATACGAACCTGGTGGCGGCCGAGTGCCTGCGACTGCTCATGGCTCGGATGAAGGATCCGCCCGGCAGGCATCAGCCCGAGCAGGTGGTCCTGCCCTTCACGCTGGTGGAGTCTGGCAGCACAGCCCGGTCCTGAGCCCCTCAACCGCGAATCAGCGCTAGAGCCAGCAAGTCAGGGGTGGGACCCTCGGCTCCGGCCTGGATCTGCACCCTGACGGCCCGGTCGGGCAGGGCGTCCAATCCACGACCTGTCAGGGGGTAGCGGTCCAGTATTCTGCCGTTTTCGCGGCTTCTTACGGGCTGGCCCAATTCCAGGCCCTCCGCCTGCAGGGAGTAGGGCGCAGTGCTGCCCTGGTCCCGCATGGACACCTCCAGCATTTTCGCTCCGCCTGTGGCGTCCCGCAGCCGGTATGAGAAGCAGCCCCCAGCCAGGGCGTGACGGGTGTTGATTCCTTCAATCAGCTCCTGCCGGTCATTCCTGCCCTGATACTCGTGGTCGATTTCGGACTGCTGGGACCCGCAGTCCACACGGTCGCAGACCTGCATCTCGTGGGCCTGCTCCTGGGCATCGATCTCTTCCAGGGCTCGGTGAACACGGTCCCTATCGCTATCCTGTGCCCAAGGCAGGTAGACCGAGTAGCGGGAGGCCTCGATGGATGTGAAAGGGACCAGCAGCAGGCGTGAATCGGTCCACCCTGGTTTTCCGTCCTTGGGTCTGGAGACGGCCACCTCTATGGCGCCGTCGTCCTGGGGGTGGGGCAGCAGGAAGTCCTGGGGTTCCCCTTGGAGCACGGGAAGGTCACCCAGCGGACGCAGGGGGCCGGAGGCGATGTGTCCGGCACGGGAGTCGTCGGCCTTCAGGCCTATCAGGTCGGCATCGTCGCTGCGGGCGGCCATGACCTTGACGCCGCGCAGCAAGCTGACCCAGTCCGAACCGTCCGGCAGGGGCTCGGCAGTCACCCGAACCTGGTGGCACAGCTCCAGGCTCACCCGGCCGGTCCAGGTCAGATGCAGGTGGTCGAAGCGTGGGCGACCATCCGAATCGGCCTTCGCTGGCTCGACGGTCATGTCCGCCTGGCCTTGTGCGATCCGGTACTCGGCACCCTCCAGCCACCAGGGATGGCGCAGGTAGAGGTCCAGGGTCTGCCGACTTTCGTCGTCGGCCTCCAGGTCCAGACGGCCCAGGTTGGTGGTCCCGGGGCCTGGAGTGTAGGTCAGGCTGACTCGCAGTCCGCGCTGGGTCCAATCCAGGCTGGCGGGGATGAAGAGGTTGACCGCCAGGGACTCGGATTGCTGGCCGGAATCCTTCCCGGGTCGGCGCTCGAAGATCATGGCACCATAGCGGGCATGGTTTTCCAGTCCGGTGCCCACACAGCACCAGAAGGAACGCTGTGCGCTGGAATAGACCCTGTAGTGCCGGGGTCGCATGGGGGTGAAGTAGACGAAGCCGTGCTCGTGGATGCCCACCGTGGAGACCAGATGGTTGACCAGGACCCGTTCATAGAAGTCCAGGTAGCGGGCCTGCCCGGTGCGGTCGTAGAGGCGCAGGGCCAGCTTGGCCATGTTGTAGCTGTTGCAGGTCTCCAGGCCCTCGCGGGAGGTGACCATGGCCGAGAAGTCGTCCGGCGGATTGAAATGTTCGGAGATGGAGTGGGCCCCGATAGAGACCGTTCGTTTGTCCACCACCCCATGCCAGAAGGTGTCCACGGCTGTGTGGAAGGCCTCGTCTCCGGTGATCTCGGCCAGACGCTCGTAGCCCAGGACCTTGGGTATCTGGGTATTGGCGTGCAGGCCGGTCAGCTGGTCCTTGCCGGCGGCCAGCGGCTCGAAGAAGGGAAGGTCGGTCAGGCGACGGGCCTGGCGAAGATAGCGGTCCTTCCCGGTCAGCTGATAGAGGCGGGCGAAGGCCTCGTTCAGACCTCCGTACTCGCAGGTCAGCATGGTCTGAAAATCCTGTTCATCGATATTGTCTGCCAGGTCGCACCACCAGTCGGCCAGGCGCAGGACCATGACGCGGGCCATGTCGGAGGCGCTCTTGGTTTGGAAGGACTGCCAGCAGTCCAGCAGGCCGGCGAAGAGCTTGTGCAGGTTGTAGAGGGGCACCCAGGAGCCCAGCAGGTCGAAGGACTGTGCCTGCACATGACTCTGCCGCAGGTTTCGGAAAAGCTGGGCGCTGTGAGGCATGCCGCCCAGGAAGCCGTCGCCCGAGGCCTCCTGGCACTCGAGCAGGCCGGTCAGCATACGGGTGGCGCGCTCCAGGAAGGGCCAGGTTTGCAGACTCTGCCAGTAGGCCGCCAGTCCGGACAGGTAGTGGCCGCCGATGTGGCCGTCCAGGCCCATGGACTCCCAGTTGGGGTATGGATCCGCCTTGGCGGGCAGACCTGCCTCGCGCCGGTAGGGGGCCAGAAGACGATTGGGATCCAGGCTCAGCAGGTAGTCTGCGCCGGCCTGCTGCGCATCGGCGTAGATGCTGCCGGGGGTCAGACGGACCTGGGATGGGTTGAAGCGGACATCCAGCCCAGGATGGTCTTGCACGGACTGGGATTGATGGCGTGCGTCGGTCATGGCTCCTCCTTGCAGTGCCGTTTGGACTGGCCTGCGTTGGCTGAGTCGTTGGCAGTGCTGCTGATAATTGTAGCGCTACATATATTGTCCATTCCGGCAAAGCTGCCATGCGATGCCAAAGTCGTTTGGCGGAAGAATATGGGTGGCCCCATTGCGTTGGGGGAGTTAGGGCCACCCGTGCGGTCCGGGGGTGTTTGGGGATAGTGATAACCCGGACCTACTTACACGAGGGAAGTCTTTATTGTTGTCGGCTGAGGGTTTCCAGCCGGTGGCGTCTGGCTGCTGCGGCGCATGCGAAGGCGAGCAGCCCGGCTATCAGCAGGGGGACCAGGCCGCCTCCACCGGCCCTAGGCAGCAGGCTGATGGAGTTGTACCGATACGTGTTGCTGGTGTCGGGGGTTTGGTCTGCTCCGTTCAGCCTCCAGTCGATGGTGACGGTTGACGTGCCGGGCATGTGCGCCGGGGTGGTCGCCGTCCAGGTGCCGTCGGAATTCCGGGTCAGGTTGGAGGCTTCCGCATTGTCGAACAGGACATGCGTGGGTATGCCTAGCTCAGGGAAGTCGTCCTTGGCTGGGCTGGAGGTCTGAGCGCTGCCGGTGTCGCGGCCCAGCTGGCCGTTGGCGTTGTCTCCCCAGCTGTAGAGGTTGCCGTCCGACCCCAGAGCCAGGCAGTACGATTCTCCTGCGCTGGCCTGGGTGAAGGTGATTCCTGCTGGGGTATCCACCTTGTTGGGCCTGTCTGACGAGATTTTGCCGCTGTCTCCCCAGGTGTAGAGGTTGCCATCGGAACCCAAGGTAATGGAATGCTTGTCTCCTGCGCTGGCCTGGGTGAAGGTGAGACCAGCCGGGGTGTCGACCTTGCCGGGCTTGTCAGCGGAGGTGCTGTTGGTGTCGCGGCCTAGGCGTCCCTTGGCGGCATTGCCCCAGGTGTAGAGGTTGCCGTCGTCGCTTACGGCCATGGAGTGGCTTCCGCCGGCGCTGGCCTGGGTGAAGGTGACGCCTACTGGGGTGTCGGCTTTGCCGGGCTCGTCTGCAGGAGTGCCGGTGGTGCTGCGTCCGAGCTGGCCGTGGGTGTTGTCTCCCCAGGTGTATATCTGGCCTTGCGTGTCTACGGCCAGTGTGTGGCCCTGGCCTGCGCTGACACTGGTGAAAGTAAGGTCTGCCGGGGTGTCGGCTTTGCCGGGCTTGTCAGCGGGAGTGCTGCTGGTGACGGTACGGCCCAGACGACCGGCGCTGTTGTCGCCCCAGGTGTAGATGTTGCCGTCCGAGCCCAAGGCCACGGCATGCGATCCGCCTGCGCTCGCCTGGACGAAGGTGATGCCTGCCGGGGTCTCAACCTTGTTGGGCCTGTTGGCTGGAGTGCTGCTGGTGACAGTGCGTCCCAGCTGGCCTAGACTGTTGTCTCCCCAGCTGTAAAGGCTGCCATTCGAGGCCAGGGCCACGGAAAATCCATAGCCTGCGCTGATATGGACGAAGTTGACGCCTGCAGGAGCCTCCGCCTTGCCTGGATGGCTGTCCTGCTTATCGGTGGTGTCGCGGCCCAGCTGCCCATGGCTGTCGTTGTCCCCCCAGGTGTAGAGGCTGCCGTCGGAGCCCACAGCCCCGGAATGAATGTCTCCTGCATCGATCTGGCTGATGCGGATGCCGCGTGCCGGCGGTGGGGTCAGGGTAACGGTCTGGCCGCCGCTCTCAGGCCCGTTGTCCTTGTCGAGCTTCCATTTGGTGTCAGCATTGCTCCAGTGGGCGGTCAGGGTCACCTTGCCGGTGACCGGCCTGCTGAAGTCATAGGCTGTGTCGCCGATGAACCAGCCATCGAATAAATAGCCCCTCCTGATCGGATCCCTATCGGGGCGTTTCATTGGGTTGCCCTCAGTCACGGACTGCCAGTAGAACCCAATGCCGTGGGCGGTGTCGAAGGTGGGATGATAGGTTTCCAGGTACCTGTAGGGCAGGTGTGCGTCCGGACGTTCGCCGTTCCTCTTCCAGGTGATGACTGCATCCACCTTGCCGCGATCATGTTTGGGTGTGATGACGCTCCAGGTGCCGTCCGAGTTGGCGTCGAGGTTGGTGCCGGGCGTCCCGCCGAAACTCACGTTATCGGGCTTGGGATCCTCGGGGAATACGACCATGCCGGGGCGGCTGTCGTACTTGCCGCTGGTGGGTCGTCCCAATTCGCCGTACTGGTTGTATCCCCAGCTGTAGAGGTTGCCGTCGGAGCCAAGGGCCAGGGAGTGGGAATAGCCGGCGCTGATCTGGGTGAATTGTGCGATGCCCGTCGGCATGGTCACCTTACCGGGTTTGGTGTCATATTTGGCTGATCCGGTGTCGCGACCCAGCTGGCCCCAATCGTTGTTTCCCCAGCTGTAGAGGTTGCCATCCGAGCCCAAGGCCAGGGTATGCCTGCGTTCTGTACTGATCTGGGTGAATTTCTTGACGCCTGCCGGCATGGTCACCTTGCGTGGTCTGCGGTCTTGTACTGCTGATCCGGTGTTGCGTCCCAGCTGACCGTATTCGTTGTATCCCCAGCTATAGAGGTTGCCGTCGGCGCCGATGGCCAGGGACGTCCAATCTCCAGTCATGATCCACGTGTATTTCTTGACGCCTATCGGTGTGGAGACCTTGCGCGGTGATTGGTCTTGTCCTGCCAAAGCGGTGTCGCGTCCAAGTTCGTAGTAAGCATTGTTTCCCCAGCTGTAGAGGTCACCGTCCGAGTCCAGGGCCATGGAGTAGAAAGTCCCTGCGCTGATCTGGGTGATTTTCGCGACACCTGCCGGCAGGTCCACTCTGCCTGGCTTGGCGTCGTGTGTGGCTGAACCCGTGTCGCGTCCCAGCTCGCCGTAGCTGTTTGAGCCCCAGCTGTAGAGGTTTCCGTCGGATCCTAATGCCAGGGAATGCCAGGCTCCCACGCAAGCCTGGGTGAAGCGGACACCGGCCGGAGGAGTGACCAGCGCCGGCTGGTTGTCTAACAGGGGATTGCCGTTAGAGTCACGTCCCAGCTGGCCATGTTGGTTGTCTCCCCAGCTGTAGAGGTTGCCGTCCGATCCCAGAGCCAAGGAATGAGAGAGTCCTCCGCTGACCTGGGTGAAGCGGACGCCGGCCGGTGGGTTGACCAGGCTCGGTGTGCGTTTTTCTTCTTCAGGGGTTCCCGCTTTGTAGTTGTTGTTCCCCCATCGGTAGAGGTTGCCGTCTGAGGCTATGGCCTGGGACCCATCTTCCTCTGCCGGGATGATGTGGCTGAAGCGTATGTCTGGTGTGGTGGGCTGGGTCAGCGTGATCTTGTCTCCTCCGGTGGCTTTCCCTGAGGTGGGGGAGAGGCTCCAGGCGCTGGTTCCCTTGGTCCAGTGGGCGGTCAAGGTGAGGTCTGTGGTGACGGGCTGGGTGAAGTCGTAGGCCACCTTGGAGTCGCCCTTGGCGTCTTTGGTGAACCAGCCGTCGAAGAGGTAGCCGTCCTTGGTCGGGTCTTGTGCGGGTCGACTGGCCGGGGTGCCTTCGGCAATGGTCTGTTGGTCGATGCTGCTGCCGTTGTCGCTGTCGAAGACGACCTGGTACGAGGTTGAACCTGTCTGAGCACGACCGGCTGCTGTGCTGACGGATGCGTCTGTTTGCCGGGGCGGGCTGATAGGTTTGGCGATGGCGTCGGCCGCAGTGAGGCCGCCGATGATCATACTGGCTGGAAGAATAACGATGACCTTCAAAAGGTCTACAACAATGGCTGACCGGGAAGACACGTCCGGATGGCACATGATCGCTACAAACCCCTTTCCCAAGGTAAGGCGGTCCGATGATGAAAACCCCAAGTTTTTTCATCGGCTGCATGCCGGGCGCGTTCCCGGTAGCTAGAAAGAACGCTAGCATGGAGGGTCGGGTCTGAAGGGGAGCAACACCCGGATAAAACGAGTAAAAAATATTATGTCAAGTTGGGATGCAGATATTTTCCTCTAGGCGCAGAGATAAATAAGAAAATGGGTGGCTCCCTGATTTCAGGGGGGAGTGTGGAGCCACCCATCATGGCCGGACCGTTCTTGGGGTGCGGTCCAGCCGCTTACTCGAGCGAAGTGAATTCGTGCCTGTGGCATCCGGCCGCCAGAGCACCGGCGGCGGCAAGCAGACCGGAGGCGAGCAGGAGGAGTACCCCCGTGTTGCCTGTGAGGGGCAGGATGCCTTTGAAGGTATAGCTGAGGTGGGTCGGGGATTGGTTGGCGGGACCCAGGGACCAGTCCACGATCACGTCAGACAGTCCCGGATTGTGGGCTGGCGTGGTCAGGGTGACCGACCCGTCCGCCTTCTGCTGCAGACTGTTTGCGGCTATTTGATCGAATTTGACGCCGGTAATCAGCGGAGGCGGATATAACGGCACTAGTGTCGGCGTAATTGTCCGATGCCCAATGTTGCTGCTGCCGATGCCGAGTTGCCCACTGATGTTGAGTCCCCAGCTGTAGCTCTTGCCATCCTGACCGATGGCCAGGGAATGAGCCGATCCTGCACTGATTCGCGCGACCGCGAACCCCTTGCCTACGCTGTTCTGGCCTGTGGGAGGTGACACTTGTGAGGGGACGAGCAGTTCGGAGGTGCCCTCGTTGCTGCCCAACTGATCAAAGCCGTTGTTTCCCCATCCCCAGGCCGTGCCGCTCTGGTCGATGGCCAGCGAATATGTAGCTCCAGCGATAACTCGGGTGGCTTGGAATCCCTGGCTGGCGTCGGCAGGGTTTTTCACCTGTGTGGGTGTGGACCGGTCGGTTTGCGTGCCATCGCCGATTTCGCCAGCCGAGTTCCATCCCCATGCCCAGACCGTGCCGTCCTGGCCGATGGCCAGTGCATGGAGGTTACCCATGCTGATCATCCTGGCCTTGAAGGTCCTGCTGGGGTCCTTGGGATCGGGCACAGGGGCCGGGTTGGCAGCATATACAGTGCTGAATTGTCCTGTGCTTTGGCCGTTGCCGAGCTGTCCGCGGGTGTTGTATCCCCAAGTGTATACGTTGCCATCGGCGTCCATGGCCATGAGGAAGCTGTATCTGGCCCTGACCTGGACCGCCTTCAGCCCCTTGTCGGAGCCGCCGGGATCCTTGGCCAGGGCCGGCGTCAGTTTGAGCGTGCTGTAGGTGGACTTGTCGTTGGTTTCGCTGCCCCAGACGTAGACGCGCCCGTTCAGATCGATGGCTGCCGAGTCGGTGGCGCCGGCGCTTATCTGGGTGGCCTTGAAGGGTTGGCCATCCGGACCCTTGACGGGCTGTGGATTGGAGCGGCTCTGCATGCTGCCGTCGCCAAGCTGGCCATATTGATTTTGGCCCCAGCTGTAGACGGTCTGATCGGAGCCGATGGCCAGCGCGTGGGTGCCGCCTGCGGCGACCTGCGTGTATGTGAACCCGGTGGCTGCACCGTCAGGCAGGGGAACCTTGGTCGGCGCAATCTGTGAGTCCGTCGTACTCGGATCCTGGCCGAGCTGCCCGTACCGGTTGTCGCCCCAAGCGTAGGCATTCCCATCGCTGGCAATCCCTACAGAAAAGCCGACGAAATTGCCGCTGGCGCTTATCTGGTTGAAGCGGATGCCCCGGCCTATTTTGGGCGGGGTGATGGTCACCTGCTGGCCGCCCTGCGCGTCGCCATTATTCGGGCTGATTGCCCAGCTGCCGATGTCTGCCGGGCTCCAATGGGCGACCAAGGTGATGCTGCTGGTGACGGGCTGGCTGAAGTCATAAGCCACATTGGAATGGCCGTTGGCGTCCTTGAGGAACCAGCCGTCGAACAGGCTGCCGTCTCTGGTCGGATCTGCGGTCGGACGTGTGGCCTGCTTGCCTTCGGTGACGGACTGGGGTCCGGGCATGCCCGAGGGCGCCGGAGGGGAGTCACTGTCGGAGGAGAAAGTGACATTGTAAGCGTTCATGTACTGGTAGGTCAGATGGGTATCGGGCCTGGGACCGTTCATGTTCCAGGTGACGGTGACATCGGTCTTGCCTGCTGCATGCTGGGGCGTAGTGACGCTCCAGGTACCGTCCGCCTTGGCGGTCGGATCTGTGCTGGGCGTGCCGCCGAAGCTTACGCTCAGTGGCCTGGGATCCTCGGGGAACTTGACCATGCCGGGATTGCTGTCGGAGCCGCCGCTGGTTTCGCGTCCCAGCTGATTGTAGGTGTTGCTTCCCCAGCTGTAGACGTTGCCGTCCGAGCCCATGGCCAGGGAAAAGTTGTCTCCAACGCTGGTTTGGGTACAGCTGATGCCTGCCGGCAGGGGTACTTTGCCTGGCATGACGCTCGTCGTAGTGCCAGTGTCGCGTCCCAGTTGGCCATCGCTGTTGTTTCCCCAGCTGTAGAGATTGCCGTCCGAGCCCATGGCCAGAGCGTGTTCGTTTCCTGCGGTGAACCGGGTGAATCTTGTGACGCCTGGCGGCAGCGTTACTTTGTCTGGCATGACGTTTTTTGCGGAATTGCTGGTTTCGCGTCCCAGCTGGCCATAGTTGTTGTTTCCCCAGCTGTAGAGGTTGCCGTCCGAGCCCATGGCCAGAGAACGCCATCCATTTGCGGCGAATGCGGTGAATTTCGTCACGCCTGCCGGCAAAAACACCTTCCCCGGCCGGTCTTGTGGCTCTGCACTGGTGAGGTACCGTCCTAGCGCGCCTTCGTTGTTTTCTCCCCAGCTGTAGAGGTTGCCGTCCGAGCTCATAGCCATGGAATAGAAGATTCCACCGCTGACCTGGGTGAAACCTGTGACGCCGGCCGGCAGGGGCACTTTGCCTGGCGTGGCATCGTATGTGGCCGATCCTGTGTCGCGTCCCAACTCGCCGTGGTCGTTTGCTCCCCAGCTGTAGATGTTGCCGTCCGAGCCGATGGCCAGGGAATGCGTACTGCCGGCGCTGACATAGGTGAAGTGGATGCCATTCGGCGGGGGAACCAGGCCTGGCATTTTGGCTGGCGTGCTGGTGGTGTCGCGTCCTAGCTGGCCGAACCTGTTCCATCCCCAGCTGTAGATGTTGCCATCCGAGCCCAAGGCCAGGGAAAGGCTCAGCCCTCCACTGGTCTGTATGAAGCGGACGCCTGGCGGCGGGGTGACCAGGCCTGGTGTGCTGTCAGGCGTGTTGCTTGTGTCGCGTCCCACACTGTCGCTGTCTCCCCAGCTGTAGAGGTTGCCGTCCGAGCCTGTGGCCAACGTATGCCATTCGCCATTGCTGATGTGGCTGAATCGTATGCCGCGTTTGGCGGGCGGGGTCAGGGTGATCTCGTCGTCTCCGGCGGCTTTCCCTGAGGTGGGGGAGAGGCTCCAGGCGCTGGTTCCCTTGGTCCAGTGGGCGGTCAGGGTCAGGTCTGTGGTGACGGGCTGGGTGAAGTCGTAGGCCACCTTGGAGTCGCCGTTGGCGTCTTTGGTGAACCAGCCGTCGAACAGGTAGCCGTCCCTGGTTGGGTCCTTGGCAGGACGGCTGGCCAGTGCGCCGTCATCGACGTTTTGGGGATCGATGTTGCTGCCGTCGACGCTGTCGAAAGTGACAGTGTGTGTTGTTGAGCGTGCCTGGGGCCGGCTGGGCTGTGTAGGCGCGAGGGGTGGGGTTGTGTCCAAGGGTGATGGCGTGGCTAGTGGGGACTGGGGTGTCGTCGGCGTGGCCTGCAGGGTTGGCTGGCTTGTGTTGGCGCTTGTGTCGGTGTCGGTGTCGGCTGTGGCGAGGCTGCCCATGATTAGGCTGGCGGGCAGGATGATGGCAAGCAGGAGGCATGCGGCAATGGATGGCCGGGCAGAAATATCCCAATGGCGCATGATAACTGCAAACCTCTTTCCCCAATGCAAGTGGCCCGGTGATGAAAATCCCCAAGTTACTTTACGAGCCTCGCGTCGGGCACAATCCCGACAGCTAAGGGTCAGGCTATCATGGACGGCCGGATTGCCATAGGGGGAAACTCCCGAATGAGCATAAAAAAGGGTGGCTCCGCTGTGTTGGGGGATTGCGGGGCCACCCTGTTCGGCCGGGCCACCTTGGGGTATGGTCCGGCTGCTTACTCGTGTGAAGTCATTGGGCTTGCAGGCTGCGGGCCTCACGCTGGTGGCGTCCGGCTGCGGCGGCGCCGGCTGCGGCGAGCAGCCCGGCGGCCAGCAGGATCATGGTCCCGCTGCTCCCGGCGCGTGGCAGCATGCCTTCGTAGGTGTAGGCCAGGTGCGTCTGGGGCTGGACGATCCCGCCCAAGGTCCAGTCCACGATGACATCAGCCTGTCCTGGATTATGGACGGGAGTGGTCAGGGTGACGGACCCGTCGGGGTTCTGTTGCAGGGTGTCCACGGTTGTCTGGTCGAAACTGACACCGGTGATCAGCAGGACCGGTTTGAAGGCGACCAGGGCCGGGGTGCTGCTCTGTGTTGTGCCCCCGTTGCCGAGTTGGCTGTATGTGTTGTCTCCCCAGGCGTAGGCGTTGCCGTCTTGACCGATGGCAAGGGAGTGGTTGCGTCCTGCGCTGTCGCGTGCTGCTGCGAATCCGCTGCCGGCCTTGCCTTGGCCGGCGGGCGGTGATACGCGCGTGGGCGTGGACTGGTCGCTGGTGTTCCCGTCGCCGAGCTGGCCGTCGGTATTCCACCCCCAGGCCCAGGCTACGCCGTTCTGGTCGATGGCCAGGGAGTGGTGCACGCCGGCGCTGATCCATGCGGCCTGCAACCCTTGGCCGGAGGCTGTGGGGTTTGGTACCTGTCTGGGGGAGGGTCTGCTGGTTTTTGTTCCGTCGCCCAGCTGTCCGTGGTCGTTGTATCCCCAGGCCCAGGCTGCGCCGTTCTGGCCGACGGCCAGGGCGTGGTTGGCCCCTGCGCTGATCTGCGCGGCTTTGAAGGTCCTGCTGCTGTTCGCGGGGTCGGGCACGGGTGCCGGATCGGCGGCGTATGTGGTGCTGTATTCTCCCGTGGCTGTGCCGTTGCCGAGCTGCCCATAGTTGTCGTATCCCCAGGCGTATAGGCTGCCGTCCGTGTCCATGGCCATGATGAAGCTCCAACCGAGACTGACCTGGGCCGCGTGCAGCCCCTGGCTTGACCCGTTGGGGTCCTTGGCCAGTGTCGGCGTCAGTTTGGAAGTGCTGTATGCGGTGTAGTTGTTGTTTTCGCTGCCCCAGGAGTAGACGCGCCCCTGCTGGTCTATGGCGGCCGAGTCGTAGGCGCCGGCACTCACCTGGACGGCTTTGAAGGGCTGGCCGTATTCGCCTTTGACGGGCTGTGGCTTGGAATGGTCGGCGGTGGTGCCGTCGCCCAGCTGCCCGTGGTCGTTGGCCCCCCAGCCGTAGACGATGCCGTCGCTGCCGACGGCCAGCACGTGGTATCCGCCTGCTGCGACCTGCGTGTAGGTAAATCCTGCAGCAACGCCGTCGGGCAGGGGGACCTTGATCGGCGTTTTCTGCGTGGTGCTATTAGCGGTGCCCTGGCCGAGCTGGCCGTGCTGGTTGCTGCCCCAAGCGTAGGCGTTCCCGTCGCTGGCCACACCCACGGAGAATCCGCGGAAGTCCCCGGCCTGATAGCCGCCGGCGCTGACCTGGTTGAAGCGGATGCCCCGGCTTATCTTGGGCGGCGTGATGGTCGCCTGCTGGCCGCCCAGGGAGCTGCCCTTGGCCGGGTTGATCGACCACCCGCCGGTGTTGGCTGGGCTCCAGTGCGCGACCAACGTGATGTCACCGGTGACCGGCTGGCTGAAGTCATAAGCCACATTGGAAGCACCTTCGGCATCCTTGAGGAACCAGCCATCAAACAGACAGCCGTCTGCTTTTGGATCTGGATAAGGTCGTTTGATCTGCCCGCCCTCTATGACTGACTGGTCTGCTGGCATGTCCGAAGGTGTCGGACAGGCAGCGTCCTCGGATGTGAATCCTACCTTGTATTTGGGGCCGGTGTATGTGTAGGACAGGTATGCGTCCGGTTGCGGCCCGTTCATGCTCCAGGTGATGGTGACATTCACCCAGCCCTTGCTGTGAGGCGGAGTGGTGACGCTCCAGGTGCCGTCCGCGTTGGCGGCCAGCCCTGTGCCTGGTGTCCCGCCGAATTTGATGCTGGTGATCGCGGCATGGTTGGTCAGGGGAATCGTGCCTGGCTGATAAGAATCCCTTTTATTGGTATCTCGTCCCAGTTGGCCATTGGAGTTGCGTCCCCAGCTGTAGAGGTTGCCGTCCGAGCCGATTGCAACAGCATGATCGCCGCCTCCGATAACTTGGATGTAGTTGACGTTCTTTGCTGGCGGGTCGATTTTGGTTGGTTGGGGATCTGTCGATCCCCAATATGGACGTGCCAGTTGTGCGTGGCTATTGTTTCCCCACGTATATAGGATCCCTTGGTCGTCCAGGGCGAAGCCATTCCAGTCTCCCGCGCTGATTTGGGTCAAGCGCGTCTTTGTAGGTACGTTGACCTTGCCTCGTGCGTTGAACCCAGAGCTGCCAGTGTAGCGTCCTAACTGGTTGTAATTGTTGTAGCCCCAGCTGTAGAGCGCCCCAGTGGAATCCAAGGCCAGACAGTGCATGCCCTTGGCAATTACTTGCGTGTAGCGGACTCCGGTAGCAGGCGGATCCACCTTTCCTGGCTTGGTGATCGGTGTGGTGCTGGCGTCGCGCCCCAACTGGCCATAGCGATTACCTCCCCAGCTGTATAAGTTCCCGTCAGTGTCGAAGGCCATGCAGTAGTCATAGCCGGAGGTGATCTGAGTGAAACGGATTCCTGTCGGGGCATCCACCTTTCCTGGCTTGGTGGTCGGCGTGGTGGTGGTCCCGCGTCCCAGTTCGCCGTCGCTGTTGTATCCCCAGCTGTAGATGCTGCCGTCCGAGGCTAATGCCTCTGAGTGGTACTTTCCTGCGCTGACCTGGGTGAAACGGACTCCTGTAGGGGCATCCACTTTTCCTGGAGTATCGGCTGGTGTGGTGTTGGTGCCACGCCCAAGCTGACCATAACTGCTACTGCCCCAGCTGTATAGGTTCCCTTCTGAATCAAGGGCCAAGGAGTGATCGTAACCTGCACTGACCTGGATGAAGCGAAGTCCGGCTGGTGTGTCTTCCCTGCTGGGTTGCCAGCTGTAGTCGGAGCCATACATTTCTCCCCAGTGGTAGATGCTGCCGTCTGATCCCACCGCCACGGAGTACTGGTATCCTGCACTGAACTGGCTGAAGCGGATGGTTCGAGCCGGAGGTGCAGTCAGGGTGATTAGAGTGTTGCCGGCTGTGGGGCCTTGAGTGGGTGAGAGGTCCCAGACATCACCGTTTTTGGTCCAACGGGCTTCCAGAGTCATGTTGCTGGTGACAGGCTGGCTGAAGTCGTAGGCGGTCAATGTGCCGCTGATGAACCAGCCATCAAACGAATAGTCGGGTCGGGCGGGGTCGACAGGTCTCTGCGCTTGGGCGCCTTCATCGACGGTCTGATCAGGCGTGGTGGTTCCGCCCTCTGTATCAGTGAACTTGATGGTGTACTGAGCGGCTGAGCGGGTCTGGGGATTCCCGGTACTCGTGCTTGGCGCGGCGGATACTGTAGGTTGAATCGGCTCTATGGGGGATGATGTGTTTAAAGGCGATGGCGTGGCAAGCGGTGATTGGGGTGCTTCTGATGCGGCTGTTGGCGTTGCCTTGCTGGGGGAAATGCCGGAATTTTGCTTAGCTACGCGAGGGGTCTGACGACCCCCCCCCCCCGGTCGCCTCCTGCTATGGCAGGCGCGCTCGCGCCGTCCATAGCAGGCTCGCTGGCCGTAGTGCTGGCATCAGCGCTGGTGCCGGCAAGGAGGCCCAGAGGCAGGATGACAGATAGCAGAAAACTGACCGCTGCAGCTGGTCTGATTGACATGTGCTGATGCTGACGCATATTAAGTAAAATCCCCTTTCCCAAAGGCTGACCCGCCGGCCCCTACCGGTTGATATACCCTTGGAGGCTTCCCTGACGTGGCGTATATCCCCATCCCTCTGTGCGAGGGCACACGCAGGAAGCCCTGCATCTTTCAACTATACTACATGCTGATACGGTTCTCTCAGGTGGAATGTCAGGGGGGGCATTCCCAGGCATGACTCCGGGTGTGGAAGCACTGCTGAACTGGTCGGCAGTCCTTGATCAGGCAGGCCAACCGGCGATGAGGGCGTGCAGGCCCTTACGGTAGCTGGTCTCCATAAGTGCGCCGATTCCATCACCTGTAGAATCGAAGATCGTCTTCAGATCATCGAACCCCTGGGCGTCCTCAGCCAGTCTTTTGGCCAGATCCGTATTGGTCTGGCCACCCGCGCCGCCGACCGGGGGAGAGGCCTGGGCGATGGCGCTGCCCAGGGTCAGTCCGGCCAGACTGTTGAGCAGGTGGATGGTGTCTGAATCGACCTTGAGCCCGTGGGCGGTCAGCTGCTTCAACCAGGTGCTGACCATGTGGAAGGACTGGTCCGTGTTGATGGGGTGCGTGGCCATGAGCGGAAGCGCCCGAGGGTGCGAAAGCAGCGTCCGGTGAACCTGGAGCATGACCTCTTCAAGCGCTTGCCGCCATCCCATGCCCTGGGGTATTGACTCGAGGTCGGTGGCTGACTGCCAGATGAGTTCGACGATCCCATCGAGCAGGGCGGCCTTGCTGGGCACATGGCGATAGATGGCCGGCCCTGACACCCCCATCTGCTTACCTAGGGCGCGGATGTTCAGGGCCTCGAGTCCGTGCTCGTCGACGAAATAGAGGGCGGAACGCAGAATGTAGTCTCGGTTGAGCGTCGTCTTGACGGGTGCCCTGGGTGGGTCAGTCATGCCTTCCTCACTCCTTCCGCTGTACTCCTCTCTTGAATAGTACCGTTGCCAGGAGAGCCAGGGCGAGCAGGAAGGCCAGCAGGATGCGCAGATCTGGCCAGACATCCGCCATTCCGGCATGTTCGAAATTGATTTTTCCTACGGCATCCATGGCCCAGTAGACGGGGCTGCCCTTGGCCAGTTTCTGTGCCCAGTTCGGGAATCCGGAGACAGGGCTGAGCGCACCGCCCATGCCAGCCAGGAGCATGCCAAGAATGTTGTTGAAGGACATGGCCATGTTCTGCGAGGACGAGAAGATGTAGAGCAGCAGGCCGAAGAGGGTCAACACAATTGAAATGGCCAGGCAGGCCGCGGCCAGGGCCAGGACTGACCCATTGGGCCGATAGTGGTAGAGCGCCGTCCCAATCAGCATGACCAGAGCGACCTGGATCACCTGCACCATGAAGGACACGCTCAGTTTGGCCATGACCAGATCGAGGAGGGAGACCGCCGACACCCTCATCCTGTCCCAGGTGTGCCATTCGTGCTCCTGGAAAAAGAGTTGGAGGACCAGTTGTAGGGAGAACATGGCGAAAAGGATGGCGAACCCCGGAAGCGCCTGCTCGGATCCGTTCGCGCTCAGATGCCCCTGGGCCCTCAGTGAGTCCCGGTAGGAAGGCAACATGAAAGGGATGATGATCAGGGGAATGGCCACGATGACCGCCTGCAGCCAGACGCTCCGCAACTCGATTTTGAAATTCAGGCGGAATGCGGCTAAATATCCATTGAAATGCATGACACTCACCTGTCCTCCCATGCCCGTGACCCGGCAGGAGCACTAGAGGAAGCACCCATGACAGTCATGTAGGCCGACTCGATGTCGGGTTGGACGATGGTGATCGATGCCAGACGGGCACTCTTCATGACCGGCTCCTGCAAGAGGCGGGCCAACTCCTGTTCCGGGCTGGACACCGGGTGATCGGGCTCCAGGAAGCCGTCTGCCATCCGCCATCCGGGAATCTGGCTTGGTGCATGACCGACAAAGCTGATACGCAGGGATGCCCGGGCGTATTTGTGGAGCACCTCCTGCAGGGAGCCCTGGACCTTGATCCGCCCGTCGATCAGGAAGGCCAGGTTCGCGCCCATCTCCTCCAACTCCTTCAGATAGTGGGTGGTGTAGATGATGGTGGTGCCCTGCCGGCTCATGGCCCTGACCATGTCCAGTATTCTGGCGCGGGCCTCCACATCCGCTCCGACCGTCGGCTCGTCCAGGAAGAGCACCGGAGGATTGTGGACCATGGCCATGGCGGTGTGAAGGCGTCGTTTCTGCCCTCCCGATAGATTCTCGGCCGCTGTTCCTGACTGGGATGCCAGTCCCATGAGCTCTATCAGCTCGTCGGCCCTTTTGCCGCCCTGCTTGGTGTTCAGTCCCTGCAGACCGGCCATGCCGCGCAGATTGTCCCGGACGCTGAGGTGGGGATAGATCCCTAGGTCCTGTGGAGCAAGTCCGATGACCCGGCCGAAGATGCGCGAGGGGGTTCGATAGGGGTTGTGCCCTTCGACAGTGATGTGGCCCGAGTCCGGCTCGCCCAGCCCGGTCAATGCCGAGATCAGTGTTGACTTGCCTGCCCCGTTCCTGCCCAGCAGACCAAGGATGCTTCCACGTCTGACCTGAAGATCCACACCCTTGAGCACCTGCCTGCTCCCGTATGATTTGCGCACCTGGCGACAGGACAGGGCATATTCCCCTGAGTCGTTTTTTGCAGGTTGCAAGGTATACCTCCTGACGATCGTTGATGATTAACAATGTAAACTATAATAACATTGTTAACAACCTGGTTCCGCCGAGGTTTTCATGGGCCGCATAGTGGTCTGCGTCAGCTTCCGGATATTCTGATGTGGCGTGGCAGGGATATACGCCTTGCATTGTCTCGGAAGTACTATGATTTTCCTTAGCAGTGTTGGGAATCCGATAATTGCTCTTCAACGAAGAAGACCCGGGGGATTGCCAAGCGTGAGTGGACACCCCTTTTCGCCCACCAGGCACGATTTTGTACAGGCCACTCTGCCTCTTAGCTATTATCAGCTTCAGCTAAAGAGCAAAGCATCAGGCTGAGGAAATGGGTGGCCCCGCAATCTTGGGGTTTGCGGGGCCACCACGCTTACTCGTGCAAAGAGTTTAGTGGCGACGACTGCTGCTTTCTCGTTGGTGGGAGGCTGCTGCCGTGGCGCCTGCGGCGGCGAGCAGTCCTGCGGCGAGCAGGACCAGGAGTCCGGTGCTGCCGGCCTTGGGCAGGATGCCCTCGTAGGTGTAGCCCAGGTGGGCGGTCGCCTGCGCGACGTTGTCTATGGTCCAGTCGACGGCCACGTCGACGGGTCCTGCGTCGTGGGGCGGGTTGGTGATTCTCCAGGTGCCGTCCGTGTTCCGGTACAGGCTGGTCCCGGCGATGCCGCCGAACTTGACACCAGTAAGAACCAAAGGCGTCGGATCGAAGGCAACCGCCAGGGGGGTTGTGCTTTTGGCTGTCGTTCGGTTGCTGCCCAACTGCCCGTATTGGTTGTCTCCCCAGGCCCAGAGGTTGCCGTCCTGCCTGATGGCCAGCGAATGGAGCTGTCCGGCGCTGCTTCGAACGGCTTTGAAGGTTTGGGCCTTGTTTGCGGGGTCCTTGAGGGTCGCAGGCTTGTTCTGATTGACGGTGCTGCCGATGCCCAGCTGGCCGTTGCTGTTCCATCCCCATGCCCAGAGGCTGCCGTCCCGGCCGACGGCAAGGGAGTGGTTCACGCCCGCGCTGATCTGGTCAGCTTTGAGGCTTTGGCTGGGATTAGCAGGGTTCTGCACGGTTTGTGGCTTGTATTTGTCGCTGGTGCTGCCGTCGCCCAGCTGGCCGTACCCGTTGTATCCCCAGGTCCAGGTGTTCCCGTTCGAATCGATGGCCAGGGCGTTCCAACTCCCTGCGCTGATTTGGGTGGCCTGGAAGGACTGGTTGGGCAGTCGGGCCGGATTGGCTGCGTAATTGGTGCTGTCGGTGCTGCCGTTGCCGAGCTGGCCGTTGGTGTTGTATCCCCAGGTGTACACGTTACCATCAGCATCCAGGGCCATGACGAAGCTCCAGTTGAGGCTGACCTGGACCGCACGCAAGGTCTGTTCAGGATTGCCCGGGTCGGCGGCTGGAGTCGGGTTCTTCCTGGCTGCGCTGTATGCGGGCGTCTGTCCCTTGCCGGTGCTCTCGCTGCCCCAGGTGTAGACGCGGCTTTCGGAGTCGATGGCGGCCGAGTCGGCGACGCCGGCGCTGACCTGTACGGCTTTGAATGGCTGGCCGCTGGTGTTCTTGACGGGCTGGGGCTTGTACCGGTCTGTGGTGGTGCCGTCGCCCAATTGCCCGTGATCGTTGCGTCCCCAGCTGTAGAGGATGCCGTTGGATCCGATGGCCAGGACGTGCGAGTCGCCGGCTGCAACCTGGGTATAGGTAAAGCTGGAATCCGCGCCGTCGGGCAGGGGGATTCTGACGGGAGTTTTCTGCGTGGCGGCATCAGCCGGTTTCTGAGCGAGTTGTCCGTATTTGTTGTTGCCCCATGCGTAGGCGTTTCCGTCGCTGGCGACGCCTATGGAGAAGGAGCCTCCGGCGCTGGCCTGGTTGAAGCGGATGCCCCGGTTGATGGTGGGCGGGGTGATGGTCACCTGCTGGCCGCCGAGCACGTTGCCCTTGTCGGGGTTCAGGGCCCAGTGGGTGTCCATTATGGTCCAGTGGGCTGCCAGGGTGAGATTGCCGGTGACCTGCTGGCTGAAGTCGTAGGCGATCCAGGAGTCGTTGCTGGTGTCCTTGATGAACCAGCCGTCGAACAGGCAGCCATCCGCTTTCGGATTGGGGAAGGGGCGTTTGGCCTGTTTGCCTTCGGTGACGGTCTGGTTTTGGGGCATGCCGGAGGGTGTCGGGTAGGAGCTGTCTGTGCTGGTGAAAGTAACGGTGTAGGAGTCCAAATATCTGTAGGCTAGGTGGGCGTCCGGCTGCTGGCCGTTGAGAGTCCATGAGACGGTTGTGTCCACTTTTCCTCGCGCATGCGCGGGCGTGGTGACGCTCCATGTGCCGTCAGCGTTCTTGCTTATGTTCGTGCCTGCCGTTCCACCGAAGCTGACTGCGGTGACTGTGGTTGTGCCGGGCAGGTTCACTCGGCCGGGGATATGACGATCGTTGGTGGTGTTGTCGCCCAGCTGGCCGTTGGCGTTTTTGCCCCAGGAGTACAGGTTGCCGTCCGAGGCCAAGCCGAAGGAGTTGTTGTCCCAACCGGCGCTTGCCTGAACCCAGGTCAGTCCGGTTGGCGCGTTCTGCGGCGCAGCAACCCGGATAGGGGTGTTTCGCTGGGTAGTGGTGTTGTCGCCCAGCTGGCCATTGTTATTGGCACCCCAGGAGTAGAGGTTTCCGTCTGAGCCAATGGCCAGTGATGCAACAGATAGGACGCTTACTTGTTTCCAAGAGAAATTAGGTAGCACTCCATTGGGTTTATGTGCTTGAGTTGGCCCGTACACGTCAACGGTGGACCCATTGCCAACGTTGCCGTTTCCGCCGTAACCCCATGTATATATGTTGCCGTCGGATCCGATAGCTTGCGAGTAGTAGTCCCCCATTTGGAACTGTCCCCAGGTGAAATTGGAGGGAACACCTTGCGGTGTGGCAATTCGGACGGGCGTGATCTTATTATCGGTGATTGATCCTGTACCCACTTCACCACGGGTATTTGCGCCCCAGCCGTAGATCCAGTTATCCGATCCCAAGGCCAGAGAATGCCATCCCCATCCGCTCATCTGCTTCCATGTGAATCCGGAGGGTACTCCGTTTGGCATCTTCACCTGGATGGGGGCATGCCGTTCAGTGGTAGTGCCGTCCCCCAGTTGGTTATGATCGTTGTCGCCCCAGCTGTAGAGCTTGCCGTCGGATCCTAGGCCAAGAGCATGCAGGCTACCTACCGCTTCCTGCTTCCATGTGAACCCGGATGGGGCATTTTGTGGCAAGTTAACAGGTTCGGGAGTGTAATGCGCGGTTGTAGTATTGTTCCCCAACTGACCATAGGTGTTGTCGCCCCAGCTGTAGAGCTTGCCATCGGATCCCAGACCCACGGAGAACAAGTATCCGGCTGAGGCCTGGACCCAGGTAAAATCCTGGGATACGCCCTGGGGTTTCTTCACCGGGACCGGCTCATGACGTTCAGTGGTGGTCCCGTCGCCGAGTTGGCCATGATCATTGCTTCCCCAGGCGTAGAGGTTGCCGTCCGAGGCGACTGCGAGAACGTGCCCCCTTCCGGCACTGACCTGGCTGAAGCGTATTCCTCGGGGTCCGGGCGGGGTCAGGGTGACTTTCGTGCCGCCGGCGACCGGCCCCTGCACAGGGCTCATGCTCCAGGCATCCGCCTTGGTCCAGTGGGCGGTGAGGTTTAGATCGTTGGTGACGGGCTGGTTGAAATCGTAGGCGACGGGTGTTGAGCCGATGAACCAGCCGTCGAACAGGTAGCCGTCTTTGGTCGGATTCGCTGGCCGTTTCGCGCGCTCGCCGTCAGCTATGGTTTGCGTTGTGTCGGTGCCTTGGGGGTTGCTGAAGGTGACGGTGTGCGATGTGAAGGCGCGTGATTGCAGTCCAGCGTTGTATTTGTCGTCGGGAGTCCCGGTCTTGTCCGGCGTGGGGGAGATGGAGGGGGTCGGTTGTGTGGGATTCAGAGGGGAGGATGTGACCAGAGGAGATGGAGAAGTAGGAGTTGTTGCCGTTCCGGTTGGCTGGGTGGTGATGTCAGGAGCATTGCTGGACTGTTGCTTAGCTTCACGATCCCCCTCCTCCCCGCTGTTCCCATATGGGGTCGGCGCTACTGCGCGGGCCGCACTGGATTGGGTTGTGGCGCTGTCTGCCGTGGCATAGGTGCAGACCAGGAGACTTGTGGGCAGAATAATGGCCAGCAGGAGGCTGATCAACAAGGCCGGTCGAGCGGATACAGTTATATTAGAGTGCTGACGAGGCATAGTATGATCCCCTTCCCCAGGAATCGCAACCATATTGTCAAGAATCCCCAACATCCGGCGAATCACGTGCCGAAGACAACTTTGGCCGCTAATGACACAGTAGCATAAGCGCTGATGGTCTAGAACAAATAAAATTGAGAAATTTCTGTTTACTTTCTGACGATTTAATGGCGCTCGTCGGCTTTTCATTCGTAGCCGACCTTTCGCTCCCTAGGGGTCCATTACCGATCTGGTATGCGAAACAGAAGGAATACAGGAAAATAGATATGGTTATCAATGCAACGACGAAGAGAGCAAACACAAAACGGTGTTATGCATGTCAGGAGTTCAGCAGGGAAAACCGATAGCTATGGAACCATGTAGCACTATGTAGGACGGCCACCGAGAGATTCGTGGCGGAGATGATATGGGTTCGTCGATGTGTTAAGTATGCGGTGTTGACAGTGTTGGTAGTAATACAGGATATGGTTGATGTATCACCCAGGTTTTCTATTCGTGTGCTAGCGCACACGTTCTGATTGCAGTTGATTTTACGCTAGATGGCCATAGTTGATTACTTGATCAAACCTGGTTTCCGCGCCAGCAATTTATCGAGGTATTGGCAAATACCGATACAAAGTGCAACGACTGGGTATGCTTCCGTGCCAAAGCTTACTGGTCAAATGCCGACTCTTTCTGCCGTTATACGCCAGGCAGCCCAACAGTATGCGGTAGCGCCCGAGCGACGTTCAGGGTGCTGATTTGGGTGTGAGACCCCAAGAGCAGACTTTCGGTCTGCGCTATCCTGATACGTCCAGATAGGACTGCACCGAGATCTTCTTGAGACAAGACTCCAACGGCGGTAGTTCGTCTTAAGTCTGAAGGTCTGCGGCAAGATGACATAGAGTCAGGTAAAGGGGCAGCGAGGTGGCACTGAACACGTCGACTCACTTGCCTTCTACTTTCGTAGCTGCCGCGGGCGATCGCTGATATTTGGCCGAGTGCAGCAAAAGGGCGAGGCTGGCGTTGGGCGTCAACGAGATGGAGCACCAACAGATGGATGGGATGGTCTTGTAGCGCAGGCCGAGCGGGAAGGTGGTCTTTAGCATTAGCCACTCCAGCAAGCCACCTGGCTCCGTAAAGCCTAATTAGAACCTGTCCATCCATAACAATCGGCGATACAGTTCCCCTGGTTGTCGATGGCCGGCCCTTCATGGCCTTGCTGCAATTGGTTCCACAGATTGGGGTAATCCTGAAGATTGAATCCACCGCTGTGTTGAGTAGATGGGGCGGATCCGCCTCCTCCGCCGCCATGTTGACCGGTGGTTGGACGCATTCACGCCGACCTTTCTACCAGCCATCCGGCAACTGCGGGGGCGAAGGCGGATCCGCACCAGCATCAGAGCAGGACAATTAGTCAGAGCAAACATTTCAGGGATGGTCGAAAGGAAATACTACAGGTGGTAATGGTTGTAATTCGGATGGCTCCTGTGGCATTGGTTGATTGATTGTGCATTAAGTAATTGCTATAGGTTCTTATTGTCCGGAGAGTTTTTGTTCTGTTGGCATTTCTCCTGGCAGACTAAGAGGCTGTCTCTTTTACAGTATTCTGCTGCACCTGCTGAAGAATTTGATATGGTCCGGCTTGGGTCTGAACGTGTAGGTGTAAATAAGGATGCCAATGGCATTTTGAATACGCCCCTAAACTATACACAAACGTGAGAAATTATTCTTAAGTTGCATGAATCGCTTTAGAGCGACACTGCTTCCCTGATAGGGTTTAGGTAGTAGCTTGTCACCGGGGATGATCCGCGCTGAATGCGGGCCGCTACTGCTGGAGCAAGTGCTGATACGGCCGTTGCGAATGTGATGAATACCCGCAGGGCTTTGCGTCGCACTTTCTCCATCGCATCAATAGGACGACGTGCCGAATCAGTGCAGGAGGCTGTACCCGGAATTATGCGGTCTGCTTCGGCAAACTCCGAACATGTGGATCGAGCAATGCAAGCAATTTGACACCATTCGGCTGGTCGCATGAGAGTTTGTGCGGATCCCCCTGTTTAATGTCGATCTTTGCAAAGGGGAAGAAATTCTGCCCGTCGCCTGCCGGATAATTCAAGTTTGAAGAAGAGCGCTGCATGGCTTGTCCGTTCACCTTGCATTGCCCGGCTTCTGTCTGCTTAAGATCGGCCCGCTGTGCGAGTACATACAGGGTTCCCGACTTGTTCGCGGAGATGGTTGTGACGTTGCCGTCACCAGAAACGTCGTACTTTGTCAAAGATGAAAGGTAATTGGAGATCTGCCCCACGGATGGCTCTGAACGATTCGATCGCTGGCAGCCCGAGAATAGGGCCACACTTATCAAAACTGCTACCAGGGTGATTATTTGTTTTTTCCAGATGGCGCCAGCCGTCCTTGCTTCGCTATGGAACCGGGCTGGCAATGCCGTGAGCCGCCCCAAGCTTTCTTGGGAGTCGCGCCGGTGCGCCTCTGCCGGGTTAGAGTCCGTCTGCTCATAAGCCTTTGTCTTCTTCATCAGTTCTCCTTAGGCAGGTAGAGGAGGGTCCACGACGCTGTTAATTGGATTCAAGTTTCATAACCTAGAAGAGCGGTTAATAGATAAAGCAAGTTTAGCTCTTTATTTAACGATAGCGGTTCGAAACTAGTTACAACGAAGCTCAGACGTTCGAGAATTCTTACTGAGATCCTTGAAATGTTAAGTATGCCCAATCTGGTGAACTTTCTACAGAGCGTGCAGCTTAACGTACGTGACCAGTCAAAAAACAGCCATTGAATCACTTAGCTTCGTGTAGAGAGCGCTTCTCTATTGCTTGTATAACGACAGTCTTGGGCAGCTGTTCTCCCGATCGGGAGCAAGTCGTTGTACTTCTCAGCCAAACAAACGAGCCCAAACCTGTCTAACACAATTGATAAAGCGCGCAAGGAAAGATGCTTGGTTGTTAGGATGCTTTGCTTGGTTCTTAGAGTACTTTGCTTCGTTTTCAATCAGCCAAACGTCCCAACTGCTATCAGAAAGTATAGTAAAGGGTTCTTCTCCATCTAAACTAGAGAAATAATCATTAGCAGCTAGATCATCAGCAATTTGAGTTAAGTGAGACCTCATGTTTGAGAATGTGGGGTCGTCTATGTTACCGCTTTTATGGGTTCCTATAATTTTCTCTTCAACAGCAGCAATCTGATCAGGGTTTTTCATCTGTACCATACAACTATTGTACTTCAAGTAATCAAGTGCTGCTGCCAATAGGGACTTATCGACCATCCACCATTTCTTGTATCCAGCGATACATGCCATTGCGCTTAGGCTCGTCTGAATCATCAATATCCAATTCGATACCTATTTTGAAAACCCAAGAAGACGAATCTTGCAAGGCGGCTCTTTGCCGGCTTGTTCCTTGCAGTGTTACCTTATGAGTCTTCCAGCGGTTTCAGCGCATTTGGGAATCGCTCATCGACTGCACGAACACCTCCGGCTAGGGTTCTCCGCAAATCAGGATGATCAATGCCATCGTGAGAGCGGAGCATGGCTTCTTCAGTAATTTCTTTGTTCTTGCCGGATTCATATACAGCTTTCCAGGCTGAACCGTCGCGATGTAAATAGTCCACAAGTTCGAAGGCTGCCAATGGCCCGTATAAAGCGGCAACTCTTTGAACTACATTTCTCACTGCTTGGAGTCCGACTGAAGAATTGGTTTGTTCGTGCTCATCTATTGTAGCTGGGGCAGTTATCCGATTTGGGCCATACTCTTTGAATGCTGCATAAACGCTCGGTTCCACGGGGCCGCATTCCCAGGCTTGTATAGGTTCGTCGAAAAGCCTATGCCTGTGTATCCGAAGGCACTCAACCTGTGCGAAATACACCAGCTTGTTGATTTTCATATTTGTCAAATACAGGTGTGCATGAGGATAGGTGATCAACATGTTGGCGATAGTCGATGCAAGCATGTGATTCTTGCCTCCTTTCATGCTGATTTGCGCTCTCAGGGCAGCTGGTCCATGTGCCCGCTGTAGTCGTGGTTGACCGGGTTGGTGTTCCAGGGGTAGGGCAGTATGGTCTGCGGATAGATGTCCGCCAGCAGATGGATCGCGTGGCCGAATCATGGGCCAGTATGCATTCGTTGGGGTAGCGGGTCTGGTGCACGCCCTCAGCGATGCGTTCGATGTTGGCGGCAGAGATGGATGTGATCGGGTCTTCGATAACGCCCACATAACCTGATTTTGTCTGGTCCAACCGTGGTGAAAACGAGATGAGGGTTTTCCTGGATGTGGACTGAAGACCATTCTGCCGTCCCTTAAGCCTCCTGTGGTTTCTGAGAGCGGCGCAGGGCGGCCAAGACTAGCAGAACCTCTAGGGCGCCGATGATCAATAACAGAATCAGTGCATGCTGGGAGCCGTTGATGGTGCCCAGTCGTCTGTCTGTGACTGCGGCCTGGCCTGCCGCGACGATGGTGGCCGCCAGGCTGCTGCCGATGGCTGCGGCGAACTGCTGGACGGTGTTGAAGATGGCGTTGCCGTCGGCCTGCTGCTCCTGGCTCAGTCGGTGCAGGCCGTTGGTCATGATGTTGCCGAAGCTCAGCCCGATGCCCAGCATGAAGAAAATATAGAGTATCAGGATGGCCAGGGCTGTCAGATGGCGGGCCGCGAGAGCGAATCCCAAGAGGCCGATCAGGGCCACACAACTGCCGCTGATGATGGGGATGCGCGGGCCCAGCTGATCGTAGAGCCTGCCGGAGAGCGGGGCCAGAACGGCTCCGATCGCCGCACCCGGCAGCACCACTAGTCCGGCCTGTAGCGAGGTGCAGCCATCAACCAGTTGCAGGTGGTTGGGCAGGATAAATGAGAGGGCCAAGGCGCTGATCTCGAAGAGGATGTAGGCACCGACATGCAGGGAGAAGCGGCTGTCTTTGAACAGACGCACGTCGATGATTGGTTGGGCCTGATGCCGGGCGCGAAGGGTGAACGCTGCCAGGGCGATAAGTCCCAGGGCCAGCGCTCCGCCGAATCTCCAGGAGAGCCATCCTGCCGACGCATTGCTGATGCCGAAGATCAAACCTGCGAAGCCCAGGACCATAAGGAATATGTCAAGCGGCTCCAGTCCGGCCTGGTTGCCATCTGCCGCCACCGGAACCGAAGGTATGCAGGCCAGGCCCGTCACCAGTGAGATCAGCAGTACGGGAATCAGAATGATGAAGACGAAACGCCATCCGATGGTGGTCGCTACCAGACCGCCGAAGGTGGGGCCGACGGCTGGTCCGATGGCCGTAATCAGGGTGCCTACACCCATCATGGTGCCGATGCGCTTTGTCGGAACCTCCTGGAGGATGATGTTGAACATCAGGGGCAGGGCGATGCTGGTTCCCAGCCCCTGTATGGCCCTTCCAAGCAGCAGGAGGGGGAAAACCGGAGCCAGCGCGTCGATGACCAGTCCAGTCAGGAAGAGCAGGTTGGCGCACAGAAAGAGGGTTCGGCTGCGAAACCGACGCTTGAGGGCCGCCGAGAGCGGGGTGATGGAGGCGACGACCAGCAGGTAGAGGGTGGTCATCCATTGCACGCTGGAGGTCCCGATGCCGAAATGGCTCATGAGGGCAGGGAAGGTGATGTTCATGGCCGTTTCCACAATCACGCCGCAGAAGGACATGATGCCGGTGGCCACCACCGCGCCTATTACCCTGCGGGGGATTGCTGTGCTTTGTGCCTGAGTTGCTTGGGTTGCGCTCATGAGCGAGACTCCTTTCCAGCCTGGGAGGGATCGTCGGAATTCAAGGTGATGAAATAGGCCAGCACGCGGTCGAAGGCGGCCAGATCCCGCTGATCGAACCGGCGCTCCATGGCCTTTTGCTGGTTGTCGATATATGCCCGCACGGCTTTCTGCAGGCCACGGGCCTTGGTGGTGGGCCCAATGATGCGTTGACGGCCGTCCCTGGGGTCGCGTTTGGCGGTGACCAGTCCGCTGGCCTCCATACGCTGCAGGATTTTTGTTGTTGTGGACGGGCGGATGTCGAACTCCATCTCGATGTCCCGCTGGGTGTGGTCCTGGGACTCTCCCAGGAAGTCGATGATGGACATCTGGGTGCCGGTCAGCCCGTACTTGGTCGCATAGGCATCCATGGACCGTGACATAAGGTTGGCCGCCCGTTTGATCCGCTTGCCGTAGTCTTCGCTCAAAGGCTCTCCTCGGTTAGATTGTTAGCTAACTAATGAATAATCTCCCGGGTATGGACAAGCTGTTCAGCATTGGATAATTGCCGCTCTGCCGGATCGCTTGTGCAACAACCGACCTGAAGTTGCGGCTGCCTCGCATTGCCGGATTTCGGCAACAAATATCATCTTCTTGCTATGCAAGGAATATGCCCGATTCCCGGGCTTACCGTATAGGCAAACGGAAGTCTTCCCGTCCGGCTCATATGTAGGTGGTTGGAAGTTAGCCACTTCCGCATGGCATGGTCTGCGACAGAGCAGTGCACGTAATCATGTCCCGTGACAGAGTCCTTATCCGTAGCAATGGCGCCTTAAATGCCAGGACCCTGGGATGAGCTGACGAGTGGACAGTCTGACTATTCAGAAAAGAATGAAGGTACAGGACATGAGCATATCCCAAAAGGTCCTTGCAGGATTGATGGCAGGGGCCGTTCTTCTGACTGGTGCATCGATGGCGACTCCAGCCATGGCATCGGAAGATGAGCAAACAATCAATGTGACGCCGAATCCCTGGTATGCCGATGGCCCCTTCCAGGGTTGGGGAACTTCCCTGGCATGGTTTGCCAAAGCCACAGGCAACTATGGAGAACCCGGTTCAATCAGTCAATCCAGCGGAGACCCTCAGACCGATGCCAAGGCTTTGGCCTATGGGCGGCAACTTCGTGAGGATTTCTATACGAGCATCTTCGGTAAGGAGGGTCTTGGTCTCAACAAGGCTCGCTACAACATAGGCGGTGGCAATGCCTCGGACGTGGCATATGGCTATCCGTTCATGCGGCAAGGCGCCGCCATGCCCGGCTACTGGGCCCAGGACCCGGACGGCTCCTTGGGCCTTTACGGCGGTCTGGCGACGACGATGGCCAACAAGGCCGGCATTGATCGGGCTTTCGATCCTCACAACGACACCTCCTATGTGTGGGGATCTGCGACCTCTGATTCCCCACAGGCCCGCGACGTCAAGGCTCAGGAGTGGTGGCTGAAAAGGGGAGCTCAGAACCATGACATCGACCACGTCGAAGCCGCAGCCAACGCGGCTCCCTGGTTCATGACGGAAAGCGGGTATGTGAGCGGAGGCGATAGCGGGAATGCCAACAACCTTGCGGATGCGGACAAATTCGCAAAGTATCTGGCTGTGGTAACCCGGCATCTGTCGCAGCTCCAGGCCGACAATGGGAACCGGGTTGGGGTCAATACAGTTGAGCCGCTCAACGAGTCGGAGACCGGATACTGGAGTTCGCCGCGAGGACGGGCTTCGGATGCTTGGCCAGCCGAGGACAGGGCTCTGATCGACCGATACTGGAATCGGTATTACCAGGGTAAGAACAAGGCTGTTACGCCATATACCACCGAGGTCAAAAAGCCCCAGGAGGGTATGCATGTCGATACCGGGACAGCCGGCAATGTCATACGCGCTCTCAGATCTGCCCTGGATGCCGAAGGCCTGCAGCAGACTTTGGTCTCAGCTACCGATGCGACGGATTCAGGCTAGTTTGTCGATTCCTACCATCGCTATCCGCAGGATGTCAGGGATGCCATCGGCCAGTACAACACCCACGGGTATGGCACCAACCGCCAGCGGGCTGCCCGGGACATTGCCCAGGGGGATGGCAAAGCCTTGTCCATGAGCGAGGTGGATGGCTCCTGGCAATCCGGAGGCTTCAATCCTTATGGTTTCGACAATGCCTTGGGCATGGCCGGTAAGATCAACGCAGATGTCTACGCCTTGCAGTCCAGGGATTACACCTTCTGGCAAATCGGTGAGGACCTTTACAATGTGGCCACTGGCGACAAGGATATGAATGGCAACAGTGCCAATCCCAAGGGGGAGGACACCAATTGGGGCACTGTCTTTCTTGATTACGATTGCTCGGTCGCCGGCGTTGACGGCAAGCTCTACTCTCGCAGGGAAGTGGACAACAATGGAGGCCAGACCTCGGGAATTCGCCCCTGCCGGATCGTGGTCAACGCGAAGTACAATGCTGTTCGCGCCTACACCAAATTCATTCATCCAGGGGATTTCATCACCGCCAATAACGCCACCAAGGACAATATGACCGCCAGCTCGGCAGATGGCAAGACCCAGACGGTGATACACCGTAACGGCAGCGATCAGCCGCAGACGCTGGTCATCGATCTGTCAAACTACGGGGGCATCGATTCCGACGCGAGCGGAAAGCTCTTCCTGACTACCGAACCTGATCATCAGCAGGATATATACACGGCTGATATGAGCTATATGAATAAGTACTCCAATAAGGAGCAGCCGCATGGAGTCACCATTGATGCGGCAGCCAAGACGGCCACAGTCAAACTGCCGGCCCGTTCCATCGCCTCCATACAGCTCACCGGCGTATCCGGGGTCTCCCCGCAGGCCCAGGTCAAGGATGGCAGCACGGTTCAGCTGCAAGGGCAGCAGTCAGGAAAGATGCTCACCGCATCGTCCGATGGTATTCTCACGCTTGAAGGCATGGCCAAGAATCCGGATCAGGGACGAGCCCAGGCTTTCACCGTCCACAGCGTCGAGTCCTCTGCCGGCAGTCCCAAGCTGCCTCGGTACCTGATCTCTTCTGCAGACGGGAGCAGGTTCCTTTGCGCGGACGGCCGGATGCGGGCGGGTACCAGGGCATCCATCGGTACCGATGCACGGTTCATCTGGATGCTCAATACGGAAAACGGCAAGACCTTCAGCCTGGTCAACCAGGCAGATAAGGTTGCCCTGGATGTGACTGGCCAGCAGACCGATGCCGGTGCAGCCATCTCTGTGGCAGAATCGACGGGAGCCGACAACCAAGGTTGGTATTTCCGGTCTACGGAGCCGACTGGCGCCGAGAAGACTACGGTCCAGGTGCCGCTTGGCGGATCCGTGACCATGCCTCAAACAGTGATTCCCTATTATTCCTGGGGTCAGGGAGAGCCAGTGCCCGTGGTCTGGAAGACCGAGGCCGTTGATGTGGGCAGGGAGGGAACTTATCAGGTTCAAGGTGTTGCCACTGATTTCTTTGGCAATACATTCCCTTGCCAGGCATCAGTTTTCGTGGGCGAATTCACCGTGACCGATCCTGTCTCCGCCACTATTCTCTTCGGTTCAGATGCCCAGGAGGCCCGCAAGGCGATGGAATCCACCACTGTCTACGCCCATGTCAAGGCTTCGCCGGCCATCAAGGTCGACCCTCATGCTGTCAGCTGGGATTGGGCTGATCTTCAAGGAAAGCTGGACCGGGCGCACGAGGGTGATGTGGTGCCTGTGAAAGGTACCCTGGCCATAGGCGGAGAGCGTTCCCTGCCCCTGTCTTTCAGCCTTTACCTGGAGGCGGCCAAACCACAGAATGTGGCTGATGTCAGCTACAACCTGACTGTTACCGACCAAGACGTTGAGTATGGCAAGGAGGATCAGTGGAGGAAACTCACTGATGGCAATATGCGGGAGGAAGCCTGGGCGACATGGAATTCGGCCGGCAACTACCGCCATAGCCCAACTGCCAATCTTGACTTCGGGCAAGTGCGTCAGCTGGATCGGGTGGCCATCACCTACAAGGATCATCCGCCGGTGTCGGCCAAGGCTGAATACACCAACGATGGTGCCAACTGGAAGCCGCTGGGGAAGGTCGTCAACAACCCGCAGCCTGGTCAGACCGTGACCTTCCAGGCAGCAGGGATGGTAGGAGCCAGCAAGGTCCGCATCGTCAACACGGTAGACAACGCCTGGATGGATGCGGCGGAAATCGAAGCCTGGGCCCGTCCATGGGTAGGCCCGGTCAGAAATCTGGCTTGGGGCGCCGGCACCCACTTCTCAGTCAACGTCCAGGATGGTGATACGGCTGGAAAAGCCATTGACGGACATGTCGCCTCGGGGTGGTCCACCCAGTCGGCATCTTCGGATGTCGATTCGACAGCCACCTTCAACTTCGACAAAATCCGGACTATCAGTCAAGTCAAGACCGTCTTCCACTGGGATGGGCGAGCATCCTGGCCAAAGTCGCAGACCTTGGAATATTGCGATCAATCCGACAACTGGCACCGGCTGGAAACCAAGACGGGATGGTATCTTCCCCAGGCCGGTGGTACTGATGCCTCCACAGAAGCCGATGCGCCTACGGTGACCTTCACCCTGGCCAGCCCTGTCCAGGCAAAGGCGGTGCGGCTTATCAACAGTCTTCAGGACACGAAAACCTATATCAACGTGGCCGAGATGGAGGTAAACGGCACGGAGAGTCTTTCGGCCTTCGAGCCTGAGCCAGGCAATGATTCCAACCTGGCTGATCTGCGCTTGGACGGACAAACCATTACAGATTTCTCGCCCGATCGCAATGATTATGTAGTCGATTTGCCGGTTGGTTCCGAAAGCAACCCGGTCTTGCAGGCCTTTAGCAGGGACAACGCGGCTAAGGTGGTTCAGACTGATGAAGGAATGACGATCGGCGGCAAGAGCCTGATTACCGTCACCTCTGCTGACGGGTCTCGTTCCAGAGTCTACTCGGTCCACTACCGATCCTTCGATTTGCAGGGGTTGCAGGTCGTCCCTCCCACGAAGACCAGCTATGCCATCGGCGAGCGGTTTGACCCAAGCGGATTGGCGGTCAGCGCTGTGTACATCTCCAAGGACAGGGACCGCACCGAAGTCAGGCCTTTGGCCTTGGACGATCCCGAGCTGTCGGTGACGGGCTTTGACTCTACTGTGGCCGGCAAAAAGACCATTGTCGTGGCCTACCGCGGGGTGAACGCCAGCTTCGGTATTTGGGTAAAGGCCACCGGGCGGAATGCGTCCGGCACAGGCGTTGTGGGTTTGAACGGAAATGATTCTCCGCTTGGCGGACCTTCACATGCGGTTCTGGCGCATTCAGGAGCCTCGATAATCTCGGTGGCCCTACTTGTCGGAGCTCTGGCACTGACGTCGTTCGCGGCATTGCTCGGCAGACGATACCTGTCAAGCAGACGATAAGGGTACCGCGGGTGTCTTGTCTTCCAACACCCTGTGCGGTTCTGGTTCACCAAAGTTGCAATTGGCGAACCGGAACCGCTTTCAGGTAGTCAGACGACAAACCCCTTACAGTGAAAGCAATATTTCGATATTAGATAGCAGTTTTCATGTACGGAGCCTTGTAATTGTTAATAGACTGAAAGTACGTTAATGATTGCACTATCAACGTAATGAAAAGAGGCACAAGGATGTGTGCATGTGAAAAACAGTCGTGACCGTTTACAGCAAAACATCTACATTCAACAGAGTTGTCTGAATGGCTGATAGTTTCTGACATCTCGATGCTCAACGGCCAGTTGCAGGGGGTCCGTTCCCTCAATTCCGGTTTGTTGACCCAGTTCTTCTTCGTCGTTGTTGACGGTGGGGTTGGGGTCACGCAATCAGACATCTCAAAGGAGAATAATGACATTTTCCAAATCGGCGGCAGGTCCAGCTGATGTCGCGAACAATCAGCAGTCGAGCACCGTCAACAAGCACAGACGGGATTGGCGCGGTTGGAAGTTCATGGGGCCTTTCGCTGTGGCTTTCCTGCTGGTGTTCATCATCCCGATCATCTACGCAATTTATATTTCTTTTTTTGAAAAACGGATGGTTGGCGGCACGGTTTTCGCCGGGCTCAGCAATTACAAACGTTTGTTCGCAGATGGTCATTTCTGGAGTTCGGTCGGCCGTGTCAGTGCTTTTACGCTGATTCAGGCGCCGCTCTGCCTCTTCCTGGCCGCCTTATTGGCTCTGGCGATTGACTCCATGAGATTGCATGGAACCAAGTTCTTCCGAATTTCCACCTTCCTGCCTTATGCCGTTCCTGCCGTCGTGTCCACGCTGATTTGGGGATTCATGTACGGGGCCAAGTATGGACTGGTCGGCTCTTTCAACTCATGGACCGGCTTGCATCTGGACCTGCTGGCTTCCAATATTCTTCTGGTCTCTATCGGCAACATCGTGACCTGGGAATACACCGGCTACAACATGCTGATCTTCTATTCCTCCCTGTCCACGATTCCGCATTCGCTCTATGAGGCGGCGGCAATCGACGGGGCCAGCGAATGGCAGATCGTCAGACGGATCAAGATGCCGGAGTTGCGTGGAAGTCTGGCAATCACCGTGATTTTCAGCATCATCGGCTCCTTCCAGCTTTTCAACGAACCCTCGATCATGCAGAACATGGTGCCTGGGAACACCATCACCAGCTATTACACGCCGAATATGTACGCCTACAGTCTGAGCTTCGCGGGCAATCAGTCGAATTACGCTGCGGCCCTGGCCATTGTCATGGCGGTGATCACCATGGCGATCGCGTACGCGGTCCAGCTGAACAGTCTGAAGGAGCAGATGAAATGACCTCTGACATTTTGGATGAGTCGCCTTCAGCGATTCGAGCGCGTGAACGCAGACGTGCCAAGCGAGTAGCCAGGGATGAAAGGGCGGAACGAAAGCGCGCCGCAAAAAACGGATTCTCCAATCCAGCGAACCCCCGCCGTTCGATGACCCTGACGCTGGTTACCGGCATCTTTGCCCTATACTGCCTGTTTCCCTTCGCCTACCTGATCATCAACGCCACTAAGACGCAGCCTGACTTCACCTCGACCTTCGGCCTTTGGTTTGGTCACACCTTCGCGCTTTGGGACAACATAACCACGGTCTTCACCTATGAGGATGGCATATTCGGGCGCTGGCTTTTGAACACGCTGCTCTACGTGGTAGTGGGGGCGGGTGGCGCAACCGTGCTGGCCATCATGGGTGGGTACGCTTTGGCCAAGTTCACTTTTCCCGGCCGCAAGGCAGTCTTCGCGGTCGTGCTGGGTTCCATCAGTGTGCCTGGCATTGCCCTGGCTGTTCCGCAGTTTCTGCTGTTTGCCAAGATGGGTTTGACCAATACGCCCTGGGCCATGATTCTGCCCAGCCTCATCAGCCCCTTCGGCTTGTACCTTATGTGGATATTCTCCGAGCAGGCTGTTCCCACGGAGCTCCTGGAGGCGGCCAGGGTTGACGGTGCAGGGGAGTTCAGAACCTTCCTGACCATCAGCCTGCCCCTGCTGGCTCCCGGAATCGTCACCACGGCCTTGTTCGCCATAGTGGCCACCTGGAATAACTACTTCCTGCCCTTGATCATGTTGAAGGATGCCAATTGGTACCCCCTGACCATCGGACTGAACCAATGGAAGAACCAGGCCAACACTGCCGGCGGTCACGCCATACAGAATCTCGTCATCACCGGATCGCTGATCACGGTCATTCCTCTGATGATCGCTTTCCTGATTCTCCAGCGGTACTGGCAGTCCGGACTGGCTGCAGGAGCGGTCAAGGAATAAATGAATTTTTGAAAATTGCGGTCACTTAAGCCATCGCGAGGTGAGTGGCCGGGAAGGGAGTCTTGCGTCTGTCATATGGCAAGGATTCATCCCAATAAAAGCTGATGAAAAGCACTAAGAGAAAAGAGTGATGTAATGAAACATGCAAAAGGGCTGAAGCGCCTAGTGGCTTGTGCCGGCGTGCTGGCCATGTTTCTCGGTGTCACCGCCTGCGGAGGTAGCAAGCAGAGTAGTGGTGACGAAAATGTGGAGCTGAGCGTCTGGGCATGGGAGCCCACCTTGAAAGCCGCAACAAAGGAGTTCGAGAAGAAGTACCCGAACATCAAGATCAAGTTGCAGAATGCCGGGACGGCCAAGGAGCAGTACACTGCGCTTGACAACGCCTTCCAGGCAGGCAAGGGAGCACCTGATGTGGCGCAAATCGAACTCTATGCCCTGAGCCAGTATGCGATCAATGATCGGCTGACTGATCTCAGTGACAGGACCAAGGGCTACTCGAAGTTCTACAATCCGGGTACTTGGAATTCGGTTCTGGTCAACAAAAAGCCCTACGGGCTGCCCTTTGGCTCGGGAGCCATGGCCTTCTTCTACAACAAGGATGTGTTCGACAAGGCAGGCGTTGATGCGACCCAGATCAAGACCTGGGATCAGTATTACGAGGCTGCTAAGAAGATTCGGGCGGTGGGTTCCTACATCGCTGCCGATTCCGGTGACGCGGGCTTCTTCGATGCCATGATCTGGCAGGCCAACGGGCATCCTTACAAGCTGTCCGCAGATGGCAAGGATCTGTCCATCAACCTTGATACCGACAAGGGGACTCAGAGCTTCATCAAGTGGTGGCAGAAGATGATCGACGAGGATTTGGTCGACACCAAGACCGTCATCTGGACCGAAGACTGGAACAAGAGCCTGAACAATGGCAAGCTCGCCTCTGCGCTGATCGGCTGCTGGATCCCAACTACGCTGGTCAACGTGGCACCCGACCAAGCAGGCAAGTGGAGGGTCACAACCATGCCCACCCAGGATGGGTCTGCCGTCAACTCCAACCATGGCGGTTCGTCGCTGGCGATTATGGCTTCAAGCAAGAAGACCGATGCAGCCTATAAGTACATTGATTTCATCTCGCGGAACCAGGCCAGCATTGACGCTCGTGTGGCAGGCGGTTCATTCCCTGACGACGTGAAGACCACTGAATCGAAGAAGTTCAAGGAGGCCACCACCGTCAAGAACACCAAGGGCGAGGACATCGAATACTTCGGCGGTCAGAAGTACAACGAGGTCCTGGCCAAGGCAGCAAGCGATGTGATCCCCGGTCACGCCACGCTGCCCTTCGAGGTCTATGCGCGGACGGTATTCGCTGACGACGTCGGTTCTGCCTATACCGACAAGAAGATCACTCTGAAGCAGGGTGTGGATGCCTGGCAGAAGCACCTGAAGGAATACGGTAAGCAGCAGGGCTTCAACGTGCACTGAACTTCATAAAGTAAATGGAAACGCTGCCGTTGCCTTGTATTGTTTGAGTATGAGGCAACGGCTTCGCTGTATGGACAAGTATGATGCCCTATGACTGAAGTATGCATTGTTTCGTGGCTTCACCCGTAAGGCCGAAGCTGCCGGTTGCTTGAGTATTCCTGGCTTCGTTTAAAGACCGTCAGGGGCGGCTGTCGTGATTCGTGGGGAGATTGGTTTGTGGGGAAAGGAGGGTACATCGTGGCGAAGCCTGCTGAACACGGCATCGATGTCAATGCCTCTGACTTTTTGATCCACACCCCTTCGGCTATTGCGCGGACGACTTTCTTCTATCCGCTGCGGGTGGGCAAATTCTCCTATGAACCCGGCTATAGGCTGGAGCGGCGATCCTTTGACAGTTATCTGATCATCCATATCGATAGCGGTAGACTGACGCTGAATCTGCCCGAAGGTTCTTTTGTGGCTGAGGAGGGCCGGTTTGCGCTGGTCAACTGCTACGCGCACCATGCCTACGGCACCGATGTCCCAACCACCGCCCAATGGCTCCACTTCGACGGCGTCATGGCTCGGCCCTACTACGACTACATCATCAGGAAGCTGAGCAACGTTTTCATGCTCTCCTCCGAGACCTACGCCTTGGAGCGGATGCGGACCATTACCTCCTTGATGACGGCGGAAAACGGCTATTCGGAAGCGAGGATGTCCAAATACATCACCGACCTGCTTACCGAGTTTGCCGATGAGCAGCCGCGATCCTTCAAACGAAAGCAGGAGGAGGTGGTTGAGGACACGATCGCCTATGTGTCCTCCCACTTGTATGAGCCGCTTACCGTCTCCGAGCTGGCCAAGCGGGTTTTTCTGAGCGAGTACCACTTCATCCGATTGTTCAAGCAGGAGACCGGCATCACGCCGCATGCCTACCTGGTGGATTCCCGGATCCATGCGGTGCAGTATTTACTGGTAAACACCGGGATGTCCATACGACAGATTTGCCAGCAGTGCGGTTTCACATCCGAATCCTCACTGTGTGCCTCCTTCAAGAAGAGCACAGGTATGACGCCTATGAAGTATCGCAGGCTCAAGCAGGGCGAGTAACTGACACGTATAGGTTTGGTTGTCGGCTCCTGCGGTGTATCTGTAAAAACGCAACTCTAAAATACGCGTTTTACGCAATCACAAAGTCCGGCCTTTCATGCATCTGTTCCTCGACATAGGCTGAATCGAAGGTGAACGATAATTCGTTACCGTAATCCGGTTTGGAATGCTGCTCCTATTCCTTTACGCAATGTATGCTGCAATGGAAGGAATAGGAGCAGCAGCAAATCTGCCTGGAAGGTCGCCGGGCTAAGTCAGACCATGTCTAAGCCAGACCACGTTCGTACCTGCTCAGCTAGGCTTTTTTCCTGGCTACCATCGAGAAGGTCAGGGGAATCTGAGGCTGATCGTGGGGCATGACCCATCCCTGGAGGTAGGAACTGTACTCAAGCATTGGCAGTGACTGCCAGTCGTCCACATTATGTTCGCCTATGGCCTCTATGGTCAGTCCGGCATCCAGAAGAGCGCTGCTTATTTCCTGGAAGTCATGAGCCCAATTGTGATTGGTGGTGTGCGTAATTCGGGGTTTTGTCCCATCTTCGAGCGAGTCGGATGCTGAGGTGTAGCTTTGATCCGTCTCATAAGTCGTTTCTGTCCCGCCAAAATAATCTTGAACTATAGACAAGCCCTCATTGTTCAAGGCGAAGAGCAGGGGATGGTTGTCGCGGATCATGAATATTCCGCCGTCTGCTAGCAGGGAGGCGATTGAATGAGCCCAGTCCTCCAGATCGGGAAGCCAGGTGATGGTTCCGCAGCTGGTGACGATGACATCGAACGAGCCTTTCTGCTCGGGCATGGCATCGGCAGCGCGACGAGCATCGCTTTGAACATAGGTTATGGATGCTCCGGCCCGTTCAGATAGTTTCCTTGCATAGTCCAGCGAGGTCGGGGAGAAATCCAGTCCATATACATCTCGTGCTCCCAAGCGCCACCATGACAGGGTATCAGAACCTATATGGCATTGCAGATGCAAAAGGCGCAGCCCTTTGATGCTGTGTTCGGGCAGATGGGGCTTCAAAACCTCCAGATCGCGCAAGGTCACGGGTGACAGGGCGGATGGGTCATCCGCAAAAGCGTCAAGGTCTCCATAACCGCCGTTGGCGTGCACAACTGCCCTGTCATTCCAGTTGAGAAGATTATCCTCTACATCCTTGTTCTGGTGCAAACCTTGAGACAAGGTGCTCCTTTCCGATGAGGCTTATCAACAGTGATCGAGTTGGACAGTGTCCAAAACAGGTTTTTCAAGTGCAGATTTGTGCAGACTCGTCAGTTATGCACGAATATGCAACTTTTTATTATCCTGAATATCAACTTCGTTGGCAAATATAGGGTGCCCCGGATGCGATTCGAACGCACGAGACACCTCTACGGCTTCAGCTCTAGCTGTTGCTTCCAAGTATAGTATGATATTTCTACTCTAAGAATGTACGATTGGCTTAGTAGCTCTCATAAACATAGAAATTTGAAGTGTTGAGTACACTTTTGGTATACAAAATCGATGACGATTTGAAGTTCGGTTTTATATCTAGTCTATAGTGAACCATGCGATGGCTGATTGTGCGTAACAAGGGATTAGAAAAATTCGTTAAAAAATGGAAATGGTGTAACAGAATAGCAATGAGAAGTACTCGGTGAACAGCATCTGCAAAAGGTGCACATGGGTACGTGATTACTTGAGTAGCTAGATACGAAGCACAATAAATTGTAAGAAGATCACAAAATGCTATAAGCCGGAATAACGAACCGACGCCGGAAGTTGGATTGAAAAGCGTGTTTTGTAATAAGTCTATACAGTAAAGAGATTTAGAAATGTGAAATACCGCAGTTAATGCAGAATATGGACGGGTCAAAGCAATATTATTGGGTACTACTTAGTAAAATTCGTTAGACGCTACTTGAAACGACAACAGCATGTTGGCATCATTTTCTATATGGAATCTCAGAGCAGATATGTCCCATTGTCTGACTTGTTTAAAAGCAAACAGCTGAAAAATGCTACAGCAGAAGAAGTGAGAACTTGGCATGAATGCTCACATCAAGAATAGATCACAGGTTTGTACAGTTCTTGCAAAGCACTCAAATTTCTCTTCAAATGAGAGTAATGCCCGGCAAGAACGACACTAAATTGATTATGGGAAAAATCCCATTTGACTTTTCCTGTTGTTTATTCTCCAATCAGTAAACAATTAATTACTATGTTGCGCCGACAGAAGCAAGTGAATTAGAGCAGGGAATGCCAGATACCACCTGCCTAAGTATCTCGTTACCTTTGCTCACGGGATGTCCGCGTATCGGCAATAGTTTATAGATAGTCATGAATTGTTATGGATAAATGCTGTTATCTATGTTTCCCTAAATAAGGATTATTAAGACTCTTACTACTAGGAGTTGCTGGAGGTTTACTGGGCAGTTGCCCAGTAAACCTCCAGCAACAGCACCATCCTAATTTATATACTGTCGAGGACAGCTTAGCTGTGCCTTGGTTTAAGCTTACAATGAGATTCCATCGAAGATTCCATGTAGACTATCTTTTCACCAAGCATTTGCTCCATCAAATCTTTATGTATCTGTGAGAAGTCGGTTGGAGCTACTGAGCTCTTTGTTGGGGATTCTTCTGAGGGGTATATTTTCGTATAGTAGTCACACCGCACTTCTCTATCAGGGCTTCTCACGACGACAAATTGCAAATGATTCATGCAGAAGCTGGTGAGATGGTACCCTTTCTTGTTCTGAGCCCTTTTAAATACTGACCACCCATAAGAAATGGTGTCATTGGGAGTCGTTTCATAGTTGCCTATATATACTTCCATGCCTTCAGGGATTCTTTTATGTAGTAGTCCTTTCATTTCTTCATCATCGCATACATATCCACCCGAGCCTATTGTTAACAGAATGGCTGTTTTCACGCACCAAAATGCTGTGTCTAAGTAGTTCTGTTGGGTATTCCATGTACCTTTGGTGAAGTTATTTTTCATAGGGATTTCAATAAGTTCGCCTAACTTATTGTTACAGTCTCTGCATAATACAGGTTTAACTATTGCTTGAGTGCCGTGTATCGAGAGTATCCAATTTGGAATTAAGTGCTCTTTGGATGTATCTACTTGATTACCGCATAATACGCAACCCCCTCTCCATGAAATCACAGAGTGTGAGTTATGCTTCTGATCCGCTGTAACTATTACATAGTGTGGCGGTGTTGAATCACCTATAGCGTAAATTGCGCCAAGAGAAATGGCGAAGTTCCAAGATTTTTTGTTGCCTATTCCATTATGTGATGAATCCACAGACGGTAATGGAGCGTGTTCAATGACTGCCTTTAGTTGCTGCTGCGCCTTTTCCCTACTTTGCTTTGTCAGAGTGAAAGGGTATAAACCGACTGTAGGGTGCTTTGAACTGTCTGATGTCAGTGATGTAATCCAAATGTCATGGAAAGGCGAAACTATTCTAACTCCCAGTGTATGCGTTCGCTCTAAAAACTCTCTGCATCGATCTCCGATAGTGTATGTGTTTAAAAGTAAGCGTAACAAGTTTTTATCGTTTTTAGGCTGGTTAGAGGAGTATATACCCACGCCTTCAGGAAGTATATCGAACGTAGCTTTGGTGCTGGTATCCCAGCTTAAATTCAGCAGATTGTGCTTCGGTATAATGGTGGGCCTTTCTGCTCCTAGCTGTTTTGCGATACATTCCAATAAGTGGGAAGCGAATCGGCGTTTTTCCTCACTTGCTCCAGTTGGGTCTCCCACTCCTATACAGAGTAAGGGACAAACCAGCATCGTGTCTTCTGCTATTTGACTTTCTTCATCTACATTTGCCTGACCAAAAGGGGCATTAACCAGCGCATAATCAAATCCAATAGTTCCTTGTGGATACTCAAACATGCTTTCCCCTCACTGCTTTATTTTTTATATCTTTCACAACATTAAATTATATTAGAACACTCCTTAGAACAGCAGATGCTTTAATCAGTGTGAATTCTGCTTGTGCCCCGAATGAATCGCAGCTCAGATGATCTCAACCTGCCAACGGTCTAGCCATGTCGGCCAGGCGGATTTCTATCACTCTGCACACTCTGATTGCGGACTGCTTAAAAAGTTGAGTGTCGGACTCTGTACTTATGGCGGTTCCGGTCCATACGTTGCTTTGACAATTCACACTTAGCTGCTTGCATGCTCAAAATGTCTGAACAAGCAATCCAACAAATCGCACTACGTGACAGTAAATAGTGCAAACAACGGCCATCAGCAGGTAACAAGCAGTATCCAACTGGATCAAGTATCGTGCGGCAACTAGTCTCTCACAGCAAGTCTACTCGTGCATATGCGTACCCTGCTTCATGAAGCTCTACTTCTGCAAGAGGTGTTACAAAGCTCTGTCCTCGAACCAACGTTAACAGAGCAAAGCTTTAAATGCTTAACCAACAAATGTCCTGGCTCCCATATCTTTCCCGTCCTGAGGTAGGCACGACAGACATGATCAAGTCCTTCGGTTATTCTCTAAGCGATGCAGACTACTAGTACTTTCACACGTTCTTCGACGAAGTGAATCTGTACGAAAGTAATACACGCCTGATTTTCTATTACAACCAAAATCGCCCTAATGGGGAAAAGAGGAAAACGGTGAAGGATAACGCACAGGAGGAAACGTTCCAGAAAGTGAACCTCCAGAATACCTTCTACGGGCAAATCCAGAACGAAAAGGACTATAGCAAGAACCTGCGGCATAAACTACCCTTGGATGGCAGGTTGACCATCAAGCAAGCCCCAATAAGTCCGAATGATGAGTGACGTCAAAATGCTGAGAAAAGCTAAAGCGTCTCTGTCCAAGTCGACTTACGCCCCATCTTAGCTTGACTGCCGTTGCTTGACAACCAATAGTGCCGATTGTGGGAGATTCAGAAGGTCTCACCTTACATGGTTTTGCGTTCTGGCCTCGTATGAATTCAAAGCTATAAGTAATCTGGCCGGTCAGGTTGTCTTTCAAGTTGGCATGTCTGAAGCTATTTTGGCGCCAAGTAGCGACTGCGGTATCCTATTAAGTTCCATACGACAGGTTTTGTTCGGCTACCAGCTGCCTCGCTACATTTCTCTTCTCTTCTTGAATGCGTTGACCATTATCTACTTTCACCAAGGTGCTAATATAGTTCTCCACCGCTTGGTCGTGAGCTACGCGAGCCACCATCATGTCAGTTACGACACTAGGAAAGATGTTTCTTCTCTCATTCTTTGGAATCTTGTGAAACGCTCAGTGTATTCGATGTAAATTGTTGCAAATCCAAACACAGGTGCGGGAAAATAAATGCCCTAGACGCTGCCCCATCTTGTTCCCTTACCTTGCGTGTTGGCGCCTGAGAATGAGATTCCCAATAAGCGGCACAACACAATTAGAAAGGAGAACACTTAAATGCTCTGAGCGATAATTTGACAAACATTTATAGACGACTGGGTCGCCGACATGGTGGGTGTCACCAGCCGTAACGAGGACTTACTCGCCAGAATTATTGTCCTCGTCGCTCTTCGGTTGGAATCCGGCGAGAACGGCTGATGCAAAACAGCTCGGCATGAGAGAATTTTGAGCAGAATATGAATGGAAGGATACGCATATGAGTGAGCGCGTATTGCTGAGTACCAAACAGCTTGCCGGGCTCCTGTACTCCATGGGCCGCACCTTTGATGGTCTGCAGTCGACCTTCTTAGCCACTGAGGAGTTCCTGCGCACGGGAAACCCCCATGTCGTCAATTCCAAGGCTGACTACAACCTTCTTCTTGACCTGCGGCAGGCCGCGGAGTACACCCTGCACTACGACTATGCGCACAAGCCGATTGACCTTGCATACGTGAAGTCCATCAATGCGCAGTTGACAAGGACTGCTGCCATGGAACCAGGCAAGCTGCGCGACGAACGCATTCCTGTCATGGTCAACACCCCTTTGGGAAGGTACGAGCCACCAGTACCTGATTCCGCGGCAGTCGCATCACTGATAAAAAGCACCGTTAGGAGAGCAACTGGAAAAAACAACCTGGAAGAGGCGGTGCGTCTTTTCGCTGGCTTAGCCAAGATGCAGCCATTCGGCGACGGGAATAAGAGGACTGCGTTGCTCGCTGGTAATGGGCTGCTGATCGCGCATGGCGGACGGTATCCGCTCACCGTGCCCACAAGTGATAAGGACAGAACCTGGTTCAACCAGGAGCTGGCTGCTTATTATCTCAACAATGATCAGACGATTATTCGCCACTTGGCCAAGTGGAACAGGCAGCATGCACTTCAGGTAGAGGATAAGGATAACAGGGACGACAAGCCGTCCTTCGTCCCCGAACAGACTCTCGTGACCCAGGCTGACGGTCCTGACCTGTAGCGTCTTCTTCTTTCGGCTGGTGACGGTCAAACGAGCACAGCGATCGGCACATGGTGTGAGTCGGCCGGTGCCAGATCGACTGTTCTGACTTCGATGGCCTGTCCGACGCCTGCGTCAGCCGGACTGTGTATTAGTCCGACTGACAGTACCGGCATCTTGTCCAGGATGGGCAATTGTGCCAATGTACATGTGCGGATGCAAGCAGCGGGGGGGGGGGGCGTCGTTGGCGATGCGTCAGAATACAAAAGTCATAGGGCTAGGAAATGGTTGCAGAGAACAAAGCCAAGTATTTCCTTATGCCTGAGTCGTCAGGGTGCCCCGGATGCGATTCGAACGCACGACACCTTCTTTAGGAGAGAAGTGCTCTATCCCCTGAGCTACCGGGGCAACGGAAACTACTGTACCACGAAGTGGGACTTGGGCAGGTCGCTGGTGTGCAGGCCCAGGGGGGAGACCCTGTAGCCGTGCTCTTCCTGGAGAAGTTGGCTCCCTATTCCAGCCCGCCATATGTCCATGGTTTACAATTGCTCAACGGCCGAACTGACTATACATCCCTAAGAGGGGGACCGGGTTGGCGATGATTTACTGGAGGAGACCATGGCGAGATTCAGACAGTCCTTCCTGGTGAAGCGTATCTTTGGGTGGGTGGCCAGGCTGCTGGCGTTGGCCAGTTTGGTGGCGCTAGCGGCGCGTGCCTGCCCTGCATGGCTGTCTTCGATCCCATACCTGCCGGATCTGGTTGCTCTGACGCCCTGGTTCATCCTCTTGGGCCTGCTGGCCCTGGTCCTGGCTCTTATGGCTTCACGATGGTTTACGGCTTTGGTCCTTATCGCCGCCGTGGCTTTGAATGTCTACTGGCAGTACCCCTTCTACCAGGAAGGATCCGAGCTCAATGGCCAGGCTGATCAGCTCATGGCCCTTGAGCATCCCGACCGCTATGACGACGTGGCTCGAGTCATGACCCTGAACGTCTACAAGGGTCAGGCCGATGCCGATCAGATCGTCAAGACTGTCAGCGACAACCGTGTCGAGGTGTTGGCTCTGCAGGAGGTCAGCAAGGATTTTGTGGACCGTCTGCACAAGGCCGGCATCGACCGCTACCTGCCACATGAGCAGCTTTCCACATCTTCGAAAGAATATGCCAACGGTCTTTGGACGGCCGCGCCGATGCAGTCGCCCTCAAAGGACGATGTGGGTTCTCGCTCTTCCATGATGCCAGCGGCCAGCATTGACTTCGGCAGGGGGAAGACCAGCGTCAGATTCGTCTCCGTCCACACCACCTCGCCGCAACCGGGCAGCTGGAATGCCTGGCGACGCAGCGTGTCCGACCTGGGGAAGCTTCGGAAGCACGAGCACACTCGATACGTGCTGATGGGAGACTTCAACGCCACCTATGATCATGCGGTCTTCCGAGACATGCTGGGGGAGCGGTTCAGTGATGGGGCGCGTCAGGCCGGGCATGGTATGAGCATGACCTGGCCGGCCAATCGAGCCCCATTGCCCAGGTTGGCGGCCATCGATCATGTTGTGGTGGACCGTGACATCAGGGCCAACCGGCTGCAGGCCGTACCTATCGCGGGTTCGGATCATGCGGCCCTGCTGGCCACGGTGATGGTGGAGTAGGGGCTTTCAGGCATCCAGGTTGGACTGGGTGCCAGCCTGGGCTCCGGCGCTGGCCTGCTCCTGCTGGGCGGCGTCGAGCTTGGCCCGCACCTGGCCCAGCAGCTCCTGGGCGCGCTTGGCCAAGGCTTCGCCGATCTCCCACTGACGCATGGAGGCATCCAGATCCAGGCCGCCGGCTTCAAGGGCCTGAACCGCCTGGATCAGCTGATCCCGGGCCTGCTCATATGGCAGTTTGGCGATGGTCTCGCGTTCCTTCTGACTCAGTGCCGAAGCAAGTACCGGCTGTTCCTTGCCCTGCTCCTTGGTCTGCTCCTCGTCGGTGTCGCTCATGCCTGCTCCTCTTCCTATCTGATTTCTATCTGGTGCGTTATCAAATTTCTGGTGATGTGGATGAGCATCGCGGATTATCATACGTGGCAAATCCCGTCGGACCGGTCACTGCCCGCTGATGACCCTGGTCTCTATCCGGCCTTCTTTGACAGTCAGGGTCAGATCCTGATCGGTCTGAACCTGCTGGGGGCTGACGACCACCTTCCCGTCCAGGGTCTGCACGACCGCGTATCCGCGGTCCAGCGTGGACTGGGGAGAAAGGGCGGTCAGCGAGGACTGGAGCTTCTCCACGGTCAGGGAGGCGTCGTCCACGATTCGCCGAAGGGCGATGTCCAGACGAACCAGGGACTCATCGACCAGCCGCTGGGGCTTGTCCAGCATGGTCTGCGGCTTGGTCAGGCTGGGGCGGTTGGCGTATCCCTCAATCAGTCGTGTCTCGCCTTCGACCATATTCTCGATACGCGCGTTTATGCGCATCCGGGCCTCCTGGATGATTCCCTCCTGCTCGACCAGGTCGGGTACCACCCGCTTGGCTGCGTCGGTAGGAGTGGAGGCGCGCAAATCCGCCGCCAAGTCGATCAGGGTCCAGTCGTCTTCGTGGCCGATGGCCGAAACAATGGGGGTGACGCAGGCCGCCGTGGCCCGGACCACGGACTCGTCCGAGAAGCCCAGCAGATCCTCAAAGCTGCCGCCGCCCCTGGCCACGATGATCACATCCACAGCAGGATCCGCATCCAGCTTCTGGATGGCCTCGACCACCTCGGGCGGGCACTGAGGGCCCTGGACGTGGGCGTGCACTACCGAAAATTCGATGGTGGGCCAGCGCAGACGGGCGTTGGTGATCACGTCCCCCTCGGCTCTGGCCTTTGGTGCACAGATCAGGCCGATGCGTCGGGGGAATTCGGGCAGGGGAACCTTGTTCTCTGCGTCGAAAAGGCCCTCGCCCTTGAGCTTGCGCCTGAGTTGGTCGATCTGCTCCTTCAGGTCACCGGTGCCTACACGCTTGATTCGGTCGGCCATGAAGCTCAGACGGGTCTGTTTGATCCACAGGTCGGGCCGCCCGTGCACCACCACCCGGTCGCCCTGGCGGAACTCCCTGGCCTGGGTGGCGAAGGCACGGAAGCCCATGACGTTGATGGAGATGTCCTCGAAGTTGTCGCGCAGGGTCAGATATGCCGAACCGGTCCGACGGGTGTTGATCTCCACGATCTGACCCTCCACCCAGGCTCCGGGCCAGCGGGCCACTGCGTCGTGGTACTTCTGGCTGAGCACACTGACCGGCCAGGGGTCCTCCTCGGTGGTATCCCGCGCCAGGCGGGGCAGCTGATCCAAGGGCTTGGGGGCCAGTCCAGACGGGGCTGAGCCAGACGGCGCACCCATCGACCCGCGCATGTTCGAACCCATGTATGCTCGCACCTGATGCCTCCTGACCATCGGTTCCGCCAGCCTGACCAATCCATCCGGCATAGCCTGTACAGGATGGTATGCGGGTTGGTCGGCGAAGGAAACGTCCTTTCAGGGTCTCTCAATATGGGGACAATTCCATGTCCTCTGCAGGTCCCCCACAGGTCCTCTGCGGGCTGCTCCAGAGCCGATTTCGCCGAGGGCACAGTTCCATTTCTTCCGATTGCGGACAGGTTGGGATTGAGGTGAAAGTGTGGAGGAGAAGGGTTGGAACAACGCCTTGATGCACCTTCCTTCGTCTGGGGCTTGCCTGTAGCAGAGGCGGTTTTGCTGTTGGCTGTGTCAAAGCAGACAGTCTTGATTCCTCCATACCGCAGAAGTTATTCACGCTCTGGCGGTAGCATAAATAAAGCAAGCCGGATATGATGTGGTGTCTGCTTTTCGAACCCATCATGCGGCGGTCTCACGGATTGAGGTTGTTTCATGTCTGATGGCGTCGACATAGCGGGTCGATATAAGGGCACAGGACCGCGGGATCTCCTGCGTGTGGGTTTGGACATCGGTTCCACCACAGTTAAGGCAGTGGTTCTCGGCACAGGGGACAGGCTGGATCAGGCGCTTTTCAGTGACTATCGCCGCCACCATGCCAATGTGCGGCAGTGCGTGGCGGAACTGGTCACCGACATCAAGCTTTCCCTGTCACGGGTTGGCCTGGCCGGCAACCCCATCAGCCTGGTGATCACCGGCTCGGGCGGGTTGGAACTGGCCAGTCAGCTCCAGGCTGAGTTCGCCCAGGAAGTCATCGCCGAGACTGAGGCCATCAACGCCACCTATCCCGAAGGGGACGTGATCATCGAGCTGGGCGGCGAGGATGCCAAGATCACCTATCTGAAGCCCACCCCGGAGCAGCGGATGAACGGATCCTGCGCAGGTGGGACCGGAGCCTTCATCGACCAGATGGCCACCCTGCTCAATACCGATGCTTCCGGCCTGAACGATATGGCTTCCAAGTACAAGACCATTTATCCCATTGCATCGCGTTGTGGGGTCTTCGCCAAGTCCGATCTCCAGCCTTTGATCAACGACGGAGCCGCCAAGGAGGATCTGGCTGCATCCATCTTCAACGCTGTTGCCACTCAGACCATTTCAGGTCTGGCCTGCGGGCGTCCCATCCGTGGCAACGTGATCTTTTTGGGCGGACCTCTCTTCTTTATGAGCGAGCTGCGGGAAGCCTTCAAGCGAATCCTCCAGGACAGGGTCAGTCGCTACATCATCCCTGAGAACGCGCACCTCTACGTGGCCTATGGCGCTGCCATCATGGCTGGCCGCCACGACCAGGACGACCAGGACAATGCTGCGCAGGTCAAGACCGACTACTCGCCAGAAACCGATGTGAACGACCCCTTCGGTCCTGCTTGGGGACTGGACCAGGCGGAGGTCGACAAGGCGCAGTCCGAGAAGGCTTCGAACCTGGACAAGATGGCTCTGCAGGATGCCATGCAGGATGGCCGCACCACCACCTTGGTGGACGGTGAGAATAAGGTTCAGGCGACCGAGGCCACCAAGGATGCCAGCAAAAATCAAGACATGCACTTTGATCTGACTTCCTTGGATGGCGTCCTCTCCGCCCTGAAGGGCCTGGAGAACATGCCTTCCACAGCCAGAACGATCCGCCCGCTCTTCCTGAATGAGGAGGAGCGCAAGGAGTTCAATGACCGGCATGGTGCCCAGGTCATCCCTACCGGGGACCTGTCCGGAGCCAAGGGGCCGCACTTTCTGGGCATTGATGCGGGCAGCACCACCATCAAGGCAGTCCTGATCAACGACGACAAGACCATCGTCTGGTCCACCTACGGGGTGCATAAGGACAGCCCCCTGATTGCCGCTGCCAACATCGTCAAGGAGGTCAGGAAGTCCCTGCCCGAGGGTGCCTACATCGCCCGTGCCTGTGCCACCGGATATGGTGAGGGCCTGGTCAAGGCCGGCTTGCATGTTGACGAGGGCGTGGTCGAGACCATGGCCCACTACCGGGCCGCCGAGGAGATCAGTCCCGGCGTTACCTCGGTCATCGACATCGGCGGGCAGGACATGAAGTACATCGCCGTCAACGACGGGGTCATCGATTCGATTTGCGTCAACGAGGCCTGCTCGGCCGGCTGCGGGTCCTTCCTGCAGACCTTCGCCCAGTCCATGGGCATCAGCATCCAGGAGTTCACCAAGCAGGCGCTGGCCTCCGAGGCTCCGACCGATCTGGGTTCCCGCTGCACGGTCTTTATGAATTCCTCGGTCAAGCAGGCTCAGAAGGAGGGCGCCTCCCCGGAGGATATCGCCGCAGGACTCTGCTACTCGGTGGTCAGGAACGCCCTTTACAAGGTCATCAAGCTGCGTGACGCCAACGCCCTGGGGCCGGTGGTTGTGGTCCAGGGAGGCACTTTCCTCAACGATGCTGTTCTGCGGGCCTTCGAACTCCTGACCGGTCGCAAGGTGACCAGGCCCAACATCGCCGGGCTCATGGGAGCATATGGTGCCGCACTGACGGCCCGTATGCACTGCCCGCAGAATGAAGAGGTCGAGGACCTAGTTGCGGCAAGCACTCATGTGGTCGACGGGATGAAGTCCGTGGGCAGTACGCCCACCACCCCTAACAGGGCTCCGATTTCCACCAAGTCGACGTTGTCGCCTGCCGTCGCTAACAAGATTGCCTCCAAGAACGACCAGGGGTTCAAGACGACCCTGTCCGATCTGAAGGTGCAGGACGGCCATGTGGTCAGCTCCATCCTGGCAGGGGATGATCTGGACAACCTGTCCATGACCACCACCCACGATGTCTGCAAGCTCTGCCAGAACCACTGCAAGCTGACCATCACCGAATTCGAGGACGGCGGCCGCTATGTGACCGGGAACCGTTGCGAGCGTGGCGGAGACAAGAACCGTAAGCGCTCCGACAGGCCCAACCTTTATGACTTCAAATACAAGCGGGCCTTCGCCTATCGTCGTTTGACCCCCGACAAGGCCACCAGAGGCGATATCGGCATTCCCCGCGTGCTCAACATGTATGAGGACTACCCCTTCTGGTTCACCCTGCTTACCTCGCTGGGCTTCCGGGTCATGATCTCCGGGCGGTCCAACCACGAGCTCTTCGAGAGTGGGATGGAGTCCATCGCCTCCGAGAACATCTGTTACCCGGCCAAGCTGGTCCATGGGCACATTCACTCCCTGGTGGAAAAGGGCATCAAGACCATCTTCTACCCCTGCGTCACCTACGAGCAGGAGCTGGTTCCCGATACGGACAACCACTACAACTGCCCCATTGTGGCCAACTACCCGGTGGTGATCGAGGCCAACATGGGCGAGCTCAAGGAGAACGGTGTCCGCTTCATGCGGCCCTACTTCAACCTGTCCAACAAGGAGAAGATGGTCGAACGGATCGTCAAGGTCTTCGACTGGGCCAAGGTGAGCGAGGAGGAGGCCCGGACCGCCGTCCAGGAGGCCTACCGTGAGGATGCCCGGTTCAAGGAGGATGTCCGCCAGGAGGGGCTTCGTGCCCTGGCCTACATGCAGGAGTACGGAGTCAAGGGCGTGGTTCTGTCGGGACGCCCCTACCATGTGGACCCCGAGGTCAACCACGGCATTCCCGAGACCATCTGCTCCCTGGGCATGGCCGTGCTCTCAGAGGATTCCATCTGCGAGCTGGACGTGCATAAACTGCCCAAGCTGAGCGACTACATCATCCCGGCGGCGGGGGAGCGGGCACTGGCCTCCAACAACCCCACAGCCGCCAAGTTCCGCAAGACCGTGCCGGGCTTTGGTGACGACCATCAGAAGATGCCTCTGAGGGTGACTGACCAGTGGGCCTACCACTCCAGGCTCTATTCCGCCGCCAGGTTCGTCTCCGAGTATCCTGACCTGCAGCTGGTCCAGCTGGTCAGTTTCGGATGCGGCGTGGATGCCATCACCACCGACCAGGTCCAGGAGATTCTGGCCGACAAGGGCGATGTCTACACACAGTTGAAGATCGACGAGGTCTCCAACCTGGGTGCAGCCAAGATTCGTCTGCGCTCGCTGAAGGCCGCCATGGATGAACGCCACCAGCGGGATCTGGCCCAGGAAGGCAGCGAAGACCAGGAGGAAACCGCCGTTATGGAGCAGGCGCCCGCGAAGGTCCCGGCTAAGGTTGCTGACGACCCATCGCCTGACCGGGTCCAAGCGGAGGATTCATCCGATTCTCAAGATTCGCAAGACTTTGCCAGCGATATGGAAGCAGTAGACGAAGATGCGTCTGACAAGCTGACATCCGATGGGTTCCGGTCCACCAATGCGCAGAAGATCAACCTGTCCCAGCGCAAGGCCGATATTGTGGCTTTGGCACGGTTCGTGGCTCTGCACGATAAGAGCGACCAGGGTCTGATAGGCCTTCACCCCATGGGCATCAGGCCCATTCGGGAGACCATGGCTTCGCGGCAGAAGGAGCAGGAAGCTGACAGCCAGGGCAAGGATGTTCAGGCTAGCGGGGCCGCTGCCAAGCCGACCCTGTCCAAGTACGCCACCGAGCATCGCTTCACCAAGGAGATGGGGCACAAATTCACAGTGGTGGCACCGCAGATGTCCCCCGTGCATTTTTCCCTCCTGGAGGCGGTCTTCTCCAGCGCCGACTATCACTTCGAGCTCCTGAAGCATGCCACAGCCGAAGACATCAATACCGGGGTCAAGTACGTCAACAACGATGCCTGCTTCCCTGCCATCATCGTGGTGGGGCAGCTGGTCAACGCCTTCCTGTCCGGCAGGTTCGACCCGCACAAGTGCGCGGTCATCGTCACTCAGACCGGCGGCATGTGCAGGGCAACCAACTACTATGGCCTCCTACGCAAGGCCATGGCTGATGCGGGCTATGGCTACGTCCCGATCATCACGCTGAGCGTTCAGGGATTCCGGGCCAATCCCGGTCTTCAGGTAACCCCAGCCCTGCTGCACCGGGCCGTCAAGGCCTTCTACCTGGGCGATGCCATGATCGAGTGCCTGCTCAGGGTCCGCCCCTACGAGCAGGAGCCCGGCTCTGCCAACAGGCTCTACAAGCTCTGGGACACGATCTGCAAGGAGACCATCGAGCACCACGGGTACTCTAAGACCGCCAAGCAGGTCTACGGTCACGGCTATCTGCCTTATCGCACGCTGATGAAGCGGATGATTCGGGCCTTCGACCAACTCCCGCTGCGCAATATCCCCCGCAAGCCCCGGGTGGGCGTAGTAGGCGAGATCCTGGTGAAGTACCATCCCGATGCCAACAACCACGTGGTCGACCTGATCGAGAGCCAGGGCTGCGAGGCCGTGCTTCCCGGTGTCTGCGACTTCATGGTCAACGGCATCTCCAACGCTGAATGGAACGAGGAGATGCTGGGCACCGGTGGCCAGGTGGGTGTCAAGAAGATCGTCCTCAAGGCGGCTGACGCTTATCGAGCGCCCATGATCGCCGGCTTCAAGGCCTCCCATGGAAAGTTCGACATTCCCGCTCACATCACCGACCTGAGGGAGAAGGCCGCCTCGGTCACCTCCCTGGGCGTTCAGGCCGGAGAGGGTTGGCTCCTGACCGGCGAGATCATCGAGCTGATCCAGTCCGGCGCCCCCAACATCGTCTGTGCGCAGCCCTTCGCTTGCCTGCCCAACCATGTGACCGGACGTGGCATGTTCGGCAAGATCCGCAGGACCTACCCTGAGGCCAACATTGTCTCAATCGACTATGATCCCGGCGCCTCAGAGGCCAATCAGCTCAACAGGATCAAGCTGATGATCGCCGCTGCCAAGAAGCCGGGCGACCAGCAAAAGCTCAGCCAGGACCGTAAGGCTGCCGTCGAATCCCATCCTGCGGAATCGACCGTTCAGGACGAGGAGAAGGTTCTGGAGAGTCTGTAGTCGGTCGAGGCCGGTGTTCGGAGCCAACGCGCCGGCCTCGGAATTGCTGAACCTCGAAGATCAAGGAAAGAGGGGGTTCCCATGACCAGCCGCGAGGAGATCAAGGCTCTGCTGGACACCGACCAGATATACATCGCCGATACGCCTGAAATGAAGCAGGTCCAGGACGCCCAGCAGGATCTGGTCTTCGAGTTCAACGCATGCCGTCCCAGTCAGGTGGAGAAAAAGCAGGACCTCTGCAAAAAGATGTTCGGCTCCTTCGGTCAAGGCAGCTGGATTGAGGGACCAGTGCGGGCCAACTGGGCCTGCAACACCTACTGGGGGAGCAAATGCTACGCCAACTTCAGCCTGGTTCTGGTTGACGACGGACGAATTGACATAGGTGACCATACCATGTTCGGACCCAACGTCACCATCGTCACCACCGGGCATACAATTCGGCCCGATATACGCATATATGGAACGCCCCAGTTCACCGTCCCGGTCAGCATCGGCAAGAATGTATGGATCGGAGCAGGCGTCATCATCATGCCGGGTGTGACCATCGGAGATAACACGGTCATCGGCGCTGGTTCCCTGGTCACCAAGGACATCCCCTCTGACGTGGTCGCCTACGGTCATCCCTGCAAGGTCGTCCGTCCCATCGACGAGCACGATTATGAATACTTCTGGAAGGATCGCCGGTATCAGGCGCCTTATGATGCAAGGCCTTTCAGGATGGATCAAGTGGGTTGATTCCCCGGATACCATCATCACTTGAGGCTAGGTAGTTTCTGATGACTGGTCTGCGCATCGGCAGAAGGTGGTTCCTACCACTATGCAGCCTGTGCTGATCAGCGGCACCCATCCCAGAGCGGCAAGGGGAAAAGCAAGTCCTTGAACAGGTTCCATTCCTGGACATAGTCGATTTTCGGCTCCCGCAGCAGTCGTATTTGTATGCCGTCCATGACTTCCACGCTCATCCTGACGCTGTCTTGCATATCTCTGGACCAATCCATGCCGTCGGGGAGCGCCCAGGGGAACTTGGAATAATGCTCCCACACTTCTTCTGGTCTGCGGAGAAAATAATCATGCAAGGGATGGTTGGTGGAGATGGCTTCGGTTTCCAGGACCGTATATAGCTGGGTGAGTTCAGGCTGACCCGCGTTGTGGGCTACCAGATAGTCAAAATAGGCCGGAAGATGCGGGTGATCGGGGTCGGACCCGGGCAGGCCTGTCTGCACGAATTCCTCTGGAGTGCCATTGGCGTCATAGATATCCGTGACCAAGAGGGAGAGCAGTCCTTCTTTGCTGCCTACATAATGGAGGACGCCTGGTTGGGACATCCCCACCATGTCAGCGACATCTTTGAGTGATATGCCGTTGTATCCATGTTGGCTGATGAGATGGGCGGCAGCCTGTGTGATTTCGGCCCGTCTCACCTCTGGTGATTTTCTGGTTCGGCTCGCCATTGTCTGCTCTTTCGGCTCCTTTTCACTATCCTTGAGCGCCTGGGTACTGCCGGTCGTCTGATACTCATGGTACCTGGGGGCCGGATTCATAACAGTGACGCCCGCAGATTCAATAGGGTTTCGACTCGGTAGAGTAAAGAGCAAAGAAGTTCTGGTGATTTAGGATCTGCGCCGGATCGATGATTTGACAAAGTTATCGAATAACTGTTAGATATATGATTATCTAATGGTTGGTAGATATGGTTGTCTGCCACACATTGGACGTGTCAGAGAAGACTAGTTGAAAGAGGTCGACACCATGAGCGACTCAACAACCCCGGCATCGGACGATTCTGAACTTTTGCAGGCGCATAAGGCCGCACTTGCTGCAGCTCAGCGGGATCCACTGTTATCGCCCGAGACCGGCAAACCGGTTCCCAAGAAGACCCTGTTTCGGTTTGGCGCGAGCTTCCTGGCCTTCGGCATTCTGTGGATGTCGGGCCTGGGAATTGTCAGCATCGTGCTGCTTCCAGAGCATCTCAAGCAGGTCCCAGGCATTGCTCCCGAGGCGTTGATGGGCATAGTCAATGCCTGTACCGCTGTGGCTTCGCTGGTCTCCAACCTGGTCTTTGGAAACTTCTCTGATCGTAGCCGCTCCCGGTACGGGCGTCGAACGCCGTGGGTCCTGGGCGGTGCAGTCCTGGGCGGTGTGACCCTGTTCCTGACGGGCATGACCACCAACCCGGTCCTACTGACCATCGTCTATTGCCTCTGCATGTTCGGCCTGAACTGCATGATCGCCCCTATGGTGGCCATCCTGTCCGACCGCGTGCCATCCGGTGTGCGCGGGACCCTGTCCGCCTTCTATGGAGCAGGCTCTACCATCGGTTCGCCCATCGGCTCTCTTATCGGCGCGGCCCTGGTGACCCATATGTTCACGGGTTTCGTTCTCGCCGGTGTACTCATGTTCCTGGGTGGTGTCGTGGCCATTCTGATCATGCCCAGGGAAGGCTCGGCTGCTTACCTGCCCAAGGACGAAGGCACCCTCATGGATGTGCTCAAGTCTTTCCAGCCTCCGCGCTTCCATGGGGCCCATGACTTCTATAAAGCCTTTGTCGGAAGACTCTGCATGTTGCTGAGCTACCAGATGATCTCCGCCTATCAGCTCTACATCATCGAAAAGTATGTAGGTCAAACCGTAACCCAGGCTGCCGCAACCATTTCGGTCATGTCAGTCATCACCATGGTGGTATCTCTTTTGGGTTCTTTGGTCTCCGGCCCGATTTCGGATTTGATCGGACGGCGCAAGGTGCCGGTGGTCGTCGCCTCCGTCCTCTTCGCTCTCGGCATTGCCATGCCCTGGATCAGCCCCACGGTCATGGGCATGTATCTATACGCCGGCATCGCCGGGTTCGGTTATGGAGTCTATTCTTCCGTCGACCAGGCGCTTAACGTCGATGTCCTGCCCAGCAAGGAGGAAGCCGGCAAGGATCTCGGCATCCTCAACCTGGCCACCACGCTGGGGCAGATGGCCGGCCCTCTGGTCATGTCCTTCATCACGCTGAACTGGGGATATGCGGCGGCCTTCCCCACGGCCATCGCCTTCGCCCTGTTGGGATGCGTCTTTATTCTGATGATCAGAAACGTCAAGTGACACCGACGTCTGTGGACATACAGGAAAACCATGCAAAGGAGCAGAAGATTCATGAATAGGAAGGCAGAACCGATTTGGGTTGCAACCACTCGGCAGCAGGCCATGCAGGAACAGCACTTGGCTGTCTCTGCGCTGGAGTCATCGCCCGATCTGGAATACACCGGCGGTAAGTTGCAGACTCTGCGAGGGTTTGGCGGCTGCTTCAATGAGTTGGGGTGGCTGCCCTTGCAGGAGCTGGGGAAGGAGAAACGTGATGGGGTCATCCGTGAGCTCTTCAGTCCTGACGAGCTGAATCTGACCTTCAACAGGACCCCGGTGGGCGCCAATGACTTCGCCGCGGGTTGGTACAGCTACGACGAGACCGACGGCGACTATGACCTGGAGCATTTCAGCGTCGAACATGACGAGCAGACCCTGATTCCATACATCCGCCAGGCCCAGAAGTACCAACCGGACATGGGACTGTTCGCCAGCCCTTGGAGTCCGCCCACCTGGATGAAACGGCCCAAGGTCTACAATTTCGGGCGAATCGACATGAGCGAACGCAACCTATCTGCTTATGCCCGTTATCTTCTGCGGTATGTACGCGAGTATGACCGCCGCGGCATCCACATCGACCAGCTGCATGTGCAGAATGAGGTCTTCGCGGACCAGAAGTTCCCATCCTGCCTCTGGTCCAGCGAGGACATGCGCATCTTCATCCGCGACTACCTGGGTCCTCTCTTTGCCAAGGAGGCTCCGGATACGGCCATCTTCCTGGGAACGCTCAATGGTCCCGAGGATATGAAATTCGCTCCCGAAGGCATGATCCTGGAAAACTACAACCGGTACGTGGACAACATTCTCTTCGACGAGAACTGCCGCAGGTACATCGCCGGCATCGGTTACCAGTGGGCCGGCCAGCATGTCATCGAGCGCACCCACCAGTCCTGGCCGGAGATTGAGCTGGAGCAGACCGAATCCGAATGCGGTATGGGCGGCAACACCTGGGAATACGCCGAATACGTCTTCTCGCTGGTCAACCGGTATCTTCGGGCTGGAGCAACCTGCTACACCTACTGGAACATGGTCCTGGGTCAGGGCATATCCACCTGGGGTTGGCGGCAGAACTCCCTCTTCTCCGTCGATACTGCCACTGGCCAGGTCAGACGGAATCCCGAGTACTACGTCATGCGCCACTACTCACACTATGTGCGCCCGGGCGCTCGCCTGCTGGATACCCGCGGTCATTTCAGCTCCATGGCCACAGCCTTCGAAAACCCGGATGGATCGATCGTTGTCGTGGCACAGAACGCCTTGGATCGTGCCATGCCCTTCTCCTTCTCCGGGCCGGAAGAAGACGGCGAAGGGAGTCAAGGTTTTAAGGCGACCCTTGAGCCACGATCCTTCAACACCTTCGTCCTATAAATTGAGATTCTTAAAGTAAGATTGGAGTTCATCATGACAGACAACGCAGTCCGCACGCGCCTTCCGGACAAGCTCATCTTCGGATGCGCCTACTACGACGAATACATGCCCTATGAGCGGGTGGACAAGGACATGTCCATGATGAAGTCCGCCGGCATCACCACCATTCGTATCGCCGAATCCACCTGGAGCACCCTGGAGCCCCAGCCCGGCGTATTCGACTTCAGCCATGTGGACCGGGTGCTGGAAGCGGCTGGACGCTTCGGCATTCAGGTCATCGTGGGCACGCCCACCTATGCCGTCCCCGCCTGGCTGGTCGCCATGCATCCGGATGTTCTGGCGGACACCCCCAAGGGCCACAACCGGTATGGCGCTCGTCAGATCATGGACATTGTCAATCCTTCCTACCGGTACTATGGCGAGCGCGTCATCCGCAGGCTGATAAGCCATGTGGCGGACAACCCCCAGGTGATCGGCTACCAGGTCGACAACGAGACCAAGTACTACGACTGCGTATCGCCCGACATGCAGCGCCTCTTCGTCAAGGATCTGCGACGGCGCTTTGACAATGATCTGGACCGTCTCAATGCTGCCTTTGGCCTGGACTACTGGTCCAACAGGATCGACTCCTGGGAGGACTTTCCCGATCTGACCGGGACCATCAATGCATCCCTGGGGTCGGCCTTCGATCGCTTCCGCCGAAGCCAGGTCAGCCGCTACCTGGCTTGGCAGGCTGGCATCGTGCGCGAATATGCCCGCGACGACCAGTTCGTCACCCACAACTTCGATTTCGACTGGGGCCCGGGCTGGTCATATGGCGTCCAACCAGCCGTCGATCACTTCGAGGCGGCCGAATGCCTGGACGTGGCCGGTGTGGACATCTACCACCCCACTGAGGATGACCTGACCGGCAAGGAGATCGCCTTCGGCGGGGACATGACCCGCAGTCTGAAAGGTGGCGCCAACTACCTGGTCCTGGAAACCGAGGCCCAGGGGCAGAATGGCTGGTTGCCCTACCCGGGCCAGCTGCGGCTGCAGGCATACAGCCATCTGGCATCGGGTGCTGACGGAGTCATGTATTGGCACTGGCATTCCATCCACAACTCCTTCGAGACCTACTGGAAGGGGCTGCTTTCACAGGATATGGAACCCAACCCCACCTATGAGGAGGCCGGCCAGTTCGGCAGGCAGATAGCGCAGAAGGGTGTGGGGGAGCACCTGGTCAACCTTCAAAAGCGCAACAAGGTCGCCATCATGGTGGGCAACGACTCCCTGACCGCCCTGGACTGGTTCTCCCTGGAGACCGGCTTCCCCCGTCAGCAGGGGCAGATCTCCTACAATGATGTGGTCAGACGGGTCTACGATGCCCTCTTCGAACTCAACATCGAGTGCGACTTCATCAGCGACAAGGCTGACCGGTCCCAGCTGGGCCGCTATGCCATGGTCCTGGTTCCTGCCCTTTACAGCAGCAATGAGGATACGCTGAAGGCCCTGGCTGATTATGTCCGTCAGGGAGGTCACCTGGTGGCCACGCTGCGCTCCTTCGTGGCGGACGAGAACCTCAAGGTCTGGCATGACAAGGCTCCCCACCTGCTGACCGACGTGTTCGGCATCGACTACAACCAGTTCACTCGTCCCGGCAAGGGTCTGACCCTGGATCTGCACGGGTCCGACCAGGCCGGACTGGCCTGCCAGGGACTGATTGAGCTGCTGAATCCGAGACCAGGCACTCAGGTCCTGGCCTCTTATGACCACCCGGTCTGGAAGCGGTACGCAGCCGTGACCCGTCATGATTACGGCCAAGGCAGCGCGGAGTGGATCGGCACCCTGCCGTCGGATCAGGGCATGCAGATGTTGCTTTCGGATGCGGCGGATGCGGCTGGCTTGAACGGTCCCGCCCGGGACTTGGCTGGTCTGGTCACCGTGCGGGAGGGCATCAATTCCCTGGCAGAGCAGGTTGCCTACCTGCTCAATTATTCCTCCAAGGAGGTCAGGCTCGACGCACCCTATGAGGGGCATTTGCTGGTTGCTGACGGACAGGCCGATCCTCAGGCGCATGTGGACCAGGGCCAGTCCATGACCATAGGACCCTGGGACCTGGCAATCATTGTTCGATAGACCGGCTTCGGGCTGACCGGACTAAATATATGAGTGGATTAGTGCTCCGAAAGAAAGGAAGGTGCCCAGATGGCATCAAGAAAGTTGACGGAGGACCTGCCCTACCGCAATCCCGACCTAAGCGTGGATGAGCGAGTGGCCGACCTGGTGGGCCGGATGACCCCTGAGGAGAAGGTGGGCCAGATGATGCAGCTTGATGCCCGCTCGGGAGTGGACAAGGAGGTGGTGGATCAGCACGCCGGGTCCCTGCTGCATGTCTCTCCGCAGAACATGATCAAGGCTGACAAGGCCGTTCATCGCACCCGTCTGGGCATTCCCCTGCTGATTGGTGACGACTGCATCCATGGCCATTCCTTCTTCCGCGGGGCCACCATCTTTCCCGAGCAGCTGGGCATGGCAGCCTCCTTCGACCCTGAATTGGTCCAGCGGATGGGGCGGGCCACAGCCCAGGAGGTCGCCACAACAGGCGTCCACTGGACCTTCTCTCCGGTGCTTTGCATAGCCAGGGACACCCGCTGGGGCCGGGTGGATGAGACCTTCGGCGAGGACCCCTTCCTGATCGGCGAGATGGCCTCGGCCATGGTGCGCGGCTATCAGGGCGGATCAGCCATGACCGGAACCCTGCCCAAGGACGCTGTGCTGGCCACGGCCAAGCACTTCGCCGGCTACTCCGAGACCCAGGGCGGGCGCGACGCCTCCGAGGCCGACCTTTCGCACCGCAAGCTGCTCTCCTGGTTCCTGCCGCCTTTCGAGCGGCTGGCCAAGGAGGGTGTGGCCACCTTCATGCTGGGCTACGAGTCCATCGACGGGGTACCGGTCACCATCAACAACTGGCTGCTCAACGATGTGCTTCGTGGACAGTGGGGTTACCAGGGCACCCTGATCACCGACTGGGACAACGTGGGCAGGATGGTCTGGGAGCAGAAGGTGCAGCCCGACTACACCAGGGCCGCCGCGGCTGCCGTCAAGGCCGGCAACGACCTGATCATGACCACGCCCGGCTTCTACCAGGGGGCCTTGGATGCGCTGGATGCCGGGTTGCTGCACGAGGAGGACCTTGACCGGGCGGTCAAGCACATCCTGGCCCTGAAATTCCGCATGGGGCTCTTCGAGGATCCGCGTCTGCCCGACCCCGAGGCCCAGAAAGCGATCATTAACTCACCGGAGCACCAGGAGCTCAACCTCCAGGTGGCCCAGGAGTCGGTAGTTCTTTTGAAGAACGACGGAATCCTGCCCCTGTTCGGCGGGGTTGATGCCGATGGCCGCCCCGGTGATGATTCAGTGCACAGCATCGCCCTGGTGGGTCCGCTGATGGACGATGCCCAGAACCAGCTGGGGGACTGGGCCGGCGGTTCGGGTCAGTGCGACTGGATCAAGGACCAGCCTCGGGAGATGATCTCGACCGTGGCCGACGGTCTGCGCCAGGAGCTGCCTGAAAACTGGCAGCTCAACTGCGAGCAGGGCGTCGACGTGCTTCGTCTGGTCGACGACCCGGCGGGCAAACTCTTCCCCGACGGCCAGCCCAGGCCCAAGGTGGCGGCCCCGGCCAGGATCGATCAGGGCCGCTTCGACAGGGCCCTAGACCTGGCCAGGCAAAGCGACCTGGTGGTGGCCGTGGTAGGCGACGTGGTCCAGCTGGTGGGCGAGGGCCGTTCGACTGCCACCCTGGAACTCTATGGTCCTCAGCGCGATCTGCTGGATGCCTTGGCGCAGACGGGCAAGCCCATGGTCATCGTGCTCATGTCCTCCAAGCCGTTGATCCTGCCCCCGTCCGCACAGTCGGCCAGGGCTCTGATTTGGCAGCCCGACCCGGGCATGCAGGGCGGTCGTGCCCTGGCCAGGATTCTCACCGGCAAGGTTGAACCCACAGGCAGACTGCCCATCACCTTCCCCAGGCATGCCGGGCAGCTCCCGGTCTACTACAACCAGATTCGGGGCCAGCATGGAAACCGCTATGCCGATCTGACCCAGGATCCGGCCTTCGCTTTCGGTCAGGGTATGGGCTACACCACCTTTGCATACGGAAAGCCACAGGTCGATGGACCGGATACGGTTGGACCCGAGGATACGGTCAGAGTGACCGTGGATCTGACCAACACCGGCCAGTGGCCAGGCACCGAGGTGGTTCAGGTCTATATCAGCGACCTGGTGACCTCCGTCAGCTGGGCTGACCGCGAGCTCAAGGCCTTCCAAAGGATTCAGCTGGATCCAGGGCAGACCCGGAAGGTGGCCTTCGATCTGCCGGTGTCCGAGTGGACCCTGGTCGATGCCGACTGCAACCGCAGGGTCGAGCCTGGTAAGTTCCAGGTGCTGGTGGGTTCCTCCTCGCGCAGGGAAGACCTGCAGGCTGTGATGGTGACCGTGGGTTGACCACTGTCCGGTAGCGGAACTCCTCGCGTGTTGGTTGCCCAGGGCCTTCGCCCGCTCCTAACATGACAGCATGAGCAAAAGCGTAGGCGCTGGGTATGCGCACCTGTTGACGGTCCCCAATCCGCGGCATGTGGCCAGCCTGGTCGACTACTTCTCTCGCGGGTCAAAGCCGCGGTCCCAGTGGCGGTTCGGCATCGAGATTGAGCATCTGCCGGTCCGCAACGATGGGTCCGATGCCCCGGTTCCCTATGAGGGGGAGCGGGGTATCGAGGCCCTGCTGTCTGCATTGGAGCCCTGCTACGACGGCGATAAGGAATACCGGGAGGACGGTCACCTGGTCGGGCTGAGTAGACCGGGCTGCGTGGTCTCTCTGGAGCCCGGGAGCCAGGTGGAGTGCTCCTTAGGCGTGGTCCGGGACAGCCGAGAATTCGAGGATCTCTACCGTCGCTTCCGTGCCGAGGTCGATCCCATTGCTGAGCGTCTGGGGTTCCGGCTGGTTGAGTACGGGTACCGTCCGGCTGGGTCCTACGCGGATGTGGGGGTCAATCCCAAGGAACGCTATGCGGTCATGAACACTTACCTGGGTCGCATCGGCCAGTGCGGACCCATGATGATGCGCAGCACCGCCTCCACCCAAATCAGCATCGACTACCAGGACGAGGACGATGCCATCGCCAAGATCCGTCTGGGCACGGTCATCGGGCCCATTTTGGCCTACTTCTTCCGCAACACTCCAATTTTCGAGGGCAAGCCCAACCGCATGCCCCTGCGGCGCCAGCGCATCTGGGACTGGCTCGACACCCAGCGCACAGGTCTGATTCCTGGGCTGTTCGAGGACGGCTTCGGCTGGGAGGACTATGCCGTGGATATGCTATCCACCCCGCTCATGGTGGCCGACGTCTCCCATACTCCGGAGGTGGAGGGGCCGCAGGGGCAGCAGGTCTTCATCGCCTGGCATGAGAACGCCGGGGAGATCTATCCTGACCGCCGTCTCAACGATGCTGAGATAGCGCACATCCTGACCACGCACTTCAATGATGTCCGTCTGAAGAATTACATCGAGCTCAGGCACTGGGATTCCCTGCCCATGGAACGTGCCAGCCGACTTCTTGAGGTCGTCGGTGGCATCTTCTATGACTCGGATCGATTCGCCAAACTGGTCGGACTTTTGGACGGGGTGAGCGAGGAGGATGTGCTTGCAGCCAAGGCCGACCTGCAGGTCCGTGGCGGCCAGGCCAGCCCCTATGGTCGCTCCCTGGACTTCTGGCGGCAGGCGCTAGGTGCAGAGGACACTCTGGATGAGCTGCCGGGTGATCCTCGTCATCCCGATCGCTTTCAATCCTGACGACTGTTCGTTATGCGAACGGGCGAGAACGGTTTCCTGAGGATGGTATAATCTGGTCACCAATGGGCCTTGATCCGTCATCAGCGGGGAGCCCTCGGAAGAACAGGATTGCTCGCGGCAGTCCTCAGTAGAACCGACGGGTGGGCCCGCATAGCCCAGATCAAGCGGTCCGGCGTGGGTCATTGGCCGGGCAAGCGAGGTGGTACCGCGGTGGGCCCCATGGGTCCCTCGTCCTCGACATGGCGATATGAACGACCAGCGAGGAGTGTGAACGGTGAATCAGACCACTGATACCTCAGGTGCGAAGAATCGGGACGGCGAAGTCTATCCCAAGGCGGTGGTGGACCCGGCTCTGGCCAAGGTGACACCCAATCCCTCCTTCCCCCACATGGAGGAGCGCGTTCTGGACTATTGGGATCAGGACGACACCTTCAACAAGTCGGTGGATCGCCGCCCGTCCGGCGATCACGCCGACAACGAGTTCGTCTTCTTCGACGGTCCGCCCTTCGCCAACGGCCTGCCCCACTACGGGCACCTGCTGACCGGCTACGTCAAGGATGTCATTCCCCGCTACCAGACCATGAAGGGACACAAGGTCAACCGGGTCTTCGGCTGGGACACCCACGGTCTGCCTGCCGAGCTGGAGGCTCAGCGCGAGCTGGGCATCGACAGCGTGGATCAGATCGAGCAGATGGGCATCGAGAAGTTCAATGACGCCTGCCGCGCCTCGGTGCTCAAGTACACCAGTGAGTGGAAGGACTACGTCCACCGCCAGGCCCGCTGGGTGGACTTCGACCACGGCTACAAGACCCTGAATGTCTCCTACATGGAGTCGGTCATGTGGGCCTTCAAGACCCTCTACGAGAAGGGTCTGGCCTACGAGGGCTACCGGGTGCTGCCCTACTGCTGGAAGGACCAGACACCGCTGTCCAACCACGAGCTGCGCATGGATGCCGATGTCTACCAGGACCGGCAGGACACCACCGTCTCCGTGGCCGTCAAGCTCAGGGATGAGGACGCCTATGCGGTCTTCTGGACCACCACCCCCTGGACCGTCCCCACCAACCTGGCCATCGTGGTCGGCGCCGACATCGAGTACTCGGAGGTCAGCCCGGTGTCCGGGCCCTTCGCCGGCAAGCGCTTCTATATCGCCACGGCCCGCCTGGGAGACTACGCCAAGCAGCTGGGGGAGGACTACCAGGTGGTCCGCACCCTCCAGGGGTCCCAGATGGAGGGCTGGCGGTACTGGCCGGTCTTCCCCTACTTCGCCGGCGAGCAGGCCGAATCCGAGGGTGGCACCCCTGGCCCCAACGCCTATACCATCTACACGGCCGACTACGTCGACACTGTGGAGGGCACCGGCCTGGTCCACCAGGCTCCCTATGGCGAGGATGATATGAACACCCTGAACGCCAAGGGGATCCGCAGCGTGGACGTGCTCGATGCCGGGGCCGTCTTCACCGAGCAGTGCCCTGACTACCAGGGCCTGCAGGCCTTCGACGCCAACATGCCCATCGTGCGCAACCTGCGCGCAGGCGATGGCCCCCTGGCACAGATCCCAGCCGAGCATCGGGCTCTCCTTTTCCAGGAGAAGAGCTACGTCCACTCCTACCCCCACTGCTGGCGTTGTGGCACCCCGCTGATCTACAAGCCGGTCTCCAGCTGGTTTGTCTCCGTGACCAAGATCAAGGACCGTCTGCTGGAACTCAACCAGCAGATCAACTGGATCCCCGGAAACGTCAAGGACGGCCAGTTCGGCAAGTGGCTGGCCAACGCCCGTGACTGGTCCATCTCCCGCAACAGGTTCTGGGGCTCACCCATCCCGGTCTGGGTCTCGGACGATCCCAAGTACCCCCGGGTGGATGTCTACGGGTCCCTGGATGAGCTCAAGAAGGACTTCGGCCGTTACCCAACCGATGACAAGGGACAGATCAACATGCATCGGCCCTGGATCGACCAACTGACCAGGCCCAACCCGGACGACCCGACCGGCAAGTCCACCATGCACAGGATCACCGATGTGCTGGACTGCTGGTTCGAGTCGGGATCCATGCCCTTCGCCCAGTTCCACTATCCCTTCGAGAACAAGCAGTACTTCGAGGACAGGGATCCCTGTGATTTTGTGGTGGAGTACATCGGCCAGACCCGCGGCTGGTTCTACACCATGCACATCATGTCCACGGCCCTCTTCGACAGGCCGGCCTTCAAGAACGTGATCTGCCACGGCATCGTCCTGGGCTCCGACGGCCAGAAGATGAGCAAGCACTTGCGCAACTATCCGGATGTGAACGAGGTCTTCGACAAGTACGGATCCGATGCCATGCGCTGGTTCCTGATGAGCTCTTCCATCCTGCGCGGCGGCAACCTGGTTGTCACCGCTGATGGCATCCGCGACACGGTCCGTCAGGTCATGCTGCCGGTCTGGAGCTCCTACTACTTCTACACGCTCTATGCCAACGCGGCCAACAAGGGCGCCGGCTACCAGGCCCAGGCACTGACACCGGACCGTGTGGCCGACCTGCCGGAGATGGACCGCTTCCTGTTGGCACGGGCGCGTCGGCTGATTCAGTCGGTGCAGAAGGCCCTGGACGACTTCGCCATCTCGGATGCCTGCGATGCGGTGACCGACTTCATCGACGTGTTGACCAACTGGTACATCCGCAACAACCGCGACCGCTTCTGGGGCGAGGACCACCAGGCCTTCGACACCCTCTACACGGTCCTGGAGGCCTTCGCCCGCGTTTTGGCCCCCCTGGCACCCATGGAGGCCGAGCAGATCTGGCGTGGTCTGACCGGCGGCGAATCGGTCCACCTGGCCGATTGGCCCTTCCTGGCCGATGAGGCCACCGGGCGGGAGACTGAATTGGGACAGGTCCTGCGCGACGATCCTGCCCTGGTAGCCGCCATGGAGAAGGTCCGCGAGGTGGTTTCGGCCACCCTGGCCCTGCGCAAGGCCGAGCAGATCCGTGTCCGCCAGCCCCTGTCCCGGTTGACCGTGGTGGTCCGTGACCCCGATGCGGCCCGGCCCTACGTGGATGTGCTCAAGTCCGAGCTCAACATCAAGGATGTGGAGTTCTGCACCCTGGACCAGGCCGGCCAGCACGGCCTGCGAATCATCCACGATCTCAAGGTCAATGCTCGAGCGGCCGGACCCCGACTGGGCAAGCAGGTCCAGTTCGTCATCCGGGCCTCCAAGCAGGGCGACTGGTCAGAGCAGGATGGCCATGTGGTCGTCACTACACCCGACGGACCGGTGGCCCTGGAACCAGGCGAATACGAGCTGGACAACCGGATCGAGCAGGAGGATGGCTCCCAGGCCGACCGGTCGGCCTCCGCAGCCCTGCCCACCGGCGGCTTCGTCATCCTCGACACCCAGCTGGACGACGACCTCCTGGCCGAGGGCTATGCCAGGGATCTGATCCGCCAGGTTCAGGATGCCCGAAAGACCGCCGGTCTGGACATCGCCGACCGGATTCGGTTGACCCTGACCCTGCCTGCTGAGGATGCCCCCAAGGCCCAGCAGTTCAACGACCTGATCGCCCACGAGACATTGGCCACCAGCATGACCGTCAATGTCGGCGATGTGGATCAGTCGCAGGTCGACCTGGTCAAGGCCTGACCCGTAGTCGCATAAAAGGGCTCCCATCCTGTATTGGACGGAAGCCCTTTTCATTCGATCTGTCTGCTGGGAAGGCCGATTGCGTCAAAATCGGCCCTGCTGCTGGCAACGAAGCTTGCAGATCAGCCCTTGACCTTGTCGCTGACCTGATCCAGGGTCTGCATATCCTGGTCGCTCAGTTCCAGATGGGCAGCAGCAAGCAGGGCCGGCAGCTGCTCAGGGGTGCGTGCAGAGGCGATTGGGGCCGCAATCCCAGGCCTGTGGTTGAGCCAGGCCAGGGCGACGGTGGCCAGTTCGACCCCGTGGGCCTTGGCGATGCCGTCCATGGCGGCGACCACGTCCAGTCCCTCCTGGGTAAAGAAGTCCTTGACCATGCCCTCGCGCTTCTTCCCCTTGAGGTCGTCCATGGTCCGGTACTTGCCCGTCAGGAAGCCCGAAGCCAGCGAGAAGTAGGGGAAGACCGCCAGATCCTCGTCCTTGGCGACCTGCATGAGGCCACCCTCATAGTCCTTGCGGTAGACCAGGTTGTACTGGGGCTCCAGGGCCACCGGCAGGGTCAGACCCTCCTTGCGTGCAATGCTGAACCATTCACGGATCCGGTCCGGGGTGTAGTTGGACACTCCGATGGCCCGGACCTTGCCCTCCTTGACCAGCTTGTCGAAGGCTGCCGCAGTCTCCTCCAAGGGGGTGGAGCTGTCGTCGAAGTGGGCGTAGTAGAGGTCAATCACGTCCAGGCCCAGCCTGAGCAGGGATGCGTCGGCGGCGGCCTCTATGTTCTTGGCCGAAAGACCGGAGTACTGGGGGTGCTGGCTGACCTTGGTGGCCACCAGAACCTTGTTGCGGTTGCCGTTCTTGGCCAGCCAGCGGCCCAGGACGATCTCAGACTCGCCGCCGGAGTGGCCGGGGGCCCATGCCGAGTAGACGTCAGCTGTATCGATCAGGTTGCCTCCGGCTTCCGTGTAGGCGTCCAGGACCCGGTCAGACTCGGATTCGTCGCTCGTCCATCCGAAGGTGTTGCCTCCCAGGACCAGGGGGAAGATATCGGCGTCAATGTCGCGTAGCTTTGCCATGTTCATCCTTTCAGTCTGAAGTCTTGTTACGCCGAGTCTATTACCGCTTTATCGTCAGAGGGGATTAATCCAGTCGGGTTCATCATGTATAAAGGATGGGAAAGGCTGGAATGGTGCGGTTTGTAGGTCCGGCATCCAAAGGTTTTAAGCTCGAAGGAGAACGCTTATGAGTTTGGGCATTGTCATTCTGGTCGTTGTGCTGGTCATCTTCCTCCTGGGAATCTTCGTGGTGCCTCAGCAAAAGGCATATGTCATCGAGCGCTTCGGCAAGTACCAGCGGGTGGCCCTGGCGGGCATTCATGTCAAGATTCCCCTAGTGGACCGGGTGGCGACCAAAACCAACCTGCGGGTCAACCAGCTGAACGTCAAGCTGGAGACCAAGACCAAGGACAACGTCTTCGTCACGGTTGAGGTCTCTGCACAGTTCCGTGTGGAGGCAGCCAACGTGGCTACGGCCTACTACGAGCTGGGCGATCCGGAGGGCCAGCTGCGCTCCTACATGGAGGACGCCCTCAGGTCGGCCATTCCGGCCCTGAGCCTGGATGATGCCTTCGCTCGCAAGGACGATATCGCCTCCGACGTGCAGCAGACTGTAGGCCAGGAGATGCAGCGTTTCGGTTTCTCGGTCATCAAGACCCTGGTCACTGCTATCGATCCCTCCAACGAGGTCAAGCAGGCAATGGACTCCATCAATGCGGCCCAGCGTGAGAAGGAGGCCACTAGGGAGCGTGCCGAGGCGCGTCGGATCGAGATCGAGACCCAGGCCAGGGCTGATGCGGAGAAGACCAGGATGCAGGGCGAGGGCCAGGCCAACTACCGGCGGGAGATCGCCAACGGTATTGTGGACCAGATCAACAGTCTGCGGGCCGTGGGCATGGATATCGACGCTGTCAACAATGTGGTGCTTTTCAACCAGTATCTTGATGTGATGCGTTCGCTGGCCGAGTCCGGCAATGCCAAGACCCTGGTTCTGCCTGCGTCGACCCCCGGCGGGTACAACGACCTCTTCAACCAGATGACCGCTGCATTGATGACCGCCCAGAGCAGCCAGGAGAGTCAAGAGAGTGTGGATCCCCGAGACGGCCGTGGGGAGGTACGGACAGAGGGCGGGACCGAGGCACCGTCTCTCTAAGGTCTCATGGAGGAGCCGAAGAAAATCTGCCCTTTACGTGGCAGGCCCGGCGGAGGCGGATTTCAGCTCTTCAGGAAGTCGGCTATGGCCTCGGCAGCCCGATAGCCCTTGTCGTACATGGCGTTGAGTCCCTTGAGTGACTTGCTCAGCGTGGTCAGCCCGCATAGACTATCCGGGGCCAGGATGAGTACCTGGCCCTTCTTCTCGGCTTGTTTGGCTATGGCCACCTCGTCGTTGTAGGTGCGATAGCGCTCCATCAGGCGCTCGGCGGCCGCCGGATAGGTCCTGGCCAGGATTCGGGCCGGCAGGACATCCTTCTTCTGCTCGCGCAGAATATCCCTCTGGCGTGTCAGGACCAGGACGATGCGTTCATAGCCCTCGTCCATGGCCTTGCGGACCGGGACTGGATCGGCGATGCCACCGTCCAGATAGGGCACGCCATCGATCATGTAGGGCTTATTGGCTACTGGCACAGTGGACGAGGCCTTGAGGACGTCATAGTTGTCCTGGGCCAGGTCCGACTTGTCGAAGTAAGCGGTCGATCCGTCACTAGCCTTGCAGGCCACAATGGTGAACAGGGCAGGATTGGCCTTTAAAGCAGGATAGTCCAGTGGGCATTCCCCATCATGAGCCGACAGTTTGCCATAGACATAGTCCAGGTCGACGAAGGTGTGCTTGGTCAGGAAGTTGCTCACACTCGCGTACTCCTTGCGGGATGAGTAGACGGTGTAGAAGCGGTAGCAGCGTCTGAGCTGGCCCGACAGGAATGAGGCCAGATTGGCGCTTCCGGCTGAGACCCCGTAACAGTGATCGAAGGTGATGCCCTGCTCCATGCAGCGGTCGAAGACGCCGGCGCCGAAGATGGACCGGTAGCCGCCGCCTACGTCGATGACGGCTGTTCTTTTGCGTGCCATGGGCACCTCGATTCCTGACAAATTTCGCGCTTGATGACAGCTTATGCGTGAACGTTGGACAAGCTGTTCAGGGGCGGCAAGAGGCTAGAAGCCGCTTGGACAGATCCAGCATGGCTGGTGAGGAATCAGAGTTGGCGATCTCTACTCTGCCGGGGCCAGGGCCCGGGTTGAGGGCATCGGCTTGGGCCAGCAGATCCTTGAGGTGGCGGGCTGTTCCCGGGTTGCCGTCGATCAGCGCCAGGTTCGGCGGGCAGATGTGGGCGATGGACTGGCGGAAGAAGACGAAGTGGGTGCAGCCCAGAACCAAGGCATCCAAACTCTGCAGATCATAGGGGTCCAAATAACGGTGCAGGGTGGCATCGACCAGGGTTTGATCCTTTAACTTGTCAGACTCCACAATGGTCACCAGGTCTGGGCAGGGCTGGGTCAGGATGGTGTGCTTGTCGGAGAATCGTGCCATCAGGCGCGAGAACTTGGCCTCCTTCAGGGTCAGCGGGGTGGCCGTGACCAGAACTCGCTGAGGCCGGCCTCCGCCTCGTGTGCAGGCCAGTTTCAGCGCCGGCTCCATGCCGATGACAGGGACCGGGTAACGTCGGCGCATCTGATCCACGCAGACGCTGGTGGCGGTGTTGCAGGCGATGACCAAGGCCTTGACGCCCTGGTCCATGAACCGGTCGCCGATGACCTGGCAGCGCCGGGTGATCTGGGCCGGCTCCTTGGTGCCGTAAGGGGCGTAGGCAGAATCACCGAAGTAGAGCAGATTTTCTTGGGGCAGGAGGCTCTGGATGGCCGCGGTGACGCTCAGACCGCCCAGCCCGGAGTCAAAGATCCCGATCGGTGCATCTGATGCCATGTGATCCGCTCCTTCCGCAGCCGAAAAACCAGCCTAGCCTGTCGCCGAAGGGCCGTACGCTACAAGCATGAGTATTCCCCGGACTGTTTACAAAATGCAAGCCACCGGCAACGATTTCGTGGTCTACGCCGATCCACGGGGGGATCTGGAGCCCACGGCCGACCAGGTGAGATGGCTGTGTGACCGGCATTTCGGGGTCGGAGCCGACGGGGTCATCCGGCTGACCCACCCGGCTGATGTCAGCGATCTGAGCCAGGAGCAGGTGGATACCTGCGACCATTTCGGCTGCCAGTGGTTCATGGATTATCGCAATGCGGACGGTTCCTTGGCTCAGATGTGCGGCAACGGGACGCGGGCCGTCACCCTCTTTGCCCAGAAGCAGGGGCTGACGCCGACCATGGAGGGCTCATCCTTCCTGCTGGGGACCCGGGCCGGGGTCAAGCGGATCGTCTCGCGCAGTCCTATGCAATGCGAGGGCGAGCATGTGTTCAAGGTCAAGGTCGGATCCTGGCGGATGGGCCCAGTGGGGCAACAGCTGGTCGACGGCGGAGCCCTGTCAGGCTCGGCTCCCGGCACCTTGGTGGATATGGGAAATCCCCATGCAGTCGTTATGAACTCAGTCGCTGCCGAACCAGAGGCCGATGGGTTGCCCGAGACTATGACTGACCTGCTGGCCAGGACTGATCTGCCTGGCCTGGGTGATCTGGACCTGTCGGTCCCGCCGCGGGTCAGGCCTGGGCTGGATGAAGGGCAGAATGTGGAATTCCTGCGTCTGGATGCCCTGGATGCTGAGAATGGCAGCGGTCGGGCCACCATGAGGGTATATGAGCGTGGCGTCGGCGAGACTCTGTCCTGCGGGACCGGTCTGTGCGCCAGCGGTGTGCTGCTGCGGGCCCTGACTGGAATCGATCACTGGACCATTCAGGTGGGTGGAGGCCGTCTGCAGGTGGACGTGGACCCGCAGGATGTATGGCTGACAGGACCGGCCAGAATGGTGGCCCGTCTGACCCTGGAGAATGTTCCCGGCTGCTGATCAGCCGAAGAGGGCGGATCCTTCCACAGCCAGAACGATGGTTGCCAGGGCGACCAGCCAGATCAGGTCGACCATCAGGTCGAAGTGCCGCTGGTAATAGGTCTGTAGCCATTCTGGCCGCTTGCGAGGCAGCCCCTGCTGGATGACCGTGGCATGGCTGAAGGCCATGAATTGCAGGCTGGTCGCGAAGGTCATGACCAGGCACCAGGGGCAGAGGGCGTGGATGACGAAGAGCGACTGGGTGAACAGCCAGAGCGCATAGGCCAGGGCGGCAAGGGAGGCCAGCCAGGTCCCTGCCGCCAGCAGTGTGGGCATCTTGATACGGCACAGGCCCACTACGGCCAGCGTCAGGAATACAGATTCTGCTATCAACCCCAGAAAGGCATTGGGGACCGGCAGGGTGCCCAGGCGAATCAGCTCGGCCTGGGGCGACTGGGCCACGGCTGAGCAGGAGACCACCGAGTTGATGTCACAGCTGAGCTGGCCCTGGGGATGACGTGCCAGCTGAAGTGTTTCCGCTGACAGGACCAGGCTGGCATAGAGGGTTGCAAGTGAGGCCAGGGCGGCAATCAGATAGCTTGAAGTGGCTGAAGAGGTCGGTTCACTCATGGGGTCCATCACCTCGGTGGTCGGGAGGGTTCTCTGAGACGGGAACGCGTTCACGAGTTTAGGATGGAGGCATGACGCATGAGGATACTGTCACGGCCTCCGGCTGGGATCTGCACTGCCACACCGTGTTCTCCGACGGCACCGTGACGCCGCGGGGGATGGTCGAGCAGGCGCAACAGCTGGGTCTGGAAGGTCTGGCCATCACCGACCATGACACCAATGCGGGCTGGGATGAGGCCCGTCAGGCGGCCCAGGACCTGGGAATGCCTCTGCTGCCGGGTACTGAGATCACTGCGCAGGATGGCCGTGTCTCGGTTCACATGCTGGCCTATCTCTACGATCCCGAGGATTCGGTCATCACCGGACTCTTCGCCAAGACCAGGGAGGCCAGGCTGACCAGAACCAGGACCATGGTCGAGCGGATATCCCGGGATTATCCGATTACCTGGCAGGATGTGCTGGACCAGGTCAAGGAGGGGTCGAAGACCACGGTGGGTCGTCCGCATATCGCCGATGCCCTGGTCAAGGCCGGTGTCTATGCCGACCGGAGCCAGGCCTTTGCCGGGGTCTGTTCCTCCGGAAGCGCTTACTACCTGCCTACGCCATCGCCGACCACCCATCAGGTGCTGGCAGCGGTCAACCATGCGGGCGGAGTCCTGGTCATCGCCCACCCCGGTGCGGTCAACCGTAATCCCGTTCTACTCTCCGATCAGCAGATCGCCGCGCTGGCCAGGGAGGGGCTGGGCGGTCTGGAGGTCTGGCACAGGGACAATCCGCCTGAGCAACGCCGACGGCTCCTGGCCCTTGCCCAACGCTGGGGGCTGCTGGTGACTGGAGGATCGGACTGGCACGGCCGAGGCAAGCCCAATCAGATGGGGGAGAACAGCACCACTGATGAGGTGGTAGCGCGAATAGTGGATAGGGCCCGGGGGAGCCGTCCGGTGGCCTGGAGGGGTTAGCGGATACGAATCGGGGGCGGTCGGACCACCAAGGACCCGGCCGCCCCCATCAGGCAATCACAACCTCAGTCAGAGGAACCTCCCAGAACGCCGAAGCCCACAGGATGGGTGGTGTCGGAACCGACCACTGCGTAGCCCAAGGACTCCTTGGGAACGATGATGTGCCGACCCTTGTCGTCCACCAAATCGATGGGTCCGCCCTCGTTCAGGGCCTGGGCGATGTGGGCAGCCACCTCGTCCGCCTTGGCATTGGTGCTGAAGTTGACCGTGCGGGCCACGTTCTTGATGCCGAATTCGATATCCATTGCTACCTCCAAGGTTGTTCTCCGTCGCCCAGACCTGCCGGTCCACGGATCTTCCGGTCTCATTATTCGCTGACCCGGATGATTACGCTCTAAGCGTCCCCGTGGGGCTCCTCCGGGGAAGAGCCGGTTTCCGGCGGCGATGCCGATGTCTGTCCGTCTGTGGTGAGTGTGGGGGTCTGCTCGGGCAGGGGTTTTCTGGGAAGGACGATGGTCTCTGCCTGATCGCTTGCAAGAGCCTGAGCTGGCGAGGCATCGTGCGGCTGGGAAGCAGCCGAGGGCTGGCCGTCTCCGGATGGGTCTGCGGACGAGCGGCTTACTGCAGCCTTCGGGTCCGCTTCGCCATCCGCATCTTCGTCACCGGTGGTTGGGTTACCGATGCCGCGGAAGTGATCGCTCAGGCCTGATTCCTCCTCCTTGGGAATAGGAGCAACAGCTGGTGGCTTGGATTTATTCCTGGCATCGGAGTGGTCCATGGCGGTCTGGGCCAGAGCCAGGTCAGCTATTTCCGCCCTGTTGATGGCGATGGTGGCCGAACTTTCATCCGACGCTTCTGCTGAGTCGAGGTCCGGCTTTGGTGTTGGATTCTCCTGTATCTTGGCGGCAGAGGGGTCTTCAGCATTGTCGTCGCCCAACAGGGTGCCCACGGTGATGGTGGAGGGTGCGCCAGCGGGTGACGGACTTGGCATCTTCTGCTGCCGACGGGCGCGCTGGTCCTGCTCATGGTCGCCCAGCTGCTGGGCCAGGCGCTCAACCTGGGCCTTGAATTGGATGATCCGTTCATTGTCTGCATGATCCAAGGCGGTGATGAAGTCTCCCACCTGCTCCATCTGCAGCCAGAGATTGGCCCGGAGCATGATCAGGTCGTCCAGTCGGGCCCCCATCATCCTGCCGTAGGCTGCAATGACTGCGTTGCGGCGTGATCCGTCAAGCTTGGCGAAGATCCAGGCCAGGTCACGGGCAGGATCGTTAATCTGCATGTCCTGCCAACCGTAGACCCCGCTCAGTCCTGAACCTGCATAGAGCAGATCACCGTCTGAGAAGCCCCCATGCACAGTGCAGGTGTCGAAGGACCAGAGTCCGTCGGTTGCCACGATGGAGGCCCAGGAATCGGTGATTTCCTTGGGCACATGGCCGTCCATGCGCAGCCGCTTGATCCATCCGCGCAGTTGTGCCGCGATTTGGGCGGTGGAGAAGGCCGGATATCCGTGGGTTTTCAGAAAATCAGGGCGCACCCTGTGGATGGCGCCGATGGCTGTGCCTGCAGCCGTGCATTCGTTCAGGGTCAGCAGATGAAGGGGACGGATTCGGCCTGGGCAGTGGGTCATGACGGCAACAGCTGTGGTGCCGGTCGGGCTGTCGGCCTTCTCGCCTGGCTGGTAGGCCAGGATGCGCTCGACCTGGAAGCCCATGGCCGCCATCTCCTTGGCATCGGCCAGGGCGTGGGCCGCCTTGACTCGAGCGGCCAACCGACGTTTGCCGGCCTCCGAGCTGGTGGCCCAGACGTCGTAGACGTTGCCGGTCGCGTCCTGGACCACCGCACAGTCCACGCCCTGTGCACGGTCCAGGCTGCTGAGCTGGTCGCAATCCCGCGCGCCGGTCACGGGCACCTCGGGCATGGCGGCCGACGCCAGGGCGGCCAGGGTCAGCTTCGTTCGTTCAGTCACATTCTCAAGGATAATACAAGGACTGTTGTGGATACGGTTGTCCACTTGACCACATGGGCACGCCGCCGCCGGTTCCGGTACCGGCCTTTGACACAATGGGGGTGTGCATGAGGATGAGGAACGATTGCTGGAGGGGCTGGATCCCGCCCAGCGGCAGGCGGCTACCGTGCTTGACGGGCCTGTGCGGATCGTCGCAGGGGCCGGAGCCGGGAAGACCAGGACCATCACGCGGCGGATGGCCTATGCCTGTGCGTGCGGCAGCTGGGAGCCCTCCAGAACCTTGGCAGTGACCTTTTCGGTCCGTGCCGCGGCTGAGATGCGTGATCGACTGACCAAGCTTGGCGTGTCGGCCTCCCTGCAGGCGGCGACCTTCCATTCGGCGGCCCTGCACCAGCTCAGGCGGGTCTGGCCCCAGGTCAGCGAGACCTATCCTCCCGATTTGATTGAGGATGTGGGCCCCTTGGTGTCTTCTGCCTACCAGCGGGTCTGCGGGCAGGAGGCCGACCCGGGCCAGGTCAGGGACCTGACTGCGGAGATCAACTGGGCCAAGGTGGGGCTGATTGCCCCCCAGGACTACGTTCGGGTCTGCGCAGCCAGTCACCGTCTGCCGCCGGCCGGTCTGGAGGCTGATCGGATGGCCGATCTGTACACGGTCTTCGAGAGTTCCAAGGCCGCCCATAATCAGATGGACTTCAACGATATTCTCCTGCTGGTCTGTCACATATTGGAAGAAGACGGACAGGCTGCTGCAGATATTCGAGACCGAATCGGCTGGCTGACGGTGGACGAGTACCAGGATGTCTCGCCCCTGCAGCACCGGCTGCTCAAACTTTGGCTCAACGGCAGGCAGAACATCTGCGTGGTGGGGGACCCGGCCCAGACCATCTACTCCTTCGCGGGGGCCACCTCCTATTACTTGCTGAACTTCCCCCAGGAATTCCCTGGCATCAAGGCCGATCTGGACCTATCCACCGACTACCGGTCCACAGAAAGGGTGGTTCGATACGCCAACGGTATTCTGGCGCGCTCGCCGGTGCGTGACGACTATCTGAAGCTGACCTCCGCCCGTCAGGAGGGTAGCAGGGTCGCGATGACCCGTTATGAGGACGATGCTGATGAGGCTGGGGCCGTGGCCTCCCGTATATCCTCCATGATCCGGAAGGGGGCCCGGCCCGGCCAGTTTGCAATACTGACTCGGATCAACGCCCAGCAGACCCTGATCTGCCGTGCGCTACACGAACATGGAATCGGCTACCGGGTGCGCACCGAGTCAGGCTGGCAGAACCAGTCGGTCAATCTGAGCAAGCAGGAGGTGTTGGAACAGCTGGAGGGAGGCATAGGCCAGGGGAGGGTCACGGTCTCTACCATTCACGCCGCCAAGGGATTGGAGTTCCCCCATGTCTTCATCGTGGGCTGTGCCGAGGGGTTGATTCCCTTTGGTTCACCGCCGGAGGGGGATGCCCTGGAAGAGGAACGCCGTCTCATGTACGTAGGGGTGACCCGTGCCGAGGACACCCTGCACCTTTCCTACGCGGAGCATAAGGACGGCAGCGCCTTCGTCCGACGCGCTCCCAGCCGGTTCATTCACCGCTGAGCGCTATCGCCTGGGCCCTCGGAACATGGGGGAGCCGCTGTTCAGGCGTGGTCGTTGTCCGAGTCGTCTCTGTCCGAGTCGTCCTGGTCCGGGTGGCCATCATCGAAATTCTTGGAATCTTTGCCGGCGCTCTTCTGGCTGCCAGGAGTCTCATGGTCTGGATGCCCCTGGTCATTGGAAGCGTCGGAGTCTGCCGGGGTGATCGGGTTGGCAGAGGAATCCTTCTCTTCGGCATTCAGCAGTTTGTCCAGCTCGGCATCCCAATCCACTGAGGTGGCGGGAGTGTCGGCCTTCTGCTCGGATTGCCCGTCTGCAGAGGTTGATGTTCCGACTTGGTCGGCATCCTCCTTGACAGACAGGGAGGGCAGCAGATCAGGATGGGACCAGTGATCGTCGCGGCCCTGCACGCCCTCGTCAGCGGTGATGCGCTCCCAGAGGTCGGCGGCCTCTCGCAAACGCTTGGGATGAAGATGCAGTCCCAGCAGGGACTCGAAGGTCTGCTCCGCCGGCCCTCCCACGGCGCGCTCGCGTCGGGTCATCTCCCGCAGCTGCTCCAGGTGGGGCAGGTGGGCCATGCCAGCGTTCCATACCACGCAATCCACCCAGCCGTCGACCAGGGCCAGCAGGTCGCCCAGGCTGTGCAGGGCCTCCTTCTGCTCAGGGGTGTCTTCGATGCCGACATTGCTGAGGTTGATGGCGCCGGCAATGGATTCGGGGTTGATTTGCTCAGCATCGCGCAGCTGGTCCTCCACAGCGTCCAGGTCGATGGAGACTCCCCGGGCGTATTTGCCGATCAGGGCCTCGAAGCGCGGCATCAACCAGGGGACGGCGGCGTAGAGCCGGGCGTGGGCGGCCTCTTTGAGGGCCATGTAGCGGGTAACCTCGTCCAGATCCAGTTCAAGGGATTTGGCGTAGGTCTTGATGTTCTGCGGAATGAGGGCGCCGGCGGGGTTCTTCAGCAGCGGGATGCCCTGGTCGAATCCTCCGCGGACCTCCTTGGCCAGCTCGCCGGCGGCCTGCCCCAGCTGCATGGCGAAAGAGGTGTTTCCCAGCAGCTTCATCAGCGTGGTGGGATCCTTGAGGTTGTCCGGCAGTGGAATGGGCACAGGTCCGGCGAACATCCCGGAAATCTCGCCCTGATCGAAACCTTGGAAGCGCTGGCTTATGACGGAGGTCAAGGCATCGCTGACCGCCTGGGCCACCGGGGAGGCGAACTTTACCCAGGCGTCTATGCTGCCCTCGATCCATCCGGCACGGGTCAGGGCTTGCGTTTGGCCCGGGGCGGGGTCGAAGGCGCAGACGGTGTCCAGCCAGAGGTTGGCTTCGCTCATGACTCGGGCCACCCTGTCGCTGTCTTCGGCTGTGACTGTGGTATCGGACTGGTCGGCCCTGGTGCGTCCCAAGGCGATGTTCTTGGCCAGTGCAACGTTGATGGGACCCTGGTCAGCCTGGGCCTGCATATCGGCAGGTGTGTTGAGCCCTCCAGCAGTGAAGGCCTGGATCAGGGCCTGAACCTCGGCGGGTTTGGGCAGTTGATCGGCTCCCTGGGCCGCCATCTGGGAGCGGATGGACTCAGGCAGCTGTGAGAACTGACTCCAGGCCAGCTCGCCCTGCACCGGGCCGAAGCACTCGATGAGCCATTGGTGGATTGCATTCTCGTCCATAGCTTTGATTCCAGTCCTCGCCAAGGCAGGCCGTCCGCCCTCAAGGTTGACGTCTGCCGGGATTATCGTCTTCATCAACCATAATATTGGAGCTATGACACTTCCGCACGGGAAATCGGATCACTGCGCCACAGGCGCACCCGAAAGGCAAGCCGGGACGCTTGGCGGACCCACCCGCAAAATGCTGGTCGGCGGTCTTCTGGTCATTCTGGCCATCTTGGTGCTCTTCCTCCCATCGCCCTATACCATCGAGACGCCCGGCCCCACCCAGGATGTGCTGGGAAGTTCAAAGGGCTCACCTGTCATCAAGGTGAAGGGCGGCCAGGTTCACCATGACAAGGGTCGCCTACTGATGACCACGGTCAATGCCCGCGGAATCCCCGGCTACCCGGCTTCCAACCTTGATGCCCTGGTGGGCTGGGCCGACCCCCACGCCACGGTGCTTCCCCAGGAGGCCGTGGTCCCCCCCGGACAGAGCGTTGAGGAGTACAAGCGCCAGGAGCAGGGCGACATGCACGGCTCCCAGAAGGCCGCATCAGCCCAGGCTCTGGCCTTCCTCAAGGCCCGAGGATATGACGTGTCAGGCCTGCAATTCAGCATGAGGGTGGCCGACATCGGCGGTCCCTCGGCCGGACTCATGTACACCCTGGGGGCCATCGACAAAATCACTCCGGAGCAGGAGACCGGCGGTCTGACCATCGCTGGAACCGGCACCATGGATCAGAAGGGACGGGTCGGGGCCATCGGCGGTATCCAGCTGAAGATGCTGGGTGCCAGGCGGGACGGCGCCACCTGGTTCCTGGCCCCGGCGGCCAACTGCTCACAGGTGGCAGGTCATGTGCCCAAAGGGCTACGCGATGTCCGGGTGTCCACCTTGGACGATGCCTACAAGGCCCTGGTGGCCATCGGCCATGGCCAGGGGGAGGGGCTGCCTCGCTGCACAGCCGCCAAGGGCAAGTAAGACAAGGCCGGTCCAATTGGTGAATTCCGGCAGTCTTGTTATGCTGAAGCCGTGGCTGAGACTACAACCTATACAGCGGAAGAGTTCGGTTTTCATCCCGGAGATATCGTTCAGGAATGGATGTGGGACGACGATGTCGACGACGGGATCCGGACCAGGATTGAGGATCTGACCGGCGAGGAGCTGGTGGACGAGGACTATGACGCAGCCGTGGATGGGGTCATCATCTGGTGGCGGGACGGCGATGCGGAGGACGATCTGGCGGATACCATCATGGATGCCTCGGCCATGGTCAACAAGGGAGCGCCTTTCTGGGTGCTGACTCCCAAGCCTGGCAGGCCTGGGGCTTCGGCGCCAGGGGTCGTCTCCAATGCGGCCAAGACTGCGGGCATGAACGCCCTGATGCCCACCACCGTCAGCAAGGATTGGAACGCCACCCAGCTGCGGGCTTTCGGCAAGGGCAAGTAAGACTTCTGGCTGCATAAGCGCCAATGAACGAGGTGGTGGGCATCGGGGTCAACCGGTGCCCACCACCTCGTTTGTCATTCATGAGGAATTCCCGGAAGAATCCGTTGGCCAGCGGCCTTTACTGCTCGCCCTTCTCAGCAATGGCAGGAGCCACCGTCGTGGCCTTGTTCTGATATTCGGCCAGCAGGGTGCGCGAGCGGATGTCGCAGAGGTTGGCCACCAGGGCCATGATCAGGATGACCAGACCCACCAGGAAGATCCAATGCAGGCCGTCGAAGACGATGGTGCGGGCCGGTCCCAGCAGGCGTGAGGGGATGCTCCCTGCCGTGGCGGGGTTGATCATGCTGTTCATCATATCCTCGGTCAGTCCCTTGTACTGAGGCACCTCGCGGGCGATGACCGTGTTCATGACGATGCCGAAGATGGAGACCATCAGGGTCTGCCCCAGGGACCGGGCCAGGGTGTTGAAGCTGGTCGAGGCGCCCACGTCACCCGCCGGTACCACGCTCTGGGCGGTGATGGTCGAGGTGGTGATGGTCAGGCCGAAGCCGAAGCCGACCACGGCAGAGATGACCAGGAAGACCCAGTAGGCAGTGGCCTGAGGGACGGCTATGTAGCAGACACAGGCCGTCAGGATGAAGGCCAGTCCGATGTTGGTGGCCCGGTGCGGCGGGTGATGCATGGTCAGAGGTCCGGCCAGGTAGGCGCCCAGGAGCCAAAGAATGGAAGATGGGGTGACCACAAAGCCGCCCAGGGAGGGATTCATTCCCAGAACAGATTGCATCCAGATGGGCATGTAGGTGTCGAAGCCCATGAGGAATCCGGCCACCAGGAGCATGCAGATGTTCTGGATGACGAAGGTCCTGATGCGGAAGAGCCGCAGGGGCAGGATGGGATCCTCCTGGCGGCCCTCCACATGAAGAAGCAGGGCAAAGGTGACCACGGTGGCCGCAGCCAGAATCAGGGTGATCCGCGCATCGCCCGCCGATCCCAGGCTCTGCAGGCAGAGCATCAGGCAGATCAGGCAGACGCTGAGCAGTCCGATGCCCATGTAGTCGACGCGTGTTTCACGCGCCTGGATATGTTCGCTCAGGAAGATCTGGATCATGATGATGACCAGCAGGCCGATGGGCACGTTGATGGCGAAGACCCAGTGCCAGCTTATCTGCTGGACGATGAAGCCTCCCAGCAGGGGGGCGATGATGGAGGCGATGCCCCAGGCCGAGCCGTTCAGGCCGATCATGCCCGCCCGCTTGTCCAATGGATAGATATCGGCCAGGACCGTGTAGGTCAGCGGCTGGATGGCGCCTGCCCCCAGGCCCTGCAGAAAACGGGCGCCGATCAGCTGGGGCATGGACTGGGACAGGGCGCACAGGGTGGACCCGATCACGAAGACCAGCAGACCGATGGTCAGCAGCGGCTTGCGACCGAAGCGGTCCGAAAGCTTGCCGTAGATAGGCGTGGTGACCGCCGTCATGAGCAAGTAGATGGAGTAGACCCAGTTCATGATGGACAGCCCATGCAGGTCCCCGATGATGGTGGGCATGGCGGTGGAGACGATGGTCCCCTCGATGGCCGTCATGAAGGTGGCGATGAAGACCGCCACCGTCACCAGGGTGCGGTTGGTCTTCCTGCCACTGCCTGTATCGACTGTCTGTGACAACCCGAACCCCCTCTTATATGGTGTAAATGGTGTGTTTCTCTTCTTTTGCGGACCAGGCCCGCGAATTCCTAGTGGATTATAGCCGCACCGTGCGGTCTTGTCACCGTGTATTCTGCTAAGGTAGTGTGCTGGTCCCGTGGCTCAGTTGGTTAGAGCGCCACCTTTACACGGTGGATGTCCCCGGTTCGAGTCCGGGCGGGACCACAGGGGTTTTTAGGGGGCATGCCTGAAGTCGCGTCTTAGCGCTCACGTAGAATCGATGCACGACGATCGTTGGCAAGAAAGGTCAGGAGGTCGATGCCTGATGTCAGCTAAGCCTGATGCCCGTGGAACCGAGGCGACCATCGCGCGCTCGGGCAAGCGCAAGTGGGGATATGACACCAAGCAGGTGGACGCCTTCCTGGAGCGGGCTCACTCACTCTATGAGAGCCAGGACCCTGATCTGACCCAGGAGGAGATAGCCAACGCATCCTTTGACCTGTGCAAGAACGGCTATATCATCACCCAGGTGGATGCTGCCCTTTCGCGGCTGGAGAGGGTGATTTCCGACAGGCAGACCAGCTTGGAGATAGCCCGGGTGGGCGTGGACGGTTGGACGACCAGAATGGTCAGTCTGCAATCAGAGCTGACCACTCATGCCGGCAGACCCTCAGGCAGTGTCTTCAAGCGCGGGGATCCCGGCATGCCCTCATACGACTGCAAGCAGGTGGAGCGGCTGATTGAGCAGGTCCTCAACAAGACTTCTGACCAGCTCAACCTCCAAGAGGGGCGGAAGACGGATTCGGGCAAGTCGAAGAACACCGACATCACGGCTGACCGCGTCTCCAACGTCATCTTCACCCAGCGGCGGGGGCCCAAGGGCTATGACGAGCGTCAGGTGGACTTCTTCCTGGCCAAGGCGGTCGAGCTTCTGGAGCAGCTGGAGTCCTTTGCCAGGGTCAGCGAGAGGGCCAAGAGGGCCAGCGCTAATGCAACGGCCCCTGCTGCTGTTCCTGCGCAATCGCAGTTGCCGGTGCAGGACTCTTCAGCTTCGGGCGTTCAGCCGCTGATCGGACAGAGCCAGGCACCCGCCTGGAGCATCCCCAATGCTTCCGTTGCCGCGAACGACCAGGGAAGTCAGGACGATTTCGCTCAATTGCACCAGGCAGAGCGGGCCATCTTCGAGGCGCCGGTCGCCAGCACGCAGACAACGCCCACAGCGCCGACGGCGCAGCCCAACAGTTCGTTGAGCGCTCTGGCTTCGGCGGTCAACCAGCGGCTGGCCCAGGAAGGCGGTGGGGCAGCCCCAGCAGCATCGGCAGCGGCTGCGCCTGCCTCTTCTTCAGTCAGGTCGGCATCTTCAGCAGGCGTCGGCGGTGGAGCCCCCACCAATCCCTTTGTCTCCGGTCAGCAGGAATCGGTCATGCCCGCCTCCGTGCCGCCTGTGGCTGCGCAGCCGGCCTCTGCGCCGGCCAGCCGCACCCCTGAGGCTCCTACTGCAGCGTCAGCGGCACCCGCGTCGGTTGCACAATCCGTGCCTTTCAACCCGGTGACGACTTCTTCGCCTTCACCTGCACCACAGACTCCTGAGCCGACGGCATTTCAACCGACCCCTTCGGCTCCCGTAGCCTCCACCCCGCCTACTTCGGCAGGTGATGCTTCCGTCCCCCCGACGACAGGGGCTGATACTGACGGCTCGTCTACACCAGGATCCACCTCAATCATCTCCTCGCCCTTCGTCGATGGTCCTCTGGGTGCAGGCGGACCCCTGGGCAACTATGAGGAACCAGCGACAGCAGCGCCTGAGACCCAGGAGCGTCCTTGGGCTGAAACAGCCGGAAGCAGCACGGATACGCCCGACTGGGCCAAGCCGCGGTATTCACAAAACACGCAGAGGAGTAAGCAGGACCAGGACCCGGATTCCTACCTGGCATCCCTGCTCAACCAGGATCTGCCCAAGATGGATCTGGACATCCCCGATATTTCTTTCCCGGCCTTCGGCGACGAGGGGGAGCAGGATAAAGGCGGTAGATGAGTCATCTGACAGTAACGAATACGGACAGTGAAGGTAGGCAGTGCGGTTTGTCAGTCGGGCGTGAACGCACCTTGGCGGACTGGTCACCCAGGGATGATACCGACCAGCTTCGTAGTTTGGTCATCCTGGGATCCACTGGGTCCATCGGCACTCAGGCCCTGGATCTGATCAGTCGTCATAGGGATCGGTTCCAGGTTACCGGGTTGGCCGCTGGTGGTGCCCATGTCGAGCTCCTAGCCCGTCAGGCCCGCGATTTTGGCGTGACCCGTCTGGCTCTGGCCGACAAGGCCCAGGTTCCGGCTCTGCAGCAGGCTCTCGAAGCCCTGGGATTGACCGGCATTCAGGTACAGGCAGGCATGGAGGCGGTCCAGGCCCTGGCCGGCTCCGGTAGTGATCTGGTCCTCAACGGCATCACTGGATCAGTCGGTCTGCGTCCATCCATTGCGGCCCTTCAGGCCGGATCCCAGCTGGCTCTGGCCAACAAGGAGTCCGTAGTGGCCGGCGGCCATCTGCTCTTTGATGCCGAGGTAAGGCCGGGCCAGATCAACCCGGTCGACTCCGAGCATTCGGCCATCTGGCAGTCCCTGCGTTCTGGGCAGCATAGAGAGGTGGCCCGTCTGGTGGTCACCGCCTCAGGAGGTCCCTTCCGAGGCTGGAGCCGTCAAGCCATGCGCGGGGTCACCCCTGAGCAGGCCCTGAACCATCCGACCTGGTCCATGGGTCCGGTGGTCACCATCAACTCCTCCACCATGGTCAACAAGGGTCTGGAGGTCATCGAGGCCAGCCGACTCTTCCGGATCGAGCCCGAGCGGATAACCGTGGTGGTCCACCCCCAGTCCGTGGTCCACTCCATGGTCCAGTTCCAGGACGGGGCCACCATAAGCCAGGCCTCGCCTCCTGACATGCGTCTGCCCATCGCCCTGGGCCTTTCGGCGCCCGCCCGTCTTGACCATGTGGCTGCGGCCTGCGACTGGTCCAAGGCAAGCACCTGGACTTTCGAGCCCTTGGATAACGAGGCTTTTCCAGCGGTCAACCTGGCCAGGCGGGCTCTGGGAAGTTGTGAGCCCATGACCGCGGTCTTCAATGCCGCCAACGAGCAGGCGGTCCGGGCCTTCCTTGATCACCGGCTGCCCTATCTGGACATCGTCGAAACCATCCGGTCGGTCATGGATGCCATGGAAACGCATCTTCCGGGAACATTCACATCCGTGGAGGTAATGGAGCAAGTCGAGCATGAGGCACGCCAAAGGGCCGATGCTTTGATAGACATGACTGCGTGAGTAGCATTCCCAAGACCGAACAGTCATCATCCTCCCAAGGGTTCCGCAAGACAGGCGATCAGGCCATCAGCCAGACTCCGCTGCATCCTCGTCGCCGCTCCCGTCGGATCATGGTGGGGCCTGTGCCGGTCGGCGGGGGAGCCCCTATTTCGGTGCAGTCCATGACCAACACGGTCACCGCTGACATCAATGCCACCTTGCAGCAGATCGCCGAGCTGGCCGCCGCCGGTTGCGATATCGTGCGGGTGGCTGTGCCCAGCCAGGATGATGCCGATGCGCTTCCCATCATTGCGAAGAAGTCGCCCATCCCGGTCATCGCTGACATCCACTTCCAGAGCAAGTACGTTTTCCAGGCCATCGATGCCGGCTGTGCAGCCGTCAGGGTCAACCCGGGCAACATCCGCAAATTCGACCAGGTAGGACCCGAGATTTGCAAGGCGGCCACCGACGCGGGCATCTCACTGCGCATCGGGGTCAACGCCGGCAGCCTGGATAAGGACATCTACGCCCGCTACGGCGGCCCCACCCCTGAGGCCCTGGTCGCATCGGCCTTGAAAGAGGCCCATATGTTCGAGGACGTGGGCTTTCACGACTTCAAGATCTCCGTCAAGCACCACGATCCCGTAACCACGGTCCAGACCTACCGGCTCCTGGCCTCCAAGGGCGACTGGCCCCTCCATCTGGGCGTGACCGAGGCCGGGCCCTCCTGGCAGGGGACCATCAAGTCCTGCCTGGCCTTCGGCGCGCTCCTTGCCGAGGGCATCGGCGACACCATCCGGGTCTCCCTGTCCGCACCGCCTGTGGAAGAGGTCAAGGTGGGCTGCAAGATTCTGGAATATCTGGGTCTGCGCCAGCGCCACTTCGACATCATCTCCTGCCCCTCCTGTGGCAGGGCCCAGGTGGACGTGATCGAGCTGGCCAAGGAGGTCACCGAGGGGCTTAAGGACATCACCGCCCCCATCCGGGTGGCCGTCATGGGCTGCATCGTCAACGGACCAGGGGAGGCCAGGGAGGCCGACCTGGGAGTGGCTTCGGGCAACGGCAAGGGCCAGATCATCATCAAGGGCAAGGTGGTGCAGACCGTCCCTGAGGACCAGATTGTTCCCACCCTGCTGGAGCGGGCCAAGGAAATCGCCGCCCAGATGGATGCCAAGGCGGCGGCTCAGGGAGAAACCCTGCCGAATGCTGGACCCATGGTGGTCCCGGTCACCGGCCGTGCCAGCTGAGGGCGTAAGCTCCATCCCCGCCACCGGCTACAATGGCCGACGTGTCCCAAGAGGTTGAGCGTTCCCTCCCTGCAAGCGGGTGGAGCAGGGTCAGGCGGCTAATGACCAGCCTGCCCGTCTTCATCATCCTCATGGGACTGCTGGCCTCCGTCTCACACCTGACCGCCGTCCCCTGGAAATACGAACCAGTGGATCAGAATTTTCCTACCCTGACTCCGGACACTGCGGTCACCTTCGACTGGCCTGCCGGGGTTGACAGGGATACCGTGGGGCAGTACCAGGTCGAATCCCGTCACCAGGAATTGAGCGTGGAACGGCCTGCCACTGGTGAACACCAACGCATCCGAATACTGATTCGCACTCCCAAGGGGGCTTCAGGTCCTCGGCCGGCTGTGGTCTTCATGCACGGCGCCGGTTACGGCACCTGCGACAACTCCTTCGGGGACGTGGCCCGGACCCTTGCCTCTGCCGGTTTCGTCACCGCCGTACTGGACAAGCCGGTCTGGTCCACTACTGATGCCGACCGGGACTATCCCGCTTCGGCCAAGGCCTACGAGCGGGTTACCAATCTGCTGCGCGACCGGGATGATGTGGATGCGTCCAAGGTGGGCATCTATGCCACCAGTGAGAGCACCTGGATTGCCGCCATGCTGCTGACCATGGATCACCGGATCGCCTTCCAGATCCTGCTGAGCCCCATGGTCTATTCCCCTCGACATGCCATGGGCTTCTTCGTGGCCCAGGACTTCGCCATCGCCGGGGCCAACCAGGGATACCAGTCGGTGGTCCGTCGTCTCTTCAGCACCGACGCCGCCCTTTTCGGCCTGAACAATCTGGATATCGACCCCACCGACCGCTACACCTACTCCATCCCCACGCTGCTGGCTTATGGGGCCAAGGACGTTATGACCGCACAGGTGGAAGGGGTCCAGCGCGTGCTGTCCCAAGCGCACGCCTCGGGCAACGAAAACGTCACTGTGCGGTCCTACCCGGTCTCCAACCATGTGCTGCGCCTGGGGGACGAGGCCCGGACCGGCACCCCCTTGGCCGACCACTACCAGCAGGACATGATTGACTGGGCGGTGGGTCAGGTCCATGGCCTGCATCAGACCAGCCCCAGCGTGGGCGGGGCCACCATCCATCAGTCCATCGCCGTGCCTACCGATCTGCGGGGGCGGCGTTCGCTGACCCTCTACATGGTGGTCCTGCACCTGCTGACCCTGGTTCTTTTGCTGGCGGCCTTGGTCATGGCTCTGGTGGCCGGTCTGACGAAATTGTTCCGTCTGCGTCGGCGCAAGGATCCGGTGTTGGGCTTCAGCCATGGTTTCGGCGGCACACTGGTGACCATCACCGGCACCACCCTGGCCACCCTGGTCCTTTTCGGAGCCGGTCTGGGTCAGGTCATCATGGCCGTGGTGCGCTTGGGTTGGGGCGGCGTGCCCGACCAGGCTGGGGTCAGTTACTGGAGCTGGCCGGTTATCCAGGTGGTCTGCGCCCTGGTCATCTGGGCCTGGTCGCGCACCTTCGCCCGCATGGTCGAGGTAGCCTCCCTGAGGGGGTTGGACCGGTTTCCCGATCAGGTTCGCACAAGCAAGGCCGGCGGCCCCACTTTGCGTCAGCAGATGCGCAACCTGGATCCCAGACCTGTTCTGGCCTCCACCCGCTTTGGCATTGCCCTCTTCATCGTCACCACCCTGGCCATGTTCGGAGTCCTGCTGATCTTCGCCTTCTGGGGCCTGTTCATCTACCAATGAAAGGACGGGACCGTCGTGGCCATCTATCGTGACGAGGGCCTGGTCCTCAGAACGGTCAAACTGGGTGAGGCCGACCGGATCGTCACCATTCTGACCAGGGGGCACGGCAAGATCAGGGCCGTGGCCAAAGGGGTACGGCGGACCAAGTCCCGCTTTGGCGCGCGGCTGGAGCCATTCATGCGAGACGATCTGCTCATCTCCCGCGGCCGCAACCTGGACATCGTCTCCCAGGCCGTCTGCATAGCCCCTTATGCGGATGCCATATGCGCCGACTATGACCTCTACGCCAACGGAGGCGTCATGCTTGAGACCGCCGACAAGCTGGTGGTCGGTGAACATGAGCCGGCCCCGGAGCAATACCGTTTGCTGGTCTCCGCTCTGGCCAGCCTGGCAGGCCACCGGCACGGCCCTCGTGACATCGGCGCCTCCTACCTGCTGCGGTCCCTGACACTGGCGGGCTGGAGGCCCCGGTTGGATTCCTGCATCGTCTGCGGACGGACCGACCAGCTGACCCACTTTTCGGTGCCTGGCGGCGGGGTGGTCTGCAGTCGCGACAGGCCTACCGATGCCGTGGCGGTGGATCCCGCCACCCTGGCACGCTTCCGGGCGCTGAGCAGCGGGGACTGGTCCAAGCTGGACGGCAAAGGCTCCACCCCCCTCTGCGATGGTCTTGTTGAGAAATGGGGCGAATATTACCTGGAGCGGCCCATCAGGTCCCTGAGGCTATTAGATTCTTGAAGCATGAGCTTTGACCCCGTCGACTACACCTCCCTGGATGTGCCTGCAGCCCCCTTCTCCGATCCCGCTCGTATCCCGCACTTTCCCGAGGGCTCAGTCCCGCGGCACCTGGGAGTGATCATGGACGGCAATGGCCGTTGGGCAAAGCAGAGGGGCATGGAGCGCACTCAGGGTCACCGGGCCGCCGAGCCGGTGGTTTTCGACACCATAGCCGGGGCCATTGAGGCCGGGGTCCGATACCTGAGCCTGTATACCTTCTCTACGGAGAATTGGAAGCGCTCGCCGGCTGAAGTCCACTTCCTGATGGGTTTCTCCCGGGACATCATCCACCGTCGTGTGGCCCAGATGGACGACTGGGGAGTGCGCGTGCGCTGGGCGGGCCGTCGTCCTCGGCTTTGGAAGTCGGTCATTGACGAGCTGGAGGCGGCTATGGAGCGCACCCGGCACAACACCAGAATCGATGTGATCTTCTGCATCAATTACGGAGGCAGGGCTGAGCTGGCCGATGCAGCCACCGACATCGCCCGGGAGGTGGCGGCCGGGCAGATCAAGGGCTCCAAGGTTACCGAAAAGATGATCGCCCAGCACCTCTACAACCCCGACGTACCGGACTGCGATCTGGTCCTGCGTACCTCGGGGGAGCAGCGCACCTCCAACTTCCTGCCCTGGCAGGCGGCTTATGCGGAGCTGGCATTTGTGCCCGAGCTCTTCCCCGACTGTGGGCGCGAGGTGCTCTGGCGGGCCATCGACGATTACATACATCGGGATAGGCGCTTCGGCGGCGTGGACCAAGCCTAAGGAAAACAAGACCTCTCAATTTGTGAAGTTAGCCATAGTCGTCCATATTTACAGGTCTGAACACTCTCGTAATGCCCTTGAAAGGTAGTCTGTGTCATATCGCAGCGGAGCAAGCCATGTCTGCTGTGGAAATCAGGGCAGCAAACGAAGCGAAGGAGTGACAGGCGTGGACGATAAGCAACGTATCATGCAAATCATCGAGGACAAGTCACAGGAGTTCATCGATGCAGCCGACCATATTTGGGGTACCCCCGAGACCAGATTCGCCGTGAAGGAGTCGGTCCAGCAGCACTACAAGGTGCTGGAGCAGGAGGGCTTTGACATCGAAAAGGGCGTGGGCCATATGGACTATGCCTACGTGGCGACCTGGGGCTCGGGCCGTCCGGTGATCGGCATCACCGGCGAATATGACGCCCTGGGTGGTCTCAGCCAGGTGGCTGATCTGGGCGAGCACAAGCCCTTGGTCGAAGGCGGCAACGGGCAAGGCTGCGGCCACAACATTCTGGGCATGGCAGCTGTCGCGGCCGGAGTCGGAATCAAGACCTTCATGGAGGAAAAGGGACTCAAGGGGACCATCAAGGTCTTCGGTTGCCCGGCTGAGGAGTCGGGCTATGGCAAGGCCTTCATGGCCAGGGACGGGGTCTTCGACGGGCTGGACCTGGCCCTGTCCTGGCATCCCTCGGATGTGACCCAGGCCTGGGGCTCCTCCAGCCTGGCGGTCCTGCAGGCCTACTTCGACTTCACGGGCGTGCCGGCGCACGCGGCTGCAGCTCCTGAGCTGGGCCGGAGCGCTCTGGATGCCGCTGAACTGATGAATGTGGGCGTGCAGTTCCTGCGCGAGCACATGATCGATGCGGCCCGCGTGCACTACGCCTTCATCGACGCAGGAGGCGAGTCGGCCAACGTGGTGCAGTCCCATGCCCGGCTTTACTACTTCGTGCGCGCCCCCAGGATGGATCAGGCGCAGGATCTGTTCAAACGTGTGGAGAAGATCGCCCAGGGTGCGGCCCTCATGACCGAAACCCAGGTCAAGGAGGAGTTCGATGCGGCCTGCTACAACTTCATCCCCAACCATCCGCTGACCGAGGCCATAGACAGGAACCTGGACCTCGTCGGCCCCCTGCCCCTGGACCAGCAGGAGCTGGACTACGAGCGCCGCTATACCGACACGGTCCCCGAGGCCGGCAAGCAGCGGGTGCTCAGCCGCACCAAGGAGGCCTTCCCCGATCTTCCTGATGAGGAAGTCAGGAAGATGGCCGAGTTGACCATGGCCCTAAGAAAGTATCCACTGGTCTTCACCGATACGGCTTCGGGGTCCACCGACGTCGGCGATGTCAGCTGGCAGACGCCCACCGCCCAGTTCAGCGGCGGCTTCGAGCCCCAGGGCACCTCTGCTCACTCTTGGCAGTGGGCGGCCAACGGCAAGTCCTCGGTGGCCCACAAGGGTCTGCTGGCTGCGGGCAAGACCCTGGCCCTGACCGCCTACGATGCTTTTACCGACCCGGATCTGGTCAAGGCCGCCAAGGAGGACTTCGACAAGACCTTCGCCGGCCAGGAGTACAAGGTCGTCATCCCTGACGATGTGATGCCCCACTGACCTACTGTTCGGCTGCCGCCTGGCGGCAGCCGGCTTCGACTGAAGGACGACAGACCAATGGCAATCAAGCAATCCTCAAAAACGGCGAGTGGAACACTGATCTTCTCCCTGATGGCCGGTTACTCGATCGTGTACATGGACAAGAACATGATTTCGACCGCCATCATCCCCATCTCCGAGCAGTTCCACCTTGACTCGGGGCAGACAGGCATCATCATGTCGGCCTTCTTCCTGGGCTACTCGCTCATGCAGATACCCAGCGGCTGGCTGGCCGACCGGCTCGGGGCCAAGCGTGTGTTGATGGCCTCCATGATCATCATTGGTCTGTTCAGCTACCTGTTCGGCCTGGCCAATGGTTTGGTATTCTTCATCATCGTCCGGTTCTTCGCCGGCATGGGCCACGGCGGCTACCCGCCATCCTGCTCAAAGTCGATTGCGGAGAACTTCCCCCAGGAAAGGCGGACCTTCGTACAGTCACTGATTCTGTCGACCTCGGGCATCGGCGGCATTCTGGCCTTTGTCCTGGGCGCCAACCTGGTCGCCATCAACTGGCACCTGGCCTACGCCGTGCTGGGCACCCTCTACCTGCTGGCCTTTGTCTGCATCCTGATCTTCGTGCCCTCCAAACCCCGGCAGCCCGAGGTTGACCAGAAGCCCGGAGCCAAGGGGGCAGGGTTCCTCGAGGTCCTGAAGAATCGGAACGTGCTGGTCCTCTTCGTGGCCATGCTTCTGCTCAACATCCTCCTGTACGGCAATATCTCCTGGATGCCCACCTTCATCAAAAACACCTTCGGGCTCTCGATCGGTCAGGCAGGCATCCTGCTGGCGGTCAACGCGGTCTTCACGACAGTCGCCACCATCTATGCCGGTCAGCTGCTCTCGAAGCTCTTCCTAGGAAGGGAGAAGGTGGCCATCCTGGGTGCCGGGCTGATCAGCGCCGTCCTGGTCGTCTGCTTCGTCTTCTCGCGCAACATCTGGCTCTCCCTCCTGCTGCTGATCCTGGTATCCTGCGTCTCCGTGGTGGCCTTCACCGGCATCTTCACCTGGCCCCACAAGATCATGGACCCGCACATCATCGGCTCCGCCATCGGCATCATCAATACCGGCGGCACGCTGGGCGGATTCCTGGCTCCCATGATCATCGGCTACCTGGTCAAGGCCGCCGGTGGCTCCTTCGTTGGTGCCTTCCTCTTCATGGGTGCGGCGGCCATCGCCTCCGGCCTCATGGCTCTGCTGGTCAAAGTCGGCAAGTAAAGCCGGCGCTGAGGCAGCCTCGTAAAAGCTTCCGGTCCTGAAGCTCAAAGGTCTGAGACCGAGTCATGGCTGGCTATCTATGGCAAGGAGTCACTGTGAAAGGACCGGTATCTCTTATAGGATCTCCGATTCTTTGGTTCTGACCATAGTTGTTTGAATGAGGATGTTTTTACAAGAAAAAGGCCCGCTCCCTGAGCAATTTCAGGGAGCGGGCCTTTTCTATGCCGACCAAGGGAGTGGAATCAGCGATCCGGCTCTTCCCAGATGGTCCCCAGTTTGGCAATGGAGAGGGAGTTAATCAGGGCCTTGCCCTCGCCGGATTCGGCAATCAGGCGGATGCCGCGCGGTCCTTCGGCGGGGAAGGAGTAGGAGGACATGATCTCCAGGCCGTCGTTTACGACGACCTCGATCGAGCCCCGGTCCACGATGATGCGCAACTTGAGCTTGCCCGAGGACTTGTCGATGGGAGCAGTGCGGTAGCCCCGGTCCCCGTAGGTGTTGCAGTGGCGGTCGAGTACCACGCGGCCCAGCTGGTCGTCATAGCAGACCAGCGTGTGGTCACCTGATTGGGTCCGATGAATCTCCAGACCGATGCGCTCGGCCTGGGACTTGTTCAGGTCGATCTCCATATTGATGTCAGCGGTCTGCGCGTCGTCAACCAGATCCTGGCTGCCGTTGACCTCCAGCTCGATGGGGCCGAAGTCCTGCTGGTCCTGGTCCAGGTTGGAGAACTCGCGTATGGGCAGGCAGCGCAGATGATCACCGGCCAGGGTGACCTCGCGGGGCACCGTGAACTGGCCGCACCAGCCATCCTCCTGCATGGGAATGGGTTCGGTGAAGGGGCTCATCCAGCCGAAGACCAGCCGGCGACCGTCAGGGGCCTGGAAGGTCTGCGGGGCATAGAAGTTGTGACCGTCATCCCAGAGGTGGAACTCAGTCTCCTGATGGAAGTCACCGCCGGGCTGCCAGCTGCCGATCACGTAGCCGGCGTTGTTGTGGTTGCGGGCTTCGAACCCGTGGGGCTTCAGGCCCATGGCCGAGTAGCAGATAGCCCACTTGTCCTCCAGGGGAAACATGTCGGGGCATTCCAGCATGAAGACCTCGGGGTCGGGGTGCCGGTAGATGACCCGGTCGAAGGTCCAGTGCTCCATGTCATTGGAGGTGTACATCCAGATCTCGCCCCGGTGGGCGGGTGTGCTGACTCCGAAGACCATGTACCAGAGCCCACCCATCTTCCACACCTTGGGATCGCGGAAGTGCAGGATCTTGTCGTCGGGGCAGGGGACTACGACCCCCTTCTTTTCGAAGTGGATGCCGTCCGTGGAGACAGCCATGCACTGCTCCTGGAGGTTGCCGTCATCTTCATTGACCCCATTGCGCCAGCGGTGACCGGTGTAATAGATGGTCAGACGGCCGTCGTCGCCCACCACGGCCGATCCGGAGAAGACTCCGTCCTTCTCGACCTCCAGGGTGGGCGCCATGGCCAGGGGCTCGCGACGCCAGGTGACCAGGTCGGCGCTGGACACATGTCCCCAGTGCATGTTGCCCCACTCACTTCCGTAGGGGTTGAGCTGGAAGTAGGCATGATAGCGCCCCTTGTAGTAGCTCAGGCCGTTGGGGTCATTGATCCATCCGGCCTTGGATGCTATGTGACACTGGGGATACCAACGGTCATTGCGGGTGGCGAAGAGCTGATCAATGCTCTTCTGGGCCTTGTTCAGCTGAGCGCTCATATCGGCGTTTTCCTTGGTTGCTGACTGGTTCATCCTTGAATCCTTTCGGGTTGGATGGGTGCTGATGATGATTGATCTGGGATCAGCCCTGGGTCACGGCGGACTTCTGCGAATCCCTGATGAAGGGATCACCGTCCACCTGTTGGTCGTCGCGTTTGAGCACGAAGATGCCGTAGATCAAGGCGACCAGCACTACCAGTGAGATGGTGTAGAAGGTGACCTGGTCGCCGGCGCGGTCGTGGAGGATGCCCAGCGGGGTGGACATGGCCACCTGGCCAACCTGAGAGGCGATCTGGAAGCCCACCATGTAAAGGGTGGCGGACAGCTTGGGGTTGAAGTGCAGGGTGAAGTAACGGAAGGCAGGGAGGCTGAAGAGCGGGACCTCAATGGAGTGGAAGAGCTTGACAACGGAGACCATGACCGGGTCGTGGAAGAAACCGCACAGGCCGATCCTGGCGAACATAACTGTAGCCCCTAACAGAAGGGAGTTGCGCACACCGATCTTGCGCATGATGATGGGAACCACGCCCATCATGGCAGATTCCAGGAACACTTGGATGGAGTTGAGGATGCCATAGACCTCGTGGCCCTGTTCTGGGGTGGGGAAGAGGTTGGCATAGTAGTTGGGGAACATCTGCTGGTCGAAGACCGTGTAGAAGGTGTTGGTGAAGATTACAAAGACAATCAGGAGCCAGAGGGCAGGCATGCCCAGTACGTGGATCATGTCACGCAGGGAGGGCTGGGACTTTTCGCCCTCGGGGGTGGACTCCCGCTTGATTTCCTCGCGCTGCTCATCGGGGATCCAGAAAGCATAGACCAGGAGCATGCACGCGCCAAAGGCGGATCCCAGCCAGAAGTTGATCATCGGGTTGATGTTGAAAGTGAACCCTGCAATCAGAGCTACAATGGCGTAGCCAAAGGAGCCCCAGGCGCGGGACTGGCCGTATTCGAATCCGAATTTTCGGCTGTACCGCTCGGTGATGGCCTCGATCAGGGAGCAGCCTGACATGAAACCTGCGGATAGAACGATTGAGCCGAGTACGGCGCCCAGGATCAGGTTGGAATGCATAAGGGGGGCGTAGATAAATTGCACGAAAGGTCCGACCAGCGCTGCAATGGCCGCGATGAATATGGCGAGCCTACGCTTGACCCCCAGCTCGTCCTGTATTACCCCGTAGACAAACATTATTATCAGCGTGCCAATGGAGTTGATGGAGTAGATGTTGCCGACCTGGGTGTTGGTCATGCCAAGGCCGTTGATCAGCCATGGCGAGTAGAAGGACCACCAGATGCCCCAGGCGCAGAAGAAGAAGAATATTCCGGTGGAGGATTCCAAATATGATGGATTCCTCCACGCCGATAATTTGGCGGCCATGCTGCCCCTCTTTCCTTGTCGTGCACCGCTTCTCCGCAGTGTCTTCCGGTTCGATGCACTTCCTATGTGCAGAGCGAATCCTTGTAGGTATAGTAAGCCGTCAATCGATTTACGTCAAACGATTGACTGTTGATGTCAGTTCTTACTCACACGGTGAGTGGTTAGCAGGGGATCTTGGCTGATCGGCTATTGGCGACTGGTATCAAGCTAGCCAGAATTGGACCTGGGTTCGGCATCTTGCGACAGTGAAGGGGAAGGGTGAGTGTGGCTTAGCGGCTGGCCGGGACCAGGTCTGAGGTGGCATCGAGGCGGGTAGAGCCCTTGCGAATCAGGGCGCAATGGATGCGTACCCCGCCAGCTTGATCGAGCGGCGGAAGGACAGCACGGGTATCGGGCAGTGGAAGAGCATCGCGGCGGGGATTGATTTGCGCCAGCAGTCGTCGCACCGCCCAGAAGCCCATCTCGTAGTGAGGCAGTTCGACCGTGGTCAGGGGAGGGGCCGAGGTCTCGGCTACGACCTGGTGGTTGTCCACGCCCACCAGATTCAGGTCCCTGCCGATGACCAGATGGCGTGCGGCGGCGGCCTGGTAGAGGTAAAAGGAACGCGAATCATTGAAGCAGAAGACGCCATCGGGGTGCTGGTCGTCCATCAGATCGTTTGTCTGATCCATGGCCTCCTGATTGAAGCCCACCAGTCGGATTAAGGCCTGACTTGCAGGTAATCCCGCTTCCTTAAGAGCGGTCTGATATCCGCGCATTCTGTCTTCCTGCGCCGGCAGATCCTGTGTGGTGCCCAGGTAGGCCACTCGACGACTACCTGATTCGATCAAATGACGGGTGGCATCGTAGCCGATCAGAAACTCGTCAGGCGCGATGCTGGGGCAGCGGTTGGCCCGCTCCACTGCGTTGACCACCACGGCAGGGCAGGAACGCAGCGTCTGGGGCAGGTCGACATTCTGGTCATACATCTTGGCGAAGAGGAAACCGTCCACCCCATAGCGCTTCAGGGCCTGAATCTGTTCTGATTCACGGATGCCCCCATCGGTGGAGACGGTGAGAAGCACATAGCCGCGCTCGGCTGCCGCATCCTGTGCGCCCTGAATGATGGCGCCGGCGTATGGCGTGGTGGCCACCTCTTCGCTGATGAAGCCCAGCATGCCGGTCTTGCTGGTGCGCAGGGACCGGGCCATGGGGTTGGGCCGATAGCCCAGGGTTTTGGCTGTGTTGCGCACCTTTAGGGCGGTCTCCGACTTGACCCTGCCCTTATCGCGGCCGTTGAGCACCAGAGAGACCGTGGAGACGGATACGCCTGTGCGTGCGGCAATCTGCTTCATCGTGATCATGGGCACACCTTAACCTGCTCAGGCGATTTCAGCCCGGTTGATCTTCAGTGACAGGGAGCTTTCAGCGGTTTTCCCCGCCCAGGATCCGGTCGACCCGCTCCACCTTCTCGTGAATCTGGTCCCGCTTGCCGGGACGGATGTCCAGCCTGAGATTGACGCCGGTCCGATACCCCTGCTCGGCCAGGACCCGTGTGGCCTCTTCCACGACCTCCATGACCCGGTGCAGATCCCCTTCGACGACCGTGCTCATGGCATTGGTCTGGTTGGGCAGCCCCGAATCCCTGATGACCTTGATGACCTGGGCCACATAGGTGGACAGTTCCTCACCCTGACCGGAGGGTGCAATCGTGACCTCGGCCACGGTGTTCAGATAGGATGGGTCGTTTACATCGGGCATATCGGGAACCTTTCCACATCGATTGGTGTTCGTAGGCAGGATGCCCGGTGTCCCCTGCGGTCACCAGCGCGGCCTCCCGCACCTGCCTCGATGGTAGGCCTCTACACTGACAGCAGGTCACCCGCCAAAGGTATGCTGGAGGCCGGTCATCAGGTCGTATACCCCAGGAGGGGTTCCCGAGCAGAAGGTGTGATCAGTGGCAGTATCGAAACTGGATGAGGTCATCTCCTTGGCCAAGCGCCGAGGATTCGTCTTTCCCGCAGGGGAGATCTACGGCGGGACGCGCTCGGCCTGGGACTATGGCCCCCTGGGTGTGGCCCTCAAGGACAACATCAAGCGTGAGTGGTGGCGGACAATGGTGGTCACCCGCGACGACGTGGTCGGCGTGGACACCTCGGTCATCCTGCCCACAGCGGTCTGGGAGGCCTCGGGCCATGTGTCCGTATTCAACGACCCTCTGATCGAGTGCCTGAACTGCCACAAGCGTCACCGGGCCGACACCCTGGAGGAGGCCTACGTCGAGAAGCACGGCCACGATCCGGAAAACGGCCTCAAGGACATCCCCTGCCCGGACTGCGGCACCAAGGGCCAGTGGACCGAGCCGCGCGACTTCAACATGATGCTGCAGACCCACCTGGGTCCCGTCCAGGACGAAAAGAGCCTACACTACCTGCGCCCCGAGACCGCCCAGGGCATCTTCGTGGACTTCAAGTCCGTCATGGCCTCCTCCCGCTCCAAGCCCCCCTTCGGCATCGCCAACATGGGCAAGAGCTTCCGCAACGAGATAACGCCCGGCAATTTCATCTTCCGTACCCGCGAGTTCGAGCAGATGGAGATGGAGTTCTTCGTCCACCCCGGCACCGACGAACAATGGCATCAGTACTGGATCGACGCCAGGACCCGTTGGTACGTAGACCTGGGCGTCAAGCCCGAAAACCTGCGCCATTACGAGCACCCCAAGGAGAAGCTGGCCCACTATTCCAAGAGGACCGTTGACATCGAGTACCGGTTCGGCTTCCAGGGCTCCGAGTGGGGCGAGCTGGAGGGCGTGGCCAACCGCACCGACTACGACCTCAAGGCCCATGCCGAGCACTCGGGCGAGGACCTGAGCTACTTCGACCAGGCCAGCGGGGAACGCTACATTCCCTACGTGATCGAGCCCGCGGCCGGTCTGACGCGCTCGCTGATGGCCTTCCTGGTGGATGCCTATGACGTGGACGAGGCCCCCAACACCAAGGGCGGGGTCGACCGTCGCACCGTGCTGCGTCTGGATCCGAGGCTGGCCCCGGTCAAGGCCGCGGTCCTGCCCCTGTCCAAGAAGCCTGATCTGCAGCGGATCGCCCACGACCTGGCCGCCGACCTGCGCCAGAACGAGTGGATGGTGGACTACGACGAGTCCGGTGCAATCGGCCGCCGCTACCGTCGTCAGGATGAGATCGGCACACCCCTGTGCATCACCGTGGACTTCGACACCCTGGACGACAAGGCCGTCACCATCCGCAACCGCGACTCCATGCAGCAGGACCGCGTGGCCCTGGAGCAGGTGGAGGACTATGTGCGCAAGGTTGTAGGCGAGCAGCGTGTCCGTTACCCCATGGGCCCGTCCGACCTGACCGGTACGCGCGCCGCTGACGGCTACACGGACCTGGCCAGCGAGCCGGGCACGGACGAAAGCGAACCCATCAAGGTGGCCGAGGCCGGTGGCCGGTACTGAGACTGATCGCCAGACCCCAAAGGTTGCCCCGGTGAAGCTGGGCCCGATAACCGTACCTGTTCCGGTCATGCTTTCGCCTATGGCGGGCGTGACCAACTGGCCCTTCCGCTTGCTCTGTCGCGAGTATGGACCCGACGGACTGTATGTGGGGGAGATGGTGACGGCCCGGGCTCTGGTGGCGCGCAACCCCAAGGCCTTCCGGCTCTGCCGCTTCGCCCCTCAGGAGAAGGTGCGCTCCCTGCAGCTGTACGGAGTGGACCCGCAGATTATGGAGCAAGCCACCCGGATGGTGGTCGATGCCGGCTGGGCCGATCATATCGATATGAACTTCGGCTGCCCGGTCCCCAAGGTCACCAGGCATGGCGGCGGGTCCGCCCTGCCCTGGAAGACCGACCTCTTTGCCGAACTGGTCCATCGGGTGGTCGCTGTCTGTTCCCCTGCCGGAATCCCCGTCACCGCAAAGATCCGGGTGGGCATCGACCACCAGCATGAGACCTTTATGGAGGCGGCCCATATCGCCCAGGAGGAGGGGTGCGCCGCCGTCACCCTGCACGCCAGGACCACGGCTGAATACTATGGCGGCCATTCCGACTGGGACCGGATCGCTCAGTTGGTCCAGGCCGTAGACATCCCCGTCTTCGGCAACGGTGACATCTGGACCGCCGAGGATGCCCTGGACATGTTCGCCCAGACCGGCTGCGCAGGCGTGGCCATAGGCCGGGGCTGTCAGGGCCGTCCCTGGCTCTTTGCCGACATCGCGACGGCCCTGGCCGGCTCTACGGAACGGCAGGAGCCAACCCTGGGTCAGGTGGGAGCCATCATGGCCCGCCACGCCAGGCTTCTGGTCGAGTTCTATGACGGTGACGAGCGCATGGCCGTCCACGATATGCGCAAGCACGTGGCCTGGTATCTCAAGGGCTTCGCCGTAGGCGGCCAGGTACGCCGCGGCTTCATGTCCTGCGAGAGCCTGGAGGATATGGACCGCTGCATCGCCAATCTGGACCAGGACATGCCCTATCCGCGGGCCGTGGCTGGCAAGCCCCGGGGTCGGGTCCGCTATGCCAAGAAGGTCCGCCTGCCCTATGGCTGGCTGGATTCGCGGACCACCACCCATCAGGAGCGCGAGACGCTCTTCGGCAACGACCCCATGGACGCCTCCTACTGAAGCCGGAAATATTTCCGTCACCAACCATGCGCACCCGGGTCTAGAATCATGGTTTAGAATACGGACAGAACGGCGTGGAGGTTCTTTCGGAAGGCCAGGGCGGTTGGCTCTGACCTCCCGGACCCTAGGCCCACGGCCGTCAGGGAGGGTCGGAACGCCTGTGGGCAAATGCGTGTTGGCGTATATGACCTGCGCTAGAGTTGAGCGTAACGTGAGTGACGGGAGCATACTGTGAGCGAGATTGCCCAGAATGACAATTTCAATGACAAGACCAACATCAAGGTCGTTGGTGTTGGTGGAGCCGGTGGCAATGCTGTCAATCGTATGATCGCCGAAGGTCTGCAGAATGTCGAATTTGTGGCCATCAATACCGATGCCAAGGATCTCCTGCGCTCAGAAGCCGATGTGAAGATCTCCCTATCTGATGCCAACAGCCGCGGCCTGGGAGCTGGAGCCGATCCCGAGAAGGGCGCCAAGGCCGCCCAGGACCATCAGTCCGACATCGAAGAGGTCCTCAAGGGCGCCGATATGGTCTTCGTCACTGCAGGCGAGGGTGGCGGCACTGGCACCGGTGCCAGCCCTCTGGTAGCGCGTGCAGCCCGTCAGCAAGGCGCGCTCACCATCGCCGTGGTCACCCGTCCCTTCACCTTTGAGGGGCCCAGGCGCTCCGCTTCCGCCGAATCGGGCATCGAGAACCTGCGCAAGGAGGTCGATGCCCTTATCGTTATCCCCAATGACCGGCTTCTGGATCTCTCGGATCGCACGGTCTCGGTCATGGATGCCTTCAAGACCGCCGACACCGCCCTGCTGGCAGGTGTTCAGGGCATCACCGATCTGATTACCATGAACTCCTACATTCACGTGGACTTCTCCGATGTCACCGCCATCTTGAAGGATGCCGGCACCGCCCTCTTCGGCATCGGCGCAGCCAGGGGCGAGGATCGAGCCACCCAGGCCGCCGAGATTGCCATCTCCTCTCCGCTCCTGGAGGAGAGCATCGAGGGCGCCCATGGGGCCCTGATCAACGTGGCTGGTCCCACCGACCTGAGCATGCAGGAGGCCTCTGCGGCCGCTCAGCTGGTTCAGGATGCCATCCATCCCGAGGCGCAGATCATCTGGGGCCTGGCCTTGGACGATGCCTACGGGGACGAGGTGCGGGTCACGGTCATCGCCGCCGGATTCGATCCCACCCCTAAGAAGGACGAGACCCCGGCCCCTGCAGTGGACACGACCACCGCACCGGCAGCGGCCACGCCGGCCCAGGAGCCTCAGCAGCCGCTGACGACTCCGTCCGTACAGGCGGAGTCCGATGAGACCTCCGAACACGATGTGGTGCCCCCAGCCTCCGGCGACGATGGCACCTCCGACCCGGGATATCTGGATATCCCTGACTTTCTGCGGTAATCAGGCGAAGGAGCAGGTATGGCAGGATTGATGAAGAACGCAATGTCCTTTTTCGGCATGTCGGATGTCGTGGATGACGATGACGACGACCTGGCCGACGATGACGAGGCCCGCGATGGCTTCGACACCGATCACTCTGTGACTCCCATGGCTCCGCAATCCACGTCCAGCAGCCAGGAGGCCGAGTCCACACCCTTCCAGAGCCGGATCAACCGCATCACCACCATCCATCCCAAGTCCTATGAAGACGCCCAAATGGTTGGCAGGGCCCTGCGGGATGGGGTGCCGGTGGTCCTCAACCTGACTGGCGTGTCCGAGTCGGTGGCCTACAGGATCGTCGATTTCTCGGCCGGAGTGGTCTTCGGGGTACGCGGGTCCATTGAGCGGGTCACCCCCAGGGTCTTCCTACTCAGTCCTGCACAGGTCAATATCAAGGTGGAGGAGCCCGAGTCAGGCTCTTCGGCCAAGGGGCTTTTCGCCCAGTGACCGATCCCCTGGCAGCCGTGTCCGCAGGAGTCTAAAGACGCATGCTTGTTCCTTTTCTTCGATATCTGGTAGACATCTGCATTGAGACCTACCTGCTCATCCTCTTCGTGCGGATGATTCTGGACTGGGTCCTGGTTCTGTCGCCCCGCTGGTATCCCCGTGGCTTCGTGGCTTCGCTCATTCGGGTCATCTATGCCTTGACCGAGCCGCCCCTGCGCTGGCTGCGCCGGTACATCCCGCCTCTGCCCATGGGTAGGATTCAGCTCGATGTCTCCTTCATGGTGCTCTACGCCGCCCTGATCATCATTCAGGTGCTGCTGGGGTAGAAAGCAAGACCGCGGATACGGCAGACTCCGTGCTAGCATGCAGTAAGAGAACACAATCGGGCTGGTTGGCCTGAAGCGAGGTGGAGAAACATATGGCTCTATTGACGCCTAATGACATAAGGGAGCATACCTTCCAGACAGTGCGGTTTAAGGAAGGCTACGACGTCGACGAGGTCGACGACTTCCTGGATCAGGTCACCGATACGGTTGAAGCCCTGGGCAAGCAGGCCATGCAAGGCAACGCTGCTTCCACCCAGTCCCTCGGCACCGATGTGGCCTCGCTGAATTCGAAGATTTCCGACTTGACGGCTCAGGTGGAATCCCTGCAGACAGAAAACCGGGATTTGAAGCAGGCCCAGGGTAATGCCGCCCAGCAGCCTGCCGTGGATGCCCAGACCAAGCGTCTCCTGGCCGAGTCCCAGAGTCAGGTCAAGACCCTGGCCTCCCAGAACGATCAGCTCAAGCGTCAGGTCGAGCAGCTCAACTCGCAGATCGACCAGCTGACCGCCCAGGCCGCCGCGGGCACCAACACCCAGGCGCTGACCAACCAACTGACGGCCATGCAAAAGGAGCGCGACCAGGCCCGCCAGCAGGTCCAGGCTCTGACCAACCAGCTCAATGCCTCCCAGCAGAGCATGGCCACGGCCCGCCAGCAGGTCACCCAGGCACAGAAGGCCTCTCAGGAGCAGCAGCAGCGTACCGAGCAGCTCAACAAGCAGCTGGAGGAGTCCCGCAAGCGCGAGGAGCAGCTGCGTCAGCAGGTCTCCAAGTCCGAGCCCTCCACCGAAACGGGCAGCCTACAGCGGATTGCTGGTGCTGGCGCCGAAGCCAGCAGCGAACCCGAGAGGGCCACCGCCATGCTCACCCTGGCCATGCAGCTGCACGATCAGTATGTGGACAAGGGCAAAGCCAATGCCTCCCAGCTGGTTGCCGAAGGTCACGCCCAGCACGACGACATCGTCAAGAAGGCGGAGGACTACTCCAAGAGAACCCGTGCCGAGGTGGACGAGTACTCCAAGCGAGTCCACTCCGAGGCTGATGGCTACTCGCAGCGTATACGCTCCCAGGCCGACGAGTACTCGGTCAAGACCCGTTCCGATGCCGACGCCTATTCCAAGCGCCAGCACACCCAGGCCGACGAGTACGAGACCCAGGTGCAGACGCGCGCCCAGGAGTACGACAAGAACACTCGCGACAGCGCTGACCGCTATGCCGCCGATGTCAAGAATAAGCTCGTGGATCAGTCCAAGGTTCTGGAGGAGAACATCCAGGGGCTCAAGCAGTTCGAGGCGGGCTACCGCAGCAAGCTGACCGAGTTCCTCAACCAGCTGATCAACCAGATTTCGGACACCAGCAATTACCAGTCCATGGAAAAGAAGTCCGAACAGGCCCACTGATTCCATCCGGTAATGACGAAGAACACACACAAGGGACGGCTGCGCGGGCGCGTGGCCGTCTTCGTCACTCTGGCGGCAGTGGCCATAGCCCTGGACCAGGTGACCAAGGCCCTGGCTCTGGCTCGGCTGGGCAACGGTGTCAGGGTGGCCTTGCCTGGACCATTGCGTGGACTGCGTCTGGTGCGCAACCCCGGGGCCTCTCTTGGATTGGGGTCGGGGAGTACCTGGATCATATCCCTGATTGCCCTGGCAGCCTGCCTGCTCATCATTGTTCTGGCTTTGCGCACCACCTCCATGCTCTGGACTTTGGTGCTTTCCCTGGCCTTCTCCGGGGCAGCAGGCAATCTGATCGACAGGGTGGCCTATGCCTCCGGTTTTCTTGACGGTGCCGTGGTCGACTTTCTGGACTACGGCTGGTCGGTGGGCAATGTGGCCGACGTCTATCTGACCCTGGCAGGCGTGGCCGTGGTGGTGCTCATTATCTGCAATGTGCGATTCAGCGACAGGGACAAGCCCGAAAAAGATGGGGGAGCGGCCAAGTGACCCGGCTTCTTCCCGCACCGGATGCCTTGGTGGGTCGGCGCCTGGACATGGCCCTGTCCAAGATGCTGGGCCTGTCCAGGGCCAAGGCCAGCGAACTGGTGGCCCAGGGCCATGTGCGGATTATGGGCCGTCGGGTGAACAAGGCCACCACCCTGATGAGCGGTGATCTGATAGAGCTGGACGAGCCCGAGCCAGTCAAACAGGTGGAGCCGGTGGCCGAGGACATGCCGGTGGTCTACGAGGACGAGGATGTGGTCGTCGTCGACAAACCGGTGGGTGTGGCGGCGCATCCCTCAATAGGCTGGACCGGACCAACGGTTCTGGGCAGCCTCCTGCAGCGGGGCACCCACATCACCTCCATGGGGGCCCAGGGCCGCCAGGGCATCGTCTCCCGCCTGGACGCGGGCACCAGCGGCCTCATGCTGGTCTGCAAGTCCGACCTGGCCTACAAGGAGATGCGTCGGCAGTTCGCCCGGCATGAGGTGGTCAAGATCTACCACGCCCTGGTCCAAGGCAATCTTTCCGAGGACAAGGCCACCATCGAGGCCCCCATCGGACGGGCTCGGGTCTCGGACTTCCGCTTCACGGTCACCCCTGCCGGCAAGGAGGCCATCACCCACTGGGATGTGCTGGAGCGCTTCGGCTCGGCCACCCTGGTCAGTGTCAATCTGGAGACCGGGCGCACCCATCAGATACGCGTGCACTTCTCATCAATAGGCCATCCCCTGGTGGGTGACCACATGTATGGGGCCAATCCCGATTTGGCGGACAGGCTGGGCCTGAAGCGGCAGTGGCTGCACGCCATGCGCCTGGAATTCCGCCATCCCCGCACCAAAATCTGGACCAAGGTGGTCTCCTCCTACCCGGCTGATCTGCGCCGGTCCCTGCAGATCGAACGTCAGAGCGCCACTGGTATACGCAGCTAGCGCACTCCGGCGATTCGGCCAGGGTCCTGGGTAAGTTGGAGATATGTCCTCAACCCGGTCAGACTTCGTTCACCTTCACACCCACACCCACTATTCCACCCTGGACGGGGCCAGCAGGATTCCCGATCTGGTTGCCGAAGTGGGACGGCTGGGACAGCCTGCTGTGGCCATCACCGACCATGGCAACATGCACGGGGCCTATGAACTTTGGCGAACGGCCGTGGATGCCGACATCAAACCCATCATCGGCATCGAGGCCTACGTGACCCCCGAGACGGCCCGCCAGGACAAGAGCCGGGTCCACTGGGGAACCGACGAGCAGCGTTCCGACGATGTCTCCGGCGGCGGCTTCATCACCCACATGACGCTCTGGGCCAGCGATGACACGGGCCTGGTCAACCTTATCAAGGCCTCCTCGGTTGCCAATCTGGAGGGCCTGGTAGGCAAGTGGCCCCGAATGGACAAGGATCTGCTGTCCACCTACCACAAGGGGGTCATCGCCACCACCGGCTGCCCCTCGGGCATCGTCCAGACCAGGCTGAGGTTGGGCCAGTTCGACGAGGCCCTACGGGCCGCCGGGGAATTCCAGGACATCTTCGGCAAGGAGAACTACTACGTGGAGCTGATGGACCACGGGCTGGAGATTGAGCACCGGGTGACCAAGGATCTGCTGGAGATCGCCCGTCGTCTGGATGCCCCCCTGGTGGCCACCAACGATTCGCACTATGTGCGCAAGGAGGATGCCTCGGCCCAGGATGCCCTGCTCTGCATCAACTCGGGATCCCGGCTGACCGACCCCGGCCGCTTCAAGTTCGATGGCAGCGGCTACTATATCCGCTCGGCCCAGGAGATGCGCGAGATCTTCAAGGAGTTCCCCGAAGCCTGCGACAACACCCTGGAGATTGCGGAACGCTGCAACGTCATGTTCGACGACCACGAGGACGGGGCCTTCATGCCCCGCTTCGACTGCCCGGAGGGCTGGGACGAGACCTCGCTCTTCCTGAAGAAGGTGGACGAGGGGTTGAAGAACCGCTACCCGGACGGGGTGCCCGAGGAGGTCTCCCACCAGGCCGACTACGAGTGCGGGGTCATCTGCCAGATGCAGTTCACCGGATACTTCCTTGTGGTGGCCGATTACATCAACTGGGCCAAGAACCACGGAATCATGGTGGGCCCGGGCCGTGGATCGGCGGCAGGATCCATGGTGGCCTACGCCATGGGCATCACCGAGCTGGACCCGCTCAAGCACGGGCTGATCTTCGAGCGCTTCCTCAACCCCGAGCGCGTCTCCCTGCCCGATATCGACGTGGACTTCGACCCCGAGGGACGCATGAAGGTCCTGGACTACGTGGGCCGCAAGTACGGCTCCGACAAGGTGGCCCAGTGCGTGACCTATGGCACCATCAAGACCAAGCAGGCCCTGAAGGACTCCGCCAGGATCATGGACTACGAGTACTCTGTGGGCGACCAGGTCACCAAGGCCCTGCCGCCCACGGTCAACGGCAAGGATATGAGCCTCAAGGAGATCTTCGATCCCCAGTCCAAGCGCTACCCGGAGGCCAAGGAATTCCGCGACCTGTACGAGTCCAATCCGGACGTCAAGCGGATCACCGAGGAGGCCAAGGGCATCGAGGGCATCATACGCCAGACAGGCGTGCACGCCTGCGCCACCATCATGGCATCCAATCCCATCACCAACACCTCGCCACTGATGGAACGCACCGACGGCACGGTGACCACAACCTTCGAGTACCACACCTGCGAAACCCTGGGGCTGGTCAAGATGGACTTCCTGGGGCTGTCCAACCTCACGGTCATCAGGGACACGGTCAACAACATCGAGCGCAATGGCAAGGAGCCCATCAGCATCGAGAAGGTCCCCTTGGACGACAAGGAGACCTATCAGCTGTTGTCCCGGGGCGACACCCTGGGCGTCTTCCAGCTCGATGGCGACGGCATGCGCTCCCTGCTGCGCATGCTCAAGCCTGACAACTTCAACGACATTTCCGCCCTTATCGCCCTCTACCGGCCAGGGCCCATGGATATGAACTCGCACATCAACTACGCCAAGCGCAAGAACGGACTGCAGAAGATAGAGCCCATCCACCCCGAGGTGGCCAAGCCCCTGGCGGGCGTGCTGGACGAGACCTACGGCCTGATTGTCTACCAGGAGCAGGTCCAGTCCGCAGCCCGAATTCTGGCCGGCTACTCCCTGGGTCGAGCCGATGTGCTGCGAAGGGCCATGGGCAAGAAGAAGCCCGACGTCCTGGCCAAGGAGCAGGTCCCCTTCTTCGAGGGCATGAAAGAGCACGGTTATTCCCAGGAGGCCGCCCAGGCGGTCTGGGATGTTCTGGTGCCCTTCTCCGGCTACGCCTTCAACAAGGCACACTCCGCGGCCTACGCCCTGATTGCATACTGGACCGCTTATCTGAAGACCCACTATCCGGTGGAGTTCATGGCCGCCCTGCTGCAGAACGAGCGGACCAACAAGGACAAGACCGCCCTCTACCTGGGCGAGGCCAGAAGGATGGGCATCCGCATCCTGGCGCCCGATATCAACGAGTCCGTGTCCGAGTACTCCGCTGTCGGCGACGTGGTCCGTTTTGGCCTGGGCGCCATCCGCAATGTGGGCGACAAGGTGGTGGCGGACATCATCAAGGAGCGCCAGGGGCCCCGGGGCAAGTACGTCAACTTCATGGACTTCGTCAAGCGGGTGCCCATGGAGGTCCTCAACAAGCGAACCGTGGAATCCCTGATCAAGGGCGGTGCCTTTGACAGCATCGACCCCAACAGAAGGGCTCTCTTCCAGATCCACGATGAGGCCGTCGACCAGGTCATGCCCATCAAGCGCAAGCAGGCCGAGGGCCAGTTCGACCTCTTCGCCGACGCGGATGACGACGAACCCCAGCAGGATGCACTGGGCGACGCCCAGGTGACCGTGCCTGACATCGACGAGTGGGACAAGTCCACCAAGCTCAACTTCGAGCGACAGATGTTGGGCCTATATGTGTCCGACCACCCGCTGAGCGGTATGACCTCGGTTCTGGCCGGCATGCGCGATATGTCCATCGCCCAGCTGCTCAACCGGTCCAAGAGCATGGATGGCAAGGCGGTGACCTTGGCCGGACTGGTCACTGCGGTGGACCGCCGGGTCTCCAAGAAGGGCAATCCCTGGGCCATCGTCACCATCGAGGACCTGGAGAGCTCCATCCAATGCATGTTCTTCGGCAAGGTCTATGACGCCCACTCGGACGACCTGGTACTGGACTCGGTCATTCGGGTGAGGGGAGTGGTCGAGCTGCGGGACGAGGCCACCAACATCCGCGTCAACGATATGGAGGTGCCCGTCCTGGAGTCGGCGGACGAGCGGCCTCTGACCATCACGCTGCCCAGGCAGGCCCTGGATCGTGGGCACATGGAGCGGCTGGCCCGGATACTCAAGTCCCACCCCGGATACTGCCAGGTCCGTCTGGCTGTCACCGACGACCGTGGCAACGTGCGTCTGTTGACCTTTGGCGATGGATTCCGCACCCGGCACGACACCTCTATGATGGCCGAGATCAAGTCCGTCTTCGGGCCCTCCTGTCTGCCGTCGGCCTAGGACGCGCCCGGAAGCGTCTCACCATTTGGGACGGTGGTGAGTCGCTGGCTTTGGTGACACAAAAGTTCACTACCATCAAAGTATGTCAAAGCTCATGATGAGAACCATGGATCTGCGTGGGAAGGCCATGTCCCGCGCCCAACTCCTCGCCGCCATGCCCCGGGCCGATATGGGTACCCGGGAGGCCAGTGCCCAGGTGCAGCCCATACTGGACCAGGTGCGCGAGCACGGGGCCGCGGCCCTGCGCGACCTGGAGGAGAAGTTCGATCATGTGCGTCCTCATGATCTGAGGGTCCCGGCATCGGCCATGCAGGAGGCCTTGGAGCAGCTGGATCCCAAGGTCAGGGCGGCAATCGAGGAGTCCGTTAGCCGCATCCGCAAGGTCTGCACCACCCAGGTGCCCAAGCCCATGGCCACCGACCTGGCACCCGGTGCCAGGGTCAGCGAGCGGTGGATCCCGATTGAACGCGTGGGCCTCTACGTGCCGGGAGGCAAGGCCCTGTATCCTTCCTCGGTCATCATGAACGCAGTCCCCGCCCAGATTGCCGGTGTCGATTCCCTGGCCGTGGCCACTCCGCCCGCATCCGACGACCCTCGCGGTCTGCCAGCGTCCATCATCCTGGCTACCTGTGCCATTCTGGGAGTGGACGAGGTCTATGCCGTGGGCGGTGCCCAGGCTATAGCCATGTTCGCATACGGGGCCAGGGGATCCGAGCCCCAGGACGGGGAGATTCTCTGCGACCCGGTCGACAAGATCACCGGCCCGGGCAACATCTTTGTGGCGACGGCCAAGCAGATGGTCTCCGGCATGGTGGGCATCGATGCCGTGGCCGGGCCCACGGAAATCGCTATTCTTGCCGACGGGCAGGCCAACCCCGACTGGGTGGCGGCAGACCTGATCGGGCAGGCCGAACATGACGAGCTGGCCGGCTCGGTGCTGATCACCGACAGCCTGGAACTGGCCCAGGGTGTTCAGGAGGCTCTGGGGCACAGGGTGCCTAGGACCGAGCATGCCGACCGGGTGCGTACCTCCCTGGGCGGTAACCAGTCAGGAATCATTCTGACCGACGGAATCGACCAGTCCGTCGACGTCGCCAATGCCTATGCCGCCGAGCACCTGGAGGTTCAGACGGCCGATCCCGACACCGTCATCGACCGGATTCGGAATGCCGGCGCCATCTTCCGCGGTCCTTACTCTCCTGTGCCCCTGGGTGACTACATGTCAGGATCCAACCACGTCCTGCCCACAGGCGGAACCGCCCGGTTCGACGTGGCCCTGGGCGTCCACACCTTCATGAAGCCTGTCGAAGTCATCGAATATGACCAGGAAGGGCTCAAGCCCATCGCTGCCAAGATCAATGATTTCGCGGTATCCGAGGATCTGCCCGCCCATGGGGAATGCGTCCTGAGCCGGTTCCTGGACGATCCCTACGACAAGGCCGACCTGGAAGCCAACGAAGAGAAGGCCGGCCTAAGGTGAGTGCCATACCCGTCGATCTGCCTCTCCGCACGGACCTGGTAGGGGAGGAACCCTACGGCGCCCCCCAGCTGAACGTGCCGGTATGCCTGAACGTCAATGAAAACCCCTACCCCCTGGACCAGGAGGTGGTCGATGCCATCTGCCGGCGCGTGCGCCAGGTGGCCCCCGGTCTCAACCGCTATCCGGACAGGGAACATGAGGAACTGCGGCGGGCTTTGGCCACCTATCTGAAGAAGGAGTCTGGGGTCTCGCTCCAACCCGACCAGATCTGGGCTGCCAACGGGTCCAATGAGATCATGCTCCAGCTCTTCCAGGCTTTCGGTGGGCCGGGCAGGACCGCCTTGGGCTGCGATCCGACCTACTCCATGTATCCCGAATATGCCAGGGATACCTTCACCGACTGGAAGCTGGCCCACCGGCTGCCCGATTTCAGTCTGGATATGGATACGACCATCGAGCGCATCAAGGAGCTGGGCCCCTCCATGGTCCTGGTGACCAGCCCCAACAATCCCACGGGGACGCCCCTGCCCATGGATCAGCTGATCAGACTCCTGGAGGTCTGCTCCAAGGTCCCTGTAACGGGCGCGGATTCCTCCGCCCGACCCATCGTGGTCGTGGACGAGGCCTACATCGAGTTCCGAGACCCGGGCACCCCCTCGGCGGTCAGTCTGATCGGGCAGTACGACCACCTGGCGGTCAGCCGGACCATGTCCAAGGCCTTCGCCTTCGCCGGGGCCAGGGTGGGCTACCTGGCAGCATCCCAGGGAATAGTCGACGCGGTCCGCATCGTCCGGATGCCCTACCACTTGAGCGCCCTGACCCAGGCTGCGGCCCTGGCTGCCCTGGAGCACACCGACCTCCAGCTGGCTCGGGTGGATAAGCTTCGCCAGACCCGTCAGAAAACCGCCAAGTGGCTGGCCGGACAGGAGTTCCATGGCCGGCCCCTGACCGTGGTCCCCTCTGCCTCCAACTTCATCCTCTTCGGCACCTTCCCCGACCGCGATGCCGTCTTCGAGGCCATGAAGGATGAAGGCGTACTGATCCGTGCCGTAGGTCCCCAGGGCTACCTGAGGGTCTGCATGGGCACGGACGCGGAGATGGAGCGATTCCGCCAAACCCTGGTCCAGGTCCTCAAGCGGTTCTAGGAGGATGCAGACCAGCGGAACGGCTATGCTGGTGGTCTAGACGCCGCGCAGAAGACCTAGTGCGGACTGGAGTGTGCGGCAGAAAGCGGAGGAACAGCAATGGCAGGCAGAACAGCCACCATCACCCGCCAGACCAGTGAATCCAAGGTGAGCCTGAGTCTGGACCTGGATGGCACCGGGGTGACCGACATCGACACCTCGGTTCCTTTCTATGACCATATGATGACGGCCCTGGGTAGGCATTCCCTGATCGACCTGACAATCAAGGCCAGCGGGGACACCCAGATCGACGTCCATCACACCGTTGAGGATGTGGCCATCGTCTTTGGCGAGGCCCTGGCCCAGGCCCTGGGAGACAAGCGGGGCATCAAGCGCTTCGCCGACGCCACCGTCCCCCTGGACGAGGCCCTGGCCCGAGCCGTGGTCGACATTTCCGGCAGGCCCTATGCGGTATGCACCGGTGAGCCTGAGGGGTTCCAGTACGCCATGATCGGCGGGCACTTCACTGGCTCCCTGGTCAGGCACGTCATGGAGTCCATTGCCCTGCACGCCGGCATCTGCCTGCACCTGACCCTCCTGTCGGGCAGGGACCCGCACCACATCGCCGAGGCAGAATTCAAGGCTCTGGCCAGGGCTCTTCGTTTCGCTGTGGAGCCTGATCCCAGGGTGAAGGGCATCCCCAGCACCAAGGGGTCGCTATGAGCGCCGATGAACACGACAACAAGGACAGCAAGAATCAGGACCTGCCGGATTCCGGCCATCATCTGAGTGAGGAAGAAGTCGAGCGGGCCTTGGCCAGCTTTGAGGCCGAGTTCAATGAGGGTCAGGATCAAGCTGATCAGTCAGCTGAACGCTCTGGATCAGGCTTGAATGCCGAGACCGGCATGGATTCCAAGCCCGCTGACCAAGGGTCGGTGGAACCGGACGAGGCTGATGGCGCTGCGGCTGACTTCGATCAGGAGCTTGAAGGCCTGATCGGCAACAGGGCCAAGGCCGCCGTCATGGTGACCCGTCTGGCATCTGCAGAGCTTCTGGCGGCCTTCTGCCAGATATCCGATATTTCTGCATGGTGCATCCAGGCCCGTGAGGGTGCCGTGGCCGTCCTGAGAAATCTGGACGGGGACGGCCCTGAGGCAGCCATCCGCGATCTGACCACGGTCGTATCCGGGCTCAGCGCCATTCTGGCAGTCAACCGGGCCGACAAGCTCGAGGTGACCCTCTGGATCAGCGGACAATCAGGTCAGACGCTTGCACCGCCCATTCTCTTTGCCGCCACCGCCGACTTTGTGGAGGACCTGATGATCGGGACCACCACAGTAGACAGGCTGCGCCAGGATGGGGCCGCCATCTTTGACTCGGGGGAGTACAACCGCGAGAAGGCCATGGGCATCATCGCCTCGCACACCAGGTTCGGGGCCGGAGGATCGACTCGCAAGGGCCGCGTCGAATAATCAAGTCGAATGGAACTTCAGACAGGAGACTTGGCTAGGAGGAACATGACCAGGATACAGGTGCTTGACTATGGGTTCGGCAATGTCAGATCCATGGTGCATGCCCTCTCCCAGCTTGGGGTCGATGCGCAGATCAGCGCCGACCCGGACCTGGCCATGAAGGCCGACGGCCTGGTCATACCCGGCGTGGGGGCCTACGGGGCCTGTATGGCGGGGTTGCGGGCCGTAGGCGGCGACCGCATCATCCTGGATCGTCTGGCCCAGGGCTTGCCTGTTCTTGGGGTCTGCATAGGTCTTCAGGTCATGTTCCAGTTTGGGGACGAAGACGGCCACAGCGAGCCCGGGCTGGGCCTGATCCCCGGTCGGGTGACCAAGCTGGATGCCGATGTAGTGCCCCATATGGGCTGGGACCATGTCCAGGCGCCTCAGGGAACACGACTACTGGCAGGTGTCCAGGATCAGCGCTTCTACTTCGTCCACTCCTATGCCGCTATGGCGGCGCAGCCCGATCTGTCTGTGCGAGTATCAGCATTGAATAAACATAGCGACAGCCAGACAGGGTCAGTCCAGCCAGAGTCGGACAAGACCATACAGGACGCCTCTTTCGGTGAACCGCTGGTCACCTGGGCCACCTACGGACGCAGCAGATTCGTGGCCGCTTATGAATGCGGCCCCTTGAGTGCCACCCAGTTCCATCCTGAAAAGTCCGGACAGGCCGGCGCGCGGCTGCTGACCAATTGGGTGCGGACCCTTCCCAGGGCTTCCGGACGCCCTTCCGAGAAAGGTGAATGAGATGCTGACGCTCCTACCCGCTGTCGATGTCCGTGACGGAAAGGCGGTTCGCCTGAAGCAAGGGGTCTCCGGTTCCGAGAAGGTCTACGGGGAGCCTGCCGATGCAGCCAAGGCCTGGGTAGACCAGGGTGCCGAGTGGCTCCACCTGGTCGACCTGGATGCGGCCTTCGGCACGGGCGACAATCGCGACAAGCTGTCCGCCCTGGTCAACGAGCTGGGGGATCGCGTCAAGGTGGAGCTCAGCGGGGGCATCCGCGACGACGCCAGCCTGGAGGCAGCCCTGGATGCAGGCGCCACCCGGGTCAACATCGGCACGGCGGCTCTGGAGAATCCGGAATGGACCAGCCAGGTTCTGGGTCGCTACGGAGAGAAGGTCTGTGTGGGGCTGGACGTGCGCGGACACACCCTGGCCGCCCGGGGCTGGACCAGACAGGGCGGCGACCTTTTTGAGGCCATGGAGCGACTGGACCGGAACGGGTGCAGCCGGTACGTGGTCACCGACGTGACCCGCGACGGGATGATGACCGGCCCCAATCTGGATCTGCTCGGGCAGGTGGCTGCCCGGACCCCGGCCAAGGTGACCGCCTCGGGAGGCATATCCAGCCTGGATGACTTGAGCCACATCCTGGACCTGGCCGATCGGGGTGTGGACAGCGCCATCCTGGGCAAGTCCCTCTATGAGGGGGCCTTCACCCTGGAGCAGGCACTGGACCTGGTCTCTGGGCATTGTTAACGCTATAAGCAAATCCGCGAAATATAGGAATGGGAGCATAAGCTCTATGGATAAGCAAGAGGAGTTCGCGCTGCGCACTGTCGAGGAGCGCGATGTCCGGTTCATTCGTCTCTGGTTCACCGATGTCTTGGGAACCCTGAAGTCGGTGGCCATAGCGCCCACCGAGCTGGAGGTGGCCTTCGAGGAGGGGCTGGGCTTCGACGGCTCGGCCATCGAGGGCATGACCAGGGTCTCCGAGGACGACATGATCGTCAAGCCCGACCCGTCCACCTTCCAGATTCTTCCCTGGAGGGGCGGGCCGCAGGGCACAGCGCGAATCTTCTGCGACGTGCTCACCCCGGACGGCGAGCCCAGCAGCGGGGATCCCCGGCACGTGCTCAAGCGGGCCCTGGCCAAGGCCAAGGAGAAGGGCTTCATCTTCTACACCCACCCGGAGATCGAGTTCTACCTGTTTGAGAACCAGGATGACTGGTCCCAGGTCCCGACCCCCATCGACGAGGGCGGCTACTTCGACCATGTGCCCCGCAGCCCGGGGATGGACTTCCGGCGGGCCTGCGTCAACATGCTTGAGCAGATGGGCATCTCGGTGGAGTACTCACACCACGAGGCCGGACCAGGACAGAATGAGATCGACCTGCGCTATGCCGACGCCCTGACCACCTCCGACAACATCATGACCTTCCGGACCGTGGTCAAGGAGATCTCCTTGGAGCGGGGAATCTACGCCAGCTTCATGCCCAAGCCCTTCACCGACCAGCCGGGGTCGGGCATGCATACCCATCTGAGCCTGTTTGAGGGGGACACCAACGCCTTCTACGAGGTGGGCCAGGAGTTCAACATGTCCCAGACGGCCCGGCAGTTCGCCGCCGGCATCCTGGCCCATGCGGCCGAAATCTGCGCGGTGACCGACCAGTACGTCAACTCCTACAAGCGTCTATGGGGCGGGGCTGAGGCGCCCAGCTACGTCTGCTGGGGGCACAACAACCGGTCCGCCCTCCTGCGCATACCCCAGTACAAGCCCGGCAAGGGCAACTCGGCCAGGATGGAGTTCCGCGGGCTGGATCCGGGGGCCAATCCATATCTGGCATACTCGGTGCTGCTGGCTGCCGGCCTGGACGGGATCGAGCAGAAGATGACCCTGGGCGAGCCCACCAGCGACGACGTCTGGGAGCTGACCGACGCTGAGCGGCAGGCCATGGGCATTGAGCCCCTGCCTGACAGCCTGGATGCAGCGCTCAAGGTCATGGAGAAGTCGGACTTCGTGGCCGAGGTGCTGGGTGAGCAGACCTTCGAGTACTTCCTGCGCAACAAGCACCGGGAGTGGGCCGGGTACAGCCGGCAGGTCACCCCCTACGAGCTGGCCTACTACCTGCCCAAGCTTTGAATCCGGGGCTTACTGGTCCGATCGGCCGAACCAGCTGTTGTAGATGATGACGAAGTTACGATTGCCGTAGCTTGAGCAGCGGTTGCCTTCGCCGTCGCCTGCCCGCAGTGCTGCCTCGTTGGGCTGGTAGGGCGTATAGATGTAGAGCAGTGCAGTGGCATCGTTCTCGATGTAGACCTTGCCGCTGCCACAGGAGGCATCGGGGCTGAAGCGTACATCGTTCAGGGCCTTGGTCTGATAAGCGTACTGGTCCCGGTGGGCCTGATAGTAGCGGAATCGGTGGGCGGCCCCGTAGACCTGGTTGAAGAATCCGGCATAGCGGGTGTCGCAGTCTGCATCATCAGGGCAGGAGAGGCCCATGGCCGACTGAAGCTGGACCTGGGCGGGGGGCTGGTCGGTGGCCACCAGATGCTGCTCCTTTTGCAGCATGGTCAGGAGGACTTTCTGACTTATCCCACAGGAGCGGGCGGATCCGTCGATGATCTGAGCCGCGCTCTGTCCCTTGCCACCCTTGTAGGCATCGCATAGGCCGTCGTTGGGGCGGTCGGGAACATCCATCTGCAGGCTTCGTAGGCAGGTGGATCCGTTGCAGGATGCCCCCTTCTGGTCCAGGAAGGCCTGAACATCGTCGGCGTTCATGTCCACGGTGTCGTGGAAGCGGTGATCGGTGATAATCCTGCCTGGATTGAAGACATACTCCTGGGAGAGCTGCTCCTGGTGGCGGATGACGCGTCCGACCATCAGCCGGTAGGAGACGAAGCGGACGGCCAGTATGCACAGGGCGACCATCAGGACTATGGCCATCAGGGCTGCCCCCAGGGTCTGCGCGCGGCGGAGGGTAATCCGCCCGCGTTTGGTGCCGACCCTGCGTTTTGGTCCCGATGGCCTTGTGCTCATGGTTTTCCTTCCAGCGCCTTCCTGATTCGTTGCAGGCTGACGGGGATGGCCGTCCCCAGCTCCTGGGCCCAGATGGAGACAAAGTACTCCTCCATCATCCAACGTCCCCTTTGCGCACGGTCCATGGCCTGGTCTCGTCCGGGACCGGCGGGCAGAGCCTGGGCCGCCTTGGCCGCCTGGTCCACCAGATCCTGGGCGGTCTGCGCCTGCCATGCCCATCGTACGTCACGATCCTTGTCCCTGCGGGCCTTGTCCAAGCGCATCAGGTCGGCCTTCAGGTATGTGCGCAGACGGGGCAGGGCATAGGGTGGATCGGCCCCGATGAAGCCCTTGGCCAGGAGATTTGCCGAATGCTGGCGTATCCACTGCAGGACCGAGAGCAGGGGCAGATCAGCCGGTCCGGACACGGCCTTGTCCACCTGTGCCGAAGTCTCCAGAATGCCGACTACATCCTTGGCCACCTGATACACAGTATCCTCGTAGACCTGGCTGACGCTGGCCACAGCCTCCTGTAGGGTCCGATCGTCGGTGATGGCATCGGTGTGGGGAATCAGGCGCTTGACAGCGGCCATCTGCAGGTCCTCAGCCAGGGCGGAGGTGTCCGGATAGGGGGCCGAGGCCAGCATCAGGGCCTCCCGGCTCAGCCAGCGTGAGGAGATTCGCTGGGCAGGCAGGTGGAGCTTGTCCAGGGCGGCCTGCCAGATCAGCACTTCGCGGGGTTTGGTGGTGGCGCCGGACTGGTGGAGCAGGTCGGCACTCTTGACCACCTGGCCCTGTCGGGCGGCCTTGCTGGCCTGGGAGTCCACGCGGGACCGGGCCGACTGTCGGGCCTGTCCCGCCAGGTCGCGCTGCAGGTCGGTCAAGGACTTGGATCGGCCCAGGACCTTGGGGTGGCCGTGACCCTTGCGGCCCTGACGTCGATCCTCCTCCACCTGGAAGGTGGGCCGCAGGTAGTCAGGCAGCCGTTCCAGCCTGGCTGGAGTGAAGACCTCAGGGTGCAGCTGGGCTCCCACCGTATCGATTGCTGCGGCGGTGAAGGCCTGCTCGAAGTCCGGCCAGCCACCAGCGGGGATGGCTCCTGCACCGTGTTCGTCTCCGTCTGCATGCTGGTCTGCTGATCCGTAGGTGGCCTGCTCTACCGATGCCGGATCGGCGCCGGGCAGCAGGGGATAGTGGCCGTCTATCCAGGCGCGGATGGTCCGGGCGGCATCAGGGGCGGGGACGAACTGGACCCGCAGGGCCTTGGGCAGGGACTTGATGGTGGCTGTGATCAAATCGTCCAGAAGGCCGGGCACGGTCCAGCTGAATTGGCCTGGGGTCAGCTGGTTCAGGCAGTGCAGGGGGATGTGGACCGTGATGCCGTCGTCCGACTCTCCCGGCTGATAGCGGTAGGTCAGGGGCAGATTCATGGGCCGGCCGTCGATGCCCTGGGTGTGCCAGTGGTCCGGATAGTCACCGGGCCGGTAGGAGGCGGACTGGTCGTTCAGGCGCTCCACCTTGTCGGGGTCGAAGTCCAGCAGGTGCGGGTCCGCATCGTGGTGCTTCCGCCACCAAGAGCCCAGTGCGGCCAGGGAGGTGGCCTCCTGGGGAATGCGTTCCTGGTAGAAGTCGTAGAGGTCCTCCTCGGTGACGGTGCCGGTCACCTGGCGGGTCCGGCTGGTACGCTCGCCGGCCTCGCTGAGCACCTGCCGATTGGCCTGGATGAAGCCGTCATGCGGGAAGCGCTCGCGCACATCGCCCTGGACCAGGCCCTGGCGTATCAGCATGTCCCGGGCCTGACCGGGGTTGATCCGCGCCCACTGCACGGTCCTATCGCGCACGATGGGCAGACCGTAGAGCAGGACCTTGGAGGTCGCCACCGCGGCACCACGGGAGGCCGACCAGTGGGGCTCGGCGTAGGTGGTTCTGGTCAGGGACTTGGCCAGAGGCTCGGCCCAGGCAGGGTCGATGGCTGCGCAGCAGCGCGCCCAGAGCCGGGAGGTCTCCACCAGTTCGGCGGCCATGATCCAGGGCGGATTGGCTTTGGCCAGGGCGGAACCGGGGAAGATGGCGAAATGCGTGCCGCGCGCCCCCTGGTAGTCGTTCTTGGCCTGCCGGCGCGCCCGCTTCATGGCCTTGGCTCGGGCCGCGCCATGCAGGCCGGCGAAATCGGAGGCCTTGGGTTCGTGGACCACTTGCATGCCCATGCTGGAGAGCAGGCCGGCCAGCATGGACCGGTGGATCCCTTGGTCGTCCCAGGAGCAGACCAGGGCATGTGCCGCCTGCTGTCCAATAGGCAGGTCCAGCAGGGCCTGATCCGGTCCCTTGACGGGGACGGGGGAGCCCACCTTCATGTGCAGGCCCCGGCACATCTGGGCCAGCTGCCGGTAGAGGTCATGCCACTGCCGCATGCGCAGGAAAGCCATGTACTCCTGCTTGCAGGCCTTGCGCAGGGCCCCGTTGGAGGGCTCCTTGTCCTGCGGGAAGAAGCGGTTCCAGATATTCAGGGCCGTCAGGAAGTCGCTGGAGGGATCCTCATAGCGGGCGTGGATCCGGTCGGCCTCCTCGCGCTTCTCCTCAGGGCGCTCGCGGGGGTCCTGCAGGGAAAGGAACGCCACGACGACCAGAACGGCGGCCAGGGTGTCCGGGGTGGCATCCTGACCGGCCTGCAGGATCATTCTGCCCAGACGGATGTCGATGGGGATCCTGGCCAGCCGCCGTCCCAGGCTGGTCAGCCGGATGAGGCCCTGCTGGCGGGAGATGGCCTGCAGCTCAGTCAGTTCCCGCAGACCGTCGCTGACCGCACGGGTGTCAGGCGGATCGATGAAGCCGAAGTCGGTGACGTCCTCGGCGGTATGGGCTACGCCCACCGAGAGCATGTGCAGGATGACCGAACCCAGGGAGGTACGCAGGATCTCCGGGTCGGTGAACTTGGGACGGGTGTCATAATCGTCCTTGGCATACAGGCGGATGGCGATGCCGTCGGCCACACGTCCGCAGCGGCCCGCACGCTGATCGGCGGAGGCCTGGGAGATGGGCTCGATGGGCAGGCGCTGGACCTTGGCCGACTTGGAATAGCGGCTGATCCTGGCCAGTCCCGGGTCCACCACGTATCGGATGCCCGGCACCGTCAAGGAGGTCTCGGCCACGTTGGTGGCGATGACGATGCGCTGATGGCCGTGGTGTTCGAAGACCCGGTGCTGCTCCTTGGTCGACAGGCGGGCGAAGAGGGGGATGATCTCCAAGGCGTCCGGGCGGCGCATGTCGGAGGTCCGCGGGCCGAAGTGCCGTCGCAGGGCGGTCTCGTACTCGCGGATGTCGCGCTCGCCGGCGGCGAAGACCAGGATGTCTCTGGGGCCGTCGACATGGGTGGAGTGGATGACCAGCTCGGCGCAGGCCCGGGCCACCGCCTTAGGGAGGTCCGGCTCCTCCCTGTCCTGGCCCTCCTCTTCGGAGTCGAACCCGGGGACATGCCGCATCAGGGCAGGGGCCGATCCTGCTGGCTCGTAGAGGGTCTGGACCGGATAGGTGCGTCCGGAGACCTCCAGCACGGGCACCTGGGTGTGCAGGGCCTTGGCGAAGTGGTCCCGGAACTTGACCGAATCGATGGTGGCTGAGGTGATGATCAGCTTCAGATCGGGCCGTTTGGGCAGCAGGGCGGTCAGGTACCCCAGCAGAAAGTCGATGTTCAGGCTGCGTTCGTGGGCCTCGTCGATGATGATGGTGTCGTAGGCCCGCAGCTGGGGATCGCCCTGGATCTGCGCCAGGAGAATGCCGTCGGTGACCACTCGCAGGCGGGTGCTCCGGCTGGACTTGTCGGTGAAGCGGACCTGGTAGCCGATCTGGTCGCCTAGCCTGGTGCCAGTCTCCGAAGCGATGCGCTCGGCCACGGTTCTGGCGGCGATCCTCCTGGGCTGGGTGTGCACAATCTGACGACCGTGGTCGCCGCGGCCCATCTGAAGGAGGATCTTGGGGATCTGTGTGGTCTTGCCCGAGCCGGTCTGGCCTGAGACGATGACCACCTGGGAGGACTGCACGGCATGGACGATGTCCTCCTTGGCCGCGCTGATGGGCAGCTCGGCAGGATACTCGAACCTCATGCCCGGCCCACCTCGATGATCCGGTAGCCCTTGGCCGAGGCATACTTCTCTGCCGTCCAGCCGGAGCCCAGGGCCTCAGCCAGCCAGGGAATCAAGGAATCGGCGCCCAGGTTGCGCTGGACCACCAGGTAGGCCCGGCCTTGGGGCTTCAGTCTGGGCAGGTAGGTCATCAGCAGGTCGTGCAGGGCCGCCTTGCCCACTCGGATGGGCGGATTGGACCATATCAGGTCGAAGCGCAGATCGTCCGGCACCTGTTCCGGAGTCAAGGTGCGAACCCTGTCAAGACTCTGGGTTTTTGCATTGCGGGCAGTCAGATCCAGGGCTCGGAGGTTGGTGTCCACAGCATAGACCTTGGCTTTGGGTGACTGCATGGCCATGCTCAGGGCGATGGGACCCCAGCCGCAGCCCAGGTCCAGAAAATCACCCTCGGCCGGGGGCTGGGGGACACGTTTGAGCAGGACCGAGGTGCCCAGGTCTAGCCTGCCCGACGAAAAGACCCCGTTGGAGACCTCCACCTGGCAGGTGCGGCCGGCGAGTTCAACCTGGATGGTCCGCCGCTGGTCGGGGGAGGCCGGACGGGCTACGAAGTATTGTTCGCCTCCGTCCGTCCCGGTCCTGGAGGATTGCCCCCGGCTTCTGCCATGGTCCCTGTGCGTCATGTCCATCCTGTCCGTCTTTGAAGACTGCCCGTCCCTCGGGCGCTCGCTGATGTCTGCTAAGAAGATGATAATAAAGACTGTGTCATGATTCCGCCTACACCGGATTCGTTCCCTAGTCCATAGATCAATGCAGAGGTGCCTTTGACCCAAGAAAAACCGACCCAAGAGCATGGTTCAGCAGTTGTCGATGTCCGCCAGGACCCGCTCTTACACAAGTCCGAGGTGCTGACCCGCGGCGAAGGGCAGGTCGGGCAGGACCAGGATCAGGAGTGGGAGGAGCGCAGTCGACGCAATGCCTTCCGCCATGTCGAGGGGCTTGGCGAGCTCCAGGACGTGACCGAGGTGGAGTACCGCAAGGTCCGTCTGGAGCGGGTGGTCCTGGTCGGCGTCTGGTCGGGTTCGCGGACCACGGTCGGCCAGGCCGAGGAGTCCCTACGCGAGCTGGCTGCCCTGGCGCGGACTGCCGGGGCCGAGGTGCTGGATGGACTGCTCCAGCAGCGTGTCAAGCCCGATCCGGCCACCTACCTGGGTTCCGGCAAGGCACGGGAGCTGGCGGGTATCGTGGCCCGGCTGGGCGCCGACACCATCATCACCGACGACGACCTTCATCCCTCCCAGCGACGTGCCCTTGAGGATGTCACCAAGGTCAAGGTGGTCGACAGGACGGCCCTGATTCTGGACATCTTCGCCCAGCACGCCACCAGCAGAGAGGGCAAGGCCCAGGTGGAGTTGGCACAGCTGGAGTACATGCTGCCCAGGCTGCGCGGCTGGGGCGGATCCCTCTCCCGCCAAGCCGGAGGACAGGCTGCCGGGCAGGCCGGCGGCATAGGCTCCCGCGGACCCGGAGAAACCAAGATCGAGACCGATCGGCGGGTCATCAGGCGGCGGATTTCCCGGCTGAAGCGACAGATTGCCCAGATGGCCCCCTCGCGTCAGGTCAAGCGTGGGTCCCGGCGGCGCTATCAGTTGCCGGCTGTGGCCGTGGTGGGTTACACCAATGCCGGCAAGTCCTCGCTGACTAATCGGCTGACCGGGTCCGAGGAACTGGTTGAGAACGCTCTCTTCGCCACCTTGGATACGGCCGTCAGGCGCACCAAGGCGGAAGATGGCCGGCTCTACGTCTATGTGGACACGGTCGGGTTCGTCCGCCGCCTGCCCACCCAGCTGGTCGAGGCCTTCAAATCCACCCTGGAGGAGGTGGGTCAGTCCGACCTGATTCTGCACGTCGTGGATGGCTCCCACCCCGATCCCTTCGGGCAGATCAGGGCAGTGGATGCCGTGCTGGCAGACATCCCCGGCGCCGAGTCCATTCCACGCCTGCTGGTCTTCAACAAGGTGGATCTGATCGACCAGGATGCCCGGCAGCGGCTTGTCAACCTCGAGCCCGAGGCCTTTTTGGTCTCGGCCAGGCAAGGTCAGGGTCTTGAGTCCCTGCGCAGGCGGGTGGAGGAGCTGCTGCCCGCACCCGCCGTGCATGTCCAGGCCATCCTGCCCTACACCAGCGGTTCCCTGCTGGAGCAGGTGCGGCAGTTGGGACGGGTGGATTCATTGGAATACCGGGCCGATGGGGTTGCGCTGAGCGCTGATGTCGACGACCGGCTGGCGGCTGCCGTGCTTGACCAGGCCATTGATCAAAAGCCCTTGCAGGCTCCGGCGGGTGACACGCCATCGGGAGGACTGAACTCCTAAGGGGCGGATGCACGCCAGGTCACCTATGCTGGGTAGACTACGTATGTTGTGTCAGCGGCAAACCCGTTTCCCGGGTTCCGATAAGAGAGGTCCATAAAACTATGGCGGAATCATCAATCAAGCCAACCAAGCTAGCGATCGTAGGAGCCGGAGCCGTGGGGTCGACCCTGGCCTTCTCGGCGGCCCAGCGCGGTGTGGCTCGGGAGATCGTCCTTGAGGATATCAACGCCCAGCGTGTTGAGGCCGAGGTCCGCGACATGCAGCACGGATCCAGCTTCTACCCCACGGTCACCATCGACGGCTCGGACGATCCTCAGATCTGCGCCGACGCCGACATGGTGGTCATCACGGCCGGAGCCAGGCAGAAGCCTGGGCAGACTCGGCTTGACCTGGCCGGAGCCACCATCAACATGATGAAGTCCATCATCCCTCAGATGGTCGAGGTGGCCCCCAATGCCATCTTCCTGCTGATCACCAACCCCGTCGACATCGTCACCAGGGTTTCCCTGGAGCTGTCCGGACTGCCGGTCAATCAGATGTTCGGCTCGGGCACCAATCTGGACTCCGCTCGCCTGCGCTACCTGATCGGCCAACAGACCGGGGTCAATGTCAAGAACGTCCATGCCTACATCGCCGGCGAGCACGGCGACTCCGAGGTCCCGCTCTGGAGCTCGGCCACCATCGGCGGCGTGCCCATGTGCGACTGGATGGAGCTGCCCGGCCATGAGCCTCTGGACGCGGCCAAGCGTGAGGAGATCCACCAGGAGGTGAAGAACGCCGCCTACCAGATCATCGAGGGCAAGGGTGCGACCAACTTCGCCATCGCCATGTCCGGCGTGGACATCATCGAGTCCATCCTGAACGGCACCGACCGGATCCTGCCGGTCAGCTCCCTGCTGGAGGATTTCCACGGGATCTCCGACGTGTGCATGTCGGTTCCCAGTGTGCTCAACCGTGACGGGGTCAACACCCATATCAACACCCCTCTGAGCGACGGGGAGCTGGCTGCTCTGAAGCGTTCCGCCGAGACCCTCAAGGAGACGGCAAGCAAGTTCGGCTTCTGAGTATTTCCCAGAACACCCTTGCCTTGTGCCCCCTGGTGGCATACCTTGGTGACTGATGAATCGGGGTATGCATGAGCTCTCATGAAGGTGTTGTCCAGGGTGGCGGGTCCGCCCATCGTCGACAGCTGCTGACGACCTTGGCACTGACGGGGACGGTCTTCGTGGCCGAAGTCGTCGGTGCCTTGGTCACCCGCAGCCTGGCCCTGCTGGTCGACGCCGGACACATGATGACCGACATGGCCGTGCTGATCGCCTCCACCGTCACTGCAGTGTTGATGGAGCGCCGCCCCACAAATCGGCGGACCTGGGGTTGGTCCCGCCTGGAGGTCATCACGGCGGCTGGCGGGGCTCTGGTTCTGCTGGCCGTGGGTGTTTACGCCATTGTTGAGGCTGTCTTGCGGCTCTGGTCACCTGGGCGGGACCAAGTCCATCAGCAGGGGTTGCTGCTTTTCTTCGGCATTCTGGGTCTGGCTGCCAATGTGGGGTCCATCCTGGTCCTGGCCTCCGGGCATAAGGACAACCTGAACATGCGTGCCGCTTTTCTCGAGGTGGTCAACGATGCATTGGGCTCCGTGGCGGTTCTGATATCAGCCGTGGTCATGATGCTCACCGGCTGGGCCGGCTTTGATGCCGTGGCGGGAGGTCTGATCGCTCTGCTGATGATTCCGCGTGCGATCAAACTGCTGGCCAGCAGTGTTTCCGTGCTTCTTGAGGAGACCCCAGCGGACCTCGACATGGCCAAGGTCAGGCAGCACCTGGAGGAAGTGCCTGGCGTACTTGAGGTTCATGACCTACATGCCAACAGCGTCTCCACCGGCCTGCCCCAGCTGACAGCACACGTGATCGTTCCCAAGGGTACGACGGCCGTTGAAAACGAACGTATTCTGACCAGCATGCAACGCTGCCTGCGCGATCATTTTCCGGTCTCGGTCGAACATACGACCTTTCAGATAGAGCCGCAGGGGCACAGAGACAGCAGCGGCGAGCATTTGGACATGTAGCCTTCAGACCTTGCGCAGAACGGTGACCACCTTACCCATGATGACGGCGTGGGTGCCGTCGATAGGGGAGTATGCCGGGTTGTGGGGAATCAACCAAACGTGGCCTTTCTCGCGTCGGAAGGTCTTTACCGTGGCCCCATCGTCCAGCAGAGCCGCGACGATGTCTCCGTTCTCGGCTTCCTGCTGACGGCGGACGACAACAAAGTCTCCGTCGCAGATGGCGGCATCGACCATGGAATCCCCATGGACCTCGAGCATGAATAGCTCACCGGATCCCGTCAGACGTTCGGGCAGACGCATGACATCGTCCACATGCTGCTCGGCCAGAATAGGCTGACCGGCGGCGATTCTGCCGACCAGGGGCACGTCGCGCGACTGCATGATCGCCTCGTCGGCCTGCGTGTCGGGGAAGGGTACGATCTTGGCGGTTCCTGCAGCCGGCTCAGGCTGGTCCTGAACCAACTCTATGGCACGTCCCTTGTTGGCAGTCAGACGAATGTAGCCCAAATCTTGCAAGACCTGAAGCTGGTGCTTGACGGAAGAAGTGCTGCGTAGTCCTGCGTCTTTGCCGATCTCCCTGTAGGAGGGCAGGAATCCACGCTCTGCCAGGTGCCGCTTGATAGCTTCCAAAACCCTGGCCTGGCGATCGGTCAGCTTAGGTCGGGATCCCTTATTCAGGCTCTCGGCGTTGACGGAAGTTTCAGCGGCTTCCTGAGAGTCGGCGCTGTTGGTGACAGTGGTCTGGTTGAGGGAGCTCGTAGCCGTGGACCCGGTAAAGGGGATGGTACTCACGATGGGCTCCTTTCCTTGCAAACTGAACTCAGTCTAACCTGCCTGGAGTGAAAAATCAAACAAATGTTCGAATCAGCCTTGCCAAATGGCTCTCACGGTGCCACAATGAGAACATCTGTTCGATAGAACAAATGTTCGAAAGAGGTGTGCCATGGTTGTTCGTACCTGTGCCAGTTCCCGCATGTCTGCGCCGTCGAACCTGTTTTCGGCCTGCCGGGCGTATGTAGGTTCTGTGTTCTCGTCCGTCATGGCTCATCTTCGTAGAGCTGCCAAAGCCTGTGTGTCCGAGCAAGGTTTTCTGAGTGTCGTTGTGCATAGATTCGCGGTTTTCCTGCCTGTCGGTGTTCTGACCCTGGCTGGAATCGGATTGATGGCTCGACCGGCCAGCTCCGCTCCAGGACCGCAGGAGGTCATCACCAGAACTGTTCGTCCGGGCGATAATGTCTGGTCCTACGCGGCTTCGATCACACCACAAGGTGAGGATGTCACTAAAAACGTGGACCGCATCATGCAGATCAACAATATGTCTTCACCCAATCTGCGTGTTGGCGACCGAATTCTGATCCCCAGCGACGATTGAGACAGTGACTTTCAATCCAGGGAATCAATGAAGGGGTTTCAATGACTTGTCGTCTGAACGGAGGCAATAGCTGAATTCGAGGAGTTTGTCCAGGGTTGTACGCTGATAGGCCCGGTATACGTGGGTCTCGCGGTCCTTTGGCGCTATGATATTGCCTATGCACTGTCCTTTCTGCCAGAATCCCGATACCAAGGTTGTGGATACGCGAATCAGCGACGACGGCCATGCCATCAGACGCCGCCGTGAGTGTCCGAACTGCTCGCGTCGGTTCACCACGGTGGAGACTTCGATTCTCTTGGTCATGAAACGCTCAGGCAATGCCGAGCCTTTCAACCGCGACAAGGTTATCTCTGGTGTGAGGAAGGCCTGCCAGGGTAGGCCCATCGATGAGAATGACCTAAAGCTCCTGGGCCAGCAGGTCGAAGAGGATCTACGTTCGCGCGGCCTGGCCCAGGTTGATTCGGAAGAGGTCGGCAGGGCCATCCTGAAGCCCCTCAGGGAGCTGGATGAGGTGGCCTATCTGCGCTTCGCTTCGGTATACCGCAACTTCAGCAACCTGGAGGACTTCCAACAGGCCATCGATACCCTGCGCGCCGAGGACCAGTCAGCTGAAGAGCAGTCTGCAACTGCACAGTCCTGAAATTAGCTACTCAGGCACCTAGGCACATCATCCCAGGTCCAGCAGCCTCTGATCCTTGGATGTCTGGGCGATGACCAACTCCTGGGTCGGTCGCGTCATGGCCACATAAAGGTCGGCCGCCGCGCTCAGCCTGGAGGGGGCTTCATCCTGAATGGCTCCAGGTTCAACCAGAACCACGGCGTCGAATTCCAGTCCCTTGGTGTGGCCGGTGGTCGTGACCATGATCTGGTGCTCCTGTGACTTATCAATATGGAGCCGGGAGCTGACCTCGGCTTCCAAAGCACTGGGAACGATGATGGCCAGGCGTCCGGTACCGTCTTTGCCTAGATGGCGTTCCGCCAATTCGCCCACCAGGTCAGGCAGCTGGTCCAGCAGGCTGGCCTGATCCCCTGCTCGCAGATGACTGACTGATCCTTCCACCTCGCGCACGGCCTTGAGTGTGGAAACCTCAAGACCCTCGGAGGCTGCGAATGAGGAGGCCAGGTTGGATACCTGGCGAGGGTTGCGATAGTCGATGGTCAGCTGCCGCAGGTCCCACCCGTCCGGGCCGAAAAGCTTGTCCATGGTGGAGGCCCAGGACCGTGTGCCACCAAGGGCCGCTGTCTGGGCCACATCCCCGACGATGGTAAAGGACCGGGATGGGCAGCGCCGGACCAGCATCCTCCAGTCCATGGCCGTCAGCTCCTGGGCCTCGTCGACCACGATGTGCCCGTAGACCCATTCTCGGTCGCCGGCCGCCTGGGTGGCTGCCTGATTATCATCCTGACCGTTTATGGAATCCAGCAGCATCTGCGAGGTCACGATGCCTGTGCCGATGCCGTTCTGAGCCAAGGTATCGCTGGCAAACCGGCGTTCCTCATCGCGGCGGGCCTTTTCAGCCTGGTCTCGATCCGCCTGGCGGGGGTCGGGGCCCAGCAGCTCCATGGCCTCGTCCAGGATGGGGATGTCGGATACGGTCAGTTCGGCGCCGTCCTGGCGGGTCAACAGGTCAATCTGTTCAGGAGTCAGCCAGGGGGCGAACCGGCGCAGACGGTCCGGCCTGGACCAGAGGTCGTTGACCAGCCAGCGGGGATTCATGGGGAGCCAGGCCAGATTGAGGGTCCGTCGCACCTGGTCGTTCAGACGCAGCAGGGAGGTGACCCGGGCAAGTTCCTCGGCTCCGGGCTGATAGTCCACTCCCTCGGCATAGCGGGTGGTCATGGCGTTCAGGGCCGAGCGCACGAAGGTGTTTCTGGCCTTGTTGTGCGGTTGATGGCTGCGGCGTGCATCGACCAGGGCCTGTTCCAGGTCGACCGCCAGCATGGGTACGGCAACCCCGTCCACCTTGACCGTGGGCAGGGAGCCAGGCACCCGCTCCCGAGATGCGACGGCGTTGGCTACGGCCTCGGCCATGCGGATGTCCCCCTTGAGTCGGGCCACGTGCGGGTCCTCCTGGCGTTCGGTGCTGATGCCGGGGATGAGGTCGCCTATGGTGCGGCTGAGCACTCCGGTCTCACCCAGGGAGGGCAGGACCTGGTCGATGTAGTGCAGGAAGGCGTTGCTGGGCCCGACGATGAGCACGCCCGAAGTCTCCAGTCTGCGCCGGTGGGTGTAGAGCAGATAGGCCGCCCGATGTAGGGCCACGGCCGTCTTGCCGGTGCCCGGCCCGCCCTGGACCACCAGCGGACGGGTCATGGGAGAGCGGATGATCCGGTCCTGTTCGGCCTGGATGGTGGCTACGATGTCGGTCATCTGCCCGGTACGGCGGCTGGACAGGGAGGCCATGAGCGCGCCCTCGCCGGCAAGCGTGCCGCCCTGGGCCGCCTTATCTACCTCGGGGGCGGATAAGTCCAGGACCTCATCCTCGATGCCGGTGACCTGGCGGAAGTTGAGGGTGATGTGCCGACGCATGACGATGTCGCCGTGGTCCGCCGGGGTGGCCTCGTAGAAGGGGCGCGCGGCCTCGGCACGCCAGTCGGTCAGAATGGGCTCGTGGTTGCTGTCCAGCAGACCCAGCCGTCCGATATATCGCCGGCCGCCCTGGGCCGTATCCAGTCGGCCGAAGACCAGACGGTCCTCCACGGCCCGCAGCTGGGTCAGCCGGTCCTCATACATGTTGGCGAAGGAATCCCGCTCGGTGCGCTGGGTGGGGGATCCGTGTGAGCCGGCGGCCCTGACTGCATCCAGTCTGGTCCTGGCCTGTGTCCGCAGTTCGTCCAGACGGCCGTAGGCCCTGTCCACCGCCGTCTGCTCTTCATGCAGCTGTGAGGAATAGCTCGACATGTGCGTCCGTTCTGTCCAATGTTCAAAAATCGGATGATCCAATATACCGCTCGACCTCTACTTTTTCGGCTCTGAAGACCCTCGGCCGCGCTCTCTTTGACGGGTGGCGAAACGCCGGGCCGGTCCCTTTGGTGAGTCGAATGGTTGGGTTTGGGCCTGAAGTGGTGTCATGGTGGTGAGCAATGGGGATAAGTGGGGTAAAGTGGGGAGCATTGCGTAGGGGACGCTACCCGATGGGGTCGTCCCATGGTTACCAAACTGGCATTGGAGGTGGGGCATGGCCGATACATACGAGGCAGATGCCTCCTCGCCTTCCCTGCCGCCCATGCTTCTGGGTACCTACACGCCCAAGATGGATTCCAAGGGACGCCTGGCTCTGCCGGCCAAGTTCCGCGCTCAGCTGGGTCAGGGCCTGGTCATGGCCCGCGGCCAGGAGCGTTGCGTCAGCCTGCTGCCCACCGAGGAATTTCGACGGATGGCCGTGCGTATCCAACACACCTCCATGGGCGACAAGTCAGCCAGGGACTACCTGCGCGTATTTTTGTCCGGTGCCGTCGACCAGATCCCCGACAAGCAGGGGCGCATCCTGGTTCCGCCCATGCTCCGCTCCTACGCACGGCTGACCGGCCCCGTCGTGGTCATCGGTGTGGGCACCCGTGCCGAGATTTGGGATCAGGATTCCTGGTCCTCCTACCTGGAGAGCAAGGAGCAGGGCTACGCCGATATTGCCGACGATGTTCTTCCGGCGGTGGATTGCTGATGGAGGCCCTCATGGAAAATCGCAATCCGCCCGACCAGGAGGCTGTGGACAGCGGCATGGTCCATCGTCCCGTCCTGCTGGAGCGCTGTCTTGCGCTGGCCCGGCCCGCCTTGGAGCACCGGGGGGCCGTGGCTGTGGATTGCACGCTGGGCCTGGCCGGTCACGCCACCGCCTTCCTCAAGTCCTGTCCCCAGGCCCGTCTTATTGGCATTGACAGGGATCTTGAGGCTCTGGACCTGGCCACAGGCCGGATGCGTGACGAGGGCCTGGCCGACCGCTTCACCCCGGTGCATGCCCCCTTTGACCAGCTGGATCAGCAGCTGGATGCCCTGGGCCTGGGCCAGGTGGACCTGGTCTTCATGGATCTGGGGCTGTCCTCCCTGCAGATCGACCAGCGTGACAGGGGGTTCACCTACCGGCAGGACGCTCCGTTGGACATGCGTATGGACACCAGCCAGGAGCTGACGGCTGCACAGGTTCTGGCCGAGTACGACAAGGACCAGTTGGCCGGCATCTTCTCCCGGTATGGGGAGGAGCGCTATGCAGGACGCATCGCCCGGGCCATCGTGGAGGCCAGGCAGGAGCAGCCGCTTACCACCTCGGCCCAGCTGGATCGTCTGGTTGACAGGGTTGTGCCGCGTGGCCACCGTCCTCCGGGCAATCCGGCCAAGAGGGTCTTCCAAGCCCTGCGCATCGAGGTCAACGGAGAGCTGGACCGCCTGCGGCGAACCCTGCCTCAGGCCATTCTTCGCTTGACCCAGGGTGGTCGTCTGATTGTGGAGTCCTACCACTCCCTGGAAGACCGTATGGTCAAGCGCTTCATGGCGCCAGGGCTGCACGTTGACCTGCCGGCTGGCATGCCGGTGGTGCCCGATCAGGCCCGTCCCTACTTGTCGGATCTGACCCATGGGGCCATCAAGGCCGATGTGGCCGAGCGGGAAAGCAACCCTCGGTCCGCCTCGGTGCGCCTGCGGGCCGTGGAGATGATTGGGACAATCCCTGAGGAGCGTCGTCATCGGCTTGAGTCCGAAGCCCGTGGTGAGTTCTCAGATGGTCATCATCGCCATGCCGGCCACGGTTCGGAATCGAGGCACCGGTCATGACCATGCCAGCACGTTCGGTCCGTTCCAAGGCCTCCCCGGACAAGGGGCATCCCCGCATCCAGGAGATGCCCACCAGGCCTGAGCTCAGTCTGATCAAGGGCACAGGCAAGGCAGGCAAGGCGCGCCAGCCGGAACGAGGTCCAGTGGCTGAGGGGGTCCGGCGTCTGATCGGCTGGACGCGGACCCGGGGCAATCCTCTGCTGCGGATTATGACCTCGGTGGTTTTTCTGGCGGCCTGCATGTTCGGCTCCCTGATGCTGCGCACCCAGATGGTCCAGGATTCCTTCGAGGCCACCCGGATCCAGCATGAGATCAGCAATCTCAACCAGGACGTCCAGGATGACCAGAACAAGCTCGACCAGCTCCAGGCCTCCCTGCCGGACAAGGCCCAGCAGCTGGGCATGCAGCCACAGCAGGGTCTGAACTCCATCGATCTGCAGGGCTACAAGCCTCCTCAGGATGCCCATGGCAAGGCGGGGCATCCATGAGCGGCAAGGGAACCAAGCGCTCCTGGCATCTTTCCTTCTGCAAGCGTTCGCTGTCTGTCGGCCTGATTCTGATCCTGGTGGCCGCTCTGGCCCTGGGCAAGCTGGCCTACATCCAACTCTTTGACGGAAGGTCCATGGCCCAGGCTGCTGCGGCAAGTCGCACCGTGCCGCACACCATCAAGGCCCAGCGTGGCCGCATCCTGGATGTCAATGGCAGGGTGCTGGCCCAGAGCCTGGAGCGATACAACATCATCGGCGACCCCGAGGCGGCCGCCTCTTTCATACCAATCAACTGCACCAAGCGCACCGGAAGTGACTGCCACAGTATCAAGGGCCATCCGGTGGGCGCCGACGGTGCTGCCGGCGTGGCACGTCTTCTGGCACCGGCCCTGGGGATGAACGCCATGGAGCTTGGCGGCAAGCTCAGCGTTCCCGGACGGTACGTGGTCCTGGCCAAACGGGTGACTCCCGAGGTCAAGCGCTCCATCGACAAGCTGGGGCTGCAGGGGATCATCACGGCCGAGCTGAGCAGCGAACGCACCTATCCTCACGCGGATCTGATGGGAGCCCTGATCGGGGGCATCGACGACAGCGGCAAGGGAGTGGCCGGGATCGAGCAGATGGAGAATCGGCGGCTGACCGGCACTGACGGCTATACGGTCTATCAGCAGGGGATGCTGGGCCAGGAGATTCCCGGAACCATGACCCGTCAGCGCAATCCGGTCAACGGCAAGGATGTGAGATTGACCATTGATCAGGACGTGCTCTGGTATGTCCGCCAGGCCCTCAAGTCAGGCTGCCAGAACTATCATGCGGACTGGGCACTGGCGGTGGTTCAGGACACCCGCACCAACGAGATTCTGGCCCTGGCCGACTCCGACGATTACCAGGCGGGCAGCGACCAGGCCAAGGTCAACTCCTCCAGGGCGGTGGCGGAGACTTTCGAGCCCGGATCGGTCGGAAAGACCATCTCGGCCGCTGGCATGCTCCAGGAGCAGGCGCACTCCATGACCGACCGCTTTACAGTGCCCGACCACATCACCCTCGACAACCAGCAGTACAAGGATTCCTTCAACCATGGGGACGAGCATTGGACGCTGGCCGGAATTTTGCAGAATTCCTCCAACGTGGGCATGGTCATGGCCGGCCAGAACTACCCGGACCAGAAGCGTTACGACTATCTGACCCGCTTCGGCATCGGCCAGGTCTCGGCCCTGGGCCTGCCGGGGGAGTCCAAGGGACTGCTGACCACGCCTCAGACCTGGGACCGGCGCACCCGGAACACGGTGCTGTTCGGCCAAGGCTATGCCACCAACGCCGTTCAGCTGACCAATGCCATCGCCACCCTTGCCAATAAGGGGGTCCATTCCGACCAGACCATCATCCGCGGTCAGGGCGCCCCCAAAGCTCATCAGGTCAGGGTCGTGGACGAGAAGGTGGCCGCCGAGGTCATGAACGCAATGGAATCGGTGTCAGAGAAATACGATAAGACGGTCAAGGTGGAAGGCTACAGGATAGCCGCCAAGACCGGCACCGCCGAGGTAGCCGACAGCTCCGGCAGGCTGGGCGGCATCGTCAGCGACTGGGTGGGCATACTGCCCGCTGACGATCCCCGCTTTGTGATCACCGTGGTGCTGAAGAACCCCCACAGCAGTGCCGGGATTTTCGGCGGCGTCACCGCAGGTCCCATCTTCGCCCAGATCGGTGAATTCCTTATGCAGAAATACCAGGTCCCCACGTCCCAGCCCAGAACCGATGCTATCCCGGTAACATGGTGATACCGGCAGGCATCATGGCGTTCCCGGACGAAGGAGAGATTGCAGCATGAGTGCGCTGAGTGAATCAATCTCCCGACGGTTGACCCTGGGTCAGCTCAAGGGGCGCTACGGGCTTACCCTGGTCCCCGACTTCGCTGAACCAGTCACGGTGACCTCACTGGTGGACGACCTGCCCTCAGTGCGGCCCGGCAGCCTTTATGTGCCTGCAGACCAGCAAGTGGACCAGGGCATGATCGAGGAGGCCGAGCGTCGAGGGGCCTACGCAGCCCTGCTGCCGACTTCGGCCCGCCAAGAGGTGGGACGAGCCAACATACCCCTGCTCTTCGGCACCATGCACCCCTGGCAGATGGGCCAGCTGCTGGCCAATGCCGCTGGAGACCCTTCGGGAGCCCTGGCTGTCTTTGCCCTGGTCGGTTCCCAGGTGCAGGACCAAGTGGATCTCCTGGCCGACTTCCTGCACGTGTTGGGCAATCCCGTCGGTATTCTCAGTGCCAAGGGCTCATACTCGCTGGACCGGCGACTGGACCTGGAATACCCCCTGAGCATGTTCGATGTGCAGCGCAGTCTGTCCATTGCCCTGGAGGACGGAGCGGCCGCCGTGGTCATCTCCGTGGATGAACAGACCCTGGCCAGGGATGCCCTGCAGGCGGTGAATCTGGATGTGGTGGCCTTAGGCGCCCAGGAGGGCTCAACCCGCGATATGCGGCATGTACGCCTGATCTCCAGGGCCCGCCGATACGGATTCAGCCTGGGCGGGCACACCATTGTGGCCCGACGTAACGAGGAATCGGACGACCTGGCCCGCCAGTCCCTGCCCGCCGATGCAGAAAGCGACGACCTGTCCCTGTGCATCGCCATGACCATGGCCGCCGGCGTCAAACGCAACAACATCAGGAGCGCCCTGCGCGTCTCCCGCGAAATGTCCTGAGAGGTGAGGATGAGTCAGTCTGTAGGGGCCGGGTCCATGCCCTTGACCCTGGAAGAGGTCGTCGAATATGTGCACGGTCGGCTGGTCGAGGCCGGTCCTGGTCGCGAACCCGATCGGCGGTCCGTGCGCATGCGGGTGGTGACCGACTCCCGACAGGCGGGGACCGATGGACTCTTCGTAGCCATCAAGGGCGAACACGTGGACGGTCATGACTATGTTCCCGGCTTGGGGGCCAAGGGCTGCCGCGCGGCCCTGGTCGACCACCTGGTTCCGGGGGCTGACCTGCCTCAGGTTCTTGTGGATGATACGGTTGTGGCCCTGGGACTGCTGGCTCGTGCCAACATAGACCGTCGGCGCGAGGCTCAAGGTCCCTTCACGGTCATCGGCATCACCGGCTCCGTCGGCAAGACCACGACCAAGGACCTGCTGGCTTCCCTGCTGGCCCTGCTGGGCCCTGTGGTGGCCCCGGTCGGGTCCTTCAACAATGAGATCGGCCTTCCTCTGACCGCCTTGGAGGTCGGGCCGGACACCCGCTACCTGGTGGCGGAGATGGGTGCCAGCCACGTGGGCGAGATAGCAAGTCTGACCCGGATGGTTCCCCCGGACATGGCCCTGGTCCTCAAGGTGGGAGTAGCCCACCTGGGCGAATTCGGCTCCGTGGAGCGCATCGCCCAGGCCAAGAGCGAGATTGTGCAAGGCCTGGTGCCGGGTGGGACCGCAGTGCTGAATGCAGACGATTCCCGGGTGGCCGCCATGGCCGATCTGGCCTCCGGGCCTGTTCTGCGCTTTGGCATGGCCGCTCAAGACAGCGGGCGGGGCAGCGACCTGGACGGCTCGGCTCGTTACCTGGACAGTGACAGCCTGGACAGGCCGGCCTTCGAACTGTACCTGCGTGGCCAGCAGCCGGTTCGGCTGCGTCTGGGTATCCCGGGACGGCACAATGTCATGAACGCCTTGGCTGCCGCCACGGTGGCCTACGCCCTGGGTCTGGACGCAGAGCGAATTGCCGATGAGCTGGGTCGACAGCGGCGAATAAGTCCGCATCGGATGGCCCTATCGTCGGTCCGGTTGCCGGATGCCTCCTTCACCCTGATCGATGATTCCTTCAATGCCAACCCCGACTCCGTGCGGGCCGGGCTGGATGCCCTGGCTGCCTGGAAGGGATCCGATGGCCCGGTCTATCGGATAGCGGTCCTGGGGGTCATGCTTGAGCTGGGCGATCGAGGGGAGCAGCTGCACCAGGAGATTGGCGCCTATTGCCGTCGTCAGGGCATTGATGCATTGGTCGCGGTGGGTTGCCGGGACCAACAGATGGATGCTCTGGTCCAGGCCCTGGTCCGTGGTGCCGGCGGCCCATCCGATCCGAGCGAGGATCAGCCTGGAGCCATGCGGGTACTCTTTGCCCAGGACGCTGACCAGGCCGACCAGATGGTCCGCCACCTGTGCGCCAGGCATTCGGACCGGCAGAATTTGGTTCTGCTCAAGGGCTCGCACATGTCCGGCCTGTCCGATCTGGCCGACCGGTGGCAGGGCTGAGCCATGAGTCCACTGGCATCCCCGCAGCGGGGTCTAATATTCAAGGACAGCATCCAAGAGTTGGAGTACACACTGTGATTGCCCTCATCATCGGAATCCTGGTCGCCCTGGTGGTGACGCTGGCGGGGACCCCCCTGCTGATACGGCTGGTCCACCGCCTGCACTACGGCCAGTACATCCGCCAGGACGGGCCCAAGTCCCACCTGGTCAAGCGCGGCACCCCGACCATGGGCGGGCTGGTCATCAACCTGGCCATTCTGCTGGGATGGGCGGCCTCGGCGCTCTACCGCTACCTGTCGCGCGGGGAGTCCGTGTCCCTGTCGGCCATGCTGGTCTTGTTCGCCATGCTCTCCATGGGCTTCCTGGGCTTCATCGACGACTTCGCCAAGGTGCGCAAAAAGCAGAATCTGGGCCTGTCGGTCAGGGCCAAGTTCATCGGCCAGTTCATTCTGGCCACCATATACGCGGTGCTGGCCCTGAAGTTGCCCACCAAGAACGGCTACCCCAGCGCCCAGGCGGGCATATCCTTCGTGGAGCAACCCATCATCGACTTCAGAATGGCGGGCAGCGTCCTGTCTGTGGTGCTCTTCATCATCTGGGTCAATCTGCTGATGACGGCATGGAGCAATGCGGTCAACCTGACCGATGGCCTGGACGGGTTGGCTTCGGGCTCCTCCATGATCGCCTTCGTGGGCTATACGGTCATCGCCTTCTGGGAGAGCTACCACTTGAAGGGCGGCGGCCATCCCGGCCATGCCTACGCGGTCTCAGACCCCCTGGACCTGGCCATCATCGCCTGCTGCGCGGCCGTGGCCTGCTTCGGCTTCCTTTGGTACAACACCAATCCGGCCTCCATTTTCATGGGCGATACCGGATCCCTGGCTCTGGGCGGGCTCTTCGCAGCCCTGTCCATCGCCACCCATACCGAGCTGCTGGCGGTCATCCTGGGCGGTCTCTTCGTGGGAGAGGCAGCTTCTGATGTCATCCAGGTGGGCTACTTCAAGCTCACCCACAAGCGGGTCTTCAAGATGGCGCCCATCCACCACCACTTCGAGCTGATGGGCTGGCAGGAGTCCAAGGTGGTTGTCCGATTCTGGATGGTGGACCTGATCTTCGTCCTGCTGGCCCTGGTTTGTTTCTATGCAGACTGGGTGGTCCGCTCCGGGCTGCCCATCTGAGTGCGTCCATTCACGGTACCGGACTTCGGCAGCCGGTATCATGCCAAGCAGATGCCGGAGCTAGCGGAATGAGGTGTTCATGGATATGGACTTGAGCCAGAAGCGTGTACTGGTCGCCGGGCTGGGCATTTCCGGACGGAGCGTGGCCGCAGCCCTGCGAGGACGGGCAGCTGGTGTGATCACTGTGGACCAGCGTGCCCCACAGGCTGATCTTCATGACTTCGACCAGGTGGACTGGAGCCAGGTGGATCTGGTCATGGCTTCGCCCGTCTTCAATCCGCGTACACCATTTATCCTTGAGGCGCAACGTCGGGGCATCCCCGTGGTCAGCGAGGTAGAGATGGCTTGGCTGCTGCGGGTGCCTTCAACACGGACTGGCCGTCCAGCACCCTGGATCGGGATCACCGGTACCAACGGCAAGACCTCGACCACCAGGATGGTCTCCGCCATGATGCAGGCCAGCGGGTTTACGGCCCCAGCGGTGGGCAACATCGGCAAGGCCGTCTCCACAGCCGTCCTGGATCCTGACAATGACATACTCTGCGTGGAACTGAGCTCCTTCCAGCTGCACTTCACCTTCTCGCCGGCCCTGGAGTGCGCGGCCATCACCAATCTGGCCGACGACCACTTGGACTGGCACGGGGGCTTCGAGGCCTATGCGGCCGACAAGGCGCGCATCTACCGGGGCGTGCGCAAGGCACTGGTCTACAACGCCGATGATTCCCGAGTCTCCGACCTGGCCAGACAGGCTCAGCCAGCCCCCGGCTGCCGACGGGTGGGCTTCACCCTGGGTCGGCCCGAGTCCGGGCAGCTGGGCGTGGAAGACGGTTGGGTCGTGGACCGCAGCGGATTGACCGGTCAGGATCCTGAGGAGGGGGTCAGGCTGGTCCGGGTGGCCGATCTGACGGACCTGTGCGAGCCCGATGGCACGGTCTACCCCCATCTGCTTGCTGATGCCCTCTGCGCTCTGGCTCTGGCACTGGACGCTGGGGCCCGGGTCGACGCGGCCATCGAGGCCATGCGCGCTTTCACGCCCGGCGATCACAGGATCAGTACCGTGGCCACCCTGGGCCAGGGTGCGCAGGCCATCCGCTTTGTGGATGACTCCAAGGCCACCAATGCCCACGCGGCTGAGGCCTCCCTGGCCAGCTACCATGACGGCCAGGTGGTCTGGCTGGCCGGCGGACTGGCCAAGGGCGCCCGCTTCGACGATTTGGTCCGGTCCCGCAGATCCAAGCTGGCTGCAGCCGTGATCATCGGTCAGGATCAGCAGCCCATGGTCCAGGCCATCAAGGACCAGGCGCCCGATCTTCCGGTTACCTTGATCGATCCTGGTACAGGCGACCAGGTCATGGCTCGAGCTGTTCGTGCGGCAGGATCCTATGCACGGCCCGGCCAGGTTGTTCTACTGGCACCTGCCTGTGCCTCCATGGATCAGTTCGCCTCCTATGCCGACCGGGGCGACCAGTTTGCCCAGCAGGCAACACAATGGGTCCACGAGCATGAAGCGCGACGCTGATCCGCACACGGCTCCCTTCAGGGAGTCCGGCGGCAAGGGGGACTACCGGGGCTGGCGGGCTATACTCAATCCGCTCTGGTGCTACTACGGCTTTCTGGCTACAGTCGTCGCCACCACGGTCTTCGGCCTGATGATGGTCTTCTCCTCCTCGGCTGTGGATCTGGTGGCCCAGGGCAGCTCACCCTGGAGCCAGGTCATTCGCCAGAGCGTATACGCAGTGTTTGGACTCTTACTGGCCCTTCTGGCTGTGAGGATCAGCATCGACCACTACCGGAGTTGGAGCACCTGGTTCCTGATTGCCAGCCAGGGTGTCCAACTGCTGACCCGCACTCCGCTGGGGCGTTCTGCCAACGGCAATGAGGGGTGGATCTCGGTCGGGGGCGTTTCCATGCAGCCGGCCGAGCTGCTCAAGCTGGCCCTGTGTCTGTGGCTGCCCCAGGCCCTGATAGAAGCACAGAGGCGGGTCGGCAAGAATTCCGACTTGAAGAGTCTGGCCAAGGCCTATGCCAAGCCGGCTGCCGGTTTTATTGTCAGTTTCCTGCTGATCATGCTGGGCAAGGACCTGGGAACGGCCATGATCATCGTCATCATCGGCTTCGTGGCCTTTTTGGTTTCGGGCTTCCCCCTGCGCTGGCTGCTCAGCCTGGCAGTCCTGGGGATGGCGGCGGTCATCGGCATTTCGGTTTATGGCAACAGCAACAGGACCCAGCGGATCATGGCCGCCTACGGCAAGTGCTCGGCGGATGACATTCAGGGGGTTTGCTACCAGTCCATCCATGGGCTGTACGCCATGGCCTCGGGAGGGTTGACCGGGGTCGGGCTGGGCAACTCCAGGGAGAAGTGGAACTATCTGCCCGAGGCGCACAATGACTTCATCTTCGCTGTCATCGGCGAGGAGCTGGGCTTTGTAGGGGCGGCCATGCTTATTCTGGTCTTTGTGGTCATGGGTTGGTGCATGCTGAGAATCGCCCTGACCACCAAGGACCGGTATGCGGGCATGGTGCTGATTTGCCTGGATGTGTGGCTGGTGGGCCAAGCCCTGGTCAACATTTGCGTGGTTCTGGGCCTGCTGCCGGTCATCGGGCTGCCCCTGCCCTTTGTGTCGGCCGGAGGGACCGCGCTGATCTCCTGTCTGGCCTCGGCCGGGGTGGCTCTGAAGATGATTCGGACCCAGCCGGACGTGATGGCAGCCACGGACGGGTCCTGAGATGCGGAATGGACATGGCGGAAAGGAAGCGGATTCGCGGATGACGACAGCGACGAGGACCGAGAAAGGGATGCCTGGGGTTGCCCAGGAGCATGCCGGAAAAGGCGCTGGTCCCCATCTGGTGTTGGCCGGCGGGGGGACGGCAGGGCATGTCAACCCCCTGCTCAGTGTGGCTGCGGCCATTCGGGAACGCTGTCCCCAGGCTTCTGTCAGCGTGATCGGCACTGCTGTCGGGCTGGAGCACGACCTGGTACCGGCAGCCGGGCTTCCCCTGGATCTGATTGAGAAGGTGCCCTTCCCTCGTCGTCCCGGCAAGGCCGCCCTGGACTTCCCCCGGCGTTGGCGGCGTGAGGTGCAGCGGGTCCGGGGCTATTTGCAGGCTCGGTCGGCCGACCTGGTGGTCGGCTTTGGCGGTTATGCCTCGGCGCCGGCCTACAGGGCCGCACGGAACCTGGGTCTGCCCATCGTCGTCCATGAACAGAACGCACGAGCGGGCATGGCCAACAAGCTGGGTGCCCGCTGGGCTGATTTCGTGGGTACGGCCTATGAGGATACCGGCATCCGGGCCCGGTCGGGAGTGCCCGTGCGCCGCGTGGGCCTGCCCCTGCGGCCGGCCATCGCCCGACTGACCAAGCAGATGGAGGCTGACCCTGCAGGAGCCCGGCGGGAGTCTGCGCAGTCTCTGGGGTTGGATCCCGATAGGCCCATCCTGCTGGTCACCGGGGGGTCTCTGGGCGCACTCAGCCTGAACAAGGCGGTGGCTGGCGCGGCCCGGCAGCTGCTGGACCGAACCCAGGTCATCCATCTGACGGGCCGTGGCAAGGCCGACCAGGTCAGGAAGCGGGTGGCGGCTGACTTGGGCGATGGAGCCATCAACGATCTGGACCCGGACCACCAGGGCCAGGGGGACTATCACATGGTCGAATACCTGGAGCGGATTGATCTGGCCTTCGCCTGCGCTGATCTGGTGGTCTGCAGGGCCGGTGCAGGCTCAGTCAGCGAGCTGGCCGCACTGGGTGTGCCCGCCGTCTACGTGCCTCTGCCCATCGGTAACGGTGAACAGCGGTTCAATGCCCAGCCGGTCGTACAGGCTGGGGGAGGACTCATGGTGGATGACGCGGCCCTGGACGCTCAATGGATAGCCGACCACATCCCTGCCCTTATGGCTGACAGGGATAGGCTGGTTGACATGCGCCGCCGGGCCTGGGGATACGGGATTCGCGATGCCGCTCAGGTGATGGCCGAGCAGATCCTGACCATGGCCGCCAATACCTCGCCCGCAAGGACTCCGGGAGGGCCTAATCGGGCATAATGGAGGCAGGCGACGGGTGACCGTCCTGAATGGTCCAGAACTGTTGGAGGAGATGCAACTACTGTGCCCAAGCATGAATTGAATACGGTGCCCGGTCGGCAGGATGGCAGTGACCGGTCCTTGCCGGTCCTGGACCCCTGCCTGCCTGCCCTGGCCCAGGCCGGAGTGCACGACCCCAAGGATCTGGGTCCCACACACTTCATCGGCATCGGCGGAGCCGGGATGAGCGTGCTGGCCGAGATGCTCCACCAGGAGGGGGTGCAGGTCTCCGGATCCGACCGCGCCGAGGGGGAGAAAACCCGTCGTCTGCGTCAGCTGGGGATCCGGGTCGCCATCGGTCAGGATGCCCGCAATGTGGTCGGGGCGCGCACAGTAGTCTGGTCCAGCGCCATCAAGCCCGACAATCCCGAGATTCTGGCAGCACGGGACGCAGGCGCTCGGCTGGTCCATCGCAGCGACATTCTGGCCCTGCTCATGGCCTCCAGGATTTCAGTCACCGTGGCCGGAGCACATGGCAAGACCACCACCAGCGCTCTCTTGGCACACCTGCTGACCAAGGGTGGCCAAGGGAGTCTGGCCGATCCCAGCTACGCCATCGGAGGTAGCCTCCAGAGCGACCGGGGGCCCATGGACGGTGGGCATGTGGGAGCCGGACGGGTCCTGGTGGCCGAGGCGGACGAGTCCGACGGCAGCTTTGGCAAGTACACTCCCGACATCGCCATCATCACCAACGTGGAGCCCGACCATCTGGACCACTACGGCACGGCTGATGCCTTCCACCAGGCTTTTGTGGAACATGCCCGGCATGCCCGCCGCTTCCTGGTGGTCTGCGGGGACGACCAGGGCGCCCTGGAGGTGTTGCGACGGCTGCACGGGGACTGCCAGGCCAGAATTATCGTCTATACTTCGGATTCCCAACTGAATATTGACTCTCTGCCTGGGATTCTGGGCCTGGTGCGCATCGGGTCTGAGTCCGAGAGCAGCGGCAGCGGTCGTGAGCATTGCCGTCTGGCTCTCCCCGCGCAGGTGCTCCAGGCGGCAGGGCTGGAGGTCGGCAAGCCGCTGAATCTGCAGGTGGATCTGGCGATCCCCGGCATCCACAACGCCCGCAATGCCGCCGCAGCCATCATCGCCGCCATTCTGCTGGGGATGGATCCTGATACCGCCGCCGCTTCTGCCGCCGACTTTCGTGGAGCCTCTCGACGCTTTGAGGTCCGCGGAATCCAGCATGGGGTCACCGTAGTGGATGATTACGCCCATCATCCTACGGAAATCGCCGCCCTGCTGACCGCCGCCAGGCGACGCTATCCTGGCCGGACCATCAGGGTGCTCTTCCAGCCCCACCTGTATTCGCGCACCGCCATCTTCGCCGACCGTTTCGCGGCTGCTTTGTCCTTAGCGGACGATGTGACCGTCACCGACATCTTCCCCGCGCGTGAGCTGGCCAGCGATTTCCCGGGCGTGGATGCCGGAACCATCCCCGCCGCCGCCAGCAAGGCATCGGACCAGGAGTCTCAGGATTCCGGGAATAGGTCTGCTGGAGCTATCTTCCAGGCCTGTCCGGACATGCGTCAGGCGGCTCTGGATCTGGCTGAGCGGGCGGAGCCGGGTGATGTGATCCTGACTGTGGGCGCCGGCGATGTAACCGATATGGGGCCGGTCATTCTTGACAGGTTGGCTGAACGGGACGAGCAGTGAAGACCGGCAAGGGTCGCCGCGCCTCCAGCGGGGCTTCGTCCAGGACCAGGGCCGTCCGGGCTGCCAAGGCCGCACGGACGGCCCGGTCTGGGCGCACCAAGTCTTCGGGAGAGAAACCGCGGACCAGCAGAACCTCCAGATCGGCCAGGTCGACTGTTTCCGATGACGCAGCACTGTCAGGTCGCCGGTCCAAGACTGAAAAGACCGGCAGCGAGGGCAGGCGTCTCAAGCGGTCTGAGCATCTCAAAGGGTCGAAGCGTCTTAAGGGTCGTCCGAATCGTACCAAGAATCCAGGCGGATCCCGGACTCGCAGTGCCAGGTCGTCCTCCTCGTCCTCCCGCTCCCTGGTGAAAGGGAACAAGGCCTCGGCCTCAAAGTCCGCGACCTCACGCTCGACAAGTTCGGCCGGAGGATTCGTCGATGCGCGGACCATACCGCCGGACCGGCCCGTTTCTGGCAGGATCGGCACGGATCAGGAGGAGCAGGGACTGGGGATTTTCGTTCGTCCCAAGGTGCTGGACTTTCAGGCCCGGGTGCGCGAGAAGAGGAAGGTCAGCCGCAGGCTGGTCCTGATCCGGACGGGTATCGTCATTCTGGTCATGGCTCTGATCGCGGGACTGGCATGGCTGCTCTTCCTCTCGCCGGTCTTCCGTCTGCAGGCCGACCAGATCAATGTCAGCGGCGGCAATGCCTGGGTGTCCGACGATCGGGTGGCCTCGATCGTGGCCCATCAGGGGGATCGCTCGCTGCTGCTGGTTTCCACCAATGGCGTCGAGCAGGAGATCAGCGGCATGGCCGGGGTGACCGATGCCAGGGTCCGCAAGAGTTTCCCGCACGGTCTGGAGGTGACCTTCGATGCACAGGAGCCCACAGCGGTCTTCAAGGATGCGCAGGGTAAGCTGACGGCCGTCGACAGGCAGGGGAGGGTGCTCAACACCGTGGCCAATCCGGTGGATGGGGTGCCGGTCATCCAGGTGGCCACCGTCAAGCGGGCCCAACAGGATCAGGCGGTCAGGCAGACCCTGCGGATTCTGTCGACAATGCCTGAGGCCATGCGCCATTCGGTGACCAAGGTGACTGCGGAAACCCAGGACTCCATCACTACCGAGCTGGACCAGGGCAAACATGTCATCATCTGGGGTGACGGCTCAGACCTGAAGCTCAAGCAGGCCGTGGTAGACAAGATCATCAATGATCCCTCCAAGATCGGTGACAAGCATCAGCTGGATGTTTCGGCGCCTCTGCGGCCCATCGTCAAATAGCTGCTGGAGGGGTCGATTTCTTCATCAGCCTGTCGGTGTCCAGCAGGATGGTCACAGGGCCGTCGTTGACCAGATCCACTCGCATATGGGCACCGAAGCGCCCTTCGGCAACAGGGACACCGGTCGCGGCCAGCGCCCGGTTCAGGTCCTGCCAGACGCTTTGGGCGTGTTGGGGCTCTCCGGCCGCCATGAAGCTGGGACGGTTGCCGCGACGCAGATCCGCATAAAGGGTGAACTGGGAGATGGAGAGGATGGAGCCGCCGCAGTCCAGGACAGACCGGTTCATCCGGCCCTCCTCGTCAGAGAAGATACGCATCCGGGTCAGCTTGCGGACGGCATAGTCCACCTGGTCAGCCCCGTCGCTGTCCTGGACGGCCACCAGGAGCAGGAGCCCCGTGCCGATGCTCTGGGGTTTGAAATCTGGATCCGGCTGCCCCTGTTCGTCGACCACATCGACCCGGGCACGGCTGACCCGTTGTATGACGATTCTCATGCCTTCAGTCTAAAGACCTCAGGCGTTGTTGTAGTGTCGCATGGAAAAGCTGGACCGGTACCTGGTTGGGGTCAGGCCGGAGAACTGTTTGAAGACCCGCATGAAGTACTTGGGGTCGTCGTACCCGCAGGCCTCGGCTATCTGTCTGACGCCCATGGAGGTCGACAGGAGCAGCTCCTGCGCCCGTTCGATGCGGATCCGCCGAATCTGCCCGGTGATGCCTATGCCGAATCGTCGCTTGTAGATGGTCGACAGGTAGGAAGGCGAATAGTTGAAATTTTCAGCTACGCTGGCCACGCTGATCCGGTCGCAGGCATTGATACGAATCCAATCCTGAACCTGCTGGAGGGTGCTGTCCTCATCGTCCGCTTCTTGAGGGTTCTTGGGCTCGGGCCTTCCCATGGAGATCTCCATGAGCAGGCAGGTCATGAAATAGCTACAGTAGAGGCTGGGATTCGGGTAGGTGCGCTGATAGATGTCCAGCAGCTGGTTGAACATGACGGTCACCCGGTTGTTGTCTGCCAGATGAAAATTCAGGGGCAGCACCACACGTGCCGCACCCTGGTTCTTTCCATCCCTCTGTTCGTCAGGCAGATTCTGAACCCTTTGCCAGTCAGGCAGTGTGAAGTGGGCCCAGTAGAAGGTCAGCGGCTCTTGTCCCAGCCGTCGACTGCCCTCATGAGGGGTGCCGGGCGGGATCAACAGCAGACCGCCTGCCTTCAGATCATGTTGCCGTCCGGCTACGGCAAGCGGGAGGACGCCCTCTTCAACCAGAATCAGCTCAAAGCTGTCAACGGTGCGGCGCTCGTGGATCCATCCGGGGGTGCCGATGAAGCGCCCTGCGGATTTGAAGACCGCCGCATCGTTGGGGAAACTGGTGATGATTGCCTGATCCGTGCTGACCGTCCTCCCTGTCGCTGAAACCTCGGCCTTCGGTTGCGGTCAGTGACTGGCCACTTCGACGTAGGCATGGTAGGGCTGGTCATGGTCAATGGTCCAGAGGGGGACGAAATCCAGGCCGCTGTCCCGGTGACGGAAGACCAGTTTCTCGCCCTGGCGTTCGAAGGCGGACCCGGGATTCTTCCGGTCGATGTTAAGGCTCTGCATATCGGTGCTGGGGCTCAAGGCGGCCAGCACGTAGGGTCCCCAGGCCACGGCGGCCAGGGAAGGCCTGTCTGGGGTGCCGATCAGCCGGATGGTCGGATCGAACGTCAGCGTGATGGTGGTTCCTGACCAGGAATCCAGACCGCAGGCGCTCGCATCCAGGACCGCTACAGCTGGGTTGATGCCCATAAGAGCCTGGGACACCGGGGTTCCGTCGATGTCGACATGGACCCTGCCGCGGGTCCAGGCGGGGATGCGTAGGGCTAGGCGCGGCCTGTCCAGGGACTCTATGGTGATGGTCACCTTCTCGGGGTGGCGGTCGTCCACGTCCACGCTCAGGGCCATTTTCTGGTCCATGTCGTTCAGGCTGCAGGGCAGATACTGCTCGATCCACAGGGTCGTCTCGTCTGTGTAGAAGGCTCCATCGGCGTAGTAGAAGTGTGATTCAAGTCCGGTGCCATGGCAGCAGCTGTTCTCCTCATCGAACTCCTTGCGGCCGCCCGGCTGAGTGGGGAAGAAGTAGAGGCTGCCGCCCTGGGCCACATGGTCGGTGCTGGCGGCGATGTGGTTGAGTGTGGTCAGCTCGGTGTAGTCTGCATACTCCTGATCGGGGTCGAAGGAGAACAGGAGCGCCGACAGCTTGAGCAGGTTGTAGGAGGCGCAGGACTCAGCAGTGTTGTCCTTGAGCAGGGCACCGATCACGTCGGGCTGCTGGAACATCTCGCCTTGCCCGGTGCCGCCCATGGCGTAGATGTGATGACCCATGACCGACTTGAGGAAGAACTCGGCCTGCTGCAGGTAGTAGGGCAGCCCGGTCTGGCGGAAGAGCTCCACCGAACCGATGACCTGGGGGATGTGCTGGTTGCCATGCAGCCCGCCCAGGGCATCCACCTTCTGACGCATGGGGACCATAAGACGGTCGTTATCGAAGAGCCGAGCGGCCTCCAGGTGCTCCTTACGGCCGGTGATGGCGTACAGATGGGCCAGGGACTCATTCATGCCGCCGAACTCGCCGGCGATGTACATGCTCCACATGTTCTGCAGCTGCTCGTGGGGGAGCCGGTGGACGCGGTTGTAGACCCAGTCGCCCAGGTCCGAGGCCACGCGCAGAGCCGTTTCATTGCCGGCAAAGTGGTAGGCGTCGATCAGCCCGGCCAGAATCTTGTGCAGAGTGTAGTAGGGTGCCCAGATGGTGGGGTAGGGTGTGTACTTCTCCAGCTTGTCGAACTGGCTCTCATCGTAGGCCGACAGGAAGCCCGGCTTGGTGGTCCCGCTCTTGGCGAAGGCGGCCTGGACCTCGGCCAGCCCGTCGACCAGATAAGTCAGCTTGGCCCGGATATCCTCGTCGCCAGTGGCGGCATAACCCAGGGCGTATGCGGACAGGACGTGCCCGGTGGTGTGGCCACGCAGGTTGGAGTCCGGAGCGTCCCAGCCGATCATGGGCTTGGCGCCCTTGGTGTCCAGGTGGGCGGCCCGGCGGAACTCCACCAGGAGCTGATCGTCGTCCAGGGTCTTCAGGAAGGCTATCCGTCGGCGCTGGTTGCCTGCCAGCATTCCATCACCGTTGAGCCGCACTCGGAAGATGGGCACGCGGCGGACTTTGGGGCTGGAATCCACTGGCTGTTCGGGGTCTTCGTCAATCACCTGAACCTTGCATTGCAGGCGGATGTCGCTGCCGTCGATGGATCCTTGGAAGTCATGCTCGCCGGTCTGTTCGTCCCGCTGCTCAACGCCTTCGTCCCAGTTGACCCGCTGAGAGACCTTCTGTCCGTCCTTGGTCAGCACGGCCGTGAACATGGGCAGATAGTAGGTGGCGCCCTTGCGCGCCTTGATCTCGATGGGGTAGACCTTGCGCACTTCAATCTTGTTGGGCATCTGCAACACGGTCACGTCGAAGCAGCGCTGCGCCTTGGCACCGCCCTTGGTGACGGTCGCGGTCAGGGTCACGTTCCGGTCGCCTAGGCCGTATTCGGGCTGATTGACCTTGCCTTGAGGGTTCACCCATCGATCGTCGCTGCTGGTCCACTCGATGGCAGTTTCCTCCACCCCCTCGGTCGGCAGTTTCAGGTCGAAATCCACGGTGCCCGTGTTGCCGATGTAGATCTGACGGGCCGCCTCGTCGACGCAGTCCTGATCAGTGTGCATGGATGATGTCATGATGAATTACCTACTTCCTCCGTTGACAGGCGGATTCTGGCCGGTCATGGTTTCCGGCGGGTCGTCTCCGATCCGTCGGCGCCGCTCTGCCCCGACGCCTTGGTGCGCCTTACCTCATCAGTCTATGGACGTAAGCCCGATCATGAAGGTGGGAGAAATCGTCGAATGGGTGGACAATCTTGCGTCTTTGGCTTGGAGTTGTTCTGGCTAGCTTCTATATCTTCCTAATCCTTGCAATGACGGGCTTTCTGAGCAAGGAAAGACCTGCCAGGGGAGTTTGTCAGGCAGCCGCCAGACGGTATTACCGAGAAATATCCACCTTTTTCCGTTCTCATTGCACCTATGGCCGAGGGACAGAAGATTTACCGTTCACAGTGGAACAGCCTGTGGTTCCACGCAGAGCAAAAGGGTGCCCGCACAACGAGGGTAGGCACCAGTGAGAAGCGAGGAGAAGCGTATGGCAACATCATCGGAACATGTCGACGAGCAGTCGGACAAGGACCAGCAGGGTTCAAACCTGGTGGTCGATGAATCCGGTCTCAAGGTCGATCATCGTCAAGAGGAGGAATTGGAACATCTAAGATCAGATCGTTCCTTCTTCGGTTACCCCAAGGGCATTGGCATACTGGCCACGGGCAACCTTTTCAACTCCATCTGCTGGGCCTCTTACGGGGCTGTGATGATTTACTATCTCTACAAGCCGTGGACCAAAGGATTGGGATTCACCCAGGGTGAGGCGGCCCAGCTTATCGCCATCGTGGCGGCCATCAATTCCATGTTCGAAATACTGGGTAGCTGGTTGGCTGATCGAGTTTTTGGCGCTCGCAAGGCTTTGGTCATCGGCAATATCACCAAGGGGCTGTCCTGTGGCCTTCTTGCTATCCCTGCATTCTCAATCGGTCAGGGTCGGGCTTTTGCCATAGTGGGCATGGTCCTCATGAACATTCCTATCGTCGGTGCCTCCAACGCCTCGTTGACCGGCATGCTCTTCCATCGCGATGACAGTCGCCGTGACGGGGCCTTCGCTATTCACGCCATCGCCAATAACATAGCAGGCTTTATCACTCCTGTGATTTCTGCTCAATTGGGGCTGGTCAACTATCATTACGGTTTTGCTATCGGGGCTGTCGCGGCTCTGCTCTATGCCGCTATTATCGGATTGCCCGGTAAACGGTTCTTTGGATCCTTGGGTTCAAAGCCGTCCAGACCCTTGAGCGTCCAAGAGAAGAAGCGCTATAGTCTAATCGCTCTGGTGGCCTTGGTTGTCATTGCTGCTTTTATAGCCGTGTTGCTCTTGTCCAAGAAGGTCAGTGTGAACAGCCTGGCCAATACTGTCAGTTCGTGCACATTTGTTGTGGCGATTCTCTTCTTTGCCATTATCTGGCGTTCCAAGCGCATCAGCAGCACTGAACGGCATCGGTTGCGTGCAGTGACTCCACTGTTTATCATGCAAATCGTGATTGGTGTGGATTACGCCATCCAAGGAACCACCTTGCTGATGTTCTTGGATCAGCGGATCAACCGCAAGTTCTGGGGCATCGAAATCGCGCCAGGATCTTTCACAACTATTGTGGGTATTATTTCTTTGCTCTCGGGGCTCTTCTTCAGCTGGTTCTGGGTCACTGATCTTGGCAAGCGTTGGAAGTCGACCAGTCGTCTCTGCTTCGGTTTCTTTTTCTCCGGCATCGCCAATTTCCTCCTGATTGTGCCGACTGTCGTGCTCAATCCTCACGCCGGAAAATACTCGGTGGTATGGCTGCTGGTTTATTACTTGGTCAGCAATTTCGGTGGATTCCCTTACGGTGTTGCAGCTAACTCAACTGTTGCTGCCATTGCTCCGAAATCTTACGAGACGCAGATGCAGACCTCACTAACCTTGTCTGCAGCCATCGGTACCGCCATCATGCTGGTCGTCTACGGAAGGTTGAAGTCGCTGGATCAGCAACTTCCTCTATTCCTCATCATTGGCACTTTGGAAGTTGTTGTTGCTGTTGTGGTAATGATGTTCAGCAAGCGTTTTGAATCCATGATTCTCGATGATTGATGAGTGGACTGGTCTTTGTCGAGCGAAGATCTTGACAGGGGCCGAGTAATAGTGAAGAGGTAAGCAGTTCCGTAACGGCCCTGTGCTGGTTGTCAATAGCGGCACCGGAGGTCATCAGCAATTTTGCGGCTTCCGGTGCCGCTTGTTTGTACTGATGCAACTATTAAATGACCACTGTGGTCATAATCCAGTCGGTCTGAATGTCTGTGCCCAAAATGAAGGTATGCTCGCCGGTCCGTTTGAAGCCCATGGTTTGGTAGAAACGTTGGGCGGGATCATTGTGCTCCCATACGCCCAGCCAGATTTTGCTCAGGCTCTGGTTCCTGGCTCGTTTGAAGGCCTGATTGACCAGCCTGGTGCCCAGTCCCTGGCGTTTGAAGTCCGATAGAACGTAGAGCCGCTCGATCTCCATGGAAGTATCACCGAACTGCTCCGTCTGGGCCTTCCCGGTGTTGAGCTGCATGTAGGCTGCGGGAGTGCCATCCACGCTGGCCAGCAGAAAAACGGATTCAGGTTCGGACAGTTGCGACTTGACAAGTTCGGGGGAGAAGGAGTGACGGAGGTAGTCTTCCATGTTCTCCCGGCTGTTGTCGGCGGCGAAGGTGTCGCGGAAGGTGGTAATGCCCAAGGCACGTATCAGCCCAGCATCATCCGAGGTGCATTGCCGTATTGCTGCGGTCATGATGGTAATTCCTGCTCTCTTGATCTTGATTGGATTGCTGGGATATATCTGTGATGGTAGGCAATCATTCTTAATTGACGATCTTGAGTCCGACCACGCAGGCGACCAGACCGATGATGAGCAGAATGCGGGCGAGTGAAATAGGCTCCGAGCCCGTAGCCATAGCGTATAGGACAGTCAATGCAGCTCCGATGCCGACCCAGACCGCGTAGGCCGTGCTGGTAGGGATGTTGCGCATGGCAAAAGCCAGACCCACCATGCTGAGAACCAGCCCCACAACAAAAGCGATGTCGGGGATAATTTTGGTAAAACCTTGAGACTTGCCAAGTGCGGTGGCCCAGACCGATTCACAGATGCCGGCGAGTATGAGTATGATCCACGAGGACATGGTTCCCTTTCGGCAAGTCTTGTCGCTGTCCGGGTACTTGACCATCGTCCGGGAACCTGAATCAGATTCTGAGCATCAGAATAGCACGGGGGCGACTCTGAAAGCGGACTAAGCAGGGGTGTGGTCGACGATCCATTGCGAGAAGGAATCGGGGTTGATTCAGGGGCGAATCAGGGGTTTGCCGGATGTTATCCTCCGCGCAGATCGGCTATTCATATACATAGAGGTGGATAGCAGAATGTACGTACGAGGATGTGGCAGGTGAATGAAACATGACTTGGGCCTTGCGTGACCTGAAAGCCAATAGTGGCATCTGGGCTGGCGTCTTTATCGTTCTTGTGGTCACCCAAACCCTGCTCTGCGCCATGAGCGTGAGCATGGGCGTCAACAGCTATTACCAGGGTCTGTCGGTCAAGACCAGAGATCCTGCCAAGAGTCTGGCTTCGGCCCTGAGTCTGGTCTTCCTCACGGTCATTGTGCTCGGCTGCTTGGTGATCAAACAGACCCTGCAAGCATCAATTCGCCAACGTCGGCAGGGCCTGGCCCTTCTCTCGCTGTTGGGAGCCACGCCTAAGCAGATCCTGCTGCTTACCCTTTTGCAGGTGATCATTCTGGTTCTGCTGGCCTCCCTTGTTGCCGTGGCTCTTTCACCTGCGCTGGCTGGAAGGATCCTGGATTGGTATTCTACCGGGATGCGAATGCCGGTACATTTCGCTTTTACCTGGCGCGGTTTTCCCGGGTCTGCCCTGACTGGTCTTGCAGTGGGATTGGCCACGGCCGTCTTGGCGACCAGCCGAACATTGCGGGATTTGGGGAAGATGACACCCGTCCGGGTGGCGCGCCGTGCTGAGGAGAGCGGACCGATTGACCGGCCCCGACATGGACGTGGTCTCGTGTCCCTTTTCCTTGGGCTGGTATTGCTGCTATTGCCGTTGCCTGTCTTTGCCTATCTTTCGCACAGCGGCTCTGGGTCCTTAGAGCCTAAGCAGGTTCAGGCGGTCATAAGTACCGTTGGAAGTGGACCGCTGTTCGCTATTCTTCTGTTGCTGATTGCCTTGGCTCGCGCTGGAGGGCTGGTCATAAGCAGAGTCACTCAACTCTGGACCTCTCTAGTGCCATCGTCATCTGCTGTCTGGCGGATAGCACGTTCACAGGCTGTGGTCAGGAGTCGAGACACTACATTCGGCTCAACAGTTATAGCTCTGACTGCCTGTATGTTTCTGGTCGGCGGTCTGTTGGCTGCCGGAGGCACCAGTACCATCGCCATGAACAAGGTACCGGGAATAAAGAACGTCACATCGGGCGGAACTTTGGAGTTGCTCTATGGTTTCTGGGCAGCGCTGCTTGTCGCCCTAGTAGGCGTGATCGCGGGGTTCACCATCGCCGCTCGCGATCGTGACCTCGATCTCGCGCTCCTGTCAATTGCCGGCGCGAACCCGCAGCAGCTGACTGCTATATCCATATTGGACGGCACCATCGTGATGACTACAGGCATTATCATCGCAGCAGGCGGCACTGGACTAGTCGGACTGAGCACTGCTATGGTCTATTGGCCTCTTGTCCACAGTCTGTTCATGGTCTTTCCGTGGCAGTTCTTCCTTATCTGCGGGTTGCCGATTATCGTCGTCGGCTCGCTGGCGACCATGCTGACGGCGCGGCCTGCATTGAGGCGTTCGCCCGTAGCCATTTTGCAAGGCGCCGTAGGCGAATGATTCACACCAAGCATATGGAGTAGGTCTATAAAGATCGCTCTAGAGGTTTGGTTATGGACCGTTGATTGTCGCAAATGCAATAGGGAAGTTTCAGAACTCTTTGCCTGTCAAGCTGTTCTGTTCCCCTTCGTTGCGGAAAAATAGAAAGTTCTGAGGGTTTGAATGTAGTAAGTGGGCCCGAATGATCATTCATGCTTCGATAACAGAATCAGGAAGCCTCCAGCATGCGGGCCTCTTGCACTACTGAAATAAAAGCTTCGGGTTCGTGCGCAAACCGGCCCAAGAACAACCCGTCGACAGCTGGCCATAATTCAGTCAGAAGCCCGGGTCCTGCCGAACCTCCATAAATGATGGATATGTTATCGTCGTACTGTCGGAAATGTTCAGAAATAGCAGTACATACTTCGCGCACATACTCTGTTGATGCGGGATGCTGGGCTCCTATGGCCCATATCGGTTCATATGCGACCCATAGCGGGCCTGGTTGATGACCATCTACAGCGTTATTGATTTCTTCGATACATACTTGTGATGCTTTTTCTGCATTCATGCGTTCTGACTCGCCCACACACAACAATGGCGTCAGACCGTTGCGCCAAGCAGCGGCCACCTTACCTGAGATAAGGGCATCGTCCTCGTGATAATATCTGCGACGTTCTATGTGACCGATTTCTACAATCGAAGCGCCAAGAGCAGCCAAATCTGAGCCGGATACTTCTCCTGTGTAAGCTCCTCTGTCGTCGGGGCAGACATCTTGGGCTCCGATTCGTACCCCTGCCTGTTTTAGCAACGATGCCGCTGAAGCAATCGTGAGAAAATCAGGAAGAACGGCCATAACGACAGAATCGGCGTCATGGATGGGCTTCAGTAGTTGACTCAGACGCCGACAATAGTCAAGCGTCCTCTTTTGGGGGAAATACATCTTGGTGCTTAAGGCAACAATTGCCATGACTTCTACTTTCGCATGATCGAATTATGAGTATCTACTGCCAATTTGTTTGCAGGCATAGCTTCTGGGCAGAAGCAGCGTCACTATTCCTGCAACGTCTTATCGCAAGACGCGCAGAGACATTTTTGAGCTGCCTACCGCGCGCCTGAACGTATCTATCCACTTGTACCGGCCGTCTTAGCAGGTTCCAAGAGTCCCTCGTTCATATTCGTTAATTCGGTCGACCTTAGGAGCGCTGCGCGATTTGGGGTCAAACGTATGACTCAGGTACTCGTCCATAAACATCTTGGCCGACTCCACTCCTACTACTTGTGCTCCCATTGAAATGAGATTCGCATTATTGCTGAGCACAGCTCGTTGAGCCTGATAGATATCCGTTACGCATGCACAATAAGCGCCGGGGACCTTGTTCGCAGCGATGGACACACCTATGCCGGTTCCGCACAGCAGAATGCCGCGGTCCTCTTCACCGGCTGCTACTGATTTCGCTACCGCTATGGCGGTGTTGGCATAAATAGGATCTTCGGAAGGGAAATCGACCACTTCATGACCGAGCCGCTCAGCCTCTTTTATCAAGGCCTGCTTGAGCTCAGTGGCATTGGGATCACAACCGAAAGCCAGCTTCATATCTACTCCTCTTTCCCTGAATTCTGTTCCTGTGAGCGTTTGTAATCCATGCGCATCTTGGCGTACACTGCAGCGACCCGAGTTGCCTCAATCATGCTGCGCCCCTGAGCGGTCCCTTTCCCGGCAATGTCGAAGGCAGTGCCATGATCTACGGAACTACGCATGAAGGGCAGCCCCAGCGTTATTGTCACTGCATGCTCGAAGTCCAAAGTTTTGCAGGCGATATGGCCCTGATCGTGGTACATCGAGAGAATGCAGTCATTGTGACCGTCTAGATTCAGCGCGAAAATGGCATCAGCCGAAAGGGGGCCTTCTGCGCAGATTCCGAGCTTTTGTGCATCTTCGACAGCCGGGCGGATATCGGTGATTTCTTCGGTGCCGAACATACCGCCTTCGCCCACGTGGGGATTCAAGGCAGCGACGCCGATGGTCGGGTGCTTGAATCCGAGTTTCTTGAATTCTGTGTCGATATTCTTGAGAAACTCGAGGATGCGATCATGGTTGGCCAGATCGCAAGCTTTGCGTAAGGAAACATGACGGCTGACGAAAAAGACACGCAGCTTATGGACGTTGAACATGGTTAAGGCATAAGGCGAATGCGTGAGCTCCTGATAGATCTCGGTATGCCCAATATAAGGAACGTCCGCCATTTTCAGCGCGGCCTTATTGATTGCTGCAGTGGAGACTGCATCGATCTTGCCGGCCATTCCTAGATCGATGGACTTGGTGATGTATGAGTAAGCGCGAAGAGCCGCATCACGCTGAGGGTAGCCATATTCAATCTTTGCGTCATTCGCCACATCGGTCTGCAGCAGATCGACTGTGCCATAGCGGTAATATGCTTCGCTGGGGTCACTAATCATGTGGATCTTCAGAGCATCTACATTGCATACTTTCATAGCCTGCTCAAAGCTGTCGCGATGCCCGATGACGAATGGTTTGCATATGTCGTAAATCATCGCGGACTTCATGGTCTGCACTACAGTTTCAGGACCGATTCCGGCTGGATCGCCAAGGGTTATGGCCATGACTGGCTTTTGCAATTCTTCGCTCATATCAAATAGTTGCTTTCTCTGATTGGTTTATTTGGACATGCTGTTCATCGAAAAGGCGGTTGACGACCTGAAGGGAGGTCTCTTCTACGCCGGTCAATCCTCCTTTGCATATGACTGGCGTGCCCGAGAAGGGTCCGCCGACAATAACTGATTGATCTACTTGAGGGATGAGGTAATCGACCATGTGCAGTCCCTGCGCCTCGATGGCCTTGCAGAAACCCACTGTGGTGTCGCCGCCCGTCAAATAAAAGCCGGCGCAACGTTCGGGAGTAACTATATTGGCCACCGTACGGGCGACTTCACTGAATTTTTCCGTTATCAGATTCGAGGCTTCTTCGGCAGGAAAGCCGCTAATTTTGGTCAATTCGTCAGGTTTGGCAGGGAGCTTATCTTCCAAGGCGTTGTCAACAGACAGAAGTACCACCCTCGGCTGATGGGAGCTTGACGACAGTATTTGTATGGCTCGTTCTTTGACCCGTTGCATCTCCTCGCTGCATACTGAAGGCTTATTCGAAATCAGCTTCATGGGATCGACTGAAAGAACCGCTGTGCCGGGTTCCGCAGCCAAACGCATCATCTGCATACGAGTGGTCTTCGTGGCGCTGCCGGCACAGGTAAGCACGATGCCCTTGTCGAATTCGCTGGCCTCGGTACGTACTGATCGATCAGGGCGAGGACTCGGACGAATGGAGCTGTGCCTCATGGCCAATGCCAGGGTAAACGGTCCCGGATCGACCGCAACCACTTTCCAGCCCAAATCGACGACGGCATCGGCGATCCACTGAATCTCCTGCAATGTAGCGGCATCAATCACAAAGACCCTACAGCCTCTCGCCCGTTGCAGCAGCAGTTGAGCTGCTATGGTATGGGCGCCGAGCACTATATCGTCGACAGGGACATAAGCCACCCTTTGCTTCATTTGAGACTGCACAAGATTGCGCACGTCAGAAAGCACCACAGGTGTGCGCACATCATGTGCGACGTCGGTCATTGCCAGGGGAATAGAGTCAATCAGCAAATACCCGCCGATCATGACTTTTTTCGATTGGGGCATCGCTGGCACAACCAGAGCGACATAGTCGTCATTCAGGGCCGACAGCATTCCTTCTACTTCAGCACCTATGTTGCCACGCATGGTGGTGTCGATGCGTTTGGAAAACTGTGTGGCGCCGAGTGAAAGTAAACTCTGTGTGGCTTCACGAACCGCTTTGTATGCTTCCTCTGGCTTCATGGCACGAGAATCAGTGCTGGTGATAATCACGTCTTCATCGGGGCTTACGATATCCGCCATGGTTCGCGCGTCGTAGCACAATGTCGGCTCTATTCCTTCTCGTGCCAGCAGTGCTCCCACGGTAGTACCACCAGTGACGTCGTCGGCCACAATGCCAAGTTCGGTCATCATTACTCCTTTACTGCTTTCAAAGCTGTACTGATGGGACGAAAAAACTCATTCGGCAGCTGCTTCCACTTTGACGGCCTCGTCCTTTTTTGGCTCAACAGCAGGTTTGAACTCGGTTAATGTGAGCAGAATGAAGAAAGCAAGGACCAATATCAGTACGAAATAGCTGAAGGCCACGGTGTAATTGTGCGTGGCATCGAGCAGTGCACCGACGATCAGCGGAGCGAAGAACCCACCGAGATTGCCGCCGCTGTTGATGATTGAAATGGCAAATGGATAGGTGGAATCGGTTGTCATATTCATTGCAAAGGACGTAAAGCCGGACCAACCGATGTTGAGGAAGAAACCAGCAAGAATCAGTACGATTGCTAATAGTGCGGTGCTGTTGGGCGTGATCAGCAGAATTGCCATCATCACTGCTGTCATCAGTGCCGTAATCAGCATTGCAGGCTTCCTGCGTCCGCGGAAAATACGATCTGAGACAAAGCCGCCAAGAATAGCGCCGATCAGACCTCCGATGTACGGAGTGGACGACATCCAGCCCATGGAAATGGTTCCATAGCCTCGCGCGCTCTTCAAATAGTCAGGAATCCAGGTAATCATCCCATAGAGCACATTGTTCATGCAGAAGTAGGCAAGCGTAACACCCCAGATGTTCCAGGACTTGAGCACTTCGCCATTACGATGGAGACGACGGCCCTGGCGCAGTCGGATAACCTTGTCGATCCAGCCCATATTGCCGAAATCGACCGCTGTGGCCTTGCCTCCGTTCCTGTCGCCTTCGATATACTCAAGCTCAGCTTTATTGACGTGCCTGCTCTCTCTTGGGTGAGAACGGACAACCAGATAAAATACCAAGGCCATGATGAATCCGGGGACAGAGAACCAAATAAAAACGGATCTCCAGCCAAATGCCTGTGCCAGGAACACGGAAACTATTGGGACAAGAATCGGGGCCACCATGGTAGAGCCGATGTAGACACCTGTCGCGATGCCCTTTTCTTTCAGAGGGAACCATGAATTGATTGTTGATGTCATACCAACGGGCGTGGGTCCTTCAATCAGTCCGAGGAACAGGCGCAGGACCAGAAGCGCCAACGCTCCACCCACATGGCCCATGAGGAATGTAACGATCGAAAAACCTAGAATCGCCACGGAAACGATTTTTCTAGTGCCAAACTTACCCATGACCAAGCCGGCGGGAATTTGCGAAACAGCATATCCCAGGAAGAAGAGGCTGGATACTGCTCCTGCCTCAAAGTTTGAAATCTGGAATTCGCTTCTCATCATTGGCAGGACGGCACCGATATTGGAGCGATCTGCCATGCAAATAACGTAGCCTACGAAGATTGTCGAAAGGACAACCCAGCGATAACCGCTACGGTGCGGTTGTGCCGCTTTCTGTGTAGATGCCATATATGCTTCCTTGCAATATGAGTTCGGTTAAAACATGAAAATTTATATCAACTGTTCTTGTGATTTGAAACCTAATACTGTATTTTTGAGAAAAGAAGTCAAAATGCTGTAGCGAAGATGATACAAATGACGAATAAAGCTGATATTGATAAGTCTCATGACCGACTTGCCGATGTGGCGGAACTGTATTGGATTCAAGGGCTAAAGATAGAACGGGTGGCACGGGAGTTGGGTATTTCACGCTCAACGGTTTCCAGACTCGTTGCAAGGGCCAGAAGGGAGCATGTCATTGAATTCGTTGTTCATAGAACAAAGAATTCAGCACTTGAGTTGGAGAACCGACTCATCCAGAAATACCATGTCCGAGTAGTCGTTGCCGATACCAGTGACAATGCAGACAACACATTGAAAAGAATGGCTGTAGGAAAATGCGCAGCTATCTGGCTCAATATCCTTGTTCATTCCAACACCACAATCGGGGTTGCCTGGGGCCGCACCATAGAGGCTATGTCCTTGCAATTGCAGCAGCGTCATTTGCCCGGCATGCGAATACTTCAGCTGCATGGGTTCGGCAACTCGCAGACCTTCGGAGAGAACTATGCAACCCAGATTCTTTCGCGGTTTCACAAGAACTTTGATGCGTCAGTGCGACTTCTTCCGCTTCCTGCTATTTTCGACTCTGAAAATACCCGGAATCTCATGTATCAGGAATCGAGCATACGTAAGATTCTTGAATTACGGAAACACATGAATATGATGGTTACCTCTGTCGGCACACCGAACGGATCTGACCCGAGCCCGTTGTTTACGCCAGGACTGTTGAGCAGTAAAGACATCAAGGTCCTGCATGAACAAAAGGTGATCGGTAATCTTGCATCCACTTTTTACCGGGCCGATGGCAGTACCAGTGACATCGACCTGAACAGCAGATCGACCGGATTGAACCGCGTCGAGCTGATGAGTGTGGCAACGCGGTTGTTTCTTGTAGCCAGCCCCAGTAAAGCTCAAGCTCTGCATGTCGCTCTCAGATCCGGATTTGTAACACATCTGGTGGTCGACCGCCAAACCGCTGCGGCCCTGCTTGAGTTATAACTAATCCAAATGGGGAGTGGATATTTGATATGTGCAACATCGATGATTGGGTAGTGTGTCCAGACACGTATATTGCTTTGACATGGAGACGACGTATAGGCTCAGTTTTAAGGCAAAGAAAATGATGTATGATAGAATCTATCTAATGAAATAGGCTCGTACTCGGGCAAGGAGTACGAGCCTATGATCAGTAGATCGACGGATTAGTGCCTGGTGCGTTTGGGTGTAATCCAAACGGTAGTTTTCGGGTGCCTTTCGGCATAGGGTATGGTTACATACCTTCCAGTCCCAGCATCTTGGGGCTGGATTCGTATATGTGTTTGCTTAGTCATTTCGCCTCCTTCCAGAATTTGATCTGCAGGTCGACGGCTTGTGTGCCATCTCCCTGATTCACTCTTTATCTTACACCATCAATATACTAAATATAGGGTCTTTAAAGAGAAAAAACACTATATTTAGTGTTTTGTGTTTTATGTATTACCAATATGAAACTCGAATCATCGGGATAAAAATATCCTGTATGCGGCGAAGAAGAGATGTGTCTGGTGTGGAATGCCTATAGAATGTCATGCAATGCGCAAATGCTGAAGCTAATTTTTTGATACTCTCACACTCTTCAATTCCAACCTGCGTTGGCTTGGTGATCTATTCGGTTGCACGGTGAATACTGTTTGAGGCATTTACTTGAACTGAAGCAACGAATCAATTAGTTTGCAGTATCGTTTGGCACATGACGGTTCCTCGTAAAAGCGGGTCAAAAAGCTTAAAAGTACTTATATCCTCATGAATTTGATGAGGATTTCATTGCATTTTAATTTAAGTTACCTGGGAAAAGTGTGTTTTGATATTCGACATAAGCGGGCTCGTAGTCTGTTCTACACTTTTAAACCTAAAAGTGTAGAACCGTTACTATTCAAGCGTTCCAATCTCTTTGAATTTTCTTCTATCCTTATATTGATTGATGGAATCAATGATTACAAATGTCTACACGAGTGATATCTGTTTGTCAGTCGAAGAAGCAATTCGCAAAAGATGTTATTTGGCAGATCTTGCTTTGTCGCTAACCGTGCTAGACATTTATGTGTCATCGAATATGACTCTATGCGCTTGGTCACGGCAGTAATGGGAAGCGATACATAAAATTGTTTGACTCATTTGTGTAAGATTACAAAGGTTTGAGGCATCCAGTTGAGGCCTTCGGGCCCAAGTTTCCGACGTTAAATGGTTACTTGTGTTATCGGCTACGTTGTAGCTTCCTCCATTCTGGAGAAGCGGATGTCTGTGCGCCAAATCTTCACTTTTCTTTAGTGATTCACAAGCATTCAATAGAAGACCCGGCTGTATAACAAAGTTGCGAGAAAGCAATAAGACTAAAACTATTGAAAATAGATGTTCTGCATTTATGCTTTGTTTTATCTAAAGCAGGCAAGGTCTACAAAGAGCGTATTGAAAAGATGGGTGATAAAGGGAAAAGAGACTTAAAGCATCAAAGCTTCAGATTATGGGTCTAAAAAATTGTTTTGATGCTCCAAATCAGATTGACTAGATATTATTGTTAAGGCACAATGTAACAAAATCCTTCTTAAAATAGTTAACCTTCCAGAAGGTTCAATCAATTTCCTTTTTTAGTATATTGCTGGGTATTTTTACGTAGCTTTACGGCTTCATGCTCACTGATATTGTCTTGCTCAAAATCGAGGCTTGGTCTTAAATGGGGTAGTGCAGAACCTTGTATAGTCAGACAATCATTTCAGTGGCATTTTGAAGACATTGATCAGTCATAATAGATAACCACAACGACTTGGTGCTATGGGTACAGTAAATGCAAAATAATCATAAGATAGCCAACTCAATCGTTTTAGACTCATAGTCTATTCGAATAGCCATTTGGTGGGCATAACGAAAGTAGTTATCTTTGTTTTTTAAAATTCTTTTTAATTTCTTCCTTGCATTTAGATACTTGTTCATGCAAGGTATCTAAGTCTTTATTCACCAGTGTATCTACTTCTATATGTAATTCGTAACCAAGAGTAGTCAATTTCATTTCATAAGAATTAAGAAGATTTATCAGTTCCATTCTTTTATCCTCATTATCGGTATCCATGAATCGACGTGCAAGATACAATTCCATTCTTGCGCACTCGAGTGCTTGTTCGGATTCGTCGTGAAGCAGCTGACTTCGTGACTGCCGTTGACTCATCAACCCAAGGAAAAGAGCCACCACGGCTGCAAGAAATGTTGAGACTGCTGATATGGCATTCCAATCCCAGACCATAATATTCTCCTTGTTTTTCAGTTGTTTGATTCACAGTTTGAAGGGCACGGAGCTAAGCTGTATAAACGCAGACCCTTCAATCTTTCTACTATTATATGTTAGGCACATGTTTTATCGCTGCGTCGTTTTCAAATAAACGATGTCGAAACTATGATAAATTGTCTTTACCCAGTGTCATTTGGGATGAATTTGCTCAGTTATTGACGGGTTACGAGAAATTCTACTCGGTAACTCCTGTACGTCATCAGTCACGCATGAGACATGCCCCCGCGTCGTTTTCAGGATGAATTGGATTTTTAACGGGCGATAGGTGGCCTAGATCGGTGTTAGAACGATCTCTCCGAAGTTGTGCAAAAGCCCTGATTACTTAAGGGGTGGGTTTACTACATTCGACGATGATCGAGGATTTATTGAGGCGTTTTCCCTGTTAGATGTTTTTTTTTTAATCGGATACCCGATTGCAAATCCGTACATTGCTACAGCCTTAATTAAAAAAACGAATATTTTGATCCCGAACTTTAGAAAGTCTGAGAAGTGTGGAAGAAAAAAGCGCCACCCTAAAACAGGAATGACGCTTTAAGATTTGTGGAGCTGCGGGGAATTGAACCCCGGTCCGGTGACCGCACCCTCAGTCTTCTACGTGCGTAGTCTGCTGGCCTTTGTGGCTATCTGTCTGCCCCCACCTGTGTCGCAGACAACCGGTGGCGGGCATAGCCGCAGTAAAAGTCCCCGAACCGCCCTGTGGCGCGGCAGTCCAGGCAAGTCTTCTTAATGACGCTCAGCATCCCCCCGAAGGCGAAGGGGAGTGAACGGAGCAGCTGCTCACTGGTTAATCCTGGCGCGAAGCTCAGGCAGCGAGAGCGAACTCAGTGCGGTTAGATTTAGCACTTGTTGTTTGCGGGAGGACATTTACGAGCGGACCCCCGCGTTCTCGGCACGCTTCCCTGCGACGAACAGGTCACCGTCGAAACCGATCAGCCCCAATCTTGAATTATCAAGCTCCGCTGGTGCCATTTCGGACCAGCCTCGTCAGTATACAACAGATGGACCCTGCGGATATTCCCGCTTCTCCCTGGGCAATGACTTGCATTTGGTCAAGCCACAGAACCCAGTCGGCTGGTGGCATTGTCACTGAAGGCATGCACCTCCTCCACATCATCGTGGAAGGCCTCCCGCTTGGTGTCGTTGAAGAGGAAGATGTTGAAACGCGGCATGTCATCGCCGGCAAAGGGGATGAAGCGCAGACCATCGCCGGGGTGTACGCCGGCCGAGGTGATCAGGCTGCAGACCAGGCCTGATGTGGTCAGTAATTTCAAGGTTTCCACGTCGGAGACTTCAATCAGGTGGCTGACCGGTTCAGACAGGTGGATCAGCCGTTGGGTGGCCTGGGCATGGACGAAATCGCGGTTGAGGGTGACGAAGGGGACGTCCCCGGGAAGCATGGACAGATCCTCGGGGCGCAGACTGGTCATTCCCGCCGTGCCCAATCGTTCGACCATGGACTGGGTGCAGACCATGCCGAAGGGGAAGGATGCCAGCTTGGTCGTTTCAACGCCATCCACACTCAAAGACTCGTTGACACTGGCCACGGCCCCATAGTCCACGCGGTGGGCCTCTATCTGGCTCAGCAGCTTTTGGGATCCTATGGTTTCTACTGTTGTGTTCTTGTCTGGGTCACACTGCTCTTGTTGCTCTTTTCCGGAGCTTAGCAGCGATGAGATGATGGGCGGCAGGCCGATGGTACGCTGTCGAATCCCGGTCCTCGCAGCCAAGGCCTCGGGCAGGGAGTTGATCAGGTCCAGAGCCTGGCCGACATGGTCCACGACTGTTCTTCCAGCCTGGGTGAGCTGTGTGCCTTCACCTGCGCCGAAGCGCTGCCTCTGGACCAGCCTGGTTCCCAGACGCTTTTCCAGTCTTCTGATGGCCTGCGAGACCGCAGGCTGGGAGATGCTTGCCTCCAACGCGACATCGGTGAAACTGCCGTACCGGGCCAGCATGGTAAGCAGCTCGAGGTCGCGGACATTATCCATATAGGTCATGAGCCGCTTCCCTTGATTGGTGCTCAGATTATTATTGCTTATCTGTCAACTTTGGCGAAAGACTACTTACCATCAGACTATCATCGATAGCTGAACTTGAGAAGATTGACCCTTGAGAATATTGACAGGGCCTGACTCATGATTGGGGCCGGCCGTCACGATTATCGGTGATCAATCGTGACGGCCGGCCCCAATGTCAATGTCGCAAGCAGCGAAAGTGCCGGTTCTGCTCAGGCGTCGTAGTGCCACTGGGCCTTGGCTACAGCGGCGTCCACATCCTCAATCGGTTCCCGGTTCAGACCCTCTTGGACTGCCTGTGCAGCCACAGCAGTGGCCACCCGACGCGAGATCTCTTTGAGATCGGCCACCGGCGGCAGCACGGCGGTTCCGGGCTTGTCCACGTCAATCATGTCGGAGATGGCGTAGGCTGCGGCCAACAGCATCCCCTTGGTGACCAGCCGTGCCTTGGCGACGATGGCCCCGAAGCAGATGCCGGGATACATGAGTGCATTGTTGCCCTGCCCGATGGAATAGGTGACTCCCTGGTAGTCAACAGGCTTTGAGGGGGTGCCGGTGATGACGAAGCCGCGGCCGTGGGTCCAGGCAATCACGTCGGCAGCCTTGGCCTCGGCCAGTTCCGTGGGGTTGGAAATGGGGCAGATCAGCGGCCGCTCCACATGCTTGGCCATGGCCTCGACAACATCCTGGTTGAAGGCTCCGGCCTTGGTCGAGGTGCCGATAAGCACTGTGGGTTGGAAGGCGTCGACAACCTGTGCCAGCGAGGTCTTGTCGGTGACTGAGGCGAACTCATCCGGCTTGCGGGCGTAACGGGTCTGACCCTCGGTCAGATCATCCTGACCCTGCTCGATCAGCCCCTCACGGTCGAAGAGCAGGATCCTACTGCGTGCGGTCTCGGGATCCATGCCCTGGCGGATGATCAGGTCGTCCACGATCTGGTCGGCGATACCCACACCAGCTGTCCCTGCGCCGAAGACCATGATCCTGGTGTCCTTGGGGTCGGCTCCGGCGATTTTCCTGGCGGCGATCAGTGCGGCTAGGACGGTCACGCCGGTGCCCTGGATGTCGTCGTTCAGGGTCAGGATGCGGTCCTGGTAACGCTTGAGGACAGGCGCCGCCTCGGGCCTGCCGAAGTCCTCCCAGTGGATCAGAGCTTCGGGGTATCGCTGCAGGACCTGCTGGACGAAGTCATCGATGAAGTCGTCGTAGCGTTGCCCTCTGACCCTGGCGAAGTGGTTGCCCACGTAGTCTGGATTGTCCAGAAGGGCCTGACGGTTGGTGCCGACATCCACCATCACCGGCAGGACGCGCGAAGGATCGATGTTGGCAGCGGCGGTGTACACCGCCAGCTTGCCCGTCAGAATCTCAGCACCTTGGGCGCCCCAGTCGCCGATGCCGAGAATGCCTTCTGCGTCGGTGCAGACCACCAGGTCAATGGCCCGATCACCGGCGTACTGGTCCAGGGCATCGCCGATCCCCTCGGGATGATCGATGGAGATGTAGGCCACGTCGCTGCCTGAATAGAATTCGTCGTAGCGTTGGATGGATTGTGCCACGGTGGGGGCATAGACGATGGGCATGTACTCAGTCAGGTGCTTGTCCATACTCCTGTAGAAGAGCCGACGGTCGGTGCGGCAGATGCTCATCAGGTAGAGCCGCTTGTCCAGATCGGTGGGCTGGGCCAGGAAGCGGCGGTAAACGATGCGCTCGCGTTGTTCGTCATCCTGCACAGCGGCAGGCAGCAGCCCGTCCAGCTTCAATTGGCGTCGTTGCTTGTAGTCGAATCCCAGTCCCCGGTTGGCATAGGAATCGTTGATGGTATCGAATCCTGTCATGGTCTCACTTGTCCTTCACGATTGGGGCCGGCCGCGTTGCCGGACCTCTGCAATCAGACTAGAAAAGCTCCTGACGGACCGGCAAATAAGCATCGTCTATATGCCGTCAATAGGCTCATTTCAGTCTTTGATGGGTCTTTGAGGTCATCAATGGCTGCCGGTTATTACGTCCTACATATAGGCAGCGCTTATTTGTCGCCCTTGTCGCCTGCCGCATAGCATAAGTCCACATGAGCAAGCCGACGAAGAGGTCGGCGGTTTTCAGGCGGTCATACGCCGGACCATGAGCGAAGGAGCAAAGATGGGTGAAACAGTACGAACAGGCGGGGGCGGGGGAGACCCTCAGGCACGGGCCAGCCAGCCTTTCAATACGGGCCAACTGGTCAAGGCTCTAATCTGCGTAGCGGTAGGGCTGGTCATCTTCCTGATTCCGCCTCCCAAGGGGCTGACCGCTCAGGGCATGCACATGCTGGGAGTCTTCGTGGGCACCATCCTTGGGCTGATCCTGCAGCCCCTGCCCACCTCAGCGGTGGCTATCATCGGCATGACCGTGGGGATGCTGACCGGGGCCTTGGATCCCAAGAAGGCGGCTTTCAACGGACTGGGTAGCGCCTCCATCTGGCTAATCGTGGCGGCCTTCTTCATCGCCCAGGGCTTTGTCTCCACCGGACTGGGCCGCAGGATTGCCCTGGTCTTTCTGTCTCGATTGGGCAAGTCCAGCCTGGGCACAGCATATGGGCTCTCGGCTGCCGACCTGGTCCTGGCTCCTGCCACCCCGTCAAACACGGCTCGTCTGGGTGGCATTCTATTTCCGATCATCACCTCCATCAGCGACGTGCAGGGTTCAAAGCCTGACACTGACGAATCCCGGCGGCGCATCGGTGCCTACCTGGCGATCACGGCCAACAACGTCAACGCCATCACTTCGGCTATGTTCCTGACGGCCATGGCGGCCGGCCCGGTCGTCGGACAGCTGGCCCAGAAGTTCCATGTGGACATCGGGTGGGGCACCTGGGCCCTGGCCGGGATCGTGCCCGGCCTGATCTGCCTGATCATCATCCCCGCCCTGATCTACCGCATCTTCCCGCCAACTCTGAAGAACGTTCCTCAGGCTCAGGAGGATGCCAAGGACGAGCTCAAGGGAATGGGTCCGCTGAGCATGCACGAGTGGATTATGACCGTGACCTTCCTGGTCATGCTGGTCCTGTGGGCGACCGGTTCGGTGATCCATATCAACTCCACCACCGTGGCCTTCCTGGGCGTGGCCGTGCTGTTGTGCACCAAGATCATCACCTGGCAGGATATGGTTGCTAACAAGTCCGCCTGGTCAACGTTGATCTTCTTCGGTGTCCTGGTAGGCATGGCGGAACCGCTGAACACCCTGGGTGTCACCACCTGGGCGGGGGAGATCATCGCCGGACTGGTCAAGGGCCTGCCCTGGGTGCTGGTCCTGGTCATTCTGACGGTCTTCTACTTCCTCATCCACTACATGTTCGCTTCCGAGCTGGCCCAGGTGGCGGCTATCTACACGCTCTTCGTCAGCGTGGCCGTGGCCGCCGGGGTCCCTGCCATGCCTGCAGCGCTGATGCTGGGATGCGCCAGCGGTCTGATTGGCGCCATGACCCATTACGCCTCCGGACCGGCGGCTTTGATTTACGGTGCCGGATACGTCAAGACCTCTGAGTTCCTGCGGATTGGCTTGATCTGCGGGCTGGTGACCGTGGCCATCTTCCTGACCGTGGGTCTGGGCTGGTGGCGGCTCATCGGCATCTGGTAAATTCCGGATTCCGTAGATATATGTTTGGTCCCGTCCAGTCGGCTATTGACAGCTCGATCGGGCGGGACCAAATCATGTTTAAAAGCGAGGGATCACTGACCCTGCTGGCCCAGATAGTCGGGGATATGCTCGGGATATTCGGGCCAGGCGCCCTGCTGGGTGCAGACGAATGCGGCGGTGTTGACGGCGGCTCGGTGGGCCTGGGTCAGGGAGGCTCCCAGCAGGCGGTTGATGGCAAAGGTGCCGGAGAAGGCATCACCGGCCCCGACCGTGTCGGCCACAGTGATTTCAGGCGTTGGCAGGTGGGAGGACTGGCCGTCCGCCAGGTAGATCGTGCTGTAGTCGCTGCCGGCGGTCAGCACGATGGTGTCCAGGTGCCACTGGTCCATGAACCAGTGGCAGAGCTCGTCGTCCGTGGCTCCGGGAACGTGGAACATGTCACGCAGAGTGACCAGCTCCTCGTCGTTGAGCTTGAAGACCGTAGCCATGTCCAGCAGCTCCTGGATCAGATCCTTGCTGTAGAAGGTGCCGCGCAGGTTGATGTCGAAGAAGCGCATGGCATGGCTCTTGGTGTGACGCAGGACCTGCAGACATGTCTCGCGTGACTGGCTGCTGCGCATGCTCAGCGTGCCATAGCAGACCGCATCGGCCTTGCTGGCCAGCCCGGCCAGGTCATCCGTGTATTCCAGATGATCCCAGGCCACATCGGGCTTGAAGACGTACTGGGGGATGCCCTCGGTCAGCTGGACCTCGACAGTGCTGGTGGGGTGGTCGTTGTGCTGCAGAACCGCATCGACGCCGGCCTTGTGAACCGCATCCTCAAGCTCGCGGCCCAGGTCGTCCCGGCCCACTGCGCTGATGGCGTAGCCTTCCGCCCCGTTCTTTGCGGCGTGATAGCTGAAGTTGACCGGCGCGCCACCGGCCCGCTTGCCTGTGGGCAGGACATCCCAGAGAATCTCGCCGATGCTGAGGACCACGGGTTTACTGGTCATGGTGTTCCTTTCCTGATGACGGACGATGCGTCCGCCTGGTGCTTGTTGATTTCACAGCTGTGCGTCCCATGCTGGCCGGATGTTCCAAAAATTGGCTGGCAGCCACCGCGGCGGCCCCGGTCAACGTGGCATCGGCAGGTAGGTTGGAGAGCAGGATCTGCGTGTGCTCGCGCAGGCCAGGGAGGGCACGCTGGGATACTATGGCCCGAACTCGTTCCAGCAGTTGGGTACCGGCGGCGGCCACCATGTCTCCGATGACGATTTGTGCAGGGTTGTAGGCGTTGACGATGGTCACACAACCATAGCCCACGTAGTCGGCTATCTGATTCACCAGGGTCTGGGCGACTTGCTGACCCGAGCGGGCCTGTTTGAACAGGCTAGTGCAGGCCTTGGCGTGGGTCATGGCCTCGATTCCAGGGAAGTGATTCCGTATATCCGGCTGGCACATGTGGCGGTGGATGGCTACCGCCGAACAATAGCATTCCAGGCAGCCGCGGTTGCCACACTCACATGACAGGCCGTTCAGATCGATGCTGACGTGGCCGATCTCGGTGGCTGCTCCCTGGTTGCCGTCCACCAGGGAGCCCCTGTCGATGACTCCCAGTCCAACGCCTTCACCTACCAGGAAGTAGGCCATGCTGGATGCGCTCACGCGGGGGTCGAACAGACTCTGGGCGAGCGCGCCGGCTCGGGCGTCCTGCTCGATGAAGGTGGGGACACGGAAGGCCTGGCCGAATTCGTGGATAAAGTCCACACCACGCCAGCCGGGCATGCTGGTAACCAGGGCGATCCGGCCGGTCTCGCGCAGGTAGGGGCCCGGCACGGCCATGCCCACGGCCACGATGGCGGAATTCGCCTCCAGTCGTCTTTCCACTCGCGTTTTGACCTCAGCTACTACGCCGGGGATATCATCGGGGTTGACAGGGGGAAGATCCTCCGAGTCCAGCAGACGGCCGCTGATGTCGAACAGTCCGATGCTGACCAGGCTGCGGGCGAACTTGACTCCTATTACCTGGTAGCGGTCGGCGTTCAGGGCCAGACCGATGGATCGGCGGCCGCCCTCTGAGCCCAGGTTGCCGGTCTCGCTGATCAGACCCAGGCCAATCAGACGACCTACCAGCTTGCCCACCGCAGCCGGCGTCAGGTTAAGGTCCCTGGCCATCTGTGCCCGCGAACTGGTGCCGTGCTGGTGCAGATACTGGACGATGCGTGACTGGTTGAGCTCGGAGAGGGCCTTCGGGGTGCTGGCGTATGGACTGCCGTGCATGTCGACCTCCTCCTTGAGTGGTGCAGTCACGCGAACCTCGCGTACTTTATGAACAACGTTTATATATTAACATCGTTTATTAACCTTACGCAACATGTACCAACCTGTTTCAACCTGTTCAAGGCTTCTCGACAGAGGCAATTCCTTCGACGAGTGTGTCATTGCCAGCCAGGAAGTTCTCCAGCCTCTACTCCTTCACCAATGCGATGGATCGCAGGTTCTTGTGTGATCTCGGTCCTGTGTGAATGCCGCTTATGCGCTGGATATTTGGCTCCGCCGATGCCCGCGCGTCCTGGAGGCCGGAATTGCTTCTCGTCCCCGGCGTATGGGTAGATTGTTGGGTGGCCATCGGTGGCCATGGCTGGAGCATGCCGGTGATGGAGTCGTCAGCTGTATCAGCCTGTTTCGAGAAAGGTCTTGAACATGAGTCTTGATAATGGCATCGACGCCGTCGCCGATCCGCCTAAGGAACGATCATTGGCCCTAATTCCCCGGCCGCTTCACTTGCAAAGGGATCGGGGTCAGCTACTGTTGCCGGTTGCGGGCAGAATTGTCTGCGGTGCGGCGGTTGACCAAAAGCTGGGTTCCGTCCTGAGCGACCAGTTGACAGATACAATTAAGCAGGCTACGGGGATGGTCTGGGATCATTCACGAGGGCAGGCGTGGAAGGGCGCGATCAGTCTGGATCTGGACCAGGAACTTGGTCCCCAAGAGTATCTTCTGCATATCGCTGATCAGGGGGACCATCGCACGATTGTGGATATCCGCGGAGGCGATGGTCAGGGACTGCGGTGGGGGGTGCAGACCCTTCGCCAGATCATCATGCAATGCGGTCCGGTGCTCCCGGCCCTGCACATCCAGGACCGCCCCGCCTATCCAACGCGTATCTACAGTCTGGATGTGACCCGCGGTCGGGTGCCCACCATGGACTGGCTGCGGCACTGGGCGGACATATTGGCCCTGTATAAGTTCAATCAGTTGCAGCTCTACATCGAGCACACCATGGCTTTCCCGGGCATGAGCGAGGCTTGGAGGGGCACAAGCCCCCTGGAGCCTGGGCAGATCACCGACTTTGATGACTATTGCGCCCGCCTGGGCATCGAGTTGGTGCCTTCGATTTCCACCTTCGGCCACCATTACACCAGCCTTCGTACTCGCGGATTCAGGGATTTGGGCGAGTTCCCTGAGCAGGCGGACCGGACTTACTCTTTTATAGAGCGTCAGGAGCATCACACCATCAATGTCAACCACCCAAAGGCTCTCGCATTCTCTACAGGGCTGATTGACGCCTATGCGCCGCTTATGCGTACGCGGAATTTCAATATCGGAGGAGACGAGACTTTTGATCTGGGCAAGGGGCGCTCGCGGCAGGACGGTTCCAGCAAGGATCCTGCTGATATGTATGCCGACTATCTGATCAGCCTGTGTGATCACCTGCATGCACAAGGCCGCCATCCCATGTTCTGGGGCGACGTCGCTGTGTCCATGCCCAAGGTCCTGGACAGGCTGCCCAAAGACTGCACGCTGCTCAACTGGCTCTACGACCCACAAGTAGGGCCGGACAAGGTTGCTCTTGTAGCCTCGACAGGGGCCCGGCAGATAGTCTGCTCGGCCGTTCACGACTGGAATCATCTTCTGCCTGGAATCGACAATGCATGGAATAACATCAGCCGTCTGAGTCGATACGGGATTCAGTACGGTGCCGTTGGGGCCATGGTCACCGACTGGGGCGATTACGGGCACATCAACGATCCGCGCATGAGTTTGCCCGGTATGGCCTACGCCGCCCAGCGCTTCTGGAATCCCAATGACGATGATCGAGACCGGGTGGATAGGGATATGGGCCTGCTGATCTATGGGGATGCGACAGGGGACTATCTGCCGGCGCTGATTCAGGCAGGCTCCAGTGCGGTCTTCGGCTGGGACGACATGGTGCGCTACTGGGAGCTTGATGACGGCCATGGGGGCCTCAACCAGGATGTGGCATCTACATTGCCAGGCGCAGGCGTGCCTGAGCTGAATCCGTCTGCAGATGTCGATGAAGCTCGCCGGAGCCTGCTTATGGCTTTGCGCATTCGTCTGGAGCAGGTGGATCAGCGTGACGCTCTGCTGGTAGACGCGGCTGCACGCATGGGCAGGGCGGCCACCGAAGGCCGGGCTGATGCGCGCAGAACTTTGCAGGCGCAGTTGGTGGCTGTCCATGGCCAACGCCTCTTCAACGCATTGGGTCGTAGTTTGGCTGTTTGCCATGGCGTTCTGCCTGGAGCCCAGGATGCCAGCGCCGACCGGGGCCTGGCCGATGCTTTGGAGATCTGGTTCGAGTCTTACGCCACGGTTTGGCGTCAGGTCAGTCGCGAATCGGAGTTGGGACGGATCGCCTCTGTAATTTGGGGCTTCGCTGACATTCTTCGGAAGGGGACGAACTCCTGATCGGATCGATTGCGGGGTCATGTCGAAAGGTCGGGAGAGCGCAAGGATGACCATTGATAAGCAGAACATCGCTCTGCGGCATTTTGAGCGTTCCTTGCGCTGACTGAGTCTTAGGATCGCATAAATCTCGAACCAGGCAAATTACCCAAGCCCTGCCTGTCGGTTTCAAGCCTTGGCTGGTTTCTTATGTCAAAGCTAAAAACCGACAGGGCGGATTGTCATGCCAGAGGAGTTCGGCTTTCGCTGTTGGGGTGCTTGTTGAGCACAGGGCCTTATGTGGCGAATGAGCTTCTTGAAATCAACTGAGTGGAACCAAGGTTGGCAATACTGCATCTATATAATTTAACGAATTGACAAAATCAATCCATCCCTCTATTCTTAACGTTCAGGAGGTAGGAACCGGTTTCCTCCCCTGTGAACGCCGTAAAGGCAGATGCAATAGGCAAAGGAGCATTTCGGATGGGTCTGTGGGACGTCGACAAAATCGAATACGTGGGTCGCAAGGGTGTGAAGGAAGGCCTGGGCTTCCGTTACTACGACAAGAACAAGGTGGTGGCCGGCAAACCTATGAAGGACTGGCTGCGCTTCGCCGTGGCCTGGTGGCACACCTTCAACCAGGGCCTGGTGGATCCCTTCGGCGATCCCACCGCGCAGAGGCCTTATTACCGCTACACCGATCCCATGGATCAGGCGCTGGCCAAGGTGGACTACGCCTTCGAGCTCTTCACCAAGCTGGGGGTCGAGTTCTTCTGCTTCCACGACCGCGACCTGGCTCCTGAGGGCGACACCCTGCGCGAGACTGATGCCAATCTTGACAAGGTGATCGACCGCATTGAGGCCGCCATGAAGGACACGGGCGTCAAGCTGCTCTGGAACACCTCCTCGCTCTTCACCAATCCCCGCTTCGAGGCCGGCGCGGGCACCTCGCCCTTCGCTGACATCTATGCCTACTCGGCTGGCCAGCTCAAGCACAGCCTGGAGATCGGCAAGCGGCTGGGTGCCGAGAACTATGTCTTTTGGGGCGGCCGCGAGGGCTACGAATCCCTCTGGAACACCCGCATGAAGGAGGAGCAGGATCATATGGCAGCCCTCTTCCACATGTGCGTGGACTACGCCAAGGAGATCGGCTTCGACGCTCAGTTCCTGATCGAGCCCAAGCCCAAGGAACCCACCCTCCACCAGTACGACTACGACGCGGCCACCACCATCAACTTCCTGCGCACCTACGATCTGCAGGACAACTTCAAACTCAACATTGAGGGCAACCACGCCAACCTGGCCATGCATACCTATCAGCATGAGGTCCGCGTGGCCCGCGAGGCCGGATTCCTGGGATCCCTTGATGCCAACCAAGGCGACAAGCTGATCGGCTGGGACATGGACGAGTTCCCCTCGGATCTCTACGATGCCACCGCCGTCATGTGGGAGGTGCTGGCCAACGGGAGCATCGGGCCGCGCGGAGGCCTGAACTTCGATGCCAAGCCTCGTCGCTCCTCCTTCCTGCCTGAGGACCTCTTCAGGACCCACATCGTGGGCATGGACACCTATGCCGCTGGTCTGCTGGTCGCGGCCAAGATGCATGAGGATGGCTACATCGAGCAGCTGCAGCAGGAGCGCTACTCCTCCTTCGAGTCCGGTATCGGTGCCACGGTTGCGGACGGCACGGCCACGCTGGCCTCCCTGGAGGAGTACAGCCTTGACAAGCCGCAGGCCGAGCTGATCGCCGCCGACAAGTCCGACCATCTTGAAGTGGTCAAGGCCACCATCAACAACTACATCGTCGAGGCTCTGGCCCAGGCCTGAGCTGTACCCAAGCATGGCTCAACCCCGTACGACGGAATTCGTTCCGTCGTACGGGGTTTTCTTATTCGGTTCCGGCTATCCGGGATTCTGCATGGCATGGTGAGGAGACACTCGGATATGTTTGGGGAAAAATGAAGAGGGGATTTTCTGATCTGAGTAACGCCTGAGGCTTGAGAAATAGCCGTTTCTGAAGCATTTGCATGCCTACTTTTAAGCGGGTTTTCTGTGTTTTCGAGCATTTTTTGTGGCTCTTGTGTGCCAGAGGGCTATACTGGAACTAAATCGCTTTAGTAGATCATCGAAGAACTACTGCGAACAACATGGAGGTTGTCGATGTCGAATGAGGCAGAGGACAGGCCAGGCAGCAATCACGAAAGTGACGAACCAAAGCCTATTTTGGCAGGTTACTATCGCGCCTGGCGAGATAACTGCGGAAAGCCGAGAGAGGATTTGATTTCACTTGGCGATGTGCCCGCAGACCTGGATCTTGTGTCAATCATCACCAATGGTGAAGTCGATAATGATTTTTGGCTTGCTTTGCCGTCCTACATTGAAAAACTTCATGCGCAAGGCACACAGGGGTCAGAACCCTGTTTTTGGACTGCTTCTATCGGGATACCTACGAGGATTGCGGCAAAGTCCACACTTTCACCAGGCTTGGCGAAAGAAACGGCGGACCGGATCGCCGTGCAGACGAGATAATTGCCAACTATCTGGAGCCCTTTGACTACGACGGCCTGGTGATCGATGTCGATCATGAACCTGAGTCCGAGCAAATGGCTGCCGTAGCCGAGGTGTTTCACGCTTTGGCAAAGAAGTGGGGACCGGGTTCAGCGTCCTCACGCCTCATGATTTTCGATCAGGATATTCTTCTGCCCCAGACCAGCCTGATTGCTCAGGTCTTTCATGATTGCTCCTACTACTTTGCAGATACCTATGGCATGGATGTTCGCCGTATTCAGGGACTTTTCGAGCAGGTTCGCGACTTCGTCCCTGCTTCAAAATTCGTCACTGGTTTTTCATTCTATGAAGAAGGAGGCCCTCGATGGGGTGATGTCACGTATCCGATTGAAGGAAGCAGGGTCAAAGATCTCCTATCCTGGCATCCGTTTGATTCGAACCGCACGGGGGGACTGTTCGCCTATGCAATAGATCGCGATGGGGTTGCCCAAGGTGACGATCGGTTGCGACGAACCGATTTTAAAACCATGCACTATTTAAAAGAAGAATTGGAGAACAAAGGAGTTTCTCATGAATAAACTAGGGAAGATATCAGTTATGCTGCTGGCCGCGACTACCAGCGTCGGGATTTTATCGTCATGTGGTTCTTCCGAATCGGATAAGAAAACAGTCAAGTTTGCCTACCAGGCCACCGGAGACACCAGTGCCATCAGCAAGTGGATGAAAGACGTCAAGACCCAGTTTGAAGCTGAAAACAAAGGCGCTACTTTGAAGTTGGAGCCTATCAAATCGAACGGTGATGACTACGGTAGCAAGTTGGCCTTGATGAGCAAATCCGAAAAAACTGCTCCAGACCTCATGATCCTTGACACGGAAATGATCCGACCCTATGTCGCAGCTGGTTATCTGAAGCCTATAGATGACCAACTAAAAGGCTGGAAGGACTGGTCACAGTATTTTGACAGTTCGAAGAACGCCGGCAAAGCCGATGATGGAAAAATCTATGCAGTGCCTCTGGGCACTGACACCAGGGGTATCTGGTATAACAAGGACATTCTCAAGAAGGCCGGCTTGAGCGACGACTGGCAGCCTAAATCCTGGGATGAGGTAATTGATGCAGCGACAAAGATCAAGAAGACTCAGCCCGATGTAATACCGATGAACCTCTATGCCGGCCGTCCTCTCGGCGAGGTCTCCGTCATGCAGGGCTTCGACATGCTTCTTTACGGCACCAAGGGCGGTACCCTCTACAACACCAAGACTCAGAAGTGGGTCACTGGTTCCAAGCAATTCAAAGACTCCCTCCAGTTCATCAAGGACATTTACAGCAAGGGTCTGGCACCCACGCCCCAGCAGGCTCTGGATCCTCAGCTTGGTGACAAGGTGGGGCAACAGTGGATGCCTCAATCGAAACTTGGTATGTCAATCGAGGGCAACTGGCTTGCTTCATCGTGGATGCCCGGCGGCGACAGTGAATGGACCGATTGGCAGAAGCATATTGGCTGGTGTGGATTCCCAACTCAGAACGGGCAGAAGCCTGGTCTGATTTCCATGTCTGGCGGTTGGGGCCTGGCGCTTTCCAGCCATACGCAAAATCCTGATCTTGCCTTCAAAGCACTCAAAGTTTTCCAAAATGAGAAGCACGCTGCAGCTTATGACACAATCTCCGGATCAATCGCAGTGCGCAAGGACGTAGAGCAGGATAAGAAGTACCTGGGGTCTAATCCCACCATCAAGTTCTTCACGGATTTGGCCAAGTACAGTCAGTACAGGCCGGCGAACTCCCAGTACAAGGAGGTTTCCGACCAGGTCGCCATAGCTACTGAAAGCGTATTGACCGGCCAGAAGTCAGTTAAGGATGCAGCAGCTGAATACGATTCTGCGATAACCAAAACCGTAGGTGCCGATCATACAGAAGCCGCGAAGTAACAGAATTCCATTCGCTGGTTTTCTTTCGTGACTGAGAGAAGAAAATGAATAGCAGCACAAGAAAGAAATTGATAAACGCTGAGCACTACACCCCGATTCTGCCGGCAGCGGCGATGATGGTGCTTTTCCTGCTTGGCCCAATCATATGGTCCTTGTATGCCTCGCTGACCGACTATTCAATGGTTGGTTCAACGGCTGTCAACCCACACTTTGTTGGCCTTAAGAACTATGTGGCGCTCTTTACGGATCCTGTTTTTCCCAAGTCCCTCTGGCTGACCATTCTTCTGATTCTGGCGTCGGCACTTATTGGGCAGAACATACTGGGCATGGTATTGGCTCTGCTCAGTCAGAAAGCGCCCAGAAGACTGACGAAGGTCGTGGACTCAATAGTGGTTCTGGCTTGGGTCATTCCGGACATTGTCGGGTGCTACTGCGCCTATGCACTCTTTGCTGGCGGAGGCACACTTGACGCTTTGGGCAAGGTGGTGGGAGCCGATTGGTCGGCTCTTCTCTACTACCATCCAATGACCATCGTCATCATTGTGAACGTCTGGCGCGGCACTGCCTTTTCAATGCTCATCTATCAAGCTGCTCTGAATGATATCTCCAAGGATGTTATCGAAGCTGCCGAGATAGACGGCGCGAACGCCTGGCAGTCTTTCTTCAGAATCAAACTGCCTATCATGCGGCACTCGATTCTTACCAATCTGATGTTGATCACCCTGCAGACGCTCTCCGTCTTCAGCATCATCATTGTGCTGACTGGCGGGGGGCCCGGCACGAATTCGAGCACCCTTCCCGTTCTCGCCTACTTGGAGGCTTTCAACTTCTCAAAGTTGGGATATGGAACCGCCATCTCGGTGATATTGGTCGTCGTGGGTGCCCTCTTCTCGGTGCTCTATATCAAGCTGCTAAGGACGAATGATGAAGACTGAAGCCACTCTTGATCCACGGATGAACGCGCCACACAGGTATGACTGGATGAAGCTGGTAGCTGCGGTACTGACAGCCCTGATAGGGTTTCTATTCGCTGCGCCCATGCTCTGGCTGCTAGTGGCCTCCTTCAACACGCATGCAACCCTGTCTTCGTTCAACTTGGGTTTTTCCTTCCAGAACTTTGTGAAGGTATTCAACATGCAGACCTTCGGGTTGCCTATCGTCAACTCGCTTATCATCAGTATTGGCACATCGGTCCTGGTGGTGACTTTCTCGGTCCTGGCAGCCTATCCTCTCTCCAGATTCCGTTCCAAGACCACTAACCGGACTGTTAACGCCATCCTCTTCGCCAGCTGTCTGCCGATTACAGCCATGATGGTCCCTGTTTACGGGATATTCGTCCAGCTTCATCTGATTGATTCACTGACCGGGACTGTTCTTTTCATGACTGCCTGCGGATTGCCGCAGGGCATCTTCATGATGAAGAATTTCATGGATTCAGTACCGGTTACTTTGGAGGAAGCCGCTTGGGTGGATGGAGCTACGAGGATGCAGGCCTTGTTCCATGTGGTCGTGCCCCTGATGGTTCCTTCGCTTCTGGTCATCTTTATTTCGGAATTCGCTGGGAACTGGGGGAACTTCTTCGTTCCCTTCATGCTTCTGATGTCTCCGGATAAGGAACCAGCAGCCGTCAGCATATATACCTTCTTCGGGCAGCATGGCACGGTTGCCTACGGCCAGCTGGCAGCTTTCTCGCTGCTGTATTCGATACCTATTCTGATCATTTATGAAGTAACGAATAGATATATCGGCAACCAAACCCTGCTTGCGGGTGCGGTCAAGGAGTAAAGACGAAGCGTCGATGCTACGGAGAGGAGGGAATCGACATTTTATCTGCTTCAGTAAAAGCGAAGGCAAGCACGAAAAGAGATCAACCATGAAAATCCGGAGATTGTTAACAGCATCAATGGCCGTTCTGGCCTTAGCCGGAACGTCCGCAATAGGGGCTGCCACTGCCTGGGCCGAACCTGCTGTTCAGGGGAAGACCCATGAGATGACTGTCGCCTATTTCAGGGCCTGGAGGGATACGCATTCGGATCCGACTGTCAATTTCAACTCGATGTCGGATCTGCCCAAGCAGGTGGACATTGCTATCGCCTTTCCCAACCCAGAGACCACTCAGACCTTCTGGGACACTCTTCCTGGGCAGATTGAGTCTCTGCACAAGCAGGGGACAAAAGTGATCAGGAGTCTGGATATCAGCCTCTTCTACAAGGATGATTTCAACGACCCCCATGATCATCAGTCTCTTTCGCCCATGGAAAGCAATGCAGAGGGGTACGCCAAACGTGCCAGCGAGCTCAAAAAGTCCTATCTTTACTTCCCTGGACTTGATGGCTTTGTTGTCAACGCCGAGGCGAGTATGACCTCTACCGACGTTCAACGAGCCACTGGGGTTCTCAGGGCCATGTCCCGCTACTACGGGCCCAAGTCACCTGAGCCGAGTTCCATCTTTGCTTATAACACCAACAAGCCTGGGACCAACAGCCTTTATAGGGGAGTGTCCGACGTGGTCTCTTACGTATTCGCCGACGCCTATGGGCGTTCGGTCGGAGCCCTCCAGCGGGACTGGGAGACCTACAAGGGTACGATCAAGAGCAGGCAGTATATCCCAGGTTTCTCGTTCTATGAAGAGCGTGGCGGATGGTGGTATGACACCGAAGAGCCGATGTCGACCAGCAGGGCCATGCAGTACGCTCTTTGGGAGCCTGATAACGGGGCCGATGGCGCACAAAAAGGCGGCATTTTTGAGTATGCCGTCGACAGGGATGGAGTACGTCGTGGCGATGACAAGCTTCAGCCTACAACCTTCGAATGGACCAAGGCCCTTTCGGCGGCTATGAATAAGAAGTAACGGCCATTTGAAAAATTGAGGGTCCTTCTGCCTCCTGGCAGTCGGACCCTCTTTCATTGTTGATAAGTTGCCTTGATTGTTTGGGCTGCATTCCAGGTTTTAGGAGGGGGAATCGGTGAGTACAAAGTGCCATTTCGACATAGAGGGGACAAAGATACGATCTTGGATGTTTGTCGCGGGGAGTTACCAATTCGCGAACAGTGAACAAGAGCCATTTTGAGAAGCCGCAGTATAAGGCTGCAAGTGTTTTTCGGAGGTCATAAGTCTTCATGAGCCGATGGGCTTTCGCGAAGCGTGTGCAGGTCACAAAATGTTGTGATGCTGCCCTTCGTTAGAAACTCATCCAAGTGGAATGCAGGCTTGCCTCGTTTTTGAACTGGAGAATAGAAGCATGCCATTTTCGTCGACACCATATCTTTTAGATATAGATAGGGTATAATTGTACTAAACCGCTTTAGTAGAGATGCAAAGCGGACCTACGAGGAGGTTGTGAGGATGCAGCTGAAGATAGAACGCGTGCTTGACAAGTGCGATCGTGTCATGCGTCAACGCGTGCTACCGAAGATTGAGCGGCCGGTGGGCCAGGTCCATGTCCGCTCTTTCATCATTTCCGGGGAACCGATACCGTCATCAGAGTTCTTCGAGAAGGTACAGAGCAAGAGCGTGGACTTTCGGCCTCTCTCCTTAGGGGATACCTGGGGCACGACTTGGGGGACCACCTGGATGGAGGTGACTGGCCGTATCGATGCCGACTGGACGACCAGGGCCCCTATCGAGCTGGTGGTCGATCTGGGCTGGCATCCTGATGCGCCCGGTGGCCATTTTGAAGCTCTGGCCTATAGGAGCGACGGATCGATCATCAAGGCTGTCAATCCCCGCAACCGCTGGATTCCGCTCGACGGGACCGACCTGGACGGGAATCCGACCCGTGACGAGGCTTCGGTCATCAACCCTGACGGAACCTTTACCATCTATCTGGAAGCGGCCTGCAATCCGCTCCTGCTTGGCACACCCGCATTCGTGGAGACGCAGCTGGGCGAGGGAACCACAGGTCGTGCCGATGAGCCCAATGTCCTCAAGCAGATAGATGTCTGCCATTTTGACCATGAGGCATGGAACTACTACATGGATCTTGAGGTCACGGCCCAGCTGATCCGCGAATGCAACGCGAGCCAGCCTCGGTACTGGCGTCTGGGCAAGGCCCTGCAGCGCTCGCTGAATATCTACGATGAACGTGACCTGGCCACACTCGTGCCGGCTCGACAGGCCCTGGCCGGTGTACTTGCAGTGCCTGCGACTCCCAGCGCACTGGATCATGCCGCAGTGGGGCATTCCCATATTGACTCCGCCTGGCTCTGGCCCAAGCGGGAAACCAGGCGCAAGGTGGCGCGGACTGTATCGAACATGCTTGCGCTGATGGAGCGCGATCCTCAATTCATCTATGCCATGAGCTCGCCGCAGCAGTATGCATGGCTGGAGGAGGATCACCCTGATCTCTTCGCCCGCGTCAAGCAACGCATCCAAGAAGGCAGGTTCATCCCTGTCGGAGGGATGTGGGTGGAGTCTGACGGCATGCTGCCCTCAGGAGAATCGCTGACCCGTCAGTTCACCTATGGCAAGAGGTACTACCGGGATCATCTTGGGGTAGACACGACCGTGGTCTGGGAGCCGGACAGCTTCGGCTATACGGGCCAGTTCCCGCAGATTGCGCGCCGTGCGGGAATGACTTCCTTCCTTTCGCAGAAGATCTCTTGGAACGATACGACAAAATTCCCGCACCACACCTTTGACTGGCAGGGCATCGACGGCACGGCCATCTTCACGCATTTCCCTCCCATGGATACCTATGCCTCCAGCATGACGGCCCGGGAGCTTAACCACTCCGAAGAAAACTACCAGGACAAGGACATCTCGACCAGAGCTTTGGTTCTGTTCGGCTATGGTGATGGCGGCGGTGGCACTACCAGGGAAATGCTGGGGCGTTATGACCGTCTGCATGACGTTGAGGGGTCGGCCAAGGTGCGGTATCAGGCTCCTGCAGACTTCTTCCGGCAGTCAGAGGAGGAAATCCGTAAGGAGGCCGGTTCCGAGATGCCCGTCTGGAAGGGCGAGCTCTATCTGGAGCTGCACCGCAAGACCCTGACCTCCCAACAGGATATGAAGCGGGGTTGCCGACAAGAAGAGGCCATGCTACGCACGGTCGAATACCTGTGTGCCTACGCAGGCTTGGTTGACGACTCATATGCCTACCCCCGTCAGGAGCTGGATGAAATCTGGCGCACACTGCTGCTCAACCAGTTCCATGACATTCTTCCAGGGTCGGCCATCTCTTGGGTGCACAGGCTGGCCAGGGAAGACTACCGCAGGGACATCGCCCGCCTGGAGCAGATCGGCGATGATGCTGCACACGTCATAGCTTCTGCTCAGCCACAAGCTCCCATGGTGTCCGATGCCAGGCTGGTGCCCATGGACGGCAAGGGTCAAAAGGCTTGGAAGGCCGGCGGACCAGTCCATGCCCAGGAGGGGCCTGAGGGCATCCGACCTGTCCAGGTCAGTCGAGAGGGCGACGGATTCATCCTGGACAATGGTCTTATCCGTGCGGTCGTCGCTTCGGATGGTGAGGTCCATTCCATTCTTGACAGGACCTCCGGCAGGGACCTGGTCCCGCAGGGCTCCTCGGTGGGCGGATACGAGCTCTTCAAGGATGAGCCCTACATGTGGGATGCCTGGGATCTGGAACGAGATGCCCTGCTGACCGCTTCTCCGGTCGATGACCCAGTCACCATTGAGGCCTTGGATGCCGGTGTTCGTGTATCACGTCGGCATGGCGAAACCACAATCGTCACTACGGTTGGGCTGACCCCTGGCGGCAGGCAGTTGGACTTCACCGCTGATGTGGACTGGCATCAGGATGAGCAGCTGCTCAAGGTGGACATCCCCGTCGCCGTTCAGGCCAGGTACGCGCAATTCGAGTGCCAGTACGGCTTCATCGACAGGCCCGTCCAGAAGAACAACGCTGCTGAAGAGGCCCAGTTCGAGAGCTGCACGCACCGATTCGTCAGAATCAGCGATGACGACCTTGCCGTCGGCGTGGTCAACGCCTCTACTTACGGCGGAGACACCACGCCGATTTACTACGACGAGAAGGCCGGTAAAGAGGCGGGTACCCTGGTCAGACTGACCCTCCTGTCCGCTCCGGTCTTTCCGGATCCGCATACCGACAGGGGCAGGCACAGCTTTGCCTGGTCCATCGTCCCTGGGGACACCCAGGCCGACATCCTGCAGGCAGCCTATGCCCTCAACGCCCCGGTCTTCCATCATGGACTGCCTGCCGTTGAGCCTCTGGCTGGCGTCGAGGATGTTCAGGGTACTACCGTCATCGACTGGATCAAGACGGCTGATGACGGCAGCGGCGATGTGATCGTCAGGGTCTACAACCCGGATTCTTCGCCCTCCAAGGCCCGGCTGCGCATAGGATCCGTCCTACAGGGCGCGACAGTGAAGGAGACCAACTCCCTGGAGGACGGACCTGTGCCCGAAGGTGTGCGGTCAGGTCTGTGCTCCGAACAGGGTGCACAAGCTGATGGGGCCTTGCTGGATCTTGTTCCCTTCCAGTTCACCACTTTGAGACTCTCCAGGCGCTGAATCGCCTGACCAAGGGATCTGTCCGGCCGGTTCGTTCCTTGATTTGGGCCGGCCGGAAGCTCCACAAAGAAGTGAGCAGTAAAAAAAGAAAGGAAGCTCCGATGAGAGCACTGAAGAAGGTAGCAGTACTGATTTGCGCGACTGCCATGGCGGGTTCGTTGGCAGCGTGCGGAGGAAACAACAGCAGCTCAGGCGGGTCGAAAGACGGCAAGCCGTCAGGCGAGATCTCCTTCCAGACCTGGAACCTGAAGAACGACAAGTACACTCCGTACTTCAAAAACCTGATTGCGGCCTATGAGAAGTCGCATCCCGGCACCACCATCAAGTGGGTCGACCAGCCCTCGGATAACTATGAGCAGAAGCTGTCCGCCGACGCAGCAGCCAATTCCCTGCCTGACATCATCGATGCAGGTCCCTCACTGATGTACGGTCTGGCCAAGGCCGGAGCCCTGATGAACATCAGCAAGGAAGCTCCCAAAGCTCAAAACAACTATTACAAGAACGCCTGGGATGCAGTGACCTTCAGGGGCAAGGACATCGAGGAGGGTGCCTACGGCTTCCCCTGGTACGTCAACGATGGCCCGACCTATTACAACACCGAACTCATGCAGAAGTGCGGACTGGACCCCAACAAGTTGCCTGTGACCTGGGATGATTACTTCTCCCAGGCGGACACCATGGTCAATAGCGGTTGTGGGGCCTACATGTCCACCATGCTGGGCGGTTCAGTCGATGACTATGCATCGGCCGGCATCCCCATCATGAACAAGGACCACACCAAGTACATCTTCAATTCCCCCAAGGCCGTCAAGCACCTGCAGCGCTTTGTTGACCTCTACAACAAGAAGGGAATCCCGCCTGAGGCTCTAAGCGCACAGTGGTCTCAGCAGGGTGAGTTCTTCCAGAAGGGGTCCATCGTGGCCATGGGCGGCAGCGCCTACTCGGCGGCGGACTTCAAGCAGAACTCTCCTGACCTGTACAAGCATCTGGCTGTGGGCACCAAGATCAGCGATCAGGGCAAGTCCGCCAGCCTGGCCTATGAGATGCTGGCTGTCAACGCCCAGACCAAGAACAAGACGCTCGCCCTGGACTTCGTCCAGTACGTGACCAATGCCAAGAACCAGCTGGCATTCGCCAAGAAGTCCAACACCTTCCCCTCCAGCAAGGGAGGTCTTGATGATCCTTACTACGCCAACATCGACACCAGTGATGTCCAGGGGAAAGCCCTGAAGATTACTCTGAACTCCGTAAAGAACGGGTACTCAAGCCGTCCTGCCGAGTTCACCGATGCCAACGGCCATGACTACCTGCAGCAGCAGGCCGCTCTGGCCCTGCAGGGCAAGCAGACCGCCAAGGAGTCCTTGGACAAGGCCGTCAAGTACGCCAACGAGAAGCTGCAGTAATTATGAGCCGCACCGACTCTTCCGCCATCCGGCCGAAGGCCTCTGACTTCGGCCGGCACGGCGGGCCCCAGGCCGGGGTCAAAGACGGCAAGGGGACCCGTTGGACCACGACTCTGGCCCCCTACCTGTTTGTCTTCCCGGCCTTTGCCATCGTCTTCATCTTCGTCATTGTCGCTGCGCTGAATACCTGCCGGCTGGCCTTTACTGATTCCACGCTGCTGCGACCGGGCAAGTTCGTAGGCATCGAGAACTTCGTAAAGATCGTGCATGACGACTATTTCTGGACCGCGTTGCTTAACTCCACCCTGTACGTGGTCTGCGTGGTTCCCTTTATGGTGATTCTTCCCCTGACACTGGCCAACCTGGTCAAGGGGAACTCCAAAATCATGGGGTTCTTCAGAACCTCCTTCTACACTCCTGTGGTCATGTCAGCCGTGGTGGTGGGAATGATCTGGACCAACCTGTTGGATCCCAAGGGGCTGGTCAATTCGGTTCTGGAGTCCTTGCACATCATCCACAGCCCGATTCCATTCCTCAGTGATCGCTGGCTGATACTGTTCACATCCATGTTCGTTACCATCTGGCTTGGCCTGGGATACTACATGGTAATCTACCTGACCGCCCTGGCCAACATCGACGCCTCCCTTTACGAGGCAGCCTCGCTGGATGGGGCAGGCCCGGTAAGGCAATTCCTGTATGTCACCATCCCAGGAGTGAGATCCACCATCGTGCTGATCATGATGCTGTCCACCATTGCGGCCTTCCGTGTGTTCAACGAGATCTACGTGCTCACCAACGGCACGGCTGGTCCCGGCGGCGAGGACATCACCATGTCCATGCTCATCCAGAAGGAGGGCACGGGTATCCAGGCCAGAACGGGCTATGCCAGCGCTTTGTCGCTGATTGTCCTGGTTGTGGTCGGAGCCATGCTGATTCTGCAGCAGATCATCCAGAAGCGGGGGGAGGACTCATGAAAAGCGGTCACTCCAAAGTCACTATTGGCAAGGTCATTCAGTACCTTGTGCTCATACTGGTCTTCATCCTGTTGGTGGGGCCCTTCGTCTGGGAGTTGTCGCTCTCCTTTAAGGGCAAGGGCGACAATGTCTATGCGGTTCCGCCCTACATCATCCCGAAGACGCCCACCTGGAACAATTACATATCCGTATTCAGGCAGGTGCCGGTCTTCCGATACATGCTGAACACGGTGATCGTCGCCATTCTTTCCATCGGTGGCAACGTCATCTTCTCAACCATGGCCGGATATGCGCTGGGTCGGCTCAAGTGGCGCGGGCGTAATTTGCTCTTCACGATTTTCATGGGCACCATGGTCATCCCCGTCGAGGGTGTGGTCATCTCCCAGTTCCTGATCGTCAGAAGCGTCGGTCTGCAGAACACCTTGTTGGCTGTCGCCCTGCCAGGCATGGTGGGCGCTGTCAACATTCTGCTCATGACCAATGCCTTCAAAGGCATCCCGGATGAGCTTGAGGAGGCGGCCGAGGTGGATGGTGCCAATCTTTGGCAACGGTTCTACCGGATCTGCGTGCCTCAGGTCAAAGGCACCATGACCGTCGTCGGTATCTTCGCTTTCGTAGGTGCCTGGAATGATTTCCTTTGGCCTCTGATTGTCATCTCCGACGAGTCCAACTACACGCTCACACTGGGCATGAACCGACTCAAGGGCATGTTCGTTTCGGATCCCAGATTGATAGCAGCGGGGGCCCTGGTCTCCCTGATACCAATCCTGGTCTTCTTCGCCTGCTTCCAACGCTACTTCTTCCGTGGTCTGGAACAGGGTGGCATCAAGGAATAGCATCATCATGAAATTTGGAGTCAATTACACCCCCTCCCACAACTGGTTCTATTTTTGGTTGCATCCGGATTGGGATGCGGTCGCCAAAGACCTCGACGACATTGCTTCCATTGGGCTGGATCATATCCGCATCTTCCCGCTGTGGACAATTCTCCAGCCCAACAGGACTTGGATCAACGATGCCGCCCTGGACGATCTGAGGCATATGGCAGCCCTAGCGGATGAACGGGGGTTGGACGTCTATTCGGATGTGATCCAAGGGCACATGTCCAGTTTTGATTTCGTGCCCTCCTGGCTGGTCTCCTGGCATGAAACCAATATGTTCACTGATCGGGACGCAGTTCAGGCGCAGGTCCGGCTGGTTGCTTCGGTCTACGAGGCCCTGGCTGACCTGCCGCATTTCCGGGGTCTGACTATTGGAAACGAATGCAACCAGTTCACAGACCGTGTCCATCCGCGTCGAATGCCCTCTACCTTCAAGGAGGCCGAAGACTGGCTGTTGCAGCTGCTGACCCCATTGAAAGAAAGGGCAGCCCAAGAAGGCCGCGTGCTTCTGCATTCCGAAAATGACGCGATCTGGTATCAGGACGGCCACGCCTTTCTTCCGCGGTATGCGTCCAACATCGGAGACATGACCTGCATTCATTCCTGGGTTTTCAACGGCGCCGCCCAGGAGTGCGGCCCCTTGGCCGAGGAGAGCACGCGGCATGCCGAGTACCTTGTGGAGCTGTCGAAGGCCTTTGCCAGTCAGCCCCATCGGCGGGTTTGGCTGCAGGAGATCGGTGCCCCGCTCAATGTGATGGGCCCAGAGCAGGCTGCTGACTTTTGCAGGTCTTCCGTGGAGTATGCTCTCGATTGCAGCGACATGTTCGGTATCACCTGGTGGTGCTCGCATGACGTCGACCAGAAATTCGGTGATTTTCCTCCCTTTGAACATCAGCTGGGACTGTTCGATCAAGAGAGGCACCTCAAGCCCATAGGCAAGGCCTTCGCCCAGGCTGTGAAGGATTACTCCGGCAAGGCGGGCGCTCGGTCCAGGTCCACGGCTCTTGTTGTGGATGTGGACGAGAACGATGATCCCTTGCTCAGATCTGCCTGTGCGCCCGGCGGATCCATCTTCAACAAGTGGATGGAACTCAGCCGTCAAGGTGCAAGGCCGGCCCTGGTTACCTCCCAGCATGCGGCGGATAGCAGCTGGCTGCAGGACAGGGGCATCAGTGAGTGCATCGCCGTCAAACCTGTTGGCGGAAGCTCCTACAGTGCCGTATCTGACCCCTCCCTTCTGCGGAAAACGTCCTGACTGCGGCATACCCCGTTTCCGGATTAACCTCCTACTCTCGTCTGAGGCTAGAATGTGAGCGATAACAAGCTCTTCGGCCTCAGACGAGGTTGTCGACCAAGGTTTTGTGCTGATGAGGGTCTAAGTTAGGGTTAGAGGCCGATATTCGTGTACGCCTGAATCGTGTGGCAGGCAGTCTGGTTTGCTGAGTCGGCCGAGCCGGATCACGGGTGTCGACGAGGATGGTTGATATGAGGTGGCGCATGGACGGCGAGTCCGATGGCGGAGAAACAAAAGCCAGAACGGGTTCGTCCGTTCACAAGGAGATGGACGATGCCCGGGTCAACCTCAGGGACATAGCCAACGAACTGGGGATATCCCAGACCGCAGTCTCCTTTGCCATAAACGACAAGCCTGGAGTCTCCATCCAGACCAAGCGCAGGGTTCGTGAAGCGGCTGCCAGGATGGGATGGAAGCCAGTATATGCAGCCCAGGCCTTGGGTAGTTCCAAGACCATGACAGTGGGTTTTGCTCCGGCCAGGTCCATGGATGCCTTCCAGACCGAAGGATTCATGTTGCATTTCATGGCCGGCATCCATGCCTCCCTGAGTCGGTCGGGCTACGGCCTGCTTTTCCGACCCTGTGCCACGCTGGACGAGGAGCTGGACACCTATCGGGACTGGGCCAGGCGCAAGCGGGTCGATGGGGTGGTGCTGGTGGACCTTCTTTCCGATGATCCCAGACCCCGACTCCTGCACGATCTGGGCCTGCCCGCAGTCTTGGCCGGAGGGCCCGACTCGAACAACTACCTGCCCTCGCTGTCGATTGACGATTCCAGAACCATGACGACGATCATGAACCATCTGAGCTCGCGTGGACATGCCCGGATTGCCTACTTGTCGGGGGATGAAAACCTCGACTACAGCCGCGCCCGTGTCTCCTCTTTCAAGGAGTTCGTACGTCGAAAGAACCTGGGAAAACCGAAGGTGGAGTTCACGGACTTTAAGCCGGACAAGGCCGCCGCCCTCACTCTTCGTCTGTCATCCGGCAAGAATCCGTATACTGCTTTTATCTACGAGAATGAGATCATGGCTGCGGCAAGTCTGCGAGCAATGCTGGAACACAGGATGGCATCCGCTACATCACCGGGGTCAGACCATAATAACGCAGCCTCTGGTCCGGCCTATATGGGCCTGCCGGCCATGGTCAGCTTCGAGGACAGCTTCATCTGCCAGAGTACCTATCCCTCCATCACGTCGGTCCATCGTGATGCCGGGCTCTACGGCACCAAGGTGGCCAACCTGCTTCTGAAGATCTTCCGAGGGGAGCAGGTGGGGGGCAACCGCCGCATCCTGACCCCTAAGCTGGTCATCCGTGAGAGCACGGCGCGTCCAGTGTGATGAAACCCATGACAACCGCCGGGAATTCTGTGCCATAGCCCCGGTATCATGGTCGCATGTGAGCGCAAACAGTTACGCCTGTGTTGCGTCTGCTGCCAAGGCCACCGAGGAGGATGGAATCGTCATGTTCATACCACGTTATTACGAGGATCCGGCCACGCTGCATGTGGGGACCGAGCCCAACCGTGCCTACTGCGTGCCTGCCGGCACCCCCATGGACACACGTGGCGACCTGCGTAGGCGCTCTGACCGGTACCTGGACCTGGACGGAGATTGGGATTTTCGCTATTACGCCAGCCTCGACCAGCTGGACGCCGAGGTCCAGTCCGCCAGCGAGGCCGAGGATCCGGTCTTCTTCGAAGCCGACTACAGCCCTTCCAGGGATGCGGGTCGAGGGGTGTACAAGCCCATCCATGTGCCAGGAGTCTGGCAGACCCAGGGCTATGACAACCCCCAGTACACCAACGTGCGCTACCCCTTCCCATTCGATCCGCCCAGGGTGCCTGCCGACAATCCTTGCGGCATCTATCTGCGCGCCTTCGACTACGAGCCCAATCCCTCAGCGCCTCGTGCCCTGCTCAATTTCGAGGGTGTGGACTCCTGCTTCTATCTCTGGGTCAACGGTAATCTGATCGGCTACAGCCAGGTCTCCCACGCCACCAGCGAGTTCGATGTGACCGACCACCTGCGTCCGGGTCGCAACCAGCTGGCCGTTCTGGTGCTCAAGTGGTGCGATGGCAGCTATCTGGAGGACCAGGACAAGTTCCGCATGAGCGGCATCTTCCGCGATGTCTACATCCTGCGTCGGCCCAAGGCGCGTCTGCGCGACTGGTTCGTCCATACCGACCTGGACGAGAACATGAGTCATGCCAAGGTGACCCTGGACTTGGATCCGACCGGCGTATCGGACCATGACGATGCCGCTCTTGACGTCCAGGCCCTGCTGACCGATCCCGATGGGGTGGTGGTGGCTCGGGCCGAGCTGACAGGTTGCAAGGGGCCTGCGCAGTTTGTCCTGAAAGTCGGACACCCTCGCCTCTGGAATGCCGAGGACCCCCAACTCTACCGACTGACGCTGTCGACCAGGACCAGCGCATCTGCTGCCGGCGATTCGGATGAGGTCATCACCGAGTACATCGGCCTGCGCACCATCAGCGTGGACGGTCAGGTGGTCAAGGTCAACGGTAGCCCCATCAAGATCCACGGGGTCAACCGCCATGACGGGGATCCGCGCACCGGCTTCGCCATCGATCAGAAGCAGATCATGCGCGACCTGACCCTGATGAAAGAACACAACGTCAACGCCATCCGCACCTCCCATTACCCCAACAGCCCCCAGTATTACGCTCTCTACGACCAGCTGGGCTTCTATCTGGTCGCCGAGGCCGATCTGGAAACCCATGGCATCGAGGCCCTCTACCATGGTCCTGAGTGGAAGGAGCCCGATTACTGGAATGGTCGCATCGCCGACGAGCCGCGCTTCACCAAGGCCATCGTCGACCGTGTCCAGCGCAGCGTGGAGCGGGACAAGAACCATCCTTCGATTCTGATATGGTCCATGGGCAACGAAAGCGGCTACGGCTGCGGCATTGAGGCTGCTCTGGCCTGGACCAAGTCCCGGGACCCCTCCCGTCTGACCCACTACGAGTCGGCCATCCACGGCTCGCCCCGGGAGGATCTGGACTATAGCAATCTGGACATCACCTCGAGGATGTATCCCAGCATCAAGCAAATCGAGGATTACTTCACGCCGGAGGGTCCTCACGGCATCAGCAGCCACGGGGATGACGGAGACGGGGGCCGTCGGCCATACTTCCTCTGTGAATACTGTCACGCCATGGGACTGGGCCCCGGGGATTTGGAGGACTACTTCCGAGTCATTCAGGCCTATCCAGGGCTTCTGGGCGGCTGCATCTGGGAGTGGGCCGACCATGCCATCGACCAGGGCAGGGACTCCAAGGGCCGTCGGATCTATGCCTACGGTGGCGACCACGGCGAGTACCCCAACGATGCCAACTTCTGCATGGACGGCCTGGTCTACCCGGACCGGCGGCCCCACACCGGCCTCAGGGAGTTCAAGAACGTCTTCCGCCCGGCACGTCTGGTCGGCTACGATCCCCAGACCCGTCTGCTCACCCTGCACAACTATCTGGACTTCACCTTCCTGGACGAATACCTGAGCCTGAAGTGGACCCTTCTGTGTGATGGGGAGCCGGTTGCCTCCGGGACGCCGGAGCTTGATCGGGGGACCGGCCTGCACATCGCCCCCCACGCTGAAGGCACCGTGGGTCTGCCGTCTATGGATCCCCCTGAGAAGGGCCGTCTGACCCTGCTGGTGGAGTACGCCCTGGCCAAGGTCGATCCGGTGCTTCCGCAAGGGTATCCACTGGGCTTCGATCAGCTTGAAGCTGCGGACATGGGAATGTCTGAGCGTCCCAATGGGGTGGCCAGGGTCATCGGTGCCGATCCTGGCAGCGGAGCCCGGGGCGCCCACCGGCCGGTGGTCAGGCAGACCGATGCTCGCTTCGATGTGGAGGGGGCTGACTGGCGCTATGTCTTCAACCGCCGTACCGGCATGGTCGACTCCATGAGCATCGACAACCGTTCCCTACTGACCGCCCCTATGGAGGTCAACCTCTGGCGGGCGCCCACCGACAACGATGCCACCATCAAGCAGGAATGGCGCAAGGCCGAATACGACCGGACTAGTACCAGGGCCCTATCCTGCCAGCTGGAGACCAACCAGGACAAAGGATTGACCATCATCAAGGCTGAACTGTCCCTGGTGGCACCTTTCATTCAGCCCATGGGCAGCATTCTCGCCACCTGGACCCTGAGCGACCAGGGTGGGCTGGATCTGAAGATGGAGCTGCATCGGGATCCCGAGTTCCCCTATCTGCCCAGGTTCGGCCTGCGGCTCTTCCTGCCCCAGAGCCTGCAGCGGGTCACCTACTGCGGATATGGGCCCTACGAGAGCTACCGGGACATGCATCATGCCAGCCACTATGGCGTTTTCCATGACACTGCGTCAGGCATGGTCGAGCACTACCTGCGTCCTCAGGAGAACGGCTCCCACTATGGTTGCGACTACGTCCTGGTGGAGGATGACCGCTCCCTGCTGCAGGCGGCCGGGGATGGGCCCATCAGCTTCAACTGCTCCCCCTATACACAGGAGGAGCTGACCGTCAAGGGGCACGACCACGAGCTGGAGGAGTGCGGCTCAACTGTGCTCTGCCTGGACTATGCCACAAGCGGCATAGGCTCCAACAGCTGCGGACCTGAGCTGGATCCCGCCTATCGCCTGGATGAAACCGATCTGGTCTTCGGACTGCATCTGCGGGTGCGGTCCAAGTGACCCGGACTGGCGGGGCCTTTCATCCCCGCCAGCGCAGGTACTGCTGGTAGACCTTTTCGCAGGGGGCTCCCGTCAGCGTGGTCTCGATGTCCACCGGCCAGATGGGAGGCTCCCCTTCTCCAGTCAAGGCCCAGGCCGCCTGGCGGGCAGCGCCAATGGCCACATACTCGTCTGGCCGGGGCAGCTGCACATCCATGCCCAGGATTCCCGGGGCATAGGCTCTGACCGCTGGGGACTTGGCGCCGCCGCCGACCAGAAGGATCCTGGAGACCGTGGTGCCCAGCCGTTTCAGCAGTTCCAGGCAGTCACGCTGGGAGCAGAGCAGTCCTTCCACGAATGCCCTGGCCAGGTTGGTGCGTGTGGTGTTGTCCAGGGTCAGCCCCTCCAGCCTGGCGTGGGCATCAGGGCGATTCGGGGTGCGCTCGCCGTCGAAGTAGGGGATTAGGGTGATGCCCTCGGCACCCGGCGAGGACTTCTCCGCCAGCTCGGCCAGACCGTCATAATGCGTCCCCAGGGCGGCCAGGCCTGCGTCCAGGATGCGTGATGCGTTGATGGTGCAGGCCAGTGGCAGCCAGTGGCCGGTGGCATCCGCGAACCCGGTCACCGAGGCGCTCATGTCATAGGCGGGAACCGGGCTGACCGCCGCAGCGACACCGGAGGTTCCCAGGGAGATGGAGACATCACCCACCTGCATGGCCAGGCCCAGCGCCGTCATGGCGTTGTCGCCGCCGCCCGGTGCGATGATGCAGCCGCCGGGCACATCCCGACCGGCGATGCGGGGGTCGGCCTTGGCTCCGACCTGGTGGGGGGCAAGAACCTTAGGCAGGATTACCCGCTCAGCCATGCCATCGGGCAGGGCCATGGCCAGTAGGTCACGGCGGTAGCGGTCAGTGGCTGGGTCGTAGTAGCCGGTGCCGGAGGCATCCGAACGATCAGTAAAGAGATTTTCCAGCCCGGGTTCGGTCCCCGGGTCGGCTTCGGGGCCGTGACCGGCGATGACCCAACTCAGCCAGTCGTGGGGGAGGCATATGGCCGCGATGGCTCTGGCATTATCCGGCTCCACCCGGCTGACCCAGGCTACCTTGGTGATGGTCAGCGAAGCTACGGGGGAGGAGCCCACAGCTCGCACCCAGGCTTGTTTGCCGCGCATGGCCAGGTCCAGGTTCGAGTTCGGATTCGATTCCGGTCCCTTGTTTGGCTCATCACTTTCCGCCCGGGCGTTTTCAGCCTCGCCGGTCTTGGGCCCGGCTAGCCGATTGATGAGATCGTCGGCATCGGGAGCTGAACGCGTATCGTTCCAGAGCAGGGCATCCCTGATCACCTGTCCCTGGCTGTCCAGCAATACCATGCCGTGCTGTTGGCCACCCACGCTGATGGCCGAGACATCGTTCAGACCTCCCGCCTGGGCAGAAGCCTCCTGAAAGGCCTTCCACCAGGCCATGGGATTGACGCTGGTGCCTGCCGGGTGAGGGGCCTTGCCGAAGCGGACCAGCCGACCGGTCCGAGCTTCGGTGACCCTCACCTTGCAGGACTGGGTCGATGTGTCCACTCCCGCCACCAGGATCTCATTCATGTCAGCCTCCTTGCTTTCTGGGCTCCTGTCCTTGGAGTACCCAATCATAGTATCCTAATTATTAAATCGATAAACTAAATGGCCCAAGTCCGAATGCGTTTCAATGTCTCACCTGCCGTCAGGCTGGAACGTAAGATGTTGAAGGGCCCAGGATTCTGTAGGCCTGTGTCCTTTCATGAAAGGTTGTTGAACCGTGACTGCCCTGCGCTCCATCAATCAGGATGATCTGAGGAACCACAACCTCTCGGTCATCATTGACACCATTCTGCGGTCGTCTACCTCGCTCAGCAGGGCGGATTTGGCCAAGGCCACAGGGCTGACCAAGGCCACCATGTCGCTCCTGGCGGGACTCCTACTCAGGAATAAGGTGGTGCGCGAGGAGGAGCCTGAGACCTCGCAGAGCAGCCACGGCCGACCCAGCACTCCCTTGTCCATCGCACACGGACGCTGGGCCGGTCTGGGCCTGCAGATCAACACCGACGGCTACGGCTGTCTGGCCATGGATCTGGATGGGACCCTGATCGATTCGGCCTGGGTCAAGGACGATATGCACGAGGCGGAACCTGATCAGGTCTTCGCCAATCTGGAGAAGCTGGCCAAGCCCATCGAGCGCAAGCTGTCACATCACCACTACCGCACAGTGGGTTCGGGCCTGGCCCTGCCCGGTCTGGTCGGCGGCGACACCACCCTGCTCATGGCCCGCAACCTGGGATGGGAACGTCTGGATCTGCAGGACTTCCCCCTGGTTCGCCGTCTGGCTCCCCGAGTGGGCAACGAGGCGCGTCTGGCAGCCCTCGCACAGATTCCCGGCTATGCCGTCCAACGTCCGTCTGGCGGAGATGATGGGCCGCTTTCACCCACCGACTCCTTTATTTACATCTCGACTGACATCGGCATCGGCGGGGCTGTGGTGCGTCGAGGGGCCGTCGAGGTCGGGGATCATGGGTTCGCTGGCGAATTGGGACATGCCTCGGTGGATCTGAACGGGCCCACCTGTCGTTGCGGCCGCCGCGGATGCCTGGAGACCTACGCCGGGCGTAGAGCACTGGTCGAAGCGGCTGGCATCGCCACCGGAGCCGAGGCAGTCACGCCTCAAGCTATGGAGGAACTCTACCAGCGTTGGCAGCAGGGAGACGCCAAGGCGGTCGATGCCATTGACCGCGGACTCGATGCCATGACCTCGGTCATTGCCTCCGCCATCAACATTGTCGACGTGGATACGGTCATCCTGGGGGGATTCTGGTCGCACTTCGGGGGAAATCTGGCCCAGCGTCTGCAGGATCGTCTCAATCAGCTGACCCTGGGCCGGGATGCTGTGGACATCCGTGTGCTCATCCCCTCTGAGGCCGACTATCCGGCCCTCAAGGGGGCAGCACTGGTGGGCCTGCGCCGTTTCATTGACGATCCGCTGGACTTCTTCCAGGACTGAGTTTCGAGGACTGAGCTGTCCAGGGTTCAATGACCTGTCTGAGACTGGTCGGAGTCGGACTGGTCGGAATTTGCAGGCAGCTCTCTGCCGCCAGCCTTGAAGAGGGCGTGGGCGTCCCCGCCCTGCAGGCGCTTCAGATAGGTTCGAGCCCGGGCCATGCGTTCCACAGTGGTCTGAGCCAGCGGGGCCGGGAGTTGATCGGGGTCGAACCAGCCGACTGACAGGCTCTCATCGTCACCCACAAAGGGGTCGGCATTGCCGCTGGGGTCGGGCCGGCAGATGAACAGATGGTCCATGTACATGGTCCGGTCACCGTTGGCGTAGGTGACCACCTCCCGGGAGGATGTGACCGCTGCCAGGTCGGTGACGATCACATCCACCCCGGTCTCCTCCTTGACCTCACGGGCCACGGTGTCTGCCGGGTCCTCGCCCGGTTCGTTGATCCCGTAGACCAGGGCCCACTGGCCGGTGTCGGAGCGCTGGCCCAGCAGGACCCGGCCCTGGCCGTCAATGACGAAAGCTGTCACGCCGTTCAGCCAGAGCAGGTCATGGCCTATGGACCGACGCAGTCGGAGCACGAAGTCAGGGGTGGGCATACATCAGTCCCGGTCCGGGTCGGCCAGAGCAGCCCGCTGGGCCATCCAGGCCTCCACCCCTTCCACGGTCTTGGGGATGCCTGCAGACAGCCACTGGGGTCCTTGCTCGGTCATGAGCACGTCGTCCTCCACGCGCACGCCGATGCCGCGGAATTCCGGGGGAACCAGCAGGTCGTTCTCCTTGAAGTAGAGTCCGGGCTCGATGGTGAAAATCATCCCAGGGGTGATGGGTGCGCCCTGGTAGGACTCGTACCTGGCCTCCGCGCAGTCGTGCACGTCCAGACCCAGGTGGTGGGCGCATCCGCAGGCGTGCCAGCGGCGGTGTTGTTGGCCCTGGGGGGAGAGGGACTCCTCCACGCTGACCTTGAGGATGCCCCACTCGTGCAGGGTTTCGGCCAGCACACGCATGACGGCATGATGGATGTCCGAGTAGGTGGCCCCGGGCTTGGCGGCCTCGAAGCCGGCCTGCTGGGCCTTGAGCACGGTCTGGTAGATTCGCTTCTGCAGGGGGCTGAAGGTTCCGCCTACGGGGAAGGTGCGGGTGATGTCGGCCGTGTATAGGCTGTTGACCTCCACGCCGGCGTCAATCAGGAGCAGGTCGCCCTTCTGGACTGTTCCGTCGTTGCGCATCCAGTGCAGGATGGGGGCATGCTTGCCCGAGGCGATGATGGAACCGTAGCCCACGTCGTTGCCCTTCTCGCGGGCGTTGGCGTTGAAGACACCCTCCAGCATCCGCTCGGAGCGGGGTTTGCCCACCACCTGGGGCAGGTGGGTCAGAATCCGGTCGAACCCGTCCTTGGTGGCGTCGATGGCCTTGCGCATCTCGCCCACCTCGTAGTCGTCCTTGATCATGCGGGCCTCGGAGGTGAACTCTTCAAGCTTGTCGTCGGCTTCCTCATTGCGGTCCGGACCACCGATGCCGTTGGCCTTGCGGGCGGCCTCCACCTGGTTCAGGACCTCCTGGTCGGCAGTGCGGATTACCCGCATCTTGACCGCCCCCTGGTCCGGCCCCAGATCCTTGGCGATGGCATCAGGGAAGGAGGCGATGTCCTTGGTGGGGATGCCGGTCATGATGGCCAGCTCCCGCAGTCCGGCCCGGGGACCCACCCAATATTCCCCGTACTGGGCGGACCGGTAGTAGTCGCGAGTGGACTGGTCGGCCCGGGGATGGACGAAGAGCTCAGGGGTATGGGTCAGGCCCTTGGCGGCCTCAGGACTGTCGGGGTCCACCGGGTCCAGAACCAGGATGGCTCCGGGTTCATAGTCCTCGCCCAGTCCCGTGTAGTAGGCGAAGGTGGTATCTGGGCGGAAGGCGTAATCGTTGTCGTTGTTACGGGTCTTGTAGGAACCGGCGGGAATGACCAGGCGTTCGCCAGGGAAGCGTTTACCCAGTTCACGCAGACGGCGCTCAGTATATTTGCTGGACTCCAGCGGCTCGATCTGCGGCTCCTGGGCCTGCCAGCCGGTGGTCATGAACTTCTGGAAGGCGGGGGAGTTGGGGCGCAGGGTGCGGTTGTTCACCCGGTCCTCCATATTCTGCTCATCCAGGTCCACATTCTTGGGATCAGTGTCTCCTTGTAGATGCTCCTGAGCGGATACGGTCACGTCCTGCCTCCTTGAAATTCCGGTTCTGACTATGTTGGTTCCATGGTAGTGCGTTCGGCCGATGTGACAGTCGGCTGTTTCGGCCTTCAATCGGGGTCGGTCGCGCTTAGAATAGGCGGGAAGCATCCACAGCCAGCAGGAGGCGCAGGCAGAATATGTCATTCGAACACCCCAACAGCAAGGGTCAGAATATTCGCGATGTCGAGCGGGCCATCATGTCGCGTCCCGCCGAGCATGACAGCCCCAAACTGGACTTGGACAGGATGGGGATGATGCTGGACCTGCTAGGCCACCCCGAGCACAGCTTCCGGGTCATCCACGTCACCGGGACCAACGGCAAGGGGTCCACGGCGCGGATGGCCGAGGCTCTGGTGAGGGCCTATGGTCTACGCACCGGGCTCTATACATCGCCCCACCTGGAGCGGATCAACGAGCGGATTGCCATCGACGGCAAGGAGCTCTCAGACGAGGACTTCGTAGACCTATACCAGCAGATCGAGGATTTCATCGCCATGGTGGACAACCGCTTCGCCCAGCAGGGCAGGGCTCCCATGAGCTTCTTCGAGGTTCTGACTGCCATGGCTGTCTGGGCCTTCGCCGACGCCCCCGTGGACGTGGCCATCGTCGAGGTTGGGATGGGCGGTCGCTGGGATGCCACCAACGTCCTCGACGGGGATGCCTCCATCATCGGGCCGGTGGACATGGATCACATGCAGTGGCTGGGGGATACGGTCGAGCAGATAGCAGGAGAGAAGGCCGGGATCATCAAGCCCAAGTCCACGGTCATCGTCGGCGCCCAGCCCCATGAGGATGCCGTCATGCCCATCATCGAGCAGGCCGTGCGCGAGCAGGGCGCCCCTACACTGTTGAGGGACGGCAACGAGCTGGAGGTGGTCTCCCGGATGCCTGCAGTGGGCGGCCAGGTGGCCACTTTGCGCACGCCTCAGGGACTCTACAAGGATGTACCCATCGACAAGTTCGGCGAGCATCAGGCCCACAACGCTCTGGCAGCCCTGGCCGCGGCCGAGACGGTCATCCCTGTCAACGGAGCCCTGGACCAGGATCTGGTGGCCGAGGCCTTGAGCCAGGTGCGCATCCCCGGACGGATCGAACAGGTGCGTACGTCGCCCACCATCATCATCGATGGCGGGCACAACCTGAACGCAGCCCAGTCCCTGCGGGCGGCCATTGAGGAGAACTACGACTTCAAGCAACTGGTGGGTGTGATTTCCATGATGGCCGACAAACAGGTGGAGGACTACCTGGGCCTGCTGGAGCCCGTGCTGGACAGCGTCGTGGTCACCGAGAACTCCTGGAAGGGCCGGGTCATGCCGGCCGAGGATCTGGAGCGGGTCGCCGTCCGGGTCTTCGGGCCCGACAGGGTGGTCCGGCGCGACCGGATGCCCGATGCCATCCAGACGGCCGTCGACATGGTCGACAGCGAGGACCAAACCGGCGTGGGCTATGGCCGGGGAGTGCTGATCTGCGGCAGCTTTGTCACCGCCGGCGATGCCCGCACCCTACTTGCCGAGCGTCCCAATCCCGATTTGGCCAAACCTAAGGCGGAGCGCGCCTGATGTATCTCAAGGAGCTGACCCTCAAGGGCTTCAAGTCCTTCGCCTCGGCCACCACCCTGCGCTTCGAGCCGGGCATCACCGCTGTGGTGGGCCCCAACGGATCAGGCAAATCGAACATCGTCGACGCCCTGGCCTGGGTCATGGGCGAGCAGGGGGCCAAGAGCCTGCGCGGCGGATCCATGGAGGACGTCATCTTCGCCGGCACCTCCTCCAGACCGCCGCTGGGCCGGGCGCAGGTCACCCTGACCATCGATAACACCGACCGGACCTTGGATATCGATTACACCGAGGTCACCATCAGCCGGACCATCTACCGCAACGGCGGGTCCGAATACGCCATCAACGGATCGGACTGCCGCCTGCTGGACATCCAGGAGCTGCTCAGCGACACCGGGCTGGGCCAGCAGATGCACGTGATCGTCGGTCAGGGGCGGCTGGATGCCATTCTAAGGGCTGATCCGGCCGGCCATCGGGCCTTCATCGAGGAGGCGGCCGGCATCCTCAAGCACCGCAAGCGCAAGGAGCGGGCCCTGCACAAGCTGGCCAACACCGAGGCCAACCTGTCCCGCCTGGACGACCTGATCGGCGAGATTCATCGGCAACTGGGGCCGCTGGGACGCCAGGCCAAGGTCTCCCGCCGGGCCGACATGATCCAGGTCAGCCTGCGGGACGCCCAGGCCCGCATCCATGCCGACGACGCCCTGACCTCGCAAAAGAAGCTGGAGGATCTGCGCTCGCGGATGGTTCAGACTCGAGGCCAGCTGGCCAGGGGGCAGGAGGACCTGACCAAGGTCAAGCTGCGCATCGAACAGCTGGAGGGGCTGGATCGGCAGTCCAGCCCGGCCCTGGAGGCGGTCAACCAGCAGTGGAACGACCTGACCAAGCTCGGCGAGCGGTCCGGATCCCTGGCATCCTTGGCCAGGGAACGCAGTCGTTCGCTGGAGGCAGGCATGGTGGCCGACCAGGGACAGGACCCCGGGGTGCTCAGGCGGCGGGCCGACGAGCTCAAGAGTCAGGCCGACCAGGAGGAGGGCCAGGTCGGAGCCGACCGGATCGCCCTGGATGGCTGTGTCCAAGCCCGTGCGGATCTGGAGCGACGGTTGGCCGCTCACCGGCAGACCATGACCGAACTGCGGCAGGCGGCCAGAAAACGGCAGGCTCGGTTGGGGGACCTGGCACAGCTGGTGGCCAAGGAGGAATCGGCTCTGGAACTTTCCAAGCAGCGCGAGCGTGATCTGACCCGGCAGCAGGATCAGCTCAGGGAGGGCCTGGAACGTGCCAGGAACCGGGTACGGGACCTGGACAGCCAGGAGGAAAGCCCTGACCAGGATGGCAGACAGGCACTGGACCAGGCAGGTCAGGTCAGGGACCAGGCCCGCAGCAGGCTCAACGACCTCCAAGAGCACGAACGTCGCATCCAGTCCGATGCCATCTCGGCTCAGGCCAAAGCCGATGCCCTGGCGGACACACTGGACCATCGTGGCGCTAGCGAGGCTCTGTCCCAGGCCGGGGATCCGGCCCTGTTGGGTCAGCTGACCGACTTCGTCCGCGTAGAGGAGGGCTGGGAGGAGCCCCTGGCCCAGGCCCTGCACGACTATGCCTCGGCCCTGGTGGCCAAGGATGGCCAGACGGTCGACCAGGCCCTGGAGCGGGCGCGCCGGGACCGTCTGGGACGCGCCGCACTGATTTCGGCATCAGGCCAGCTCGAGGGGGCAAGCGTAAAGCCCGGCGAGGGCCCCTGGCGGTCGGCCGCTGACCTGGTGGCCCTGCGGGAGCATCCTGCCGATCCTGACCGGGCCCAGGGGGTGCTGGCGGCTGTCCGCAGTCTGCTGGCCTCCACAGCTGCCGTCGATGACGCTGATCAGGCCCACCATGCCCTGGAGGACGGATGGCAGCAGGCGCTGACCCGCCCGGGCGACCTCTATGACCGGGTGGGTGCTGTGGGCGGTTCCGCCCCGGCCACTAGCGACCTGGCGCTGACCGCACGCAGGGATAAGGCCCTGTCGCAGGTGGAGACCCTCCAGGAGGAATCCAAGGCACTGCAGCCGCAGTTGGATGCGGCCCGCGCCGCCCTCGAGCAGGCTGAGCAGAAGCTGCAGGAGGCGCGCAACCAATGCACAGAGGCCCGGGTCAAGGCCGAGCAGGCCTCCCGGGAGCTGGCCGCTGCCCGCAAGGAATCGGATCGGGCCCAGGCCGGGGTCAAGGATTTGGATGACCGGCTGACCCAGGTGCGTGACCAGGTGCGCACCCACGAACTCAAACTGGAGGATCTCAGGGCCGGCCTGGCCCGCGCCCAGAAGGACGGGGGGTCTGACCCTGACGACCCGGAGGGCATGGAAGACCGACAGCATGAATTGGAGACCGCCCTGGACCAGGCCCGAACTGCCGAGATGGAGGCCAAGCTGACCTGGACCGAGACCGACCGGCGGCACGCTTCCCTGCTGCGTCAGATTGATCTGCTGCGGGACCAGGCCGACCAGGCCGAACGCCATCGGCAGCGGATAAATGAGGAGAACCGTCGTCGCAAGGCAGGCATGGCCTCCCTGGGGCTGATTGCGCTCAGGGCCGACCTACTGGCCCAGCTGATCAAAGAGAGGATGGAGCACACGTCCCGCCGCAGGGATCAGCTCAGGGCCAAGGCCTCGGCCCACGACAAGGAGCTAACCGATCTGCGGGCCGACAGGGATGCTCTGGAACCCAAGGTGGCCGGTCTGCGACAGGACGAGCATGGTCTGGATCTGGAGCGGGAGCGTCTGGCCGGCGAGGACGGCCGTCTGCGCCAGAGCATCCAGGATGACCTGGGCATGGAGCCTACGGAGCTGATCCGCGAATACGGTCCCGACCGTCCGGTGCCTGTCCTGGATGACGAGGGCAACCCCGTGCCCCTGGACCAGGAGGGGACGGATGAAGACGGGGATTCACCGGCCTTCAAAACGGTGCCCTACCAGCGCGGTGAGCAGGAGAAGCGGCTGGCCAAGGCCAAGCGGGACCTGGCCGCCCTGGGCAAGGTCAACCCGCTGGCCACCGAGGAATACGAAGCCCTGGAGTCCCGCAACCGCTACCTGCATGAGCAGCGTCAGGATGTGATAGGTTCCCGGGACGATCTGATGGCCCTGGTCAAGGATCTGGATTCGACCATGGTCACGGTCTTCAAGGAGGCCTTCGACGACACCGCCCAGGCCTTCGAACGCATCTTCGCCACCCTCTTCCCCGGAGGGCGCGGGCGGCTGCGGCTGGAGGACCCGGACGACCTGCTGACCACAGGCGTTCTGGTCGAGGCCAGTCCAGCCGGCAAGAAGGTCAGTCGGCTCTCCCTGCTTTCGGGTGGGGAGCGTTCGCTGACGGCCCTGGCCCTGCTCCTGGCCATCTTCACGGCCCGGCCCAGCCCCTTCTATGTCATGGATGAGGTCGAGGCCGCCCTGGATGACGTCAACCTGACCAGACTGCTCAAGGCCTTCGAACAGCTGCGGGAGCATGCCCAGCTGATCATCATCACCCACCAGCAGCGGACCATGGGCATCGCCGATGCCCTCTACGGGGTCACCATGCGGGGGGACGGGGTGACGGCCGTCATTTCCCAGCGGCTGAAGGAGCCGAATCATTCCGGCCGCGAAGAGCCAGAGCCCGATCAAGGGTGACCTCTGCCAGGACTGCCTGAGAGTCCACGATAGGCAGCTGCGGCATGGGGTAGGCCTCGTTGAGCACCGAAAGCTCCGTGCAGCCCAGCAGGACCGAATCGCAGTGGTAGTTGTTCAGGAAGGCTTCGAGGACGCTCAGGTAGCGGTCCCGGTCCAGTCGGCCTTCCTTGACGTCGTCGTAGATCAGCGCGCTCACCCGGTCCTGCAGGGCCTGGTCCGGGTCCACCAGCTGGTAGCCGGCGCTGTCGGCCGGGCCCTGGTAGATGGCGGCATGACGGGACCCCTCGGTGCCCATGTACCCCATGCGCGGATGGGATTTCGCAGGATAGTGCCGATCAGCCCAGTCGATGGTGGCCTGGGGCATGCTCAAAATGGGCACCGGGGTCAGGGCCTGGAGCCTGGGCAGAATCTGATGGGCGGTGTTGCAGGCCATGACCATGAAGGAGGCGCCCATGACTGTGGCCTGGCGCACGTCCTCGGCCAGATAGGGGAAGGGGTCATCCTTGCTGCGGCCCAGGATGAACTCGGTGCGGTCGGGCACGGTGGCGTGGTTGAAGACCACATAGTCCAGAAAGTCCTGGTCCCGGTGCGCCCCGGTCATCCGGTCCAGCACCCGTACGAAGCTCTCGGTGGCCAGCGTGCCCATGCCGCCCAGGACGACGAAGAAGTTTCTCATGCCAGTGTCCTCTTGTCACGGAAGTAGCGCCGGTAACGACGCCGATAGATTGCGAACATGTGTCGAATCAGCAGCCAGCGCTTGAAATTGCGGTCCTTGCCGTACTCCAGGGTGGTGCCCCAGTCCCCGCGGCGAATCATGGCCATGGCCTGTCGCTTGTCCTCGGATTCGGCGCAGTATTTGCGGAAGATGTCCTTGGGGATCTCCATCCAGAGGCGATGCCCCCGGCCGAAGACGGTGCGTCCGTTGAAGGGGGTGTCCAGAACCAGGTCGTCCACGAAGTAGCGGGCCAGGTTGAAGCCGTTCAGGGTGACCACGTAGCTGCTGCGGCCCTGGCGCAGATTGATCTCGAAGAGCTTGTAGATGCCGTCGCGCGGGTCGTACTTCATGTCGAAGTTGGCCACCCCGCTGTACTTGATGTCCTCAAGGAAGGCCTTGATCCGGTCGAAGATGTCCTGGTTGTAGTCGGGGATGATGGCCGCGTAGTTGCCCACGGCCTCGGGCGCGGGATCCTCCAGCAGGGGATGGCCCAGGAACATCATGCGCACCCGGTGGTGACGGTCCACGTAGGCGTTGAGCACCCTCATGTTGTCATCGCCCCCGGGCACGAAGTCCTGGATGACCATCTTGGAGGTGTATCCGGCCTGGTAGGACCTGCGGATCATGGTGTCCAGCTCATTCGGGTTGCTGAAGATGAAGGCCTTCTTCCTGCCCGGGAAGTCGATGCCCAGCCACTCGTCGCTGTCCGCGGGCTTCATGGCCACCGGGTAGTCGAAGGGCAGGTTGCGGTGGCGGCCGGCTTTGACGTCATCGGCATCCACCGAAACAGTCTTCGGGTGGGGCAGATCATAGCGGTCGCAGAGCTCGTAGAAGGAGGATTTGAGCGAGAGGGACCGGTTCAGTTCCTTGTCGATGGCGTTGAAGACGAACCGCTCGCGCAGGGGCTCACCGAACTCGTCCAGCAGGTTGGCGTAGGTGTCCCCGCAGGGCAGCAGGAGCAGGGTGGCCCCTGGGTGGTCCCGGTGATAAGCGTCGGCCCAGTCGTTCAGGGTGGACACGAAGACCTTGGGATTGGTGAAGTCGTGGACCAGGTGCAGGTCCAGGATCTTGCTGTATTTGGTGGGGGAGAGCTGATAGTGGCCGAATGCGGTGGAGACCAGGCCGTAGGCCTCGTGGAAGGCTCGCGCCATCCCGTAGGTGTTGATGTCGGTTCCCAGTATGACCGGTTGGAATTCTTTCATATTTCTGAAACCACCTACCATGTGCTCGTGCGCCCCACCCTGCCGCGGGGCATTCGGCTTTCCATCTTAGAACCTGTCGGAATCGTCAGACCTTGGCTGCGCCTGTGGCTCCCAGGTCGTAGCTTTTTGTGCCCAGCAGGCGTGCCACTACGTGGTCGTCGCCCTCGTAGGGCACGTGGCGGCCCTTGTTCTTGAACCAGCGTTCCTCGCCCTTGCCGGTGACCAGAATGATCCGCAAACGATCCCCCGGCTGGCCTGGTTGGCCAAGACCCTGTTCGATGGCCTGGGTCCTGTCCAGCACCATGCTGGTCTTCAGGTTGGCGTTGGTGACGAAACTCAGCATCTCCTGGTCCACATGTTCCGAGCTTTCCTCGTTTTCGTCGTCAGCGGTCAGGATGAGCCGATCGATACGGTCTTGGGCTGCCTGGACGATGCCCTTTCGGCGGTCGATTCCCCTGCCGCCGGTTGCTCCGCAGACCAGGGTGATCTCAGGTTTGCGCTCGCCGTAGCGCTCATCCACAAAGTCCAGCAGGGCCTTCATGGAGGCGTAATTATGGGCGTAATCGACATAGACAATCCGGTTGTCGGCTTGGAAGCATTCCATCCTGCCGGCGATGCGGATCTTCTCCATGGCGTGGAGTGCATCGGCATCGGGTTCCAGCCCCAGCCGGTTCAGCATGGCAAAGGCGGCTATGGCGTTCAGGGCGTTGAAATCACCGGCTATGGACAGGCTGATCGGGGTCATGGGACCACTGGAGGGGCCGATTAGATAGTCGTTGCCCTTGCCTGGAGCCTTGCGAGCCACGAAGTCGGCCTCTTGTTGGCCGAATCCGAAGGTGGTCACTGGAATGTCGGCGGCTCTCGCATCCTGACGGATCAGGTCGGCCCTCTGGATGTCGGCTCCCATGACCAGCTGCCTGCTGTTGTAGGCTATGCGGCGCTTGCAGTAGAGGTAGTCCTCGAAGGTGGGGTGCTCCATGGGACTGACGTGGTCGGGGGAGATGTTCAGGAAAGCACCCAGGTCGAAGGTCAGTCCATAGACACGATCCACCTTGTAGGCCTGGGAGGAGACCTCCATGACCAGGTAGCGCATGCCGTCATCCACCGCCTGGCGCATCATGCGGAAGAGGTCCAGCGACTCGGGCGTGGTCAGCTGGGATTCTACATAATGGCGGCCGTCCAGGCAGTTGTCCACCGAGGAGAACAGGGCCGCCCGACCTCCGGAGAGTTCGCCCAGCATGGCGTGCAGGTAGTAGGCGGTGGTGGTCTTGCCCTTGGTGCCGGTGATTCCCACCAGGGTCAGCTGGTTCTGGGGGTAGCCGTAGAAGGCGGCCGAGAGCAGGCTCATGGACTTGCGCACGTCGTTGACGATGATTCCCGGGGCGCTGGTGCGGGCGGACAGATCCTGCTGGGCCACGTAGGCTGCCGGGCCTTCGGGGCCACAAGCATCCATGTACTCGGGCAGGAAATGCCCCTTGCAGAAGAGCAGGCTGCCGGGTCCCGCCTGGCGGGTGTCGTAAGTGACGTCGGTGAAGGGCTTGAGCAAATGGTGATCCGCGGGCTGATCCAAGGTCCATCGGTCACCCTGAATTACCTCGCGCAGCTGATCGTGTTTGCGCAGCAGTTCCAGGGCCGAAGCCATCGTCAGCGCCATGCCGTCTTCCTCCTCGTCTGATGGGATTCTTTCAGCCCGACTGCAATCCGGTCGAGGCCAGGTCCAAGTCTATAGTCCCGGCCAGGCAGGCACAGAGGAGTCCCGCCACCCCTTGACCGAAAATATACATATGCTTCAGGTCCCATACCGGAAGTGACTGGGCCAACCATTGCCCGGTGATGAAAGGTCAGAGCCAGGAGTCGGTGACCGGGCGGCGGCCCTGGGAGATCAGGTGCTGGTTGAACTGTTCCCGCCACTTGGCCTGCGCCTGCCGCTGCCAGTCCATCAGGGAGTCCATGGTGATTCGGGCCACCTGGGGGAAGAGGGTGGTCATGGGCTTGATCAGGTCCACGGCGGCCACCGTATCCGCCGTGGCATTGTGGAAGTTGCCGTGGGGGATGACACCGTAGTACTCGCTGGTCATTCCCAGGTTGCGGCGGCCCGACCGATGGGAGATCTCCCTGTCCAGAACAAGAGGGTCCACCACCAGCAGATCGCCTTCGCTCAGGGGCTTGACCGAACCCGCGCACCAGCGCGCGATGTCCCCGTCCAGCATCTGCACGTCGAAGGGGGCGTTGTAGGCCAGCAGGGGGATGCGCTTGTCCTGGGCGCGGGCGATGAATCCGGCCATCTGCTCGGTGGCCAGCTCAGGCTCCATACCCTCGGCGGCCAGCTGCTGATCGGTGAACCCGTTGACCCGACTGGCACCCTTGCTGATATGCCGGTGCGGATTGACTATCCAGGTGGCTACTACATCCCCTGAGTAGCCCTTGGTCGGGTCGCGCAGAACCAGGCTGGCCGAGACAATGCCATCCTTCCCCGGTCTGGTGCCCGTGGTCTCGGTGTCGAACCCCAGAAGCCAGGAGTCCCCTAGGCGAGTTGATCCCTCCTGTTGCGGGGCGGACTCAAGCGCCTGCTCCATGCTTGTGTACTCGGTGTTTTCCATAAGCGTGATTTCTCCTTCGTCATTATGGTAACCGAGGAGCTACCGGCCCGCGACCGGGTCGGAACCGCGACGGGCGAGGGGGGATGGCACAATAGGGGTGTGGCAGATACCAGCGAACTCGAAAGCAGAAAACGTCAATTCGAGGCCCTGGCCATGCCTGCGGTGGATGTGCTTTACCGACAGGCCATGCGCCTGACCAATAACCCCGACGACGCCCAGGATCTGGTCCAGGACACTTTCGAGCGCGGATTCAAGGCTTTTGACCGCTTCCAGCCCGGCAGCAACTTCGAGGCCTGGATGACCACCATCGAGCGCAATGCCTACTTCAACCAGTATCACAAGGCCAAGCGGCGCCCTCAGAGGGCCAACGACTCGACCGGCGAGTACAACGACTGGGACATCTATTCGGCTTCGGAGCACGGGTCCGAGGGGCTCAAGTCCGCCGAGCAGGAGTACATGGAGACCTTCGCCCCCGAGGAGATCATGGCCGCCCTGGACCGGCTCAGTCCGGAACGCCGGCGGGTCTTCATCGATGCCGCCATCGACGGCAAGAGCTACCAGCAGGTGGCCGATGAGGAGGGCATCAAGATCGGCACGGTCATGAGCCGGCTGAACCGTGCTCGATCGCAGCTGCGCCAGGAGCTGGAGCGGTATGGCCAGGAGCGTGGCTACCAGCAGGGTCGTGATGCTGCAGGCAAGCCCTCAGCGGAACAACATGGCGCTGGTGCTGCCAGGCCTAGTATAAAAAAAGAAGATCAGCAGTAAGGGGCGCTGAGGGCCCCCGAAGATTGGGTACCAGGAAGCGGGCAGGAGCATGGACGGACGCGTGGAGATGAGTCACTACGCCTACGATGACGGCGGCTCTGTCAGGGTATCCCACACCAGTCTGCGCATCTACCAGGATGCCTCCTGCGTGGATCCCAGCGATTGCTTCGATCCGGAATCCTGCTGTGATGATCGGGAGCGCATGGTCATCGAGGAGCTGCGCCGATATCTGCGCCCCGAGTGCGCACCGGACTGTCTGCTGGATCGGCTCAGGCATATGTTCGATCAGATGGATGAACTGGAGCAGGGGACCTCGGACCGCACTACAGACAAGTAGATCCAGTCAAGTAGGTCCAGTTTTTTGGGCAGAGCAGCGGTTCTGTCCGGCTATTCAGGCTATTGCAGAAATCATGGTCTTGCGCGTGCAGCCATGTTTTTTTTTACGTATATATGCAAAACCCCGGCACCGTTGGTGCCGGGGCAGACGATCAGGTGTTCGGCCTCTTGCCGTGGTTGGCGGCCTTCTTGCGGCGATCCCTGCGCTTGCGTCCGCGCATGCCCATGATTGGACTCCTTTGCTACTGATGAACCTATAAGCCTTGCCGATTATCGCACACCGGGCTGACCTTTGTCGACCAGCTCGGTTGCGCAGACTCCGCTCAGACCTCTTGTGCCCGATACCCCACCTGGGTGGTGTAGACGGCGGCAGGCTGCAGAATGACCAGGTTCCGGCCGGTTCGGAAAGCGTTGGCATAGGCGGTCATGGGCTCCACGGCAACGCCGGCCGGGCGCATGCCTGCGTCGAATCCGGTCCCGGTGCAGACCTGCCATGAGGTGATGGTCTCATCGCCCCAGAGCTGAATGCGGATGCCGTCCGGCCGGGTGAACCAGGCCGAGCAGGTGCCGTCGTCGTCCCGCTCCACATCGGTCCAGGCATCGTCGAAGTTCGCATCCTCGCCCAGCACAGGACCCTGGCGCAGATCGGTTCGCCCCTGGACGGGTTCGGTGCCGGTGGGCAGCAGCCTGTCCGGATCTACTACCACATGCGTGCGGCAGGGGATGGACAGGGTGCAGGGGGCGTTGTCCTTCTGGATCTGGTCACCTACACCCTGCTTGCCGTTGGCCAGCCAGGGGTGGATGCCGAAGGCCCAGGGTGCTGCATCGTCGCCCAGGTTCAGGGCCCGGGTGGTCATGGTGAGCCCCTGGTCGTCCAGGGTGTAGGTGACGGTGACCACCACGTCGAAGGGGTATCCGCCCATGTCCGGCACCCGCCAGGAAAGGCTGACGGAGTCCTCGGTCAGGGCTTGCAGCCGCCAGTAGGCCCGGTATCCGTAGCCGTGGATGGCGGTGTTCCGGTCGTGCTCGTCGATGGGAAGGGTGTAGGTGTGGCCCTGGAATTCGTAGGTGCCATCCTCGATCCGGTTGGGGAAGGGGACCAGCACGTTCCCGTTGCTGCAGGGTACGGTTCCATCCGGGTCAAAGGAGGCCAGCAGGTCCTTTCCCTGGTATTTCAGAACGCGCAGGATGGCTCCCAGCTCGGTCACCACCGCCTCGTAGTCCCCGTGACGGATGCTGTACTGCTGTCCTGTCCGGGGCACGGCCCCGCCCATCATCTCGTTCGTATGCATGCTCCCACTTCCATAGTGCCGTTGATGCTTGGTACGCCACCATCCTAGCGCCTGGGTGGTCTTGGCTTCTTGGTGAAAGAGTGGCGGATGGACTACCGGGGTGCTCTTCGGCTTTCTACCATGGACTTGCATTGTCCGGAACCGTCCGGATTGACATCGATAAGGAGCGGCAGTGGCAGGATTTCGGACCACCGTGTGCGAACAGCCGACCCCACAGGGGCACGGGCGAGTCATCCTGGCCGATCCGCGCGGGTTCTGCGCGGGGGTGGACCGTGCCATCCAGACTGTGCAGACCATCCTGGATGCGGACAACCCCCACCAGAGTCAGGGTCTGCCCCCGGTCTACGTGCGCCGGCAGATAGTCCACAACAGGCATGTGGTCGAGGACCTGGCCCGGCGAGGAGCCGTATTCGTGGATGAGCTGGACCAGATTCCCGACCAGGCCGTCCGTGCCGGGGTGCCTGTGGTCTTCTCGGCCCATGGAATCGCTCCCTCGGTCGTCAAGGAGGCCCAGCGGCGTGGGATGCGTGTGGTCGATGCCTCATGCCCCCTGGTCAGCAAGGTCCACCGGGAGGTCCACCGCTTCGTTCGCGACGGCTACTCGATTATCTACATAGGCCATCGGGGGCATGACGAGGCTATCGGAGTCATGGGGGAGGCCCCGGACCGGGTTCATCTGGTGGAGCATGAGGATGATATTGAGGCTTTGGACTTCGGACCCGACACCCCGCTGGTCATGCTGACCCAGACCACTCTGAGCCTTGATGAGACCGCCGACCTGGCTGCGGCCCTGCGTCGACGGTTCCCCTGGATCCAGGAGCCACCGGGCTCGGACATCTGCTACGCCACCCAGAACAGGCAGCAGGCGGTCAAGCTGGTGGCCGGTCAAGCAGACTGCATGATTGTGGTGGGTTCGGCCAATTCCTCCAATTCGGTGCGTCTGGTCGAGGTGGCCCGTCAGGCCCTGGATGTGCGCTTTCCTGGTCAGGGCGAGATGAGGGCCCACCGTGTCGACGATGCTGGCGAGCTGGACCCGACCTGGCTGCAGGGCATGGATTCGGTAGGGCTCACCTCGGGTGCCTCGGTTCCCGAAAATCTGGTTCAGGGGGTGCTGGAGACCCTGGCTGCCCGAGGGTTCACCCAGGTGACCCGGGAACGAGCAGTCGACGAGCACATGCACTTCGTCCTGCCTGCCGCCCTTCGTTCAGCACGCGCATCAAAGAAAGTCCCGCAACCACAGGGCTAAGGCCACCGCTCAGATCTTTCAGTCGGTGGCTAGAGGTGCGGTCTTGGCCTTGAGGACACGGATCAGATCCCGAGGGTCCAGCCCAAGGCTGATGCCGCGCTTGCCGCCGGAGACCATGATGGTGTCGAACTCCAATGCACCCTGATCCAGCACGGTCACGTGTTGGGTGCGCTGTCCGAAAGGCGATATACCGCCCAGGACGTATCCGCTCTCTCGTTCGGCCTGGGCCTTGTCGGCCATTTTTACTTTCTTGGCGCCTACAGCTGCCGCCAGGTGCTTGAGGTTCAGGTGGCCGGTCACCGGTACTATGCCGATGACCCGCTCCTTGCCCGTGTCGGCCATCAGGGTCTTGTAGACCGTGCGCGGGTCCAGGCCCAGCTTTTTGGCGGCCTCGATGCCGTACCCCTGGTCCATGTGGTCCGCATTGTGTTGATACTCGTGGATGGTGAAGGGAACCCCCAGACGCTCCAGCTGGGCCATGGCCGGAGTCGCGGCATCTGAGTCTGCCCGCTTCTTCTTGCTCATGACTCCATGCTAAGGTACTGACCGTTCAGGTAGGCTGAGGGGTGTCTTTGGTGCCATTGCGCGGAAAGGGTAGTCCATGACTGCTGTCAATGCCTGGCTGCTCGATGCTGTGACAGGCGGCTGGGGGCTGGCCGTGCTGTTCCTGGCCGCCTTCCTGGATGCCTTGATCATCCCCATACCCACGGAGCTTATGGTTTTGGCCACGGCTTCGGCCTTTCGTGCCTCGGGGCGACCCCTGCCCGTCCTGGTCTTTCTGGTATGCGCCCTGGCCTTCGCGGGCGGCGATGCCTGCACCTATGGGCTGGGGCGGCTGGTCCCGCTGAATCGGCTGGCCGTTTTCCGTGGCGCCGCAGGTAAGGCTGTGACCTCCTGGGCCCACCGGGCCCTGCTGCAGGGAGGCGGATTCTTCACACTGGCCTCGCGCTTCGTGCCCTCGGGCCGGACCGTGGTCAATCTGACAGCAGGCGCGGCGCGGTATCCCCTCAGCCGTTACCTGCCCCTGGCTGCACTGGCCGGTCTGCTCTGGTCCATATACATGTGGACCTTGGGGTATCTGGCCGCCTCCTGGCTGGAGAACAACCCTCTGGCCGTTATGGCCATCGGTTTTTTGGCGGGTATGGTCGTCGGCCTGGTCTGCGACCTGGCCATGCGGGCGCTCACCCGGAGGCGCTGAATACAAACAAGGGGCCCGCCCCGTAGGGAGCGGACCCCGTAATCGCTATGGCCGGAGGAACCGGCCGGATGCTCAGTCGCCCAGCTTGGCGAAGTAGAGCAGGGTGCGGATCATGTTACTGGTGAAGCCGTACTCGTTGTCATAGAAGGCAACGGTGCGGACCATCTGATCGTCACCGTAGGTGTTGACATCGGTCTGGGTGGGGTCGAAGATGCCACCGTGGGTGTCGCCGATCACGTCGGAGGAGACGATGCCCTCGTCGTTGTAGCCGAAGTAGTCCTTGCCCTCGAAGGCCTTCTTGGCGGTGTCGTTGATCTCGTCGACAGTGACCTTCTTGTTCAGGATGCAGAACAGTTCGGTGACAGAGCCGGAGGGAACGGCCACACGCTGTGCATGGCCCTGCAGCTTGCCGTCGACGGAGGGAACGACCTTGCCGATGGCCTTGGCGGCACCGGTGGAGTGCTCGATGGTGTTGAGGGCGGCGGCGCGGGTGTTGCGCGGCTTGTTGCCCTTGGGGCCATCCAGCAGCATCTGGGAGCCGGTGTAGGCGTGGATGGTGGTCATGTAGCCGATGCGGATGCCGAAGTTGTCATCCAGCATCTTGACCATGGCGGCCAGGGAGCCGGTGGTGCAGGAGCCGGCGGAGATGATCTTGTCGGAGGGCTTCAGGGTCTCCTCGTTGACGCCGTAGACCACGGTGGGCGTGGTGTCGTCCTTGGCGGGAGCGGAGATCAGAACCTTCTTGGCCCCGGCGTTCAGGTGGGCCTGGGACTTCTCGGAGGAGGTGTAGAAGCCGGTGCACTCCAGCACGTAGTCCACGCCGTCGTTCTTGACCCAGGGGATGTTGTTGGCATCCTTCTCGGCGTAGACCGGGATCTCCTTGCCGTCCACCACGATGGCGGTGTCGGTTGAGGTGACCGACACATTGGTGCCGTCGTCGTGACGGAAGGTGCCCTGGGTGCTGTCGTACTTGAGCAGATAGGCCAGAATGGCCGGGGTGGTCAGATCGTTGATGGCGGCAACCTCGATGTTGGAGGCGTCGCCGCCACGGGCCTGGAGCTCAAAGATGCGCCGGAAGGCCAGACGACCGATGCGTCCGAATCCGTTGATGCCAATCTTTACTGTCATTCAATTCTCCCTTGGAGATTGGCCGTATACAGCACAAAAATTACCGGACCGTATATGGCCGATTACTGATAACATCTCATAGTTTATAGAACCCTGTGTACTTATAGCAAGCGATTACGCGGGTTCTGCCAAGGAAAAAACGAACAAAAAAAATGGTAGGTTTTGTTGTTTGTTTGCGCAACAAAACGATCAGGAATTGTGAGGATTTTCGTTCGTATCGGCCAGCCAATCCTCCCACTGCTGCTGGCGGAATCCGACCAGGACATGCCGGCCGTCCAGCAGGATGGGACGCTTGACCAGCATGCCGTCGGTCGACAGCAGTTGCAGAGCCTGCTCCGTATCCATCTGCGGCAGGCGCTTGCTCAGGCCCTGGCTGCGATAGGCCTGACCCGAGGTGTTGAAGAATCGCCGAACGGGCAGGCCGCTCATGTTCAGCCATTCGGTCAGTTCCTTCTGGGTGGGGTGGTCCCCCTTGATGTCTCTCTCGGTGAAGTCCACATTGTGGTCACGCAGCCAGGTGCGGGCCTTGGCGCAGGTGGAGCAGCGGCTGTAGCAGATGAAGAGCGGGTGTTCGGGTGTAGGTGATGCTGTCATAGTTTTCCTTTCCAAGTAGGATTTCAAGTCAAAAGAGGCTCAGGCCAGCCGTCGGGAGGGCCGGGTCTCCAGGGAGCCCAGGTCGGCCTTGGGCACCAGGCTGGTGCTCCAGACCGGCTCGGGCGCCGAAGTGGGGTAGGTGACGAACACGGTTCCCTGCTTCAAGGCTATGTGTGCGGGCTTGCCGGGCAGGAACTCGTTGCTGACGCCGGTCACCTGCTGGTTGGTCATGGTCATGCCGTCCGTCTGGTATTTGAGACCCTGCTCGACCACGCCTAGGGCCTGGTCGTCGGCAGCCAGGACGGAGACCATGGACCTGGGCGGGCAGTCCCAGGCGGGGAAGTCCAGGTTTCCGGGGCCAAGTGCCGTGACCAGCATCCCCTGGCCCCAGAGTTCGGCCCGGCCCCCGCTGGCGGCGATCAGATGGAGCAGATTCAGGTTGGCCAGCGTGTGGTCCATACGCCCGCCCAAGCCACCATATATAAGGAATCGTCGGCAACCCCGCTGCCAGCCCACCTTGACCGCAGCCAGCAGGTCAGTGTCGTCCTTTTCGGCGGGCAGGACCCGGCGGGGGATGTCTGTACGCAGCTTTCGGCTGCCGGCGGGTAGGGAGTCGAAGTCACCCACGACCAGTTCGGGCTCGTCCCCGTGCTCTAGGGCCGGCTCCAGTCCGCCGTCCGCTGCGATGACCAAGGCCTGTCCGCCGCGTGCCGTCTCTTCGCCAAAGTACTGTCCGGCGCCCCAGATCCGGCAGATCGGTGCCTGAACAGACTGACCGTCATCCTGCATAAGATTCTTCTTTCTGCGCTCGCCCATTGGACGCGCCCCCATCATCCCAGACCAACCAGACGGATCAGGAAGATCAGCCACCCTTGCACCAGGGCCATGTAGGTCAGGGTGCCGCAGGCGATGCTGACCATCATGTTGCGCCAGCGTAGGTGGACCAGGGCCGTGACCAGCAGAGCCAGGGCTTCATAGAGCCCGTGGTCGCCTCCCATCAGGTTGGTGTGTCTCAACGAATAGACCACCAGCAGTCCCATGACGGCGGCGGGCAGCAGGCGTCCCAGCCTGGTCACCAGAGCTGGCGGCCGGCGCCCCTCCGGCCAGATTATGAAGGGCAGGAATCTGGTGGCCATGGTTCCCAGGACCACAATGCCTATGGTGATCAGTTGCTGCGCAGTGGTCATGAGGCCTCCCTTTGGTTGTGGAAGTCCAAGAGGATGAAGATGGCCAGGATGACCACCATGGACGGAATGATGAACCGGTCGGGTCCGAAGATCAGCAGGCAGGCCAGAGAGGCCAGCAGACCGATCAGGGCCGGCAGGCGGGCCTCGGCCTGACGCCACTGCTCCAGGAAGAGGACCAGAAACATGGCGGTCAGCACGAAATCCAGACCTCTGGTGTCGAAGTTCGCCAGGTTGCCCAGCACAGCACCCAGGGTGGCGCCTCCCACCCAGTAGATCTGGTTGAGCAGGGTGACGAAGAAGAGATACCAGCCCTTGTCCGTCCCGGCCGGGTGAGGATCGGCAGACTCCAGGGCGAAGGTCTCATCACACATGCCGAAGATCAGGTAGGGCTTCTTCCGGCCCGTCCCTCGAAAGACTGGGAGCATGGCCAGGCCGTAGAAGAGGTGGCGTGCATTGACCATCAGGGTCAGCATCAGCGCGCCCCAGGGATTGAAGGTGGACATGAGCAGGTCCACGGTCACGAACTCCATGGACCCGGCGTAGATCAGGGCGCTCATGGCCAGCGGGTAGATCACCGGGAACCCGCGGCTGGTCATCAGAAAACCGTAGGAGATTCCCAGCACCAGGAATCCGGCCATGATGGGCAGGGTCCGTGGGAAGGCCGCAGCCAGGGAGCCCAGAATGGTCCCGGCGGACCTCGTGTCTTTGTCAGCATCTTCCTGCGCTCGCTGCATGACCCGCCTCCTGACTTCGATTTGGAGATGGTCATATGATAATCGCCTCTTACGCTGCTGGGGCAAGCCGGTCGACAATGTGAGAAGGCTGTCAAGACGCAACAGGGGCGGAATAGGCGCTCTCCTGCTCCTGTTGAGCCTAGCGAAGGCACAGGCATGCGAGGAGGAATCATGGACAAGAACAAGATTTCAGCCAACAACCCTGCCGCGGTCGTCCTGGCGGGGGGTTGCTTCTGGGGCATCGAGCGGTTCTTCCAGGAGGTGGACGGGATTGTCGACACCCAGGTGGGATACGCCCAGTCCACAGTGCCCAACCCCAGCTATGAGCAGGTCTGCAGCGGTGTCACCGACGCCGTGGAGAGCGTGCGGCTGACCTATGATCCCCAGACGGTCAGTCTGCGGACCCTGACCCTGCTTCTGCTGGATCTGATCGACCCATTCTCGGTGGATCGGCAGGGTAACGACCGGGGTCGGCAGTATCGGAGCGGCCTCTACTGGGATCCCGAGCATCGCGAGCAGGAGGAGCCCGTCTTCCGGCGCGCCTTGGAGGAGCTGGAGCACAGGACCGGCCGTCATCCCGCTGTGCAGGTGGAGGCTCTGATCAACTTCTACCCGGCGGAGGAGTCCCACCAGGACTATCTGCTCAAGAACCCAGGCGGATACTGCCACATACCGCTGGAGGCCATCGCCAACGCCGCCTCCCGCCAGCGCTACATCGAGCGCATCTGGTCCCTGGACCCTGAAAGCTACGAGGTGACCCAGCACTCGGCCACCGAGCGGCCCTTCATCAACGCCTACGACGGGGAGTTCCGCCCCGGCATCTATGTGGACGTGGTCAGTGGGCAGCCGCTCTTCTCATCGGCGGACAAGTACGACTCGGGCTGCGGCTGGCCGGCATTCACCAAGCCCATTGATCCAGACCTGCTGGTCAACCGCAAGGACTACAAGCTGCTGGGTCGGCCTCGGATCGAGGTGCGGACGGCACAGACCGGCATCCATCTGGGACACGTCTTTGACGACGGTCCGGCCGACCGTGGCGGGCAGCGCTACTGCATGAACTCCGCCGCCCTGCGGTTCGTGCCACGTGACCGGATGGAGGAGGAGGGCTACGGCGACTACCTGCCCCTGGTGGACGGAGCAACCGCCTGACCAGGCCCGGTCCTGAGGGTTGTGTTATACTGCTACTCGGCTTGAGAAATCAAGAAAGCGGATGATCCCACCTGGGAGCCTTCCATGGCTTCGGGTTCGACCTGCTCCGGTGACGGTCGGCCGTCATCATGTACGGTGCAGGCATTGGCGGTTTCGTTGCCATATGGCTGCGGCGGCCATGTTCGAAACTATGGGTTCTTCGCTGGGCAGTGGATGTTGTGGTATTTGAGAAGGAGTCATCATTAGCGACGAACCAAGGATTAACGACGATATACGAGTGTCTCAGGTACGCCTGATCGGGCCCAACGGCGAGCAGGTGGGAATCATTGCGACCTCCGTCGCCCTCAACCTGGCCAAGGAGGCCAACCTTGACCTGGTCGAGGTTGCACCCAAGGCCAAGCCTCCGGTCGCCAAGCTCATTGATTACGGCAAGTTCAAATACAACGAGAAGATCAAGGCTCGTGAGGCGCGTCGCAACCAGAGCATGTCGGAGATCAAGGAGATCCGCTTCAGATTGAAGATCGACGACCACGACTTCGAGGTCAAGGAGGGGCACGTGCGCCGCTTCCTGTCCGCAGGAGACAAGGTCAAGGTCACCATCATGCTGCGTGGGCGTGAGCAGTCCCGACCCATCGGCGGCGTGGAGCTTCTGCGCAAGCTGGCTGACGACGTTGCGGATCTGGGCTCTATCGAGTTTGCCCCCAAGCAGGAGGGGCGCAACATCATCATGACCCTGTCGCCCAAGGGCAAGAAGGTCCACACCCAGTCCGAGCAGCGTCGGCGGGGCGGCCAGGCCCGTGCCGAGCGCAAGGCCCGTCAGGCGGCCCATCTGGCTGCCAAGGCCGACAACAATACTTCTCCCAAGCAGATGAAATCCAAGGAGGGCAGCAATGCCGAAGATGAAAAGTAACTCCGCCGCATCCAAGCGCGTCCGGACCACGGGTTCGGGCAAGCTCATGCACGCCGGGACCGGTATGCGCCACAATCTGGAGCACAAGTCGGCCAAGAAGCGTCGTCACCTGTCCACTGACGAGGTGCTCGCTCCGACCCAGTCCAAGAACATGAAGAGGATGCTGGCCCGCTGAGCGGGTGCTGTCGCGTCGAGTGAGATTTTAGAAAGCTGAGGAATATCTATGGCACGAGTCAAGCGGGCAGTCAACGCGCATAAGAAGCGTCGGGTCGTCCTGGAGCGGGCGTCAGGCTACCGTGGCCAGCGCTCCCGTCTCTACCGCAAGGCCAAGGAGCAGCTGCTCCATTCATATACGTACAACTTCCGGGACCGCAAGGCCCGCAAGGGCGACTTCCGCAAGCTGTGGATCCAGCGCATCAACGCCGGATGCCGCGCCCAGGGAATCACCTACAACCGCTTCATCCAGGGTCTGCGCCTGGCCGGGATCGAGCTGGACCGCCGCGCCCTGGCCGACCTGGTCGTCAACGACATCGACACCTTCAACGCCATCGTGGCTGAGGCCAAAAAGGCCCTGCCTGCCGATGTGAACGCTCCGGTCGCTGCCTGATCAGCGGACCTGAACACCGTATTGCAAGAACCTCGCCTTTCGCGGGGTTCTTTGCATATTTGACCATTCCCCAGCTGGACGGTAAGTTGATTGACGACAATGATGCCGGGAGCCGCCATGAATGAAGATCACAGCCTAGACGCATCGGCTGTCTCGGCAGCATCGGCGGGTCAGTCCATTCCACCAGAGAGCAGCGGTAGACCCAAGCCGGCTAGAATCAATCAGTCGCGCCCTATTCTGCGGTCGCGGGTTTTTCTCTATGTGACGGAGTTCTTCTCGGGGATGGCCGTCATGGCCGCCGAGCTCGGGGCCTCCCGTCTGCTGGCTCCTTACTTCTCGTCCTCCCAGATCGTGTGGACCATCATCATCGGGACCATCATGATCGCCCTGGCCCTGGGCGCCGTTGTCGGCGGTCGCTGGGCCGATAGAAACCCTGACCCGGACAGGCTCTACCTGTGCATTATGGCCGCGGCCGTCTGGATTGCCCTGATCCCCCTGGTCGGCAAGTATCTGATCATCCTGATCTCGGGGCTGCTGATTGTGGCCGTCTCCACCAACTTCCTGGTCCTGGCGGCTTTCATCTCCTGCCTGATCATCTTTGTTCCGCCCCTCTTCCTCCTGGGGACTATCACACCCGGCCTGGTCAAGAGCGCCACCGACTCCCTGGATGACAACGCTTCGGTGGTCGGCCGGCTCAGCGCCTGCAACACCGTGGGATCCATCCTGGGTACCTTTCTGCCCACCTTCGTGACCATCCCTGCCGTAGGGACCTTCGTAACCTTTCTGATTTTCTCCGGGATACTGCTCCTGGTGGCCTTGGCCTATTTTCTTTCCTCACAGGTGCACCGCCTGGCCTGCCTGATCGCCACGGTGGCCTTTGTGGCCTCGGCAGCCCTGTCCCCGATGACGGGGTTCGCCTTCTGGGAGAAGGGCCTGACCTACGAGGGCGAGTCCATCTACAACTACCTGCAGGTCAAAACCCTGGCGGACAGAACCATTCTTTCCACCAACGTGCTCTTCGGCGTCCAGTCGGTGACCATGAAGCATCCCGGGATGACCGGCATGTACTACGACACGGCCCTGGCGGCGCCGCTCATGGCTGATCAGGCCCGCTCGGCCTTGATCCTTGGCATGGGGACAGGGACCTACGCCCGGCAGCTGAGGCGGTACTATCCTCGGATGGCCATCCAGGGGGTTGAGATCGATCGGACCATCAGCGACCTGGCCATCAAGTATTTCGATCAGCCGAGCGATATTCCGGTTTCCACCTACGACGGCCGAGCCTGGCTGGCAGCCAGTGGTCAGCGCTACGATCTGATCATGGTTGATGCCTATCAGGACATCACCATACCCTTCCAAATGAGCTCCACCGAGTTCTTCGGCCTGGTCAGGAAGCACCTGAATCCGGGTGGTGTCATGGTGGTCAACATGAACATGATCGACGACGGCCAGGGGTTCATCAATGCAGCCCTGACCAACACCATCACCAGGGTCTTCGGATCCGACGCCATTCTGACGGCCGACGTGCCTCGTACCACCAACCGCGAGCTCTTTGCGCGTCGCCCAGTTTCCGAGGCTTTTGCGGAATCTGGAGGACCCAGGAAGGCGACGATGCGGGACTATCCTGGTTCTGACTTGCTGGCAGAAGCTGCCTCCCGGGTCAGTCCTGATCCGGATCTGTCGCAGATGATGGAGCAGGTCAGCTCCCGTTTGAGCACGGTTGGGAATGCAAAGGGCAGGGTATTGACCGATGACAATGCGCCGGTGGAGTTGCTGGGCATGCACGCCATCGACGGCATCATCAGCAGGGAGGCCGGCCCCTACCGACGCATTCTTCAGCAAGAGGGGATTCAAGGGCTGATCCGTGAGGTCTCCTAGGCGGTTGTCTCAATCCCAAGCGCGTTGGAAGCATGGAAACAGGGGAGCGTAGCGTTACTATGGCCTGAGACCAGCACTGATGAAAGAGAACCGGAGGTTAAGCGGTAGTGGACGGTGATCATCAGGAGGGGCTGACCGCATTGTTGGATCAGTTCCTGGCCTATACCGGTCTGGAGCGGGGTCTTGCCCCCGCCACGGTCAAGGCTTATAAGTCCGATTTGACCATGTATATCAACTGGTTGTCCGGCCGCTGCATCACCAGCCTGGAGCAGATCCAGACCGCCGATGTGGAAGGTTTTCTTGCCCATCTGGCCGATGAGAGCCCGGCCAGCCGCTCGCGGAGGATGGCCGCCGTCCATGAATGGCACCGGTTCGCCCTCAAGCAGGGGGTGACCGACCGGGATGTCTCCCGTACCGTCAAGGCTCCCAAGGGAACCTCGGCCCTGCCGGATGTGCTGGACGTGGACCAGGTGACCCGGCTGCTGGATGTGGCCGCCATGGGCGGGTCCAAGGATCCGGTGGTCCTGCGGGACAAGGCCCTGCTGGAATTCATGTACGCCACCGGCTGCCGGGTCTCGGAGGCCGTAGGCACCAACCTTGAGGACATGGACCTGGATGAGCGGGTGGTCCGTCTGACAGGCAAGGGCGACAAGCAGCGTCTGGTGCCCATGGGATCCTATGCCTGCCAGGCCATGCAGACCTACCTGAATCTGGGGCGGTCCAGCCTGTGTAATCGGGCCACCAAGGGCAGGGAGCTGCGGGCTGTCTTCCTCAACAAGCGGGGTAAGCGGCTGACCAGGCAGACGGTCTGGCAGGTGGTCAGGGATGCGGGCCGCCGGGCGGGACTGAACAGGCCCCTGCACCCTCACACTTTGCGGCACTCCTTCGCCACTCATCTGCTGGAGGGAGGCGCCGATGTGCGTTCGGTCCAGGAGCTGCTGGGCCACGCTTCGGTGACCACGACACAGATTTACACACACGTCAGCCCCCAGGCCCTGATGGAGACCTACCAGACGGCCCATCCCCGCGCACGCTGACCCGCCAACCCGCGAATGCGGCCGGAAACTTGATAGGGTAGAGGCATGCCTACGGATTTGTTAGGGCGCGAGTATGAGACGTTCGCTGCCCCGGAGCCTTTGAAACAGCACGGCCCGGCCCGTGTCCTCGCCATGTGCAACCAGAAGGGCGGCGTGGGCAAGACCACCTCATCGATCAACATCGCTGGGGCCATGTGCCAGTATGGGCGACGGGTGCTGATCGTGGACTTCGACCCCCAGGGTGCGGCCACCGTGGGTCTGGGCATCAATGCCAACAGCGTGGACAACACCATTTACACCGCCATGTTTGACACCTCCCTGGATGTTCACGAGGTTGTCCGGCACACTCGTTTTGACGGTCTGGACATCATCCCGGCCAACATCGATCTGTCGGCCGCAGAGATTCAGCTGGTCACCGAGGTCGGCAGGGAACAGGCCCTGGCGGCCACCATCCGGCCCCTGCGGCAGGAGTATGACGCCATCATCATCGACTGCCAGCCCTCGCTCGGTCTGCTGACCGTCAACGCGCTGACCGCTGCGGACGGTGTCATCATTCCCGTGGCGGCCGAGTTCTTCGCCCTGCGCGGCGTGGCCCTGCTCATGCAATCCATAGAGAAGGTCCGCAGCCGCATCAACCCAGACCTGCAGGTTTACGGAGTACTGGTCACCATGTATACCAAGACCCTGCATTCGGACGAGGTGCTTCAGCGCATCTACGAGGCCTTCAAGGACAAGGTCCTGCACTCCATCATCAGCCGATCCATCAAGCTGCCCGACGCCACGGTGGCCGGCGAGCCCATCACCATGTTCGCCCCCGAGCACAAGACCGCCAAGGAATATCGGGAGGTCGCTCGGGAGCTGATCGCCCGCGGCATCGTGGCGTGAGCGGATCATCGGACGGCTTCGCCGTCGATCTGGATGTCTACCAGGGGCCCTTCGACCTGCTGTTGGGCATGCTGGCCAACCGAAAGCTCTCACTGACGGAGGTCTCCCTGGCCTCCATCACCGGGGAATTTCTGGACTATGTGCGCACCCTGGATTTCAGCCAGGGACTTGACCAGGCCAGCGCCTTTCTGGATGTGGCCTCGGTTCTGGTGGAGGCCAAGAGCGCTGCCCTCCTGCCGGTGGAGGACGAGTCCATGCGTGACCAGGCCTCCATGGATGCCCTGCGGGAGCGTGATTTGCTCTTCGCCAGGCTGCTGCAGTACCGGGCTTTCAAGCAGGCGGGGCAGGACTTTCGAGCCAGGCTGGCCGCCAACTCGGGCCGCTACCCGCATCCCGGCCATCTGGAGCCCGAGCTGGTCCATCTGCTGCCTGATCTGGTCTGGACCCTGAAGCCGGAGGATCTGGCCCTGCTCTGCGCCAACGCCTTGGTCAACGCTCCGGCCTCCCAGGTTCGTCTGGACCAGCTGCACGTGCCCCTGGTCGACCTGAACAAGGAAGCCGAACAGGTTCGCCAAGCTCTACTGGTACAGCCCGGGCAGCCGGTGGCCTTCGCCGATCTGGTCGCCTCCTCCAAGGGCCGGGCGCAGGTGGTGGCCCGATTCCTGGCCGTGCTGATTTTCTTTAGGCAGGAGCTGATCCAGTACCGTCAGGATGGCCCCTATCAGCCGCTCTACCTGCGCTGGGTAGGGCCGACCCAGGAGCCGGAAACGGCCTTGATCAGTGAGGGGGACTTTGCATGAGCCAATCCTCGGCTCCCGATACCCGTCCCGAATATGTGGACTTCGACGTGCAGGACTTTCCCGGTGGACTGGCCGCCTGTCTGGAGGCCATCTTGGTGGCTACGGACCGGCCGCTGACCGCAGAGGACTTCTCCCGGGTGCTGGCCGTGGATCCGGAGCCGGTCAATGCCGCCCTGGAATCGTTGGCTGAGTCCTATAACGACCGGGGATTCGAACTGCGTCGGACGGCCCGGGGCTGGCAGCTGACCAGCCGGGCCGCCTACCAGCCCGTGGTGGCGGCTTTCGTCAAGGATGGCCAGACGGCACGCCTCTCCCAGGCGGCCCTGGAGGCCCTGGCCATCGTGGCCTACCGCCAGCCCATGACCCGTGCCCAGGTGGGGCAGATCCGCGGAGTCAACTCCGACGGGGTCATTCGGGCCCTGCTGGTGCGCGGCCTGGTTCGCGAGGAGGGCCTGGACGAGCAGACCCATGCCGCCCTGCTGGTCACCACCGACCTCTTCCTTGAGCGGATGGGCCTGCAATCCTTGGAGGATCTGCCTTCCCTGGCCCCCTTCCTGCCCGACGAGGACTCCGCTCTGGCCCAGGCCCGTCAGGAGCTGTCCGGGCAGCCCCAATCCCCGGATCCGACCCAGGGTTCACCCCAGGGCGAGGAACAGTGATCGGCTGTCACACAAGGCGGTTACACTTGTCTCTGTTTGTCCAATTCCTGGACCACGCCAACCGGCAGTCAGGCCGGTGGAGGCATGGATAGCATTCACGAGAATGAGGTTTTGATGGCGGTACGCGGCGATATACGAAATGTGGCGATTGTGGCACACGTTGACCACGGCAAGACCACCCTGGTCAACGCCATGCTGCAGCAGTCGCACGTCTTCTCCGAACGGGAGGAGGTGCCCGACCGGGTCATGGACTCCAACGACCTGGAGAAGGAGAAGGGCATCACCATCCTGGCCAAGAACACCGCCGTCAAGTACACAGGCCCTCTGGCAGCCAAGCTGGGCCAGCCCGACGGCATCACCATCAATGTGGTGGACACCCCCGGCCACGCCGACTTCGGCGGCGAGGTGGAGCGCGGCATCTCCATGGTCGACGGTGTGGTCCTGCTGGTGGACGCCTCCGAGGGGCCTCTGCCCCAGACCCGCTTCGTTCTGCGCAAGGCCTTGGAGGCCAAGCTGCCCGTCATCCTGGTCATCAACAAGACCGACCGTCCCGATGCCCGCATCTCCGAGGTGGTCTCCGAGTCCACCGATCTGCTCCTGGGTCTGGCCCAGGATGTGAGCGAGGAGGGAGTGGACCTGGACCTGGATTCCCTGCTGGACCTGCCGGTGATTTACTGCGCAGCCAAGGCCGGCAAGGCCTCCGTCAACCAGCCCGCCGACGGCGCTGTGCCCGACAACGACGACCTGGAGCCTCTCTTCGAGGCCATCCTGAACAACATCCCCGCCCCGGAGTACGAGGAGGGCGCGCCCCTGCAGGCCCACGTGACCAACATCGACGCCTCCGACTACCTGGGCCGTCTGGGCCTGGTGCGCATCTACAACGGCACCCTGACCAAGGGCCGCCAGTACGGCCTGTCGCGCGTGGACGGGTCCATCGAGAACTTCAAGCTGACCGAGATCCTGCGTACCAAGGGTCTGCAGCGCTTCGCGGTGGATGAGGCCGGCCCCGGAGACATCGTGGCTGTGGCCGGTGTGGAGGACATCATGATCGGCGAGACCATCGTCGACCAGGACGACCCCCGCCCCCTGCCTTTGATTCACGTGGACGACCCGGCCGTTTCCATGACCTTCGGCACCAACGATTCGCCCCTGGCCGGCACCGAGGGCAAGGATCACAAGCTGACCGCCCGTATGCTCAAGGACCGTCTGGACCGCGAGCTGATAGGCAACGTCTCCATCAAGGTGCTGCCCACCGACCGTCCCGACGCCTGGGAGGTCCAGGGCCGTGGCGAGCTGGCCCTGGCCATCCTGGCCGAGCAGATGCGCCGAGAGGGTTACGAGCTGACCGTGGGTCGCCCCCAGGTGGTCACCAAGACCGTGGACGGCAAGCTTCAGGAGCCCATGGAGTCCGATACCATCGACGTGCCCGAGGAGTACATGGGCGCGGTCACCCAGCTCATGGCCGATCGCAAGGGCCGTATGGAGACCATGACCAACCATGGATCCGGCTGGGTCAGGATGCAGTTCACCGTGCCTTCCCGTGGCCTGCTGGGCTTCCGCACCGCCCTGCTGACCGCCACTCGAGGCACCGGCATCTCCTCGTCAATCTCCGCCGGCTATGCCCCCTGGGCAGGTGACATCAAGACCCGGCAGAACGGGTCCATGGTCTCCGACCGCTCGGGCAAGGCCAGCCCCTACGCCATGCAGAAGCTCCAGGCCCGCGGCGAGTTCTTCGTCAAGCCCCAGTCGCCCGTCTACGAGGGGCAGATCGTGGGCATCAACAACAAGCCAGGCGACCTGGACATCAACATCACCCTGGAGAAGCACATGACCAACATGCGTTCCTCCACCGCCGACGTGCTGGAGACCCTGACCCCGCCCATCGACATGAGCCTGGAGGAGTCCCTGGACTTCGCCAACGATGACGAGTGCGTGGAGGTGACGCCCGAGTCCATCCGCGTGCGCAAGATCATCCTGGACAGGGATGCCTGGTACAAGTGGAACGCCCGCCAGCGCAGGGCCAACAAGAAGTAAGTCTTCTCTCACAATCAGAACAGTCCGACCCGGCCGCCCCACGGTGACCGGGTCGGACTAGTCTTGAACCCATGAAGTCTCAGGTTTCCAAATCCAAGGGCCCAGCCGCCTCCCATTCGACGGGGGAGTCTGGCAAGGCAAGTCCCTTCCGTTGCCTGCTGGGCCTGCCAATCGGCCTGGCGGTGGGCGTGCTGGGGACTCTGGTCCAGCGCTCCGGGGCCGCTCAGGGTCTGCCCTGGGGGATGGTCCTGGCCTATCTGCTGGTGGCCCTGGCCGCCTGGTGGGTCCGTTGCGACAGCGGCACCATGGGTCTGGCCCTGCATTTGGTGGCATCGACGGTCACGGTCTGGCTGCTTTCCATGCGGGGGCCGGGCGGCGATGTGCTCATGCCCTACGCCAACTTCCCTACATTCTTTGCCAAGTATGCGGTCTTTCTCTGGATGGGCGGGCTGGTTCTGATCCAGACCCTGGCCATCTGCCTGCCGTCCTCCTGGTTTGCCGACGGCCCCCTGCGTCGTCGGGGGCGATCCGCATGAGCCAGGCTTCGTCAGACCGTATTCCCCTGTATTTCCTGGGACCCGAGGGGACCTTCACCCATCAGGCCGCCCTTGAGGCCTCCGACCTCATGGCGACAAGGCTGGGCTGCCAGGCGGATCTGATGCCCTGCACGGACGCGGCTGCCATCGTGGCCGCTGTGGAGGAGGGCCGAGGTTGGGGAGTGCTGGCCTGGGAGAACAACGTGGAGGGCCATGTGGTGCCCAACATGGATGCCCTGATTGACGCTCAGGCGGTAGCGGGCTTCGGCATGGTCCGCCTGCCCATCGTCTTCGATGCCTTCGTCAGAGCCGACCATGGTCCCCTGCGCCAGGTCGGGGCCCACCCTCACGGACTGGCCCAGTGCAAGGGCTTCATCAAAGAGACCGGCCTGGATCCGGTGACAGCCAACTCCAACGCTGCGGCCTGTCGTGACCTGAGGACCGATCAGGTGTCTCTGGGGCCGCGCATCTGCGGGAGCCTCTACGGACTGGAGACCTACCGGCGTGAGGTGCAGGACTATCAGGGGGCCCGCACCGACTTTCTGATGCTGGCACCCCGGGATCAGGCCGCCGGGCTGGCACGCAGCCTGGCGCCGGCAGGGGATTTCGAGTCCATCGTCACCTTCATTCCCCTGAATACCGGGCCGGGCGTGCTGGCCAACCTGCTGGACCGTCTGCGTGATGCGGGCCTGAACATGACCTCTTTCATGTCCCGGCCCATCAAAGGGCACGACGGGACCTACAGCTTCGTAGCCAGCATCGACGCCGCACCATGGCAGAAGGGCCTGCATCGGGTGCTGGCCGACCTGCTGGACAGGGGGGACTGGCTCAAGACCCTGGCGGTCCATCCGCGCACCCCGCATCCAGCGCCCCCCATCCGTGAATGGATGCTGCCCAGGGCGGGGGCCTTCCGGGGTGAGGACCCCGATTCCGAGACGATTAGCAAGGAGTTGTTATGGTAGATGAATCCGCGCCCTTCCCACACATGGACCTGTCAGGGCCCGAGCACATGCATCCAATAGCAGGCATGGCCGCCTCGCCGGTGCTGACATCGGCCCACAAGATTGCCGTGGCGGGACTGGGTCTGATCGGCGGATCGCTGGCTCGTCGCCTGGCCGCCCGGGGTCGATTCGTGATTGCGTGGAACCATAACGACCGTCCCTATGAGCAGGCCCGCAGCCAGGGAATCCATTGTGTTGACACCTTGGAGGAGCTGGCTAAGGGAAAGGCCGATGTGCTTGTGCTGGCCACCCCCTTGCGGGCCATGCCCGACGTGCTCCAGGCCTTGGCACCCGTGCTGACCCGTGGCACCACCCTGACCGACGTGGGCAGCGTCAAGGGACCGGTCCGCAGGCAGGTCGAGCAGGCCGGTCTGGCCGATCGTTATGTAGGCGCCCATCCCATGGCAGGCAGCGAAGGCTCCGGCTATGAGGACTCGGACCCGGCCCTTTTGGAAGATGCCCTTTGGGCTCTATGCGTCGATGAGCATACGGACTACAGCCGCTTTTTGACAGTGGCCGACATGGTCACCCAGGGGCTGGGCAACCGGCTGATTGTCCTGGACGATGCCACCCATGACCGTGCTGCGGCATTGATCTCGCATATGCCCCATGTGGTGGCCACCGCCCTGGCCAACATGCTGACAAGGTCGCCTGACCGCCGTGTGGCTTCGGCCCTGGCGGCCGGATCCTGGCGGGACATGACCCGTGTGGCCCTGACCGACCCGGAACGAACCCGGGCCATGGTGGAGGAGAACGCCGACCAGGTGGCCGACCTTCTGGATGTCCTGGTCGAGAATCTGCAGGGCATGGCTTCCCTTTTGCGGGATCAGAAGCCGGAGACCGGCGAAAGGCGTAGGGACTTCTTCCTCCAGGCCGATCCCTTCCGGCGCTATAAGGCTGCCTTGAGCGACCAGGAGCAAATCCCCACAACTGATTTGGAACTGGATGCGCAGGAGGGCAACTGGCGGAAGGATCTGCTGGATTCGGCCCTGCGCGGGGAGCAGGTCTCGGCCTTCCTGACCACAAGCCGGGCCCGGGTGTTGTACCCGCCGGTCATCGACTGAGATCGGAAGGGTCCGGTCGGGGCGAACGGCGTTCCGGGACCGGTTTCAGCGCCACCATGTCTGCCGCCTGAAGGGTCACGCGCTCCCCGGGACGCGACCCGTTGGCCGCCGGATCCCTGTCCAGGATCAGCCGATGCCCGTCCCAGTCGACCACATGGCCCACATAGTCGCGGAACTTGGGCCTTCCGTCATCCGGGTCCGATCCCAGGGCAATCCTGACCACCAGCCGTGCTCCGGCCGGTATGGTTGCTGGCAAACGCATGGCCATCCACCTCCTGGGTCAGTATCGCCTGCGGCTGCGACGAGGGCCTAAGCGCCTAGACTGTATTGCACATGCAACACAGCCAAGCGAAGGGAGCGCCCGTAGTGGACCAGGATCTGCAGGACTTTACCGACTATCTTTCCCGGGTTGCAGGCAAGAGTCCCAATACGGTGCGTTCCTACCGGGCCGACCTGTCGGGCTTCCTGCACCTGATGCATCTGCATGGCATCGATGACCCAGCGCAGATCGACCTGGCCACCATCAGATCCTGGCTGGCTCACGAGGCATCGACCCATGCCCGATCGACCATGGCACGAAAGACGGCCGCACTGAGGTCTTTCTTCGGCTGGCTGAGCCGGCACGACCGGATCAAGACCGACCCCACCCTGGCCCTGAGCAGCCCCAAGCAGTCCGAGCATCTTCCTCGGATTCTGACGCATGACCAGGCCCGCACCCTGATGGACACGGTCGACCAGGATCCGGTCGAGCCCCGGGAGGACGAGAAAGTTCAAGCGGCCCTGCAGGTGCGGGATGCTGCCATGCTGGAGCTGCTGTATGCCACGGGCATGCGTGTGGCCGAGCTCTGCGGACTTGACCTGGATGATGTGAACCGGCACAGCCGCACTGTCAAGGTCCTGGGCAAGGGATCCAAGGAGCGGGTTCTGCCCTATGGCCTGCCCGCTGATCGTGCTTTGGACCGTTGGCTGGGGGAGGGGCGTCCGGTCCTGGCGGGCGCAACGGCCAAATCGGCCCGCAAGGCAGGTCAGGCCCTCTTTCTGGGTCAGCTGGGCGGCAGGGTTGGTCAGCGTCAGGTCCGCAAGGTGGTTCATCAGGCGGCTGGTCAGGCCGGGGTGCCTGACATCGCCCCCCATGCCCTGCGGCACTCGGCCGCCACACACATGCTGGATGGGGGAGCCGATCTGCGCGAGGTTCAGGAGATGCTTGGCCACTCCTCCCTGCGCACCACCCAGCGCTACACCCACGTCTCCATCGAGCAGCTACGGGCACGGTACAAGCAGGCTTTTCCAAGGGCCTGAGATTCGGCAAGTGAGATGTGACTTGTCCTGGGAAACATGCTCGTACCACAATATGGCGTATCGCAGCTTGCACGTCAGTCAAGGAACGTCGGTCAAGGACCTTTGAAGTGCATGCGCGATATTGAGAACCAGCTAAAGGGGGCAGCAGCCATGAAAAAGGGTTCAAAGCTTACGCTTGTATCCGCAACCATCTGTGCCTTGGCGCTCTTGGCCAGCGGCTGCGGCGGTGGCGGCACCAACACCGAGGGTGCCGAGCAGTCGCCCAGCAGCCAACCCAGCAGCAACACAGTGGTCTCGGTCCATGGATGCGAGCCGGCCCAGCCTCTCATTCCCAGCAGTACTGCGGAGAGCTGCGGCGGGCAGGTCGTAAACGCCATCAACTCCAGACTGGTCCGCTTTGACGACCAGGGCAAGGCCCGCAACGATCTGGCCACCGAGATCAAGGGCAACGACGACATGTCCCAGTACAGGATCACCCTGGCTGACGGACGCAAGTTCTCGGACGGCACTCCAATCACCGCCAAGTCATTCACAAGGGCCTGGTCCTGGAGCGCCAACGTGACCAACGGCCAGCTGAACGCCAGCTTCTTCTCCAACATCAAGGGCTTTGACGAGCTGCAGAAGCAGGGTGTGCCTGCGGATGCCCAGTTCTCCGGGTTGAAGGTCATCGACGACAAGACCTTCACCGTGGATCTCAGCTCGCCCTCCTCCACATTCCCCATCCAGGTGGGCTACATGGCTTTCGCGCCCCTGCCCGAGTCCTTCTACAAGGACCCCAAGGCCTACGGGGAGAACCCGGTCAGTTCGGGCCCCTACAAGTTTGAGTCCTGGCAGCACAACGGCATGATCAAGCTTGGCAAGAACAGCGACTACAACGGTGATGTCAAAGTCCAGAACGGTGGCATTGACTACAAGGTCTACACCGACTTGGGTTCCGCCTATTCGGATGTGCAGGCGGGCAACCTTGATGTGATTGACAGGATTCCCACCTCAGCCGTCAAAACCTTCATGACGGACAGCATGGTCCAGAGCTACAACAAGCCCGGTTCCGGCCTGCAGATGTTCACCATTCCCACAGCCATGGAGCACTTCGGCCAGGATCAGGAGGGTCACCTGCGTCGTCAGGCCATCTCCATGGCAATTGACCGCAAGATGTTGATCGACAAGGTCCTGGGCGGTCTGGGTGTCCAGCCCACCGACTTCACCGCACCTACCATCCCTGGCTATGCCAAGAACCTCAAGGGTTCGGACAACATCAAATACAACGCCAAGAAGGCCAAGGAGTACTGGGCCAAGGCCGACGCCATCAGCCAGTGGCCGGCTGACAGGACTTTCAGGATGCTCTACAATGCAGACGGCGGTGCCAAGGATTTCTATGACGGCATGGCCAATTCCATCAAGAACACGCTCGGAATCAAGGCCGAGTCCACCCCCGTGCCCACCTTCAGCGAGTTTCGTGGCAACATCAAAAAGCGCCTCTACAATGATGCGGCCTTCAGGTCATCCTGGTCACCCGACTACCCATCGCCTGAGACCTACCTGATGAGCAACTTCGCAAGCTCTGCGGCCGATGGGAATGGGTCCAACGACGGCGACTACAAGAACCCCAAGTTCGATGCCCTGCTCCAGCAGGCAGCCAAGGCCAAGGACACCGATGAGGCCAACAAGTTCTTCCAGCAGTCGGAGGAGATTCTTCTGCAGGACATGCCGGCGGTGCCGCTCTACTACGCCAACAACACCGGCGCCTCTGCCAAGATGGTCCATGGTATGCGTCTGGGCTGGGATGGCTTCCCGATCTTCGCGGAGCTTTCCAAGGACCAGTGATGTCAAGCAGCTGCGGGCCTGAGACCGGGAAATGAGATGAGACTTGCTTTACGAAACATCTTCGTACCAGAATATGGCGTAATGTGGCTTACACGTCAGTCAGGGATCCTTGAGGTTCGGTCATCCCAGTGTTCCTGGTCATAGACGTGAGGTTGACACTCAGTAAATATAAGAAATATAGGGAGCAGCAATGAAGAAGGGTTCACAGCTTACGCTCGTGTCCGCTACCATTTGCGCTTTGGCGCTTTTGGCAAGCGGCTGCGGTGGAGGTTCAGACACCAAGGGCGCACAGCAGTCGTCCAGCAGCCAGTCCAGCAACAATACCGTCATTTCGGTCCATGGGTGTGAACCGGCCAAGCCGCTCATTCCCAGCAACACAGTTGAGAGCTGCGGCGGGCAGGTCGTGGATGCCATCAACTCCAAGCTGGTCCGCTTTGACGACCAGGGCAAGGCCCATAATGATCTGGCTTCGGAGATCAAGGGCAACGATGACATGACCCAGTACAAGGTCACCCTGGTCGATGGGCGCAAGTTCTCGGACGGCACCCCAATCACGGCCAAGTCCTTCACCCAGGCCTGGTCCTGGGCGGCCAATGTGAACAACGGCCAGCTGGCTTCCAGCTTCTTCGCCAACATCAAGGGCTATGACGATCTGCAGAAGCAGGGCGCGCCTGCGGACGGGCAGCTGTCCGGTCTGAAAGTCGTGGATGACAAGACCTTCACCGTGGATCTGAGCTCGCCTTCGTCCACCTTCCCCATTCAGGTGGGCTACACCGCCTTTGCGCCGCTGCCTGAGTCCTTCTATAAGGACACCAAGGCCTATGGCGAGAACCCGGTCAGCTCGGGTCCCTACAAGTTTGAGTCCTGGCAGCACAACGCCATGGTCAAGCTCCGCAAGAACACCACCTACAAGGGTGATATCAAGGTCCAGAACGGCGGCATCGACTTCAAGGTCTACACCGACGTTGCTGCGGCCTACTCCGATGTGCAGGCGGGCAACCTGGACGCGATCGATACCATTCCCACCTCGGCCCAGAAGACCTTCATGACCGACAACTTGGTTCAGGGCTACAACAAGCCTGGTTCCGTCCTGCAGATGTTCACCATCCCGACCACCATGGAGCACTTCGGCCAGAACGAGGAGGGGCACCTGCGTCGTCAGGCCATCTCCATGGCTCTGGACCGCAAGATGCTGATCGACAAGGTCCTGGGCGGTCTGGGTGTCCAGCCCACCGACTTCACCGCGCCGGCCATCCCTGGCTACTCCAAGAACCTCAAGGGTTCCGATAATCTGAAGTACAACGCCAAGAAGGCCAAGGAGTACTGGGCCAAGGCCGATGCCATCAGCAAGTGGCCTGCCGACAAGAGCTTCCAAATGGTCTACAACGCCGACGGCGGAGCCAAGGACTTCTACGACGGCATGGCCAACTCCATCAAGAACACACTGGGGATCAAGGCCATAGCCACGCCTGTGCCCACCTTCAGCGAGTTCCGTGGCAACGTCAACAAGCGCGCTTACAACGATGCGGCCTTCCGGTCGGCCTGGTCGCCGGACTACCCCTCGCCTGAGAGCTACCTGCTGAGCAACTTCGCCAGCTCGGCTGCCGATGGCAACGGGTCCAACGACGGCGATTACAAGAATCCCAAGTTCGACGATCTGCTGAAGCAGGCTGCCAAGGCCAAGGACACCAATGAGGCCAACAAGCTTTTCCAGCAGGCTGAGGAGATTCTTCTGCAGGACATGCCGGCGGTGCCGCTCTACTACGCCAACAACAAGGGTGCGTCAGCCAAGAATGTGCATGGATTGACTCTGGGCTGGAACAGCTATCCGAACTTCGCGGAGTTGTCCAAGCAGAAGTGATGATCGTGCCGGAAACGGCATAATCCGTCGTCACTGACCCGGCCGGATCCGCGTCAAAGCGGATTCGCGCCCGGGTCTTGTGTACTGGCGGCGGATTCGGGAAACCAACCAAAGGAAAGAGCAGCATATATGAAGAAGCAATCGGCCCTGACCATTGCTGGCGCCGGACTGTGCGTCATGGCGCTCACGCTGGGCGCCTGCGGCGGATCCGGCGGATCCGACTCCTCAGCCAAGGGGACCAACAGCGGCAGCTCGGATGCCGTCATCTCGGTCTTCAACCCTGAGCCGGCCAATCCACTCATTCCCAGCATGACCAACGAGGTGGGCGGTGGAAACCCCATCGACGTCATGTTCTCCAAGCTGGTCCGCTTCGACGACAAGGGCAAGCCGGCCAACGAGATCGCCAAGCAGATCAAGGCCAACGAGGACAATACCCAGTACACCGTTACCATCAACGACGGCTGGAAGTTCTCGGATGGCACCCCGGTCACCGCACAGTCCTTCACCAAGGCCTGGTCATGGGCGGCCAATATCGCCAACAAGCAGCTGGGATCCAGCTTCTTCGCCAACATCAAGGGCTATGACGACCTGCAGAAGGAGGGCACCCCTGGTGATGCCCAGCTGTCCGGCCTCAAGGTCATCGATGACAAGACCTTCACTGTGGATCTGACTTCGCCCTCGTCCACCTTCCCCATTCAGGTGGGTTACACCGCCTTTGCGCCGCTGCCTGAGTCCTTCTACAAGGACACCAAGGCCTTCGGTGAGAAGCCGGTGACCGTGGGACCCTACAAGTTCCAGTCCTGGGAGCACAACAAGGCCATTAAGCTGGTCAAGGATCCTTCCTACAAGGGCGGCATCAAGGTCAAGAACGGCGGCATTGAGTTCCGCGCCTACACCGATGCCACCGCAGCCTACCGCGACGTGCAGGCCGGCAACCTGGATGTTCTGGACACCCTGCCTGCCTCTGCTCGCAAGACCTTCCAGACCGACAACACGGTCCAGGCCATCAACGACCCGGGCTCGGTCATCCAGATGTTCACCATCCCCTCCTACATGAAGCACTTCGGCCAGGATCAGGAGGGCAAGCTCCGTCGCCAGGCCATCTCCATGGCCATCGACCGGCCGACCATCATCAAGAAGGTGCTGTCCGGAACCGCCAAGGAGGTCCACGACTTCACAGCCCCCGTCATCCCCGGCTATTCAACCAGCATCAAGGGATCCGACGTGCTCAAGTATGACCCGTCCAAGGCCAAGGAGCTCTGGGCCGAGGCCAACAAGATCTCCCCCTGGGGCGAGGGTGACACCTTCAAGATCGCCTTCAACGCCGATGGCGCCCACAAGGAGATCTACGACGCGGTCACCAACTCCATCAAGAACGCCCTGGGCATCCAGTCTGCGGGCAATCCTCTGCCCACCTTCAGCGAGTTCCGCTCCAACGTGCAGAACCGCAAGTTCACCGACTCGGCTTTCCGCTCCGGTTGGCAGCCTGACTACCCCTCGCCCGAGAGCTACCTGTCCAGCAACTTCGCCAGCTCGGCTGCCGATGGCAACGGGTCCAACGACGGCGACTACAAGAACCCCGAGTTCGACGAGCTGATGGACAAGGCGGCCTCCGCCAAGAACATCGACGAGGCCAACAAGATCTACCAGCAGTCCGAGGAACTGCTCTTCCGCGATCTGCCCGCAGTCCCGCTCTACTACCAGAACTCCAACGGCGTGGCAGCCAAGAACATCAAGGGATTCTCCTTCACCTGGAAGGGAACCCCCGCCTACTACAACCTCAGCAAGTGAGGTGACGGGAGCCTGAATCCCGCACCTTAAAACTGACACCGCCCGGGCCGGCGCGGAAGGATCCACTCCGCGCCGGCCTTGGTGTTCTTGCACCCCTGTTGAGGTGTGCTGGTAGACTCAAACAAGAATTTTTGCGGCGGCCCCGATCCCCATGCCGATCCCGGTCGCGGATGACAAAGGAGAATAGCCGATGGGAAAATATCTTCTGCGACGTATTCTGCAGATGATCCCCGTCGTTCTCGGCACGACACTGCTGATATACGCGCTGGTCTTCGCGCTTCCTGGCGACCCTGTGGCCGCCATGTTCGGGGACAAGCCGGTCAACCAGGCCGTTGCCGCACAGATACGCTCGGAATACAATCTCGACAAGCCCTTCATCGTGCAGTACGTGCTCTTCCTGAAGAACGCGCTGACCTTGAACTTCGGTAACACCTTCGCCGGCCAGCCCGTCATCAGCGTGATCGGCAGGGCCTTCCCGGTGACTATCAAGCTGGCCCTGATGGCCTTCGTCTTCGAGGGCATCTTCGGCGTGATCTTCGGCATCATCGGAGGCCTGACCAAGGGCAAGTGGTCGGACAACATCATTCTGGTCCTCTCCCTGCTGCTGATTTCGGTGCCTACCTTCGTCACCGGCTTCATCCTGCAGTACCTGTTCGGCGTCAAATGGAAGCTTTTGCCAGCCACAGCCGGAGCCAATCCGGGCTTCATTGATCTGCTCATGCCGGCCATCGTGCTGGGGTCGGTATCCATGGCCTCCATCATCCGTCTGACCAGGACGGAGATTACCTCCAACATTTCCGAGGACTACGTGCGCACGGCCCGGGCCAAGGGCATGAGCAACCGGTCCGTCATTATGCGGCACGTGCTGCGCAACTCCCTGATCCCTGTGGTCACCTACCTGGGCGCCGACATCGGCGGACTCATGGGAGGGGCCATGATTACCGAGCGTATCTTCAACATCCAGGGTGTCGGCAACACCCTCTACCAGGCCATCCTGAGGGGCGAAGGCACCCTGGTGGTCTCCATCGTGACCATTCTGGTCCTGATCTTCGTCATAACCAGCCTCCTGGTCGACCTGCTCTACGCAGTGCTCGATCCGCGGATCAGGTATGCGTGAGGGAGAGGGACCGACTATGAGTGAAACGGCAATGAACGAGTCAAGCGAACAGAACGAAAGCCAGGCCCGCGTATACTTCCCCGACCCCTTGCCGGGGCAGGAGCGGTTCGTGGCCCCCATCGACGAGACGCCCCTTCGCGAGGTGGACTCGGTGGATGAGGACGTGCCGCCCACCAGCATGTGGGCCGACGCCTGGAAGACCCTGAGGCGCAACCCGCTCTTCATCATCTCCGCAATCCTGGCGATCGTGGTCATCCTGGTGGCCCTCTTCCCCAACCTCTTCGCCAAGCAGGACCCCATGGCCTGCAACCTGTCCAACTCCGTGGAACCAGGTCGGCCGGGACACCCCTTCGGCTTCGACCTGCAGGGCTGTGACGTCTACAGCCGTGTCATCCACGGGGCCCGGACCTCGGTGGCCATCGGCATCATGACCACCATTCTGGTTACCGTCTTCGGCGGACTCATCGGCGCAATCGCTGGATTCTTCGGTGGCTGGGTCGACGCAGTGCTCAGCCGCATCACCGACATCTTCTTCGCCATCCCCATGATCCTGGGCGCCATCGTGCTCCTGCAGATGTTCCGTACATCCACCTCACTGTGGAAGATCATCCTGACCCTGACCCTCTTCGGCTGGGTCAACATGGCGCGTATCACCCGAAGCGCCGTCCTGGAGGCCAAAAACCTGGAATTCAACACCGCATCCACGGCCCTGGGCTCCACGCCCCTGCGCAACCTCTTCCGGCATATCCTGCCCAACTCACTGGCCCCGGTCATCGTCATGGCCACCATGTCGTTGGGTACCTACATCGTCTCCGAGGCCACGCTGAGCTTCCTGGGCATCGGCCTGCCCTCCACCGTGGTCTCCTGGGGCGGGGACATCTCGACGGCCCAGACCCTCCTGACCACCAACCCCTCGGTCCTCTTCTATCCCTCCGCAGCCCTGGCCATCACCGTGCTGGCCTTCATCATGATGGGCGACGCGGTCAAGGATGCATTGGATCCCAAGAGCAGAACGGCCTGAGTGGAGGAAGCATGACTGAAGCAGACAAGAACATGACCACCAATCAGGAGCAGCAGCCCCTGCTCGACGTGCGGGACCTGCAGGTGGACTTCACCGCCGATGGACGCACGGTCCACGCGGTTCGCAACGCCTCCTTCAACGTCTATCCCGGCCAGTGGGTGGCCATCGTGGGGGAGTCCGGCTCGGGCAAGTCCACCTCGGCCATGGCTGTGCTGGGCCTTCTGCCCGGCACTGGCAAGGTGACCGGCGGCAGCATCCGGCTCAAGGGCCGCGAGCTGGTGGGTCTGGATCGCAAGGACTACGAGGCGCTGCGCGGCTCCCAGGTGGGCCTGGTCCCGCAGGACCCCATGAGCAACCTGAACCCGGTCTGGCGGATCGGCTCCCAGGTCAAGGAGGCGCTGACCGCCAACCATATGGACGTCTCCCGGGAGAAGCGCTCCCGACTGGCCAAGGCCCTGGCCGGCGACGAAGAGGTGAAGGTAAAGAAGTCCGACGACGAGCTCTTCATCTCCTCCAAGGACCTGCCTGGCCTGCTCGAGGCCGCCCGTAAGGCCCTGAACGATGCCGGGGTCGCCGACGTGGACAAGACCATGGAGGCCATGAAGGCCGAGTGGGATGTGGGCTCCGAGACCCGCTGGGGCGTGGCCAAGTCCCTGATCGACGCCGGTGTGGATGACGACACGGCCTGGACGCTGGCCAAGGAGCATGTGACCGGCTCGGACATGAACGACCGCATCGCCGGCCTGCTGTCCGAAGCTGGACTGCCCGAGGCCGCCACCAGGGCCCGGCAGTATCCACACGAGTTCTCCGGCGGTATGCGTCAGCGTGCACTGATCGCCATCGGCCTGGCCTCCCGGCCTGACCTGCTGATTGCGGACGAGCCAACCAGTGCCCTGGATGTGACCGTCCAGAAGCGGATTCTGGACCACCTGCGCAGCCTGACCGAATCCCTGGGCACCGCCGTGCTCTTCATCACCCACGACCTGGGTCTGGCGGCCGAGCGCGCCCAGCACATCGTGGTCATGTACCGGGGTCAGGTGGTGGAGTCCGGGCCCAGCCTGGAGGTCCTGCAGCACCCCCAGCACCCCTACACCAAGCGGCTGGTCCAGGCTGCGCCCTCACTGGCCTCTCAGCGCATCATCTCCGCCAAGCAGCGCGGTCAGGATGCCGAGGGCCTGCTGGAGCACCACGTCAAGGGCGAGAGCACCCTGGAGCGCAGCGAGCACGTCATCACCGTGGAGCACCTGACCCGCGAGTTCAGGCTGCCCCGGCGCAAGGAGATGTTCAAGGCTGTGGACGACGTCTCCTTCTCGGTCAAGCGGGGGACCACCCTGGCCATTGTGGGGGAGTCCGGCTCGGGCAAGTCCACCGTAGCCAACATGGTCCTACACCTGCTGAAGCCCACCTCGGGCAAGGTGACCTACGAGGGCCAGGACATCGCCGGCTTTGGCGGCCGTCAGCTCTTGGAATTCCGGCGGCACGTACAGCCGGTCTTCCAGAACCCCTATGGCTCCCTGGACCCCATGTATTCCATATACCGCTCCATCGAGGAGCCCTTGCGCATCCACAAGATCGGCAACGCCAAGTCCCGGCAGAAGCGGGTCAAGGAGCTGCTGGACATGGTGGAGATGCCCGAGTCGGTCATGGGGCGCTACCCCAACGAGCTCTCCGGCGGACAGCGTCAGCGCATCGCCATCGCCCGGGCCATGGCCCTGAATCCGGATGTGATCATCTGCGACGAGGCTGTCTCCGCCCTGGACGTGCTGGTCCAGGACCAGGTGCTGCGGCTGCTCAACGACCTGCAGGCCGAGCGAGGGCTCAGCTACCTGTTCATCACCCACGATCTGGCAGTGGTCAGGCAGATCGCCGACGAGGTCGTGGTCATGCAGCACGGCCGGCTGGTGGAACATGCCACCACCGACGAGGTCTTCGACCATCCGCAGCGCCAGTACACCAAGGATCTGCTGGACGCCATCCCCGGTGGCAAGCTGCGCCTGGGTCTTGACTAGGTATCCTTTGCACAGACTCACAAGGAAATGAGGCATCATGGGATTGTTTGGTTTCGGAAAGAAACGCGCCAAGCGGCAGGCCGAGGAGGACGTCGAGGATCAGAAGGACGAGTCCAAGGACGCTGAGGAGTCTACTGAGAAATCTGATTTGACGACTGAGGTGGACCGCGATGAGACGGCTGCGGAGCAGGACGAAGCCGAGCAGAGCGGGAAAGGCCCTTGGGACAGTATGGATCCCGAGGCCCCCGACACCGATGAGTACCTGGACATCGGCGCCCTGATGCTGCCCTTCCTGCAGGGTAGTGAGCTCAGACTCAAGGCCAATTCACAGACCGGCGACGTGCTGGGAGCCACCATCACCTACAAGTCCTCCAGTCTGGAGCTGGAGCCCTTTGCGGCCCCCAAGTCCCTGGGCCTGTGGGACGAGGTCCGGGCCGACCTGCTCAAGGCCAACCCCTCCTGCAAGGAGGTGGACGGCGTCTTCGGCAAGGAGCTGACCCTGCCCGTCAAGGTCAAGGGCAAGAACCTGCTGACCCGGGTGGTGGGCGTCGACGGACCCCGTTGGATGTTGCGTGGTATATTCTCCGGCCCGGCAGCCAAGGGTGGCAAGGAGAAGGATGTGCTCGACGGCTACCTGGCCGACATGGTCGTGGTCCGTGGCGATGAGCCCCTGGCCCCCCGTGACCTGGTTCCCATGCATGCGCCCATCACCCCCAACCAGCGACGCGGAGAAGCCGAAGATTCGGAGTCCAAGGACGATGAGGCAGCGCAGATCCCCGGCAAGCCGGAGGGCCCCTTCGACTCGGACCAGCAGACCGAGGTGAAGACCACACTGTCCCGCGGACCCATGTTCTCGGAGGTCCGCTGAGGCTGTGAAGCAGAAGCATTCCGGACTGGCAGCGCTGGCCGACGACGATTTCTCCGTCATGGAAGCCATCGGCGGATGGCGGGGGATTGTCGAGTCCCTGCTGCCAGGGCTGGTTTTTCTGGTTGTTTTCCTGGTGACCGGCCGTCTGGGGCTGACCGTGGCGGTTTCGGCGGCCCTGGCCCTGGTGCAGCTTCTGATTCGCCTGGTCCAGCGGCAGTCCTTTCTGGGTGCGCTGACCGGTCTGCTTTCGGTGGGCATCTGCCTGGTGGCTGCATGGCTGACCCGGGATGCGCGTAACTACTATCTGCCGGGATTCCTGACCAACGGATTCTGGATTATCGTTTTGGGCGCCTCACTGCTGGCACGGATACCCGGCATAGGCTTGGTTGTGGAGTACCTGCGCCGACCTGTCGTCTCAGGCTGGAAGCAATGGCTGGCCTCCTGGCGGGGCGAGCCAGAACTGGTACGGGCCTATACCCAGGCCACTCTGGTCTGGATCGCCGTCTTCGCGCTGCGCCTGCTGGTCCAGGTGCCGCTCTACCTGACTGGTTCCGTCGGGTTTCTTGGCGCCGCACGCCTGATATTGGGCCTGCCCTTGTTCGCCCTGGGCATCTGGATTAGCTGGCTGCTGATCGGGGGCCCCTACCATCGCCGCCAGGCTGACCAGGGTCAGGCCGATCAGGAGGTTCACGCCGATCATGACTGAGACCAGAGTTCGTCTGCGCATCGAACGCTATGCCGACCAGGGCCGTTGCGTGAGCCACTTGGAGGACGGCCGGGTGGTCTTCGTCCGCTTTGCCCTGCCCGGAGAGCTGGTGGAGGTCCTCTTGGACGAGCCTCACGGTCGGGCCGACAGATTCGCCACGGGCGAGGTCACTCAGGTGTTAGAGGCCAGCCCTGACCGACGCGAACCCGTCTGGCCCCTGGCTGGACCCTTGGCTTGGGGAGGCGGCCTGGGTGGTGCCGATCTGATTCACGTGAGTCTGCCCGGTCAGCTGACCTGGAAGGCCGATCTGATCAGTCAGCAGATGTCCCGTTTGGGCGGGGTGGACGTCCAGGTGCCGGTGGTCCGGGTTCCGGGCGATGAGGAGCTGGGTGGCCTGCACTGGAGGACTCGAATCGAGCTGGTGGCCGACGACCAGGGACGCCCCTCCATGCGTCGGCGGGGTTCGCATGACCGCCTGCCGATTCAGACCATGCCCCTGGCCACCCAGGAGCTGCTGGACCTGGCCGACGAACTGGGCATCTGGGAAGGCGGCCTGCCGGCGGGTGCCCGCATACGCCTGGCCGTGCCCCAGCCGCGCGATGGGGGACCGGTTGGCGACAACTTCGCCCTGCTGGTGGATGGCCGCCTGAGCAAGGGGAGCCGCCTGCTGACTGAGCGGCTGGAAGCCGGAGCAGGACCTGAATACCAGGTCCGGGCTGACGGATTCTGGCAGGTCCACCGCCAGGCACCGGTCGTGCTGACCAAGGCGGTCCTGGATCAGGCCAGGCAGGCTCTGGATGGAGTCGCCGAACCGATCATCTGGGATCTCTACTGCGGGTCAGGGCTCTTCACCCTGCCCCTGGCCGCCCTGGCTGACGGACGTGCCCGGCTCCTGGCCGTGGAGGGATCCGCCGGAGCCATTGCCAGCGCGAAACACAACGTGAAGCAGTCCGGACTGGACCGCGTGGTCCTGCGGCGAGGGGACGTGGCCAAGGTCCTGGCTGGCGGTGCGCCCAAGGGGCTGGGACATCCCGACCTGATCCTGCTGGATCCGCCCAGGGCCGGCGCCAAGGCTCAGGTCTGCCGACTGTTGGCCGCCAGCGGGGCGGGGACCATCATCTATGTGGCCTGCGACCCGACCAGCCTGGCCAGGGATACGGCCACCCTGATCTCCCTGGGGTACAGCCCCAAGCATCTTGAGGCCTTTGACATCTACCCGATGACCCATCATGTGGAAACCCTGGCGGTCTTCACCCGCACGGTGGGAAGGCAGCGCTGACATGAGCCGCGCCGGGCGGATTGTGGCAGCAGTCAGGCGGCTGGCGGGTCTGCTGCTGGCGGTCGCTCTGCTGGCAGGTCTGCCCATGCTGACCGGTTGCGTCCCCAGGGACAGGGCCGTGGGCGACTCCTGGCATGAGGGTACCGTGCCCCATGACGGCGTGGATCGCTCCGACACGCTCGTGGCTTTGATTGGATGCCCGCAGAAGGGTGACAAGGAGCCCGATACCGGTCTTGACAGCCGTATTCTGGCATCCTTGAAGGCGGAGCGCATGAAGGGTTATTTCTCCTCGGCGCAGTCCACCAGCGATCAGCAGGATGGGGTGCAGGATGCCGTCAACCGCGGGGTCAGTCTGATTCTGATCCGTCAACCCGGAGCCGGCGACTGGACCCCGGCCCTGAAGGCAGCCCGGAAGGCCGGCATTCCTGTGGTAGAGTTCGCTCAAAGCGCCAAGGCTTGGACCCCTGACCCAGGTAGGCTCTACTATGCGGCTACGGTCCACCCGGTCGATCCTGCAGGGAATCCACACGCGCCCTTGCTGGCTGACGCTCTGCAGACCATTGTGGACGACGGACCGCATGAAAGGATTATGGCCGTGCGCCTGAGCGCCGACTGAGAGGGGGGCCAAGGATGAGCACAGGCAGTGATCAAGAGCCGACTACGGGCACAGCAGCGGGCACAGGCTTTCCGGACACCGACCGGCCGGGGCTGAGCTCCCAGGAGGTGGAGCAGCTGAAAGCCCAGGGCCTGGTCAACGTCTCCCAGGACCAAACCTCCCGCAGCCTGGGCCAGATCATCCGCGACAACGTCTTCACCCTCTTCAACGGGATCATCCTGACCGCCATGGTGGTGGTCCTGCTGACCGGCCAGTGGAAGGACGCGGTCTTCGGCCTGGTCATCATCATCAACACCGGCATCGGCGTAGCCACCGAGCTCAAGGCCAAGCACACCCTGGACGGGCTGTCCATCCTGGTGGCCTCCGACTACACGGTGCGCAGGAATGGATGCAACCTGACCGTGCCCCACGATGACATCGTCAAGGGGGACCTGCTCTGGATCCGTTCCGGGGACCAGGTGCCCGCCGACGCGCAGATCATTGACACCTATGGCCTGGAGCTGGACGAGTCCATGCTGACCGGCGAGTCGCGCACCGTCAAGCACAAGCCGGGCGACCAGGTCTACTCGGGCTCCACGGCCGTCTCGGGCATGGCTCTGGCCCAGGTGACCGCCGTGGGCGCCGACTCTTACGCCGCCACGCTGACTGCCAAGGCCAAGGTCTACAAGAAGGTCCGCTCCGACCTGAACGAGGGCATCAACACCATCCTCAAGGTCATGACCGTGGTGGTCATTCCCCTCTGCCTGTTGCTCATCTTCACCCAGATGCGAACCGTGGGCGGCTTCCAGACTGCGCTGGTCACCGGAGCCTGGCGGCAGGCCGTGGTGTCTGCTGTGGCAGGGGTGGTGGGCATGATTCCCGAGGGTCTGGTCCTCTTGACCTCACTGAACTTCGCCCTGGCCGCCATCCGCCTGGCCCGGCATCAGACCCTGGTCCAGCAGATGGAGTCCGTGGAGACCCTGGCCCGGGTGGATGCCCTGAACCTGGACAAGACCGGCACCATCACCGACGGGGGCATCGTCTACGACGACCTGCACCAACTGGTCGAGGACATTCCGGCCCAGCAGCTGCGGCAGGCCCTGGTGGATGTCTGCGCGGAGGAGAGCCCCAACGCCACCGGCCGGGCCATCCTCAAGGGGATGGATGACCTGCACCCCGGCAGAGCCGTCAGCCGCCTGCCATTTTCTTCGGCCCGCAAGTGGAGCGCCGTGGCCGACCAGTCCGGCAAAATCTGGTACTTCGGCGCCCCGGAGGTGCTCCTGGCCTCCCAGGCGGGCAGCTGGCCCCAGGTGGATCAGCAGGTGGCCGACCTGGCCGACCGCGGCTACCGGGTGCTGATGCTGGCCGCCCCCGATG
>NZ_AWUN01000002.1 GCF_000499285.1 Bifidobacterium sp. 7101
AAGTACGGCAGCCAGTTCAGAGAAGTAAGAGTGCATTATGTCTGGGGTAATCCTGGGGTCGGTAAGACCTATAGTGTCTACGCCGAGAATTCGCCTTCCGACATTTACAGAATTACCGATTACACCAGTCACCCTTTTGATGGGTACGAGGGCCAAACGATTCTGGTTCTTGATGAGTACGACAGCCAGCTGCCGTTCTCTTTCCTCCTCAATGTGCTTGACCGGTATCCTTTGACTCTTCCCGCTCGGTATCATAACCGGCAGGCGGCTTTCGATGAGGTGTGGATAATCAGCAACAAGCCCGTGGATGACCAGTATCCGAGAATCTCTTATATCCAACGCCGAGCGCTCATGCGACGTATAACAGATATGCGCTTGATTGAGCGACAGTCGAGTGAGAGCTAGTTTTCACCCACTTTAACGCCCGACTGCCCCTCACGCTTGATCATCCCCGCAAGGCAGGCCCGCATTTCCGTTGCGTACGCTGGCAACCTGTCCACATCCGCGAGACCAGGCACGGAATTATCAGGAAGTTCTTCCGGGCATGGCCACATAGCACTCCTTATGTTGTCGAAAATCCGCAGAATGGATTGGGTATATACATCTATGTCAATCTCGCTCCACACGGTTGCGGTTGGCAGAACCCGGTTGATTTCATCTTCCAGTTCGGCGCGTCTTTTCTTGAGGTTGGCGAGAGCGTCCTGCTTCTCTTGGTTGCGCCTTTTAACCTCGGCCACTTCGTGCCTGTAAGCTTGAATCTTTTGCTCATACTGCGCCTGAATTACACTATTCTGCGCCGCTATTTTCTTCCTCTGCCCTGAACACCATATACCTTCCAGCCAGTCAGCAATCATCTGGCATATAGGGTGCGCCAGCCACATGAGTCCCCAGAGAGCTACGACTACAAGACCTATGAAGAGAATGAGCATCGACAGTAGTTGGAGACCGCTTGAATGGACGGCTACGCTGTCGATAACCGCGAACACCACCAGCGCCAAGAGTCCCAAGAGGAACTGTTTTTTGTAGGCAGCCGATGCTTTGGGATGCCACCCTCGAGGATTGAAGGCAGGGTTCCTCATCAAGTCAGGGCTTTTCTCCGGGATTCTCCCGAAAGTTCCGTGCACAGGGTAATCCGGCGCGGGCTCCATTTTCGCTTCGAGAACCGCGGGATCCACCAGCTCGGGATGGTTACCGATTTCATCTTTTGCAATGCGCAGGAAGTCTTGAACCCGTGCCCGCTGCATAGCGTCGGTGCGTTGTTTGATGGTGTTTATGGATTGCTGGGCCTTTTTGCTCCACTGGCTGTATTGCTTTCCTGCATCGGTGGATGTTCTCCAAGTCGAAAACTGGGCGCGAACATTGGCTTTGGTCGCGTCAATCTGCTCTTCCTGGCCCGCAATGAGTGCTTTGGTGTTTTCAATGAGTATTGACTGGTTATCTGCTGAACGTTTAAATCCGGCCAGGAAGATTTTCTTTTGATCCGACAAAAGCACGTTGGTGTTTTCGATGGCTTTATTGGCTTGGGAGCTCTCACGTTTGAGGCTTTCCAGATAATTGTTGGTCTCCGCCTGCCGGGCTTGCAGCAGGTTTAGGTTCTGGTTCTGCTCAGCCAGCAATTCATTGTTTCGTTCCTGGGCGGCAGTCTGCGCACGTTCTTCCGCAAGTTGCGCCTTGCCATGAGTCCCACGGCTTTCTTCAAATCGTGAATTTGATTGCTACCGCTCTATCTCGCGCTCATTGCGATTGCCCAGATTGAATACATAACTGCTCCCTTAAGCACTATCCCAAATATGGCCTCTCAGAAGATGCCATACACAGGAGGCTAACAGATGGAAGTGACCAATTTAGCTTCGTATCATGGCAGTAGAGGAATCTTCAAAAAACTGGACAGCTTACATGAAACAGGTGGGATTGCGCCTGCAACAAGAACGCCTGGCACAAGGATTGAGCCAGGAGCGCCTGGCATATGCCGCAAACCTTTCCCGATACACATACCAAAAATTCGAGAAAGGCGAATCAAAGCCAGGTACGCCCGCGAACCCAAGCTTGCATAACATTATGGCAATTGCGCAAGTTCCGAACATAACCCTCGACGAACTATTGCCAGCCGAATGGCCTGATTTGAGAGCAAAATAGAGAACCGCAACACCCCCCCCCCCAGTTATTGCGGATTATTTGCCCACATTTTGCCCACAATCTATCACAAACACATCAGAATCAACGCGAACGACAAGTAACATAATCGCTGCAATTACAACGTTTTCCACAATCTCCCGCAGAATACCAAGCCTCTGACAAGGGTTCAAATCCCCCTACCCCGACAAATGCAATAAATAAGAGGCCGGCAATATTTGTAGGCCTCTTATTTTTTCCTGTTACTTCGTATAATCACCAAGCTGCATGATCCGGTGCTTAATCCATGTCAGCTCATATCGGCCAAGGTTGGGAAGACCTGATGATTGCCGACACGACTGACCTTGATGGCCGCTGCCTTGTTGGCAAAATTCACCGCCTTCAGGAAATCACCGTGCTGGGCATAATTGACGGCAAGGGCGCCGGCAAATACGTCACCGGCACAGACGGAGTCCAGTGCGTGGACCTTGACTGAGTCAATTTCGTAGATCTCCCCCTCGTGCAAAACCACGCTCCCATCGGCACCCAGCTTGACGATGACGGTCTTTGGACCCATGCCGGCTATGGCCTTGGCAGCCTTAACCGCCTCCACCTTGTCGGTCACGCGAATACCGGTGATCCGCTCAGTTTCCTGCTGGTTGGGCGTGACACAATCAGCATATGCGAGGGCCTCGAGGAAGAAACCATCCGCCGGAGCTGGGTCGAGGATGATATACATGCCCTTGCGTCTGCCGGCCTTCAGAGCCGCCAAGACGGACTCGCGACTGGTCTCCAGCTGCATAAGCAGAACCGGAGCCTCCATCTGATCCAAGGCTGTGTCCACTTCTGCGGCAGTGATGGTGTCATTGGCACCAAGCGTCCCCACCATGGTATTCTCGGAAGTCTGATCCACCTGGACGATGAACGTTCCGGTCCCCTCATTGCCATTGCGCATGACGAACCGGGTATCGACACCCCAATCGCTTAAATTGTCAAGCATCTGCTTGCCTGCGCCGTCCTCACCGACCGCGCCCAGCATGGCCACCTTGCCGCCCAACTTGGCTGCAGCCACGGCCTGATTCGAACCCTTCCCGCCTGGCAGCATGGTGATGCTCTTTGCTGTAGCCGTATCCCCATGTCTGGGATAGCTGGTCACCAGGGCCTTGACATCCAGGTTGATGCTGCCCAGAACTATAACGTCATAATGCATGATAATCTCCTCAAAATTGATATGAATTCGCCGCTATCAGGCAAGGCTTCGCCTCACGCAGCGGCTCTCGGCCTTAGCGTGTGTGTGATTTACGATTGGTATGGACTCAGCTGACAGGCATCATGGTGCGTAGAGATGGGATCGTCAGCAACAGCCCGAGCACAAGGGACGGATATCAGACCTCTTGCGGGCCCACCGCCTCCTTGAAGAGTTCACGCGTGGCACGAACATTTTCGGCAAGGCTGTGACCTTCGCGGAATATGGCGCTGGTGCCTCCGATGAATCTAGTCGCTCCTCTGCGTACACATTCAGGAATGGTTTGGCGGCCGATGTTCCCATCCACCTCAATGGGGATATTCATGCCTCGGCTGCGGATTCGATCGGCCAAATCACTGATTTTGCCGTACATGGGTTCGATGAATCGCTGCCCTGCGAAGCCGGGATTGACCGTCATCAGAATCACATAATCCGTGACGTCGTATATGTAGTCCAACACGTCCAGCGGCGTAGCAGGGCTGATGGCCACTCCCGCCTTGAGGCCTGCCTTATGGATTGCCGTCAGAGTCCCCTGCAGGTTTCTGGTGGACTCTGCATGAACGGCGATTCCGGAAGCCCCGGCCAGAGCGAACATGTCAATATAGCGTTCGGGCCGCTCCACCATCATGTGCAGGTCCAACGGCTTGTCGGTAATGGCCCGCACCTTGTGTACGAAGTCGGGACCAAGGGTGAAATTCGGAACGAACGATCCGTCCATCACATCGATATGGTAGAAATCAACGCCCGCCGCATCAAGCTCCCTGACATCACGTTCCAGGTTGCCCAGATCGGCGCACATGAGCGATGGCCCTATTTCCAGCATTACATCTCCTATTTACACGCCCCTTGTCTGTGAGCTGTCACGAATGACAAGGTGCGGTTCGATTGAACGTTTCTGCGGCTTCCCCTTGGTGGACACGGTGCTTTCAAACAGATCCATGATCTGCTCGCCTATGTCCTCGGGAAGCTGATTGACCGTGCTTAGACGTGGCACGGAATATTCAGCCAGTTCGATGTCGTCATAGCCAAAGACCCGCATGTCCTCAGGTATCCGGATTCCCAGGTCGGCACAGGCTCTCATGGCTCCGATGGCCATAATGTCATCAGAGCAGAAGATGCCATCCACGGACCCTGGGTGATCCTCAAGGAAACCCTTTGCCGCCTGGTATCCTCCGGTCAGGGAGAAGGAAGTCGTCAGTTTGACAACCGGCTTCACCCCTGCCTCGGTGATCGCCTTCAGGTACCCGGCATACCGATCCTCAGAACTTTTTTCCTGCTCAGGTCCTGATATGAACATGAGATGGCTGCAGGAACCCTGTTGGATCAGATACCTGGTGGCCTTGTACCCTCCCGCTCGGTGGTCCACATATAAGGCCGAATACGGATGGGAGAAGCATGCCCGATCCATCGTGAGTGTGAAGATACCCTGCTTATTGAGCTTGGTCAGGTCTTCTTCATCAACGAACAAGGAGCTGATGATGGCCCCGCGGACTCGGATGCCCTCCATAAACCGCAGATAATAATCGACCTTATCGCGTTCATCCTTGCTGTTGCATAGATATATATGGAGTCCTCGCCGGTCTGCGGCCTGTTCTATCCTCCCTGATAAATCAGCAAAGTAGGGATTGCCCAGGTCGGGAACCAAGAGAGCGACCAAATCCGATGACTGCTCGGACAGGGTCCTTGCCACGAAGTTCGGCTGATATCCAAGCTTTTTGACTATGGCGTTGACCTTGCTTACCGTCGCATCGCTGGCCCCTCCTTTCTTGTTGAGAATGCGCGACACGGTTGCTGTGGAAACACCGCTCAGCTCCGCAATATCCCTAATCGTCACCATCAGTCGATCCTTATATCTTTGCGATGGAGGGCCCTACATGGGATAGATTCCCTGGGCCTAACCGGTTACTTCAGGTTAAACCGGAGACGTGATTTCAGCGAGGTTTCCAGGACTTCTATAGACTCGAGGCATCACCCCCGACTCCAGCTCTGTCCGGCTCGTCCGCGCGCTTGCCGACAGGGGATAGAGAAGAAGATGATGAAGGCTCAAGGTCTGCGGCAACTCCACCTTGTACCGAAACCGAACCAGCCCCAGGGGCGGCATCGAGCTGGTCAACAGCAACCGAACCGACGCTGATTCCTGCTGCCGACTCCCTGCGAAGCCTTCTGACATACCAGGCGAAAAGCCCGATATAAGCCAACAAGGCCAGCAGAGCCAAGCCGATGGTTTTCAAGTCGAGGGTTCGAACCGCATTGCCGATCAGCATGGCCAACATCTTCTCCAGCGGGTCCGAATCCACGGCCGAAAACATCTCGTTCTTGCCAAGCCCGGCGGGGAAGACGCCCATAGCCTTCGAAGTCTGGGTCAGGAAGGGCGATATCAGGCTTGCGGCCCAAAGGAAGAGGGGAATCATAATGGTTCCTATCAGGGTCATTCTCACCACCTTGCCCCTGGCTCCTATGAGGAGTGAGGGCGCCAGCACGGTGAGGATGATCCCTCCGAGGGGAAGCACTGAATTGCCTGGAAGAATCATGGCGATCAGCAACAGAATGGGCGCCAGGATGTTGGCCACAGCCCAGAGCTCAGCCCGGGAGGCCAGAATGGGCCAATCAATGGCGATATACAGCTTGCGCCCTTTCATGCGACGCTCCATGAAAGAGGTGACACCCTCAGATAGGGGGCCAATAGCGGGAGCAAACCAGTCCCCTACGACTCCGAAAAGCTCCAAGCAGACACCGGAGGAGAATGCGAGTGCGCAGATATGGGCGGCATCCTGGCGACCCAGCAGACCCACGAATACACCCAAATATGCGCCTATGGCCCCCTTGCTTCCCAGGAATCCGATCTTCTTGTTCAGAGTCTCGGCATCGAAATCGAATCGATCAATGAAAGGCAGGACTTTGCTGATCAGACGATCGAGGAGGACAACCACTGGGGTGACAAGCAGCGCAGGGTGAGCCGTAGTGGTGATGTTGTCCTGATCGTACCCAAGCAGATCATCGATGGTAGGCTTCATGGCATCAGCGTTGAAGAGCATCAAAGCATAGATGAAAACCACGAAAACGGACATAAGGAAGAAGTTCCCACCAGCGCTCCAGTTGATGAGAAGGCCGAGTATGGATACATTCCAAATGTTGAACAGATCGACGTTCAGGGTGTTGGTAAGCTTCAAAGCCAGCATGACCAGATTGGTCACAATGCAGATAAGAGCGAAATAGAGCGTGTACAAGGAGCTCCAGGTAATGACGGCAATGGGCGCCCATCCCAGATCCGTGACCGACAGATGAAGGCCGGTATAACGCACAAAGGCCTTGAGAGCCGGACTGAAGGTGTTGGTCAACAGTCCAATGACCGCACTCATGCCGGTCAGAGCCATGGCCATTCTCAAGCCGCCCTCAAACGCCTTGGACAGTTTGACACCGAAAGCCAGCGACAACAGGGTGATGATGAAGAACATCATGGCTGCGCCGCCCAGGCCTATGAACCAATTGAAACCGTGGTCCAGTGCCTGCACAACTGAATCGAGATTCATGGTGCTGCGATACCTCCTTGTACGACACGATTGCGTAACCGGTTACTCAAAGTCTTATACCATTTGCAGCGATCGCGCAAGCAGCCGCAAGGCAAAAACGTCAATCACAAGAGACTAGGAAGTTGATTTTTCGCTGTTATAACAGCGTTTTGGATACTAAGAAAATCGCAACACCATTTGGACGAACAGCCCATTCCGCCTTTGACATCCTTATATATCCCACTAGATTACGAAACCGATTACTCATTGACGATAAATAACTGATCTCCTGACTGTGAGCAAACCGACCCAGACCCGCAGGTCCCCGCGGAAGTTCAAGCCGTAGAATGTATATGAATAATTGACGCATCGTATAATCGCGTGCATCACGATTCCATCATTGATGACGAGCGGAGGCCACATGGACGAGGTCGGTTGGCAGGACAGCAAGCAGAAAAAGCCTCAACAGTCCTACATGCAACCGGACGGCAGCTTCGACACCCAAGCCTTCCTGGATGGACTGGATGCCATCTTCAACGCCGGCAAGGCCCGCGACGAGGCCGAGCCATACCTGCAGCAGGCGTTGGTGGATGCGGAAAATGCGGGTGATGACGCCGGACTGCTGACCGTGCTCAACGAAACCATCGGATTTTACCGGTCCCAGGGGCGCCACCAGGAGAACATGTGGATGATTCAGCGTGCCATCGAACTGGCCTCACGCATGCGCATCGAGGGGTCCGATGCCTGGACGACCACGCTGATCAATGCAGCCACAGGTCTACGGGCAGCCAAGAAGTACGACCAGGCTGAGGATCTCTACCGGCAGGCGCTTGCCTCTGCAGCCAAAACCCTTGGGCCCAAGGACCGGCGGTTGGCGGCCCTGCACAACAACCTGTCCATGCTCTACAGCGAAACCGATCGACCCGACCAGGCCGAGCAGGAGCTGCGCCAGGCCATGGGCATCCTGGAGAATTCCAGTACTGATCCTTCCCGGGATCTGGATCTGGCCACCACACACACCAATCTGGCCCTTATGCTCATGCAACGCAATGACAATCCGCAGACCCTGCAGGAGGCCTGGGGCCAGGCTCGCACAGCCTTGGACATCTATCGAACCGGCCACCTGGAGAACAGCGCACACTATGCCTCGGCCCTGGCAGGCTTCGCCCAGGTCTGCTATATGACCGGACGATTCAGCCAGTCGGCAGACACCTACCGCAAGGCCCTGGCCATCATTGAGGATCGGTACGGCAAGGGCAGCGACTACTACCAGATCACCAAGGCCAATCTGGACCAGGCCCAGACCGCCGCCGAAAAAGCCAAAGACGAGGACCAATCCGACCAGGCCGGTGAAGCTGCACCCAGCCAACCGAAGGCCGGGAATCACAACAGTGACAAGGGTCCGCGTGATTCCCGCCCGGATATTCAAGGGCTGGACCTGGCCAAGGCCTACTGGGAGCAGGTGGGCCGCCCCATGCTGGAGGAAGGCTACCCCCAATATCGCAGCCGAATCGCCGTAGGCCTGATGGGCCATGGCTCGGACTGCTACGGCTTTGACGATGCCATCTCCCAAGATCACGATTTTGGCCCCGGCTTCTGCCTGTGGCTGACCAGCGAGGATTACCAGGCCATCGGCAACCAGCTGCAGAAGGACTACGAGGCTTTACCCACTGAGTTCATGGGGTTCGGCTCACGGACCGACAGCGTCAGAGCAAAGGGAGCCAACCGCCGCGTGGGCGTCTTCGAAATCGGCGCCTTCTTCGAATCCCTGACCGGCTATCGGCAGGCGCCCCCGGAAAATCATCCACACGAGTGGCTGCTCCTGGACGAGGCCACGCTGGCGGCGGCCACCAATGGCAGGATTTTCGCGGATCCTCTGGGACAGATGCTGGCCACCAGGCAGGGGTTCAAGGCCATGCCCGACGATGTGCGCTTCTGTCTGATCTCCCGCCGGCTGGGCATGATAGCCCAGGCTGGCCAGTACAACCTGCCGCGGAGTCTGCAGCGGGGCGACGGGGCAGCCGCCATGCTGTCAATCAATGAATTCGTGCGGGCCTGCGCCTCCTTGATCTTTCTGATCAACAATCCGCTGACAGTCGGTTATCTGCCCTATTACAAGTGGACCTTCGCGGCCCTGCGGCGGCTGAGCGGACGAATGGCTACCAGGCTGGCCGACCTTACCGGGCAGCTGGAGAGTATCCTGCGCCTGGCTTCGGCTGCCTGTTACGGAGGGCAAGGCTTTGGCGAGGGTGGCAAGGGATTCCGGCCGGCCGCCGAACGCGTAACCAAGCTTGTGGAGTCCATCTGCGCAAGAATCGTTGAAGAGTTGCAGGCGGAGGGCTTGACCAACAGCCCGGAAACCTTCCTGGAATGGCAGCGCCCCTATGTCGAGGCCCACATCTCCAGCGACGATCCGGTTCTGCACAGCATCTGAAAGGAGCCAAAGATGGCTAACGACGAGCAATGTCAGGATGAGGAATCCCTGCGCGAGCGGATCGTCCGCCACGAATGGGAACAGTTCCAGCAGGTCAACAATGAGGGTGGTCCGGCCAACTGTCAGGGCAACTGGCCCATGTTCCACCAGATGCGCTTGAGCCAGTTTCTGACTTGGCCGCATCCCCTGCTGACCAGCTATGCGGACGACCTGGATCAGGCCGACAAGGCAGGACGCAACCTGTTGACCGAGAAATATGGGCGGATGATGGAGTCCACAGCCCCGGACCTGTACCACAGCAATATCGCCCCCTACCTGCCCAAGCTGGGCCTGGATCGCCAGGAGCAGCAGGAGCGCATCATCGACCGGCAGGTGGCCTGGGCCAAGGACTTCCGCGAGCGCTACCCACGCTTGGGTCAGGAGATGCGGGTCCTGCGCACCAGCGAGGACACGCCGGAAGCCACCTCCTTCGAGACCTATCTGCGTGGCGAACTGGGCACCTACTCGGCCCGAACACTGGATCTTTACCAGTCCATGGTGGAGCAAATCAAAGCCAAGGGCGGCAACCTTACCGAGGAAACCATCCTGGCCACGGTGCAGTTGAACGGCTTTGAAACCCTGGACGAAGCCGAACAGGCCCAGGATAAATCACCTGAACCACAATCATGAGGTCCATCTGACCAACCAGTCGAGCGGTCAGGTAGAGTTGACGGGTGCAAAAGCTGAAACGGGCGGGCTTTACCGCCGCCTCCTTTGTGGTCATCCTGCTGGTCATGCTCATTTTGGGCCGGGCCATGACGCCGGACTGGCAGGTGGAACCCTACCGCGACCATCTGCAGGTCTCGACTCGGTCCACTGCCGTCGCTTCAAGCCTGGGCCCCACCACTCCTGAGGGCACCCACCCAGTCAGGGAACGGAAAATCGGCATTACTCTGGACGGCGGAGTCCGTATCCAAGCCATCGTCAGAGAGCCAAGCGACCGAAAGGGCACCGGACCGGCCTGCCTGTTCATCCATGGCGCCGGAACAGGCAAATCCTCCGAAGTATACGGCGACCTGGCTTCAGCCATGGCCTCGGCCGGTATCACCACCCTGGTGCCCGACAAACGTCTGGACACCTACACCACCTTCCACCGCGACTATCAGGCCATGGCCGCCGACTACGGGCGCTCCCTTGATCTTCTGCGCTCCTGGCCCGGTGTGGATCCAACCAAGGTTGGTCTTTACGCTGAGTCCGAAGGCACCTGGATATCGTCCATCATGACCGCCAAGGACCCCAGCATCGCCTTCTCCATCCTCACTTCGCCTCCCGTCTACCCGGGACGACAGCAGATGGCCATGGCGGCCACCAGCTACTTGGATCTGATTGGCGCACCCAAGGGAATCCGCAACGTGATACCCCGGCTCATGGGCATGGACCTGTCCCTGCTGGGCCTGGAGTACGCCGACTTCCCATCCCTGCCCTATCTGGACCAGCTGCGGATGCCGGTCATGATCAACTTCGGCACCAAGGATGTCTCCATGCCAGTCGAGCAGGGGGCGCGCGAGATCATCCGCAGAACTCATGCAAGCGGCAACGACAACGTGACCCTGCGCTACTACCCCACCAACCATCAGATACGTACCGGCAGTCGACTGGCCAAGGCCGGGTTACCCCTGGAACCCAGATATACCCATAATCTGGAAGACTGGATCAACGCCGTGGCACTGGGCACCCAGGCCAACCAGTGGTCAACTCCTATGATTGCCGGCAGCCAGCCCCATCAGCTCAATCAAGTGCCCGAGCACACGAATACAGGGTTGATACCTTCGCTCACCGCCCTGCTGGCGCTAATGGCCTGTGGCCCCATCCTGCTGGCTGCCGCCCTGGTATCTGCCCTGATTGGAGCCTTGAGTTCACATCTGCGAGCACGAGGCAATAACCACCGACGGTCAGGTTTCGGCAAAGGCCTGGCCGGACGGCTCTGGTCGCTAGGCCTGCTAGCCGCAGGACTTATGGCTGCCCTGCTGGCCTATGCATTTACTGTGGTCCGCCAGGCGCTTGGCCTTATGCACCTGTCCTCGATGATGGCATCATGCTGGTCCCTGTTATCCGTCCTGTGCCTGGTACTCATCCTGCTCCTGGCGAGCACCCTGACCTCTATCTTCAGCCGATCTGACGGCAAACCAGCTGTTGCCGGGGCTGGCCACTGGCTGACCCTGATCCTGACCCTACTGGGGTCTCTGGCCATCCTTGGCAGCCTGATCTTCTGGAATATCCTGGTCTTTTGAGACAGAGCGGGTGCGCCTTGCTGATGCCAGCCAGGCTAATACAGACGCGCCAATCAGCACTACGCCCAGGCCGGCAAAAATCAATGGAATAATCCGCTGCCAGGGTACGACTATGGTCAGATCCGTACCGTAACGCAGAAAGACCAATCCTAGAGCCAACATGGTCAGAGCCAAAAGTCCAACCAGGGCGCCAAAAATGATGGTAGGCAGGCTGGGCCCGCTAGGACGGACCGGCTCCGGCGGCTGCATCCGAACCTGGTATATCGGGGGTGGGGATTCAACCGGCATGGCCTTGGTGATGCGTTCCTGACGATCCATCGGCTCGTCTCCTTCTGGTTGCTGCGTATCAGTCATCTTCCTGATCCTCCCCAAACTGCCATGGATTGTAGCTGTAATCCCAATAATCATTGATCAAGCCGCTGTAGAGCTGCGCCCGCTTCGGCTGGGTAGCACTCCCCTGGGCTTGCACGGTGACCCGTGCACCGGCCATGAGATTGGCTTCGACAATCAATTCGGGCTCGTCGGGCATATGCCACTGATCCTCCTTGGACGCTCGCAGGGCTTCCTCCCAATCGCGTCGTTCAGCTGATGACGACGTATTGCCCCACCACATCCAGTTCCCTTGTTCCGTCTCGGTTATCCAGTCAGCCGCTCCTGATCCCAAGACCCTGTAGAGATCGGCGTGTTCCCTATAGGACAAACTGCATCCCTTAGGTATGAGCAGGCGAACGTCAGCATAGGCCACAGCCAGGCGGACGGTGCCCGTCGGGCAGCCTGAGACTGTACTCACCGCATCATCCATAATCTGAACACGATGGGTGCCGTGTTTCTGCTCATAACCAGTCAGGTCAATGACGGCACTTCCCTGATCGTGCTGGTCTCCGACCAGCTTGATACCGCGGCGATAACGCCTCATGTCTGCACTGTCCGCCCCCAACAAACGCCCATGGTTATTGCCGTTAACCTGAACTGTGGCGTAGTCGGCCAAGACCCTGCGGTTCTGAGTTTGCTCAATGCCTGGTATGGCCGAACCGGTGGCCAGAATCAGGACAACCAGGCAGGCCATCAAGGCAATGGGGGTCAACCCTCCAGACCTGCGGCCCATCAAGCCCAGGACCAGTATGACCACGCCAAGTGCCAGCGTGACGCCTCCAGCCCAGATCAGAGCATAGGCCAAGGCAGCATTCAATCCGCGATAGGGGTTCGCGGCCATCCACCAGACCCCTGCTCCGGAGACCAGGATCAGTCCTGATAGAAGACTGACCAGCACAGGTCCGGCGGGGCGACGTCGTAGCCGAGGCGGAACCGACGGAACCTTAGGGGCTATTCCCGGCCCTGTCGAGAATGACCCCCCTGTACCATAGCCCGGCCAGGCACTGAATCCATATGACTGATTCATATTCCCAGCAGGTTCTGCAGGGCCTTCCGCCCCCGTCCAACCTTCGGGAGCTGCACCAGCGATGGGATTGCCCCCATCTTGAGTATTATTCGAATCGCTGCCAGCGTTTGCCGAATCCTCTGTCTCAGAGATGGGTCCAAGAGAGGTTACCTCCCCTTGTTGCCCCAAAGTTCCATACGAATCGGAATGCTCCGGCTGATTCTTGAATCCTTCCGAGCTCGCATTGCTTGCCGTCTGTGCATTGCTTCGCGTCCCTGTGTAATCCTGGTATCCCTCATACCCCGAAAAGCTTGGGTACTCAGGCTGATTCGAATACCGCTGCGAACCTGTGCCACTCGGCCGTTCCGAATACTGCGGTCCCATCACCCAAGGATCGCCCGAAACCGGCCTGCCGGCATCCGGCCCAGCCCAGTACCCTCTTTGATACTCCAGGGCCTTGTTGCGGCTCCACCGGATGAGCAGGTACAGGATCAACGCGCCCAAAGCCAGGGAAAAGATTCCGACTCCAGGAATCAGGATTGCCAGCAGCCAATAAATGATGATGCCCACCATGGAAGCGTGCCAAATCCCGTGAATCAGCTCCTGGGCAATGATGACCCCACGCCGGTCCGGCAAGACGAACCAGGCAAAACCGTAGAAGGCAGCACCGGTGCCGAAGAAAAAGACCGCCAGAATCATCAGCGCTCTGACCAGGGTCACGCTCCAGCCCAGCCGACGGGCCAAGGCTACGCAGACGCCACCGATCCATCCCTGGTCACGAATCAGATAGGACTCCCTGCAGGCGCGGAAGAACCTGTCGGACTTCCACTGCCAGCCGTTCTCAGGGCCATTGCCGTTCATCTCACCATTCATGTCTTCATTACAACACCCAGCGAGCGTGAATCTTATGGGGGAACACCCTGATTCAACCCTGATTTCTTCCCCTTACTGCCTTATCGGCACCGTCCGAAAACGATAATGGAAGCATGAACGCAACCATGCAGGAACAACAAACGCTGAAGGAACCGCCTCCTCTGCACCCTGCGCGCATGCCCCTGATGAGGCCGCACAAGGGCAGGATCCTGTGCGGAGTCTGCAAGGGCGTCAGTTTGCACCTGGGTATCCCCGTCTTCTGGATACGCCTGGTCATGGTTCTCCTGGCTCCCAAAATGATCACCTGCGTGGTCTACTGCTTTCTTTGGTTGACACTTCCCCAGGGCGATCCCACCCAGGCAGTCCAACCGCATGATCCGCGGTCAGCCCCGCTGGCGCCCAGCATCCTTACTGGGCAACCAGGTCAGAAGGAGGATCACAGCATCACTCCCGGGCGGGTAACCAGACTGCTGGCAGGCCTGGGCATCATCCTCCTACTGACCGCGGTCATTCTGCTCAGCAGCGGTATGCGCCCCGCCTTTGTCGTCCCCTGCCTGCTTTTCTGCGCTGGACTGGTCCTGGCCTGGCTGAGGCCGGAGAACCAAGGAACCGGCTACCACCTGCCGGCCCTGATCGGAAGCCTGGCCCTGATCCTGTCGGCTGCGGTAATCTTCCTGCTGTCCACCCAGGAATTGCATTGGGCCCTGACCCTGATAGTCCTGGCCGGCCTGCTTCTTGTAGGCGTAACCGCAGTGGTCGTGCCCTGGGTCGGCTCAATCATTAGCCAGCTGGGTGATGAACGCGCCATGAAGGAACGCGAGGAGGAGCGGGCCGATATGGCGGCCCATCTGCACGATGGCGTTCTGCAGACCCTGGCCCTGATTCAGCTGCATGCCGACGACCCGCATACCGTCTTCACCCTGGCCCGATCCCAGGAGCGCGATCTGCGCAACTGGCTCTATCAGGAACGCACCCCCTCAGACCGGTCCGTCAGCACCGGGCTGAGCCAGATAGCCGCACAGGTGGAAGACGAATCCGGCAAGCCAATCGAGGTGGTCACCGTGGGCGACGCCATGCCCTGCGCCCAGACCGATGCCTTGCTCAACGCGGCCCGGCAGGCCCTGGTCAATGCCGTCACCCACGGTGGTGAACCCATCTCCGTATATTGCGAGGCCCGCAGGAATCAGGTTGAGGTCTACGTGCGCGACCACGGTTCGGGCTTTGATATGGATGCGATTCCAGCTGACCGTCTGGGAATACGCGAGTCCATCATCGGCCGGATTCGTCGGCGGGGCGGCAGGGTCGAAATCGTCTCCCGCCCTGATTGGGGCACCGAGGTCAGGATGCACATGCCGCTGTCCGAGGCCAGCCAGCATCAGGAGGGTAAGGTTGGTCGGGCCGAAAAAGGGCTGATGCCCAGCAATGATAGGATGCATGGTGAACCATTCATTCACAGACGCATGCCGGTCCGATCCCATCCACACTTGAGGACCCCGCGTCGGGAAAGGCGGGCTGAACCACGCCCATGACCACGACTGCAGCAGAGCCTCATCAAGCCCAGGATGGGTCCGCAAACATTCGCGTAGCCGTCGTCGACGACCATGAGATGTTCCGCACCGGCGTCATCACCACCCTGCAGCCGCATTTTCACATCGTGGGTCAGGCGGCGGACGTGGAGTCCTCCATCCTCATGGTCAGGCAGACCCGTCCCGACGTGGTTCTGCTGGATGTGCACGTGCCCGGCGGCCAGGGCGGCGGAGGTGCCGAAATTCTGAGCCGTTCCCATCCCCTCTCCCCCCAGTCGGTCTTTCTGGCCCTTTCCGTATCCGACTCACCCAGGGACGTGGGTTCGGTCATCCGCGCCGGAGCCCGTGGTTACGTGACCAAGACCATCTCCGCCAAAGATCTGGTCTCTTCAATCCGCCAGGTGCACGAAGGATACGCTGTCTTCTCGCCCAAGCTGGCCGGATTCGTGCTCTCCGCCTTCCAGGAAGACGAGGTCGCAGATGCCGGCCTGGCAGAAGACGACGAACTGGACCGGCTCTCCGCGCGCGAGCAGGAGGTCATGCGCCTGATCGCCCGGGGCTACACATACCGCGAGGTGGCCTCCGAGCTGTTCATCTCCATAAAGACAGTTGAGACCCACGTCTCCAACGTCCTGCGCAAACTTCAGCTGTCCAACCGGACCGAACTGACCCGCTGGGCCGCAGACCGCCGCATCGTCTGAAAGTCCGCTCAGCAGGCGATACCGCGTTGACGAAGATGCTGGCGGAGACTGCTGATGTCCTGGGCAAGAATTCCATCCATGCCTAGCCTGTCAGCTATAGCCACATGTTCAGGGTCTGCATCAACGAAAATCGTATGCCCGGGGCTGATGGCGAAGCGGCGTAGGGCCAGACGATAGAAGAGCGGATCGGAGAGATCCAGATGCTCCTTGGATGAGATGAGCGTGCCTTTCAGAGCAGAGAGCGGCGAAAGGACCTCGGATGCCGCTGCAATCAGCTGACTGGTCGTCGCCGCCAGGCCCCCAAAGGGTCAGGCCAGCTCGCCGCAGATCCCCCAGCAGCTCCGATGCACCAGGAAGAAGGCCTTTCACTGCCAGGGTGTAGTTTTCCAGACAGACCCTAACCACCCAGGCGACCGCAGGCCCGTGAGTGGCTTCATAGTCGGCCAGTGCCTGCTGCGGATCCACACCCAGATTGATCTGTCTTCTGACGCAGGCGAAGCCCCAGGGGTCTTCCGGGTCCAGCACCATATCGACCACCCCGTCAGGGTACTGTCCAACCAGAGCTCGGCGCGGATCCCAATCCACCAAGGTCCCAGGCAGAGCGAGGAGGATACTGCCGCCGGAGGCTGCGAGATCGGGACGGTCGTCGCTGAACCTGTCATTGCTGGAGAAATCATAACCAGACATGTCACTTGAGATGTCTTGACCGGATCCCTGCTGTAACTCCCGATGCCGCCTTGCCATGCCCCCAGAATAAACATCTGGACCTACAGGGCCTACGGCAGATTCCAGTAAGCACGCGGTCAATCACTAGGCGAAAGCCGCGGGATGGATATATTGAAACCAGCAATGATTGGATCTTACGTTTTGCAACCTGCCCTGGGCGGGAGTCCCGCCCGGTACGAAAGGAGCCGTCATGCGTCGGCTGCTGCTCACATCCTCATTCTCCGCTACCGCTGACAGGCTGCCCGCCTTCCTCGGGGACTCGCCCAAGAATCATATGGTGGCCTTCATTCCCACGGCCAACCTCCCACAGCGTTCGGATGGTTATGTCCAGGAAGCTCGCAAGGCATTCACTGACATGGGCTGCAGGATCGACGACCTGGAAGTCTCGACCGCCGATCCGGAAACCATACGCCGAAGCCTGGAGGAGGACGACCTGATCTACTTATCCGGCGGCAACACCTTCTTCCTGCTGCAGGAGCTGCGTCGCTCAGGCGCTGCGGATCTGATCAGACAGCAGGTGAATCAGGGCAAACCCTATATCGGAGAATCGGCTGGCGCTGTGGTGACCGGTCCCGATATCGGCTTCCTGGATGCCATGGATCCACGCTCGGCCGCCCCGGATCTGGACTCCACTACTGGGCTAGGTCTGGTGGACTTCCGCCTCCTCCCCCACCTTGATTCCGAACCCTTCGCCGAGGTGACCAGGAAAATTCTGGACCACTACGGCGACGATGGTCCCATGGTGGCCATCAGCAACAGCCAGGCCGTGGCTGTCCACGGGCAGTGCCTGACCATTCTTTAGAGAAAACTCCAGTTTAGAAAAGTACCTGTCAGCGACAGAGGCCTTCCATGACCCGGCGGGCCTGATCCAAGCTATCGCCCGGACAGAGCAGGATGACACCGTCTCCCGCGAGCAGCCGCAGGTCGCCTGCGGGAATCAGCCGATGCTCGCCCCTGCGCAGACCGACCACGGCACATCCATGCGGCCAGGGAACCTGCCCCAGCAGACGACCAGCCGCTGGGCTGCCATGCTCTATGGGGAACTCCACAGTAACCCTGTCAGGAACCTGGGCATCTGGAGCATGCCCCCGGCGGTAACGCTCCAACAGAGCCTCGTATATGGGCTCGACACGCAGCAAATCGGATACCATCAGGGCCGTGAAGGCACATAGGGCCACGGGCAGCATATGAACCAGAGAGCCAGACATCTCCACCGTCAACAGAATGGACGTTATAGGAGCCTTGACCGAGGCCGTCAGGGTACCTGCCATGGCACAGACCGCGCAGACCGGAATGATTCGAGCGGGCATTCCCAGGGCGGCCGCACCCATACCGCACAGGGACCCGGTCAGCGTACCAACCGCCAGAATAGGCATAAAGATGCCGCCGGGGGCGCCGCTGCCAAAGGAAGTGGCCGTAAAGAGCATCTTGACCAGAAGCAAAACCAAAAGGTTGATGGCCACCGACCAAGCCACCTCGCGAACGCCTTCCGCCTTGCCGATCAGGTCCTCGCCGCCACCCAGAACAGCAGGCAGCAGCAATCCTACCGGCAGGGCCAGGAAGAGGGAGATCACCGGTCCCAGCTTCGAGGGCAGGTGACTGTAAAGGCTCTGCGCGCCCAGCAACAGACGGTTCATGGCAGCTCCCACAAGGCCGGCCACCAGCCCAAGGGGAATCATCAGCAGATACTGGGCAATGGTCAACTGGGGCAGAGCCGTAAAGTCCAGGACCGGGCGCAGGCCGAAGCGGTTTTTGGCGATGAAATCAGCACTCAGGCAGGCCATGGCCGCCGAAAGAAGAATCATTGGCGAAAAGGACCGGTGGATCTCCTCCAGAGCAAAGACCATCCCCGACAAGGGCGCGTTGAAGGCTGCAGACAGACCGGCAGCCGCGCCCGAGGTCACCAGGCAGGTCTCCTCCACACGGTCCCGGCGCAATCCTCGGGAAACCAGCTGGGAACCGGCTGCGCCGATCTGCACCGAGGGCCCCTCGCGACCCAAAGACAGGCCGAACATGCCGCAGGCCAGACCGCCTAGAAACCGTACACCCAGCACGGGGAGGGCAGGCATGCGCATGCCGTGGATGACCACACCCTCCACCTGCGGAATGCCGGAGCCGGAGGCCATGGGAACCCGGCGGACCATCCAGGCCAGGGCCAGGCCGACCAGCAGGGCGGCCAACAGCCAAGGAAGGATTATCAGAGGTTGGTCACGCATCTGTGCGTAGGCCCATCGAGCGAACCGGGTGCCGTAACCGATGCCCTGCCGGTAGAGCACCACCAGTACTCCCACCAGCAATCCGCAACACGCTGCTCTGAGGGCCACTAGCCACCGGCCGGCTCGACCTGGTCGGGTCGCCTCCAACTGTTCGGAACGATGGGTCTGATCCGTCTTATCTGCCGACGACCCTCTGTTAGACAGATTCAGCCTCACCGGCCTGCTCCTTCCCTCCTTCGCGCACAACGGTTTCCAGCATCCCCCAAGGCAGAGACCAGAAGCAATGACCTGGTCGACGACTTCAACCCTCCGGCAGTATGAACACCCGGGATACCAGCTTCCGTGCAAGATCCGGAAGGCAGGAGCCAGGCAGACAGACGGATACATCGTCGGAGCCCAATGGCAGTGCTGTCTGTTCGTCTGTTGCCGTCAGACTACCGTCCAGGACGACGGTGTCAACCTGGCCGCGATGGCCCACAAGATCCAGTAGCGAGACCCGACCCGGCACCGTATCCAGACACTGGCGCAGGGTAGCAGCCGAGGCCATGTGCAGTCTTCTGCATCCGACCACTTCCCGCACCTGGCGCAAATCAGGCCGCACTATGCCCTTGGACACCAGGAGTATCAGCAGACCTCCAGCATCCTCCAACAGCAGGAACTTGGAGAGGTTTTCTACAGAGAGCCCCAGCAGATCAGCAATGCCCAGCTCCATGCCCTGGTCGATGGTGTCCAAGGGCGGATGCTGTACGACACGCCAATCGATTCTCAAACCGTCCAGTAGCGCTCGAACAGGCACAGGCATCTTCCTGTCCTCCGAGCCTATTGACTTCTGGCCCATATCGCCTGTAGAGCCACAGTCAGCTCCGGTTGCAGGTTCAGCGTTGTCACTGCCTGGTCTCATGGACGTCCCATCAGTCGTTGGCCACCTCTGAGTCGGGCTTCAGCTCCTTCTCCTTCTGGCCTATCCGCTTCCTGTCTATGCGGTAGTAAGCATTGAAGAGACCGCCGGAGGTCAGTAGAACGATCAGAAGGACCAGCAGCCATATGTTCTCTTTGGCCTCGTATGTCTCAAGCAATTCATAAGAGGAGGAGATCATCTTCAACCAGCCTGCAACTGACACGAAGTACCAGGCAGTCGCCTGGTCAAGGAAGCTCAGCGCCCGTCGCCGTTCTGATCGGGTCCTGGTGGCCTGACGGAGAATTTCGTGCCCGCGTTTGCGCTCCAAGTGGATCTTGACGATGGGGGCCAGCCACCACCAGGGCGAGACCTCATCCCAATTCTTGCTGAGCTGATCAAAGTCGTCCAGGAGCTCCTGATATTCCTGCAGCTCCATCAGCCCCTGGAAGAGTGGAAATGTGAAAAGCAACCAATCCCCGATCAGAGAGACAATGGCGATGAATTGATCCACGACCCGACCTTTCCCTTGCAGAGTCGGCACCCAAGGGTCGGCTCGCGTGATTAAGCATGGCTACCATCCAACATTGTAGACACCAAGTTCCAGCCCAAACCGCTCTGCAATCGCTGACCTCAGGACTGCAAGCATAGGATTCCAGCAAATACAAAAATGCCCCGGATATGGCTCCGGGGCATCAACCAAGCGGACAGGGCGGGATTCGAACCCGCGGTGGCTTGCGCCACAACGGTTTTCAAGACCGTCTCTTTCGGCCGCTCAGACACCTGTCCAAAAGACGTGCCAATCAGGCACGTCACTCATCATACGACATCAAGGTTGGTCCAACCACCAACGGAATGTCGGTCGCTTCCGACAGAGTCGGCTCAGGCCTCCCAGGTCTTGGGCTCGATGACCTCCTTGCCACCCACATAGGAGCGCATGGCCTCAGGGATGACGATGGAGCCGTCGGCGTTCTGGTGGTTCTCCAGGATGGCGACCAACCAACGGGTGGTGGCCAGGGTCCCATTCAGGGTGCTGACAGGACGGGTAGAGCCATCCTCCAGCCGCTCGCGTTCGTTGAGGCGGCGGGCCTGGTACTCGGTGCAGTTGGAGGTTGACGTCAGCTCGCGGTAGCGACCCTGGGTGGGCACCCAGGCCTCGCAGTCGAACTTGCGCGCAGCCGAGGATCCCAGGTCTCCTGCAGCGGTGTCGATGATCCGATAGGGCACGTCCACCTTGGCCAACATCTCCTGCTCCATGGCCAACAGCTGCTGGTGCTGGTCGCGGGAGTCCTCCTGCTTGCAGTAGACGAACATCTCCACCTTGTCGAACTGGTGGACGCGAATAATGCCCATGGTGTCCTTGCCGGCGGAGCCAGCCTCTCGCCGGTAGCAGCTGGACCAGCCGCAGTAGCGCAGCGGCCCCTTGCTCAGATCCAGAATCTCGTCCTCGTGCATGCCGGCCAGGGAGACCTCCGATGTACCCACCAGATACTGGTCGTCAGGCTCACGTAGACGATAGATCTCGTCGGCATGGGCATTCAGGAAGCCGGTGCCGGCCATGACTTCAGGACGGACCAAGGTGGGCGTAATGGTAGGAATGAAACCATGCTCCATGGCCTGATCCACGGCCATGGTCAGCATGGCGATCTCCAGCCGGGCCACATCCCCGCGCAGGAAGTAGAAGCGGGATCCGGAGACTTTGACGCCCCTGCGCATGTCGATACCGGCCACGCCCACACCCAGGTCCAAATGGTTCTTGGGCTCAAAGCCCTCCTTGGCGAAGTCGCGCGGAGTGCCGACCTTCTTGACCACCACGTAGTCATCCTCGCCACCCTCGGGGGCCTCGGGCTCCACTACGTTGCTGAACTTCCACATGAGATCGGTGTACCTGGAGTTGGCCTCATCGGAGGCTGCCTTGCAGGCGTTCACCTTGTCCGACAGGCTCTTGGTCCGGGCCAGAAGGTCGGCTTTCTCATCAGGAGAGGCCGAGCCCATGCGCTTACCGAGCGACTTCTGCTCGGCCCTGTAGCTCTCGTAATCCTGGAGTGCAGCCCTGCGCTCGCTGTCCGCCTTCAGCACTTCGTCGACGAGTTCGACCGATTCGCCGCGTTTGCGCTGTGATTCACGGACAACATCCGGATGTTCCTGAATGAACCTGATATCTAACATATCTGAATTCTATGACTTTCAGGGGACACGAAAACCGGCCCCGCACACCTCTTTCCGAGCCTTATGACCTCTGCCGCAACCGGCCTGGCCACCGCCGACCAGTCAGGAAGAGCAACCACGGCGAGAAGGCGAGCGGGAGCCATCCGTCCCTTATATATATGCGCCTGCCCCGCATCACTTGCCAAATACAGTCCTGCGGAACCGTTTACCGGTGGGAGTGCCCGCCAGCCCGCCGATGCCGGTCTCCCTCAGTGATGAGGGCATGCTCTCGCCTATGGACTTCATGGCTGCGATGACCTCATCGGGCGGGATCCTGCTGACGCCGCCCGATAAGGCGATGTCAGCAGCAATCAAAGCGTTGGCGGTTCCGATGGCGTTGCGATTTACGCAAGGCACCTCCACCAGGCCAGCCACGGGATCACAGACAAGGCCCAGCAGATTGCTCATGGCTATGGCAAAAGCCTGGGCACAGGCATCAGGATCGCCCCCTGCGCCCTCAACCGCTGCAGCGGCAGCCATGCCGGATGCGCTGCCCACCTCGGCCTGACAGCCGCCTGTAGCTCCGGAGATCATCGCCTTGTTGGCCGTAACCAGTCCAAAAGCCCCTGCAGTGAACAGGCAGCGGATCAGTCCATCGTCATCCAGTCCCAACCGATTTTTGAGCACGGTGAGTACTCCAGGCAGGGTGCCCGAGGAGCCGGCAGTAGGCGTCGCGCAGATGATGCCCATGGCCGCGTTGACCTCATTGGTAGCCATAGCGGCCTCAACGGCCTGCAGGATGGCATCGCCGCTCAGGCTGGTCCGCGTCTTCCGGTAATGCTCCAGCAGGGCCGCCTGACCACCACTCAGCCCAGTCTTGGAGAACACGCCATCGCCCTGGGATCCCCTGGCCACGGCGGCCTGCATGACCTGCAGGTTCTTGGCCATTCTTGCCCAGATATGTTCTCGGGTCTGATGCGAACGCCGCACCTCCTCGTCGATGGCCACTTCAGATATCGACGAGCCGCGCTCTTCGGCCATACTCACAAGTTCAGCGATTGAAGTGAACATGCGCCATGCCTCCTAGTCGATATAAATCATCCGGGACGAGTGACCCGCGATTTGCTTCTGCTGTTGCGCGGACAGCGGATTGTCCAAATCGAACTCGTACACCGCCATGCCAGCAGGACCATCGGGTTCATACCTGGTCTGCTTGGTCACGCCCTCCTCCCGAAGCAGATCGCGTATGCGCTCCAATCGCCGACCGGCGTCGTTTGCGGATTCATCCAGTTCCACCAGCAGGATGGGTAGAAGCCCTGGAGGAGTGATCAGGCAGCCGTCCAAGTTGATACGCCGCACTTCAATGGTCCCGCCCCCGATGGAACAAGCCGCATAGATCACCCGACCGGCTGGTCCCTGGAGGTCCAGGACGGCGGTGTTCGGGTGGTCGATGGGGCTGGGTTCGTCCTCCTCATGGAAGGTCAGCTCCATGCCCTGCCTGCGGGCGATGCCAATGGCATCAGGCACCCGGGGGTCGTCCGGGGCAAAACCCAGCAGGCCGCTGATGATGGCATAGTCGGTACCGTGGCCGCTGTGCGTGCGAGCGAAGGAATCATAATAATGAATATCAGCACGGCTCGGAACACCTCCGGCAAGGATGTGCCCAACCCGGCCGATGGCCACGGCCCCAGCTGTATGAGAGCTGGAGGGTCCAATCATGATGGGACCTATGATGTCGAACACGCTCTTGTACTTGTCCATGACTGCCTCCTCTCCCCATACCCCCTGGCTTTCCCAGACTTCCCGCGTACGAAGCCGTTGCAGCTCCAGACCGAGGGGACCACATGGACCGAGTGCAATCATAACTTTGCAGTTTTCATAACTCAATCAGCTCATACTGTCAGCGTGATTGCTGTAGAGAGTTCGTTCACGTCGGACACACCCAGATGTATCGGGTCGGCACGGCGCGCAAAATAGAGTCATGCCAATTCCAGCGGTCGTCATCCTCGCCATCCTGGCAGCGGCGGCCATTGTCGTCACTGCGGTGGTGCTGATTGTCCGCGCCCAAAGACGGCATAAGTTCGCCATGCAAATCCTGGCCCGGGACGATGACCAGCTCAGCTACGCTTTCGTCATCAACCCCTCCAAACCCCAGGCCGCCGCCGCCCGCGAGCGCATCCAGCAATACTGCCGGGACAAGGGCATCCGCGAATTCAGCTTCATAGAAACCCAGCTGGACCGGGATGGGAAAGCCTGTGCCCGCATGGCGCTGGAGCGTGGGGCAAACGTAGTCGTTGCCGTGGGCGGGGACGGAACCGTACGCACTGTAGCCAGCGCCATGGCCTCCAGCGACCATGTCATGGGCATCATTCCCATCGGGACCGGAAACCTCTTCGCCCGCAACATGGGCATTCCCGTAGGCGATCTGGACGCCGCCCTGGCCGTGGCCACCTCGCACGGGTCCACCCAGGTGGATGTGGGCCGCATGGCTCTGCTCGACGCAGACGGTCAGGAGCAAGGCCATGGTCATGCATTCCTGATCATCGCCGGCATCGGCTTCGACGCCCTGATGATTGACGACACCGACCCCAACCTGAAAAAGACGGTCAGCTGGCTGGCCTACTTCATCAGTGGCGCCAAGCATCTGTTCGCCCCCAAATACACGGCTGACATCTCCATCACCAGGCCCGACCAGGTCACACAGACCAACACCTCAGTGACCTTCCGCACTTTCATGGCCGGCAACTGCGGGGAGATTCCAGGATTCTCCCTGATGCCCGACGCCTCCTACGATGATGGCATCCTGGACTTCGAGATCATCGACACCTCCGCCGGCCTAATCGGCTGGGCCAACCTCTTCGGTGATGTGATGCATCAGACCATCACCCGCAAATCCAGCCAGAGCCCCCTGTCGACCAACTCCACGATCGTCCAGCTGCAGGGAACCAAGGCGGAGATCCGCCTGGAGAAGCCCGCCCTGGCCCAGGTGGACGGCGACATTCTGGGCGAGACCTGCCACATCGCACTCAGCGTGGAGCGCCAAGCCTTGGACGTGCGTGTGCCCCAGTCCGACTGAGACCGAAGTAGCCTGTCGCCCCTCCGGCCGTTTTTCATGCCGGGGTGGCATGATGGGAGCCATGACAGCACAGAATGCGGGCAAACCTGCCAGCCCAGAAGATCTGATCAACGTCGACGATCTGATCGGCAGGTACTACGATCTCGTCCCCGACCCTTCCAACCCCTCCCAGCGCGTATCCTTCGGCACCTCCGGGCATCGAGGCTCCGCCCTGACCACCTCCTTCAACGAGGCCCACATCGTGGCCATCAGCCAGGCCATAGCCGAACAGCGGACCAGGAACGGGGTCACGGGACCGCTTTACCTGGGCCGCGACACACACGCCCTCTCCCTGCCCGCCTGGAAGACGGCCATCGAGGTCCTGACCGCAAACGGGGTACGGGTGCGCATTGACGCCAATGATGACTACACTCCCACTCCCACCGTGTCCCAGGCCATCCTGACACACAACCGGGCGGCCGACGGCACCCAGCGCTTCTCCGGCAAGGACCTGGCTGACGGCATTGTGGTCACCCCCTCACACAACCCGCCCACCGACGGCGGATTCAAGTATGACCCGCCCACAGGCGGTCCTGCTCCGGCCGAAACCACCAACGCCATAGCGCAACGGGCCAATGAGCTTCTGGGCGACTACAGGCAGATCAAGCGAATCCCCTTCGAGGATGCCATCAAATCCGACCTGGTGGAGCGCTTCGACTACCGGGAACACTACGTGGCCGACCTGGGCAATGTCATCGACTTCGACCTGATCAGATCCTCAGGGGTCCGTCTGGGCATTGATCCGTTGGGTGGCGCCTCGGTCAACTACTGGCCGCTGATCAATGAAAAGTACGGCCTGAACATCGGCGTCGTCAACCCAGAGGTGGATCCGACCTGGCGGTTCATGACCATCGACCACGATGGAAAGATCCGCATGGATCCCAGCTCCCCGTATGCCATGAAGGGGCTGGTGGATCGCCTCAACGCCGGAGCCTGGGACTCCTACGACCTGGTGGGCGGCACCGATCCGGATGCCGACCGACATGGCATCGTCTGCCCGGGAACCGGCGTCATGAATCCCAACCATTACATCGCCGTCTGCGTGGAATACCTCTTCTCCGGGAACCGACCCGGTTGGCCCCAGGGCGCCGGCATCGGCAAAACCCTGGTCTCCTCCTCCCTGATCGACCGCGTGGCTGCCTCCATCGGTGCCAGGCTGATCGAGGTGCCTGTGGGCTTCAAGTGGTTCGTCGACCCCCTCTTCAAGGGCGAGGTGGCCTTCGGCGGCGAGGAGAGCTCCGGGATGAGCTTCCTGCGCCGGGACGGCCGTGTCTGGACGACCGACAAGGACGGGCTGATCCCCGACCTTCTGGCTGCCGAAATCACAGCCAAGACCGGGAAAAACCCGGCACAGCTCCACCAGGAGCAGGTGGAGCGCTTCGGCCAAAGCTGGTACAAGCGGGTGGACACCCCGACCACCTTGGAGCAGAAGCAGAAGTTCGCCCAGCTGAACGGCGACGATGTGACGGCCTCCACCCTGGCCGGCGAACCCATCACTGCCAAACTGACCGAGGCACCGGGCAATGGGGCCAAAATCGGCGGCATCAAGGTGACCACCCGGAACAACTGGTTCGCTGCCCGCCCCTCCGGCACCGAGAACATCTACAAGGTCTACGCCGAATCCTTCGTTTCCCCTGAGGCCCTGGACCAGGTTCTGGACGACGCCGACCAGGTGGTCGCCAAGGCCCTGGGCTGAACCGCAGACAAGACCGCCCGTCTTCCTCCCCCCGCATCGGTCATCACTGGCGCGGGGGTTCTCTATTTTCTCGCTTAGACTGAAACCATGACCAATGACACGAATCTGGTCGTCTCCACCGACGGCAGCGCACTGAGCAATCCCAATGGCCCCATGGGCTGGGCCTGGGCCGATCATGAGGGCGGCGACGCGGATGCGGGCGGCGCCAGCAACGGTACCAATCAAATCGGCGAACTCTGCGCTGTGCTCCAGGCCCTGCGCGCCCACCCAGGCGAGCGCCCTCTGGTCATCGAAACCGATTCCCAATACGCCATCAACTGCTCCACCACCTGGGTGCCCGGGTGGAAGAAGAAGGGGTGGAAGAACTCCCAGGGCAAGCCGGTCAAGAACCGCCCTCTTATCGAAGCAATCGACCGGGAGATCCAAGCGCGGACGGGATCGGTCAGGTTTGTCTGGGTCAAGGGCCACGCGGGCAACACCTTCAACGAGAAAGTGGACACCCTGGCCCGCGGCTACGCCACAGCTGCAGGCAAGGGCGACCGGGAAGGCTGTCTGCCCATCGAGGGCTGGCGTTCGCTGCTGGCCTCCCCCTATGCCCAGGGCACACGGGTGCCGCCCGCAGTCAAGGCTGAGCTGGACGGAGGACCGCAAGTTCTGAACGAGCTGGGTCGAAAGAAGACTCGCCTGAACCAGGAGGAGCAGAAGGACCTGGCCGAAACCGCCGTCGAGTCCGAGGCTGTGGATCCCGAGCAGGCCGAATCTGTGGCAGCAACAGCTGACGCAGGCAATGGCGCACCCGACCATGGCATAGCCGATGGTCAGGAAGACGAACCCGTATCGGCGCTCAAGGACACCTCGGACGCCGATACAGCTGACCAGGAGACCAAGAACTCCGGAGCTCGGGGACTGAGAGCCAGCGGCCGCATCCGCATCACGCCACCCCCGTCCGGCAGCAGCATGTTCACCGGGCAGGACCTGCATATCATCGGCAGCATCGATATAGATGCGGACATCGACCCTGACGGCTACGTGGCCATCCAGGAGGCGCCTTTCCGCCTGCATGCCATCGAAGTGGAGGATTGAGCGGTTCCTGGACCGTCAGGGGCCATCGTCTACACTGGAGTGAACCTGAACCAACAAGACCCGCAGATATCAGCGGTTGAGCGCATGCGGGCATGAAGGAGCGTGTATGGACAAGACCGAGCAGGACAGACTGAAGAAGGCCGCCGGCATCGAAGCAGCCAAGCTGGTCGAGAATGGCATGACCGCCGGACTGGGCACCGGATCCACGGTCCGGTTCTTCGTGGATGAACTGGGACGGCGAGTCAAGGAAGAGGGCTTAGAGTTCACCGGCGTGACCACCTCCCGGCGGACCAAGGAGCAGGCTGAGGGCTATGGAATCCGCATTGTCGACATCGACCAGGTGGATCACATCGATGTCACCATCGACGGGGCCGATGAGGTCGACAAGGACTTCAACGGCATCAAGGGCGGCGGCGCAGCCCTGCTCTGGGAGAAGATCGTGGCCGTCAACTCCCGAAGGATCGTCTGGATTGTGGACGAGTCCAAGGTGGTCGACACCATCGGCCGCTTCCCGCTGCCAGTGGAGGTCATCCCCTTCGGCGAGCGCCACGTCCTTGATCGTTTCAAGGAGCGCGGCTATAACCCCGTACTGCGGCTGGACGGCCAGGGGCAGCCTGTTCTGACCGACGAGCACAACCACATCATCGATTTGCATCTGGATCGGATCGAGCACCCGCAGGATCTGGCCCAGGACCTGATCACAACCGTGGGTGTCGTGGAACACGGACTCTTCCTCAACATGGTCGACACGGTCATCGTGGGCGACCCCAACGGGCCCCGGGTCATGACCAACGCCAACAAGTGATCATCCGCGAACATCTTGCCTCTCGGCTGGAAACATCCGGCTGGCCACGATGACCAGCGATGATATGAACATGAAGCCCCCCGCGTCCATTCGATGCGGGGGGCTTCGTTGGCCCTGATGGGCCATAAGTCATAAAGCTACTTGCGCTGGTGACGAGTCTTGCGCAGCAGTTTGCGGTGCTTCTTCTTGCTCATCCGCTTGCGGCGCTTCTTGATGACAGAACCCATCCGAGCCTCCGATCCTTAGTTACCTGGAAGTGTCCAACTTGCTTATCGTACACCGCTTGCGGGACGACTAAAGCGGGAAGGCCTTGTAAAAAGCCTCCAGAGCAGTCCGCTGGCCCTGGGCACGGAAGACCACGGTATCATTCTGCCAAATGACCAGCGCCTTGTGCTCGTCGTCGCCATCCGCCTTTTCCAGATAGGATCCGGTGACCGTGCCGCCGCTGCGAACATTGCCCGAGGCCAGCTCCTTGCCGGACATGCCCGTGGACTGGCTGTCGTAGAGTGCCTTGGCATCCTCGCTCCTGGACCACTGAGCCAGGTGAAGGGTCACATCCCCGCCCGACCTGCCTGTGGAGTAGACCAGGTTGTACTCCTCGATAGGTGTACGGGTGCTCCACTCACTGTCAGGATCCGCCTTGACGCGGGCGAACTCGCCCACCGTATCGGGCATGGCCTTGAGCAGCTCGGAAGCCGAATCGGGCAGAGGAACCGCCTTGGCCTTGGGACTGCTGGCTTGCGAAGGCTGTGAAGATGCGGAGGCCGAAGCCTGAGCGACGGGCTCTTGGCTGCGCACCGCCCAGTGAGGCCAGACGAAGGCCGATAGGAGCACCAGGACCACCACCGCCGCCAGGGCGATGACCAGACCGATCCGTCGACGGCGCTGCTTGGCGTGCGCGGAGGAGTCAGAGGAAGAGGTCAGGGGTGCAGAAGGATTGTCAGCCATGTCTCCATTCTCTCATGGGCAGGGTGTCGGCACTGCGAAGATGCCGTAAAAGCCCAGTTCCTCGTCCCTGAATCCCGATAGCGTGCAGGTATGGCCAAGACGACGACGCAATACGTGTGCACGGAGTGCGGATGGACCGGCGGCAAGTGGTTCGGACGCTGCCCGGAATGCGGCCAGTGGGGAACCATCGAGGAATTCCACGAAGCCCGTGTCGTAGGTGCAGGTGGGGGTTTGTCCTCCTCCGGCGGCAGCCATACGGCACCTGCGCCCCCGAAGAACGGCATGGCCCGACCCATCACCCGGATAGGTACGGACCAGGTAAAGCGCATCCCCACAGGATTCGAGGAGTTCGACCGGGTCCTGGGCGGGGGCATCGTACCCGGGTCGGTCATCCTCTTGGCCGGCGAGCCAGGCATAGGCAAGTCCACCCTCCTGTTGGAGACCGCCGGCCGCGTGGCCGACCGTGGCGGCGAAAAAGGCAAGGTGCTCTACGTATCCGGTGAGGAGTCCCAGGCCCAGGTACGGATGCGGGCCAGTCGGGTGGGAGCGCTCAAGGATTCACTGTTGCTGGCTTCGACGACCGACCTGGCCACGGTGCTGGGGCTGATCGAGCGTGAGAAGCCGGCACTGGCCATTGTGGACTCCGCCCAGACCATCGTCTCCAGCCAGGTTGACGGCATCTCCGGGGGCTCGACCCAGGTACGAGAGGTGGCCATCAGCCTGATCGACATGGCCAAATCGCACGACATCCCCATCCTCCTGGTCGGCCATGTGACCAAGGACGGCTCCATCGCCGGGCCGCGGACCCTGGAGCATCTGGTCGATGTGGTCTGCCAGTTCGAGGGCGACTCCCAGACCGCCCTGCGCCTGCTGAGAGCCGTCAAGAACCGTTTCGGCCCCACCGACGAGGTGGGCTGTTTCGACATGGGCGAGCAGGGCATTGAAGAGGTCAGCGACCCCACAGGGCTCTTCCTGTCCACGGCCGGGCAGGAGGTGGAGGGCACCTGTGTGACCTTCACTTTGGACGGCCACCGCAGCCTGCCCATTGAGATTCAGGCCCTGGTTACTTCATCTGTTCTGCCCACACCCAGACGCAACACCAACGGAATCGACGCCAACCGTCTGGCCATGCTGGCCGCGGTGCTCTACCGTCACGGCCGCGTCAACCTGCTGACACGGGACCTGTATGTGTCCACCATTGCCGGCGGGCTGGCCAAGGAACCCGGATGTGACCTGGCCATCGTGGCCGCGCTGGCCAGTGCAGCCAAGTCCCGGCCCATCCTGCGCACGACCTGTGCCATGGGCGAGATTTCGCTGACCGGGCAGGTCAGGCCCGTGCCTCAGCTCAATCACCGGCTGCAGGAGGCCGCTCGGCTGGGATTCACCCGGGCGCTGGTCCCGCCCGACCGGCATTCAGGAGGCCGAAAGCCCATTCCGGGACTGGAAGTGGTCGAGGTCACCTATCTGGCCGAGGCCCTGGAAGCCCTGGGACTGGTCTGAACCCGGTGGCCGCTGGTCCCCTACCGCACCCTATGGCACCCACCTGCCGACTCGTTAACCTGCCGGACTAGGATGGAGTCGCCGGAAGACCGACACCCATCATCATCGCGAGGAGCAGATCAGCATGACCATCTTCACCAGGAAAACCATACGCAGGCTGACGGCGGCCGCACTCACGACAGTCACGCTCATGGCCGGCGCGGCCTGTGGCTCCTCATCGAGCAACGGCGGGCAGTCAGCTACCAAACAGGACATCACCCAGCAGACCATCAAACCCGGCACCCTGACCATTGCCACCGGAGACCCGGCCTACGCCCCCTACGTGCAGGACAACAAGCCCGAATCCGGCAAGGGCTACGAGGCGGCCGTGGCCTATGCAGTGGCAGAGAAAATGGGCTTCGACAAGGCGCACGTCACTTGGACCCGGACCACCTTTGACGCCGCCATCGCCCCGGGGAGCAAGGACTACGACCTGAACATCCAGCAGTTCTCCATCACCCCGGAACGTCGACAGGCTGTGGACTTCACTCCCAGCTACTACAACTCCACCCAGTCGCTGGTGGTCAGGAACAACTCCCAGTACGCCTCCGCCACCTCCCTTGCCCAAATCAAGGACGCCAAGATAGGAGCCATGGTCGGCTCCACCTCCTACGAGATGGCCCACAAGCTGGTCAAGCCTGACATCGACACCTTCAACGACGACGTGGCCTCGTCCCAGGCCTTGGACGCCAATCAGATCGACGCGCTTGTCGTGGACACCCCCTCAGCCGTGACCATGGTCGATTCCGGGCAGGTCAAGAACGCCAAGATCCTCGGGCAGATCAAGGGCTCGCAGGACCCGGAGGGCATGGGCATAGTCCTACCCAAGGGCTCCAAGCTGACCCCGGCTGCTTCCAAGGCTGTCACCGCCCTGAAGAAGGATGGGACCTTGGACAAGCTGCAGAAGCAGTGGCTGCACGTCTACACCTCCCTGCCCACCCTGGGCTGAGAGAAGAAAGGAAACCTTGTCGTTCATGGCCACCTCGGCACAGGACGCGGTCAGCGATATCCAACGGGAACGGGAACGCTACGGCCGTCGACAGAATCTGCGCTCAGTGGGGATCAGCATCGCCAGCACGCTTGTACTGGCCCTGCTGATCGCCCTGGGGCTGCACGCCTCACCTGGCTGGCCCCGAGTCAAGCAGTCGTTTTTCTCCGGCGCCTACTTCGCCCAAGCCTTTCCCAAGGTCCTCCAGGGGCTTTGGCTCAATCTGGAGGTCCTTTTCTTCGCGGTCATCGGCGTGGCCATCCTAGGCACCCTCTTGGCCATGATCCGCACCAGCCGAAACCCGCTGCTATTTCCCCTACGGGTGCTGGCCCAGGTCTACACCACGATCATGAGGGGGATCCCCATGATCGTGGTCCTCTACCTGATCGGCTTCGGCATCCCTGGACTGGCCATCTTCAACCGGATTCCGGCAGCCCTGCTGGGCACTGTAGCAGTCATCCTCTCCTATTCGGCCTACATCGCCGAGGTGCTGCGGGCCGGCTTCCAGGATGTAGGCCCCTCCCAGAGGGCGTCTGCACGCTCCCTGGGCTTGACCTCGGGACAGACCATGCGTTTGGTGGTCATCCCCCAGGCCCTGCGCAAGGTGGCTCCGGCACTGATGAACGACTTCATCTCCATGCAGAAAGACGTGGGGCTGATCTCGGTTCTGGGAGCTGTTGACGCGGTCAGGGCGGCCCAGATCATTGTGGCCACCTCCTACAACTTCACCCCCTACGTGGTGGCCTCGGTGCTCTTCATCGCCACATCGGTCCCCTTCATTCTTCTCAACGACTGGTATTCCAACCGACTGCGCAAGCGCGAACAGAGCGGAGGCATGGTATGAGCGAACAGGCAGGCACCGATCAGAACCAGCCGGTGCTCCGTCTGGAGGATGTGCGCAAGACCTACCCCGGAGGCAACCAGGTCCTTCGCGGCATCTCCATGACCATCATGCCTCATGAGACCGTGGCCCTTCTGGGCCCATCCGGGTCGGGCAAGTCCACCCTGATGAAGTGCATCAACCTGCTGGAGACCGTCAACGACGGCAGGATCTGGCTGGGCGGCACCGACATCACCGATCCCAGGATCAACCAGGATGCCTGCCGGGCCAGAATCGGCGTGGTCTTCCAGCAGTTCAACCTCTTCCCCCACATGAACGTTCTGAAAAACGTGACCCTGGGAGCCATCAAGGTCCACGGCATGCCCAAGGACCAGGCCAAGGAGCGGGCCCTGGATCTGTTGGATCGGATTGGCATGAGAAAGAAGGCCGGTGCCTACCCCGACCAGCTCTCCGGCGGTCAGCAACAGCGGGTGGCCATCGTCCGAGCCCTGATGACCGACCCGGAACTGCTCCTGTTGGATGAGATCACCTCAGCCCTGGACCCCATGCTGGTGGGCGAGGTACTGGCCATGGTCTCGGAGCTGACCGCCGGAGGCACCACTATCCTCATGGCCACCCACGAAATGAGTTTCGCGCATCACGCAGCCAACCGGGTGGTTCTCCTGCTGGACGGAGTCATCGCTGAGAACGGAACTCCGCAAGAGGTCATGGACGAGTCGCAGAATCCGCGCACCAGGGAGTTCTTCAGCCACTTCCGGGGACTGTGAGCTCCCAAGCACCTTCAGCTTTCAGTTGGCGGAGAACACCCTTCCTGCAGCCTTGGTCAGCTCCAAGGTGCGATTGGCATCCAGGGCCAGCTGTCGTTTGAGGGGTTCCTCGCCTGCATACCGCTTCTGGCCACGCAGACGGCTGAGGAACTCCACCCGGACACGATGACCATACAGGTCCACCCAATCCGGCCGGACGGCATTGGCCTCCAGGATTCTCGGCACCCGCTCCCCCGGGGCCAGGAAGGTCTCCTTGGTGCCGATGGAGATGGCGGCAGGCATCCGCCAGGGCGAACCCTGAGCCAGCCGACCCTCCCGGCCCTCCGGCGTCGCCATCGGATCCGTAGGCAGTCCCAGGTCGACCAGCCAGCCTGCATAGACTCCATCAGCGGGCATCATCCCCTGACTGTCGGGAGCAAGGTTGGCAGTTGGAAATCCCAAACGGCGACCCCGCTGCTCCCCATGGACCACTGTGCCTTGGACCATGTGCGGCCGACCCAGAATATCCAGTGCCGCATCCACATCTCCATCCAGGATCAACTGCCGAAGATGCGAGCTGCTCCAGGCTCGTACCCGATGCCGCTCCAGGCCGTCAGCGTCATGCAGGGTGCAGTCGCCGGGACCCTGGTCGTCCACTACTTCCAGGTTGAACAGTCCAGTGTCCGCCAGATCACCAATGGCCTTGATGTCACCTACCCGCCCTGCACCCATCTGCGCATCGCGACCCAGGACCAGCGTCCGCATGGCCAGTTGCTCGGTAAGCTGCTTGAGGAAGAACCGATAGGACTTGGCTGCAAAGGTCAGCGTGTATCGCACCACCAGAACCTGATCCAGCCCCAGCTGGGCCATCAGTCGTAGGCGCTCCTCCAGAGGCATGATCTGATCAGGGTCATGGCGAATCAGGTCCAGGGACGGCTCAGTCATGTCATGGCTGTCGGCATAGCTATGGACCAGCTTGGGACTAGGGTCGAAGACCAGGGCCATAGGCCGGTCCTGTGCCTTGGCAGCGAGCTCCACCACTCGGCGCAGAAGGGCCTGATGACCCCGGTGCATACCGTCGAAGACACCGATGGTAATCACGCTGGACCGGGCCCCCAAGGTTCCCGGCCACCTGACAATGCCCGACTCATTCGGGCTGACCTGACTGACCTTCATCCGCTTCCCATCACCTAGTCATGGCGACCCCCGAACCCGGGCGCCGAAAATTCCTTAAGCACTGTATTCCCACCGTCGCACCCTGGCAAGACCCTGAGTTTAAACCCGAAACCGCACACTCAGGCCTCGGGGTGGAAGACCACATCCGGCTTGGCCCCGCCTCGTGAACCGGGCACTAGAATGGCAGCCAGCCGCTGCCTGTCCCCAGGTCCGGCCAGGGCGGCCGTGGGCCCGGTGACATGCAGATCCAAGAATCCTCCGTTGGCCACCCTGGCGGCCTGGTCGGCATTCAGGTTCAGGACAGGCATACTCATGCGTGCTGCCTGCTCAAGACTTAGGGAACCATCCAACATCCCCTGCCGGTCGCGGTCTGGGACCATACGACTGCGGACAACCGTCTGACCTTGTCGGTTCCGGTAGGTGTGCGGGACCACCTGACCGCCCAAAACCCTGGATGCCAGATTGGAATCCCCCAGATCGAATGGACCTACCCGAATCCTTCGTAGAGCGGTCAGGTAGCCGCCCAAATCCAGCCGCTCGCCCAGGTCGCGAGCCAGGGCCCTGATGTAGGTGCCGCTGGAGCAGGTCACCTCCACATCCGCATCGACCACCCTGACACCCTGGTCAGGCAGATCCACACGACGAAAGTCGAGCAGACGGAAGGATGCAATCCGAATGCGGCGGGGTTCCAGCCTGACCTCCTGGCCTGCGCGAGCCAGATCATAGGCCCGCCTGCCCCTGACCTTGATGGCGGAGAATACATCTGGCACCTGGTCGATCCAGCCGGTGAAGCAACGATCAATCAGGTCCTGCAGACCCTGGGCTGTCAGCTCGTCCACCCTCTGCACAACTCCAGGACGGGCCGGCAGCAATTCCCCGTCCGCATCGTCCGTGGTGGTACCCAGTCCCAGGCGCATGGTGGCCCGGTAGGTTTTGTCATGGCCGACGATGACCGTCAGCAACCGCGTAGCCTGGCCGAATCCAAGGACCAGCAGGCCGGTGGCCATGGGATCCAGGGTCCCGGCATGGCCTACGCGACGCATGCCGAGGCCAGAACGGACGGCGGCCACCACGTCATGGCTAGTCACACCGCTCGGCTTGTCAACAAGGATGATGCCCGAGGTCGGTTCACCATGACCAGAATCCATCACGTCCGACGACTCAGCGGTCGGCTTCATCCGCATCCTCTGCCGCAGGTTCATCAGGGACGGAGTCCGACCCACCGGTCTCTTCTTCGTCGTCATGCCTATATGGATCGGGGTCACCGGCATAGCTGGCATTGACCCGGGCCTTGGCCATGGCCTCGTCTCTGTGACGGGCCGCAGTCAACACATCCTCAATCTCGGTAGCCTCGGCAGGCACCTCATCGTAGATGAAGCGCAGCGTAGGCGTCAGTCGCAGACCGGCCCGGGCGCCGACCAGGGTGCGAAGCCTGCCTGAGGCCTGCCGCAGGGCCTGCTGGGCCCGCTTGCGCTCACCGGCCTCGTGTCCGGACCGACCCAGCTGGGTCCAGTAGATCTTGGCTATCTGCAGGTCGTTGGTGACCCGAACCTCAGTGACGGTGACCCCTGCCAGGCGCTTGTCGTGCATCTGGGACTCCAGCGCAGAGGCCACAACCCGTTGTATCAGGGCTGCTATGCGTACAGCGCGGGGATTTCCAGCCATCATGATTCCTTTCTCAAACCGTCCATAACCAATCGTCTCATTCATGGACATCCGCCCCGGCCAGGGAGTACCCAGACCGGGGCGGATCACCACAGACCCTCCGACATGTGGTCGGATGGTCGACAGGCCCTACTTGCGTTCCACTTCCCGCATCTCGTAGGTCTCGATGATGTCGCCCACCTCGATGTCGTTGAAGGAGCCCAGGTTGATGCCAGCCTCGTATCCTTCGGATACCTCGTTGACGTCGTCCTTGAACCGGCGCAGGGAGGAAATCTCCAGGTCGTTGATGGTGACCACCCCGTTGCGGGCGATGCGAGCCTTGGTGCCCCGCTTGACGGTGCCATCCTGGACCATGACGCCAGCGATGTTGCCGAACTTGGAGGAGCGGAAGATCTCGCGGATCTCGGAGTGGGAGGTGGTGACCTCCTCGTACTCCGGCTTAAGCATGCCCTTGAGCGCAGCCTCGATGTCCTCGATGGCATTGTAGATGACCGAGTAGTACTTGATCTCCACGCCCTCGCGGTCGGCCAGATCCTGAACCTGTCTGTTGGGCCGGACATTGAAACCGATGATGACGGCCTTGTCGACCGTAGCCAGGTTGACGTCGTTCTGGGTGATGGCGCCCACGCCCCGGTGGATGACCTGGATCCCGACCTCGTCGGAGACCTCGATCTTCATCAGGGAGTCTTCCAGGGCCTCGACCGAGCCGGAGGAGTCGCCCTTGATGACGATGTTGAGCATGTCCACCTCGGACTTGGCGAACTGCTCCTTCAAGCTCTCCAAGGAGACCACCTTGCGGCGCTTGGCCAGCTGTGCGGCGCGGGCCGAAGCCTCGCGCTTCTCGGCAATCTGACGGGCTGTGCGGTCGTCGGGTGCGACCAGGAAGAGGTCACCGGCGGTAGGCACCGAGGTAAGGCCCAGCACCTGGACAGGCGTGGAAGGACCGGCAGCGTCCATCTGCCGACCGTTCTCGTCCAGCATGGCACGTACACGGCCATAGGCCGATCCAGCCACAATGGCATCGCCTACATGCAGGGTTCCCTGCTGGACCAACACAGTGGCCACAGCTCCACGGCCCTTGTCCAGGCGGGCCTCGACCGTGGCACCGCGAGCGTCCATGTCGGGGTTGGCCCGAAGGTCAAGATCTGCATCGGCAGTCAGCAGGACGGCCTCCAGGAGCTTGTCCACGTTGGTACCCAGCTTGGCGGAGATGTCGACGAACATAGTGTCGCCGCCGTACTCTTCGGATACCAGTCCGAACTCGGTCAGCTGACCACGTACCTTCTGGGGATTGGCTCCCTCGACATCAATCTTGTTGACAGCCACCACGATGGGCACATGTGCGGCCTGTGCATGGTTGATGGCCTCCACGGTCTGCGGCATGACGCCGTCGTCCGCGGCCACCACCAGGACAGCCACATCAGTCAGCTCGGCACCACGGGCACGCATGGCCGTAAAGGCCTCGTGGCCAGGGGTGTCCAGGAAGGTGATCTTGCGATCCTCCCCATCCAGGGTGACCGTGGCCTGGTAGGCCCCGATGCGCTGGGTGATGCCGCCAGCCTCCTGGGTGGTCGTGTTGGTCTTGCGGATGGTGTCCAGCAGCCGGGTCTTACCATGGTCGACATGGCCCATGACCGTAACCACCGGAGGCCTGGGCTGCAGGTTCTTGTCGTCCTGGTCCTCACGTTCTTCGTCCAGGTTGATGTCGAACTGCTGAAGGAGCTCCTTGTCCTCCTCCTCAGCGGAGACGATGCGGATCTTCCATCCAATCTCGTCGCCCAGAATCTGGAAAGTGGCCTCATCCAGGGACTGGGTGGCCGTAGCCATCTCGCCCAGGTGGAAGAGCACCGTGACCAGGGCGGCAGGGTTGACGTTGATCTTGTCGGCCAGGTCGGCCAGGGTTGCGCCCTGACGCAGCTTGACGGTACGTCCATTGCCTGCGGGGATGCGCACACCGCCGATGACGGGTGCCTTCATCTCCTGGAATTCATGCCTCTTGGCCATCCGATTCTTGCGGGCCTTGGAGGACTTACCTCCCTGGCGACCGAATGCTCCAGCAGCACCGCCGCGACCACGACCACCACGGCCGGAACCGCCACGGAAGCCACCCGAAGGCGCCGACGAAGCACCGCCGAAACGGCTGCCGCCGCCCTGATGGGTCTGCTGGCCTGGACGGCTATGGCCCCACTGCCCTGGACGGGCGCCCTGCCCGGGGCGACCGCCACGACCGTTGCGGAATCCGCCCCGGCCCCTGCGGGAGTCGTTGACGGTGGGCCTGGCCATAGGATGCGGCCTGGGGATATCCGAAGGCATGGGGGCCTTCATCCCCTGCTTTCGGCTGAAAGGATTATTGCCCGGACGGGGCGTGGATGCTCCCGGCCGTGCGCCATGACGTGCCGCCGCAGCGTTGGAACCACCAGGACGACCGTTGTTGCGCGAGCCCTGGGGGCCGGGCCTGCCCATGGCTGAAGGCTTGGGTCCACGGGACTGGTTGCGCTGCTCATGCTCGTTGCGATTACCCTGGGATGCACCGGGCTTGGGGAAGTGGCCACCGTGACGCTGCTGACCCCGTGGCGCCTCGCCGTCGGCCGAGGACCGATGATTCTGTCCGGGCTTGGGCCCAGGTGTTGGCGGCTGGGTGCCGCCGGACTGCGCACGGCCATGCTGACCCTGGCCGCTTCCGTGATTAGGGCTACCGGGGCGGGCATTTCGCGCAGCGGCCTGCCCAGCGTCGCTTTGTCCCTTCTGGGGGAAAGCGTTCTTGAGTCGACGAACCACAGGGGCCTCGACAGTGGAGGATGCGGACTTGACGAATTCGCCCATGTCCTTCAATTTCGCCAGAACAGTCTTGCTGTCTACGCCAAATTCCTTGGCCAGCTCATACACGCGTGCTTTGGGCACTTACTTTCTCCTTACCGGACCGCGCATATGACCGGCGCGATCACTCTTTCATGACGGCGAACATATCCTGTCTCATCGTGCGACCATGATCGTGTTACCTCGTCTCTGTGCCGGGGCCGACGGCATGAACCTCCGGACTCGGGATACCGGGTCCAGCATACTCGCGTCGTCGGATGTTTGCTCTCAGGCGTCTTCACCAGCAGCCGAAGCCGATTGCGCCTGCAGTTCACGTAGTTTTTGCTGGTGGGCCTCCTCGGACTCGATGCCAATCTTCCATCCGGTCAGCTTGGCGGCAAGACGGGCGTTCTGGCCCTCTTTACCAATGGCCAGGGAGAGCTGGGCATCCTTGATGAAGGCAATGGCCGTGCGGTTGGGCTCGCTGACGATCTGCACCTGACGGACCACGGCCGGGGACAGGGCCGCAGCCACGAATTCGGCGGGGTCCTTGGACCAGTCCACGATGTCGATCTTCTCAGGTCCCAGGTTCTCCATGACGGCACGAACGCGAGCACCCGCCGGGCCGATCAGCGCGCCCTTGGGATTGACCCCCTTGGTGTTGGCACGAACCGCGATCTTGGTTCTGGCACCGGCCTCACGGGCAATGGCCATGATGGAGACTGCACCAGAGACCAGCTCGGGCACCTCCCGCTCAAAGAGGCGGCGAACCAGCTCCGGGTGGGAACGCGACACGATGATTTCCGGCCCCTTGAGCCCACGGGAGACATTGACCACGTAGACACGGATCCGCTGGCCGTGCTGGTAATGCTCTCCAGGCACCTGCTCACGCCGGGGCAAAATGGCCTCGACATTATCTACGGCCACATGCACGTTGCCGGGATCGCTGGCATCCTGCTGCACGACTCCGGTGATCAGATGGCCCTTTTGGCCCGAGAAAGCTCCGAAGACTCGCTCATCGTCGGCCTGGCGGAAGAGCTGACGGATGACCTGGCGGGCTGTGGAAGCCGCCAGCCTATCGAAGTCCTTCGGTGTGTCGTCGTATTCCTCGCCCAGATCATACCCCGGTTCGGGCTCTTCGGGGGTGGGTTCACGAGCGATCTCGTCCTGTGCCCAGATGGTAAAAGTCCCCGCACGTTCGTCCAGCTCCACACGTGCGTGTTTGGCTGCATGAGGCGACTTCTGGTAGGCCAGAAGAAGAGCCTCGCTCAGTGCTTGATCCAAGGTCTCGGCATCAATCCCTTGTTCGTGTGCCAGCTGATGAATTTCAGCCAGGTCCAGTTCCATGTCAAGACCTCCTATGAAGTTATTCAGACCGTGCTTCTTTTAGTCTGCAATGCCTACTATTCTAACCTTTCATGCAGACACAGCCGGTTCCTGAATACCACGGGTGGGCGAGTCGTCGGCCAACGATCCTGGCACGACGAATGAGGGCCGGTATCGCAGTTCTTCTGCTGGCTGCCACCATCTCAGGATGCGCACCCTCAGCGGTGCATGTCAGCCAGCACGACCCCGACAATCTCCGTCCCACAGCATGTGAGCAGGCATGGACGCGAGCCCGGCAGTCAGAACAGCTTCAGAGGGATCAGGCAAATAGCCGGGCCCAGGCCTGGATCCAAGCGGCCCGTGAGTGCCCTGCCCGCTTGGACGAAGCCACGGTACACGCAGCCCAGGCTTTGACGGCCTCCCAGGGCGGACAGGCCAATCGCCAAACGGCTACATTGAGGCTGGTTCAGGCTGCACAGCAGTTGGATCCACTGGCCAAGGCACTGCCGGTCGAATTGGCCGATCAGGCCATCATAGGCGAAGACCGTTCAGGATTCGAACTTTCGGTGCTCGCAGCACGCAAGACGGATGCCGCGTGGATGCTCACCCTGGCCGATGCACACACTGCAGCCGCACAGATTCTGGTCGGTCGCGCCAAGCACGATCCCCGGCAGGGGGTCTATTCTACCACTGATCTACTGGCGCACCCTCGAAAAGTCCACCGACCCCGCCAACCGGAATACAGACCCCTACCCCTGCCCTGATCGAGATGGATACGGCACGGACCCTACTGGCCGTGGGGAGAAAACTGAACGGCTCCTCAGGCGCCATACGAACCGATGCCAGTCAGAACGAGAAAAGCCACCGGCAGGCCACATCGGCCCTGGTCGACATGATCGTAGCCCACATGTCCATGGCCATGAACCTCGGCTACCCGGCCACTTCGTCAGCCCTGCTACAGGTGCCAAAGCACTGACGTCCAGGACGGACCAACCACCGGCAGGTTCCACTAGTAGCGTTCGCACGTCTCCTCATCCGCATATGCGAGCAACCCTTGCCCATTCATGCCCAAAACCTGGTCAATCATGAAGCGCAATCATCAAGCACAGCACATTAACTATTGCTTACCGCAGATTTCACGAAACCTTACGAGTGGCGCCAAAGTTTCAGACGGTGCTAATATAGAACGTGTTCCACAGGAGTATTCCACAGGAACGCAGGGGGGTATGAACCCGTGCAATGTAGGAGGCGAGCCGGTGTGACCACCACATCGCCTTCTGCATTGGACGGTCTTTTCATTTGCTGAGTATCGCTGCTCATGGTCATGCCAAACTAGGTAGTCAAAGATTGCATACGGAAAACCAATCACATCTGACATCCATGAACCAAACGGGTGCCATTCTCTCGGTCACTCCGCAAAAAGTCGGTCTTCTATGGACCGCATATCAGCAGCAATTATGAAACCTGATACTCCAAGTGTGCCACTAAACCGTGAAAGGCAGCAACAGGGTAAAACGTAAAAGGCCCCGACCATCGGGCCGGGGTCGATAAGGGCGGTTGAGGCGAGATTCGAACTCGCGGAGGGAGTTGCCCTCACACGCTTTCGAGGCGTGCTCCTTAGACCGCTCGGACACTCAACCATAGTCGTTGCCCGACACTGCCGAACAACAACTTTTCTATTATGCCACAGAGTCCCTACCTGGCAAGCGGCGTGGCGCAGCCAACGGCCACTGTGAACAACCAGGGAATCACAGTGTCCGGCGTGCTCGGATGGCCTGCGCCCGCTCAGCAAGCTGGTCATCAGGCGGGTAGGCCACATGCTCCAGGGTCAACCCTCGAGCATCTATAGGACCAGTGGAACCTTCACGCAGGGGGTGGGCCACCTTGTCGGCAAACCATTGCACGGAGCGTCGCCCCTGGCCCACCTGGATGCAGGCCGCAACCAGTGAGCGGACCATGTTATGCGCAAAAGCATCGGCTACAATCCGAAAGACGGTCAGCCCGGACTCCATAAAGGTCGGAAGGTATCCGACGGCATCCTGTCCCTGAGCAGCCTCGCACAGATTCACAGTGGGAACCAGGTCCCAGTGTGCTGCCAGGACCTTGCGGATGGTCGTGCCGCCAGGGTTTGGCCTGGCAAAGGATCCGAAGTCATGCAGACCGATACACTTCGCTGCGGCCTCGTTCATAGCTTGCAGATCCAGGCTCCCCTCCAGGTCCAGCACATAGCCCCGCATGCGCGGATCTCCTGGCTGACCCCCCTGGCTGACCCGATACAGGTAGGTACGTTCCAGGGCAGAGAAGCGGGCATCGAAACCTGTAGGGGCCAATCCGAGACCGAGCAGAACGATGTCGGCAGGCAACAGGTGCCGGAGGCGGCGTTCCAGGGCCAAAACACCATCGACCCCCATATGTCCCCTGCAGGATTCGAGCACAGCGACGGGAACGTCCAAGTGTGCCACTTGGTGAGATGCGTGGACCCCAGTGTCTGTCCTTCCAGCCACGACCAGTCTGGGTTCCCAGTCGGCTTGGCGATAGGAAACCTCACCATTCGATCTGCGGGCTCCGGTAATCAGAGACAGAGCATGCTCGATGCAACCCTGGACCGTGCGTAGCCCGGGCTGCCGGGCCCAACCATGGAAGCCGCCGCCGTCGTAGGCCAGGTCCATACGCAGCCTGACAAGGGACATCTTCCCTTTCTGATCCTCCATCACGACCTCCCTGGCAGCAATGACAAACGGGGCCGGAGAGCCATGCTCCCCGACCCCGTCACCAGATACACAAGGACCGATTACTCGGCAGCCTTCTCGGCATCCTCAGCCACGTCGGCATCTTCCTGAGCCTGGGCTTCAGCCTGATCAGCCTTGTCAGCGGTCTGCTCCAGATCCTCGGCCGCCTGGTCGGCCTGGGCCACGTCCTGATCGGACTCGTTGGCCTCAACGGCCTGGTCGACGGCATCCTTGGCAGCGCCTTCGGCGACAGCGGCATCGGTGGCTGCTGCCACCTCGGCGTTGTCGTCCTTGGCAGCCACCTTCGCCGCGGACTCAGCTTCCTTGACGACGGCCTTCTTGGCCGACAGGGGCTCGGTGACCAGCTCGATTACGGCCTGCGGAGAGTTGTCTCCGCGGCGGGGTGCAATCTTGGTGATGCGGGTGTAGCCACCCTCACGCTGCTGCATCTGCTCGGCAATCTGCGTGAACAGGATATGAACCACAGACTTGTCGCGGATGACGCGCATAACGCGGCGGCGGGCGGGCAGATCCCCGCGCTTGGCGAAGGTGATCAGCCGCTCAGCGAGCGGACGCAGGCGCTTGGCCTTGGGCAGTGTGGTCGTGATACGGCCGTTGGCGAAGAGGCTGGTGGCCATGTTGGCCAGCATCAACCGCTCGTGGGCCGGGCTGGAGGCCAGACGTGGGCCCTTGCTAGGTTTTGGCATTGGATTATCTCCTTACGGCCCGGGAGGACAGGTGGGCATACGCCCGAACATCCGACTTCCCGGAATTTCTGTCGGCAGACGACGGAACCCTTCCCCCTCGTCCGCTCATACGAAGGCTGCTATCCTTCACTCGTCGTCAGGCGAGAAGAAGGTGCCTCCCTCGAGATTATTGGTGTCGAAGCCCAGCGGGGAGGCCTTCAGCGACAGCCCCATGCCCTCAAGCTTCTCCTTGACCTCGTCGATGGACTTCATGCCGAAGTTACGGATGTCCAGCAGATCCTGCTCGGTATGCGAGACCAGTTCGCCGATGGTGTGGATTCCTTCGCGCTTGAGGCAGTTGTAGGAACGCTGCGTCAGGTTCAGGTCCTCAATCGGCACGGACATCTGCGGATCGGCCTCTTCCACCACAGGCTCGGGTCCGACCTCCACGCCTTCGGCCTGGGTGTTGAGCTCACGGCAGAGGCCGAAGAGCTCGACCAGGGTCGACCCAGCTGATGCCACCGCGTCACGCGGCGAGATGGCAGGCTTGGTCTCCACATCCAGAATCAGCTTGTCGAAATCCGTGCGCTGCTCGACACGGGTGGCCTCGACCTTGTAGCTGACCTTGAGCACAGGAGAGTAAATGGAATCGACCGGGATGCGGCCAATCTCATCGTTGTCCTGCTTGTTGAGCTGGGCCTGGACGTATCCACGCCCACGCTCCACCGTAAACTCGATCTCCAGCTCGCCATCCTCAGCCAGGGTCGCAATATGCAGATCAGGATTGGCCACGGTGACGCCGGCCGGCGGGGTGATGTCCCCGGCGGTGGCCTCACCCTTGCCGCTCTTGCGCAAATACATGACCACAGGCTCGTCGTACTCGCTGGTCAGCACGATGCCTTTGATGTTGAGCAGGATCTCAGTGACGTCCTCCTCCACACCAGGCAGCGTGGTGAACTCGTGCAGGGCACCCGAAATGCGGACCGAGGTCACAGCCGCACCGGGTATGGAGCTCAGCAGGGTACGACGCAGGGAGTTGCCCAAGGTGTACCCGAATCCGGGCTCCAAGGGCTCGATGGTGAAACGGGAGCGCTGGGCATTGACGACTTCTTCAGTAAGAGTCGGACGCTGTGCAATAAGCACTGTTGCTATCCTTTCAGCTCCGACCGGTGGTGCACTCACCGATCTTCGCGGGTGGATTCATGGGTTTTCTAGTGCTCAGACGCGACGGCGCTTGGGAGGACGAACGCCATTGTGTGCCTGGGGGGTCACATCGGAGATGGAACCGACCTCCAGGCCTGCGGACTGCAGGGAGCGGATGGCGGTCTCACGGCCCGAACCCGGGCCCTTGACGAAGACATCCACCTTCTTGACCCCATGCTCCATGGCCTTGCGGGCTGCGGATTCGGCGGCCATGCCCGCAGCGTAAGGAGTGGACTTGCGGGAGCCCTTGAAGCCTACGTCGCCGCCTGAAGCCCAGGCCACTACAGCACCGGAAGGATCGGTGATGGAGATGATGGTGTTGTTGAATGTTGACTTGATATGCGCCTGCCCGACCGGAACCGACTTGCGATCCCGACGACGAGGCTTGCGCGCGGCCTGCTTTGCTGCTGCCATTGATCCTCGTTTCCTTGTCACGAATAACGAATAACTAATTGCTAGTGCGAACCATCGGGGACCCTCATCCCCGCTTCGCATTCGGCCTTACTTGGTCGCCTTCTTCTTTCCGGCGACGGTGCGCTTGGGTCCCTTGCGGGTGCGGGCGTTGGTCTTGGTCCGCTGGCCGCGCACGGGCAGGCCCCGGCGGTGGCGCTGGCCCTGATAGCAGTTGATTTGGATCTTACGGCGAATATCAGCGTCGATCTCACGACGCAGATCACCCTCGATCTTGTAGTTTCCCTCGAGGTAATCACGCAGCGTAATGAGCTGCTCGTCCGTGAGATCCTTGACGCGGGTGTCCGGATTCACTCCGGTCGCGGCAAGTGTTTCCTTGGCGCGAGTACGCCCCACACCGAAGATATAGGTGAGGGCTATCTCTATGCGCTTCTCGTTGGGGATGTCGACTCCGGCAAGACGTGCCATTGCGATTCCTTTTTGTTCTACGCAGGTCGTGCACCGAGTCTTCCGGTCTCCCGGCCCGGGCCTGCGCACCCGGGGTTCAGCCTGCTGGCTGTGACTCAGCGCCTTTGGTGTTCGTTGCCGCTGGGAATCCGCTCAGCCCTGGCGCTGCTTGTGGCGTGGGTTTTTGCAGATCACCATGACGCGGCCGTGACGACGAATCACGCGGCAGTTCTCGCAGATTCTCTTCACACTAGGGCTGACCTTCATGGTTTTCCTTTGCTTGTGTACCTTGTTACTTATACCGGTACGTAATCCGTCCGCGGTTCAGATCATAGGGACTCATTTCGAGCACCACCCGATCCTGGGGCAGAATGCGGATGTAATTCTTGCGCATCTTGCCGGAAATGGTGGCCAGCACCAGGTGCTTGTTCTCGAGCTCGACGCGGAACATCGCATTCGGGAGGGCCTCGACCACACGCCCTTCCACCTCGATCACACCATCTTTTGCCATAAGCCTTCTATCCGATCCTCGGCCGGTTACACAGCGCGCCGAAAGACACGCCAAATGGCAAGTATAGCATTGATGGACCCAAAATTGGGCAATAGCGTGTTGACACGACAAAAGGGCCGTCTGAACGGCTGTCGCTCAATCAGTATAGCAGTCGTTCAGACGGTCCGATAAGGACCAGAATCCCTCAGTCCTCGATGGCGATGTTCTGCGTGTTGTCAGCCGGCTCAATGCTGGTCTTGGGCAGGGTCACCTCCAGGGTGCCGTTGGCATAGTGGGCATGAATGTCCTCCTGACGGACCTTGTCGCCCACATAGAAGCTGCGGGAGCAGGACCCGGTGTAGCGCTCACGCCGAATCCACCGTCCCTGGTCGTCCTTGTCGCCCTGGTCACCGTTCTTCTGGGCGGAGACAATCAGGTAGCCATCCTCCAGACGCAAGCCAATGTCCTTCTTGTCGAAGCCGGGCATATCGATGGAGAGCTGGTACTGCCCATCCTTCTCACGTACATCCGTGTTCATCAAGGGGCTGTTCAGCGCGTTCTTGGCGCCCTGACCCTGCCGACGCCCGTCACGCCAGTTGTTGAAGAAGGGATCGTCGAAGAAGTCACCGAAAATCGAGTTGTTCATCAATGCGGGAAACATAGCCATAATCACATCTCCTGATTCTGTAAGTCATAGTTTCTGCGGACCGGAACCCCAGGCGGACATCCTGACCTGTCTTCCCGGGATCCCTGCCCTTCACTTTGTCCAAACCGCGGACCCCGGGTTCCATGCCCGATGTTCACCCAAGGAATAAAAGTTGAGTCATATAGACTCAACTTTGCTGGCTGCTTTGATTGCTCGTTCTCTCACTCTTCGGGCCTTGAATGACCATATGTCAGACATTACGGACCAAAATTCTTGTGACGTAACTTTGAGGCATTTACCATAGGATAAGATTCCGCCAGCCCCCGTAGGCTCTTGAGGGCGGACCCAATCGTATGTGGACCGGATGGACCGGCCATTCCTAGTCAAAGGAGCTCAGATGCTCACCAACGAATACATCAAGCGCGTGTACCAGCAGGTCGAGAAGCGCGACGGCGACCAGCCGGAATTCCTGCAGGCTGTGCGCGAAGTTTTCTCCAGCCTGGAGCCCGTGGTGGAGCGGCATCCCGAGTATGAGGCCAACGGCGTGCTGGAGCGCCTGGTCGAGCCCGAGCGTGCAGTCAAGTTCCGTGTGGCCTGGACCGACGACCAAGGCCATGTCCAGGTCAACCGCGGCTACCGGATCCAATTCAATTCGGCCATCGGCCCATACAAGGGCGGCCTGCGCTTCCACCCGACCGTGACCGAGTCCGTCATCAAGTTCCTGGGCTTCGAGCAGATTCTGAAGAATTCGCTGACCGGACTGCCCATGGGCGGTGCCAAGGGCGGATCCGACTTCGACCCCAAGGGCCGCTCGGATGCCGAGGTCATGCGCTTCTGCCAGGCCTTCATGACCGAGCTGCAGCGTCACATCGGACAGTTCACCGATGTGCCCGCCGGCGACATCAACGTAGGATCTCGCGAAATCGGCTACCTGTTCGGCCAGTACAAGAGAATTCGCGACGAGTACTCGGGTGTTCTGACCGGCAAGGACCTGACCTTCGGCGGCTCGCTGGCCAGGACCGAGGCCACGGGGTACGGCCTGTGCTACTATACCCAGGAGGCCCTGCAGACGCTGCGCAAGGATTCCTTCCAGGGCAAGACCGTAGTCATCTCCGGTTCGGGCAACGTGGCCATCTTCGCCACCGAAAAGGCACAGCAGCTGGGCGCCAAGGTGGTAACGGCATCCGACTCCAACGGATACGTCTACGATCCCAACGGGATTGACCTCGACGTCGTCAAGGACATCAAGCTTGGTCACCGCGGCCGAATTCGCGAGTATGCGGACCGCGTGGACTCCGCTGAGTACCACGAGGGCTGCAAGGGCGTCTGGACTGTACCCTGCGACATCGCCCTGCCCTGCGCCACGCAGAACGAAATCGATGAGGAATCCGCAAAGACCCTGGTCGCCAATGGATGCACCGTGGTCTGCGAGGGCGCCAACATGCCCTCCACCCCCGAAGCCATCCAGGTCTATCAGGACAACAAAGTGCTCTATGGACCCGCCAAGGCCGCCAATGCCGGCGGCGTCGCAGTCTCCGGTCTGGAGATGAGCCAGAACTCGCTTCGGCTGCAGTGGACCTTCGACGAGGTGGATCAGCGGCTGAAGGACATTATGACCGGGATCTTCCAGAAGTCCTACCAGGCATCCAAGGAATACGGGCATGAGGGCGACCTGATGCTGGGCGCCAATGTGGCCGGCTTCACCAAGGTGGCCGATGCCATGGTGGCCCAAGGCATCCTCTGAGATAGTACTTAGCCCATCCGAGCAAAAGGGGCCGGCCCGCTGAAATTGTGGGTCGGCCCCTTATTGTGCTTTAGCGAACAGCAGGACTCAGGCGACCAGCTGGTCGATGACCTCGGGATCAATCCTCTGACGCGGGTTGAAGTCCTTGGAGCCCAGATACCGGTAGATGCTGGCCTGTAGGGCCCTGGCCTCAGGATATTCGGACAGATTCTGCAGGCCCATGGAGGAGAGGAGAAGCCGGCCCTTGCCGCAACGGCATTCCAGCAGCTGCGTCATGGGTCGCAGGTAGGCGTAGCTATCCATCTCGGTGATGATGGACTGGTAGCGCTCGGGCAGGACGATGGCCCGCTGGGTGGCCATGGGCCACCACTGCCAGTCAGTGTGCGAGTCGGTCGGAAAATCGGCAAAAACAGGGTGGTCGGCCTGAATGAACTGCCCCATGGTGCCGCTCTGGTCCTTGAACGTTCCCACCGACCAGAAGTCCGTGGAGAAGTGGGCCTGAACAGATCCGGGCAGGGACTGGGCCGTGGAGTCTGGACTCAGATAGACCGTGCCCCCCTGGTCCAGGACCCGACGCGCCTGCCGGTCGAACCTCCTGGCTTCGTACAGACCGTCTGGCCGGTCAGGCTGGCTGTCCTGGTAGACCCAGACCGAATAGACGTTGGCCACGCCGTCGATCTCGAGACTCAAACGGCAGCGTTGGTTGCCTTCAACTCCGTCCAGAGGCAATTCGAAGGCTCCCAGATCGGTCAGCTTGTCCACCGGACAGGTGACCTTGCGGAAGACATGTTCCAGATCAACCCCCGGGCCCTGCAACCGCAGCCGCAGATCACCCCGAAGGGTGCGTCGGCCGTAGTTGGCCACCCTGACCGTCCCTGAAAGCTTCTCCCGGTTGGTATAGGCGTAACGGTCCATGACTGCCAGCGGCAACTGATCGGTGAAGAAGGACCGGAAACGTTCAGGACGGGCGAAGGAAAAGCGCTTGGGGTGCAGGTGGGCATCCATCATGCCCACCAGAGCCGTGCCTTGTCCGGGAAAGTCCTGAAGACCCAGCAGCGAAAGCCCCGACATGGAAGGAGTTCGCAGGACGGACTCCACCTCCTCCCGGTAGCAGATCCGTGACAGTTCGCCTGTAGCGGCCACCCAATCCAGCCAGGTACGCTGGTCAAGGCCCGATTCACGAACCCTGTCACGGATCATTTCGTAATTGTCAGGACGGGTGACCCCGGTGAACTCTTCAATCTCCCGGAAGTCAGGCAGCACCTCATACTGCCCTACCTCGAATCCATAGACCGGCACCTCGCACTCTTTGCGGACTTCCTGCATGGTGTCCTCGAAATTGTGGGCAGTGCCCGGATGAACCGCGTTGGTGGACCCACGCATGTTGGCAAAGCAGCAGCGCAGGTCGTGGCCCTTATAAGACTCAGAGGTGTAGACCTCGTTGCAGTCGTCGCTGCCAAGCTGACCATAGTGCGGGTTGGAGGAATTGGCATAGAGCCGGGTATCGTCAATGCTCCGGGCATCCTGCACCAGCTGAGCCATGCGCTGGTGACCGGTCGCATCCGCAGACAGCTCGTTGCCCAGGGTGAGCATGACGAAGGAGGGATGGTTGGCCAGGAAGAGCAGTGTCTGCTCCAGTTCGGTGCGATAGTAGCGGTAGCTGACATCCTCCTGGAAGGCATGTTGGTGGTCCCAATGGGAGAGCTCGGGCTGCATCATCATACCCATCCGGTCCGCCGCGATGAAGGCTGCCTCGGGCGGGCAGTGCGAATGGAAGCGGACCACATTCACTCCGTATGAACGGTAGGCCTCCAGAATACGAATCCAGGAGCCCACGTCCATGGGCGGGAAGCCTGTCTGCGGGAACTCAGCGCAATTGGCCTCTCCACGCAGGAAGAAGGCCCTGCCATTCAAAGCCAGTCTCCCCTGCTCATCGGCAGCGAAGTCACGGATGCCGAAGTCCGTGCTGACCCGCGAGAGCACCCTGGACCCGTCCGGCGTCAAAAGTTCAACCGTTATGCCGTGCAGACAGCCCTGGTATTCGTCCCAGCGATCCGCATGGGCGTCAAGCGGCAGATCGGACCAGGTCAGTGTTCGCCGCCCAGGTTCCAGGTCTGCAGCAACCTCCAGAGGCTGGGCCAGCGCATCGGAAGAGAGCCTCAGGCGACCATGGAATCCCTGTCCCGAATCCACATCAGCCTCTACAGTCAGCGCATCGCCACGCGGGTAGGCACGGACCCTATCTATAAAGGTATCCTCCTCCACACGCAGGCCGATGTCCCCCAGAAGCCCGTTCCAGTTGGTCTGGGTGTGGTCAGTGGCGGTCGAGGAATCCAGAATGGCGTCGTGGGGCATGCCCTTGTAAGCATTGTCGGAATCCACCTGCAGCAGGTCATCGCCCGTCAGCAGTCCAGTCAGCTCGAAAACATGGGGGGTGTTCAAGGTCTGAGGACGGTAGGGCTCAACCAGGCGTTCACCGACCCTGACCTCCAGGCGGCGAGCGCGCTCCACCTCGAAAAAGACCCTCCGCCCCGGCTGCGGGGTCCATCGAATCTGCCGGGACAATCTGACTGTCCCCTCGAAGGTGTGCCGCCTGGTCAGCCGGGAGCCGATGGGTCCGGGCTTGCCGCTGCCATAGTCTGCGGACAACTCCTGATCATCATGTCCGAGTCCGTTGGTGTCCAGCGTGCCCGGCATCAGGACGGTTCCCTGCAGCTCAGACGGGGACTGAACCTGCCAGGCTCCAGCCAATGCAACCTTGGTCATGACTTCCTCCCGGCAAGAATTGTCCTGTGGTCCAATTCATCAGTGAACAACCCGGCCTGGATATGACCGGCATCCAGTTCCAGAACCTGCTTCAGACACTCCCGAGCCTGGTCGATCTGCCCTGTGCCGATGCGTGCCAGGGCCATCAGGTAGAGGCAGTGGACCCGGTTCATGCGGGTATAGTCCGCATCGAAGGTCAGGAAGTCAGGCAGGGAGACTGCAAAGTAGTCCTTTTCCACATGGTCGTCCAAGTGTTGCTCGCCGAAGTCCAGCAACCGGTAGTAGCAGGCGTTGGCCGGACCCTGCTCGCCCAGGGCCTGGTGGGCCAACCCCTGGAAGAGGACCATCTCGGCGGGCTGATCGTTGTAGTAGAGCGACTCCCCCACCTGTCCGGAGCCTAGGCAGGCCAGACGGAACTCCTGATCCGCAGCTTCCTCGTCACCCGCGGCCCGTCTGACCAGCCCCAGGTAGTAGTGCAGATCGTTGTCCTTCTGGCCTTCCAGTTTGCCTTCGCCCAGGTTTTCAGGATATGTCATGGCACGCTCCAGCAGGTCCGCAGCACGGTCCCAATCCTGGGCCGCCATGGCATCCTTGGCCATCAGCTTCAGGGAGATTCGGTATTGGGCGGTGATTTTGCCCTCGCCGCCCTCCCAGGGATGGAATCGCCGGCCACTCATCAGCTGATAGGCCCGTTCATAACTGCCAGTCTGGTTGAGCAGACTCAGGTATTCGATATAGAGATCGTCCCTGCGGGCCACAACCTCTGGATGCTTCTCGAATTCCTGCAGGCGGCGGGCAAAGCTCCAGCCCATCAGCCTGTGAAGTTGATCCCGTTCCAAAAAGACCCGTGCATCTTCAGGATCCAACCGACAGGCGGTCTCGATTTCCTGATCGGCGGCCTGCCAATCGTGTCGCTTGTTACCGTAGGCGATGGCCAGGTTGCGGTGGACGGTGGCGAAGTCGGGGTCCAATTGCCGGGAATGCTCCCAAAGCTTGATAGCCCGGTCCGCCAGAGACTTGTCATAGTAGAGGCAGCCCAGATAATAGGCTGCCTTGGGACCATCGACCAAGGTCATGGCTGTGCGCAGGGGGGCGACATCATCCAGGGAATTGGGAAAACAGTAGTCCGAAGGCGCGGCTTCAGCGGCCCGGAAGGCCTGAATGGCCTGATCCTTCCGCCCCAGCAGGTGCAGATACCAGCCTTGATAATACCCGACCATGGGCTGATGCTGATCGGCCTGGCCCAGCAACTGCAGCGCCTCCTCATAGGCGCCGAATGCAGCATAGTCTCGTGCCGTCCGCAGTAGGTTGAGGTAATCACCGCGCATCAGTCTGGACAGCTCGTCCGGATCACCGCCTGCCAAAACCCGCTCGTAGCCGGATACAAAGTCGAACCGATCCAGGGCCAGATTCTCGCGGACCACTTGGTTCGCCTGATCCCGCCTGCCCAGACGGCGCAGCAGATAGGCCTTGAGCCCGCGAGCCCTGATGTTGTCGGTGTTGCGCGTCAGAGCACGCTGAACGAAGTCCAATGCCTGCTCCAGCTGACCGCGACATGTCTCGATACAGGCCAGGCAGAAGAAGGCCCGTTCCTTTTGGGCATCGTCCCAGGTGGCCTTGTAGAAAGCGTCGTAGGCCTCGTCCATTCGTCCCTGATAGCTCAAGGCGAGACCCAGATTGTAATGAGCCTCGGAATCATAAGGTTGGCTGTTGCGCCAGGTCAGCCGCTTGATGGCCGTGCGGAAGTGCTGTTCGGCTCCGGCGAAGTCGCCGCGTCGAAGCAGGAGTCGGCCATAGGCGTTGTTGATGCGTGCATCGCCCGGGTCACGCTTGAGCCCCTCCAGGTAGTAGGGATCAGGCCGGTAGGTGGCATGGCGGTACTGTTCCAGGTGCAAACCGGTCAGCAGCAGTTCCTCATTGGTGGCGATACGCTCCGGCCGATCGGCGGCCTGCGCCGGCTCGGGAATCTTTCCATCGGCAGGTGGCTGTGGACGATAGCTGACCAGGAGCCGCCCTTGGGCGTCCTCCACTCGGGCTGTCAGTGCAGTTGCCGGATGATCGCCTGTCTCGAATTCGGCCCTGACCTGATTGTCGGGGCCAAGGGTGCCCTGCCACTGGTAAAGGATGGATCCGTCGTCTGCAGTGACCTGGACGCGCGCGTCCTTTTGAACCCGTGTGGCGTAGACGGTGACTCGCCCTTGCCCGGCCTTCAGCCCCTGGGCCTCGATCCCCTCATGCTCGCCGGCGGCTCCGAAGGTCTGCTCGGGGCCGACTTCCAGGTTGAGGGCCGCATCCACACTGGCGTTCTTGACCAGCCCCACCTGCTTGTAGGGCATGAAGTACTGGGTGAAGGTCTTGCCCTCGTAGGGCTTGAGCCAGGTGAAGTCAGGCTGGTTGTCAGTGAAAACACCGGTCATCAGCTCCACATAGGGACCGTCGGCATCGGTCAGATTGCGATCCCAGGCGTGGCCGAAGTCTCCGCAGCCCCAGGTCCACTGCTTCTTGCCCGGCGAGATGTGATGGTCAGCCACATGCAGAATGCCCGCCTGCCGCGAGAAATCGTAGCCGCCGACGAAGTCATAGTCCGAATGCGCGGCCATATAGGAGGTGGGCACCGGCACGTTCTTGTAGCGGCTGATATCCACTCCCTGGGAGTAGTCGTGCTTGTAGTAGATTCCCGTCGCGATGGGATAGCGGGAGACGTCGCGCTTGCCGTGGTCCATGACCGCAGTGACATCGGGTGGCATGACGGTCCTGGTGTGTTCGTTGACCGCCACGGCCGGGTTGGCCCACCAGAGGAAGGACTGGGGCAGGGGCGTGCCGTTGTAGAGCCGGGCCGAGATTTCGATGACGCTGACCCCGGGATGCAAGGCGATGGTGGTGGTGACCTGGGTGCCGTAGATGCGGTCGGTATCGTGGCAGACCACCGCCTTGCCACCGTCCGGCAGGTCCTTGAGGGTGCAGTCCACCGGAAGGAAGGTGCTGGGCCGATGGTGCTGCGGCCAGTTGAACTCGATGCCCCCGGAAATCCAAGGGCCGGTCAGGCCTACCAGGGCAGGCTTTATGACCCGGTTGCGGTAGACGAAGTCATAGTCGTTGGTCTTGTCCCGGGCATACTGGATTCGTCCGCCCAACTCAGGCAGGACGGTCACCTCCAAGTATTCGTTCTCCAGAATGACCGCCTTGTAGTCCTGATCCTTGCATTCATCCGAGATGGTCTCGATGACCGGATAAGGATAGACCCGTCCCGAAGAGCCCTGGTAGACTCGATTTTCAATAAATTGCGGATTCTTATCCGGTTTTCCGATTCCGTAGGTTGGAATCGTAAGCTCTGTGACTTTCACTGTGACGCCCATGGTCATCAGCCCCTTGTCTGCTCAGCAAAACTGTATATATTTGCTCTCAGTCTATAGTCGGAATCAGCCCTCAGAACTGCATAAATTGTTTGAAAATATTAAAAAATTGCTACTAGGCTGTCTTGGCTGATCAACACTTGTTCAGCTCGGGTCAACTGCTGAAAACGGACGGTCGCATATACATGAAAGGGGGTCGGCCCATCAAGAACCGACCCCCTAGGCTGGCGTTCGTCTAATGCCTGATCACGCCTTTCGGCATCTTCCCCCGACCGCTCGGCAATCCCATAGAGCCCTACTCCAGTTCCAGGGCTCCGGTATAGAGCTGGTAGTACTCGCCATGCTTGGCTATCAGCTCATCGTGGTTGCCGCGCTCGATGATCCGCCCATGGTCCAGGACCATGATCACATCGGAGTTGCGAACCGTAGAGAGCCGATGGGCGATGACGAAGACCGTCCGGCCTCGCATGAGTGCGTCCATGCCCTGCTGGACCACCTCCTCGGTCCTGGTATCGATTGAGGAAGTGGCTTCGTCCAGAATCATGGCTGGAGGATCGGCCACAGCCGCCCTGGCAATTGAGATCAGCTGACGCTGACCCTGGGACAGTCCGCTTCCATCCCCCTCAAGAACAGTCTGGTAGCCCTGGGGAAGCATGCGGATGAAGCTGTCGGCGTTGGTCATCCTGGCGGCTTCGATGCACTCCTGGTCCGTGGCATCCAGACGTCCGTAGCGGATGTTGTCCAGGACGGTACCCGTAAAGAGGTTGACATCCTGAAGGACGATGCCCAATGAGCGGCGGAGATCAGGCTTGCGGATGTTCTTCACATCGATCCCGTCATAGAGGATCTGGCCCTGCTGGATGTCGTAGAAGCGGTTGATCAGGTTGGTGATCGTGGTCTTGCCGGCACCGGTGGCACCGACCAGCGCAACCTTCTGCCCTGGCTTGGCGAACCAGGTGATGTCGTGCAGGACAGGCTTGCTCGGGTCGTATCCGAAGCTGACATCGGTGAATCGCACATCCCCTTGAAGGAGGGTGTATCGCCCATCAGGAGAGGTGATGGCTTGATCCTTGGCCTTAAGGGCCACGTCACGGGCATCGCCGGGAAGCTTCATGGCGGCCTCCAGCGAGCGCCTGCCGTCGTCATCCGCCTCGCGCTTCCAGGCCCAGTGCCCTGTTTCGTGGTCGACAGGGGTCATGGTCCGGCCGTCCGAGGCCAGTTCGACGCTGACCAATCTGACCGTACCCTGGTCGGACTCGACGGGCTGGTCCATCAGGTCGAAGATTCTGGAGGCACCGGCCAGGGCCATCATGACCATGTTGAACTGCATGGAGACCTGGCCGATGGGGTTGATGAAGGAGCGGGAGAGGGTCAGAAGGGAGACGATGGTCCCCAGGGTCAGCGGCCCCGCCCCGGTCAGTCCTACATTGCCCATGCCCGCAATACCGGCCAGACCTCCGACGATGGCCAGGATGACATAGAGCAGGTAGCCCATGTTGCCCACGACCGGCATGGTGACATTGCCGTAGGTGTTGGCCTGGGCCGAAGCCTGGAAGAGCTCCTCATTCCTCTCCTCGAAGACCTTGGCGGTGGCATCCTCATGGTTGAAGACCTTGATGACCTTCTGCCCGTTGACGGCCTCTTCCACGAAGGCGTTCACCTGGCCCAGATAGCGCTGCTGGTGAACGAAGTAGCGACCGCTTCGGGTGACCAGAACCCGGACCACCACAATCAGAACCGCCGCGAAGACCAGAGTCAGAACAGTGAATGGAATGGAGAGCCAGAGCATGGAGATCAGGGCCGCCAACGCGGACAGGACCGAGGAGACCATCTGCGGGAAGGACTGGGAGATGGCCTGACGGAGGGTATCCGTGTCGTTGGTGTAGCGGCTCATGGTGTCGCCATGCTCATGGGTGTCGAAGAAGCCGATGGGCAGCTCCTGCTGGTGGGCGAACATCTGATCACGGATGGTCTTCAGGGTGCCCTGCTCCACCTTGACGATCAGCCAGTTCCAGAACCAGGAGCAGAAGGTCCCCACCGCATAGAGGCAGCCCATCAGGATCAGGGTCCTCATCAGCGGTCCCCAGTCAGGGTCGGAGGCCCCGACCAGCGGCAGGATGTAGTGGTCGATCAGTGGCTGCAGGAAGAAGGCCGATGCGGCTTGGGCCCCGGCGCTGATGATGATGCAGACCACGATCACCGCCAGCTGCCAGCGGTAGGCCAACAAGTAGCTCAGGATGCGGCGGGTCGTTCCCGGCGCGGCCTTGTCCAGGCGGGGTTTGCGGTCCTTGAATGATCCGTCACTCATGGTCCTTGTCCTCCTCGCTCTGGTTCCTGGTCTGTGATTCGTAGATGGATCGGTACTCCTGACATGTTCGCAGAAGCTCATGGTGGGTGCCCTTGTCGAGAATCCTGCCCTCCTCCAGGACCACGATCATATCGGCGTCCTCCACGGAGGCCAGACGCTGGGAGATGATGATCTTGGTGGTGTCGGGGATCTCCTGGCTGAAGGCCCGGCGGATCAGCTGGTCGGTCTTGGTGTCCACGGCGCTGGTTGAGTCATCCAGAATCAGGATGTCAGGCTTCTTCAGAAGGGCCCGCGCGATGCACAGACGCTGTCGTTGGCCGCCGGAGAGGTTGGTGCCGCCCTCGTCCAGATAGGTCTGATAACCATCGGGAAACTCCCGCACGAAACCGTCGGCCTGAGCCAAAGTACAGGCGCGCACCAGCTCGTCGTCCGTGGCCTCAGGGTTGCCCCAGCGCAGGTTCTCGGCGATGGTCCCGGTGAAGAGGACATTCTTCTGGAGCACCATGGCCACCTGGTCGCGCAGGACCGTCAAATCGTACTGGCGCACGTCCACCCCGCCCACCTGGAGGGACCCATCGGTGACGTCATAGAGACGGGGAATGAGCTGGACCAGGCTGGATTTGGAGGAGCCGGTCCCGCCCACGATGCCCAGGGTGGAGCCCGAGGGAACGTCCAGATTGATATGGCTCAGAACCGGACGTTCGGACCGGTCCGAGTAGCGGAATGTCACATCCTGGAAGCTGATGGATCCGTCGGCCACCTTCATGACCGGCTTGGCGGGATCGTGCACGGTGCTGACCTCGTCCAGCACCTGGCAGATACGCTCGGCGGAAGCCTGGGAGATGACGACCATGACCACAATCATGGAGACCATGTTCATGGCCATCATGATCTGGATGGCATAGGTGACCAGGGCGGTCAGATCGCCCGTGGTCAGCCCCAGGGCAGCGTTGTTCCCGGAGGCAACAATCTGGGAGGCGCCCATCCAGGATATGACCAGCAGAGAGGCATAGATGCAGAAGTTCAACAATGCCGGGTTCAGACTCATGATCCGCTCGGCCTTGCAGAAGGCACGATAGATGGCCAAGGAAATACTGTTGAACTTGCGCTCCTCGTAGTCCTCCCGGTTGTATGACTTGACCACTCTGATTCCCTGGAGGTTCTCGTCCACCACATTGTTGAGGTGGTCGTAGGTGTGGAAGACGCGCTCGAAGATGGGGTGAACCAGCAGGGACAGCCCGATCAATCCGAAGCCCAGGATGGGGATGGCGATCAGGAAGACCAGGGATATGGGCCTGGAAATCTTATAAGAAAAGAGCCAGGCCACAATGACCATGATCGGCGCTCTGACACCGACCCTGATGACCATCTGATAGGCATTCTGCAGGTTGGTCACATCGGTGGTCAGCCTGGTGATGATGGATCCGGTGGAGAAGCGGTCGATGTTGGTGAAGCTGAAGGACTGCACCTTGGCGAACAGATCGCTGCGGACATTCTTGGCCAGGCCGGAAGAGGCGATGGCCGCATACCGCCCGGACATGAACCCAGAAAACAGGGAGACGGCCGAGCAGGCCAGCAGAATCAGCCCGAATTTGAAGATGGCCGGCATGGACCTCCCCGAGACCCCCTGATCGATCAGGGAGGCCATGATGGTCGGGATCACAATCTCTAGAACGCTCTCAAGAAAGACGAAGGCCGGAGCCAGAAAGCTGGCCTTCCGGTATTCGCGCAGGGAGCGCAGGATGGTGCGGATGGTATGCTTCGGACGCGCTGGTTCCTGTTTATCCGATCTGACTACGGATGCCGTAGACCCCTTCAAGTGAACCTCTTCTGTTTCTGTGCTGATTTCTCTATCTTTTACGGCCAATCACCGACATGCAATACCCTCGAAAGAGGGTCTGAATGCACCTAGGCTATCATCCTGTCCGTCAGGGTTGGGCGGACGCGCAGGGATTTCCGCCCTCCACAAAAAGAAGCTGTCACGCCCCTCGGGGTCATGCAGCTTCTATGCCTCGGTCAGTCGTATCAGCGAGTCTTGCCGGTGGATTCTAAGCTTGGCATTCCTACGATTGATTCAACTGGCGACAGGACTCTCGCCTGACAGGCTATGAATTATCGCTCGTCCAACTCTGTGATGATCTCCTTGGAGATCTGGTCGACCTCGCCCTGGCCATCCACTGCGACCAGAAGACCACGGGACTTATAGGTATTCAGCAGGGGGGCCGTCTCCTTGGCATAGATATCCAGGCGCTTGGCAATGGCCTCGGGTGTATCGTCTGCCCGCCCCTCTTCCTTGGCCCGCTTGGCGATGCGCTGCATGAGCACGTCATGGTCTGCATCCAGGGCCACCACAGCTGTCAGCGGAGTGCCAAGCTCCTGGAGCATCTTGTCCAGCGCCTCGACCTGGGAGGCCGAACGGGGGTAGCCGTCCAGAATCCAGCCCTGGGCGGCGTCGTCCATGCCAAGGCGGTCCTTGACGATCTTGTTGGTCAGCTCGTCTGGAACCAGTTCACCCTTGTCGGTGTAAGCCTTGGCCTGCTTGCCCAACTCGGTTCCGTTCTTCAGGTTGTAGCGGAAAATGTCGCCGGTGGAGATGGCAGGAATCCCGTAATGCTTGCTGAGCAAGGCCGCCTGTGTGCCCTTGCCAACACCTTGAGGTCCCATGATCAACAGTCGCTGTGCCATTCCCTATCCTTTGTTCGATCTTCTATTGTTCTTGGCTCTAAGGCCCAGACGATTTTAGCTGTCTGAGCCGTGTAGAACTCTCATTTACGTATGCTAGCGGCTATCTGGCCCAACGCAGGTTGCACTCACTAAACTCGTGCAAACCGTCTTCCGGATACAACAGGGTCCGACCCCATGCCACCAAGGGCCAGGGTCGGACCTTCAACTGTTTCGGTCAGCCATTACTCGCGGGTTTTCGGCAGAAGGGTCAGCCCTCCTTGTGTTCGCCCTCCAGCAGGAAGCCGGTGTACTGGAACTGTTCGGTCTGTGCCCTGGCCTGGCGCAGGGTGTCCAGGCCGACACCGGCGATAATCAGAATGGTGGTGCCGCCGAAGGGCAGCTTGGAGTTGATCTTCAGCAGCATGATCAGCACCGTCGGAATCAGGGCCACGAAGAGCAGATAGATGGCACCCACCGTGTTCAGCCGATTCATCACATATGACAGGTATCGACTGGTGGCCCGCCCGGCCCTGATGCCCGGGATGAAGCCGCCATACTCTTTCATGTTGTCGGCAGTCTCGTCCGGGTTGAAGGTGATGGACGTGTAGAAGAAGCAGAAGAAGACAATCATGACCGAGTAGAGCACGATGTACCAGACCGAGGTCGTGTTGGCCATGTTGGCATCAATCCACTTGACCCAGCTCTGATCGGAATTGCCGAACTGGGCAATAAGGGTAGGGATGGCCAAAATTGACGAAGCGAAGATGGGGGGAATCACGCCAGACATGTTGATCTTGAGCGGCAGATAGGTGGAAGATCCGCCGTACATCTTACGGCCAATCATCCTGCGGGTGTACTGGACGGGAATACGACGCTGAGCCAGTTCCACGTAGTCGACCAGAATCAGGATAACCAACAAGACGGTCACGACAATGCCGAACTTGACCCAGTCGCCATCCTTGCCGTTGGTCCCCCAACCGATGTTCCAGAGCTGCGGCAGGAAGCCGGAGCAGATGGAGATGAAGATCAGGACGGACATGCCGTTACCGATGCCCTTGTCGGTGATCAGTTCGGCCATCCACATAATCAGACCGGTGCCGCCGGTCATGATCAGAACCATGACGGCCATATTCCACCAAGAGCTGTCAGGGATGACATGCTGTTGGCAGGCACCACCGAAAAGCGCGCCCTTGCTGGCCGTAACCAGAATGGTCGTGGACTGCAGCACGGCCAGACCCATGGTCAAATACCTGGTGTACTCGGTCAACTTGGCCTCGCCTGACTGACCCTCCTTGTGCAGAGCCTCGAAACGAGGAATAACCACGCGCAGCAGCTGCACCACGATGGATGCAGTGATGTAAGGCATGATGCCCAATGCGAAGATGGACAGCTGCAGTAGAGCTCCGCCCGAGAACAGGTTCACCAGGCCGATGAAGTCCTCATTGCCAGCCGTGGTGATGCACTTCTGCACGGCGGGATAATCCACGCCTGGGGTAGGTATGAACGACCCGATGCGATAGATGATGATGATGCCAAGAACGAAGAAGATTTTCTTCCTCAACTCCTTGGTCCTGAAGGCCTGGATTAACGTCCTCACCTAAGTTCCCTCCCTACGCGCCCACGCGTTGGTCCCGGTGCATCGCACCTTCTTGCTCCGACCAGCTTAGCCGATGGCTCCGTCAAAACCGACGGCAACCAGGCCGGAAACGAGTTCCGGCCCCCGCCCGCTTGGAGCGGGGAGGGCCGGAATCATCTGCCTTACGGTCTGTCCCCTATGAGTATCAGTCCTCGGAGACGGACCCGCCTGCGGCTTCTATCTTGCTTCTGGCCGAGGCCGAGGCCTTGACGCCCTTGAGGGTGAAAGCAGCCTTGACGTCACCATCACCCAGGACCTTGACGGGGTGACCCTTGCGGACCGCTCCCTTATTGACCAGATCCTTGACGGTGACTTCGCCACCCTTGGGGAAGAGCCCTTCCAGAGCACCCAGGTTGACCACCTGGTACTCCTTCTTGAAGGGGCTCCTGAACCCGCGCAGCTTGGGCAGCCGCATGTACAGGGGCAGCTGGCCGCCTTCAAAGCCCGGACGGACCTGGTAGCGGGCCTTGGTGCCCTTGGTGCCACGACCGGAGGTCTTGCCCTTGGATCCCTCGCCACGACCGACGCGGATACGGTCGCGCTTGGCGCCTGGAGCCGGACGCAGGTCATGCATCTGCAGGATGGTAGGCTCTTGCTTGTCGCTGGCCATAATCAGTCTGCCTCCTCTACGTTCACCAGGTGGCGGACCTTGTCAGCCATCCCCCGGTAGACGGGGGTGTCCTCACGAAGGACTGACTGGCCGATCTTGTGAAGGCCCAGAGACCTGACGTTCTCCTTCTGGCGGTCGGTGGCATGAGCCACGCCCTTGACCAGGGTGATCTTGATCTGCTTGGTCATCACTCACCTGCCTTCGACTGCTCGTCAGCCTTGGCCTTGGCCTCTTCGCGCTCCTTACGCTCGTCGGCGATGCCGGCGGCACGTGCGCGCAGGAGGGAATCGGGGGCGACCTCCTCCAGAGGCAGACCGCGGCGTGCCGCGATCTCCTCGGGCTCCTCCAGCTGCTTCAAGGCAGCTACAGTGGCCCGCACCATGTTGACGGCGGTGGCCGATCCCATGGATTTGCTCAGGATATCAGTGATGCCGGCACACTCCAGGACGGCGCGGACCGGACCACCGGCGATAACGCCGGTCCCGGGGGCTGCAGGCCGCAGGAGAACCGTGCCGGCCGCATCGTGGCCGATCACCGGGTGGGTGACAGTGCCGCGGATACGGGGGACGGTGAACATGTGCTTCTTGGCATCCAGCTGACCCTTGGAGATGGCTGCAGGAACCTCACGGGACTTGCCGTAGCCAACGCCCACAGTGCCCTTGCCATCGCCCACGACTACCAGAGCCGCGAAGCTGAAGGTACGGCCTCCCTTGTGGACCTTGGAGACACGGTTGATGGTGACGACCCTGTCGAGCATGTCGTCACGCTCGTCGCGGTCGCGACGACCACGACGGCCATCCCTGCGGCCGTCACGGGAACCGCCACGACGACCACCGCGGCGATCATCGTTCCGGTCGTTCCGGTCCCTTCTGCCACCCTGGCTGGACTGAGTATTTGTGGAATCTTCAGTCACCTGGGTTGTTTCCTTTGTCGTTTCGTTGTCGCTCACAGTGCCAAACCTCCCTCACGGGCGCCTTCCGCAACCGCTGCGACCCTTCCGTGGTACTTGTTGCCACCACGGTCAAAGACCACGGTGGTGATGCCGGCCTTCTTGGCCTTGGCCGCAATCTGCTCGCCCACCTTGCGGGCGGCCTCGGTCTTGGTGCCTTTGAAGGAGCCGTAGTCCGAAGCCATGGTCGACTCGCTGACCAGGGTGACACCCCTGGTGTCGTCGACAATCTGGGCGATCATGTTGCGGTTGGTTCGTGTGACCACCAGACGGGGGCGCTCTGCCGTGCCGGAAACGCGCTTGCGCAGACGGGCATGGCGGCGCAGACGGGCGATCTTCTTGCCTTTGCCTAGTATCGAGACCGTCATATCACTTACCAGCCTTTCCAGCCTTGCGCAGGATGTGCTCGTCGGCGTACTTGATGCCCTTGCCCTTGTAAGGCTCGGGCGAACGCAGGGCGCGGATGTTGGCGGCAGCCTGGCCGACGGCCTGCTTGTCGATACCGGAGACGACCACTTCGTTGGCGTTCGGCGTCTCGAAGGTGATGCCCTCCGGGGGGTCAACGGTGATGGTGTGCGAGTAGCCCAGCGAGAACTCCAGGGACTTGCCCTTGGCGACCACGCGATAGCCGGTGCCGACGATCTGCAGGTGCTTGCTGTAGCCCTTGGAGACGCCTTCGACCATGGAAGCCACGATGGAGCGGCTTAGTCCGTGCTTGGCCTTGGTGGTGCGGTCCTCGTCGGCGGGGGTCATGATGATCTCATTACCCTCGACCTTGCCGGTGATGCCCTCGGGCAGCGTGTATCCGTCCGAGCCCTTGGGACCCTTGGCGGTGAATTCCTGGCCCTTGAAGGCCACCTCCACACCTGCCGGAACGGCGATGGGGAGCTTACCGATATGCGATGCCATGTTCAGCTCTCCTTTCTCACCATACGTAGGCGACGATCTCGCCGCCGATGCCCCTGTCGAGGCATTCCTTTTGGGTCATCAGTCCCGAGCTTGTCGAGATGATGGCGATTCCCAGCCCGCCCAGGGGCATGGGCAGGGAATCCGACTTGGCGTACCGGCGCAGACCGGGCTTGGAGACGCGCTTGATCCCCTGAATGGACTGGCGTCCATCGGGGCCGTACTTGAGCGTGATCTCCAGATCCTGCCCGACGCGCGCCTCCTTGGCGCGGTAATCGGCGATGAAACCTTCGCGCTTGAGGATCTGCGCGATGTTCGCCTTGAACTTGGAGTACGGCATGTCGACTGTTTCATGCTTGGCCGCACTCGCATTACGCAGACGTGTCAGCATGTCTGCGATGGGATCTGTCATTGTCATGTGGGCTTATGCCCTTCCTCGCCGTGGTTTCCGCCGCCCGGCAGCAAACTGCCGCGACCGCGGACCTTCAGCGTCGATCTTTACCAACTGGACTTCGTCACACCCGGCAGCTCACCGCGATGGGCCTTCTCGCGAAGGCAGATGCGGCACAGGCCGAACTTGCGATAGACGGAATGAGGACGACCGCAGACCTGGCAGCGCGTGTATCCACGCACCTTGAACTTCGGCTTGCGTGCCGCCTTGTTTCTCAGAGCGGTTTTTGCCATATCAGTTCTCCTTGAAGGGGAAGCCCAGCTGCTTGAGCAGCGCGCGGGCCTCCTGATCGTTCTTGGTGGAGGTCACCACGGTGATATCCATACCACGCTGGTGATCGATCTGATCAGGATCGATCTCGTGGAACATGGACTGCTCCGTGAGACCGAAGTTGTAGTTGCCCTGGCCGTCGAACTGACGGTCACTGATGCCGCGGAAGTCGCGGATACGGGGCAGAGCCAGTGTCAGCAGACGATCCAGGAACTCCCACATGCGCACGCCGCGCAGGGTGGCGAAGGCGCCGATGGCCTGTCCCTCACGCAGATGGAACTGCGCCACGGACTTCTTGGCCTTGGTGATCTTGGGCTTCTGGCCGGTGATGGCCGTCAGGTCCTTGACTGCGCCCTCAATCAGCTTTGAGTCGCGTGCCGCGGCACCCACACCCATGGAGACCACGACCTTCTCGATCCTGGGAACCTGCATGGGGTTGGAGAATTTGAACTCCTTCTCCAGCTCGGGCACGATGCTCTCGCGGTACTGCTGCAGCAAACGAGGGACTGCCGGTGCTTCAACGGTGGTATCGCTCATGACAGCTCCTTGCCTGACTTCTTGGCGAAGCGGGTGCGCACGACCTTGACCTTGCCGTCACGCGCCTCCTCCTTGATGTTCACGCCGATGCGAGTCGGCTTCTTGGTCTCCGGGTCGATGACCATCACGTTGGAGCGATGGATGGGCGCCTCGGTCGGGACGATGCCCGACTCCTGACCCTGCTGGGTGGCCCGCACATGCTTCTTGACGATCTGAATACCCTCGACGATCAAGCGGTCATTGGGCAGAATTCGCAGAACCTTGCCCTCCTTGCCGCGATCCTTGCCGCGGATGACCTTGACCTGGTCGCCTGTCTTGATCTTGGCTACCACTTCAGATCACCTCCGGTGCCAGGGACACGATCTTCATGAAGCGCTTGTCGCGCAGCTCACGACCGACCGGTCCGAAGATACGAGTGCCGCGGGGCTCACGACCTGTGCCGAGGATGACCGCCGCGTTCTCGTCGAACTTGATGTAGGAGCCGTCGTGACGACGATGCTCCTTGACCGTACGGACGACGACCGCCTTGACGACCTCGCCCTTCTTGACCGACCCGCCGGGAATGGCATCCTTGACGGTGGCGACGATCACATCGCCAATGCCGGCATAGCGTCGCTTCGACCCGCCGAGCACGCGGATGGCCAGGATCTCCTTGGCACCCGTGTTGTCGGCGACCTGAAGCCGCGATTCCTGCTGAATCATTGATTCTCCTTAGCCGCGCTGGTTCTCCGCAGACACCCCGCACCGGGGCGGGATGAAATGCGGAGCCTGGCCGAACTTGTTACTTGGCGCGCTCGACGATGGAGTCGAGACGCCAGCGCTTGGTCTTGCTCAGAGGACGGGTCTCCATGATACTCACGAAGTCGCCCACATGGGCCTCGTTCTTCTCATCATGGGCCTTGACCTTGCGGTTGCTGCGGACGACCTTGCCGTACAGGGGATGGGTCGAACGCTGCTCCAGCTCGACGGTGATGGTCTTGTCCATCTTGTCGGACACGACGTAGCCGCTGCGAACCTTGCGGAAGTTGCGCTCCTGCTTGTCAGCCATGCTTACTTCTCCTCAGCTTTGCTCTCGGCCTTTGCTTCGGCGGGCTCCTGGCTGATGCCCAGCTCGCGCTCACGCAGGACGGTGTACATCCTGGCGATGTCGTGCTTGACGGCCTTGAGGCGGGAGGTGTTCTCCAGCTGACCGGTTGCCGACTGGAAGCGCAGGTTGAACAGCTCTTCCTTGGACTTCTTCAGGAAATCCTCGATCTCCGCATTGGTCTTTTCATTCAGATTCTTGATGGAATACTCGGCTGTTCCGACTGACATCAGATGTCACCGCCTTCACGTGCAATAATCCGGCACTTCATGGGAAGCTTGTCAGTAGCGCGGCGAAGGGCCTCGCGGGCCACATCCTCGCTCACGCCGCCGATTTCGAAGAGCACCCGGCCGGGACGGACGTTGGCCACCCAGAACTCGGGCGCACCCTTGCCGGAACCCATTCGGGATCCCAGGGCGTGCTTGGTCAGGGGGCGATCCGGGAAGACCGTGATCCAGACTCGGCCACCACGCTTGATGTACCGGGTCATGGCGATACGGGCCGCCTCGATCTGCCTATTGGTCAGGTAGGCCGGAGCCAGGGCCTGGATGCCGTAATCGCCGAAAGCGATCTCGTTGCCGCCCTTGGACATGCCCGAACGACCCGGACGATGCTGTTTGCGGTATTTAGTCCTCTTTGGGATAAGCACGGCTCACTCCTTTGCTTCGGTTGCGACGGGGGCCGAGGCGGTCTGCTCCTGAGCCGCCGCCGGCGGCGCGGCCACACCGCTGTTCTGCTTGGCTGCATCCTGCTCGCGGCGGGTGCGTCCCTCGGAGGGACGGACGCCACGACGGGGACGACGATCGCCGCGCCGACCGGGGCGGTTGTTCTGCTGAGCCTGCTGCTCCTCGAACTGACGCTCGGTCATATCGCCCTTGTAGATCCAGACCTTGACGCCGATGCGGCCGTAGGTGGTCCTGGCCTCGAAGAAGCCATAGTCGATCAGGGCGCGCAGAGTCTGCAGAGGCACACGGCCCTCGCGGTAGAACTCCGAACGGCTCATCTCGGCTCCGCCCAGACGGCCGGACAGCTTGATCCTGATGCCCTTGGCGCCGGCCCGCATGGCATCCTGCTGAGCCTTGCGCATAGCCCGACGGAAGGTGACGCGGTTAGTCAACTGCTCGGCGATGCCCTGAGCCACCAGCTGGGCATCGATGGAGGCGTTCTTGACCTCGAAGATGTTCAGTTGGACCTGTTTGCCGGTGATCTTCTCCAGCTTGGCGCGCACGCGCTCGGCCTCTGCTCCACGACGGCCGATGACGATGCCCGGCCGGGCGGTGTGGATGTCGACGCGCACACGGTCACGGGTCCGCTCGATGACGATCTTGGAGACGCCTGCGCGCTCCAGATCCTTGTTCATCTCCTTGCGGATCTTGTCGTCCTCGAGGACGAAGTCGCTGTAACGCTCCCCCGCCTTGTTGGAGTCGGAGTACCACTTGCTGCGGTGCTCCTCGGTGATGCCGAGTCGGTACCCAAACGGGTTGATCTTCTGCCCCATTATCGGGCTCCTTCCTTGTCGGCCACCACGACGGTGATGTGGCTGGTCCGCTTGTTGATGCGGGCCGCACGACCCTGGGCGCGGGCGCGGAACCGCTTCAGGGTGGTTCCCTCGTCCACGTAGGTCTCACGAACCATCAGCTCGTTCTCGCGGAAGGGCTGGTTGGCCTTGTCCGCCTTGACACGCGCGTTGGCGATGGCGCTCTCCAGGCACTTGCGGACCGGAACGGCCGCGTCCTGGGGGGCGAACTTCAGAATGGTCACGGCCTCGGTCGCCTGCTTGCCTCGGATGAGGTCGACGACGCGGCGAGCCTTGCGAGGCGTCACGCGAACGTGACGTGCAATTGCCTTAGCTTCCATGTGTCTCTACTCTCCCTCGCCTCAGCGGCGTGCTTTCTTGTCGTCCTTCACGTGACCCCTGAAGGTCCGGGTGGGGGCGAACTCGCCGAGCTTGTGACCGACCATGGCCTCGGTGACGAAGACCGGGACATGCTTACGGCCATCGTGCACAGCGAAAGTGTGCCCGATGAAGTCCGGGGTAATCATGGAACGACGGGACCAGGTCTTGATGACGTTCTTGGTGCCCTTCTCGTTCTGCTCGTCGACTTTCTTCTGCAAGTGGGCGTCGACGAATGGGCCCTTCTTGATGCTACGAGTCATCTTTCCGACACTCCCTTACTTGCGGTTCTTACCATTTGGACGACGACGCACGATCATCTTGTTGGAGGCCTTCTTGGGCCTGCGGGTGCGGACCTCGCCCTTGCCCCAGGGAGACACTGGCGGCTTTCCGCCGCGAGTGCGTCCGCCATGCGGGTGGTCGACCGGGTTCATGGATTCACCACGGGTGATGGGCCTGCGTCCCATCCAGCGGGCACGTCCTGCCTTGCCAAGCTGGACGTTGGCGTGGTCGTTGTTGCCGACCTCGCCCACCGTTGCACGGCAACGGGAGTCGACGTTGCGAATCTCGCCGGAGGGCATACGCAGCTGGGCGTAAGCCCCGTCCTTGGCCACCAACTGGACGGCAGCACCGGCCGAGCGCGCGATCTTGGCGCCACCCAGGGGCCGCAGCTCAATGGCGTGGACGATGGTGCCGGTGGGGATGTTCCGCAGGGGCAGGTTGTTGCCGGGCTTGATGTCGGCCTGGGGACCGGTCTCGATGACGTCACCCTGCTTGATGCCCTGCGGGGCGATGATGTAGCGCTTCTCGCCGTCTGCAAAGTGCAGAAGGGCGATGCGGGCCGAGCGGTTGGGATCGTATTCGATCTCAGCAACCTTGGCGGGCACGCCGTCCTTGTCCCAGCGACGGAAGTCGATGAGGCGGTACTGGCGCTTGTGTCCGCCGCCCCGATGGCGGCTGGTGACACGACCATAGGAGTTGCGTCCGCCGGTCTTACTCAGCTTGCGAACCAGCGACTTCTCGGGCTTGGAGCGCGTGATTTCGGCGAAGTCCGAAACCGAGGCGTTGCGACGGCCCGCGGTCGTCGGCTTGTATGTACGGATAGCCATAATCTAGTTCTTCCTTAACTTTTCTCGGCTAGCCTTCAGTTGTTGGTACCGAAGACATCGATCGACTGGCCCTCGGCCACCTTGACGATGGCGCGCTTCTCGGCGGCGCGACGACCCCAGCCCGTACGGGTCCGGGTCCGCTTGCCCTGCCGATTGAGGGTGTTGACCGATGTGACCTTCACGTTGAAGATCTGCTCGATGGCCTGCTTGATGGCGACCTTGTTGGCATCAGGGTCCACCACGAATGTGTACTGGCCGCGGTCCGAGTTGGCATAGCTCTTCTCGGAGACGACCGGGCGCAGAATGATGTCGTGTGCTGGCTTGTGAATAGCTGCCATGAAAATCAGGCCTCCTTGACGGTCTCGGACTTGGCGCCGCCCTTGGCAGCCAGGAAGGCATCAAAGCCATCCTTGCTGAAGACGACATCCTCGGCCGTGACCACATCGTAGGTGTTGAGCTGATCGGCGAAGAGGACATGGACGGTTGGCAGGTTCCTGACGGAGAGCCACTCGTTGATGTTCTCACGGGACAGCACGACGGTGGTGAATCTGTTGTCGACCAGGGGCAGCAGGGCTGCCTTGGCGGCCTTGGTGGACGGGGTCTCGCCAATGCCGAAGTCAACCACGTGCACGCGCCCGGCATTGACCCGGTCGGACAGAACGTAGCGCAATGCTGCGGCCTTCATCTTCTTGGGGGTGCGCTGGGAGTAGTCGCGCGGCTGCGGGCCGTGGACAATGGCGCCTCCGGTCCACTGGGGAGCGCGGATGGAGCCCTGACGAGCACGTCCGGTGCCCTTCTGCTTCCAAGGCTTACGGCCACCACCTGAGACGGTGGACCGGGTCTTGACCGAGTGTGTGCCCTGGCGGGCTGCAGCCAGCTGGGCGACAACCACCTGGTGGATCAACGGCACGTGTGAGCGGACATCCTCTTCGGCAATGCCGAAGATCTGCTCGGGTGCATCCACAGTCCCGGTGTTCTTGCCCTGGGCGTCGGTGATGTTCAGAGTCAACTTAGCCATGATTTCAGGCTCCCTTCACTGCCGAACGAACCAGGACGATGGCGCCGCGGGGCCCGGGCAGGGCACCCTTGATGGCGATGACGCCCTTCTCGGCATCTGCGGAGACGATGGTCAGGTTCTGGACGGTCGAGGTGTCATGACCCATACGGCCGGCCATCCGCTTGCCCTTGAGGATGCGGCTGGGCGTTGCGCAAGCGCCCACTGAACCGGGACGGCGCTCGTTCTTGTGCGAACCGTGGGTGCGGCGGTAGGACTTGAAGCCCCAGCGCTTGATGGTGCCGGCAAAGCCCTTGCCCTTGGTGGTGCCGGTCACGTCGACCTCGCTGCCCTCGGGCAGCAGGTCCAGACCCAGCTCCTGGCCGGGCTGATAGCTGTCAGCATCGGCGGTGCGGACCTCGACCAGGTGGCGACGCGGGGTCACTCCGGCCTTCGCGAAGTGGCCAGCCAGCGGCTTGGTCACCTTGGTGGGGTCGATCTGCCCGTAGCCGATCTGGATGGCCTGGTAGCCGTCCTTCTCCTGGTTCTTGACCGCGGTCACCACGTTGGTGGACACGTCCACCAGGGTCACCGGGACGAAGAAGCCGTTCTCGTCCCAGACCTGGGACATGCCCAGCTTGCGGCCCAGGAGAGCCTTGCGGTTCCTCTGCTCTTCAGCCATGCGGTTTCCTCCTCCCCTACAGTTTGATCTCAATGTTGACGTCCGCCGGCAGATCGATGTGCATCAGCGAATCCACAGCCTTGGGCGTGGGATCCACGATGTCGATCAGGCGCTTGTGGGTGCGCATCTCGAAGTGCTCGCGGGAGTCCTTGTACTTATGAGGAGAACGGATGACGACATACGCGTTCTTCTCAGTCGGCAGCGGAACGGGGCCAACCACAGTTGCGCCCGCGTTCGTCACCGTCTCGACGATCTTCTTCGCCGATTGGTCGATGACCTCATGGTCATAGGACTTTAGCCTGATGCGGATTTTCTGTCCCGCCATTGCCGTCCGCCCTTTCTAGCGATCTATGAACTGATTACCCAGTCTGTTTCGAGGGCACGGAACGACGGCCACAGGAGACATTCCTCCCGACAGGCCTCAGCCGGATCCATGCGCAGCCGTGGAGAATCCCGTGGGGATGGGATTCCTCGCTGCACCCGCTATTGTGATTGACAAAATGCGAGCCCAAAACAGGCAACTTTCTTATTAAAGCACGAGGGTTCCCCTAGAAGAATCCGGGCGTGTCGCGCCGCTTCCAGAGGAACCCTCGGTTCAATTCTGGCCTCGTCAGGCCCCTTGTGAGGCCTCCTGGACCACATCCTTGCCCTGCCGGGCAACCCTCATCCGGTGGCCCTCCTCCTGGCTGACCCCATAGTAGGCGGCCACGGCGATGTCCTTCATGTCCTCAATCAGCGGAATGCGCGGGTTGGCCGGCGTGCACTGGTCCTCATAGGCTCGCATGCCGATCTGATCCAGGGACTGCCAGTAGAGGTCCTCGTCCACTCCGGCCGCCTGGAAGGAGTCATCCATACCCAGGCGCTCGTCCCTGTAGGATTCCACAGCACGGGCCAAGAGCTCCACACCCTCCTCGGGAGTAGCGGATTCGATGCCCAGTACGTGTGCCATCTCCCGGTAGCGCTCCGGGGCCACATACTCGCTGTACTTGGGCCAGCTGGTCGGCTCGTCCGGAATCCGTCCATTGTAGCGGATCACATAAGGCAGGAGGATGGAGTTGGCGCGCCCATGGGCCACATGGCAGAGGGCTCCGATGGTATGCGCCATGCCGTGGCACATGCCAAGGAAGGCAGAACCGAAGGCCATGCCCGCCATGGTCGCCGCATTATGCATCTTCTCCTGTGCGCGCACCTTGGCCTCGCCGCCGGCAGTGCCTACGGCAGGCTCCAGGTTGTCCCAAATCAGCTTGGCCGCATGCAGGGCCATGGCGTCGGTGTAGTCATTGGCATAGACGGAAACAAAAGCCTCCATGCAGTGGGTCAGGGCATCGAAGCCCGAGTCGCAGGCCAGCTGCTTGGGCTGGGTGCGGGCCAGAACCGGATCGACGATGGCCACGCTGGGGGTCAGGGCGTAGTCGGTGATGGGGTACTTGTACCCGGTCTTATGATCGGTGATGACCGCGAATGGGGTGACCTCCGAACCCGTGCCCGAGGATGTGGGGATGCAGACTAGCCTGGCTTTGGTGCCCAGGGGCGGAATCTTGAAGGCCCGCTTGCGGATGTCGAAGAACTTCTCCCGAACATCGGCAAAGGAGATCTCCGGGTGCTCATAGAGCAGCCACATGATCTTGGCTGCATCCATAGGGCTCCCTCCACCCACGGCGATGATGGTGTCGGGGCCGAACTCATGACGCATCATGGCCGCACCGCGCTCCACCGTCTCCACGCTGGGCTCCGGTTCCACGTAGTCGATGATGCGGAAGGTGACCGGCTCGGGCCGCGCCCGCAGCTGATCGATGATCTTGTCGACAATCCCCAGCTGCTCCATGACCTTGTCACAGACGATGACGGCCCGGCGGATACCGAACATGTCGCGCAGGTAGCGGATTGAGTTGGGCTCGAAGTAGGTCTTGGGGGGCACCTTGAACCACTGCATGTTGTTGTTCCTCCGCGCGATCCGCTTGATGTTGATCAGATTGACCGCCTGGACGTTGCCTGACACCGAATTGCCGCCATAGGAGCCGCAGCCCAGGGTCAGGGAGGGAGCGATGGCATTGTAGATGTCGCCGATGCCGCCCAGGGAGCTGGGCTGGTTCCAAACAATCCGGCAGGCGTGCATGCGTTGGCCGTACTCGCGTACCAGCCTCTCGTCATCGGTATGGATGGCGGCTGTGTGCCCGGCGCCGTAGCGCAGCATCTGCTCACAGAGGGTGAAGCCCTCCTCCTTGTTGCTGGCCTTGAGCACAGCCTGAACCGGAGCCAGCTTCTCCAAGGTCAGGGGTTCCATGGGGCCGACCTGGTCGCATTGGGCAGCCAGGATTGTCGCATCCTCAGGTATCTCGAAGCCGGCCTGACGGGCGATGAACTGGGGGGACTTGCCCGGAACCTCGGAGTTGAGTTTAGGAGCTGGTGCATCGGCGCCGGCATGGGCCCGCACGCCGAACATGTACTCCTCCAGCTTGGCCTTCTCCTCGGGGTTGACGAAGTAAGCCTTGCGCCGCTTCATCTCCTGGATTACCCGGTCATAGACATCCTGATGGGCGATGATGGCCTGCTCTGTAGCGCAGATCATGCCGTAGTCAAAATGCTTGGACAGGATCAGGTCGTTGACTGCCCGGGGAACGTTGACCCTGCGGTCCACATAGGCCGGGGCATTGCCGGCTCCTACACCCAGGGCAGGCTTGCCCGAGGAGTAGGCGGCCTTGACCATGCCAGTGCCGCCGGTGGCCAGAATGGTGGCCACGCCGGGGTGCTGCATGAGGGCGCCGGTAGCCTCGACCGAGGGGTGCTCAATCCATTGGATGCAATCCTTTGGAGCACCTGCTTCGATGGCCGCGTCGCGGACGATCCGGGCCGCCTCCACCGAGCAGCGCTGGGCGTAAGGGTGGAATCCGAAGACGATGGGACAGCGGGTCTTCAGGGCCAGCAGCGACTTGAAAATGGCAGTCGAGGTAGGGTTGGTCACCGGGGTCACACCGGCCACGACTCCCACCGGCTCGGCCACCTCGATGATGCCGTCCACGTCGTTCTCGCTGATGATGCCCACGGTACGCTGCCTGGCCAGGTAGTTGGTCACGTGCTCGCAGGCGAAGATGTTCTTGGTGGCCTTGTCTTCCACCAGGCCGCGTCCGGTCTCCTCCACGGCCATCTGAGCCAGGGACAGATGCTTGTTCAGGGCCGCGATCGAGGCCTTGGCCACGATCCGATCCACCTGTTCCTGGTTGAGCTCCTCAAAGGCGCGTAAAGCCGACTGCGCGCGTACGACCAGAGCATCCACCTCCATGCGAGCCGGCTCACTGCCGTCGACCTGGCAGCATCCCCTGCCAGCTGACGACTCCTCCACTTGATGCTCATGCTTTTGCTTCTGCGTTCCAGCCAAGATATTGGCCCTCCTCATGTTCCGCGAATGCCGATAAGGGCCAGCAGAAGGTCTCAGCAGTCTCAAGACCGTGCCCGTCCATGAAAAGCATTCGTCATAACGTGACGAAAGTCACAATATAGACCCGAGGGGGCACCATTGAGCCCCAGGATGAGCGAACGTTCACTTGAAGCGTGTCGTGTGGGAATTCGTGGTTTTTCTGGTCATTTTCCGCACCGCAACGTGCGCTTTGTCGTTCGCTTGGGACTTGGCCGTCCAAGCGTGAATCCAGGCATGAAAAATCCCCAAGGTCCGTGAGGACCTCGGGGATAAAGGAAACTGCGAACGTCAGCGCTTGGAGAACTGCGGTGCGCGACGGGCCTTGTGCAGACCGGCCTTCTTGCGCTCCACCACGCGGGCGTCACGGGTCAGGAACCCGGCCTTCTTCAAGGCAGGACGGTTGGCGTCACGGTCGATGGCGTTCAGGGCGCGTGCGACACCCAGGCGGACTGCGCCGGCCTGGCCGGTCACACCGCCGCCCTCGACGCGCACAACCACATCGAACTTGTTCTCGAGCTTGAGCAGCACGATGGGCGAGTTGACCTCGCGCTGATGCAGCTTGCTGGGGAAGTACTCCTCCAGGGTGTGCCCGTTGATGCTCCACTTGCCGGAACCGGGAATCAGACGGACGCGGGCGACTGCCTCCTTGCGGCGGCCGGTGCCATAGCCCGGCTCGATGGCGGAGGTGCCGGTGCCTGCACCGGCGTTGGTCTCGGAAGTGTAGGAAGCGCTGGTCTCCTCGGCCTCAAGAACCGCGGAGCTGTTGTTGTTGTCAGCCATAGTGATTATCTCCTCTGGTCCTACTTGGCCTGCTGGGCGACCTGATGGATCTTGTACTCAATGGGCTGCTGAGAGGTGTGAGGATGCTCCTCGCCTGCGAACACCCGCAGCCTGGTCAGCTGGACCTTGGCCAGCTTGTTCTTGGGCAGCATGCCCTTTACCGCCGTCATGACGATGCGCTCGGGGTTGTGCTCCATCAACTGCCCGTAGGAGTCGCGACGCAGACCGCCAGGACGGCCGGAGTGGGTGTAGAGCACCTTGTCGGTCTTGTTGCCCGTCAGCACCATCTTGGAAGCGTTGATGACGATGACGTTGTTGCCTGAGTCAGCGTAGGGCGCATAGGTGGGCTTGTTCTTGCCGCGCAGCAGATCGGCCACCTGGGCTGCCAGACGCCCCAGCACCACACCGGAAGCGTCGACGATATACCAGTCATGTGTCAGATCGGCTGGTTTCGGGGTGAAAGTCTTCACGATTCAACCTTTTCCTTGCATTGTGTTTCGGGCTCTCCGCGCCGCATGCTGCCATGCTGGCCGAAAGCCATGTATTCCGTGGGCTCCCTGAAAGTCCTAGACGGCGAGTGGGAAAAGCGCTTTGAGGACCCCTTAGGGAAACACAACAATCCATTATTGTAACGCCTGAGTGCCGTTCGTCAAAATTCGCGTCGGACCCAGTCTCAGCGGGAGGCCGCTGCCCTTGCCACCTGCCCGTCCGGGTCCTCGCGAAGGGCATCAAGGGTCGCCTGCCCGGTGTTGGGATTCAGGGCCACGGCCCGGCGCACCATAGCGGCCAGCACACGAGGGGCATTCTGTTCATTGCGAGTGCCCAGAGCTCCCAGAAAGTCCAGGGTGTCAGCATCGGTACGCTCGTCCTGGGCACCTTCCAGGCGCATCTTCCAGGAAGTCATGGGGTTGGTCAACGCAGCAGCCCTGACTCCGGCATCCTCGTCCTTGGTGAGCAGACCAGCCAGCCAGTTCTTGTCGTCCTTGTTGGCAGCCACCGCCCGACGGACCTCCGGGCTGGAATCCTGGGAGAGCTTGACCAGGATGTTGGGGAAGGGCATGGTCTGCGCCAGGTAGATCCTGTCCTCCACCGGCGTGTGCTCGTTGCCGGCCACGGCCTCCAACAATGCCGTGAAGCGGGAGAAGGCGGCCTGGTCGGACCTGTCGGGCAGGGGGCTGCGGGCGAATTCGTGCAGCTCGGCCGTATCTGTAGAGTGCCTGAGCCTTTCATAGAAAACGGTCAGGGCCTCGTGGGGCTTGCCGGCTGACGGGGATTCGGTTTCCGGTTGGTCCTGGGGATTGGTCATGCGGCCAGCTTAGGTCGCCTCCTTGATAACAGGCTCGGCCCGGGATCCCCTCTAGCATGGAGATAGCGCAGGAACCGAGGAGACGATAGGCATAGGAGGCAAACCGATTTGCTCACCATACTGGATACGCCGCAGAAACCGGCCGCAGGCTCTCTGACCGATCGGAAGTCCGAGTTCATCGGCCAGGCCTGCCATATAGAGGACCAGGAGGCGGCCATGGCCTTCGTCCAGGAGGTCCGCCTGCAGCACCCCAAGGCCCGGCACGTCTGCCACTGCGCGATCTGGGGACCCGAGGGCCGCACCAGCGAGCGCATGAGCGATGACGGTGAGCCCTCCGGAACGGCCGGTAAACCCATACTTGAGGTCATGCGTCGGCAGGGGCTGACCGACTGCGTCCTGACCGTAACCCGATACTTCGGAGGGATCCTTCTTGGGTCGGGAGGATTGATCCGGGCCTATTCCTCGGCAGCCTCCCTGGCACTCAAGGCGGCGAAATCGGCACGCATACTCCTGACGCAGCGCTTCACGATCACTGTGGACTACCCGGAGTACGACCCTCTCCGCCGTCTGATCCGCAACTATGGAGGCCACGTGGAGACCGAGGACTTCACCGATAGGGTCCGATTGACCTACGACCTGGAGCCCACAGCGGTGCCGGCTTTTGATGGTCGGCTGGACGACCTTCTGCAGGGCCGGGCCCAACCCAGTGCACTGGGTGAAGGCCGCAGGCTGATTCCCCTGTCGAAGGACAAGGCTTCATCTGCCTCCCGATAGCCAAGGAAAACCGTACAGCCGCTGCCTGGCTGTGGTCTACCCTGCCGGACAGGTTCATGCCAAGTACCGCCGGTCCTCTGCCACGCAGACCAGGACCCTTCCAGGCCACGACATGAGAAAGAATATAGAAACCAAAGAAAACACAGAGAAATAAAGGCCATTGGAAATCGACAAGACCGGCAATCGTCCAAGATCAACGATCACCGGTCATCAGGCGGAGACGAGGAGATTCGAACTCCTGGACCGCTTGCGCAGTCAACACCTTAGCAGGGTGCCCCTTTCGGCCACTCAGGCACGTCTCCATGCAGGCTCCCGAGCCGGGACCTTAGCCCCAAAGTTTCGAGAACAAAACAATAGAATACCATGATTGACCGACCTGACTCGCCGGGGCGACAGGAAGCGGCGAGGTGGAGCACAGAACCGTTTACTTTTATGGACAAAAACCACAAAAATGAATTTTTCCCGAGAATTTACGTTTGAGAATAATTTATCGCATGTTCCTCCGGGGCCTCCTTATATCATGGAGCCATGAGTACCGCACCAAGGCTTGCAGCCGCCAAGAAGGACTGGGGACATGACGAGACCGGCTGCACGGTGCTGCACATTGACATGGATGCCTTCTACGCCTCCTGCGAAGTCGCCCGACACCCGCAATTGCAAGGCCGGCCGGTCATCATAGGTACAGGACGGCGTTCGGTGGTCTCCGCCGCCAGCTACGAGGCCAGGTCCTTCGGCATCAACTCGGCGATGCCCCTGGCACGCGCCAGACGACTGTGCCCTCAAGGGGTCTTCCTCCCGGTTGACATGGCCTATTACCGGGGCATCTCACGACGGATATTTGATACGGTTTTCTCACGAATCACCGATCAGATCGAACAGGTCTCTGTGGACGAATGCTACATGGACGTGTCCGGGGCGCTCATGCACTGGGGTATGCCCACGGCCATCGCCCGGTGGATCCGATCCAGCGTGGCATGTCAGTTCCACGTGACCTGTTCAGTGGGCATCGCCACCAACAAGTTGGTGGCCAAGATGGCCTCAACCAATGCCAAGCCCGACGGCATGCTGCTGATCCCCAAGGCCCGGCAGGCCGAGTTCGTCCAGCTGATGCCCCTGCGCGGCATTCCCGGCATCGGCCCTGCCTTGGAGAAGCGGCTCAACGCCTGGGCCATCAAGGATGTAGCCGACCTGGCCACCATGAGCGAGCGCGATCTGACTCGGGCCACAGGCTCGAGTCTTACAGCCAGGAAGCTGGCACAGGCCTCCCATGGACTGGACGACGATCCGGTCCAGCCGCGGGCGCCAGAGAAGTCCCTGGGCGCGGAACGCACCTTTCTGCACGACACCACCAGCATGAAGCAGGTCTGCGACCTCCTGCGCGTCTGCAGCAACGAGGTGGCCACGGGACTGCGATCGCACGACCTGATCGCCCGGACCATCACTGTCAAACTGCGCTTCGATGATTTGCGCTATATGACCAAGGCCCACACCCTGGAAACACCGGTCAACTCAGCCAACCGCATCTATCCGCAAGCGGTCGGCCTGCTCAAGGCCATGCTGGGGCTGCCCGATGGTGTGCCCATGGACACACCCCTTCCCCGGCTGATCCGTCTGGCCGGTGTCAGCGCATCCGGTCTGAGCCGGGTGGAGGACACTCCCATCCAGCCGTCCCTGGACGACATCATCCACGAGAGCAAACGTCACACGGGCAGCGAGGCCCAACGCCTGGATCAGGCAGAGGCCACCATGGACTCCATCAGGAGCCGCTATGGCAAGGGCTCAGTCAGCATGGGCCTCTAAGCGACGCTTCGCAGACGTCCCAGCGCCAGCTCCAGCTGCTCGTCAGCGATGGTTGACGAGAACCGCAGATAGTGGCCATCCCCATAGAATTCACCGGGACTGGCCAGAATACCCAGACGGGACAGGTCAGCCATATCGGCCCAACAGTCTCCCGAGCGGGCTTGTGCCCAGATATAGAGACCTCCCTGAGGCATGACGGCATCGTACCCGTAAGAGCTGAGAGCTTCAGCCAGGACATGCAGACGACGGGCGTAGACCTCGCGCTGTGCCATCACAGCCTCGCCGTCCTCCAGAGCGGCCCTCATGGCCCGCTGCACCGGACCCGGCACAATCAGTCCCACCTGCTTGCGGTAGGCGGTCATGGCCTCCACCAGATGAGCATCTCCGGCAACCAGTGCTGCCCTGTACCCAGCCATGTTGGACTGCTTGCTCATCGAGTACAGACAGAGTATCCCAATGGCATCGCCGCCACAGACTTGAGGCTCCAGGATGCAGGGCGCGGCTCGGGTGGGCCCTGACCAATCCAGCATGGCATAACACTCGTCGCTCATGACCGTCGCCCCTATCGAACGGGCCGCCCGCACGACCTTAGCGAGCCCAGCTTGGTCGATGATCCGCCCACTGGGGTTGCCTGGCGAATTGATCCATATTGCACGCACACCAGGCAGATTCACCCAAGAATCTATATCTGTCGGATCGTCCACGGTCGTGACCTGTGCTCCGGCCAGCTGGGTTCCGATGGCATAGGTGGGATAGGATACCTTCGGCTGCACCACCCGGTCCCCTGGTCCCAGATGCAGAAGGGAGGCCATGAGCGCCACCGCCTCCTTGGACCCAACCGTGGGCACCAGGTCCGCGTCCACGGCATCCAGATCGACCCCCCGATAGCGAAGGAACCAGTCGACCGCAGCCTGCCTCAGGGGACCATCACCGGCAGTTTTTGGATAACCTCGTGCCTGGCCATCATCCGAAGCCGCCGCCAAAGCATCCCTGACAGACCTGGGTACAGGATCCACCGGCGAACCCACCGACAGGTCGACCAGACCGCCGGGGCACTGCTCAGCACGCCGCCGGTAAGAATCAATCCTTGACCAGTCGTAGGGGGATTCGAAAGAGTGGAAGCCCATGGCCCGCCTTTCTCTTATAAATAAGCCGCGGTGGGATGGCTCCCATCCGCGGCTCGTCAGCCTTTATCGACTTACTTGTTGGGTGGCAGGGCCGCCACACCCTCCGGATCGTGATCGTAGGGGCCGACCGCAGCAGCGCCGCCGGCATCCCCCACCTCGGCGAAGAAATCAGTAGCCGCGTCCTTGTACCAGGTCCACTCCTCGGGCAGGTCGTCCTCGTAGAAGATGGCCTCCACCGGGCAGACCGGCTCGCAGGCACCGCAGTCCACGCACTCGTTGGGGTTGATGTAGAGCGAACGGACGCCCTCATAGATGCAGTCCACCGGGCATTCGTCCACGCAGGCCTTGTCCTTGACGTCCACGCAGGGCTGAGCGATGACGTAGGTCATGGGTTACCTCCTGAGTATGCGAGTACTCACTCTACACTGCAGCGCCGACGCTCCAGTCAGTCCAAACCGGCCTGCGTGGCCTTGGATATCTTCCCGCTGAGCTGATGCCGACCGAGCAGGGAGTGCCGGTAGGAATAGCCGAAGTATATGGCCAATCCTGCAGCCAGCCAGACTACGAATCGGATCCAGGTCAGCACGGTGAGGTTGAGCATGAGCCAGAGGCAGGCCAGGGCGATCAGAATGGGAACCCAGGGGTTGCCTGGCATCTTGAAGGACCGGGGCAGGTCAGGCCGGCGCTTGCGCATGATGGGCAGAGAGATGGCCACCAGCAGGAAGGCCGAGAGCGTGCCGATATTGACCATGTCGGACAAGACGTCTATGGGGAAGCAGGAGGCCACCACGGCCACCACGATGCCACCCAGGATCTGAATGCGGGCAGGCGTGCCATGACGACCAGTGCGGGACAGGGCACGTGGAAGAAGTCCGTCGCGGCTCATGGCGAAGACAATACGGGTCAGCCCCAGCAGGAGCACCATGACCACGGTGGTCAGCCCCACCACGATGCCGAAGGAAATGATCTTGGCGGCCCAGGGAGCACCGACCATCTCGAAGCCGGTGGCCAGGGAGGGGTTCTTGGCCTTGGCCAGATCCTTGTAGGAGACCATGCCGGTGGTGACGATGGCGACCAGTATGTACAGGGTGATGACGATCAGCATGCCCAGGCCGATTCCGCGGGGAATGGTCTTGTGAGGTTCCTTGGCCTCCTCGGAGGTAGTAGCTACAATATCAAAGCCCACGAAGGCGAAGAAGACCAGGGCAGCGCCTGAGAGGATGCCGGGGACACCGTAGATGGTGGGCTGCATGCCCGAGACCCACTGCCAGAGCGGCTGGCCCATGATTCCCGGCACGCTGGCACCAGGAACAGCCGAGGCCGGTTCGGACGGCGGGATGAAGGGCCGGTAGTTGTCCAACTTGACATAGAAGAAGCCCACCACGATGACGAAGACCACAATGCCGATCTTGAGGACGGTCAAGGCGCCGTCGAACCGGGCAGAAAGTTTGGTGCCCAGAACCAGAAGGACCGTGAAGAGGGTGACTACCGCCAGCGGGGCCAGGTCCACGTCCAGGCCGCCCACATGGAAGCTGGAGCTGAATGAGGTGCCCCCCATCAGATGGATGAAGTCGTTCAGGTAGACGCCCCAGTACTTGGAGATGACCGAGGCGGCCATGAGCATCTCCAGAATCAGGTCCCAGCCGATGATCCAGGCCACCAGTTCACCCATGGTGTTGTAGGTAAAGGTGTAGGCCGAGCCTGAAACCGGGATCATGGAGGCGAACTCCGCGTAACACATGACGGCTGCCGCGCAGACGATGCCTGCGATGACGAAGGAGATGATGACGGCCGGCCCCGCATGGAAGGCCGCCGCCTGGGCCCCCACCGAGAAGATGCCGGCGCCTACGGCCACTGCGACGGCCATGATGGCCAGGTCCCAGGTGGTCAGCGTCCGTTTGAGCGACCTGCCCTCCTCCCCGGTCTCTGCCAGGGTCTGTTCAACCGATTTCTTCCTGAATAATTCCATCCTGCTCCCAATCGTGAGGTATTGTGCCGTAAGCTCCTCCGGCCCATCACTATAGGAGATGGGAATACACAAGTCCGGACTTTGCCCATTTCGGGATACTACCCGCTGGGGAGCACGACCGGAACCACCTAATGCAAGCCGTGCGCTTCCGCTAACCTGCGCATCAGCTCTTGAAAAGTGCCAGGGCGTTCTCATAGGAGACCGCGCGGACCAGAGGGGCAAGATACTCCTCGTCATCAGGAATGACGCCTTGGGCCGCCCAGTCGCCCAGGAGACCGCAGAGCACCCTGCGGAAGAGCTCGTGCCTGGGGAAGGACAGGAAGCTGCGGGAGTCAGTGGTCATACCCACTGCATTGCCCAGGAGTGAGGTTTCTGCCAGAACCTCAAGCTGGCGGCGCATCCCGGTGATGGTGTCGTTGAACCACCAGGCGTTGCCAAGCTGAAGCTGGCCCCGATCATCGCCGCCGAAGCAGCCCAGGTCAGTGGCTATGGCCATGTAGTCGTTGGGATTGAGGGAATAGACGATGATCCTGGGCAGGGTGTTCGAGCGCTGCGCCTGGTCAAGGAGGGCCGCCAGGGGGGCGGCCACCGAACCGTCCGCCATGGCGTCATAACCCGTGTCGGCACCCAGCCGCTGGAAGGCTGTCGAATTGTTGTTGCGGCTGGCATGAAGATGGAGCTGCATGGTCCAACCTTTATCCTTGTAGATCCGCATGAGCTCAAGGAGGAGGGCTGCACGGTATTGGGCCTGCTCCTGCCTGCCCAGCCCGGACCCGGCTCTGGCCTTGCTGAAGATGGCATCCAGCTGCTCAACAGTCGCCGGAGCGAACTCCACCACATCGACAGCATGGTCGGAGAGTCTGGAACCATGCTGATGGAAGTAATCCACACGACTGTGCAGAGCGTCGACCAGGTCGCTGAAGTCATTGATAGGCTTGCCACAGACCGACTCCATTATGCCGATCCACTCGCCATACCCCTTGGCGGTCGGGTTCAGGGCCGCATCCGGGCGGAAGGCAGGGACCATCCTGAAGGACTCCCCCTCCTCAGCAAATCGATCGTGGTACTCCAGACTGTCCTCAGGGGAATCCGTGGTGCAGACCACCTTGACGTTCATGCGACGCAGAAGCGCTCTTCGCGAGAAGTCCGGAGTGGCCAGCTGCTCGTTGGTCTTGTCAAAGATGGACCTGGCGGTCTTGGTGGTCAAGGGTTCGCAGATGCCGAAGTACCTCCGTAGCTCCATGTGCGTCCACAGATAGACCGGGCTGCCCACAGCCTGTTCCATGGTCCGGGCATAAGCCATGAATTTGCCCCAAGGGTCGCCGTCACCGGTGATCAGCCGTTCCGGAACGCCATTGGCCCTCTCCAACCGCCATTTATAATGGTCTCCATAATTGTGACCATCCGTCAGCCAGGCATCGACGATATTATCGAAGTTGGGGTCCTCATAGATCTCCTTGGCGTGCAGATGGCAATGATAATCCACCAAAGGAAGATTCTCAGCCACATCATGGAACAACTCCCGAGACAGCTGCGTCCCGAGAAGAAAATCGTCATCCAGAAAAGCCACTACAAACTCCTTAGTCGAAAACAGCAGGTCCGGCATTCGAATTTCCGCGTTGCTCTCAATTCTCCTGTACGGGCCAAGGGGCAGGCGGGGCATCTACACGATCGGAACTCTCATATGCTGTTAGTCAGACTATGCGCGCCAGAAAAGGCACAGCATGATGTTGCCATGATTTGTCGGGACCTGCCCTGATCAGGAACCTGACGCAGCCTTGCCCGTACTCTGTCTGATGACCAGACGGGCCGGAACCGTCGGGGCTACAGACAGGTTGGCTCCGGAAAGGCGCTGCATGAGGAGGTCGGCGGCTCCCCGTCCAAGGGCTGAAAGGGACATATGAATGGTGGTCAGAGGCGGACTGCTCACCATGGACATGATGTCGTTGTCGAACCCGATGACCGAGACATCACGAGGACACTCGCAACCAAGCCGTCTTAAGGCCGCGATCAGGCCTATCGCCATCAAGTCGTTGTGGGCAATGACCGCTCCCGTAGGATTCTCCAGATATTTCTCGGCAAAGGAATAGCCTCCGTAAAAGGTGGGGGCGCAAGGCAGCGAGCGCTTGACGTTCATCCCCTTGGCCTCACCCTCATTGAAGATGTGCCGCCACCGTATGCCACCTGACCAGGAGGCTGCCGGTCCGTCCAAATAGGTAAGACTCCGGTACCCCAATGCGTGCAGGTAATCGACCGCCTGACATGCCCCCTTGGACGAGTCGATGCTGATGCTGGAGACGCCCCGAACATTACGGTTGACGCTGACCAGAGGACGCAGCTGGGCGCACTTGCGGATCATGGCATCGGGCATCCTAGGAGAGACCAGGATGATTCCCGAGACCACGGGGGCGACCGCATCGATGATCCTGCGCTCCCTGGTGATGGACTCCCGCGTATCAAGAATCAGGGTTTCGAAGTGGAAACGCTCGCACTCGTCCTGGATATTGCGGATGACGCCTGTGAAAAACTGATTGCCCAGGTCGGGCACAATGACCGCCACCAGCCCCCTGCCCTGGGAGTCTGACCTGCTGTCGACCATGTCGCTGTGATAACCCAACGAATCAGCGACCCGCTGAACCATCCGAGCGGTCGAAATGCTGACCCGATCCGGACGCGAAAAGGTGCGCGAGACCGTTGAAGGAGACACACCAGCCTGGCGGGCCACATCATATATGGTGATGCGGCGGCTGCCCTTGGAGGAACCGTCATCCGAATCTGCTTCGGTCTTCATCTATCCGTATCAGCCTTTCCTCCTCAGCCCCATGGCGCATGGAACACAGGCTAACGAGGCCGAGTACTTCTTAGCTTCCAAGTATAAGAAATTCCCCAGTGCCCATAACAGCCCACAGCAGTCTGGTGAGAAACAAACGGCAACTCCGAAGGTACACAAGCTCCGACTTGGGTAGGTTCGCAAGCAGGGGGTCTAGCGAATACGCCCAGTCCCCGCGGAATGGCTTTTTGATAAAGGAAGACACCGATGCTTCACCTGAGCGACGAGATACATAATAAGACTGCAGCCTGGCAGGAAGCGGGCGTGACCTTGCCAACCTATGACATTGAGGCCATGCGCCAGGCCACCAAGCGCTCGCCTACCTGGGTCCACTTCGGAGCAGGCAACCTCTTCAGGGCAGTTCACGCCCCCATTGCCCAACAACTTCTGGATTCAGGAGCCACCGACCGAGGCATATTGGCAGCCGAATCCTTCGACCCTGCCATCATCGACCAGGCCTACACCCCCTTCGACGGCCGCTATCTTCAGGTCATCCTGAAAGCGGATGGATCCATGAAAACCTCCTTGGTCGCCTCCGTTGCGGGCGCCTACCCGCTGGGCGAGGACCCGAAGCCCTTGCATGATCTGAAGCTGGTCTTCCGCAATCCAAGCCTGCAGATGGTCACCACGACCATCACCGAGAAAGGCTATGCCCTGGTCGACTCCCAAGCCCGGCCGCTGCCGTGGATCGCTCCGGAATTCGAGGGCGGACCCGACAAAGCCAAGAGCGCCATCGCAGTCATCACGGCCCTCCTGCTGGAGCGCTACCAGGCCGGTGCCCTTCCACTGGCCCTGGTCAGCACCGACAACTTCTCACGAAACGGTGAGCGGTTCGGCCAAGCCGTCAGACAGATGGCTGACGAATGGATAGGAAGGGGCCTGGCCGAAAAAGGCTTCGGCGACTACCTCAGAGACAAGAACAAGATCACCTTCCCGCTGACCATGATCGACAGAATCACTCCCAACCCTGACAAGGAGGTGGGTCGCCGTCTCAAGGCTCTGGGCATCGCCGATGCGGAACCTTTCCGGACCAGGGGCGGAACCGCTATGGCCCCCTATACCAACACTGAGGAAACCTGGTATTGGGTTGTCGAGGACGACTTCCCTGCAGGACGCCCGCCTCTGGAGAAGGCAGGGGTCTACATGGCCGACAAGGATACGGTCAACGCCGCCGACCAGATGAAGGTCACCACCTGCCTGAACCCCCTGCACACGGCCCTGGCCGTCTTCGGGATGCTCCTAGGATATCCGACCATGTCAAAGACCATCGCCGACCCGGACCTCAAGGCTTTGGTCACCCGCCTGGGGTATGTGGAAGGACTGCCCGTGGTCGAGGACCCGGGCATCTTCTCCCCCAAGGAGTTCCTCCGCCAGGTCATCGAGATCAGGGTCCCCAATCCTGGCCTGCCCGATACACCGGCACGCATCTGCGCCGACACCTCCCAGAAGATTCCGGTCAGATACGGAATCACCATCAGCAAGTACATCCAAGCCAAGGACCTTGACACCGCCGATCTGGAAGCCATCCCACTGATCATCGCCGCCTGGCTGCGGCTGCTGATCGGTTCGAACAGCAATGGAACTAACGATGCCGGACGGCCGGTCAAGTTGAGCCCAGACCCGCGCCTGGAGGAGCTTCAAAGGATTCTGGTTGACATCCCACTCAATGGGTCAGCCAAGAAGGAGACTCTGACGACGACCATCAAGTCCATCCTGGCCGATACCTCCATCTTCGGAACCGATCTGAACACCACCCCGCTGGCCGACAAAATCGAGACCTTCCTGACCGCCATGTGCCAGGGCAATGGCGCTGTAGCGAGCACCCTTCACAAGGCTGCAAGCGCCTGGTGACATCGGCAGTCCACTGATTGAACAAGGCAGGCAATGGCCGGGTCCGCCCGATCCGGATGTAAGGAGAAAACATCATGCACATGGGATTCCGCTGGTATGGCCAGGGCAACGACACCATCAGCCTGGACGATATTCGTCAGATTCCTGGGGTGGAGACCATCGTCTGGTCCCTGCACCATAAACAGGCAGGCGAGGTTTGGCAGCCGGACGAAATCGAAGATGCCATGTCCACAATCACCGAGTTGTCCGCCAGGGATCGGGCGGCAGGCGTAACCAAGACCTTCAACGCCGACGTGGTTGAGTCTGTCAACGTTCATGAGTCCATCAAGACCGGTTCGACGGTCCTCGGAATCAGCCGGGACCAGGCCATTGACGCCTACATCGAGACCGTAGCCAACCTGGGCAAGGCCGGGGTCAAAGTCGTCACCTACAACTTCATGCCGGTCTTCGACTGGCTGCGCACGGAGATGTTCCACCCTTGCCCAGACGGGTCCACCGCCCTCTACTACAACCAGCACCAAGTGGACCAGCTCAGCCCGCAGGGAATCATCGACGAAACCCTGAAGGGGGCCGGATCCCTGACTGTGCCCGGCTGGGAACCTGAACGGCTTGCCCATCTTCCTGAACTGATGGAGGCTTATCAGGGAATGGACCACGAGCAGATGTACGCCAACTACAAGTACTTCCTGGACGCCGTGGTCCCCACCTGCGAGCGCTACGGGGTCAAACTGGCCGTCCACCCAGACGACCCTGCCTTCGACCTGTTCGGCTGGCCGCGCGTGGTCTCCAGCAAGGAGGGAATCCAGCAAGTGCTGGACCTGAATCCCAGCCCCTGCAATGGGCTGTGCCTGTGCCTGGGATCCTTCTCATCCAGACGGGGCAACGACGCCGTGGATGCAGTCAAAACCTTCATGGACAGGATCTACTTCAGCCACGTGCGCAACATCCGGTTCACCGATGAGCAGGGCTCATTCTACGAGGTGGGTCACCGCGCTAGCGAGGGGAACGTGGACACCGTCGGCATCATGAAGGCCTACGCCGAGGCCGATTACCAGGGCTACATCCGCCCCGACCATGGACGGCATTTGTGGAGCGAGAACACGGAGGCCGGCAGACCGCGGCCAGGCTACGGCCTTTATGACCGTGCCATGGGCATCCAGTATCTGCTTGGAGTCTGGGACGCTTACCGCTACAACCGTTGATGAAGTATAAGCCAGGCAAGGGGGCCCTTTATTTTCTCATTGCCGCCGCTCTAGCACCTTATTGCTTGGTCTCATCCGCCAAGACAAGCCTGGCCCGACGGCGAAGCAGACCTGAAATGTGAAGCAGAAGGAATCCTTAACAATAAGGAAGTGTCTGATGCCAGTCAGGGTCAATCGCAAACCCGACCCGGCATCAGACACTTATTCAGTGTTCCCGCCAGGACCACGCCCTGCAGGAAGTCTCTTTCAACCTTGGAAAGCCAACATACTGCAAATGCGATAGTCAAAATTGCCTCGAGGCAACTGACCCCTCGTTTGCGCTGTTGGCTCATGCCAATCGGTCAATCAGGGGCTGGACACCCCGGTCAGCCAAATCGTCCAGGTTCTTCTGCATAGCTTCCGTTAGTCCAGCAATCCTGGTCAGGTCATGGCCCCAAATGGAAGCATCGGAAAGAATCCGATTGACAAAATCCTCCTGACCAGCAGCCTTGTGGAAGGCATCGATGACCTTTTGATCATCCTGAATCTTCACAGCCTCACCGGCCTTGCCGCCATAAGTCCACAATAGGCAGGACAGCGCCAGGATGATGCGTTCGGGAAGCCCACACCCCTGCTCTAGGTTGGCCGTGACCAGCGGGAGAAGACGGGAGACGAATTTGGAGACCGAGTTCAACCCTATCGAGTCCAAAGAATGCTGGACAAAGGGGTTGTCGAACCGCTCGCGAACCGCAGCAGCGAAGTTCTCCAGCTCCTCCTTGGGCAGGGTCTGAACGGGAATAATCTCCTCCTCCATCTCGCGGGTAATGAAAGAGCGCATGGTCTTATCGCCCATGACCTGTCCTACAGTCTTGAATCCGGCCAGCCGAGCCACCTGGGCCATGGTGGTATGAGGACCGTTGAGCAGATAAACCTTGCGCTCACGGTAGGGCTGTACAGCATCGCAGGTCACCAGGTCGATTCCTGCCTTCCGCGCGGGAAGCAGCTCTTGAACCTTGCGCTGGGCGGTCTGGTCTCCGGCTACGACCCAGAGCAGAAAGGGTTCGGCCTTGACCATGTTCTGGTCCTCGTAGCCCAGCATCTCCCAAAGCTCCTGGGCATCTTCGCGCGGGTAGCCGGGGACTATCCGATCCACGAGAGTGGATACGAAAGTGTTCTCCCGATCGAGCCATTCGATGAAGTCCTTACCCCATCCGAACCGTTCAGCGACATTTATCAGAGCCCGATGCAAGGCCGGACCGTTGTCAGCGATGAGCTCACAGGGCATAATCAGGTAGCCTGGCATGGACCTGTCGAACCTCCGCTTGAGCAGATCAGCCAACTTCGCCGGATATCCCGCTGGTGGCTGATCCGTGACCTTATCCCCATCGTTGACGGCAATGCCTGCTTCGGTGGTATTGGAGATGATGATCTGCGTGTCGGGATCATCGGCAAGAGCCAGAAACCCCTCCCAGTCCCGGTAGGGGTTGATAGTCCTGCCGATGGAGTCAATCAACTCATGGCTGCGGACCGGCTGTCCATCCTTGAGACCTTCCAAAACGACTGTATAGAGCCCTTCCTGGTCCTCCAGGGCTTGGACTCTGCCATTTGCACGGGGCTGGACCACTGCTACGTTTCCCCCAAACACGCCCTTGTTGTTGAGCTGCTGCACTATCCACTCAACAAATCCTCTGAGGAAATTTCCCTCACCGAACTGTATGATCCTGATGGGCCGTCGAGTTGCCTTTGAACTGGTCAATCCCAGATGCATGGCCACTGCTTCCTGCAGTCTTTCCACAATGCTTCCTCTCCGTCCTTTTGCCTGGCGCCCGCTGACCGCCATGTCCTGGGAAACCGCATAACTTTCCTTCCATAACCAGGACTGATGGATCCGACAGGCCTGTCTCAACCAGCGACAAAGCGGGTGAAGGTCCGATTCGATCATTGCAGTTTTCAAGCTATGCGATAGGGGAATGGCAGAGGAATATGTTGCCGGCTGTTGCTTGTCCTGGCATTGCTGATGGGCATCTGTCAAAAACAGACCCTCAGATCTTCGGATCGATCTGAGGGTCGGAAGAAGAGGATCCTGAAGATGGGGCTACCAGGCCAAGTCGATGCCCGGAGTAACGGGCTCGGGAATCAGGCGGATGCCGAAGGTGGAATCGACGCCTTTCTGTATGGCACGGGCCAGGGCCACCATGTCGTCTGAGCCGGCACCTCCCCGGTTGGTCAAGGCCAGCGTGTGCACGTCGGACAGGGCGGCAGCCGACCCCTGCTCCAAGGCGAATCCCTTGTGGAAACCTGAATGATCAATCAGCCAAGCTGCAGAGGTCTTGACCAATGCCGAACCCTCGACAGGGTAACGAGGGGCATCCGCCGGCAGGGCATCAGCGGCCTCACGAGTGATGATCGGATTGGTGAAGAAACTCCCGCAGCTGTGGCGGTCAAGCAACACCCGCTCGCCCCTGGGGCCGTGAAGGTCATCCTGGACCGACTCCAGAGCCTCTTCCAGGTCGGAGGTTCGACGGCATGATCCCATCCAATCGGTCAGGTACCGGTAGGGATCCTCCAACATCCCCTTGTCTGCTCTGACGGTCAGAACCGCCTGTCGAATCCGCTCAAGGGGAAGCGTTGCTCCTGGCTCCACGCCCAGTGCCTTGGCCAGCTGGACCGAACCCACCCGAGCTTCTGATCCGTGTCGCAGGACCAGGGTGACCGAAAGCACCACGTAGCGCGGCGTTGGGAAGAACCGTGCGTCGGGCACAGCCGGCGCCTGGTACATGGTCTGCTTGAGCAGGGAGGTCCTGTATCCGAAATCCAAATCCGAGGCGTGCAAATAAGCGGTGACTTTGTCCTGGCGATCCCAGACCTCAACCGAGTCGACCAGGCGTCCGACCTCCTGGCCGTAGGCGCCGATGTTCTGGACTACCGAAGCCCCGACAGTACCTGGGATGCCGGATAGACCCTCCAACCCGATCAGGTGCATGCGCACGCAGTAGGAGACGAGGTCATCCCAGTTGGTCCCAGCCGTGGCATTGATGTGAACGACGGGAAGGCCACCCTCAGGCGGTGCCACCTCGTCAGGCACGCTGATGTCCTGACGGGTATCACGCACAACCACGCCCGGGAAATCCTGGTCAGAGGCAAGCAGGTTGGACCCCCCACCGATCAGGCAGAGAGGCAGCCTCTTGGAATCCGCGCCCTCCACAGCCTCGATCATATCCACACGGCTTCGGGGCTGAACGAAGGCGGCCATGCTCCCGCCCACACCTATGGTGGTGATATCGGCAAATGTCGGAGTTGAGATGTTGGCAGTGGCTGCTTCTGACATGTATTTCACTGTATCATCGCAGGCGACAGAGTTGATCTAGAGCCTTTCTTGCCTACCAGCCATCTGATCTGCTGTCCTGATCTGCCTTCTCGACCCACTGGCTCGATACAGTGAATTACGGCAGACAAAAGCAAAATATAGAGCCGCACATGGGTAGGTGCTCTTGATTTATCCGCGGTCAGCCGATGCTACCAACAAGGACGGCAGAGTCTGAATAACCTCTTATAAGGAACGCCTATAGAGGCGCTGTTGTCTCAGCATCCGAAAACGGGTTTGATAATCCCTGAAGCACGCCAACGTCTAGGCCACATTCAGAGGAGCGGGCCGTCATGAGCAAAGGATTCGCAACAAAAGCCGTCCATGACGGCTATGACTGTCAAAACCTTGTCGGAGGCGCGGCCAGCGTCCCCATCTATCAGTCGGCCGCCTTTGACATGGTCACTGCCGACCGGGGGGATGCCCTGGCCGCCGGTGAAATTCAAGGATTCTCCTACTCACGCCTGGCAAACCCCACGGTCAAGGTCCTGGAGGACCGCCTGGCCAGCCTGGAGGGGGGCAAGGGGGCCGTGGCCATGGCCTCAGGGATGGCCGCCGTGTCATCAGCCCTCATGTGTGCAGCCGAGGGCGGCGGGAGGCTGATCTCCCCGGTCGACCTCTATGGGACCTCCGTGGATGCCATGAAGACTTTCTTCCCCAACTTCGGTATTGAGACGGATTTCGTGGACGACATCAACGACCTTGATGCAGTGGAATCCCTGATCCAGGACAACACCAGGGCCATCTTCGCCGAGTCCGTGGCCAATCCGTCCACAGCCATCGCCGACATCCCCGGTCTGGCCGACCTGGCCCACCGGCATGGGCTGGCCCTGATCATAGACAATACGGTGCCCACGCCATATCTGCTCAACCCAATCGACTTCGGTGCCGACATCGTCGTCCACTCGACCACCAAGGGGATCAGCGGCCACGGCAACGCCCTGGGCGGGGTCATCGTGGATGCAGGACGGTTCGACTGGGGCAACGGCCGCTTCCCGCAGATGAGCCAGCCCGAACTGATCATCAGCGACGAGCGGCACGGGTCCATGGTCAGCTTTCTGGAAGCCTTCGGCAAGATGGCCTTCCTCCACAGGGTCCATACCAAGTACCTGCATACCTTCGGGGCGGTCATGAGCCCCTTCACCGCCTACCTACAGCTGACCGGCCTTGAGACCCTGGCACAGCGGGTCGCTGCCGAGGTGAAGACGGCGGAAGTCCTGGCCCGCCATCTGCTGACCATCCCCCAGGTGGAGCGGGTCAACTATTCGGGTATTCCCGAGGGCCGGCACCAGGGCGATGCGGACCAGCAGGACCGCCTGGCCTCGACCCTGCTGCCCAAGGGTGTCGGCACCATCCTCTCCTTCAAAGTCCAGGGAGGCTATGAGCAGGTCAAGCGCATCGTGGACTCGGTGCGTCTCATGAGCTACATGCCCAACATCGGCGACTGCCGCACCCTGATTGTGGACCCGGCCAGGATCACCCACAGGGAGGTTCCGGGCCCCTATCGCCTCAGCGCAGGCGTGGGCGACGATCTGATTCGAATCTCCGTGGGTCTGGAGAACCCGGGCGACCTGATCGCCGACCTGGATCATGCCTTTGCGGCCGCCTACCGGGACACTCTCTGAAGACCGAGCCCCTATATCGCAAAACCCATAATGCAGGGCAGGCATGTAGACAGATTTGCATAAGGAAACACCCTTGCATAAAAAAGAACCCGGCCAAATGGTCGGGTTCCGATGAAGCCAAAAGACGGGAAAACTCAGCGGGTCTCCCGGTGCAGGGTATGCTTGCCGCAACGGGGGCAGAACTTCTTGAGCTCCAGACGGTCAGGAGTGTTACGACGGTTCTTGGTCGTAATGTAATTACGCTCCTTGCACACGGTGCACGCCAGCGTAATGCCAGGACGGATATCTGCGGCTTTTGCCATGGTTCACCTCTATAGTCGTTGCACGACCGACGTATGTCGGCCACAGTAGCGAGGAAGAGACTCGAACTCTTGACCTTACGATTATGAGTCGTACGCTCTAGCCAGCTGAGCTACCCCGCCAGAGAGCCTCGGGTGAGAATCGGACTCACGACCTCTTCCTTACCAAGGAAGTGCTCTGCCACTGAGCTACCGAGGCGTGGCGGATAGAGGATTCGAACCTCTGAAGCATTACGCGGCTGATTTACAGTCAGCTCCCTTTGACCGCTTGGGAAATCCGCCATGCCGCACTAGAACCGGAGCTCCGTACGGCAACTTGCCTATAATGACATGTTTTTCCGTTTTCCGCAAGTCCCGCTCCAACGTCGTGTCTTCCCTGTCAGAGCGGGACCGGACAGGTCAGAAATCCCAGTCGTCGTCGTCCGTTTCCACGGCCTTCCCCATGACGTAGGAGGAGCCCGAGCCGGAGAAGAAGTCGTGGTTCTCGTCGGCGTTGGGGCTCAGCGAAGCAATGATGGCCGGATTCACATCGGTGGTGTCCGAGGGGAAGAGGGCCGGATAGCCCAGGTTCATCAGCGCCTTGTTGCCGTTGTAACGCAGGAACTTGGTGACATCCTCAACCAGGCCCACCCCTGAGTACAGGCTCTCGGTGTATTCCACCTCGTTGTCGTACAGGTCGCCCAGGAGCTCATAGGTGTAATCGCTCATGGCCTGGCGCTCGGAGTCGGAAACCTTGGCCAGCCCCTTCTGGTACTTGTAGCCGATGTAGTAGCCGTGGACGGCCTCGTCCCGGATGATCAGACGGATCAGGTCGGCCGTGTTGGTCAGCTTGGCATGGCTGGAGAAGTACATGGGCAGGTAGAAGCCCGAGTAGAAGAGGAAGGACTCAAGCAGGGTGGAGGCCACCTTGCGCTTCAGGGGGTTGTCGCCCTCGTAGTAGTCCAGGACGATCTGTGCCTTGCGCTGGAGGAACTCGTTGTGTTCGCTCCACTCAAAGGCGGCGTCGATCTGAGGCGTGGAGGCCAGGGTGGAGAAGATGGAGGAGTAGGACTTGGCGTGGACCGACTCCATGAAGGCGATGTTGGTATAGACCGCCTCCTCATGGGGGGTCAGCGCATCCGGGATCAGGCTGACGGCGCCCACGGTCCCCTGGATGGTGTCCAGAAGGGTCAGCCCGGTGAAGACCCGCATGGTCAGGGTGTGCTCTTCCTCGCTCATGGCCTGCCAGGAGGGCAGATCATTGCTGACAGGGACCTTCTCGGGCAGCCAGAAGTTGCCGGTCAGACGATCCCAGACCTCCAGGTCCTTCTCGTCCTCCAGACGGTTCCAGTTGATGGCGGAGACCCGGTCGATCAGCTTCAGCGGCTGCCGGGGAATGGAAATGGGTGGGACCATGGTTGATTGCTCCTTGTTGGATAGGTGTTCGACAGTGCGACGCGAATCATGACAGGACCGTCAGTCTACCGCATGGACGGACCGACCTGTGGATGTGGATACCAAAGGGTCGGTGCCGCCCTTGAAGACGGCACCGACCAGTGATTGCATATGTCTTAAGGACAGGTGCCTTAAAGCATGCAGCTGACGCAGCCCTCGACCTCGGTGCCCTCCAGCGCCTGCTGGCGGATCCTGATGTAGTAGAGGGTCTTGATCCCCTTGCGCCAGGCGTAGATCTGAGCCTTGTTCAGATCGCGGGTGGTGGCCGTGTCGGGGAAGAAGAGGGTCAGCGAGAGCCCTTGATCCACATGCTGGGTGGCCTCGGCGTAGGTGTCCACGATCTTCTTCCAGCCGATCTCGTAGGCATCCTCGAAGTAGTCCAGGTTGTCGTTGGTCATGTAGGGGGCCGGGTAGTAGACGCGCCCGATCTTGCCCTCCTTGCGGATCTCGATCTTGGATGCGATCGGGTGGATGGAGCTGGTGGAGTGGTTGATGTAGGAGATGGATCCGGTCGGCGGAACAGCCTGGAGGTTCTGGTTGTAGATACCGTCCTTGAGGATGGCCGCCTGAAGTTCTTTCCAGTCCTCAACCGTGGGAATGTGGACCTGGTACTGGTCGAAGAGGTCCTTGATCCGCTGGGTCCTGGGCTCCAGGGAACGGCTGCCCTCGGTGTACTTGTCGAAGTAGTTCCCCTGCCCTGCCGGCTTGGCATAGTCGGACTTGGCGAAGGAGGCGAAGGCCTTCCCCCGCTCCACGGCCAGGGCATGGGAGGCCCTGTAGGCGTGGTAGGCCACGGTCATGAAGTACATGTCCGTGAAGTCCAGCCCCTCCTCGGACCCGTAGTGGATGCCCTCGCGGGCCAGGAAACCATGGAGGTTCATCTGACCCAGACCGATGGCATGGCCCTCGTCGTTGCCCCGCTTGATGGAGGGGACGGCCTCGATATTGGTGTGGTCGGAGACGGAGGTCAGTGCCCGCACCGAGGTTTCGACCGTGTCGGCCAGGCCGCCGTCCATGGCCTTGGCGATGTTGAGGGACCCCAGATTGCATGAGATGTCACGGCCGATATGCTCATAGTCCAGGTTCTCGGAGTAGGTGCTGGGCTCCTGGACCTGCAGGATCTCCGAGCAGAGGTTGGACATGGTGATCCGGCCGTCGATGGGGTTGGCCTTGTTGACCGTGTCCTCGAAGAGGATGTAGGGGTAGCCGGACTCGAACTGGATCTCGGCCAGGGTCATGAAGAAGTCGCGGGCGTCAATGTACTTCTTGTGAATCCGCTTGTCCTTGACCATCTCCTCGTAGTGCTCGGTGATGGAGATGTCGGCAAAGGGCTTGCCGTAGACCCGCTCCACGTCGTAGGGCGAGAAGAGGGCCATGGGCTCCTTGCGCTTGGCCAGCTCGAAGGTGATGTCAGGGATGACCACGCCCAGGGCCAGGGACTTGATGCGGATCTTTTCATCTGCATTCTCCCGCTTGGTGTCCAGGAAGCGCATGATGTCAGGATGGTGGGCCGACAGGTAGACGGCGCCGGCACCCTGGCGGGCACCCAGCTGGTTGGCGTAGGAGAAGGAATCCTCCAGGAGCTTCATGACCGGGACCACGCCGCTGGACTGGTTCTCGATGTGCTTGATGGGTGCACCCATCTCACGCAGGTTGCTGAGCAGCAGGGCCACGCCGCCGCCCCTCTTGGACAGCTGCAGGGCGGCGTTGACGCCACGGGAGATGGACTCCATGTTGTCCTCGATACGCACCAGGAAGCAGGAGACCGGCTCGCCGCGCTGGGCCTTGCCCAGATTCAGGAAGGTTGGGGTGGCGGGCTGGAAGCGTCCGGAGATGATCTCATCCGTGTACTTCATGGCGGCCTGCTCGTCTCCGTCGGCCAGCTCCAGGGCCACGGCCACGCAGCGCTGGGGGAAGTCCTCCAGGTAGCGCTTGCCGTCGAAGGTCTTCAGCGCGTAGGAAGTGTAGAACTTGAAGGCGCCCAGGAAGGTCTCGAACTCGAAGCCGCTCTCGGCCGCATGCTTGTAGATCCTGTCCAGAAACTCCGGGGTGTAGCTCTCGAAGACCTTCCGGTCATAGTACTCGTGGTCCAGAAGGTAGGCGATCCTCTCGGCCGTGGAGGGGAAGGTCATGGTGTTGGGACCCACGTGCCGGTCCATGTACTGGCGCTCGGCCTCATGGTCCTTGTCGAACTGGATCCTGCCGTCCTTGTCATACAGGTTCAGCATGGCGTTCAGGGCATGGTAGTCGTGAGCCGGATCGAAGGTCTCCTCATCCTCGGATGCGGTCCTGTCCAGAGCCAGGGACGTGTCCTCGTTTGCTCCCATCGGGTGTCCTTTCATGAATGTGGCAATGATGATACGTGTAAGAAAATTTGCTCAGGACTCGGGGTGGTTGCGGAAGAAATCCACGACCCCGCGGCGGACCTTCTCCTGGTCCTCCTTGGTGCCCATGAGCTCGAAATAGTAGAGGAAGGGCACATTGCACTTGCGGGAGATGATATCCCCCGCCATGCAGAAGGCCTCCCCGAAGTTGGTGTTGCCCGAGGCGATGACCCCGCGGATACCGGCCCGGTTGGCCGGATCATTCAGGAAGCGCTTGATCTGGGGCATGACCGCCTTCTTGGCTGATCCTCCCCCATAGGTGGGGACCATCAGGATGTAGGGCTGCCGAATGTTGAGCGGCGGGTCCTTGGGCCTCAGAGGGATGCGGAAGACGTCAATCCCCTCGTCATCCAAATGGCAGTTGGCGATGAACCGGGCGGTGTTGCGCGAGGCCGATGAGAAGTAGACCACGGCCCCCAGGCGCTGACCCTGGGCGGCGAACTCGGGAGCACTGAGCTCCGAATCAGTTCCGGCGGTCTGCTGTTGCTCCATGCTTCCTCCTGATCAGGCCATCCAGAGCCTGTCTTGACGGTTATGTCCGCCCTGAGAACGGACCGATCAGAACCCGCCCAACGCGAGCCTGAACTACTATATGTGCTATCGATATCGAAAACGGTGAGCATATATAGGGTTTTCTGTGCCCAATATCACACCGGTTCCAACTGGACTAGAAGTCCCAGTCGTCGTCGTCCGTGGACTCGGAGTGCCCCATAACGTAGGAGGAGCCCGAACCCGAGAAGAAATCATGGTTCTCGTTGGCCGATGGCGACAGGGCCGCCAGGATCTCCGAACTGACATCGGTCTGGTCGGCTGCGAACCGGGCCGGGTAGCCCAGGTTCATCAGCGCCTTGTTGGCATTGTAGCGAACGAAGGCGAAGACATCCTCGACGAAGGGGAAGCCCTCATAAATCTGCCCGGAGTAAACCATCTCCAGATCATAGAGCTTGTCCAGCAAATCATTGGTGAACTTCTCCAGCATGGCCTGGTCGGCCTGGGTCCTCTCCTCAAGACCCCGCTGATACTTGTAGCCCGAGTAGTAGCCGTGGATGGCCTTGTCGCGCAGGATCAGCCGAATCATGTCAGCCGTGTTCATCAGCTTGGCATGGCTGGAGAAGTAGAGGGGCAGGTAGAAGCCCGCATAAAGCATGAGGGAGGAGAGCATGGTGGAGGCCACCTTGCGCTTCAGAGGATCCTCGCTGACATACTCGTGCAGGACTGTGTGGACGCGCTCCTGGAGGACGTCGTTGGCCACAGCCCAGCGGTAGGCCTTGTCGATCTCCTCGCTGGAGCAGAGGGTGGAGAAGACCGAGGAGTAGGAGCGGGCATGGACCGACTGCATGAAGGCGATGTTGGTGTAGATGGCCTGCTCCTGCTCGGTGCGGGCGTGATCGATCTGCACCAGCTCGCCGATGGTGGCCTGGGTGGTGTCCAGCATGGTCAGTCCGGCGAAGACGCGGACCGTGGTCTGGCGCTCGTGATCGGTCAGCGTGTTCCAGGATGGGATGTCGTTGGACAGCGGCACCTTCTCGGGCAGCCAGAAGTTGGAGACCAGACGGTTCCAGACCTCCAGATCCTTCTCGTCGGTGATCTTGTTCCAGTTGACCGGGCGAATCCTGGCCTCAGGGGTGACACGGTATTGGGGCGGGGTGATGGATTGGCGCATCATCTCGTCGTCGGCATAGACGCCGGCCTCTGACTTGGTGCTTTCTTGCGTGCTTTCCTGCTGGCTCATGACAAAACCGCCTTTCGTGAATCAGTCGACTGCTGCTGGAGCTGCACTCCCATACCGGCCAGAATGGCCCTGACCGCTTGAACATCCTCCGAGGTGCCCAGCAGCTCGAAGCGATAGAGCTCAGGGACACCGCACCGGCGGGCTATCAGCGGGCCGGCCGCACAATAGGCGCTGCCGAAGTTTCGGTTGCCCGAGGTGACGACCCCGCGAATCAGCCCGCGGTTGACCGGATTGTTCAGGAAGTGGATGACCTGCTTGGGCACGGCTCCCTTGGCTGACCCACCACCATAGGTGGGCACCAGCAGAAGGTAGGGCGCATCCATAACGGGCATGGGCTGGCGTCGTTCATACAGAGGGATGCGGATGGGCTCCTTTACGCCCAGCCGCTGAACAAAGCGGTGGGTGTTGTTGGAGACGCTGGAGAAATACACCAGCCTGAAGGCGCCATCGGGAGGATCGTGCCGATCCACATCTGCTGAAGACATAGTGACTGCTGCTCCTTGGTAAACACTATATATTGGATAGACTTGGCCAGCCAACCACAATATATAGGTTTATCCAAGACGACACAAGTTCACAACGGCAAAACCGCCCCCGCTGTGACATTCCATACAAGAGCGAAGACGGCAAGCATTTACATTTACGTTCGCGCCATTGCGACCGTTAGTCAGAGATCTGGTCCTGCGGCAAACCCTGTCGGCGCAGGTCCGCGCAAACCTCCAGGACCCGGTCGTTGGCCTCCCGCTCCCCCACAGTGATGCGGATGCCCTCGCCAGGGAAGGTTCTGACAGACAGGCCGGCGTCGCGGAAACGCTGATCAGCCTGTGCGGCGGCCTGGCCCAGAGGCAGCCAGTAGTAGTTGGCCCGAGGTTCGGGGATATTCCACCCCTGCTCCTTCAAACCAGACAGGATTCTGGCCCGTTCCTGCTTGAGTGCCTGGACCCGTTCGGCCAGGCGATCCTGTGCGTCCAGGCTGGCCATTGCCGCCGTCTGGGCCACATCGGTGACGCCGAAGGGCAGGGCCACCTTGTTCATGCCGGCAATGATCGGCTCGGCAGCCACGGCGTATCCGATTCGCAGACCGGCCAGTCCGTAGGCCTTCGAGAAGGTCCGGGCCACTATCACATTGGGGTGCTCGCGCATGAGCGACAATCCGTCGGCTCGATCAGGGTCGTCGTTGAACTGTATGTAAGCCTCATCAAAGAGCACCGGCAGATCGGCGGGCAGGGCTTGCAACAGCTGTTCGGCCTGGCCGCGGTCGACGTTGGTCGCAGTTGGATTATTGGGATTGTTGACAATGACCAGTCTGGTGTGGTCGTTGACCGCGGCGATCATGGCATCGATGTCATGCCGCCCCTGCTTATCCAGGGGCACGGGCACTCCGGTGGCGCCAGCCATGGTGACGATGATGGGATAGGCCTCGAAACTGCGCCAGGGATAGACCACCTGGTCGCCATGACCAGCCACCAGGTCAACCAGCTGGGTGATGACCTCGGTGGATCCGCATCCCAGCTGGATGCATGCGGGATCGACGCCGTGCATCTGGGCCAGCCGCTCTACCAGAAGGGTGCCACGCATGTCGGGATAGCGGTTCAAATGGCCCAGGGCTTGCTGGGAGACGGTCTGAAGCACGCCGGGCAAGGGCGGGTATGGGTTCTCGTTGCTGGAGATCTTGTAACTGGTCAACCCGGGAACAGATGGTGCCGGGCTGCCCTGCCGGTATCCGGGGAGGGAATCAATGCTGGCGCGATGACGATAGTACATGGACACCATGCTAGTGGCCGCCATATGTCCCTGCGGCGTTTGTTCCGCTGCACGGTACTGACGAGACGCAAATGGCCCCTGGTCCTTCTGCGGGACCAGGGGCCACTATCACCGCCTCGCTACTTGAGGATGGCCAGAACGTCGCGTGCGGACACAATCAGGTAGTCCTCGCCGCCGTAGTTGACCTCGGTGCCGCCGTACTTGGAGTACAGAACCTTGTCGCCAACCTTGACATCCATGGGGATGCGCTCGCCCTTGTCGTCACGACGGCCGGGGCCTGCCGCCAGCACCTCGCCCTGCTGGGGCTTCTCCTTGGCGGTATCGGGGATGACCAGTCCGGAAGCGGTCTTGGTCTCCGCCTCAGCCTGCTTGATGACGATCTTGTCTTCCAACGGTGTGAGTGAAATCGACACTGTGGACCTCCTACATCTTGTGAGAACAGCCAATGAACCCACGCCGGAACGTCGATGAGAGGCTGACGAACACTCACCACGCATTCCTTTGCGCTACAAGTCATAGTAGCGCGAAATTAGCACTCTGCCAACTTGAGTGCTAACGCTGGTGGTGAAAGAGGGGTCGTCGATTGGCTCCTCTGTCAGGACTTGGCTGCCGGACGACGCCGGGCCAATATAGCCTCCACGCCGATGGACAGGGAGTCCTCGCTGCGATCAGGCGCCTCGACCTGGGCCTGCATCTCCCGCTTGTGAAAGTCGTCGGGCTGCCCATCGGCCTTCTTCTTTTCGGGGGGACGGGCCACGGAGACCTGCCGGGTGGACTTGATCTCCAGGCTGTGAGGGCCCTCATCTTCGTTATGCTTGCCATCCTTGTCTGATCCCTCGCCACGGTCTGATCCCAAGGAGAAGGAAATCAGATCCTGGCCAGCCGCCATACCGAAGGCATCCAAGGCCGGAGATGGATTGATACGTTCGAGTTCGTTGGTGGCATCGTCCTGGGCCTTAGCCGAAGACGATGATTCTCCGGATGTGGAGGACTGAGCCGACGAAGCTGAGTGCTCTTTGCCGGCAGACACAGAGACCGATCCAGACTTACCTGACCGGGTGGTAGCGGATTGCACGGATGCCGACTGCGGAGAGGCAACTGACTTGTCCACTGACGACTTGGACGCTGCTGGCTTGGAGGCAGCCCTTTGGACCCTTGAAGATTTGGTAGTTGCTGGTTTCGAAGCCTCCGGTCGAGAAGCCGCTTGTTTGGCTGGGGTCCGTTCAGAGGCTTTCTTGGCGGCGGACGGCTTGTTCGACGTATGCCCGGTCTGTGCAGCAGTCTTTTCGCTCAACTTGGCGGACCCGGCTGAACTCTTGGCCTTGCTGCTACTGACTGCAGACTTTGCGGGCTTGGACGAATTGTGCTGCCTGGCTTTGAGGGCTGCCTGCTGATCAGCCTTGGCCTGGACCAGTGTTCGACGAATCTCACCCTGGTCAAGCACATCCGTGGCAGTTTCCGCGCGACCCTCATTCTTGGCCTGCCCAGGTTTGCTGGGGGTCTTGCTCTTAGTCAGAATGGCTGCCTGCTGACGACGCTGCCGGGCACGCCGCTGGGCTAAATTGCGCTCCCAGGCTCGGGCCTGGGCTGAAGCATGGGCACCTGCGGCCAATACCATTATCACCAAGGCCAGAGGAACCAAAGTAAACCATGGGCTGTAGCCCATGAGGAAGGAGAGTCCAGTCACCAGCAGGGTGATGACCAAGAGGGCAAGGACCAGAATGCGACGACGACGTATGGCCGCGCGGCGCAACTGTCTGATCTGCTTGATGCGCTGGGCCTGACTGCGCCGGTTGCCATCCTGCTGCCCTTGCTGCATGACCAACCCTTTCACCGTCCTCGACTGCCTGTCGCAGAACCTCATGCCGTCTTCCCGACCCACCATGTGCAGGGAGGTGGAAAGCCTGTCCTGGCGATGCTCCGAGGCCCGCTTCATGCCTTTGACGGTGCGAAACGGCAGCCAACCCAGCACCAGAATCACCGCAATCACCAAAACCACAATGCTGCTGAGTGATTCATAAACCATAGGTACTACGTTAGTTGACGGTATGCCCCAAGCGGCAAGTCAAACCCAGCGTGTCGACCATGTCCGCCCCAGAAGCTTATAGACGAGCCAGCAAATCGGGATCGAATTGGTCACTGACCCAGGCAAAGGTCAGGTGATCCCGCCACTGTCCGTTTACATACATATAGCTGCGGCGCAGTCCCTCCGACTCCATTCCCAGCTTTTGGACCACACGTAGGGAGCGCTGGTTTTCAGGCAGAATCGCCACCTCCAGACGGTGCAGATGGGGCCCCCTCCTGTCCCTGAAGGCCCAATTCGCCAACATGGCCAAAGCCAGGGGTGCGAATCCGTGACCGATCCAATCCTGGTCCACCCAATAGCCCACAGTCGCCGTGCACATGGACCCATAGCGGATGGCGCCCAGGGAAATCTGCCCCACTATGCTCTGATGAAACTCCATCAGAAAGACCGCTGAGGTGCCCTCCTGCCGGGAATGCTCCAACTCCTGCATCCACTGGGCATAGGTCATGCCGGGTCCATGACGGGGATCCCCTGATTCCCATGGGGCCAGCCAATCACGATTCCTCCATCGGACCGCGTTCCAGGCTGCCTGGTCCCCCTCGCGGATGGGCCTAAGCAGGAAATCCCCATGGCCTGGGGGCGGAGTCAGACGATCAGGCAGATCCAGGGCATTGTTCGAACGGGCTCGGGAACCCTGCCAGACCTGGCGGAAGGTATGCAGAACCGACATGATTCCATGTTCTCACCGAACGGCATCCGAGGCAGGCATACGTCCATTAGGGAGAGCCCCTGCTGGTAGAACTGAGTGCATGAACAAGCAGGAACGCATCGATATGGACAAACAGAATCGGCGCGGCCGGCTGCTGGAAGCTCGACGGCGCATCAATCGGGCCCAATGCCTGGACGCAGGCCGTAAGTTGGCCGACCTGTTGGCCGACCAGGTGCTTGCCAAGGTCGAGCGCTCCCAAGGCCGCCAGAGCCTGACCGTGGCTGCCTTTGCCTCCATTCGCGGGGAGATAGCCATGGACCCCAGCCTGGACCTCCTGCTGGGCCGGGGCTACCAGGTGCTTATCCCCATGCTTGGCACGGGCACCCAAGTAGGTTGGGGACGCCTCCAATCAGAGCGGGATCTGAATGACATGAAGCGGATTCCCGGCTGGCGGCCGGACGAACCCGATATGTCGGCCCTGCCAGCACAGGCCTTGAATCAAGCCGGTCTGATCCTGGTGCCCGCACTGGCCATCGACCATGCCGGCATTCGTCTGGGTCGGGGCGGGGGCTGGTATGACCGGGCTCTGTGCCTGCGAGCAGAACAGACTCCGGTGGTGGGCATCTGCTGGCCCGGCGAATTCGTGGAAAAACCTCTGCCGCATCTGGACCATGATCTTCCTGTGGATGCCGTCCTGACGCCCGAAGGTTTCACGCCCACAGCCGCAGGTCTGTCACGAGGGCCCAGAGCGGACCATAATGGTGATGAACAAGACTGACGAAAGGCCCGGTGCCGATTCTTCTGGTCGAAGCCACCACTAGGATATTGGGTGTTGAACCAATCGTCGCGCGAACCGACCATCAGCGGAGGGAAAGAACGGTGCCCACCTATCATTATCGTTGCAAGAACTGCGGATACGACTTTACCAAGGAGCAGTCTTTCAACGACGAGCCCATCACCATCTGCCCCAAGTGCGGGCAGCAGCAGGTCCGCAAGGTCTTCTCCGCAGTGCCCATCGAGTTCAAGGGCCATGGTTTCTACCGGACCGACGGAGCCTCATCTTCCTCCTCTTCAAGCTCCACAAGCAGCAAGTAGACCGAGAGGCACATTCGACCACATCGACCATGCGGACCCATATGCCTGCCAAAATCCTGACAGGCTGGGCGCATGGTCGATTTTTCCATATTCAGCAATAAGGACAAGCCTTCAGCTGCCGCCGGTTCCCTGACCCGCCGACGGCGGCTTTTTAAGCTGCGACATGCGGGAGCCGCCCTGGCATTGGGGCTGGCAGTCTTCTGCACCCTGCAGATCCTGGTCCAGGCCCAGGGCCGCCTGTCAATACTGGTCGCCTCGCGGCCTATTGCACGCGGATTAGCCATCGAGCCTGGCATGGTTGAAACGCGAATCCTGCATGGCAGGGAACTGCTGCCCGGCCTGATCTCTTCGTTTGGACAAGTACGTGGGCGGCGGCTGATGATCAGTCTTCACACAGGGCAACCGCTGACCACGGCCATGATCAGCAACAGACCTGCACAGCCGCCCGGGACCACCCCGGTGACCGTCCGCCTGGCCGATGATCCAGGAGACCTGCAGGCTGGCGACAAAGTGAATTTGCTGGCCTCGGGAGACTGCCCAGCCGGTGCCGGCGCGCATTCTGCACATCAGAATCCTCTGCCACCCTCCTCAGCGCGAGACCGGCCTAGCGCTAACAGGGAACCTGAGTTTCCCCATGTCCAGCAAGTCAAGAGCCGGCAGACATCGACTCCCGAGCAGACCCCAGGCGGTGGACACTGCATGATAGCCGAGCAGGCACTGGCTCTGCAGCCGGCACAGACCATCGCCAGGGATCGATCCGATCTGGATGGACGGGAGGGCAATCAAGTCCGCCAAGGGTCCCAGGCCGTCTTCGCCCTGGACGCCAGTCAGGCTCTGCTCCTGTTATCGCTGGATCCATCCATCCCGGTCATTGCCATCCGACCCGACAAAACTTCTGCATCGACACCCTCCAATCATGTCGGAAAACCGAAACAATCCTGGGCCCGCGATAATGGAGAAAGAAGCAGGCATGGGCTTTCCATGCCTCATATCAGCTACGGAAGGATGCAGAATGGCCTCGATCAACCAGGTGGCGGCCAAAGATACCGCCGAAGCAGTCCACAAAATCTCGCAACTCAGCAACAAGGGCGTGCTGGGCGAATTCAAGCAGTTCATCTCGCGTGGGTCCATGGTCGATATGGCCGTGGGTGTGGTCATGGGTTCAGCAGTGACCAGCGTGGTCAACGCCATCGTCAACAATCTGATCAGCCCCCTGATTGCCATGATCTTCGGCAAACCGGACCTGTCGGGACTCCTGACCATCACCTACCGGAACGCCACAATCTCCTTCGGCGCCATTCTGACAGCCCTGCTCAACTTCCTCTTGATCGCCATCGCCGTCTACTTCTGCATCATCATGCCCATCAACAAGTTGCGGCAGTTGAGCCGGGCGGCCTCGGGCATCAAGGACCAGCCCAACGCTCCAAGCCCCCAGGACCAGAGCCTTCAGTTGCTGCGCCAGATTGCCGACGACATCCACCAATCAACGAACACAGACGGTCAACAGGTCGGAACCAGACTGCCCAAGAGCCAGAACTAGGCCCGACAGTCAGTCGCCGCGCTCATTGGGGAAGAGCCCCCAGTGAGGCGGCAGCTCGCCCAGAATCCGTCGGTCATCCCCGTCAAGCCGATCCTGTGTACAGATACGGTCCTGGGGATCCTCCTCGATGCCATCAACATCGAACCGCTCCTTGCCTGGACGAACCACCCGCCGATGCCGACGTCGGTGCGGAGCCGCAGGCTCATCGAACTGATTATCGCGATCCAGCTGATTATCCGCCATCAACGCGCCTGCTGGTAGATATCGGCAAGACGGGCAACGATCCTGTCGGCTTCTTTATCGGGGTTGACAAAGGCCGAAACACTCCAGACGGTCATGACCGACCAGCCAAGATACTGCAAGTCCTCAGTGGTGAACCGGTGACGCTCCCGGGTGGACTGGGTGTGCATGAACTCGGCATCGTCGGTCAACACGGCCAAAGCATAGGGCTTGTTCTTGAGCCCCACCACCAGCGGAATTCGGGGCGCCTGATCGTACCCGTAATCCAGGGCTACATCCAGCCCCCGGGTCCGCAAGCGCTGGGCAAGATCCCCGAAGAGCACATTAGTGGACTGCTCGGCTTGCTCGGGCCGTGTCGGTTCCGTATCAGGATGCTCAACCCAGTTCAACAGATCCTTGAGCAAACGCGGTCCGGGCTGGTGAATGCGGTCGGCCTCCAGATCATCAGCCGAGAATGCCGCGACGATGTCCAGATTCCGATCCGGCAGGACCAGAGCATCCAGCAACATGCCCTTGCCCCCTTCGCCTTCCAGATCGCCGAACTGCTGCAGAAGACGGCCGTGGGTGGTCTTCGCAAAACCCAGAGTAAGGATCACGTCCGTGGCCCTGGCTCCGCAGACCTCGTCAATGCCAACGATGCGTACATGCCGCAGGAACTTGGCGAAAGCCCTGTCCTTGGCCGCTGCCGACTTGAGTTCGGCGCCCAGCCTGGAGCGGTGGGTTGCCGACAGGGTGACCACAGTCAGCAGATAGCTGTTCGGCACCAGGGAGAAGGATCCGGCCTTGCGTCGGAGCATGTCGACAACGGCGGCCACCTCCTGTTGGCTGGACTCGACCAGCCCAGTGGCCATTACAGGGACGCCAGCACCCTCCACCCTGGTCAGGGTTACCCTCCCAGGCTCCCGGCAATCAGGGACGGGCGCCGACAGATCCCCATAGCCATGATCCTTCAGGAAGGTGTCCAGCCGAATCGAGCGGCGCGAGGGCCGGGCTTTGACCGTGACCGGGACCAGATGGTCGACCAGCTGCAAGAGGCCATCCGAGGTGATGGTAGGCCGGTGGGCGATGACCGCCACCTGCCGGGCACGAGCCAGCACGGTCAGCACCTGGATGGAAGGCATATGGGCTCCGGCATCGATGATGACCGTGTCAGCCAGCTGTGTCGGATTCGTCCTGGTCGCCAACGTAGCCGGAGTCGCAATGATGATGGGCTTGGCCGCCGACAGGATGCCGGGGTGGGCCTGCTGGAAGACCGCAAGGGAGGCACCGGGACTGCCGGCCAGCATGGTGTGCAGCTGATTGGCCTCCTGGGTGCGGGAGAAGAGCAGCTCGGACAGGCGCTTCTCGCTCTCCTGGGCAACCATGGGCCCTACGCTGGCCACGTGCTGTGCATCCACCTGGCTGAAGCGGTCGGCTGCATTGGATAGGGCGGAACCGTCCTGGTTGGAGATGATCTGCGAGGAGCGCATGATGTCATCGAAGACCGTGGTCCACCAGGTCAGCTGCAATTCAGCCCGTACCGCCTTGCCCCCAACCTGACGGTTGCGCAGGTCCTGGACCAGATCCTGCAACCCCGCCTTGTTGAATTCGTCCTCCAGGGCGCAGCGCTCAGGCAAGGTATCCAGGGCTGTATGGTCGTCAAAGAGGGCCTTGAGCCGCTCCTCAACCTTGTTCAAGTCCATGGTCTCAAGATCGCCGCCAGCCGGAGTCGAGGCCAGAACGGTGTCCAGAGCCGTCATGTCGCGAATCAGGGATTCCTGAGTATCGATGATGACGTCCAGCTTGGGCGGCAGGACCGGCCAGCCGCCGTGGGGGACAAAAGTCCGCCATTGCTCTGCCTGCTTGGAGACCACCACCAGCGACTCATGCAGATCCTCGACCTGGGCACCGGGCCTGAGCAGGCTCTTGGCCTCCTTGACCAGACGTCGGCGTTCCCAGAATCCCAGATTGGTGCCATTGGCCTTGCGGTCGGCCTTGGACTTGGTGGCCTCGATCATGGCGGGAATGTCACGCTCGAAGATGGAGGGCTGGAAGACATCCAGTACCCGGCGCAGATTCTTGAGGACGACCACCTGCCTACCCCAATCCTTGACGGTGGCCGGCACGGGGAATCCGCAGGTCTCCACAGTGGATTTGACCTGTTCGCGGGTGTCCGGCAGAAGCCGCTGCAGCAGGCGAACCACACGGGAGTATGCGTCCACAGCCTCGTTCTCGCTGACCAGGGTGGCGCCGAACCAAGGCGTGTCCTGAGGACCGATCACGAATTCGCCCAGCTCGGCAGCCCTTTCCAGCTTGTCTGCCCAGGCATCCAGCTCGGGCTGCAGGTTGTGGGCCGTGGCCGCGCCCAGACGGACACGGGTGGCAGGGTGCGTAGGCATATTGGCGATGTTGGCCAGATTCTGAATGGTCTGGTAGGCCGAAACCCCCCAGCTGGAATCCACTCCATGCAGATCACCCAGGTAGCGGGTCAGCCGGGAGCGGACACCCACAAGCTCGTCAGCCACCTGATCGAAGTGTTCGCTGGCCTTGCCGGGTTTGAACCCCACTGCATCGATCAGCCGCTGGTCCAGGACCCGGCCCAGCTGGTCGTCGGTCAGGTCAAGAGCCATGTCCGCCATCCCGGCGGCATCCAGACGACGCTGGAAGCGCCGCTTCTCCTCCACCACGCAGGGCACATAGAGTACGGTTCTTCCAGCAGTGACGCAGCGCGAGGCGATGGCCAGAGCATCGTCGGCGCTGTGGCGGCCGGTCTGCTCATCCACGAGCACGCTGTGTCCGGTCGCCACCAGCTGGGCGGCATAACGGACCCGGTTGTCCACATCTCCGGCTTCGAACTCACTGTGAGGGTCTGCATCGAAGGGGCTGTAGTCAGGCACAGGTCCGCCCTTGAGCCGCTCGGAGGCAGCCTGGTCGCCAGCCAAGGCATCCAGCAGATCGTTGCCGGTGGACCCGGTGGTCATCCGGTCCAGAATCCGAAGGCTCTCGCCCAGCAGCTGGGCCGACGGCTCGATAAAGCATCCCAGAACGATTTTCCGTTCGATGGTGAAGTCGCTGATATGCGGCGTGATCAGGGCCGTCATGTCCTTGAACAGGGATGAAGTTTCGGGGGTGCCGCCCTGATAGTGGGAAGCTGAAAACAGACGGTCAGGATCCAGGGTGATGCCCCGCTCACGCATGGCCGAGATCAGGGCAGGATTAAGGTCCACCTTGCCTGTGAACCTGATGGAGGCCCTGGAGGCCCCCTGTGTGCTCTCGTCGATACGCACGGGATAGAGCAGCACGGGCATGTCGCGCCCCTGCCAGGCAGCCACTCCCACCACCATGGAAAGCTGGGCGAAACCGCTGGCACGCTCCTTGGCAGCCTGATCGTCCAGAACCCGCTCCATGCGCCGGTGGGCTGCTCGCAGCATCCCACGGTCTCGGAAGAGCGCATCCAAATGGACCTGGCCGCTGGCGAAAAGCTGGGCGATGCCTGAAGGATGCGCATGCGTCAGGTCCATCTGCGCCGCCAACTGCGACACATTCTCCAAGGGGGTCAGGCCCACCTGGTTCTGGTAATCCTGGCGCCATCCTCGAATTCGCTCCAGGGGAGTCGACGGAGCCTTGACCTCTTCTGCCGCGCGATCGGAGGAAGAACCAGCCGTTGATGCCTGGGCATCTTCAGCACGTTTGTCCTCTTCCGATCCCCCGGTGCTCATTACCGTCTCGCTCATCCGTTCACTCACTTCCGCACGGCGTTCAGATATTCGTGATACCCGTCATTGTTGCGCAGGGCCGCGTCGATGTCCTGGTCGCCCTGAGCCTCCAACCAAGCGTACAGATCATCATAGAGAGACGGATTCATCGCCAGGAAAGGCAGCAGCTGCCGATGCTTGGCCATGGCGAACTGCAGGGCGAAGTCCCCGGTACGCTTGGCATCATCTGAGCTCATCCCGTCCACTACGATGGCCTCCTGGCTACGGTCGTAGTTCCCCTTGGAGACCCGTTCGAAGACGGATCCGGGCTCGAAGGCTGGCTGATAACGCTGGTCATCACCTTGCTCGTCCGCTTGCTGGGGACGCCGGGCCTGATCCGATTCCTTCTTGGACAGGCGGGCCAATTCTACAGCTCCCAGCGGGGTGAACCCCTGAGCCGAGTCCGCTTGGTCTCTCCGACCCTGCCGTGACTGGCCGTCCGCATAGCCGCTGCGGCCGGAAGTTGCACGATCGTCACGATGACCACGATCGTCACGGACATCACGGGCATCGCGAGCATCCCGGTCGTAGCGAATCTGATCAGAAGCGGATTCAGCGGAACGGGAACGGCGAGCATCTGCGAAAAGGTCGCGGTCGACAGGCTGACTATCCTCCTCCTGGGTGCCGACCAGCGGCAGGCCCTGCTCGGATTCTTGCTCCTGCCATGGCAGAGGCCGACGAGCTTCGCCACGGGCGCCCTGGGCCTGGAAGTCATTTGCACGCCGGTCACCCTGGCGGTCTTCGAATGCCCTGTCATCCGGCTGATCGGCATAGACCCTGCGACGGTCCGATTCCTGATCATCCGCTGAGTCTGCATCAGCCGCCCCCCTGTCAGCCTGGCCACGCTCGGCTGAATCAGAGTCGTCAGAATACCGGGCTTGCGAGCCCCGCGAATCTGCGGGCTGCGACGGATTGTCCTGCGAGTCGCGAGCGAATGGGGCAGACCTGGGACGATCTTGTGGAGCGCTGTCGGCCTCTTGGGAGGAATCGGCTGTCTTGGCGGCGCCCAGAGCCATATCGTGCAGGGCAGTGACCCTGTTGCGGACCCCATCGGCCTTGAAGATGCCAGTGGGCTCGCCGGCGCGCATGTCCAGAATGTCATCGACGGACATTTCAGCTGCATCAGGTTCAACCATGCCACGGGGCTGTGTGGAGTATGAGAACAGGTCAGGCACCCGGGTCGAAGGGTCGGTCTTATCTTCTTCAGGATTGCTGATGCGCACGAAGTCGACAGGGACATCACCGAATTGGAAACGAGCCGAGCTGCTGGACAGGGGAAAGGCGGCATCCACAGGCAGCCTGACCAGGGATCCGTCGGACTGGATCAGATAGGACCCATTGGTGGAACCCATGTCGCGCAGAGTGGCCAGACCATCCTTGTCGACGGCGAAAATGGCATGTCGTTTGGACATGGATTTAGTCTTATCGGGCACCTCCAGACGACGCCGACCATCATCGGCCAGTGGACGCAGAGGCTTGCGGCCGATCTCGACGGTCTCGCCAGGCTTGAGCCGGGTCTCTTCCGCCCCATTGAACTTGACTATCCACACCTGCCCCGGTCGCCGATCGTCACTCACGTTTTCGACCTCCCAAATCTGCAGCCGCCTTCACTCGGTACTATCGCCTATTCTGTCATGAAACCCAGAGATAGGATTGATTGCGTGCCGAATTAACTGATAAAGGACACATGAAAGGCTGGCGGGCATGCCGGTGCAGTGAACCCTTCCTGCAGGCATGGCTTTGGCAACGACGCGATCGACTCGATCGACAAGAAACGGCGGCCGCCCTTACTCTGGATCCAACCATCAGAGTCAAGCAACGACCGCCGTTGTCGGATCAGTCCTGGCCGTCCTCTCCCTCGTCGTGGTCATCAGCTGGGTGTGGAGTCATATGGACGACGAATTGGTCATCCTCGGGCACCGTGCTGCGGTTGAGGTGGTCGGAGCTCGACATGTGGCAGGAGACCGTCCCGAAGGCCGGTACGCTTATCGATCGCCACCTGGCTCCCCAGCCATTGACGGTCAGGGCAGCCTGGATGGGCACTCCGGTCGGATTGTAGAGGATGACGCTGAGCTCACCGTCGTCGCGAACGAAGGCGACCGAACCCAGACCGCCGGTCCGGCCGTCGCGGGTATGGCTGGTGGAGGCCACCCTGCGAGCGCCGACCGGTACGTCCTGTCCGAAATTGCGAAGCATGAAGTATTCCAGATTGCGTCTGACCCCGCCGGTTCGTGAGTCGACAGTGATGACCCCGCGCCGGCCCATGGTTCGCGCCCAGCTGGGCAGACCTTGCTCATCCAGGGCCAGATTCCACAGGTCGATCATGCCCACGCCCTGACGGACCAGTCCGATGCCTATCTCCCCGAACATGACGTGGCTTGCCTCGTCCACCCGCTCGTCCAGCATGCAGCGGCGCTCACTCATGACCGAGCGCCATCCCGGGAACTGTCTGGTGGCGTTCACCACCCACTTGGGCAGGCCGGAGTATGTATGCATGGCCGTCCCGGCGAAGCTCAGGGCCTCCACAGGAGTCATATAGTCGCTGACCGGGCGACTGAAGAACCTCAGACCGTCATCACCGAAGAAGATCTCCACCTCGGGGAAGCTACGGTCCAGTGCCGGACGCAGGTAGTCCACGCCCCAGCGCACCAGCTCCTCAGGAGTCCAGATCGTCATGGGCCATGGCGGATTGTTGGAGGGCTCGTTCTGCATGGTCACTGCCGAGATGGGAATCCCCAACTTCTGGTAGGCCTCAATAAACCGGACAAAGTAGCGAGCATAGGCGGCATCGACCGTGTCACGTGAACGGTAGCCGTTGCCGCAGTATTGACCCAGCCGCAAACGCCCAGCCCCGTCCAGCCGACCGCTGTCCTTCATCCAGGCGGGTGCACTCCAGGGAGAGGCCAGGATCCGCACGCCCGGGTTGATGGCCATGATCTCCTGAAGGACGGGTACCACGTACTTCATGTCCCTGGTGGCCTCGGGCGAGCCTGGCTTCCCCTGCCCAATGGAGAAGTAGGCCATGCCCGGATCCGACATAACCCCTTCGGGCAAATCATCATAGGAGTAGTAGCGCTGGCTGGAGAAATCGCAGGACCCCATCGAGATCCTCAGGGTGGAAAGGCCCGCCTGAGCCGGGTCGAAGAGCTCGGTGAGAATCCGATGACGCTGGTCGGCATCCATGGCCGTCATGAACAGGTAGGCGCTGGAGTCCGTCAGAGCAGCACCGGCCCCCTCCCAATACTGGTAGCGCCTAGTTGGATCGATGACGATAGGGACGGCTGCGCCGGGTCCACTCGTCGTCTCTGGAATCGCTATCGGTTCTCGCCGCTGGGACAGATCCCCTGCCGTTGCGGTCCAAATCTCCTTCATGTTCGTACGCCTCCTTCTGCCGGGCTCTTCCCGGCATCGCCATTCCGGTCCTTAGTCCTGTCCGGGAGCCTTGTCATCCACGGTGTACTCAGGCAGTTGCAGGGCGAAGTCCTCATCCTCGGGTACGGCCGAATCATTGATCCGCTCGCTCGTCGTCACGTGCATGGTCACGGTCCCCCAGGCCGGCACGGTCACACTCTGCCAGCGGTCCCCCCAGCCGTTGATGGTGACAGCCGCCTTGATAGGCTTGCCTGTGGGGTTGTAAATATGTGCGGCGATGGATGCATCCGGCGCCAGGAAGGCCACTGAGCCCAGCGAACCACTCCAGCCGTCCGGGGTGTAGTTGCTGGAGTCGATCACCACTGAGCCCGGTTCCACGTCCTGGCCGAAACTACGGAGCATGAAATACTCCAGGTTTCTGCGGACCTTGCCGCTGCCATGATCGATGGTGACCACCCCGCGTCTACCGTCGGCACCGATCTGGTTGGGCAGCCCACGCTCGTCCAGGGCCATGTTCCACAGGGTGATAAAGGAAGAGCCATGGCGGACCAGCCAGTTGCCGATGACCCCGGACATGATGTGAGCGGCATCCTCGGGGGTCTGGTCCAGCATGCAGCGACGTTCAGTCATGCCATAGATCCACTGCGGATAGACCCGGTTGGCATAGTCCAGTTGCGGGTAGTCGTTGTCATAGGTGTGCAGCGTCAGACCATCGATGGAACGGGCCTGCTCGGCTGTGACATCCTTGTCGACCGGTCCGGTCAGGCAATGTGCCGAGTCGTCGTTGATGAAGATGCGCACCTGGGAGTGCCGACGGTCCAGCGCAGGACGCAGGAATCGGTGGGCGAAGTCGGCCTGCTGGGCCAGAGTCCAGGTCATGGCCGGCCAAGGGGCGGCGTTGGAGGGTTCGTTCTGCACAGTGACCGCCCAGATAGGGATGCCTATGGCTTCCATCTCGTCGATGTAGCGGGCGAAGTACCGGGCATAGACGCCCTCTATGGAATCCTCAAGCGGATCATAGCCGTTGCCGGTCCACTCGTCGAAGCGCAGGTGGCCGCCCATGCACAGGTGGCCGGTGCTCTTCATCCAGGCCGGGGCGCTCCAAGGCGAGGCGATGATCTTTACCGCAGGATTGATGGACAGAATCTCCTGGACAACGGGGATGATGTACTTGTAGTCCTTGGTGGCGTCCGGAGCGCCCGGCTCGCCCTCGCCCAGGGAGAATTTAGTCAGGTCCTTGTCATGCTCGCCATAGGGAATGTCGTCGTAGGTGTAGTAGGGCTGGGAAGATGGCTCGCAGGAGCCCAGGGGGATGCGGATAACCGAAAAGCCGCCCTTGTCAGGGTTGAACATGTCATCCAGCAGGGCATGCCTTTGCTGTGCGGATTGGCTGCCCCAGATCAGTGAAGCGGCGGCATCGGTGATGGCGGCTCCGGCACCGAGCCAGGGCTGATGCCGTTGGCAGGGATCGATGACGATGGGCTTGGCATCCTTGGGCCTCTCCCCCATCGGAGGGGCTTGCAGGGGCCGGCGGCGATCGGTCAGGTCTCCGGAGGTCACGGTCCAGAACTGGTTGGTGAAAGTGATGGTCATGATTGCTCTCTCGTTGTCGTATCTGGGCATCGGCGTCACGGTCGATAGGACAGAGCCTTAGCTTAGTTGCGGTTCTAATCATGAAAAAATTGTTGCAATCTATTGCAATCGTTCCGGCTATAGGTCATCCCTATGCCCCAGGGCGGCTGAAACTGCGTCCACAACAGCGGGACGAACATACGTATATCCCGTGTGAACGTCGGCTCTGCACGGGGCAGCGCAACCATCCCTGTGCGCACGGTCGGACAAGATATAGAAAAAGCCCCGCGCTGTCGATGACAGCACAGGGCCTTCAAGCATGCAGTTGCTCAGACAGAGCCGATGACTACTTGAGCTCGACAGTGGCGCCGGCCTCTTCCAGCTGGGCCTTGGCCTTGTCGGCGTCTTCCTTCTTGGCACCTTCCAGGACGGTCTTGGGGGCACCGTCAACCAGAGCCTTGGCATCGGCCAGACCCAGGTTGGTGATGGCCTTGACAGCCTTGATGACCTGGATCTTCTTGTCGCCGATGGCGGAGAGGACGACGTCGAACTCGGTCTTCTCCTCCTCAGCAGGAGCAGCAGCACCGGGAGCAGCGGCGGCCACGGCCACAGGGGCGGAGGCCTCGACGTCGAACTCGTCCTCGAACTTCTTGACGAAGTCGGACAGCTCGACCAGAGTCATTTCCTTGAACGCGTCGATGAGCTCGTCAGCGGAGAGCTTGGCCATAATGGCTTCCTTTCATTTGTGGCGACCGGCATTGACTGGTAGGCCGACCACCGAACATCTTTTCTTGTGTTTGCCGTATGAATCCGGGCCAGTGGCCGTGGACTCAGGCGGCCTTTTCCTGCTTCTCGCGCAGGGCGTCGAACGTGCGCACGGCCTTGGTAGGCACAGCGACGAACAGGTTGGCGGCCTTGGACATGGTGCCCTTGAGCGCGCCGGCCATCCGGGAGAGCAGAACATCGCGGGATTCCAGATCCGCGATCTTCTTCATGGCATCCGCGTCAGCAACAGCTCCATCGATGAAGCCGCCCTTGACAATCAGTGCCGGGTTGTCCTTGGCGAAATCACGCAGCGTCTTGGCGGCATTGACGTAATCACCCTTGACGAAGGTGATGGCGCAGGGGCCGGCAAGCATCTCATCGAGACCCTCGATTCCAGCCTCTTTGGCCGCAATCCGGGCTAGCGTGTTCTTCGCCACGTTGTAGGAAGTATCGCGGCCTAGCTTGTTTCGCAGATCGGCGACCTGCGGAACACTGAGCCCGCGGTACTCGGTGAGGATGATGGCATCGGCGTCACGGAACTTGTCCGTCAGCCTGGCGACAGCCTCTTCCTTTTCGGGCCTTTTCATGGCGTTCCTTCCTAGACAGACCTCTGGAGGGAGCCGGACGACCAAGCATGGCAGGCAAAAAGAAAGCCCTGCCGACAGGCAGAGCGGAAAACAGGTCGCGAGGACCGATTTGAAACTCAACCTGTGCTGGCTCGATCAACCGAACTTAGGAGACCCAAGGGTCCCGACCAACGGTCTTTGGTATGCAAGGGGCAATACTACACAGATCAGCCACGACCGTCAAATCCGCAGACACGACAAGTTCAGCACCAGCCGGATCCGAGGACCGCAAGACCGCAGCAGATTTATGGTTCACAAACCTTAACGGCGCAACCAATCAGCTCACATGCCCACGGTCGCCAGGCCAGACACCCAGGAGCTCCTTACCGATCTGCGATCAGAGCCCGCGCACGATGCCCAGCACCAGCCTGGCGGCCGTGTCGGCGTATTCGGAGATGTCGAACTCCCGGAAAACCTCGTAGTCGGTATCGGCGTTGTCGCTCAAAGCGCGGATGACCAGAGCCGGAACCTTGTTGCGGGCCGCCACGTGGCAGACGGCTGCTCCCTCCATCTCGACCGCATCGGCCCCGGTCTGCTCCTTGACCTGGGCAATCTTCTCCGGGCTGTCCACAAAGTAGTTGCCCGTGGCAATAATGCCGACGATGTGCTTGATTCCCATGGCATCCAGAGTGCGGCCTGCCAGATCCAACAGGTGAGGGTCCGAATGGAACTCCTCGGTGCCGGGGGCCGACTGGGCCACCAACCGCATGTCCGTGTCCAGATAGCGCAGGGTGCCTCCAAGAACCACGTCGTTGATGTGCAGGTCCTTGTTCAGGTTGCCGGCAATGCCGGAGAAGATCACGGCCCTGGGATGGAAGGCATCAATCAGATACTGCGTGGTGGCGGCGATGTTGACCGTACCCATGCCGCCCACTGTGGCAGCCAGTCGAACCGGGCCCTGCGACCCCTCAAGGGTTCCACATATGACTTTCAGCCCAGCATCGCTGGCGTGCGAATCCTGATCCGCCTGCTTCAGGCCTTGGCCAATCAGGGCCACCTCCTCGTCCATGGCTCCTATGACGACAACCGGCCGTCGATCTTCACCCTCCAGGGAACCGTCTGTTTTGCTCATGCCTGACTCCTTATCCATGTTTCACCCGCGACTGCGGCCCGACCAGCCTACTGCAGGCCGTAAGTCAACGAGCCGCGCCGCGACGACGGTCCACTGCCTGTGCCAGCTCCTCCAGCAGGTCCTCAGTGTCAGGCCAGGAGATGCAGCGGTCAGTGATCGAACACCCATAAACCAGTTGGTCCAGGGGGGCCGGCTTCTGATTGCCTCCACGTATGAAGCTTTCCATCATCAGCCCGGTAAAGCCTTCCTCGCCGTCGCCTATCCGCTGGGCCAACTCATGGACAACCTGGATCTGGCGCCGCTCATCCTTGCCGGAATTGCCATGGGAGGCATCGATAAGCAGTCCGTGGGCAGCCGCGCTGTCCTTGGGCATGCGCTGGCGCAGCACGGCGAGCGCCGCCCGCACCGAGTCCTGATCGTAGTTGGGACCGGATTTGGAGCCGCGAAGGACCAGGTGGCAGTCGGGATTGCCCATGGTCGCAACGGCTGCAGCCTGACCCTCGTGGTCTATGCCGAAGAAGGTGTGGCGTTGCGAGGCCGCGTAGCAGGAGTCGATGGCCACATCCACGCTGCCGTCCGTGGCGTTCTTGAAGCCGATGGGCATGGACATGCCGCTGGCCAGCTGTCGATGGACCTGGCTCTCCGTGTTCCGAGCACCTATAGCCCCCCAGCTGACCGCGTCAGAAATGTACTGTGGCGATGTAGGCTCAAGGAATTCCGTGGCCGCCGGAAGCCCGGTCTCCAGCACACCCAGAAGGATGCGCCGTGCCAGAACCAGTCCCTTCTGGATGTTGTGGCTGCCGTCCAGGTCGGGGTCGTTGATCAGCCCCTTCCAACCGACCGTGGTCCTGGGCTTCTCGAAGTAGACCCGCATGACAATCAGCAGCCGATCCTTCAACCTCTCATTGACGGCCGACAGACGACGGGCATAGTCCAGCGCGGCATCGGGGTCGTGAATGGAACAGGGGCCCACAATGACCAACAGCCTGTCGTCCCGTCCATGCAGACAGTCCACAATCTCCTGCCGGGAGCGGATGACCAGGTCCTTGGCCCGGCCATCCAAGGGGTATCGGGTCAGCATCTGCGCGGGCGAAGGCAGGCGGTCAAGCTCAAAGACCCGCCTGTTGACAATCCGACCTATGCCTACCTCGTCTTCCCACCTGGGCACGTTCCCGGTCTGCAGGGGGTTGACGCCGGCCGCCAGCGCCTTGTGCACCAGTTCAACCTCGTAGGCCTTACTGGGTCGGGGCAGAGGCTCCTGTGGCTCATCCTTCATCCCACTCATGCCTTCATCCTTTCCCGACGGGCTTGCACGGCATCGGCCAGAATCTGCAGCAGTTCCTCGGTCCTGTCCCAGGCAATGCAGGCGTCGGTGACGGACCGACCGAAGACCAGCTGGTCCAGTGGGGCCGGCTTCTGGTGACCGCCCTCAAGAAAACTCTCCATCATGACACCCGACAGGCCCTGCTCGCCCTTGGCAAGACGGTCTGCCAGTTCCTCGACCACCCGGGCCTCGCGTACGGGGTCCTTGCCGCAGTTGCCATGGGCTGCGTCCACAATCAGACCCCGGCATGCACCAGGGCCCAACGGCGCCTGATGCAGGACCTCCAGGGCGGACCGGACGGATTCCGCATCGTAATTGGGTCCATGACTGGAACCGCGCAGAATAATGTGGCAGTCAGGGTTGCCCATGGTCTCCGCAGCGATGACATGACCATCCAGGTTGATGGACAGGAAATGATGCTCGGATGCCGCAGCCAGACAGGAATCGACCGCAGCCTCTACACTGCCCTCGGTCGAGTTCTTGAAGCCCATGGGCATGGACATGCCGCTGGCCAGCTCCCTGTGGACCTGGCTCTCTGTATTCCGAGCACCTATGGCCCCCCAGCTGACCGCGTCGGAAAGATACTGTGGGGTGATGGGATCCAGCCATTCTGTGGCCGCCGGAATCCCCTGGCCCAGGACCTGCCAGAGCACCTGACGGGCCAGACGAATCCCCTTGCGAATGTTGAATGTTCCATCCAGGTCGGGGTCGTTGATCAGCCCCTTCCAACCGACCGTGGTCCTGGGCTTCTCGAAGTAGACCCGCATGACAATCAGCAGCCGATCCTTCAACCTCTCATTGACGGCCGACAGACGACGGGCGTACTCCAGAGCAGCCTCCGGGTCGTGAATGGAGCAGGGGCCGGTGATGACCAGCAGCCTGTCATCCCGCCCATGCAGAACATCGCGAATGGCCTGGCGGGAGTCCCGGACCAGCTCCATACGCTTCGAATCCAGGGGCCGCGAGCGCAGAAAAACCCTAGGTGCCGGGATGGGATCCAGCTGACGAATGTTGACATCCACTGTTTCGGGAAAGACGGCCGTATCGGCAAAATACTGCCGCTCCTCTTCCGGGATGATATCCGGTTCCTTGACGAATGCCACGGTCGCTCTCCTCTCTGTCGCGCTACGACGATCATGCCCGAATTACTTATGGCCGTCCACATCCGGGCCAATGTGGACAATCCGTTCCCGAGATCCTCTAGACCACGGGAACGAACAGTTAGATGGGTAAATATGGCTCAATGGCGCTGTTGCTCAGGCCAAGGCACCCATGGGGTCCCAGGCGGGCAGCATGATGGCCTCCTGGTCGAAGGCCTGGCGATACTGCTCGGACAGCATGGACTTGGGAACGGCCACCTCGTAGACATACTGGCTGAACCAGTCGTCGCTCATGGTGAAGTAGCCCTTGTTGGCGATGTCCCCGCCCCAGGAGTTCTCAACCCGCCAACGGTTGGTGGTCCGGCCGTCATCGGCCACATCCACGCCTACGAATGCCATGGCATGGTTCTGGGCCGAATCGCCGAAGCGCACCCGCTGCTCCTTGTCCATGTCGAAGTCCACACCGTAGACCCGACCGTACTCGAACAGGTCGGTTGCCCACTGACCGGCCTTGCGGTCCATCATGGGGTGGCAGTCGGCGCCGAACCAGACCGGCAGTCCCTGCTCGCTCATCAGGCGACGGGCGCAGTCCTTCATGACCTCCACCGGGACGTTCAGGTACTCGGTGGGATCGCCGCCAGCCACGTTGCCCAGGTGCTCGATGCCGATCTTGCGGCCCTTGGGGTGCTCGGGGCGCGGATCGTCGACCAGGCAGACATAGTCCTCAAGCCCGGCATTCACATAGCGCTTCCAGAACTCCTGCGGGGTGATCCGCCCATCCCGGTGGAAGACGCCGTCCTTGTCGGTCCACTCCCAGTCGAAGCTGGTGGGCGGGGTGCCCAGATGAATGGTCAGGATACGGTGACCAGCCTCCAGGGTCCGGTCGATGATCTCATCGATGCCGTCCGGGTTGGCCACCATGTGAGCCGTGGCCTGGTGAAGCAGACGACGCAGCTGATCGTTCATCTGGCTGGTGTTCTGGGAGGAGGCGGTCTCGGGATAGTACTGCTTGGGCACTGCGCCGTACTTCTTATAGATGTTCATGGCCATGATCCACTGGCCGCCATCGCCCATGACATCGCCCATCAGGAAGCGCATGAGCTGGGAGTCCACGGGCTCGCCGGCCCGCACCAGAGCCGCCACGTCACGCAGGAAGTAGTTGACGCGCTCAAGCTTGTCATAGTACATGGCGTAGTTCTGGGACAGCTCGAAGTCGCCCATGGGGTTGGCGGTGCTTTCGCCATCAATGTTCAGAGCCTTGCGGGCCACGAATCGAGCCACATTCAGCGAGCTGAAGAGCCAGCAACGGCCGGAGTGCGCCTGCGAGGTGACCGTGCCATTGTCAATGCTGACCGAGAATCGGTGCTGGAGCAGGCGGGAGCGATTATAGTTATGAGCCACTTCGTCAATACCTACCTGAGTGACGGCGTTCATGGCGACGTGGTTGGCCTCGCGCTCATCGAAAGCGGTGCGGAGGCTCTCCAAACGGGTCTGATCCAGTGGTGTCAGTGCTGATGTCATACGGTCTGTCCTTGTTTCCTTTCATGCGGATGTATCTGCATCCCTGCATCCAGCATAGCGGGAATCGGTCATCGAGGGTTCGTCTGGAGGAGGATGTGGACAACTGTACCTATCAAGCCAGAGAGAAGCGCTGGGCTGCATTAATCACTGCCAGGACCACCAGGACGGCCAGCCCAAGAGATATCCAGCCCTTATAGGTTCCGTGGCGTGAGCGGTTGGCGCGCAGGTAGTCTGCCAGCTGTCCCCGGATCAGCCAGAGGACGACCAGTCCCCCAACCAGGCCCAGAATGGTCATCCCTTGGTTAATCATCGCGCCGGTGCGGGCAGGCACCGTCTGGGTCAGCCACATCATGGCGTCAGCCAGGACCAGGTTGTTGAAGATATGCAGAGCCATGGACCAGAGGATGGAGTATTCCATGGCGATGAAGCCCAGGACCAGACCCAGCAGGAAGGTGAACAGACTCTGGGTGATGTCTCCGTGCAGACAGGCAAAGATAAAGGAGGAGGTGACGATGGCGAAGGTCCGTCCATAGGGTCTGAGCCTGCCCATGACCACGCCGCGCAGCAGGAACTCCTCGACGACGGGGACCAGGATGGCCGTGTCCAGGGGAGATAGGAACCCGTGCTGGCCCGCAGCGATCTGGGAGGTGGTGGAATGGTAGACCAGCCCCAGGGCCTGGGATCCCTGGTTGACCACCCAGGTGAAGCCAGTCTCGATGCTGCTGGCCAGCATGATCAACAGAATGGCCCCGATCAGCAAGGCCGGACCGGGATTAGTCTGAGCCTTGTAGCGCACCGGGTTGGAGCCACGGCCGAGCAGGTCCTGGCCGCGAGTACCGAAGAGAAAGACCAGCATAACCAGATCACCCAGCAGATCGGCCAGACCTGGTTGACGAGCAATGCCCAGGGCTGTTGCCACCGAGGGAAGATTCAGAACTCCCGCAATCAGGTTGGCCACCACCAGGTACAACAGAGCATAAAGAGATTGCAGGTCCACACCACGACGCACCTGGGCACTCCATGAGCGTACAGGTCCTTCAGATGCGCTCGACTCTTCCTGTCTGCCCGCATCCGTCTCGATCGAATTCGTGGCAGACACATGTGATGATGCGTGCTGTGAATGCTGCATGACGCTCTCCCAACCCTTTGACCTCTGGCCTGCACCCTTCCACAATTGACTCTAGGCCAAGGCAGCGGTTCGGATCGAGATTGACGCCCATGCCGGTTCGGCATGAGGTCACGCAATTTCCAGGAAAACAGAAAGGCCGGGTTGCAAATCATGCCTACAACCCGGCCTTGACGAATATAGATGTTCGCTGATCAGTCCCGATCGGTCGGGGTCACGTCATCGTTGATGGGCGGAATGACCGTGGTCTCCTGGTCAGCGACCGCCTTCTCCGCCTGTCCATCCTTGGCCTGGGCCGGCGCATCATCGGCCTGGACGGATGCATCGGGCAGGACGCTCGGCGCCGGGGAGGGCAGGACCTGAGTCGGCATATTGGCCGAGGAACGGACAGCCACAGCTGCGCTGACATCATCCTTGGAATCGTTGACGGAATCAGCTGCCGCGTCATCAGCTGCCAGGTCATCGGCTGGCTGGCTCGTTTCGACAGAATCGACCGAAGTCTGAGTGGCTTCTTCCTGGGTCTCGGTGACGGGCTGGCCGGCACTTTCATCCTCGCCTTCGGCCTTCCGCGCCGGAGCCGGCAGCGGGTCCGCGGCAGGCACAGCATTGACCACAGGCACGCTGGGAGCCTGCCCCTCGTCCTCGTCATTGACCACAGCCTCATCGTGGAAGCCATCGAAGTTACCGAAGGACTTGGAGAAGATGTTCCGCAGCTCGTCAACCCGGGAGGTGATGGTGGCTTCCCTGTGCTGCAGCTTGGTGATGTGGTCCTTGAGCCCGTCCAGTTCAGCCTGGGCGGCCTTGCGATGGGCCTCGACCTCGGCCTGGGCGCGCTGCTTGGCCTCCTCCAGCAGCTGGCTGGCCTTGCGCTCGGACTCCTCACGCTTGAAGGAGGCGAACGAATCGGCATCCTTGCGGGTTGCCTTGGCCTGTTCTATCAGCTCCTGGGTCTCCTTCTCGGTCTTGACCCGCCGTTCCTCCAGGCTCTTGAGCAGCTCGCCCACCTTCTTGGTGGCATCCTCCTGCTGGGCTGCGATGTCGGAGCGGACCTGCTCGGCCTCGGCGTTGACCTTGGCCATGGTCTCGGCGCTGGTGACCTTGGACTCGTCCACGATCTGCTGGGCCTCGGACTTGGCCTTGTCGGTGATCTCCGAAGCCTGCCTGCGGGCGTCGTTCAGGCTCTTGGAGACCTGCTCGCGCACGTCGGCCAGCTTCTTGTTGGCCTCGGCCAGGGCCTTCTGAATCTGATCGTTGGCATCCTTCTTGAGCTTGGCGATCTCCTCGTCGCTCTTGCGCCGCTTGTCGGCGATCTCCTTGGCAGCCTTGGCCTTCTGCTCGGACAGCTCCTTGTCCTGGGTGGCCTTGCTGGTGGCCAGTCGCTTCTCATGCTCCTCGCGGGAGTTCTGCAGCTCCAGATCCAGGGCCTGACGGCGTTCCGCCACGACCTTGTCTGCTGCGGACTTGCTCTGCTCGCTCTGCTGCTTGGCGGTGGTGGTGACGGTCCTGGCTTCGTCGTTTGCTGCCTCGACGATGGACTTGGCCTTGGCGTTGGCCTCGTCCACGATGTGCTTGGCTTCAAGCTGGGCCTCGTTGACCAGGGTCGTCGCCTTCTCCTGGGCGGAGGTCTTGGTGGACGCCGCATCCTGCTTGGCGCGGTTGAGCAGCTCGGTGCTGGTCTGCTCGGCCGAAGCCAACAGCTGCTGGGCATTGGCTCCAAGGGAGGCGAAGGAGTTGCGCGGCTGTTCGACCTTGCGTGACTTGGCCTCCTGAAGCTCAGCCTCCAGCTTCAGAATGCGATCATCATCAGCCTTGATCTGCTGACGCAACCGGGCCAGATTGCTCCGCGAGGCCGCCAGGGCCTGGTCGACCCGCTCCTTGTCATAACCTCGCAGGACAACGGGAAACTGATCTTCGGCCATGGAAACACTCCTCTTCGCCACCAGGACATGCCGGCCCGCGACAAGGTTGTCTTCGGTCCGGTGGATTTACCTCGACTCTACCCCATGGCAGGCCAAAATTCGCCGTCTGACCTGCCGCCGACACATTGGCCTTACATACCGGTCTCAGGCAATAAGAATAGGGCTGGAGGAGGGCCTGCGGTAGTAGCGAATGGTCTCGTTGACCACCTCGCGCACAGCCTGTATCTGCTGGTTCAGGGGCAGGCCGCACTCCTGACCGCCGCTTTCGTTGACCAGGGGAAGGCTGACGAACCCGGCCAGGACATCCTTGTGTCCTGCGGCCCATGCCAACAGGTTGTAGAAGAGCGCGTTGCAGACATAAGTCCCCGCGTCCGAGCTCAGCGTGGCGGGAATGCCACAGGTGCCGAAATCGTGCAGGATGGCCCTCAAGGGCAGCCGTGTCCAGTAGGCGGCCGGACCCTGGGGGTCGATGGGCTGACGGCTGGCCTCGCGGTCGTTATCTTGAGGCTCCTGCTCCCCCAAGTTCTCACGGTCATCAGCGTCGTCCTCCTTGAGGTTGACGGCGCAACGCTCCATGGCGATGCCGCGAGCCCGACGCTTGAGACCTGTGGCGATGATGATATCGGGGCGCACCCGCTCTATGGCCTCATGCAGTATGGGCCAGGCCTTGGCGAAGCTGACTGGCATGGTGACGGAGGAAATAGCCAGGTCCACGCCCTCCAAAGGGTCCTCCTCGGTGGGGCCGACAGGGCGCATGCCCTCCATGCCATGCTCGGCCAGAGCCTGTGAGACCTCATAGGAGGGGTTGACGTCAACACCCTGGTAATGGTCGTATCCGGCTACGATGACCTTGATCTGCTCCATGTGCCCCATGGTACACAGGGCTTCACCCGGCCAGGGAGCGCGCTATCCATTCAGCCATGGGCACGTCCGAGGGCAGGGTGATCTTCATGTTGGTCACGCTGCCGGCCACGATGGCCACCGGCTCCTCAGGCAGGTAGTCCACCACAACCCGGGTGTCATCAGTGGGATGGAAATCGGGGTCCGCGGCAGCCAGGTCGTAGGCCTTGCGGAGCGTGCTGAAACGGAAGGCCTGCGGGGTCTGGGCCCGGAACATGTTGTCACGGTCGGGCACCTGGCGCACCACCTTGCGTCCGCCCAGGTCACCGCCCATCAGCATGGTGTCGGTCGAGGCCACGGCCACGGTTGCGGCGTTGAAGGTATCCAAGGCATCGATGCAGCCATCGATGGACTCCTGGCTGACGAAGGGGCGTACCGCGTCGTGGATGAGCAGCTTGGCATCCTGGGGGATTTCCGCATCAGCCAGGGTCTGCAGGGCCGCCTCGGTGCTGTCCATGCGCTCGACACCGCCCTGGATGACCGTGCGGACCTTGTCGTAGGTGTCATCTGCCACAATGGCCTCGACGGCCTCCCGCACCCGATCATTGACCACGACCAGGATGTCGGTGACTCGGGCATTGGACTGGAAGGCGTCGATTGACCAGGTGATGATGGGTTTGCCGCCCACCTGCACCAGCTGCTTGGGGTTGCTTTCGTCAAATCGAACGCCCAGCCCGGCCGCAAGAATCACCGCCACAACTGGCTGAATCTGCTCCTCCGATTCTGCGCTATCCTGACTGACATCGGACGGGGCTGCTGATGCTCTGCTCTCACTCATAGACTCAACGGTACCCATACGAAAACACAGATAGGTGCAGACCCGGCGCTATCTGCACCGAACATCTGCACCCGAGGCCTGCTCCTGCTGCCAGGGGCAGGATCAATCAGCACACAACGTCAGTCATCGGCCAGAATAAGGGCCAGCATGCGCCCCTCCCCCGACTTGCTGGCCAGTGAGGCCCGGCGGTGTGAGTACCAGAGCGGATTCTCCAGCGTACATAACGGTCGGCGCAGATCCTCAAGACGCTTGGACAGGGAGGGACCTTCACCGTCCTGGCTGCACAGCTCTTCCAGGTCCGGGTCCTGACGCAGATAGCTGGTGGCGGCACCGACCCTGGGGGCGGAGTCCACAATATTGGTCACTCCTGCCGCCTTCAGTTCCATCCTGGCTGCAGCGGCTATGTCGATGGCGATTCCGCCGAACCGGCACGGTCCGGATGCGCTGGGGAAACGCTTCTCGAAGTCATCGGCCAGATCAGAACCCACCTGATAGCAATCTGCACAGATCCGGGGTCCCAGGGTTGCCACAATCCTGGACGGGTCGGCACCCTTGTAGGCCATGGCCTGGACTGTGGCCGGAATGACTCCGGCCACCAGACCACGACGGCCGCAGTGGGCCGCCCCCATCACACCGGTCCGGGGGTCGGCCAGAAGCACGGGAAGGCAATCGGCGGCGAAGATGCCCAAGGCCAGGTCACGACGGGTGGTCACCTGAGCATCGGCCTCGCAGCGCCCCTGGGGCTGACCCTGGTCGGCATCCCAGACCCGGGCTGAGTGAACCTGGTCCACCAGAACTATGGGACGCTCCAACTGGCGGCCCACGGCCTGACGGTTGGCAGCCACCGCCTGCGGGTCGTCGCCCCCCTTGCCGCCTAGATTCAGCTGGGCATAATCCCCTGATGAGACCCCGCCCAGCCTTGTGGTGTAGACCACCTTGATCCCTGGCGCCAAGGTTATGGGAATGGTGACTGGGATGGGCCGACCCTGTTCGTCCAGCGAGGATAGGGGGCTGCTGTCCAGCAGGGTTCGTTCCCGATCCCAGGCTTCGCCCTGAAGGCTCTGGGCATCCTGCTCGCTTGATCGGGGCTTGAGACGACTCATGCAGTCGCCGCCCGGTTCAGACGGTCCATCTCCTCCTCGCTCAGCTCCATATCGGCCGCCTGCAGGGAGTCCAGAATGGTGGCCGCCCTGTGAGCCCCGGGAACCACAAAGACGTTGCTGTTCTGGGACAGTTCCCAGGCCAGGACCACGCGCTGGTGGGAGACGCAGCGCTCCTGGGCCACCTGCCGGAAGGGGTCATAACGGGTTTCATCCTTGGGTGCTCGGAAACCTCCCAGAGGGCTCCAGCAGACGAATGCCAGCCCCAGCTCGGCCGCATGGTCCAACTCCTGGCGGGAGCTGGTGAAGGTGGGCGAGAACTGGTTCTGCACGGCTACGAGGTCGTCGCCCAGAATCTGGCGAGCCAGGTCCATCCGCTCGATGTCTACGTTGGAGACGCCCAGGGTCCGGGCCACACCCTGTTTGACCAGCTCGGCCATGGCCTCCAGGGACTCCTGGTAGGGCACCTGCGGGTCAGGACGGTGCATATAGAGCAGATCGATGGTGTCCACACCCAGGGCCTGGGCAGACTCCTTGGCGTGCCGGATCAGGCTCTCCGGCCGACCGTCCACAGCCCAGGTGGGCCGCCCGTCGGTGAAGTTGCGGTAGTGTCCCACCTTGGTGGCCACCAGCACATCCTGACGGGGTCCCTGCCAGGAGTCCAAAGCCTGGCGGACCAGTCGCTCGTTGGTCTGTTCGGGACCGCCCGATTCGTAGTATGACCAGGCGGTATCCAGATGCCGGCAGCCGGCATCCAGGGCCTGGTGGATGACGTCGATGGCCGTTGCCTGGTCCGGCTTGCCCTCGATGGACAATCCCATGCAGCCCAGTCCGACCGCTGTCGTAGTAAAGGGCCCCAAGGCCCGCATCGACGATATCATACATGTACTCCCGTCTTGTAGATTGATGCCAGCTTCAATGCCGCCGGCTTCCTATCGAGCTTAGCTTGTGGCCCAGTATCAACGACCGCCGAAGGAGCCACCACCGGAGCCACCACCGGAGCCGCCGAAGGAACCACCACCGGAGCCAAACCCACCAATACCACTGCCGGAACTGTTGCCGCTGGCCTGGCCGATCAGGCCGCCGATCTGGTCGAGTCCTTGGGTCAACTGAGTACCCAGATCAACCACCCCGCCTTGGCCAAGCATTGAATTTGCAGCCAATGTTTCAGGGCCACTCACGGAGGAAGCCACCGGAAGATTCTGGCTGTAAGGCAGGAAGGTACAGTAGAGTAGGCTCCCGCGCGCATTATTATTCAGCCAGTCGAAGTCGGTCAGTTCAGGGCTGGCCTGTGCCAGCTGAGTGACGACCCGGTCGCTTATGCCGAAGGCCGCAGCGTAGACCAGGTAGCGGTCCCAGAGCACCAGATCCTCCACGCCCCGATGACTGAAATCGCTGAAGTCCAGCAGATAGCGCCGAAGCCCTGACACCTGACCAGCCATGAGCTGTCCATTCCTGCTGAGCACTTGCGAACTACCATAACGAATGGAGAATGCTGCAACAGCCACCAGAAGCACGGCCAAGGGCGCACGTACCAGCACGGTGCCCGGCAGGAATCCGGCCAGCAGGATGAAAGCGGCCAAGAGCACGGCCAGGAAGGGCAAGACCTCTATACCATGACGATAGGCACGCAGGTCAGCATTGTTGGTCTCATACTTGACGGCCTTGTCGAAAGTCTCCAGATAGACCTTGCCATGATTAGCTTCGGTGCTGGAGAAGAGAGCAATCATCTCGTACAGGTCGAAACGTTCATCCTTGGAGCCCATCAGAGTGGAAGCACCTTCCAGCATGGTCAGGCAGGCTTCCTCGCTTAAGGACAGGGCCAGGGAGGCTCGATCCTGACTGCAGACCGGATTAATGACCACCTCCATGGACTGCCGTTTGCCTTTGTGGAGCAGCGAGCGCATCGCCTTAGTCAGGGAACCTCCGCCGGAATTCGCCCGGTCCTCATACTTGGCCGGAACCAGAGCGATGGCCCGCTTGGAGGCCAAAGAGAGAATGGTTGCTGACAATTGCCTGCCAATAGGGGATTCTCGGCTCAGCATCAGATCGTTGATAACGGCGGCCACAGCCGGTGACAGATCAGGAGGCTGACGGTAATAGATGATATCGCCTCGGTACTGGGAGTCCCCATAGGTGCGGAAGGTCTGCCAGAGCATCACTACTATCAGCGCGATAGCAGCTAAGACGGTCAGTACACCAGCCAAAAGTCCGATCCGCGCCCATCTGGTCTGCTCGGCGTGCCAGTGCTCATACTGCTGGCGCTCCTGCTTGATGATGCGGTCACGCGCCGGTTGAGAGTCGGTCCTGACCACCGAGGAAACCCTCTTCGCATCGAAGAGAGCCACCAAATCCAGATGCTGACCTGGCCCGATCTGGTCAGCTGAAAAGTGGATACTGCTGTCATCGCCCACCTGGTAGGAACCCTTGCCAGCGAAATGGAGCCAGGCCTTGGCATCCTTGTCCTTCTCTGTTCCTATCTGCTTGGGCAGCTTGACATCGGCGCTTATATGCTCAATGGGAATCTGGTTGGTGTCGCCCACGGGCTCCCATTGGAATTCAGCCACATCGGGATGGGCAGTAGTGACACCGTGGAAGGTCATGTCGATGCGGAAGCGCCGACCTGAATCCTCGGCAATCTGCGGAATGTTCCAACCCAGCTCCACCTGACACCGGTCCCCCTGGGCGCCGCAGGCGGATCCTTGGTCCGAGTCGCCCGGCTTGTAGGATTCCAATCCTGAGTCCGAGACTGTGCCCATATACCAGGTGCCAGCCATGGTCTTATCCCAGTCGGGAACCTGATCGAGGTTATCAGGATCCGTCGGCGGATCGGCCTGCCTATATGTAGAGCCATTGGTCAGGTCGCGCACGCTTATGTCACTGATGCCCGTCAGCCGGTCAGGCTTGATCTGATAACGCTGGTAGAGCTCCCTCCAGGGTCGTTTATCGCCGTTGTCGTCCTCACGGGAGTTCATGGTTACGGTCAGGTCCTGACTGATGCGCAAATCGCCGTTATCCAGGACCTGGACATCATAATCCACTGAATCGTATACCAGGTCGGGCCGATTCCTATTGAAGACCAGCAGGGCAGCAACCAAGCACGTCGCCAAGCCTGCCACAAGAGCCAGGACCAGGGCTCGGAAGAAACGGGAGGTGCTCCAGGAGGGATGGCCTGAGACCGGTTTCCCAGAGGAGGCCACTGGGGCGTTCACTGTCCGAAGTCCACTACGGGCGCCTGGCGGCTACCCTCGTCGGCCTGGAAGTACTGGGCCTGACGGAAGTGGAAAAGTGAGGCGATGATGTTGGAGGGGACCGTCTCGATGCGGGTGTTGAACTTCTGGACCACGTCATTGTAGAACTGCCTGGCGTAGGCGATCTTGTCCTCCAGGTCCTTGAGCTGACGCTGCAGATCCAGGAAGTTCTGGTTGGCCTTGAGCTCAGGGTAGGCCTCCGCCCGGGCCATCAGGGTGACCAGGGATTGACCCAGCCGCTGCTCGGCATCGGCACGGGCCTGCATCCGGTCCCCGCCAGCCGTCTGGGCCTGAGCCACGTCGGCGCGGGCTTTGGTCACCTCCTCCAGAACGGTGGACTCGTGTGAGGCGTAGCCCTTGACCGTCTGAACCAGGTTGGGCACCAGATCGGCACGCTGCTTGAGCTGGACGTCGATCTGGGCCCAGCCATTGGCCACGCGGTTGCGCAGATTGACCAAGCCGTTGTAGGCCCCGATTCCCCAGATGACCAGCAACACGACCAGCAGGACAATGACGATAAGCACAATCAGTGATACGGACATGTTCCCAATTCTCTCACGGAAGGGTCTGCATACAAAACAGGACCCCGCCCATTGGAACGGGGTCCTGTCGGAAAATACCGAATCAATCAACATCCGGCATCAGTGGGAATCAGTCCTCACTGTCGAAGGGATCGAAGTCCCTGCGCACGCGGCGACGGGGACGCTCGGAACGCTCCTCCCGGTCGGCCCGGTACTCGTCGTAGTGCTCGTCGGCGGCATAGCGCGGGTTCTCCCTGCGACCACGGTAACCGCCACGCCCGGAAGAGCGACGCTCATGACGACCGCCACGATCACCGCGGTCATCACGCTCGGAACGGCTGCTACGGCCACGACGCTCGCCACGGCCACGGCCGCCACGATCCTCGTCCTCGTCGCGGGAGGCCCGACGACGATCGCGACGGGAGCCACGGTCCTCGTCCTCGAACCAGTCTCCGCCATCCTCATAGTCGCGATCGCGGCTCTGACGACGGTGCCGGGGACGATCCTCCTGGTCCTCGTCGTCATAGTAGCGGTCATCACGCTCTGAGCGGGAGCGGCGTGGGGCCTCATACCGATCCTCACGCTCTGAGGAACGGCTGCGGCGATCACGACGATCACGGTCACCACGGCCGCTGCGCTCACGGCGATCACCGCCACGGTCACGACGGTCTGTGCGACCGCCGCGATCACGGCCTCCTGCGGACTCCTGGTCCTCGAAGCCAGGGATGGCCAGGGAAATCTTGCCACGGTCGTCCACACCCTGGACGATAACCTCGACGGTGTCGCCCTCCTTGAGGACGTCCTCCACGGAGTCGATACGCTCGCCGTTGGCCAGGTTGCGGATCTGCGAGATGTGCAGAAGTCCATCGGTGCCAGGGGTCAGGTTGACGAAAGCGCCGAAGCTGGTGATCTTGACCACCTTGCCGTTGAAGGTCTCCCCCGCCTCAGGCACGTGCGGGTTGGCGATCTGGTCGATGACCTCCTTGGCCTTGGCTGCAGCCTCGCCACCCTCGGAGGCTATGTAGACCGTGCCGTCATCCTCAATGGAGACGTCAGCGCCGGTGTCCTCCTGGATCTGGTTGATCATCTTGCCCTTGGGTCCGATGACCTCACCGATCTTGTCAACCGGAACCTGGGTGGTGATGATGCGCGGCGCATAGGGGCTCATCTCGGCAGGCCCGTCGATGCACTCGTTGATGACGTCCAGGATGGTGGCCCGGGCTTCCTTGGCCTGCTGCAGGGCGGCGGCCAGGATGTCGGCGGGGATGCCGTCCAGCTTGGTGTCCAGCTGCAGGGAGGTGATGAACTCGGAGGTGCCGGCCACCTTGAAGTCCATGTCGCCGAAAGCATCCTCGGCGCCCAGAATATCGGTCAGGGTCTTGTAGGTGGGCCGACCGTCGACCTCACCTGTGACCAGGCCCATGGCAATGCCCGCCACAGGTGCCTTCAGGGGCACGCCGGCAGCCAGCAGAGACAGGGTGGAGGCGCAGACGGAGCCCATGGAGGTGGACCCGTTGGATCCGATGGCCTCGGAGACCTGACGGATGGCGTAGGGGAACTCCTCGCGGCTGGGCAGAACCGGGATCAGAGCGCGCTCGGCCAGGTTGCCGTGGCCCACCTCGCGGCGCTTAGGCGAACCCACGCGGCCGGTCTCGCCGGTCGAATAGGGCGGCATCTCGTAGTTGTGCATGTAGCGCTTGGTGGTGGGGCCGGACAGGGCGTCGATGGTCTGCTCCATCTTCAGCATGTTCAGGGTAGTGACACCCAGCACCTGGGTCTCACCGCGCTGGAAGAGGGCGGAACCGTGTACGCGGGGCACCACGTCCACCTCAGCGGACAGGGTGCGGATGTCGCGCAGGCCACGGCCGTCGATGCGGTAGTCCTGGGTCAGGATGCGGCGACGGACGATCTGGCGCTGGAGCTCCTTAAAGGCATTGCCCAGCTCCTTGTCCTTCTCGGCATCATCCATGTCGGTGAACTCGTCGGCCAGAGCCTCGCGGACCTTCTCCTTGATCTCGTGGATACGCTCCTGGCGGGGCAGCTTCTCCGCGATGGACAGGGCCTGGTCCAGGTCGGCGTGGGCCACCTGGTCGATGCGGGCATAGAGCTCGTCGGTGTACTCGGGGAAGAGCTGGAAGTCCTTGGTGGGCTTGGCAGCCTTGGCCTTGAGCTCGCTCTGGGCCTCGCACAGAACCTTGATGAAGGGCTTGGCAGCCTCGAGACCCTGGGCAACCACCTCTTCGTCGGGCTTGATCTGGCCCTCGTCATAGATCAGGCTCCAGGCGTTCTTGCCGGCGCCTGCCTCGATCATGGCGATGGCGACATCCCCGCCCTCGACCACACGGCCGGCCACGACCAGCTCGAAGACGGCGCGCTCGCGCTCGCTCCAGCGGGGGAAGGCCACCCACTGACCATCGATCAGGGCCAGACGCAGACCCGAGACCGGCCCCTCGAAGGGCAGTCCGGAAATCAGGGTGGAAGCGGAGGCCGCGTTCAGGGCCAGCACGTCGTAGGCATCCTCGGGGTTAACAGCCAGGATGGTCTCCACAACCTGGACCTCGTTGCGCAGGGTGTGCGGGAAGAGGGGGCGCAGGGGGCGGTCAATCAACCGGCAGGCCAGGATGGCCTCGTTGGAGGGCCGACCCTCGCGGCGGAAGAAGGAGCCGGGGATCTTGCCCGCAGCGTACATCTTCTCTTCCACATCGACGGTCAGCGGGAAGAAATCGTAGTTCTCCTTGGGGCTGGACCCGGCGGTGGTGGTGGACAGCACCATGGAATCGTCATCAAGATAGGCGGCTACTGCCCCATCCGCCTGCTGGGCGAGACGACCCGTCTCGAAGCGCACCGTGCGCTTGCCATATGATCCGTTATCGATCGTGGCTTCTACAGCCGTGATTTCGGGACCCTCCATAGGGTTCCTCCTTTTGTTTACTGCTTGTTTACTACCTGATGTCAGGATGCTCGGCATCAATTGACTGCCGGAGATCCTTCTACTTCGGTCTGGTCCTGCCGAACCCCATGTCCGGCTATCTTCATTCCTTGCGGACCAACCTTGCATTTCAACTCGGCACCATCTTCTACAACCCCATCCCGGGGTTAACGGTGCCTGGTTCAGTCATGCAAAAGCGCCCGAGCGCTAGGCCCGGGCGAAAGCATGCATATTAGTGGCGCAGTCCAAGACGCTCCACCAGGGAACGGTAGCGGTTGATGTCCACCTTCTTGAGGTAATCCAGCAACCGGCGACGATGGCCGACCATGAGCAGCAGACCGCGACGCGAATGATGGTCGTGCTGATGCTGCTTGAGGTGCTCGGTCAGGTCGGAGATGCGCTTGCTCAGCAGAGCCACCTGGACCTCGGGGGAACCGGTGTCACCCTCGTGGGTCGCGTATTCCTTGACGATTGCCTGCTTCTGCTCACTCGTAAGAGCCACGGCTCCTCCTCTTGCATTCTTCCGTTACGCGGTGCACCAGCCCTATGCTGAAGCGCTCTCGATCCGCGGGCGAAACACGCCAAAAGTCTATTATACACATTTTGCGGACCAAACAAACAGCGACGGAATCAACAAAATGAAGGAAAGCATAACGAAAATTGGATTAGTGCCAATGAGGAATGGGCCATTTCACTCCGATGTAACGAAGATGCCGCACTGTGTTGCACGAACCGACCGTGATTTACCGTGTAGCCCTACCATAGGTTTTAGAGAAGTTGAAGGAATGTAACTTCATTCATCCACCAAAGAGGGCACCTAATGAAACAATCCGAGCAGAACTCCATCAAATCAGAAAATATCATTCTTCCTTTGGGATCCGTAGTGAAAACCAGAAGAGACCCTGGTACCCTGCTGGTTACATGCATGGTACAACGGGTTACTTTGACTATGGTGCCGTACAATTCCCGTATGGCATGACTGATCCGGCCAAGATCGTTTTCTTCAACCGCCAAGACGTGACGGAAATAGTGTTCATGGGATATATCAACGCCGAGGAACGATCCTATGAACGAAGGTTTGATGAAGTCACCAAATCAACCTCCTACCCCCACCTTCATCTCTGATTCAGTTACCGGTCACATAGGACATACTCGATAAAAGGGATAGAGGGGAGAAGACCAAAAACGGCCTTGACGGATGCGTTAATGAAGCAACCGCCTAGGCTATGCAACTCAACACATTGAACCGCTCTTTCATGGTCGGCGATTTTCTTTCTGGCGGTTTTGAATCATTGAACGGCATTGCTGATTCCTTCGGCACATACTGACAACAGGCAGCTACCCAAGATGCTATGGCTCATGGCCTGATCACTGCCTGTGGTGGTGTTATCGGTGCTGCAGCATGAGCTGCCGCTGGAGCAGTTGTGGGATTCAATCGCCCCTGGGCCAAGTACGATTGTAGGAGGTGGAATTGGTTTAGCCGTAGGATACCTCGGTACAGTAGCCGGCAACGCTTTTTACGACGATTCCGTCAATCGCGGGAATGGAGATGACAGTGGGGCCACATGAAGGACAATCTATGGTAGCTTTCCCACTGTCTTCTGCATCGCCATGTGCGCGGCTCGGATTGAAACCGGGGATGACATTAGTGGGGGCGTACTGATGTTGTACCTATTGATAGATGTCGTATTAGGCTCTCCGGCGATGCTGGTCTGGTTGTTTGTGTTGATGTCGTTCAATGCGTGGAGGTCGAGGCGGCTGATGGACCGCGTCCTGGCGCCCTACCTCCTGGCGCGGGGCCTGTGCCTGCAGACCTTCCAGGGGCATGTGTGGCGGCGGCGCGGCAGGATCGGCCGGCCCCGGCCTGGGCAGGTCCTACCCCTGGGCTCGCTGGTCGTCCTGGCCGACGGGCCTGCCAGCGTATCCGGGGCCTACAGAGGTACCGGATGGTTCGACGGTCTGGGAGAGGACGGGCTAGTGGTCCGTCTGGTCGGCCAGTATGTGCAGCCACCCGAACAGACCACCGGGTCATCCGGTCCATGGTACGCGGGCAGGATCTGCTCCGTTGGCGGCCTTGCCTGCGGACCCGGCGTAGTTCCCGGGGGCGACGCCCCCCTGCCCGAGGTCGGCGTCGGCCACACCCCCGACCCCGACCTGGTCATCTTCACCCAGGACCAGGTCAGCCTCCTGGCCTGGAAGGGACCCGACAACCCCGTCACCAGGCTCCTGCGCGCCCGCCAGGTCCGCGCCCTCGCCCGCGATCACCGGCGGGAGGACCAGGTTCGCCGCCGGACACAGCCGACGCCGAACTGGCACGCCAGCCGCCCCGCATGGTGGCGCTACGAAGCCATCGGCTTCCTGCCCGACCGGTTCACCCGCGTCTACTGGGACCGCGTCCGCAACCAGCCCGTTAAGGCCCCCATGCGCTACCGGACCCCGGAAGCCAGGGAATACAACAGAAGACACTACTCTGTCCCCTTATCCATCATCGCGCTGATCGTCATCATCTTCATATCCGCCTTAAAAATAGCCCGCGCATGGCACCGCTTCGAACCGTACCATCCACTCCAGGGCGGCGATGTCCTCCTGGGCATGCCCCGACGGACCACAGCGATCGTCAGCTGCGTCCTAGGCCTCGCCATCGGCGTCGGCGCATGGGTTTGGGCCACCCACCGGCAATTCCCCCAACACCAAATGACCCCGGCCAGCAGCCGCGAACTCCAAATCGCCCTCGACAATTACTGGATCGGCATGCGATACATCACAGGAACTACCATCCCCTACACCATGCATGTCCTCGGCTACAGCGTTTACATCCTGGTGCCGCTCATGCTCCTCACTGATTTCTTCACCCTTCCCGAATGGGTCCATACCCTCATGGGCTGGCCCGTGGTCGCTCTGTTTGTGACCTGCGGGAGCCTAATCATCATAGATACCTCCTACGCCGAGCGGATAGCCAAACGCCTGGATCGGGAATTAGCGGAGTAAAGCCCATATGCATCAACCCCATCCCCGTGATCAATTGCGCTCTGGCCTTACGCTCGCGCCTCTTGACAGCGTGCAGACAGGAATCAACCCAAAACAACAACTGACAGTTACCGACACCCATCGTGCAGCATATTCTGGTAAATTCAGCGATCCTATGATTCATGCCGCGGTGATGAGGCCTCCGAAGAGGACGATGGCGATGGCCGCCAGCTCGATGATGAAGAATAAGGAGAGGGCCGACCAGCTGTGGGTCAGCGTGTTCCAGGGGGAATCCTTGCGCACGCAGACCAGGATGGCAACGAAAACGACCGCAAAGACCGCCACGCCCAGACCGGCCGCGATGATGCCCAAGTTGGCCGCGTTGGCCAGGATGGCCTGATGCTGGTAGACGACAAAGGTGCTGTACCAGAAGTTCATCTTGAGCAGGCAGAGTCCGGCGATCAGCTGTTCTGCAGCCAGGCCCAGCACGAAGACCACCCGCCAGAACCATGAGGACGACTCGATGATGGACATGCCGATGCCCATAAAGGTCAGCACGGTCACTGTCCAGGCAATCAGGGCTATGCCTCGCGGGTCCAGGACCGAGGCATAGTGGAGAACGCCCTGGGTGTGGTTGATGGCCAGCGAGCGGCCATATCCATAAGGAATGACGATGGCCAGGAGGACCGCCAGCGCGAAGACAACCCAGCGAACCGGACGGGCACGGCGCTGCTCGATCTCAGCCAACGAGTACTCCGAATCCGGAATGGTCGCCTCAGGATGAGCCGAGACCTTGTTCACCGCAGTCGCCTCATCCGGGTGCGATGGTACGGCTGTGGAACCAGTTGAATCGCTTTTGCCGGGTTCCGCGCCATCCGCATCGTCGAATTGCTCCATCGGCGACCACACCTCCAAGTCCGCTGCTCGTGGACACATCGCCTACAAGCTTATACCGGGAGGCGCATCCGCACCCAGGAACACCCGGGCCGCATCTTCTGCCCAACCAATCATGCGCATCTGAAAACCATGACAATCCGTATTCAAACACCCCGCTAGTCATCTGCTAAGCGGTAATGGACGCCTTGAAGGCAGAAGCAACCTTCAATCAGGGCGCACCAATGCGATTGCTGGGGCTGAAGGAGAATCAAACACTCATGTTCGAACCATGAAGCGGTGATGGATGCTCCCCGGCGCTCCTATAGCGCTCCATTTACCGATTGCAACAACCTATAGGAGCCCCGGAATGAGTCAGTCGAACTGCCTGATGCCGAGGACATCGTAGAAACTCACCTTGCTATTGCCGCCGAAGCCAGCACCATAGTTCGTCCCATAGTATGTACGATCAGGCTGGATCATTTTCCTGTCCTCATCATCCAGCGAATCCCAGACCCGGCGTTCGGTCTCATCCATATCATCAGTGATGGGATACCATGACGCGTAACTGTTGATCCGGTCATCAGGAATATGGTCATGAGTGGTGCAGGCCTTATCCTTGGATGCCATTTTTCTCATGAAATCCTCATCCATAGCCATTCATCTCCTCTCATATTTGTGTTCCTGAAAGGCATCATCCGATGGCCCGTAGAACCATTCCTGCAGATGCAGGGGAGCACGGCACTTTCGGGGGCTAGTAACAAGCAAATGGTATAAAAACGACTGACACAATACCGAAGCAACAACTCGTAATCCTGCTTAGTAGGAGTACAATTTATCACGGAGTTTTGGTGAAAGAACTGATTTGATACGTGTTACCGATAGAAAACAGTGCTGTCTGGATAATTCAAAGTAACGCAATCAGTTTTCCAATTCAGGCTTCTATGAAAGGGGCTACGCATTTACCGCAGGTAGAGAACCATCGTAGTGGTATTCCCAACCCACGCTCCCGTGAAGGGAGCGACGCCGCACCCTCCATATCAGCTCCATCCGAACACATTTCAATCCACGCTCCCGTGAAGGGAGCGACCCGGGGCCTGCCTGCGGTCGTTGGCCTGGTCGATATTTCAATCCACGCTCCCGTGAAGGGAGCGACAGACGGGCCGGATTGCACTGTCGTACAGCCAATGATTTCAATCCACGCTCCCGTGAAGGAAGCGACGTCTGTCAACTGAGATAAGGACGCAGATGCAGTGGGCATTTCAATCCACGCTCCCGTGAAGGGAGCGACACATCACGCCCGTTGGCAGCAACGGCTTGGATATATTTCAATCCACGCTCCCGTGAAGGGAGCGACTGCTATGCGATAGTCGCCTACCGGCTGGCATCAGAATTTCAATCCACGCTCCCGTGAAGGGAGCGACGATCGCGTGAACGTCCTCGAAGCCGGTCCAGGTATTTCAATCCACGCTCCCGTGAAGGGAGCGACGGCCAGGCAAGTAGGGTGCCCGCAGGGAGATATATTTCAATCCACGCTCCCGTGAAGGGAGCGACCACAGTGGGCAAACTGGCAGACCATGTATCAAAGATTTCAATCCACGCTCCCGTGAAGGGAGCGACTAGTCGATGCGCCGCTCCTGCGGGCTCCCCTTGTCATTTCAATCCACGCTCCCGTGAAGGGAGCGACCTACATAGAGCACCTCCTTTCAGGTGTGTATCTCATTTCAATCCACGCTCCCGTGAAGGGAGCGACCTGACCGGGACGTGTGACATGCCCAAGGTCACACCAATTTCAATCCACGCTCCCGTGAAGGGAGCGACCGGGTACACCAGGCCGAAACCCTTATCCCCGTAGAATTTCAATCCACGCTCCCGTGAAGGGAGCGACCGCGACGAGGTCGTCACAGTCCGTCTTCCTCATTGATTTCAATCCACGCTCCCGTGAAGGGAGCGACCGGCCTCGATGCAAGTGGCCGGCAGCCGCTCGGGATTTCAATCCACGCTCCCGTGAAGGGAGCGACGGCAGCTCCAGGCCCAGACTGCCGTCGAAGCAGATATTTCAATCCACGCTCCCGTGAAGGGAGCGACTTCTGCCTTCGACTTCCTGCGCGTCTTTGGGGCTATTTCAATCCACGCTCCCGTAAAGGGAGCGACGGGCATGACCACCTCGCCCAGGCTGTCGACGTTGCCATTTCAATCCACGCTCCCGTGAAGGGAGCGACCAGCGAAGCCCTGCTGGAAAAACTCCTGGTCAGATTTCAATCCACGCTCCCGTGAAGGGAGCGACCGTCATAACCCTGGTGCAGCCAGCCGCGCGTGGTATTTCAATCCACGCTCCCGTGAAGGGAGCGACTTGCGGGTCTGCTCCTGGTAATCGGCATCTTTGATATTTCAATCCACGCTCCCGTGAAGGGAGCGACTCATTCATGACACCAAGCGCCGACACTAACCCGATTTCAATCCACGCTCCCGTGAAGGGAGCGACCTGACCTGCCCTGAGGGCAGCTGGGCGCTGACGATATTTCAATCCACGCTCCCGTGAAGGGAGCGACACCTGGATGATAGGCCGGATCAGCAGTACTATGCGATTTCAATCCACGCTCCCGTGAAGGGAGCGACCGGAAATCAACGTCTCCAGGAACAAAAAGGGGCGATTTCAATCCACGCTCCCGTGAAGGGAGCGACCCTCGCAGGATGTTGCAGATTCGGTGCGCGTGCCTATTTCAATCCACGCTCCCGTGAAGGGAGCGACGTTATCTACCAGACGACACCAGACCAAAACCCGCCAATTTCAATCCACGCTCCCGTGAAGGGAGCGACCCCCCTTGGCCTTCCATTGGGCGAGCGTATCGGTATTTCAATCCACGCTCCCGTGAAGGGAGCGACCAAGAGGAGAAGCGCGATTTTACGGACGAGGAATTTCAATCCACGCTCCCGTGAAGGGAGCGACAGCGCAATGATACATCCAATGGCCAATATATGGTCGGCCTTTAATGGCCGACGACTTCCAAAAGCCTAACCCAACTACCTAGTTTCTATCACTAGTCGCGGAATTGAAACAGTGCTTTAAGTCGATAACATCACTATTCAGTTATCAAACAACCGTTCATCCGTTTCACTAAAATTCTAGCTTTTTTCGCACCTATAGCTTTCCGCTTGTAACTTTGAAAAGAACACTGACCACAAAAACATGCGAAATTTAGCTCGGATGTTGTCATAAAGCAACGATCTGCAGCGCGAAGGATCAGACGAATACATGATTGCTAGAGTTTCGCGTCAACTATGGTCCAGAACATCAGTCAGCATAATGCACTGTTTACAGAATTACACCAACCACTTAACCAGCGTCTAATTTCAGTGACTCAAACAATACAAGACAATCAAAATCATATAACCAAAGTCCCATGATTCTATAGCATCATCACTTGATCAACAGGGATATGGCGCCTCACCCCGTAGTAATGGATCCTTCGGGAATACCTGGCACCCAGGTCGTACATAATCAAGCTGTCTTCCTGAGGATTGATCAACGTCATCAGCCGCTGTTTTAGGAGCTCACGGTCTGCAGGAGTAACCACGCATTCAAACACACTATTTTGCACACGCTGCCCAAACTTCATGCACTCATGGCCGACCTGTCGCAACCGCTTCCGCCCAGCCGCCTCACAGGTGTCGACATCATAGGCAACAACCACCATCATGATTCTTCCACCCTACTTCCAGAACATTGGAGGATAGGCATCCATATCCCCACGTATGTATCTAGCCAGCAATAATGCCTGCACATAGGGCACCAACCCCCATGGCACTTTCTCCTTAAGAAAGGGGTGCATGATTTGCTCATTTTTGCGCTTCTGCCAGGCTGAAAGCACCTGCTTCCTCCCCTTGTCGTTAAGGTAAGTTCCTCCGTTCTCTCGAATCTCGAAATCTCCGGCCTTAACCATATGGGTGTTGACCAGGGACAAAGCCAGCCGATCCGCAAAGACAGGGCGCAATTCCTCAACAAGGTCCAGAGCCAGCGAAGATCTGCCTGGCCTGTCTGTATGTAAGAAACCGACATAAGGATCAAGGCCGACACCTTGAAGTGCAGAACGACAATCTCCTGAAAGTAGCACGTAGATAAATGAGAGCAGGGCATTCATCCTATCCATCGGTGGCCTCCGGCTGCGCTGCTCGAAGTAGAAATCATCCTTATTTGTGAGGATGAGATCATCAAAGGCATAAAAGTAGCACTTCGCGGCCTCCCCCTCCACACCACGAACCGAATCCGCTGTTAGGCAACCGTCCAATTCCTGCAAGGCTGCCAACAGACGGGCACTCTGCTTTTTGACACGAGGCACATTGATCCGTAAAGCATGGTCTCTGGTAGCACGCTCCAACACCTGTCGGGCATTGAATATCTTGCCCATGACGAACGAAGCTGCAATCGAACAGACCTCATTATCATCATCGGCCATGTGATACTGACGGCGTCGCAAAAGCACATTTCTGTTAGCTTCTCCAAGCATAGACCCGTAGTACTTGCCCTGAGGAGAATAGAAGGCAAATGAGACTCCAAATTCATTGCACTTACCCAGCAAGGCCGGCGAGGCACCCTTGTAACTGAAGCAAAGAATAGACTCCAAGGCACGTAGAGGAATCCGCCCCATGACGTGGTCCCCCTCATTCACCACGACGTTCTCCTGCTCCAGGGAAAGGTAGGCATCCTCTGTAGTGACAAACAAGGTGTTCAACATCTGTCTCAATGGATCATCGCTTCCCTCTGGTGTTTTCCCTCAATAGACTCTCATTGCTCAAATTACCCCTACAATTCTTTCAAGGTCTTTCGAATGTAGTCAGCAGCGGAAGACTTATGCACAAGTTCGGGCAGGCAGATATCCTTCAATGAGCATGACCGGCATCCTGTCTTTGGCTTCACCTTTGGAGTACGGCCTCGCCGATAAAGGTCCCGCATCTGCGCCAGATCATCGACTACCTGAGCGCGAAGATCATCGTTGAGTTCGACCACTTCACGGCGCTTGGTCCGCTGGTAGAACAAGGCCCCCTGGCTGATGCTGCAGGAGAGCATTTCTTCCAGACACATGGCTTCGCCGCACAATTGCAAACGGTCAGCATTATTGACTTTGCTGGAACCATGCTTGTACTCAATAGGATAGGGTGTCCACCGTCCTCTTCTGCCTGTCAATGCAACTCCATCCTGAGCTGCATGAAATTCAACGATGTCACAATCGCCGACCACTCCCAGCCTTCGGGAGAATACACGCAGGTCGCGCAGTATCAAGGTGTCGCCACGTTTTTCTGAAGCATGGTAGTCGTGAGCACGCCGATGTTCGAAGTCTCCTGCATATGTTCTGGTGTTGTCATGCCATTGCTCCTCTATGTGGATCAATGCCCATTGGCGCTTGCAGAATTCGAAATGCTGAATGCCAGACAGGGCCAGCCATTCATCCTCAGGATATTCGGCCGGCCCTGTGGCCATGGACAAGTCCATGGAATTATCACTCATTGCAGCAGACTCAGCCATCCACCATTTCAGTCAGTTCGACCGACTGCGGAATAGCTGAAGTATCGACCGTCACATCGTAATCCGAGAAGCTGCGCGGGGTCTCAACCTCAGGCTTATGAGCCACATGAATGCTATCGAACAGCTTGTAGGAGGGAGCATCGCCAAGATCGTTGCTGTGCTTGAAGACGTAGAGTTTGCGAACGGCCATCTTGCCCCTAGCTGCAGAATGATCGAACTCGAACATGTTGAGAATGGCCTGCCAAAGCATAGCCAGGTCCTCCTCGCTAAATCCGGTGGTCTTTTGTGCAAGCTTGGCATTCACATAGCCATCAGCGCGGTATAGACCGTAAGGAACAATGGACTTGTTGCCCATCTCGTTATTCTTGTTCTCTTGGTCTTTTTCCGTAGTAATGGCCACTCTGGTTATGGTGACAGACTGCGGGAAAATCGGATCGATGGACCTCGAGAATCCAAGTTGCACAGGGCCGCGCACCTGGCCACAGGCCAACCCGCCCTTGACGAAGGTGGTCATCACCGCGCCAAAGGTCCTGATATCGAAGAAATTGGAGCACATGTAATCGAGGATTAATCTATCCAGCTCGCCGTTTTCCTTCTTGGCCTTCTTTAAAGCCTTCCCGATACTGTCCACATCGGGATCCCCATTGACGCCAACCGCTTTCAGCGCCTCAGCATCAAGACGGTTCAGCGGAACCTGCTGCTTGATATAGATACGCCAGGGCGCCTTATCCCCATTAATCAGCTGCACATAGTTACGTATCTTCCTCTTCAGGCAAACATCGGTAACAATTCCAATTCCGGTCTCACTATCGGTTCGTGGCATATTGCCTGATTCCGGATCTCCGTTGGGATTGCCATTCTCAACATCGTAAAGAATGGAGAAATCGTACCTATTTTGGATAGCCTTGGCTGTTTGCTCACTCATTTGCAACTCCTTCTTCCTTGTTGGTTTCCTTATTGTCGTCCTTGTTTTTGCCCTTGTAGCGCTCCTGAGTCTCGAAATAGTATCCGAGCTGGAAAGCCCCTTGTTCAGGCAGCGATAACCTCGTTGGGAAGTTCTCGCCGATTCTGGTCATCAGATCTGCGATACGCTTGGTATAGTAAATCTGCGTTCCAGTTGATAGTTTTCGTAGGTGCTTTTTCGCCAAATCACCCAAGTGCGGGAAAACCACGGCTGGCATGGTCGATGCGTTAGTAAAGAAGCGGTCACCAATCGTGGTATTGATACCGGGATTCGCAGCATGTTGTATGTCCTCATATAGGGCGAACAGTCGTCCTAGGACATAGGGCACATTAGTGCTTTCTTTGTTGATGGACACTTGCAATACCTCCTTAGGGCATTGGTTGTTTGGGTGACGAAGAAAATACGCTTTGATGATTGCAGCCTTGGCGCGGGGCACGTCATGCTCAACGCCTATGCGGTTCTCAACAGCAGTCAGGAGCGACGTAGGATAGGGCGCACCTGTAAGAATGGCCTTAAAAAGGTCGGAAACTGTATGGGGGGAAGCTGGGATCCTCTTTTTCCCACCATTGGCGGGCGGTACAGTTTGCGCAAGCAGCATCCACACAGGTAGGTCACGACGCTTGTCAAATTTCGGGCGTTCGATATCCAGATCTTCATAATGCCGACGTACATGCTCCATGTAACTGCCATAGGTGTCCTTCAAGAAGAAGGACACCGAAAGTCTGGCGGCGTTGGGGGCAAGTCCAAGGATGTAGAAATGCTCATCCGGATTAAGCCTGACACCATTGAAATCAACTGGGTTTCCTTTAGACAAGGCCGTGACAGTGGCTATCAGATCCTGTTGATCAACCCCTACGGCGCCTTCAATACACATGTTCATCTCGGCTGAGTACTCAGCCTGTCCTGATTCTGCCCAGGAGACAATCGTCAAGGAACCATCATTGATAGTTCTTGTGTACTGATCGTCCTTCAACACAGTATTTAAGGCTGTGGTGTAAGCGAAAGCTTCACGCTTGCTCATAGGAGCATTTTGGTCCTGCTTTTTGTTGTAGGAAAGATACGCTGGAGCATTGAAAGACACCAGTGCGGATCCGCTGGATTGTGCGTTGCGGACGCCTCTGATATTTGGATGAGTAAGAGCGGGAACGACGGCTTGGCCTGAAACAACACTTTGCATGGTTTCAGAACCAGCGGCCGGATCATCACCGTCCTCGTCACCCGAAGAGAACCATGAATCCCAGTATCTTTGCATGGTTGGGTTTTCAGATAAAGGTAAGCCGCTGCGGCAGAGGACGAAATTACCGGTCAAGGCCTTCTTCCAGTCCCCTTCGCCTAATTTCTCCTCGACAACTGCCGCTTGAGGCGTCCGGGAAAAGAAAGCGAGCACTGCACGGGCTTCAGCATCTTCGGCATTTGCAAGCACTTGCCGATGCAATTTAGCAGCAGCTGCAAAGCGCTTGGCCGCCTTGTCTGTTGCACCGTTGGCATCTGCACCTAGCAGGTAAGAGGAGTTGTCGCAGAGGAAATTGGCCTGAATTTTCACCGTTCGTAATGCATGTGCCGGAACAGGCATCATACGTCTGAACTGCTTGTTCTTTGTCAATGTCCCAAACGGAATGACATGGGTTATGGCCCCGTCATCCGCTATGTCCAGTCCCCACGGAACATTTTCAACGCTGTATCCATACCGCGGTGCCTGACCAGCCTCCACCAGCCGGTCGTAAAGTCTGACTAGTTCGCCAATCATGAGCTCACCCTCGGATCAGTTGCATCCAGCACGCCGTTAATCAATTCAGCTCTGAAAAACATAGGTTGCGGGTCCGCAGGGTCTCGATAGTCCATGTCGTATAACATGTACCCCAGATCCCGATGACCATTTTCGAATCCCTTGGGCTGACCCTTATCGACATCCCAAAGCCGAAAATCGACAGGGAACTCCCGTGTTCCGAAATAAGGGTGGTGATAGTACTGCCCGTTCTGAGCTCGTCTATTGAACATGCTGATGAACTTAGCCGGCGTATCCCCTGCAGCAGCTTTGCTATTCATTTCAAAGTGTGCCTCAATCACATAGTGAACATCCCGCAGAATGGTGGAGGCACGCTGCTGAATGTCTGAGGAAGCATAGATCGCGCTGTCTTTGGACGGATCATTGATCATCGACCGGATAGTATCGGCCGATATCACGCTGCTGACCTCATTGCGACGAACACTGGTGAATCTGATGGGATTCATAACCACGATCCTGTCAATCCGCCAGACCATGCCCGGATGCCAGAACACCGCCTCCAAAATTCCCCGTGCCGCCGACGGCGTCATCACGTCGTACGAGACCCTCTCTACTTTCATTTCCGGTCTGGTGAAGAGGGCGTACGGACCCCAGACCTCAAGTTGTACTGTCATTGGTCTCCTTTCCTGTTGCCGGTATTACTAATTACGATTCAGCCATCAATACAGCAGACCGTTTTGAGGCAACTGATCTTCATCGACCTGCAGACCTGTAGCACTGTCGTACATGCCCATGTCCAGCAGAACAAATGCATCGTCATCCGACCTGGCACCGTGCTCAGCCAAAGCGGATATCTTCCCAGCCTCTTTGAGTCTGTCCAGCTGTCTAGGCCAGACATTGACCGCGTACCGGCCCAATCTGCGGAACAGCCCTCGCGTATAGCAACGAGGATCAGTCAGCTGGGCACACAGGGCGCTCGCTTCTTCATTGACCGGTATATAGACGGGAACAGTTGGCGTATCAATCAGCTTGAAAAGCTCAGCAATCTGAGCGAACGGCATACGGCATCCTGATATTCCACGCTCATGAGCCTTAAGAATCTGACGCTGATCGAGACTCTCGTCCCCTCGCATTCCAAAGAGCCTGGTGAAATATTCATGAATCGCTTTTGAAGATGCCAGGTCAGCATTGCCTTCCCGTACCAACTCGAAAGCCAGCATATTCTGTTTCAAAAACGAAACCTGGCCCTCATCAGTCGAAAAAACATGAACCAACGAGGCATCCGCTTCACGTCGACCTTCTCTATTGCAACGGCCTGCTGTCTGAAGAATCGAATCAAGACCGGTCTGTTCCCTATATGCCTCAGGAAAATCGACATCCACTCCTGCCTCTATCAGAGACGTGGATACGACCCTGCAAGATTCTCCCTGGGCGAGGCGATCCCGTATCTGCTTCAGCAACCGTTCCCTGTCATAGGCACATTGCAGTGTAGTCAGGCAGAAAGTGCCGTCTTCAAAGCCATGCTTTCGCACCATTCCGGAGATGTACTGCGCCTCCTTACGTGTGTTGACCACGCACAGAACCTGATTATGGCCTTCTACTGCTTCAGCCATCTCATCCATGTTCTTATGACCGTCATCGACGATTCGGTTGCGCCTGAATTCCGAGCGCTCCTTTTCACTCAATGGTGCAATTTCAGGGATGGTCAGATTTGGGCATTGAAGAGCCTGAGCAAACAATTCCTGCAAGGCCGGCTGTGTTGCTGTGCACAGCACCGCGGTGACGTGATAGTTGGCAACCAGTTCAGCTATGGCCTGTACACATGGTTTCAGCTGAGGCAAGGGCAAGGTCTGGGCCTCATCGAAGATCACAACAGAGTTAGCTATGTTATGAATCTTCCTGAGTTTAGAGGCCTTGTTGGCGAACAGGCTTTCGAAAAACTGCACAGCAGTGGTTACGATAACCGGCATATTCCAGTTTTCGGCCGCAAAACTGCGATGCAAATCGTTTGCTGTAAGCTCGTCTTCCTCTTTTAATTGAAAAGCAGCATCTGCATAGTGTGGTAGAACCGCATCTGGCCCAAGGAGGGTTTCGAATTCCTTTACCGTCTGGTCGATGATTGACGTGTAGGGCACGACGTAAATAACCCTATCCATATGATGCGTTTTGGCGTGTTCTAGCGCGAACGTAAGCGAGGAATCAGTCTTGCCGCCGCCTGTGGGAGCGGTCAGCGTGTATAGACCTGGTTTCCATTCAGGATCGGCTCCGTGAGTAAGGCAGTCACGCAATATGGCATTGCGTTTTTCATTCAATGACGTACTTGCCTTTGCCGACAGGAAGGACTCAGCCCTGCGCTCCATGATTTCAGCAAGCGCCTTGATTCTGATCGACTGATGGTCACGCAGCTGCCCAGCCAGCGCTTTGCTTATTTCGCGTAATTCCTGTGGAGGCGGCATAATAGAACTGGACAGACGATCAGGACCGAGATCCTGAAGCAGCTGCTCGAGAAATGGCGATTCATCGCGCTCTACTTTGCCATTGACAAAGAACTCAGCATCCAGCCGATCCGCATCCACTAGCGCTGATTCGTGCATACGGATACGCATCATGTCCGAGAAATGTGAGCCCAAAGAAGCAAGCGGCTTGACTTCGGGAAGAGTGATCTCATCCTTCCAATGCGATGCATCAGGGTTGGGACGCTTCATTCTGCCGACCAAGGTGCTTGAATTCTCGGTATCAATACGATTGCCAAAATCCGGCAACCCAGCATGATGCCCTGCAATGGCAAATGTGGCTTCTTGAAGATGGAGCTTATAGGCTACTTTCATCCCGTATGAAGAGTGATTGACACTACTGCTCATCATAGGCCTCCCTGATCATCCTCTGGAATTCCTCCGAATACTTGCCTATGTCGTGAAGAAGGCCTGTATCCAGACCCATATCAGCCTGATCTTGGTCATACAGATAACCAGCCAGCCTGCCGGCGAAGGCTGCATCAAGACATCCAGTCATCACCAGATGCTGCACGCAGACCTCGAAACCATGATCTTTCGAAGTGCGGGCCAGATACTCGTCTATCTCATCGCCTTCGGTCGTCATGCGATCATCTCTTCCTGACTTCGGTCACTGTTGAGCGGTTGCGTTGTATTGACCTGAATCCAAGGCGTCAATCGCCATACACAGACCGGCTTCCCGCATATAAACACAGAATCATCAACCATCGCCCCATCTCCTTCGTATAGGCGATTAACTCATGTACTAAAGTAAAAATATATCTATACTTCCAGAAAGTCAACTTCGGTTAAGTTGTAATTAAGAAAATTACGAAGTTTTATTAATCAAAAGCGAGAAAAAGGCCCTCGCTCAAAAAAACAAGAGGCTCATCGAACATAGCCGATGAGCCCTCTATACAGAAATAACAACATAACCGTTTCAACCCACGCCTCACGGCGACTATCCCTCCATACATATCAATGCCTGCAAACACCATAAATGATGGAAAATGGAACACAAACCGACTGCAAACATGAGCATGCGACTAGGTCCGCCCCGTTTGAACCGATCTGTATCACATTACGGATACGCTCTACTCTACTCTCCACAGCACAAGCACTTGATATGTTCATTGACCTTATCCGCTATCTACAAAGTACGGCGATGGATCTACATAGGAGACTCTCTACTTTGGATTTAGGAGCGCTGCAAAAGACGGAGGCTTGGAACATCCGCAATTCAGAGCTATCTGCTCGACAGGCTTAGAAGAATTGTTGAGTATGCTTCGAGTTGCATTGGTTAGCGCGTCCATAGCATAGGCATGAGGCGTATAACCGGTTGCCTTTTTGAATACCCTAATGAAGCTAAGCTCACCGAGACCAGTCATAGCGGCTAGCTGATGATTGGCAATATATGTCATCACCATTTGAATGTCATGGCCGCTCCTGTCAATGTCACCCTGCCCCACCGGCGCATCAACGAACCAGGTCAGAATGTCCGTCACATATTTCGCAAGCATTGTTTCGGATAAATAGGTGCCGAACCGAAATATGTTGTAAATGGTCTTTAGCGGATGCAATGCCTTTTCAACCTGCTCCAGGGCGAAGATCGGCCCCCGCTTGGCAATTATCTGCTGATAATAAAATCGGGCCGTCTGACCATCGAAGTGCATCCAAAGCTTCCCTGTCGGCCCCACAGACCGATAGCGATGGTATTGGTAACAATCCAAAAGCACAAACTGACCACCATGGGCAACGCCCCACATAGCATTGGTACGCGGTGTGAGCTCGCCTGATTTCAAATACGTGATTTGAAAACTGGGATAGGTGTCGCGCTAGGTGCAATGACCGTTGAGCCTATAGTAAGACCTTCTTGGCATTGAGACTGCGAGCAAGAGTCAGAAATGCTTGGTATTTACTTATTCATGAAGCCGAGGCCCTGCAGAAGAGTGCTAAGGAATCCGGGGATTACCCTATTCAGGATGGCAAAGCCGATGATAACGACCGCTATGAAGACGACGACCCCTATTAGCTCGTCACGCTGCTGCTGACGGCGTTCAGCCTCACGCGCCGCAGCCATCCTCTTGCGGTAAACCACCGGACACGTCGTCCCTGGACGATGACGATGTACAGGACACTCTGGATCATACTGACACACACCATTAGCATAAGCCTTCTCACCGGGTCCATTCATTGGTACTAGCACGTAAGTTCCATTAGCTTCATCCTTGTCTGGCCACACCACACAACCTCAAGATTGGGCGTGATCCCATCAAAACATATTTAGCAGGGTTATACGCTAGCCAAACCAATCGCCCAAAACCGTTTACCTCCTTCAAAGACAAGGCTGAAGATGTAAAGTTGGCTGCACTTATCGCGGTATTCCCTATGCCTGCCCTCATCGATGAGCTCAGAGACACCAGCAGCGACCCCATATATGCGAGCACTGAAGTCAAAGACAAAGGGCGAAAGACATACCTGCTGCACTCTCACGCGACGACAGAACGATTCGAAATCACTCTGGTTGTTGGTTTTGAATTATCGTGGCGAACCTGTCAGCCATCCGTTCTGAAATCTTTGAACCCAGAGTAAGCGAAGAGGTTTGGACCAATGACAACGATGTTCCTCTTGATGGAATCACGCCCGCGGATGCAGGGAACGCATGAAGTCCAGTCCGGCGAGCCTGCTACAAATGTGATTATTCACACGTATGCGGGGAATGCGCGTAGTATGCACAAAAAAGTTTGCATCAGTAAGGATTATCTTCGAGGATGCAGGCGTTCTGTCGCAGACCATACAAGGCCTGCACCATGAGGGAAGGGAATCAGTCATGGCATGGAAGGGGAATGCGCAGGGCGCATCGGCGAAGGCCGACCATTGGCATTTCATCGTCGGCCTCGTGGCCGTCCTGGTGGTTGCCGCGGGCCTGTTGCTAGGGGTGTGGGCTTGGTCTTCGCACGTCAAGGCGGAATCCCTGGCCGACTGCCGGTCGCAAGCGGCTTCAGCGGCTCGGAATGTGAAGGCCTACAAGACGGACCGGGCTGCGGCGCAGCGGCGGGCCCGGGCCATACCCCAGGGCGACGTGTCCGACGTCAAGGTCGTGGCCGCCGTGGACAAGGCCGCCAAGCCCTCCGTCCCCGCAGTGCCTTCGTGCAGCGTGGACGACTCGTGGAGTTCGTTGAGAGCCTTGGCACAGCAGGCCGACCAAGTTGCCGCCAAGGCTGATGCCGCCGACCGCGGCGTCAAAGCGGCCTCGGAGAAGGTGGCCCATGACGAGGCCAGGACGGTCAAGGCGCACCTGGACAAGGCAATCGCTGACGGGGACTCGCTGCTCTCGGGCAGCGACGGACAGGTGGCGGACAACGCTGTGCGCGACGCCCTGAAGACGGTGCTCGACCAGGCCAAGGCCGTGCAGGCCGACGCCAAGGCAGACGCCAACGTGCGGCGCAAGGCCATCCAGGACCTCGCCAACCAGATGCAGGCAGTCAGTGACTCGAAGACCGCCAAGGCCAAAGCCGACCAGGAGGCCGCCGATCAGCAGGCCCAGCAGGCGGCTGTTGTGGCTCCGGCGCCTTCCTCGGGCCACACACGAAGCGGCTCTGCCAGCACTTCGGCCCGTTCCAACGGCTCCAGATATGCACGAGGCGGATTCCGCAGCGGCCAGACCGCTCGTCGGGGAGGCGGATCAGGAGGCGGCTATACCGCTCCCGCGCCTTCGTCGGGAGGTAGCGGCTCCAGCTACGCTCCCGCCCCTGATCACTACACCCAGGAGCAGATCGACGGGGCCCATCATTATCTGTGCATAATGCAACCTGACATTACCAGCGGATGCTGAGCTTCCCGTGCATGCAAAAGGGCCGTCCCTCCGGCTTCGGAGGACGGCCCTTCGCGTCTTCGATCATCACGCCCCTGCCATGCCGCACCTGAATTCCTTGCGGACCCACAACCTAACGCTACGCTGGGATCATCTCCACGTGAGCAGGGAACACGCATCAAGAAGAGGCTGTATGTAGTCTACACGCGAACCGCAGTCAACCCTTGGAGCGAGGCATGTAATACATGTGCTGACTACATCTGAAGCCTTGAAGATCGAATTCGACTTCGACACAGTCAAAGTATCGCCTCACATGCCGAAGACTTCATATTTAGCCACCTAAGGCTATAGCCAGGGATTAACGCCACATGCGTCACATGTCCTTGTCTAGTTTCAGACACGCCTGCACAAAAGTACAACCGCCGAAGCCATCGGTCCATCATGGCTGAGAGCGATGTGCCAGCACAACTGCACTCGATCGACCTGACCACCGGTTAGAGGCAAGGAATCGTAAAGCTTGGCTTCCACGGAGGACTCTAGATTGACGCTCGGCCGACCTCGGCTGTCGTCCAAGATTTCCACCCCGCTCCAGGGGAAATCATCCAAATCATAGGGCGACGGCTCAGACCCCAGGGCCTGCGACCAGGCCTTGAGCACCGACTCCTTACCGGCCCAGCGCACCGCCAAGTGCGCCGTTATGTCGTCACGCTTGAGCAGGGACCGCTGCCCGGCCTGCCGCCGCTCTCGTGGCGAGAACAAGCTCGTCATGCGCGTGCCCGGCATGGCCAGTTGCCGGCCGAACTCCTTCAGGTCGACCAGGTCATGTCCCAACCCCAGCACTTGTCCAAACCCGGCATCTTCCATAGGCCCGAGTATGCCCCTCATCGGCCCCTGCAGCAAATCATCCGGTCAGAAGCTTGAAGACTACAGAACCTATGGTCCTAATGAACAATCACTGCAATCGTGCACAAATAGCCCGAGGAAGGAATAAACCATAAGGAACAAGAGGTTAGCAAGAAGGGAAGGTATGGATAGGAATAGATAGAGTGAGAGTCTGCCGCATCTCATAGCGCGCAGTCGGCAACCTACTCGGAAGTCAGCGGGATGGGCCAACCGCACACAAATCATTGAGGAACATTCAGAGCAGCAACTCAGAGACTCTTCGCAGGACCTGAGGCCACAGGAATCCAATCCATGCGACGATGAGTACACATTGTCCTTAGCTTGTCACGTACCTGCGAACGGAGGTACAGAAACCAGTGGCAAAAGAATCATGAGCGGCTGGACATTGATCAGGAGTTCAAATCACTCGGTCATGCTCTTATGCCTATGCGTGAATCCCGGACAGTGCGGTTCACGCCTGTTTGTTTGTTCGGGAAGCACTGCGACCTTTTCCAGCTCGGAGTGGAGTTGCTTGAGTCCCTCGCTCTCGATGCGCAGCCCAGAGAACGTCATCATAGACAATGCAGGACTACGCTTGTCGTACCGAAAATAAAAGCAAGAGAGTGGTGTTGAGAGGAGGGTAATAATGTCAGCTTTATGGTGGCGCAGAGTGGCGTCATACCTGCTTCGCATAGTATTGCCTGCGTCGTTGCTATCGCAGTTGGTGGGGACCATTGCATTTGGAAGATCTTCGCCAGGCGGATCTGCTCAATCCTGGATCGATTGCGCTTCTGTGGCTGTTGCCTGCGTGATTTCCGCATGGTCCGCGCACAATGGGCAATCCTGGGCGCACCGTCTCCTCAAGCTTCAGGTATGCGATCAGGATTCCAACCTGCCCATATCCGGTCTGAGAATGGGCGTGCGGGAGATAGCGCATCTTGCTGATTTCCCATCGCTTTTCATTGGTTTTCTTCGGCCTTTATGGGATGGCAGAGGGCAGACCTTCGCCGATAAGATCATGGGAACAACAGTGACCAGAAAACAATAGGCATGCCTGCAATGCCGCGACGACACCCTGTACCTATCGTGCAGGCATGCGAAAAAGATACGGCTTCCAACAGCAAGCACGCTGCAGGCATTAGTGCGCATGGCGCAGCAAACTATAGCTGGTTTTCATCCGTATCCTGCTGGCCGCTATGTATCTGCTTGACAATGGCGACCGCCGACCGTATAGCCACGTATATCACCAGCAGTGCTATAGCGATAATCCAGTTAGTCATGGGAATCGAACCCTTAGGGCCACTCATGAAATGCAGTGAGACAAACCCCAGAATTATCAACGCCAGGCATAGCAGAACAACAAAGACTGCCCGGCCAGTGGTCACTCCTTTGGGGAATAGACGAGTCACACACTCGACCAGGCAGATAATTGACAGCGCAAAACCGACGGATGCCACAATACTCACTATCATCACCTTGCCAATCCCTTGAACAATGCCCGACAACCATCAACACCGAGGGCTGCCAGCAGTGTCTTTCCTAAAGTGTTCTCGAAATTCTTTCAATCCTTAAGGAAGCGGCAACTTTCTTGCCAAGCTTATTACCTCGTAATGCACCAAGCATACTTGACTGGATATAACAACTCAATTAGCTTTCCATTCTTGGCGGTCCGTTTTATTGACTGTCCAACCTGGTCATAGGGCCCAAAAATGGTTCCAGTGGAAATACCAGTAGCCTCTCCCGTCCTGGACGATTACGATACCTATGCAGCATTTGGAAGCTCTTGTCGTTGTAGTCAGCTGAGCATCTCCGATGCGTATCCTATCGTGTACCCATTTAACCAGTAAAGCGCCGAATGCTGGGGAAGATTTCGCTCAGTCAGGCCCGATCCTGACCGCTCCAAGTTGTTGGAAAACCCGCCGAGAATGGCGGAATATCAACGATAATCATGGAGCGGGCGACGGGAATCGAACCCGCGTAATCAGTTTGGAAGACTGAGGCTCTACCATTGAGCTACGCCCGCAAAGCCGTTGGCTCGGTAAAGAGCATAGCACACGGGCCAGCCGGAACATGCAGCAAATTGGTCATCCGAGGTTTTATTCAGCGCGAAACCTATGTAGACATCTCTGGACCGAATCCCTGTGCGACATGGAGACCTGCGCCGATTACCCCTCCCCAACAAATAGCCGTGAAGATTCATACAGAAATTCTGGCCCTTGCCGACCGAACTAATATCAGGCAGTTCATCCACATTGAATAAAACCCTCTCTCGCCAGTATCGCTTCATTGGGTATGCATGGATCAATCCCGTGGATTCGAGGAACATCTTGCGTGTACCCGCGACTGCCTGAGCACTGCGGAATCATTCATGCTAACGCGGTAGCCACTCATTACTGAATACTATGTATGGAAAAGAAAAAATATTCCGCAAGATCTTTCATTTTTACAGAGCGAGGCGAATAGGACTGATATCGAGCCGCCATTCGATCTTGAAGAAAGAAAATAATAGGGAATTGACATTGACAGCGGCAAGTTCGCCGCGCACATCAGCCTCGTCTTTCGACGATGGAAATTCCACTATGCCCGAGCATCGATTGCAATGGCTGAAATCATGCGGACGATAACAGTATGAGCATTAATTCTTCTGATACCATCTAAAGCAACGTCAACAGATATTTATTAAACAGTTCTCAAAAACGAGAACAGCGGGAAACAAGTAGTTGGCCACAGTTGAGAAGGGAACTATAGCCAAACATAATTGCCGAGTAGTTAGCCTAAGTTCTTCTGCTTTGATTAACGAAGAGATGAGATTTGTTTGCAGATGAGGTCAGATGTCAGCTTGTTGCTGCGGAGCTAGCATCATAACCTATGCGACAACTTGTTCTGCTTCAGTATCGACAGATTGACCCTACCTGATTTTGGCAGCTTTTCATCTTGCAGCTCCTTCTCAAGAAAGGAAATGAAATGATATTAGCCATTAAACATTTTCTGTCACTATGTTCAGATGACCTCAAGAACAATTGGTGCGAGCCAGATTACATGAAGCACCTCGTTGGGGCTACGATATTCGGATTGTGCGGTGTAGCTTTTGGTGTCGCGATGTTCGTTTTATTTCCTTAGACATGCACGATACCTCGCTGCAATATAGTTATATCTACGAGCGCAGCAAACACCGATGAGTGCGGTGTCTTTGCGGAAACGCCGAGTCAGTACGAGCTACCATTATTCACTGGCTGTCGCTTCCCATCAGGGACACCTATCCGTGGGGCAACAATAATCAGTGAGGTTTAGACGACAACATCGTGCACACACGGGGCATGCCTGTCTTTGTTCTGAAAGATAAAGCGGTACTCCTTACAAATCCCTCCAGTCAGCATAGGAACCTTCCAGTCCCTAGGCCCTGCCTCAGGCATAAGGACTCATGTCTAGGAAACCAACTCGAATAGGCAACTGGAAACAGGCGATCCCCTCAATGCAGTAAATCGCCCGATCCGACACCACCAACAACCAGTACCTGCGTCAGCTTTTAAGGGTCCCACCCACAGCATAAGGGGAAAAATATCGGCGTGGCTATGGTGGTCGGGCTTCTTGGCATGAGTATTATGGCAACAAACCTCAGCCGCAGGAATCCCATAGCAGCGGCCACTAACACTAACACTTCGCACGAGTAAGCGGCCGGACGACTCCCCCAAGACAAGTTCGGCCATTCTGGTGGCCCAGCAATAATCCCAAGTAAAACCTGGGCCACCCATCTACTTTTTTATACCTTTTCATGAATGGGGTCCAACCATGTTCAGGTTGTAAGGGCCACCTGTCCCTCAAGCAGCTTTGAAGCAACCCAATGCACGCCCTTCTTAATCGTACTGAAACCAGATACAGATCGTATGCCTGTGTGGGACAAGACAAGTGAAGGCCATAACCAAGCCTGACGTACCCAGAATCATTTCAATCCACGCTCCCGTGAAGAGAGCAATCACCCGAGTACGAGCAGTTGATGAGATCTATCCATAACAAAAGAGGAGGTGAGCCGTCTGGCCCACCTCCTTGATCAGCGCAGTGATTGAACGCTCACCGATTTCCTATTTCCCACTGCAGAGAATAAGAAACCAACCAACTCAGGCTGCTTTCAGCTCCGGTCGTAGTAGCCGTCGGCACCCAGTCGGGCCTGGGGATCCAGCAGCATGGCCTTCTCGATCTCATGGCCCACATACCCGTGGCCGTCCTCATGGAAGCGGCGGTTGTCGATGGGCTCATAGAGCGGGGCCCGACCCATGCGGCCCTCCTCCAAACGGCGCTGGCCAGCGGCCAGACGGTCGTTGGCCCGGCGACGCCACTCGTCCAGGGCCTCCTGGCCGGAGGTCTTGAGCACGGCTGCTTCGAAGGCTCCGGGGTTGACAATGACCCCGATGCCGGAGACATGGCCGAAGCCCAGGGAGGTGACCAGCCCGGCCTTGACCTTACCCACCTTCAGGGGCTGTTCCAGCCAGACCAGATGGTCGTCGCGTCTCAGGACCGGATCCACGCAGTCCAGGGAGGCATTGACCGGGATGATCCCGGACCGGAAGAGCTGGGTGAGCCCGTTGATCTGGAAGATGCAGGCACCGCCCTTGGCATGGCCGGTCAGGCTCTTCTGGGAGATGACGTAGAGCGGGTTGCCGTCCGTCCGCCCGATGGCGTGGGCCAGGGTGTTATGCAGCTCGGACTCGTTTGGGTCGTTGGCGTTGGTGGAGGTGTCATGCTTGGAGACCACGGCGATGTCGTCGGGGTCCACGCCCAGCTTGGCCAGCGAGCGCACCAGGTCCGAGTCCTTGCCGCCCATGCCGGCAGCCAGAGCCCCCAGTCCGGGTGCAGGGATGGAGGTGTGGGCACCGTCCGCGAAGGAGTGGATGTACCCTACCACACCAGCCACAGGCAGACCCATGCGCAGGGCGATGTCGCCACGGGTCAGCAGGATGGTTCCGCCGCCCTGGGACTCCAGGAAGCCGCCGCGCCGACGGTCGTTGGCCCGGGAGAAGAACCGAGGCTGGATGCCCTTGGAGTACATCTCGGCGGAATCGGCGGTGGCGTTCATGTTGCCGAAGCCGATGACAGACTCCACGCCGATGTCGTCGATGGCGCCCGTGACCACGAAGTCAGCCTTGCCCAGGGCGATCTTGTCGGCGCCCTCCTCAAGGGAGACCGCGGCCGTGGCGCAGGCCGAGACCGGCTGGACCATGTTGCCGTAGCCGCCGATGTAGGACTGCATGACGTGCGCGGCCACCACGTTGGGCAGAGCCTCCTGAAGGATGTCCGTGGGGATCTCCTTACCCAGGAAGCGGTCCAGGTAGAGCTTGCGCATGGAGGCCATGCCACCGAAGCCGGTCCCCTGGGTGGAGGCAACCTTGGAGGGATGCACGGCCTGCAGGATCTCCACAGGGGTGAATCCGGCCGACAGGTAGGCGTCCACGGTGGTCACGATGTTCCAGAGGGCGATCGGATCCACGTCCCCGACCATGGAGGCGGGAATGCCCCACTTGACCGGGTCGAAGCCCTTGGGGAACTGGCCGCCCACGGTCCTGGACATGGTGGCCCGGCGCGGCACGCGGATGCGGGAGCCAGGCAGGCGGGTGACGGTCCACTCGCCGGACTGCTCATCGCGGGCGACGCTGGTGTGGTCCGGATCCTGGGCCACGTACTCCTGAGCCATGTCCCTGGTGGGCACCGAGAAGGCCACGTCGTGATCCAGGAAGACGTCCACCTCCTCCTCGTTGGTGCCCTGGCGGTAGTCGGAGCCCATGCCGTCGTCGAAGGGACGGATGCCGGAGCGGGCCACCACCTGGTCGTGGTAGCGCTCGGCGATGTCCTGCTCGGGGACCAGCTCGCCGTCGGTGTCGTACCAGCCCGGCTTGGGGCTGTCCTGCCACTCGACCAGACCCATGTTCCAGGCCAGTTCGAGGACGGCGGCGGCGCTCAGGTCGACCTGGCCATCCGAGTGGATGCCCATCTCGGCCTCGAAGCGGGTGCGGCCGGAACCCCAGGGACCCATCTCGCCGATGGAGACGATGACGATCTGATCCTCGGGCCGAGCGGTCACGCCCTGCCAATCCTGCAGATCCACCGGGGCCTGGGCGGGCACCCGGGGTGTGGGCAGGGCCTTGATGACCCGGTCCGGATCCTTGCCGGCATCTGCGGGCGCATCACCGGACTTTCCGGCTGGGGCCGGTGTCGACGGATCGTCATCCTGGGCAGCCTCGGCCTTCAGGGCCTTGAGGTCCAGAGGGCTGGAACCCAGCCCACCGGTCAGGTCGGCCTTAAGCGGGGCCTGGAGAGCCTGCTGACGAGCCTGAACAGTGCAGAGATCCAGCAGGGAATCAGCCATCTGCTCGGTGGAGTAGGTGTGGACGCCGTGGCGCTCCACCACCTTGACCAGCGGATCGTTGCCGCCCATGAGCCCGGTGCCACGCACCCAGCCGATCAGCGGATGGGCGAAGGTGACCCGGCCGGACCAGTCCTGCTCGGGGCGGGACCGGTTGACGATGGCGTCCAGGGCGGCCTTGACCTCCCCGTAGGCTCCGTCGCCGCCGAACATGCCGCGGTTGGGCGAACCGGGCAGGACCACATGCAGACGGTGGTCGACGTCCGTGTCCGCCCCGATGCCGGCGAACCCGACGATCTGGCGTTCCAGGCTCCAGAGCATGAGCCGGGCTTGGGACTCGAAGAGCCGGCCCGAGTCGGCCATGGTCCCGTGCATGGCGGGGGCTGCGAAGGGCAACAGCAGGGTGGGCTCGTAGGCGGGCTTGAGCACGGTGGTCGTGGCCCCCGTGGTCTTGCGCTGCTCATTGCCGACCCAGTCGACCAGGGCATCCACATCCCGGTAGCTGGACAGATTGGCGGACACGATCCAGAGACGGGCACCGCCCACGGCATGGCGACGGTAGAGGTCGCGGGCCCAGATGACGGTCTGCGGCTTCAGGGAATGGCAGACGGCGATGACCGTCGCCCCACCCTCCAGGAGGCCCGCAGTCAGCGATCCCGCGATGGACTTGGGGGCCACGCCGGTGACCACGGCTACGTCCTTGGCGAATCGTGCTGCGGTCTGGTCCGAGTCGGCAGGGGTCATGGCCTGGTCGGCGATGCCGCTGAAGACCCGTGCCAGATCCTGCTCGCCGCGTTTGCCTGCCTGGTCGGCGTACCAGACGGCCTGATCGTGCACCTCGCGTCCGGCTCCTACGAAGCTCAGGCGGCTGCGGTCGTCATCATGCTCGTGGTAGATGTGAGCCAGATCCTCGCGGGCGCTGGCCCAGCGATCGTCGAAGAGGACGGCGCGCGAGGCCTCGAAGCGTGGCGCCACCTGCTCGGGCCAGTCGCTGCCCAGCTCGGCATCAACGGCGGCCACAACGGCGGCATCCTCATTCTCGCCAGGCTGGACAACCGGAGGCTTAAGCCCCAACTTGTCCAGGAGGAAGCGTGCGGTAGAGGCCAGCACACCCTCAGAGCCGGTCACCTGGGCTGCGAAGGCATCCAGGGCGGCGGAGTCAACCACGGCACCGCCAGCAGCACCGCCTGCAGAAGGCATGGAGACCGTGACGCCGTGACGCTGGGCCACCTGCTGAACAGCCTGGTCGATCAGCGCATTGGCCGCAGGCACGGTGGAGACGGCTTCGGTGGGCAGGAGCGCCAGGTCGCCGCCACGCGAGGAAGCACCCTCACGGGTGTCCAGGACCAGGCTGGCCACGGTGGCCGAGACCCAGCCTGCACCCAGCTGCCAGACGTCGGAGACCCGTTGCTCGACCTGCTGCAGCTTGAGGCCGGAGGGGCCGAAGAGGTCACGGATGCGCTCACGCACGATGTCGGAGAGCACCGGACCGAAGGGCCGATAGTTGGGGGCCACCTTGTTCACCAGGGCACTCAGGTCGGTCATGCTGGCCTCGGCGGCACCGTCCACGCTGGCCACACCCAGCTCGGAGCTGATGTCCATCAGCAGCTGGTTGCGCCTGGAGGAGACACCGTTGGTCAGGGTGTCGGTGGTGTCGGTCTGCCCAATCTGTTCGGGGCGGATCTTGGTGGAGTAAGCCAGCAGGACGGCGATGGCATCCGAGGCCTTGAAGGGCAGGTCGGCCACATCGGCACCCGATGGACCGCCGGTCACCGCGGCCGGAACGGGAACCGAATCCTCGGCTGCTGCAGGGGCAGAGGCAGGGGCTGGAGTTGGCTCCGATGCCGGTGCAGGTGCAGCAGCAGGAGAAGGTTCAGGGCTGGAATCCTGGACCGGAGCTGCGGGCTCCTCCTCCACTGGGGCCATGGGATCGGTGTCGGTCAGATAGACCCGGCTCTCGTCCCTGCCCAGGTTGTAGACGCTCACGTGACGCTCGCGGAAGTCGGGCAGCTTCAGGGTCTTGGTGCCCAGGTTGGCCAGGGTGGGCGAATGGCCCAGCCCTACCTCGATCAGCTGCTCCACGCCCAGTCCGCCCTGCTCGGGGGCATCGAACATGATCGCCTGGGTCTCGATCCAGCGCACCGGGGAGGCGAACTGCCAAGAGAGCAGCTCGGTCAGCAGCAGACGGCCCAGCCTCTGGTCGTCGGCCGCATACCGGTCCCAGACCTTGGGATCGTCCAGAGCCTTCTTGATGCGTTCGGAAGGAACCACCTCCAGGATGGAGGCCGCGAACTCCTTGGTCATCTGGAAGGGCCGTGCAACCAGGTTGGGTATGTAGCGACCCTCCAGGCGGGAGTAGTCGATATGCTCGGGCAACAGGGCATCCAGGGTGTCACGGAACTCGGGCACACCCTTGCGCAGCAGGGTGGAGTGGAAGGGCACGTCGATGCCGGGCACGTACATGAAGGCCGGCTTGCCGCCCGCCTCCTTGGCCCGACGGTTGGCGTCGGCACGCAGATACTCCAGGCCTGCGATGGTTCCGGCTATGGCGTACTGCTGGCCGGCCAGGTTGTAGTTGACGATCTCCAGGAATTCGCCGCACTCCTTGGATACGGACTCCACATACTGCTTGACACCGGAGTCCCCCACGCCGAACTGGTTGGGACGCAGGGCGCCCATCCGGTAGTTGCTGCGCCCCTGCTCGTCGCGTTCGATCAGGGAGTGCATGGTGGATCCGCGGTGGAAGACCAGCTCCAGGACCGTCTCCAGGGACATGACCCCGGCGAAGGAGCTCAGAGCATTGTACTCGCCCAGGGAGTGGCCGGCGAAGTAGGCGGGCCAGATGTCCATGCCGGACTCACGCAGGCGGGCGGTCTGGGCGAAGGCCACGGTGGCCAGGGCCACCTGGGTGAACTGGGTCAGGTTGAGCAGACCCTCCGGATGATGGTAGGTGACTCCCTTGGCCGTCAGGGTGTGCGGGTTATCACGCACCACGGCTAGGATGGAGAACCCAAGCTTGCTGCGGGTCAGGGCATCGGCCCGTTCCCAGGTCTCGCGGGCGGCGGGCGACTTGGCCCGCTCGTCCAGAACCATGCCCTGCTGCTGGATTCCCTGGCCGGGATAGACATAGGCGGTCCGTGGGGCGCGCGCAATCGCCGTGCCGCGGGAGACCAGCTGGCCGTCGATCCTGCAGGTGACCTCCAGGACCAAGCCGTCATGGCGCACCTTGCCCACACGCTCCAGGCTGATCTCCACCTTGTCGCCCAGCTGGACCATGCCGTACATGTTGTAGGTCCATCCGGCGATCTCATAGTGGACGCCCTGCTCGTCGGTGGCCTGGGCCGCGTACTGGGCGGTGGCCGACAGCCACATGCCGTGCACCAGCGGCGCAGACAGGCCGGAGACCGCAGCGCCTCGCTTGGAGGTGTGGATTGGGTTGAAGTCCCCGGAAGTGCGCGCAAAGGCGGTCATATCCGTGGGGGCGGTGACGGTGACGCGGCGCAGCAGCCTGCGGGGTGTGTCCACCGTGTCGGCGTGGATGCCGCCGTACTCGGGAGCCTCCTGGGGCAGCTGGTCGCTGTATGCGCGGCCACGGATGGCGAAGCGCTCGACCTCGCGGGCCAGCACGGTTCCGTCCTGGGCGGCGTGGACCACATGGATGGTCACCACCCGACCGGAGGCGGACTCCTGGTAAGGCTCGGCCCAGCTGGTCAGTCCGATCCGCTGGCCGGTATGCTCCAGCAGGCGCTTCTCGGGGACCTCCAGCTCAATCAGATGGTCCAGGTGGACCGCGTTGAGCAGTCCCTCGATGATGGGGAAGCCATCCACATAGACGGACCCCAGGGCTGCATAGATGGCCGGCCAGGCCGGACCCACCAGAGCGTCGGGGGCGAAGCCGGAGGGGATCAGCGCATCGGGCAGGGCGCCTCCGGTGGCCGCCTCATGGTCGAAGCCCAGGTTGGCCGCCAGGGTGTAGCCGCTGTGGGCCAGACCGAAGGGGTGGTCCTGGTCGTCATCGTCCTTCTCGATGACAGGCATGGCCTCCAGCTTGTCGCCGGTGATGGTGGTGTTGCCGATGCCGGCCGTGTCGGCCAGCATGGCGTAGACATCCTTGGGCAGGCGGCTACGGTCGACCACCGGGAAGAGACCGACCTGGTCGCTCTTGAGGGTCAGCGGCACGACGATGTCGCGCACCGCATGCCGGTCCAGGCCGCCGTCGGGATCGTCGTCCCAGTAGGTGTCCAGGTGGATGTCCAGGTCATAGTGCTCGCCCTGGTCGTCCTGGCCGGTGGCGGTGATGGTGTAGTTGGGGTCGTCCATGGCCGTGCCGTAGGCCGGATTGGCCATCAGGTGGCCCACCCAGGAGATGTTGGGGCTGCGGCGGATGAACTCCTGCGCGTCAGCGGCGCCTGCCAGCTGGCTGTAGGCCTTGGCGGGACTGCTGTCCAGGTCGCGCACCCCGTCTATGGCCGCCTGCTCGAACCGTCCCAGAATGGAGGCCACCGGCTCGTCCACCGTGGTGATGCCCGCCACGGAGATGGGCCCGGGGATGGCCCTGACCGAGTCGGCGCCGTAACGGGGGTCCTCGGACTGCCAGAGCTGATCCTGGCCCCACCAGCGCAGCAGATCGTTGTCGATGACCGGCACAAAGGGCATAGGCTTGGGGTACTCGCGCACCAGGACGGGGAACCAGGCCACGTCGGTGGGCACTACCTTGAGCTCGGCTGCCTGGGGGTAGGCCTCATGCAGTCGGCGAAGCGCCTGCTTCGGCTCGGCCACATCCTGCCTGGAGGCGAAGATGGAGTCGAACTCGCCGCTCTGACGCTCGCAGACACGGGCCTCGATCCGCCGCAGCAGGTGCAGGAAGCGGTCGATGTAGGTTTCGTCGGCCCAGGGGTAGGCCAGGTCGGCGAAGCGCTGGGCCCAGTCCTGGTAGGTCATGGTCTCCAGATCGCCGAAGTAGGGCTTGGCGGTCTTGTTCAGAGCCTCAATGATTTCCCCGCGGCGGGTCTCCAGCTCCTCGGGGTGCTTCATGACCCGGACCAGCAGACGGCCGCACTCGGCGGAGGAGTTCTCCATCTCGTAGATGTCCGCGTGCAGATGGCTCAGGCCGGAACCCACGCCTCCCACGGACTTGCCGCTGGGCACCCACTTTTCGCCCATGGGGGCGAAGGGGTCCGGATCGGGGGTGGAGGTGTCGATGCCGGGGGTGGCCACCAGAGCCCGCTTGATCTCGGGGTTGGTGTGGGCCTCCTTGGCGGTCATGGCAGCCGTGCCGATCATGACACCGTCCACAGGCATGTCCGGCAGGTTGTAGGCACGGGACCACTGGCCGCTGATGTAGTCGGCCGCCCGCTCAGGGGTGCCGATACCGCCGCCGGCCACCAGAACGATGTTGGGGCAGGCGCGGACCTCGGCATAGGTGGTCGAAAGCAGGTCGTCCAGGGACTCCCAGGAGTGGTGGCCGCCTGCGGCCCCGCCCTCGACCTCCATGAGGATGTGGGTGGGGGCGACCTTACGGGCGATGGCCACGACCTGGCGGATCTGGTCCACCGTGCCGGGCTTGAAGGCCACGTAGGGGAAACCCTCTTCGTTGAGCTGATGGATCAGGGTCACGGCCTCGTCCAGCTCGGGAATACCGGCAGAGATGACCACCCCGTCGATGGGGGTGCCGGAGGCGCGCTTCTTGGGCACGATGTGCTGGCTGCCGAACTGGAGATTCCACAGGTAGCGGTCCATGAACATGGCGTTGAACTCGACCGTGCGGCCCTCCTGCAGCTGGTCCTCCAGCTGGGACACATGGCGGTCGAAGACCTCGGCGGTCACCTGGCCGCCGCCGGCCAGTTCGGCCCAGTAGCCGGCGTTTGCGGCCGCAGCCACAATCTCGGGCTCCACGGTGGTCGGGGTCATACCGGCCAACATGACCGGGGGCTTGCCGGTCAACCGGCTGAAAGCCGTCTCCACCCGGGGACCGGCAGGAGTCTCAAGCAGACGGGGAGCCAGCTTGGACCAATCCTGGGTGCGGGCCGGATCCTCCTCCATGGTGGACAACTGTGCGCGCCGGGCCTGGTTGGAGGCCTCGACCACGCCCACGCCGGTGCCCTGGACCAGGTTGTCCACCAGCTTGCCCAGGGTCTCGCCCGGGCCCAGATCCACCAGCCAGAGGGAGGCGGCATTTTGCTGGTCCATGACCTCGGCAATCCGGCCGGCCCAGTCGGCATGGTTGAGCAGAACCTCTTCAGACAGAACCCGGGCACGCTCGGTGTCCAGACCGCAGCGGGCGGCCCAGTCCACGCTCAGATCCACGGCCTCCCTCATGAGCGGCGAGTGGAAGGGCAGGGTCACATCCAGGTACTCCAGAACAGGTGAGAAGGCGGTTCCGCCACGGACCTTGTCCTCGCGCAGTTGGCGCTGGTGCTCGCTCTCCTTGCCTGCCTCGATGGCGAAGGCGGCCAGATCCTCCGGATAGCCGGACAGAACCAGGTTGCGATCCGAGTTGGTCACGGCCACGCTGATGGGACCACGAGCGCCAGGAACCCGGTCAACCAGGACCTCCACCTGATGGCGGGTGGCACCGCGCACCGACAGCATAGGGGTGGCCTCACCCTGGCGGTGGATGCCCAGACGACGAGCCTGGCGGGTGCCGGCCGCACCGATCAGCATAGCGGTGGCCAGAATCTGATCGATGGCACCTTGGGCAGCCTTGAGAGACCCTGCAGCCTGAATCTCCTGGACCATGTGGACACCGATGATGCCCTGGGAGTGCCCCAGCAGGGCCACCGGACGAGCCTGGGCTGCGTCGTAGCCCAGCTGGTCCATGTCCATGAGGGCGCCCAGCTGCACCAGGGCTATGCCTGGCACGCTGACAGCCGCGTCGGCCGCCGGCCCCAGCCTGACCGGGTCTGGCCTGTAGCCGAACAGGTCCAGCTGACGGCCGTTGGTGGCCAGCAGATCGGGCTTGACCGCCCTGAGCAGGTCGGTGGCCGCCGCCATGCGCTCCCTCAGGGCCTTGTCGATGTCGGGATCGCCCTGCAGATCGGCCAGAGCCACGGTCCAGGGGTTGGACTGACCGGCGAACATGAGTGCGTGCGGCTGCTCAGCGAGACGGTTGATGAAGAATGTACTGGTCATGATGTCCTATTCATAGAGAGTTGGGGATTGCTGATAATGACGAAGGAAAGCTCATAGAGGCTGGTTGCCGTGGTGCTTGTCGTTGACCCTGACGCGCTGCTTGTCCGCCAGGAGGTCCATGGCCTGGACCAGGACCGGTCTGGTCTGCTCCGGGTCGATCATGGCGTCCAGCTCGCCCATCTCCAGGGAGAGATTGGCGTTGACAGTGCTGGTTTCATACTCCTGGGCCAGCTTGTTCCGCAGCTCATCCACGTCCCGGCCGGCCTCCTTGGCCTCCTGCAGGTCGCGCCGGTGGATGATGTTGACCGCGCCCTGGGCTCCCAGCACTGCTATCTGCGAGGAGGGCCAGGCATAGTTGAGGTCCGCGCCAATGGCCTTGGAGCCCATGACGATGTAGGAGCCGCCGAAGGCCTTGCGCAGCACAATGGTGACCATGGGCACCTGGGCGTTGGCGTAGGCGTAGATGACCTTGGCCCCCCGGCGGATGATGCCGGCATGCTCCTGGTCCGAGCCCGGCTTGTAGCCAGGGGTGTCCACCAGGGTGATGACCGGCAGGTTGAAAGCGTCGCAGAGGCGGACGAAACGGGCCAGCTTCTCGGAGGATTCCACATCCAGGCTGCCCGCGTCCACCATGGGCTGGTTGGCCACGATTCCCACCGGTCGACCCTCCAGGCAGGCGAAGCCCACCACGATGGACCGGGCATAGAGCTCCTGGACCTGGACCAGCTCGCCGTAGTCGACGATGGCATGGATGACGTCCAGCACGTCGTAGGGCTGCCGGTCATTCTCGGGGATGACCGTGGCCAGGCGCTTGGCGGCCTGACGCTCGGCATGACCGGAGATGAAGGCATAGCGGGGAGGCTCCTGTCCGCTGTTGGCAGGCAGGTAGGCCAGGACGGTCCTGGCATAGTCGATGGCATCGGCCTCGTCCTCCCCCAAGTAGTGGGCCACGCCGGAACGGGTGTTGTGCACGTAGCCGCCGCCCAACTGGTCCATGCTGATGGTCTCGCCGGTGGCCGCCTTGACCACGTCGGGACCGGTGACGAACATGTCCGAGTTCTCCTTGGTCATGATGATCAGGTCGGTCAGGGCCGGGCAGTAGACGGCACCGCCGGCGCAAGGGCCCAGGATTAGGGAGATCTGCGGGACGAAACCGCTGGCCTGGCAGGTCTTGCGGAAGATGCGGCCGTACTGGGTCAGGGCGGCCACACCCTCCTGGATGCGGGCGCCTCCCGAGTCGATCATGGCCACGATGGGGACCTTGATCCGCAGGGCCATATCCATGAGCCGGCAGATCTTCTCGCCCTCGGCCCGGCCCAAGGTCCCGCCGCGAACGGAGAAGTCCTGGGCGTAGACGCCGACCTTGCGCCCGTAGACCAGACCGAAGCCGGTGATGACAGCAGATCCCGCCCGGTCCCCGGCGATGTCGCCGCCGGCGAAGCGGCCCACCTCCTCGAAGGTGTCCTTGTCGAAGAGCAGATCCAGACGCTCACGGGCGGTCTGCTTGCCCTTGGCGTGCTGACGGTCACGGGCGTGCTCCTCGGCCTGCTTGGCCAGGGCGGCGGCCCGGTGGATGCCCTGTCGTACCGGCTGGGAGCCCAGGGTGGATTCGGTGACGCTCATGCCTGCTCCTCCCCGCCCAGATCCAGGGTGACCAGGGTCTGGCCCGGATCAACCCCCTGGGCCACGGACACGTCGATGGTCTTCACACGGCCCTTGGCCGGGGCATAGACGTAGTTCTCCATCTTCATGGACTCCAGAACCACCAGCAGGTCGCCCTTGTCCACCTCCTGGTCGGGGGCCACGTTGATGCGGGTGACCACAGCCTGCATGGTGGCCACGATGACCCCGGACCGGGCTGCATCCTGCCGGGGTGCGCCCGGCTCCTGATCGCGCAGCCCACGCCCGCGCAGGGGCTGCCGAGGCCTGGAAATGCCGCCGTGGCCGCCGGCGCCACCCATGCCGCCCAGCAGTGACTGGGGCAGGGACAGCTTGACCCGCTTGTCATCGATCTCCACGTTGTAGGTCTCCATGGGATCGCTGTCCCGGTCCTGTTCCTGGGCGGAGGCGCCGGAGACCGAAGCGGGCTGACCACTGCCGTTGGAGGCAGGCTCCACATTCAGGTAGACCCGTTCCAGCCACTTGGTGGACACGTCGAAGGAGTGACCGCCCTCGGCGGTGAACTCGGGGTTGGTGAAAATCTTCTGGAAGAGGCCGGCCGGAGTGGGGACCCCGCTGATGCTCATCTCGCGCAGGGCCCGACGGACCCTGGCCACGGCCGACGGACGGTCCTGGGCGGTCACGATCAGCTTGCCCATCATGGAGTCGTCCCTGGGCGAGACCGTGTCGCCCACCTCGACGCCCGAATCCACGCGGATGCCGGGGCCGGAGGGCCATTGAATCGCCTCGATGGTCCCTGAGCTGGGGGTCAGGTTGGTGGCAGGATCCTCACTGGTGATGCGTAGCTCGAAGCTGTGGCCTCGGGGCGGAGGCGCCACGTTCAGGGAGCCGCCGTCGGCGATCCGCAGCTGCTCGCGGACCAGGTCCAGTCCGCAGACCTGCTCGCTGACCGTATGCTCCACCTGCAGCCGGGGGTTGACCTCCATGAAGTAGACGTCATCCCTGGGGGTGACCAGGAACTCACAGGTGCCCAGGCCCACGTAGCCCACCGTGTCGAACAGGCGGCGGGAGAATCCCTCCAGCTGGGCGATCACATCGTCGGACAGGAAGGGGGCCGGGGCCTCCTCCACCAGCTTCTGGTTGCGGCGCTGGACCGAGCAGTCCCTGGTGGAGTAGACGGTGAACTGGCCGTGGCTGTCCCTGCCGGACTGGGTCTCCACGTGCCGGGCCCGGTCCACGAACTTCTCTATGAAGTAGTCACCCAGGTCGCCGCCCTGAAGGGCATCATGGTTCATGTAGAAGGTACGCAGCTCATCGCTGTCGTTGATCAGGGTGATTCCCCGGCCGCCGCCGCCGTCAGCCTTCTTCATCATGACCGGATAACCGTGCTCGTCGGCGAAGTCCAGCAGGGGACGCATGTCGGTGACGGGCTCGCTCAGGCCCGGCACCACAGGCACCCGGGCCCGCTCGGCCACCTTGCAGGCGGTGATCTTGTCGCCCAGCTCGTCCAGGACCTCCGGATCAGGCCCCACCCAGGTGATGCCCGCCTCAATCACCTTTCGCGCGAAGGAGGAGAACTCGGACAGGAAGCCATAGCCCGGGTGGAGGGCGTCGGCGCCGGCCCGGCGGGCGATGGAGACGATCAGATCCTCATTCAGATAGGTCTCCATGTTGGTGTCCCCAGGCAGTAGGTAGGCCTCGTCCGCCATCTGGGCATAGGGGGCGTCCCGATCCTGGTCGGCGTAGACGGCCACGGTGGCGATGCCCATCTCCTGGGCGGTGCGCACAACCCGTAGGGCTATCTCGCCGCGGTTGGCGATCAGCAGTTTTTTTCATTCCCCTCTCCTCACTGGTTGCTCAAGGGTGATTCGGACTGACGGAAAGCACGAACAGTTGGGGGTTTAGACCCCCACAGCAGCTACTTCAGGCAGGACGCCCACGTCTGCCGTGGAAACGTCAACTTGGCTGCCGTCGGGCAACCGCACGCGCAGGGAGGCGTCCGGATTGATCTCCAGGGCACGGCCCTCCACGGGCTCACCGGCCACGGGAACGACCCTGACCCGCCTGCCCAGCGTCCAGCTGAGCGCGGCAATCCGCGAGCGCAGCCCCTGCGGCCCGTTCAAAGTCCTGTCCAGCGACCCGTCAACGCCGAGGGGGGCCATCTCCCCACTCAGGTGCCAGCTGATGGCGTCGACCAGGTCGTCGCGCAGGGTCTGGTAGTCGGGCAGGTCCCGGTAATGGAGCTGCAGGGAGGTGGACTCCGCAATAGGCAGCGCCTGCCGGGGCAGGAAGAGGTTGATGCCGATGCCGACAGCCAGGGCCGACCAGTCCTGATCCACCCGGACCAGCTCGCAGAGGATGCCCCCCAGCTTGGCTCCGCGGCAGAACAAGTCGTTGGGCCACTTGAGGGTCAGGACCCCGTCAGGGTCGCCGCCGTCAGCCAGTCGGCAGCCGTGGTACTCAAGCACGTCCTGCAGGCCTTCCAGAGCAGCCAGTCCCGCCACCATAGGCATCCATCCGCCAAAGGGTCCAGTCAGCAGGCTGGTGGGCAGCGGCAGTGCCCAAGTGGCCAGCAGGGAGCGTCGGGGCTGATTGACCCAGGTTCGGGCGAGACGACCGCGGCACCGGGACTGCGCATCGGCAACCGCTACGCTCAGCGGCATGGTGCTCCCCCCGGCGCCCGGCCATCGCCGAATACCTTTACTTGCGACTCTTCCCTCGTATCGTGTAGTCGTAGAAACACCCTGACGGGCATTTTTTCGAGGCGTATCTTCGGCTTTTCCCCTTGTGCCAGAGGCCAGTCCCTTCACGGCCTCCGTGCTCGTTGTCGCTTCACCGCCCCCAAACAGCCGCTCGACCCGGTCGCGCGCATCCGAATACGTCGAGGCTTCCAGAGCATGAGCCACGAGCGTATTGGTCGAATCGACGGTGTCGAGCACCACGATCGAGGAGAGTACGCCACTGTCCAGCGATGCCGATGGCTGCCACTTGATATTCTGATGAGGCACGCGTTCCACTATACGGCACAAGGGGTCAGCCCCGGTAGCGAACCACCCACAAAAGCGAAGGCCGGTTTTTGTATCTTTTCACAGGGGACCCCTGGACAGCTCTGAGCGCATCCTCGGATGGGCACTGGATAAAATGGGGAAGCCGTACACCAGGCATGACCCGCGAAAGGGGTTCTTTTGAGCGCAGACAGCGGAAGGGCGCAAGCGAGAGAGGCGGGCGAACAACCTGTGCAAACATCGGCCTTGCAGACCAGGAGGCCTGGTTCCCGTGCTTCCCGGACCATCGGCCTGGTCCTGGCCCTGCTGGCCTGCCTCTGGATCGCCTGCTGCACCGGTCTGGGCCCCATCTACCGTCAGCAGGGTTCGCTGACACAGTTGGGTCTGCCCCAGGTGCTGATCATGCTGGGAACCCTGGCCGTCTGCCTGGCCCTGGTCCTGGCCTTTCGCCGGATTCTGCTGGGCTCCGAACCCCTCAGGATGCCGCAGCGGCTGACAGCCCTGGCACAGCGCCCACGGATGCGTGCCTACGCGACCTTCATCACCCGGCAGACCAGCGGCTGGCGACCCATCATGCGCCTGCTCCTGCTGGGCTGGGCCTGGGCCTTTCTCACCCTGCTGGCCGCCTACGGGGCCGACCTGTATGCGCAGGCCCAGGAATGCGCCAACTTCCTGGCCCAGCTGCAGGGCGATCAGCCCCCCTACGGCGGCAATGCCTTCACCCAGATGGACGTCTACCCCATCGGCCATTACCTGTGGCCGGGGCACCCCACCTTCCTGACCGACCAGCACAACATGGTGCTGACCCTGGTCTACGGGATGACCATCATGGCCTCCAACCATCTGACCGGATCCTATGATGCAGGCATCGTGCTCCTGGCAGGGTTGCAGGTGATCTTCGCGGCCTTCTGTTGCGCCGTCACTGCCGACCGCTTCCTGCGCGGCAGCGGAACCGGGCAGGTCGGTGCCCTGGCCCGCACCCTGGTCGTGCTCTTCTTCCTCTTCTCCCCCTTCGTGGTCTTCAGCACCTTCAGCCTGACCAAGTCCCCCCTCTTCGCCTTCGCCTTCATCTGGTGGTTCGGCATCTGGCACCAGCTGGAATCGGGGGACAAGAACTCGCCGCTCTACGCCAGCCAAGCGGCCCGGTTGTGGCCCGGCCTCGCCTTGAGCACCCTGATCATGCTGATCAGCGCCAAGTACGCCCTCTACATCGTCCTGGCCCAGCTGGTCCTGGCCCTGATCATCCACCGTCGCCAGTGGGCCACCATCCTGATAGGACTCCTGCTGCCCCTGCTCCTGTTCACTGGAGTGACCGGGGCTCTGACGGCCACGGGAACAGTCATCCAGGGTGACCCTGTGGAGAGCCGCAGCATCCAGCTGCAGCAGATCGCCCGGGTGGCCAAGCTCAACCCCCAGGGGATTCCGGCCCAGGCAAGGGCCGACCTTGAGCCCATCATGGACCTGGACAATGCCGCCATCCAATACACCCCCTGGGAGGCCGACCGGGTCAAGTCCTCGGGCAACCAGCCCAAACTGATCGTCTATCGCTGGAGGACCGTCACACCCGAGCAGCTGTCCCGGCTGAATCGGGCCTGGCTCCAGGTTGGAATGCGCAACCCGGTGATCTACCTCGATGCCTTCATGGCCGAGTCCTACGGCTACTTCGACCCCGGCGACCCTGCCTACGTGGCCATGTCCTACTACCTCAACAACGGCTACGTGCAGAACTCGGGCTCCTGGCTGGCGGCCTGGTGCCACGACTGGCGCAACGGGGTGACCGGATTCGTCAGAACCTGGGCCGACACCCCCCTGCTAGGCCTGGTGGCACGGGCCAACTTCTGGGTGGTGGCCGCCCTGCTGCTGATAGTCGCACGCCTGGCAGCCGGTCACTGGCGCGGGGCCCTCTGCTGGTTCCCCCTCCTGCTGATCATGGGGGTCATGATCACCGCACCAGCCAACAACTTCGAACGGCACATGCTCCCTGTGGACATGGTGGTGCCCTTCCTGATCCTGGACATGGTCCGGCAGAGCCGCCGCGCCCGCGCCGAAAACCTGATGGACCGGCCGACATGATCGGCAAGTCGAAGCGGCCCAGACCGAAGGACGACGACCCTGCCGAGGCGCAGGAAACTCACCGGACACCTGCCGCCTCCGATGCCGCCATGGAGCAGATTCTCCTGAAGACACTGGATCATCTGGAGGAGGCACTGCCCTGGACCGGGTCCCTGCCCGCCGATGGGCGCAGAACCTTGGAGGGGGCCATTCGAACCGCTCTGGACGACCTGCTCTCCCGACTTAACACCAAGGGCACGGAAGACAGCGAAGTCCCCTCCCCCGTGCCAGCCGAGCTCTCCCGGAGCCTGGGCCCGCACCGGGCCATGGAGCTGACCCGGGTCATTCTGGACATGCTTGAGGATGCTGGCCGGACCATGGGTGCCGAGGGGGAACGGTCCACGCTGGTCTACACCCGTCATGCCGCCACCGCAGCAGCCGCTCTCTATGCCGACCTGGCCGAGGCAAGGAACGGACGCAAGGCCGCAACGGAGTCCAGAATCATCCGGCACTTGATTGAACAAACGGCAGATACACGGACCGTTGACGATCTGGCACGGCTGGGATGGCCGACCGAATTCGACTGCTTCGCCGTCGTTGGCGAGGCCCGGGGCAACGATGACGGACAGGGCATGGAGAACGCCCGCCAGCCCATCCACACTACGATGGCCCGTCAAGGCGGCAGGGCATTGATAGGCGAGAGCGAGGGACTGATGGTGGTCCTGATCGACCCCAACCGGTCGGGCACTCCGACCGACTTCTGCGCGTCCATCCTACGCTTCTTCTCCGACGAGTCAGCTGTCTGCCTGGGGCCGCTGAACCACGGGATCCCCGGTGCGGGAGCCTCCATTCGAGCCGCCCTGAGCACACACGCGGCGGCCCCGGCTGTTGCCGACCCCATCACCGCCGCCCTGCCCAGGCCACTGCACGCCGATGACCTGCTTCCCGAACGAGCCCTGAACGGGGACAGGGACGCTGCCGATCAGCTCTACCAGGAGGTCTATCTGAGCCTGGCCGGCCAGGATCCGGACGGGCCCCTGCCGACCACCCTGCTGACCTTCCTGCGCTCGGGCAACTCGCTGGAGGTCACCGCCAAGAAGCTGGGAATCCATCCCAACACCGTACGCTACCGGCTCAGGCGCTGTGTGGAGGTAACCGGCTGGGATGCCATGGACCCACGAGAATCCTTCGTCCTCCAGGCAGCCCTGATCATCGGCAGAATCCGAAGGCCGCATCCGGGTGCCGACTGACTGAGGCCTGTCCAACTGCTGCCTGGCCAAGATATGAAAAGGGCGGGGACCCGAAGGTCTCCCGCCCTGGAAGTATACAGCCGAACCGGCTTAGAGCACCGCGATGTCCAGGGGGACGCCCGGACCCATGGTGGTGGTGACGGTGGCCTTGGTGATGTAGCGGCCCTTGACCGTGGCCGGCTTCAGGCGCTTGATCTCCTCGTCGACCGCGTGGAAGTTCTCCTCCAGAGCCTGCTGCTCGAAGGAAACCTTGCCAACCGGGAAGCTCAGGTTGCCGTTCTTGTCCACACGGAACTCGATACGTCCGGCCTTGATCTCGGTGACCGCCTTGGCCACATCCATGGTCACGGTGCCGGTCTTGGGGTTGGGCATGAGGCCACGGGGACCCAGCACACGGCCCAGACGGCCGACCTTGCCCATCATGTCGGGGGTAGCCACCACGGCATCGAAGTCCAGATAGCCGCCGGCGACCCTGGTCACCAGCTCGTCGTCGCCCACCTCGTCGGCTCCGGCCTCGGCGGCTGCAGTCGCCTGGGGACCACGGGCGAAGACCAGGACGCGCACGGTTTTGCCGGTGCCGTTGGGCAGGCTGACGGTGCCGCGGACCAGCTGGTCGGCCTTGCGGGGATCCACGTTCAGGCGGTAGACGGCCTCCACGGTCTCGTCAAACCCGCGCTTGGGCATGCTCTTGAGCAGGGCGATACCCTCCTCGGGGGTGTACAGGTTGGTGCGATCGACCTTCTCGGCCGCCTCGCGGTACTTCTTGGAACGCTTGGTCATCTGCTTCTCCTATCAGCAGTCGCGGTGCGGGCAAGCGTATGCCCTACCGCTCACAACGAAAATTTCAGTCGGTGACGGTGATGCCCATGGAACGGGCGGTGCCTTCGATGATCTTCATCCCGGCCTCGACGTCACGGGCCGACAGGTCCTCCATCTTGGTCTGGGCGATCTCGCGGACCTGGGCCTTGGTGACGGATCCCACCTTGGTGGTCAGCGGGTTGCCGGCACCCTTGGAGACACCGGCCGCCTTGCGCAGCAGGTCGGCTGCCGGCGGAGTCTTGGTGATGAAGGTGAAGGAACGATCCTCGTAGACGGTGATGATGCAGGGGATGACCTGGCCCATCTTGTCCTTGGTGGCATCGTTGTACTGCTTGCAGAAGTCCATGATGTTCACGCCGTGGGAACCCAGTGCAGGACCCAGCGGGGGCGCGGGGTTGGCCTTGCCGGCCTCTATCTGCACCTTGATCAGCGCGGTGACTTTCTTCTTTGCAGCCATATGCTGGTTCTTCTTTCTACGAAGCGGTGATGTCGGAGATCATAAATCCCCTCCCGCAACCTGTTCTTTCCAAATGTGCTCCACAAGGGAGCACAAGCTTGACGATTATCGCATCGACCGAGAACCGGCCGACGGCACTCAGACGATCTTTTCCACCTGGTCGAAGCCCAGCTCCACAGGAGTGTCCCTGCCGAAGATGGAGACCAGAACGGTCAGCTTCTGCGTGGTGGGCTCCACGTCGGAGACCACGGCGGCCATGGTGGCGAAGGGTCCTTCGGTGACGGTGACCTGGTCGCCGACGGCGTAGGAGACCTCCACCGTGCGCTTCTTGGCTGCCTCAGGCTTGTCCCCAGCGGCCTTCAGTGCCTCGGAGGCAATCATGGGGGCCATCATCTGCACGACCTCCTTGCGGGTCAGCGGCGCCGGCTCCTTGCTGGGGCCGACGAACCCGGTGACACCCTCGGTGTCGCGGATGATACGGCGGGCATTCTCGTCGGGCCACATGCGAATCAGCACATAACCGGGCACACGCACACGGGTGACGACCTTCTTGCCCTTGTCGGTGTGCTTCTCGACCTCCTCCATGGGAATCTCCACCTGGAAGACCTTGTCCTCCAAGCCGAAGGAGGCCACGCGGGACTCCACGTTGGCCTTGACGCGCTTCTCGTAGCCGGAATAGGTGTGCAGAACGTACCACTTGCCCTCAAGGGTGCGCAGCTTCTTGGAGAACTCGTCCACGGCACGCTGACCGGGGTCCTCCTGATCAGCCTGGTCATCGTCAGAGGAGCCGTCGGAATCGGAAGAATCGGCCTGAGTCTGCTCGGTCTGTCCGGATTCGGCGGGTGTGCCGTCCTGCTCGGCCTGCTCCGAAGAAGTTCCGAGCTGCTGATCCTGGACCTGGGCATCCTCCTGCGTGGGGGCATCATCGGACGCCGACGGGACCGACTCTGCGGCCTGATCGGGGTCCAATCCCTCTCTGGTCAGATCATCACTCATGGATCACTCCACCTTCTACCTTGTCACGGCTCAGCCAAATATCAGGAAGGCCAGTTTGCCCAGCCCGAAGTCCATCACGGTCACGAAGACCATCAGCAGCAACACAAAGATGAAGACGGCCACGGACCAGCCCACCAGTTCCTTGCCCGTGGGGGTCACGACCTTGCGGATCTCATCGATGACCTGCTTGATGAAGAGCCCGATACGCATGAAGAAGTTCGGCTTGGCTTCCTCAGCCCCATCCTTCTGTGCCATGGTCATCCGTCCTTCGTTTGTTCTGCATCATCTGCTGCAAGCCTTGGCAGGGAAGGCGGGATTCGAACCCACAACCTACGGTTTTGGAGACCGTTGCGCTACCAATTGCGCCACTTCCCTATCGGAACTTCCCCCAGCCTACTCGACAGGGAGGAAAAACCGCCAAATCGCAAGTCTAGCCTAAAGGGTGGATTGCGTCCAACCGTGTTGCCCCGAGAGCATTTTGCCCGGAAGCCGGATCAGGCGCTGACCCAGTCCCCAAGACGCCGCATGCCCTCGGCCAGATCGTCGTCGGCCAGCGCGTAGGAGAAGCGCAAGCAGCCGGGCGCGCCGAAGGCCTCACCAGGCACGGCCGCCACCTGGATCTGCTCCAGGATGACCTCGGCCAACTCACCCGAGGTGGTACAGACCGTGCCTTGCGGACCCACTGGCCGATTCAGCAGACCAGTCACGTCGGCAAAGGCGTAGAAGGCACCCAGGGGTTCAGGGCAGGTCACCCCATCCATGTCATTCAGCGCATCCACAATGGCCCGTCGACGCAGGGCAAAGGCCGACCGCATGGCCTCAACGTCCTCCAGACCGCCGGTCAGGGCTGCCAGGGCCGCCTGTTGGGAGACGTTGGCCACGTTGGAGGTCATATGCCCCTGAAGCTTGGCAGCCGCCTGGGCCACCGGCAGGGGTGCAACCAGCCAGCCCACCCGCCAGCCGGTCATGGCATAGGTCTTGGCCACACCGTTGACCACGATCAGCTGATCGCGCACCTGGGGCACCAGAGCGCCAGGATAGGGGGTGCGCGCCCCCTGGTAGGTCAGGTGCTCATAGATTTCGTCACTGATCACCCAGATCTGGTGCTCCATGGCCCAACGGTCCACGGCAGCCACCAGGTCGTCGTCCCAGACCGCCCCGGTGGGATTGGCAGGCAGATTGAGGATGATGGCACGGGTATGCTCGGTTCGGGCCGCCTCCAGCTGCTCCAGGCTGGGGATATAGCCCTGGTCGGCTCCACTGAGCACCGGGACCGGCCGACCACCAGCCAGCAGAACCATCTGGGGATAGCTGGTCCAGTAGGGCGCGGGAATGATGACCTCATCGCCGGGGTTCAAGAGGATCTGGAAGGTCTCGTAGACCGCCTGCTTGCCGCCGTTGGTGACCACCACCTGATCCGGGTCGATTTGATAGCCCGAGTCGCGCAGGGTCTTGTCGGCGATGGCCTGCTTCAATTGGGGCAGGCCCGCTGTGGGCGTATAGCGGTGGTTGCGCGGATCCAGACAGGCGCGGGCCGCAGCCTGAACGATGTGGTCAGGTGTGGGGAAGTTGGGTTCGCCGGCACCGAAGCTGATCACATTCATGCCTTGGGCCTTCATGGCCTTGGCTTTTGAATCCACAGCCAGAGTGGCACTGGGGGCCACCGCATCTATGCGTCTGCTCAGGGTCTGCCATTGCGCCATAGTCATGTGGCCATGCTACCGCCCAGCACCCCCAGGGCTGTGTTCAGACCAGGACCAGAGAGTCCCGATGCACCAGCGGGTGGGCATAGTGGGCGCCCAGTCGGCTGCGGAGCTCCTTGGTGTTTAGGCCCAGCATGTCCTGGGCCTCCTCGGAGTCGTAGCCGGACAGGCCCTTGGCCACCTGGTGGCCAGACTCATCGTGGATCCAGACAGGATCGCCGGCCGAAAACTCACCCTGAACCGATCTGGCGCCAGCCGCCAGCAGGCTGGCCCGGCCGCCGCGCAGGGCTTTGACAGCCCCCTGATCCACCAGATAGCCACCCCGGGGACGGGAGGCGAACTTGATCCAGAGCCGATGCGAGGAACCACGCGGACGGATGGGGGCGAAGAGGGTGCCCACCCGGTCGCCGGCCAGGGCAGGACCTGCAAGGTCGGCACGGGTCAGAACCACGGGCATTCCGGAGGACGCAGCAATCCGGGCCGCCTCCAGCTTGGTGGACATGCCTCCGGTCCCCAGCCCGGAGACGGATCCCTGGGCATCCACCTGGTCCATGATGGCCGCCACATCGGGCACGAAGCCGATCTTGCGCGCCCCTGGCCTGGATGGGGGCTCGGTGTAGAGGGCATCCACATCAGTCAGCAGGACCAGGGCATCGGCGCTGACGATGTTGGCGATCAGGGCCGAAAGGTGGTCGTTGTCACCGAAACGGATCTCGTTGCTGGCCAGGGCATCGTTCTCGTTGACGATGGGGATGACCCCCAGATCCATCAGACGGCAGAGGGTGCGCCGGGCGTTGCGGTACTGGACGGCATGGGTGGTGTCACGGGCTGTGATCAGAATCTGGCCAACACGCAGGCCATAGCGGGCGAAGGCAGTCTCATACTGGGCCATGAGCAGCCCCTGGCCCACCGAGGCCGTAGCCTGCTGGGTGGCCACATCATCAGGGCGTTGGTCAAACCCCAGGGTGCCGAAGCCGGCAGCAATGGCTCCGGAGGTGACCAGGACCAGGCGAGCACCATTGACGGCCGCAGAGGCCAGGGCGCCCACCAGCGAACGCAGGCGGCCAAGGTCCAAGTGCCCGTGAGAATCAGTCAGAGAGCTGGAACCTACCTTGACCACCATGGTGCGGGCCTGGGCCACCCGGGAACGGACCGCGGCCTCGTCGGATCCCTCCCCTCCGGTCATTGCCCGGCCTCCTTCGAACTGGCGGACTCAGTGTCCCCGCGCCCCAGCAGACCCTGCCTGTCGTGGGGATCGTCGTCCACGGAGGGGTCGGCCCAGTGCCCCTGACGCCGCTCCTGCTCCATGACCTGTCGGACCGCTTGCCGTGCATCCATCATCTGGTGGTACTGCCGGCGACGTTCACTGTTGGTGCGTCGGCGGTTGAGCCCCTGGCTCTCCTCCAGACGCAGGTCACGGCCCCGGGCCACCTGGGGGGTGCCGTCCAGCATTTCAGCGCCGGCCGCCACGCTTGGATCCCAGTCGAAGGCCACCGCATCGTCGCCAGGACCGATGCGGACCTCGTCACCTGGCCTGGCTCCGGCCTTGCGCAGGGCATCCTCCACGCCCATCCGTGCCAGACAATCGGCCAGATAGCCCACGGCCTCCTCGTTGTCGAAGTTGGTCTGGCGAACCCAGCGCTCGGGCTTGGCTCCGCAGACCCTGAACCAGGTCTGTCCGGACCGGGTCTGATGCCGCTCAAGGGTGAAGTCCCCGGACTGGTCGGCATTCCTGCGCCGACGCTCCAGGGGGCGGATGACCACACGCTCCTCCTGCCTGGCTTCCTGCTGCTCCTGCAGCTGCCTGCGCAGGCGGTCCACCAGCCCGGCCAGGTAGTAGCCCAGCTCCTTGAGCCCCTGATGCGAGGCCGTGGAGACTATGAAGACCTTGAGGCCCAGGGCCTCGAAGTCGGGACGGACGAATTCGGCCAGTTCACGGGCCTCCGGCAGGTCGGCCTTGTTGAGGATGATCACCCTGGGCCGCTCGGCCATGGGGATGACCCCCAGCGGAAGCTCCAGGCGATCGGCATAGCGGGAAAGCTCCTCCTCCAGGGCCCGATAGTCGCTCATGGGGTCCCGATCAGGCTCCAAGGTGGCGCAATCGATGACATGGGCGATGATCTCGGTGCGCTCGATGTGCCTCAGAAACTCCAGCCCAAGGCCCTTGCCCTGGGAGGCCCCCGGAATCAGCCCTGGCACGTCGGCCATGGTGAAGCGGCTCTCCCCTGCCTGGACCACGCCCAGGTTGGGCACCAGGGTAGTGAATGGGTAGTCGGCGATCTTGGGACGGGCCGCGCTCATGGCCGCCACCAGGCTGGACTTGCCCGCGCTGGGGAAACCGACCAGGGCCACGTCGGCGATGGATTTGAGCTCCAGCACCAGGTCGCGCTCCTGCCCGGGGTCCCCAAGCAGTGCGAAGCCGGGAGCCCGCCTGGCCTTGGTGGCCAGGGAGCGGTTGCCCAGGCCGCCCACGCCACCCTGGGCCGCCACGAACCGGTCCCCCACATGAGCCAGGTCGGCCAGGCGTTTACCCGGCTGCTTGCGCTCGCCTTGGCCTCCCTTGGCGGTAAAGACCACGGTGCCCACCGGCACCGGCAGAATCAGATCCTGGCCACGACTGCCGTCCTTGTCGCCGCCCAGACCCATGGTGCCCGATCCGGCCTGGCGGTGGGGCAGGAAGCGGTAATCCAGCAGACTGGTGGCGTTGGCATCGGCCTGAAGAATGACCGAACCGCCCTGGCCGCCGTCGCCCCCATCGGGCCCGGCCAGGGGCTTGTACTTCTCGCGGCGGATGGAGGAAGCCCCATTGCCGCCATCGCCACCCTTGACATGGACGGTGACCTGATCCACAAATGCGCTCATAGGGGCCCATGGTACTCAATCCGGCCTGACATGCGGCCCCTGAGAGCTGAATGCCCGGCATCTCCATACATATGCAAAAAGGCCACCCATGACAGGGATGGCCTTTGACTGATGCCGATAAGGCAATCAGGCGGTAAGCACGTCAACGACCTTGCGGTCACGCCGGTTGGCGAACCGAACCGTTCCGTCCGTCAGGGCGAAGAGGGTGTGGTCCTTGCCCAGGCCGACGTTCTGGCCGGGGTGGAACTTGGTGCCACGCTGGCGAACGATGATGTTGCCGGCCACTACGGCCTCGCCGCCGAACTTCTTGACGCCCAGGTACTGTGCATTCGAATCGCGCCCGTTGCGTGAGCTGGACGCGCCCTTCTTATGTGCCATGTCTGGTTCCTTTCCTACCTCGACCTAGGCCCTCAGGCGATGGCCGTGATCTTGACCACGGTCTGCTTCTGGCGGTGGCCCTTGCGGCGCGCCACGCCGGTCTTGTTCTTGAACTTCTGAATGTTGATCTTGGGACCCTTGGCCTCGTCATCCACGACCTCGCCCTTGACGGAGATCTTGGCCAGATCCTTGGCGGCCATGGTCACCTTGGATCCATCGACGACCAGCGCGACCGGAAACTCGACCGACTCGCCCTTCCTGGCAGCCAGACGGTTGACCGTGATCTGGTCACCGACCTCGACCTTCTCCTGATGGCCTCCGGCCTTCACAATCGCGTACATAGCCCTACCTTGCCTGTTGTCCAAAGCTGTATGCGCCCGGCAACCGAATCCCGCCATGCGATTGACGGACCCGTCCAGACACCAGCTAACCAGTATAGAAGCAAACACACCGCGTCGTCAAATGTGCCTGCCCCGCCGACAAAACGAGATTAAGTTTATGACTCCTTGGCGACATCCGCCGTCCCAGCCTGGGCATCGTCCTCGTCCGATGCCGCCTGGGCCGCCGCAGCGATCCTGGCCAGCTTGGCCTTGACAGCAGGTGTCGAGCCGGTGGACAAGGTCTCCTTGGCAGAGGAGCCATGCCCATGCTTGTTGGTCTTGACGAAGGGGTCGCCGCCCTTGACCGCGTACGGATCGGCATAGGAGGCGGAGATGGTCGGCTTGTCGTGGAGGATGAAGCCTCGGCCATGGCAGGTGGGGCACTCCTCGGAGAAGGCCTCGACCAAACCCTGGCCCACCCGTTTGCGGGTCATCTGCACCAGACCCAGGGAGGTGACCTCGGCCACCTGATGCTTGGTGCGGTCCCGGGCCAGGCACTCCACCAAGCGGCGCAGGACCAGGTCGCGGTTGGCGGGCATGACCATATCCACATAGTCGATCATGATCATGCCGCCGATGTCGCGCAGACGCAGCTGCCTGGCGATCTCCTCGGAGGCCTCCAGGTTGCAGCGGGTCACCGTCTCCTCCAGGGACTTGCCCTTGCCTATGAAGCGGCCTGTGTTCACATCGATGGTGGTCATGGCCTCGGTGCGGTCGATGACCAGGGAGCCACCGGAGGGCAGGTAGACCTGACGCTCCATGCCCTTGCGCAGCTGGCTGTCGATGCTCCAGCGGTCGAAGACATCCTTGCCCTGGTGCTCGGCCGGATCCCAGTGCTCAAGCTTCTCCTCCAGGTCGGGCGCCATGGTCTCCAGGTAGTTGCGGACCCTCTCGTAGACCCCCTCGCCCTGGACCACCAGCTTGGCGAAGTCGTCGTTAAAGATGTCACGGACCACGCGGATGGCCACGTCCGGCTCGCCCTGCAGAAGCTTGGGGCGTTTGCCGTGCAGAAACTCCTTGCGCTTGTCCTCGATCTTGCTCCACTGACGCTGCAGGTTCTCCAGGTCCTTGGTCAGAGCCTCCTCGCTGGCCCCCTCGGCCGCGGTTCGGATGATGACACCCATGTCCTTGGGAGCCACCCTGGAGACGATGCTCTTGAGGCGGGAACGCTCGCGGTCGGGCAGCTTTCGGCTGACGCCGGTCATGCCGCCCGAGGGTACCAGGACCAGGAAGCGGCCGGCCAGAGTGACCTGTGAAGTCAGCCGGGCGCCCTTGTGACCGATGGGATCCTTGGTGACCTGGACCAGCACGGGATCGCCGGACTTGAAGGCCAGCTCGATCCGGCGGGGCTGACCTTCCAGACGGGTGGAGTCCCAGTTGACCTCGCCGGCGTAGAGCACGCCGTTGCGGGCCTGGCCGATGTCCACGAAGGCAGCCTCCATGCTGGGCAGGACGTTCTGGACCCGGCCCAGGTAGATGTTGCCGACAGTGGAGACCTCCTGGATGTCGGAGACGTAGTGCTCGACCAGGATGTCGTCCTCGATGACCGAGATCTGGGTGTGGTGCTCCTTCTCGCGCACCACCATCAGACGGTTGACGTTTTCGCGGCGGGCCAGGAAGTCCTGCTCGACCAGCTGGGACTGGCGGGAGCGCTCGCGGCGGTTGTCCCGCCGACGCTGCTTCTTGGCCTCCAGGCGGGTGGAACCCTCCACGTCGGTGATCTCATCGATATATTGCTGCTTGCGCGAACGGCGGGTGCCGGACTCCTCGGACTCGCCCTCAGCGGACTTGGAACCCCTGCGACGGCGGCGACGACGGGTCAGCGGGGCCTCGTCCTCGTCATCCTTCTCCTTGTCTTTCTCCTGCTCGTGCCCGCGACGGCGGCGACGAGTGGAAACGGATTTCTCAGTGTCCTCGTCATCACTCTTGGAACGGCGGCGACGACGGGTGCGTGTACTGGACTCATTCTGATCCTCGTCCTGCTCCTGGTCCTCGTCGACCACGAAGGTGATGCCCTCGTGATCCAGATCCTCCTCGATCCGCTCCACCTCGTCAGCGGCCCTGCGCTCCTCGGCGTTGAGCCTGCGGGAACGGCGTGAACCGCCCTCCGAAGTGCTCCTGGATCTGCTGCGGCGGGAGGTATTGGGCGATTGCTCGGCATCCTCGTCTTCGTCATCCCGTTCTTCGCGCTCATCCTGCTCAGGCCGGGAGGTGGGTATGACGGGCTCCTGGAAGAGCAGGGATGTCATGGGCCGGGGGCGGGAGGCGCGCGGACGCTCATCCTGTTCCTCGGCCTTCCGGCCTGCCCTCTGGCTGCGACTCGAGGTCAGAGCCTCCACAGCCTCAAGGGCACGTTCCTGACGGTCTTGATCAGGTTCGCCCTCCTGAGCATGCTCCTCGGTGTGTCGACGGGCAGTAGTTCGGGTGCGACGACGAGTGGTCGCCCTGGCCGGCTTGGACTCGCTCTCATCCTCCTGGGCGCTCTGATCGGCCGCCTGATCCTCCTTGGGCTTGCGGGTGCGACGGCGACGGGTGGCGGAGGGCTTGGACTCGTCGTCCTCCTCCTTGGCCTTGCGGGAGGCCTTGCGCTTGTCGGCCTCGACCTTCACAGGTACGTCGGCACCGGCGGCGCCGGCCACCCTGACCACACGTCGTCCAGTGCGGCGGCGGGTGCCGGAACTGGCAGTCTCCTCGACCTGCCGCTCCCGCCCATCACCGATGGTGGACCTATTATCCTGGGTATCCTCAGTATTCGTTTTTTCGGGCACAATGCTCCTTGCGGCACGCCGCCTCGCGCCGCTCTCACGGTTCCGATCCGTCCTCACGCTGCACTCTCACTGCAACCGCGCACCTACGTACGCCCGATCGAAACGCCTTGGCAAAAAGTCTTCCTGACGCAGGCGGACACCGACGCCCACACGGATCACTGGGTCTCCGTCCGGGGGGATCAACGCCTACGCTGCAAGTGGTCAGGCAGAACCACCGTCCTCTAGTATGACACAGATCAGCGGCCTTCAGGTCCATTGAGCCACTCGACCAGTATTGCCTCCAGCCGGACCAGGTCATCCAGGGGCACTTGTTCGTCGGCCTTGTGGGCCAGCAGGGGGTTCCCTGCACCTAGGTTGACGGCTGGTAGGCCAAGGGCTGAAAAACGAGCCACATCGGTCCATCCCAGCTTGGCGCGAGGCTGCTTGCCCGTGGTCCGGGCGACCAGGTCCGCCAGCGAACGTGCCCAAGGCGAATCCAGACCTGGACGAGCTGCGGGCGATTCGTCACACATGCGCACCGAGAACCCCTGGAAGACCCCGCCCAAGGCCATATGCTCGCCATTGCCCAGCTCAGCGCCTGTCCCCTGACCCATCATCAGCTCCTTGGCCTGGTCCAGACTCTTGTCGGGGGCGAACCGGTAGTTGACGTGCACCCGGCAGCGATCGGGAATGACGTTGGTGCCCAGGCCGCCCTCAATCATGGTGGCGTTGAGCCCCTCCCGATAGTCCAGGCCGTCCACCCGTACCGTGGCCGGCCGGTACTGCTCCAGACGATCCAGAATGGGCGCGGCCGCGTGGATGGCGTTGCTGCCCATCCAGGCCCGGGCGGAGTGGGCCGTCGTGCCGTGGGTAATCAGGTCGAAGCGCATGGTTCCGTTGCAGCCGGCCTCTATGGCGCAGTCGGTGGGCTCGCCGATGATGGCGAAATCCCCCCGTACCCAGTCAGGATGGGCAGCCACCACCCGGCCCAGCCCGTTCAGGTCGGCCTGGACCTCCTCATGGTCGTAGAAGACGAAGGTCAGGTCATAGACCGGCTCCCGCAGGGTGAGTGCCAGATGGAGAAAAACGGCATCCGAGGCCTTCATATCGGCTGTGCCCCGGCCGTAGAGCACCCGGGATCCAGGGTGGGCGACGGACAGGTCGGTGCGGATGGCCGGGTCGCCGGGCTCCAGCCAGCTCGGGGGCAGGTTCCCATCCACGGGTACGGTGTCCAAATGCCCGGCAAGGACGATGCGGTGGGGGCGACCCAGCTGGGTGGAGGCCACGACCGTGTCGCCCAGCCGACGGACCAAGAGGTCAGCCCGTGAGGACAGGGCCCTCTGGACGGCATCGGCCAAGGCGGTTTCCTGACCGCTGACCGAGGGCAGGGCGGTCATGGACTCCAGTATCCTTGCCAGGGCCTGGGCAGGTTCAGACCCCCGGACGCCGGCGAGAAGATCAATATCCGTCTGTGTGTTCTTGGCCATAGTGCCATGCTAGCGGGCCGAGGAAGCGCGGATGGACCTGGAGCCGCAAGCAAGAGGTCCGGGTGGCACAATGGGGACGACGGAAGCGGTGGCCCTCCGCCCGGGAGGCCGCCGTCCACCATGCGAGACGAGGAGGATGCCGGAGTGCCTGGACTGCTTAGTGCCATGGAAGGGTTCTTCATCATCGGCGTGGTCATCGCCGTGGGCTATGTGGCCGCCCGCTTCCATGTAGGCGGTCCCACGGCCCAGCTGGTGCTCAACAAATACTCTTTCTTTGTGTCAACGCCCTGCCTGATGTTTGCCATCCTCTCCAAGCAGAAGCTGTCGGTCATCTTCCACCCCAGCATCATCGTGGCCTTCCTGTCGGCAGCGGCTGTGGGCCTGCTCTTCGTGGCCCTGAACGCAACCAGCTTCCACCTGCCGGCCGCCGAAACCACCATCGGCGCTCTGGACTCCCTCTATTTGAACTCCAACAACATCGGATTGCCCGTAGCCACCTATATTCTGGGCAATCCCACACTGGTGGCACCCATCCTGGTCATGCAACAGGCCCTGTTCACCCCAATTGGACTGACCGTTCTGGACGCGACCACCTCCGGCAAACTCTCGGTCAAGACCATCCTCAAACAGCCCCTGAAGCAGCCCATCCTCATCGGCTCCATAGGCGGCATAGTGATTTCGGCCATCAGTGCCCAGGCCGGACATTTCATCATTCCCGACTTCGTCTACAAACCCATCGACATGATCGGGCAGTCGGCCGTGCCCATGATCCTCATGGCCTTCGGCATGTCCCTGCGGGGTTCACGGCCCATGGGCCAGGGCACCGACCGTCGTGCCACCCTCTGCGCGGTGATTCTGAAGAATCTGATCATGCCGATAATCGCCTACCTGCTGGCCCGGTTCATGATGGGTTTCAGCGGAGCGGAACTGTACGGATGCGTGGTTCTTGCGGCCCTGCCTACCGGCCAGAACGTCTACAACTATGCGGCCCGCTACGAGGTGGGAACCACCTTCGCCAGGGACGGCATCCTGCTGAGCACAATCAGCTCGCCCGTAGTCATCGCCCTGATCGCTCTGCTCCTGAGTTGATGAGCCCGGACAGGCCTTCCACTCAGCCTTCGGCCGCCAGGGCCTTCAAGCGTTGCCGGAAGTGCGGCCAATCCTGACCGAAGGCCTTCAGAAGGGGCAGGTCCGCGACCTTGTCCAGATCCACCCATTCCAAGGCAATGCTCTCATCGTCATTCATGTGGGGATCGACCTGGTGGCCGGGACGCTCGAAGGCCAGGATGGTCGTGTAACCCCAGGGACCATGGTCCTCCAGGTAGGAACCCACCACCTGAATGTCCTCCGGGCGGATGTTGGCCTCCTCATAGCTCTCGCGCAGGCCGCCCTCCAGGGGGTTCTCCCCGTCGGAGATGGCACCGCCCGGCACACCCCAGGTGCCGCCCTCGGCGCTCCAGCGCGCCCGGTGCTGCAGAAGCACGCTGACCGGCTCACCAGTGCGGGCATCACGCCGGGCCAGCAAGACGCCGGCAGCCCCGTTGAGCCCCCAGTGCCGCTTGCCGCAGGCACAGTTGACCCATCCGTCGCCAGGCTGATGGACGTTCTCCACCGGGGCGACCAATCCCTCAGGACCATGCGTCGGTCCTTCTGCCCGCTGCCGCTCGGGCAGGACCCGTTGGGCCCACAGGTCAGGCCAGGAGACGCCCAGCTCCTGGGCCAGGGCGCGCAGGGTAGGCATGCTCAATCCCATCACCCCGCTGGGATCGCCTTGGATGCCCTGGATGAAGGCGCTGCCCAATCCCTCCAAGGTGAAGGACCCAGCCACCTCCAGTGGTTCGCCGGTGTCCACATAAGCCTGCATGGTGGCCCTGTCATAGTCTCCAAAGACCACCTGAGCGCTGCTGACCGCTCGGGCCCGGCGACCGGTGGCCAGATCGATCAGACAGTGGCCGGTGACCAGGGTGCCGGTTCGGCCGCGCATGGCCATCAGCCGCTCCAGAGCACGCTCCGGCTGGTGAGGCTTGCCCATGACGGCGCCGTCCATGCTGAACAGCGAGTCGCACCCCAGCAGGAGGGGGCCACGCCCGGCGCCGAGCATCCCGCCCCAGGTCCCGATGACCTGGCTCATGGGATCCCTGGAGGATGCATCCGAATCACCCTGGCTCAGAGGCCTAAACGTGACCAGGTCGCCCCGCGAGCGCCTTTCGGCATCCTTGACGGCATCCATGGTGGCTTGGACAGCCGAAGCCTTGGCCTCGGCCAAGACACTGACCCGTTCGCGCACACCCAGGTCATCCAGGCGACAACCCAGTTTACGGGCCCGTTCCGCCAGGACGGCCGGCTCATCCACCTTTGAGGGTCGGATGATGGGATCAATACCCGCCTGGACCAGAAGCCGCCGCCTGGAGGGAGAGGATGATGCCAGGATGAGCGGGATATGCCTGTCTTCAGTGTTCACGATTGCCTTCCTGGTCCCGTTCCACCTGGACCCCCCTGCCATCCACGTCCAGGGGCAGAATCCGCCAGCGGCCGGAATCCAGATAGTCCTTGGCAAGGGTCCACAGCTGATTTTCGGCATCTCCGTAGTGTAGGACGATAATGCAGGGCCCGGCTCCAGATACGGCCGCCGCATAGCCCTGACGGCGCAGGAGCTGCAGGAGCTTGGTTGATGAGGGCATGAGCCCGGCCCGGTATGGCTGATGAAGCCGGTCCTGGGTGGCTACGAAGAGCAGGGCATTGGCCCTGGCGGCCTGCTCGGCTGCATCAGTTCCCAAGTCATCCAAGGACCCGGGGTTCAGAGCCCCGGGAATCAGGGCCGCCCTTGACAGGTTATGAACGGCATCCGCGTAAGGCACCCGGTTGGGCAGGGCCTGCCGGGCCTTCTGAGTGGACAGGCGAGCGCCAGGGACGAAGACCGTGGCTTTGATGGCCGGGTCCACCTTATAGCGCAGGGTGTGGTACCCCCCCTCCAAGGGCGCACCCCCGGCTATAGGTAGGGAACCCACCCCTTCGCCAGTGGCCAGGTCGTAGGAAACGGTCAGCCCCCCGTAGACGGCAGGCGCCACATTGTCGGGATGCCCCTCGATCTGGGCAGCCAGTGCGAAGACGGCATCACGGCGCAAAGGGCCGGTGTGGGCAAAGGCCGCAGCCGCAGCGATCCCGGCCACGATGGCCTCGGCACTGGATCCCAACCCCCTGGCCTGGGGGATGCGGTTGACCGCGCGCATGATGAAGCCGAACCTTGGCAGTCCAAAGACCTGGCAGGCCCGCCTAAAGGTGGAAACGACCAGATGTGTCTCGTCTCGGGGCAGGGTCCGCTCACCCTCGCCCTTGATGACCACATAGGCGGTGGTATCGCCCGGGTCCACGGAACGGGTGAAGACGATTTCGTCATGGTAGTCCAGTGCCAGACCGACCGCATCGAAACCCGATCCCAGGTTGGCGCTGGTGGCCGGCACACGCACCCGCACAGTGGACGGGCCCTCTGCAGCAGTGGTCATCACTGGGCCTGCCGATCGAAGACGCGCAGGATGGAGGCCTGCCCGGTGACCGAATCGAAGGTGGAGATGCGCTTGACCACCTGTCGCAGGGTCACCTCGTCGCACAGGTGGGTAACCACGCGCAACTGCTGGATCTCACCACTGTAGCCCGGGTCGTGCAGGGTGGGCTTGATGTCCTGGTTGACCCCGTTGATGGAGATGCCCGCCTCGGAAAAGACCTTGGCGATGGCCGCCAGCACGCCAGGCTTGTCGTGAATCAGGAAACGGACGGCAAAGGCGGCCCGGGATGCATCCAGCGGGGCCATGGGAATGTTGGCATACATAGGGATTCCCGGACCCATGCCATGCTGGACGATGTGGCGGGCCTCGGTGACCACGTCCCCCACAACGGCTGATGCTGTGGGCGCTCCGCCGGCACCCCGGCCGTAGAACATGAGATCGTCGGCGGCCTTGGCGGTGACAAAAACCGCGTTGAAACTGCCATGGACCGAGGCCAGGGGGTGACTGTCGGGGATCAATGCCGGATAGACCCGGGCGGAGATGCCCTGTTCGCCGCGTTCGGCCACGGCCAGAAGCTTGATGACCCTGTGCTCGGTCTGCGCTGCCGCAATATCGTCGGCGGTGATGGCGCGGATGCCCTCAACAGGGACATCATCCAGGCGCACGTCGGTGTGGAAGGCCAGCGTAGCCATGATGGCGGCCTTGGCGGCTGCATCCAGCCCGTCCACATCGGCAGTGGGGTCCGCCTCGGCGAAGCCCTTGGCCTGGGCGTCGCGCAGGGCCTGATCGAATTGAAGACCCTTGGTGGTCATCTCATCCAGAATGTAGTTGGTGGTCCCGTTGACGATGCCCACCAGGCTGGTGATGCCGTCACCCACCAGGGATTCGCGCAGGGGCCGCACGATGGGGATGGCCCCGCCCACGGCCGCCTCGAAGTAAATGTCAACTCCACGCTCTTCGGCAGCCCGGTAGAGCTCAGGGCCATGCTGGGCCAGCAGGGCCTTATTGGCGGTGACCACGCTGGCGCCGGACTCGATGGCCTTGAGCAACAAGGTGCGGGCCGGCTCGATGCCGCCGATCAGCTCGATGACGATGTCCGCCCGGGTGACCAGGCTGGCTGAGTCTGTAGTCAGCAGTGACGGATCGATCCAATCTGCCTTGACCTTGTCAGGGTGGAGGACTGCGATGCCCACCAACTCCAGAGGACGACCCACTCGGCTGGCCAGATCCTGGCTCTGCTCCACCAGGAGGCGGGCGGTCTGGGAACCCACGGTCCCTGCCCCCAGAAGTGCTATGCGGATGGGCCTGACATCCTCCTGCTGCTGCGTATTCTTGGGCATATGGATCCTCCATCCGCCCCAACGGGGCCGGTCACCGTGTGTTGCTCCATCTTAGAAAGCCAATCCGACACCCGCATCCACATCAAGGACGCCTGCATCCGGAGCGGGACTCATCCTTGGTCCAGGGCCAGCAGGTCATCCATGGTTTGCCGCCGCATCATCAGATGGGCGCCGGACTGGTCCAGGCCCACCACAGGAGGGATCAGGGCCTGGTTGTAGTTGCTGGCCATGGTCCGCCCGTAGGCGCCGGTCACCGGCACCAGGAGCAGGTCACCCCGGCGAATGTCGGCAGGCAGGGGCACATCCTGCACCAGGATATCCCCAGATTCACAGTGCTTACCCACCACACGGGCCTGGATCCGGTCCGCGCTGCCATGTCGGTTGGCCAGAACAGCGGTGTATTCGGCCCCGTAAAGGGCCGGACGGATGTTGTCACTCATACCGCCGTCGACCGAAACGTAAGTGCGCACGCTTCCGTCAGACAGGGGGACGGGCTTGACTGTGCCCACCCGGTACAGGCTCATGCCGCAGGGTGCCACAATCCAGCGGCCGGGCTCGAAGGCAATGACCGGCATGGGCATGCCCAACCGACGGTTGATGGCGACCATGTCAGCCCCCAGACCGGTCAGGGTCTGGTCCAGGTCCATCCGATCCTCACCCGGGGTGTAGGGCACGGAGAAGCCGCCACCCAGATCCACCTCGGGCATCAGGTATCCATCGGTGGCCCAGAAGGTGTGCCTCAGCAACATCATGCGCCGGGCAGCCTCGATGAAAGCCGAGGAATCATGGATCTGGGAGCCGATATGGGTATGGATGCCTACCAGCTCCAGTTCTCGCTCGTAGGAGCGAATCTCCTTGAGCAGGGCGATAGCCGGTCCGTCAGCCAGGGCGGACATGGCCTTGATTCGGGCGGGATCAGCCGGTTCAGCAGGCCCATTGGCAGCGGAATACAGGGCTGAAGAGGAGGGTGAGAGCACGGAATCGACAGGAGTCGAGGAGCCGTTCCCCTTCATATCCGCCGAAGTCACTGCTCCAGCCTGTTCGGTAGAACCGGGCTCAGGCCCAAGGTCCAGCAGCCCCACATCGGTGCCCTGGGGCAGCAGGGGGATGCCGAACTTCTGATCCTCATGTGCCGTGGAGATGTACTCGTGGCCGCCGGCGTGCACACCCACGGTCACCCGGAGCATGACCTTGGCGCGGCGACCCTGGGCCCTTGCGGCAGCGGCGATCCGAGCAGGCTCGTCGGGCGCGTCGATGACGATGGCCCTGTAGCCCTCCCTTACAGCCAGGTCGATCTCCTGATCGGACTTGTTGTTGCCGTGCAGGACCAGACGGCGGCCAGGTGCGCCAGCGGCCCGGGCAATCAGCATTTCACCCAGGGAGCAGGTATCGATATCCAGCCCCTGGCGCAGCATGATCCGCACGGTCTCCTTGCTGAGGAAGGCCTTACCGGCGTAGCTGACCCTGGTGGTCGCACCACCCAGGTCTCTCAGGGCCGTCTGTCGGAAGGCCGATGCCCGTTCCGCCATCATCGCGGTGTCCATCAGATACATGGGAGTGCCGTAACGCTTGACTAGTTCCTCCATGGAGCACCCATGCATGGTCAGCATGCCCTGGCTGTCCCGCCGCAGAGCTCCGGGCCAGAATCCGTCGGACCCCAGCCCGCACATCCCTGTTTCCATCAACGACCTCCCGGTGACCTTCAGGCTTACATACGGTCCGGGGCCTGGACGCCCAACAGATCCAGACCGTTGGCGATGACCTGCTGCACGGCGTCATTGAGCCGCAGACGCGCCGCCGCCCGGGCCGGCTGTGGATTCCTGTCCTCGTCCTGGTCCAGATCCGCCCGGCCAGTAGGCTCCATGGGTACCACGCGCTCCAGGTTGTACCAACGGTGATAGACCCCAGCCAGCTGCTCCAGGTAGTGGGCCACCCGGTGGGGGGCCTTCTGGTCGCCGGCGGTCTGAACCACATTCGGATAAAGGGCCAGGACACCCAGAACATCGTTGTCAGCGGCAGTGTCCAGCAGGGACAGGTCGGCCCCGGACCGGTCGATGCCCGCCTGGGCTGCGTTCCGATCCACGTTTTTAGAGCGGGCGTGTGCGTACTGCACGTAGTAGACGGGGTTGTCGTTGGTGTGCGAGGCCAGCAGATCCAGGTCGATGTCCACGCTCTGGTTGTAGTCGGTGCGGGCCAGGGAATACCGTGCGGCATCCACCCCCACGGCATCCACCAGATCGTCGATGGTGACCACGTTGCCTGCCCGCTTGCTCATGCGCACGGCCTGGCCGTCCTTGATGACGTTGACCATCTGGCCAATCAGAATCTGCATGTTCACGCCTGGGGTGTCTCCGAAGGCCGCGCAGATGGCCATCATCCTGCCGATGTAGCCATGGTGGTCGGCGCCCAGCATGTAGATGGCCTCATCGCAGGGATCCTTGGCCCTGCGCCGCTTGTTCAGGTAGTAGGCGATGTCGGCCGCCACATAGGCTGCGTGGCCGTCGGACTTGATGATCACCCGGTCCTTGTCGTCACCGTAAGTGGTGGAGCGGAACCAGGTAGCCCCGTCCTTCTCAAAGATGTCGCCCTTGGCCCGCAACTCATCAATGGCCCTGTCCACCTGGCCGGACTCATAAAGGCTGTTCTCATGGAACCAGACATCGAAGTTGACCCGGAAGTCACGCATGGACTGCTGGATCTCGGCGAACATCATGGGCACGGCCCGGGTGCGGAAGGCCTCGCGCTGGGGGCTGTCACCCTCGGCGCCGTCCTCGTCGCGCACCCTGGGCATGGCCAGGATGTCCTGCCCTTCGTCGGCAGCCTCCTTGACCACCCGCGATGCAATCTCATCAATGTAGGAGCCCTTGTAGCCGTCAGCGGGCACGGGCTCGCCGTGGGCCGCCGCCACCAGCGAACGGGAGAAGCGGTCAATCTGTGTGCCGTGATCGTTGAAGTAGTACTCCCTGACCACCTTGGCGCCGTTGGCCTCCAGGACGCGAGCCATGGAGTCGCCCACAGCCGCCCAACGTGTGCCGCCGATGTGGATGGGACCCGTAGGGTTGGCCGAGACGAATTCCAGATTGAGCGTGCGCCCGCTCAGGTGATCGTTGCTTCCGAAGGCGGGTCCCGCATCCAGGACCGCATCGACCACAGCAGCCGCTGAGGCCGAGTCCAAAGTTATGTTGATGAAGCCGGGCCCTGCCACGTCCACCTGGGCGATCCCGTCGGCCTCTCGCAGGGCATCGGCCAGGGCCTGCCCCAGTTCTGCAGGCCTCATGCCAGCCTTCTTGGCCAGCTGCATGGCGATGTTGGTGGACCAGTCCCCGTGGGAACGGTCCTTGGGACGCATGACCGCCAGATGGTCGGCGTCAGGAACCATGCCGGGCTCCAGGCTTCCCAGGCGGCCTGACTGGGCCATCCGGACGGCGGTCGAAGAGATGATACGGGCAAGTGCTTCAGGACTCATGCCCTCAAGTCTAGCGACGGCGGGGACCAGCAGCCGACCTGTATCAGGCCAGAGCCACGACCTCGATCTCGACCAGGGCGCCCTTGGGGATGTCCGCACCGCCGAAAGCCACACGGGCCGGCCGCACCGAGCCGATGAAAACCTGTGAGTAGGCCTGGTCCACCTGGGTGAAATCCTCCACCCGCCGCATAAGGATGGTGGCCTTGACCACTTTCTCCATGCCGCTGCCGGCTGCATCCAGGATGTTCTTGACGTTCTTCAGAGCCTGGGTGGCCTGGTCAGCCGCAGTGCCTTCCACAAGCTCGCCGGTGTTCGGGTCGATGCCCAACTGCCCGGAGACAAAGACAAAGCCCCCGGCCTTCACAGCCTGACTGTAGGCTCCCAAGGCCTGGGGCGCGTATGGCGTGCCGATCTCTTCCGGTCCATCTTCCATGAGTCCGTCCTTTCTTCAGGTCCGCCGCACCCATACCGGGCCGAAGCCCCGGGCGGACACCGTCCACTATAGGAGTGCCCGCCCGGCGCAAGTGGCAACAGTCTCAGCCCTTGCGGGCCTCCTGGCCCATCCAGTAGGCCAGGGAGCGCAGATCGCCGGCCTCGTAGGTCTTGACGAATTTCTCGACCTGGTCCGGATCCGAGCAGGTCTCCGGGAACCGCATGTAGCGGGTATCCAGAGGGCTGGCTCCTGTCAGCTTGATGTCAATGACCGAAGACCTGTCGGCCTTGCGGGCCTCGGAGAAGGCGTGACGGGCATCATCCACCGTGCGCACAGTGAAGCCCAGGGCGCCCATGCCCTCGCCGACCTTGGCCCAGTCGGTGTCGGGCAGATCCACCCCGCTCAGGGGCTGATGGCTGTCGTCGCGCTGCTCGGCCTCGATGTAGCCCAAGGACTGGTTGGAGAAGACCACGTTGATGACCGGGGCATGGTACTTGAGCTGGGCCAGCACCTCCTCGCCGAGCATGGCGAATCCGCCGTCGCCGCTCAGGGAGTAGACGGTCGATTCCGGATGCTCCAACTTGGCAGCCAAGGCGGCCGGCACAGCGTAGCCCATGGTGGCGTGCTTGCCGGAGACGGTCCAGCGGTTGGTAGGCTTCAGATGCAGCAGACGCAGGAAGTCGATGTCCACATTGCCCACGTCGGGGATGACAATGTCATTGTCCTCAAGCTGCTGATCGATGACGTGGAAGACAGGCTCAGGCCTCAGGGGCGTGCGGGTGTCTTCGTTGAAGGAGGCCAGCCACTGGTCCCAGTTCTCCTTGCTGCGCAGGCAGGCCCTGTAGAAGACGGACTCCTCCTGATCCTGACCAGCGGCGGTTATCGCCTTGAGGGCCTCGCGGGCATCGGCCTGGATGGCCAGAACCACGTTGGCCTGGAAGCGCTTGCCCAGCTTGACCGGGTTCAGATCGATCTGGATGACCTTGGTGTTGGGAGTGACGAACATGGACCCGAAGGGGTTGTCCGAGCCAACCCAGACCGTCAGATCGGAAGTGTAGATGGCCTCCGTGGCGGTCTTGGTGGCCACACGGCCGGCCGACTGCAGGTAGGCAGGATAGGTGTCCTCCACAATCCCCTTGGCCGGGAAGGTGGAGACCATGGGCATCTTGAAACGCTCGGACATGGCGACCAGCTCATCGCGAGCACCGGCAGCGCCCTGGCCGAAGTAGAGCAGCGGAGCCTTGGCGGACTGAATGATCTCCACCGCCTTGCTGACCTGGTCGGCCGCAGGCTTCAGAGGCTCAGGCTTGCGGAAGTTAGATGCAGATGCCACTGGGCGGTCGTCGATCTCGGCCCAGGCCAGATCCTTGGGAATGATGACCACGGAAACCCCGTGGCTGGCATAGGCGCGGCGGATGGCCTCGTCCACCAGGGCCGGCAGTCCTTGGGCGTTGGTGGCGGCCCGGGCGAATACGGCCACATCGGTAAAGATAGGCACCTCGTCCATGGCCTGGAAGAAGTCCATGTTCATAAAGGCCTGGGGCACCTCGCCCACCAGGGCCAGCACCGGCACGCCGTCCTCACGGGCATCATAGAGGCCATTGAGCAGATGGACCGCGCCAGGACCAGACGAGCCGAAGCAGACACCAATCCGACCGGTCAGCTTGGCCTCGCCGGCAGCAGCCAGGGCTCCGGCCTCCTCGTGACGGACCTGGATGAAGTCGATGCGCTCGCGCTCGTTGTGGATGGCGTTCATCATGGAGTCGAAGGAGCCGCCGGGCAGACCATAGATGCGCGGCACCCCCCACTGCTCCAGGACGTGAAGAACAGCATCCCCTGCATTGATTCGATTGGCCATGTGAACTCCTTTGCTTCGCCGCGGAAAGGAGGCTCCGCCACAACGCGGAAGCGTCGGTCCTCCCCGACGTTCGGTCTTACCCTTTCACTATGGCACCTGAGAACGAAGACACAAGCGGGCCAAGGGTCATGTTCCTCAAAAGCTTAGTGATTCACCACACATAAGATGTGTGTAAAGAGCTTCTACAATTTGCATGGTTAAGCATCCATTCAATCCATCAAGGAATGCTGCCAGCTTTCTATACTTCAAAATTTCAATTATCGTCCATAAAATTATCTTTATGCTTTGCCTATATTATTTTATTCAATAATTATCTAATACAATAAAAGCTGCTCGCTTTAAAGCGCCGATAACCCAGACATGCTTCTTTTCTTACAGGAGCTTTGTTTCTCAGACCTGCCGTCCGCTACACAATCCCTCCCATGAGGTCTATAGGTATCTTTATTGATTGAGCCAATCTTTAAAGTCAATAACTACTTATAATGAGGGCGCAGACGTCAATAAATAGATTAAGAATTAGATTCCAATCCACTCAATTCTCAAATAGAGCAATACTTTCTTTTAAAGTCCTCATGTGCGTAATGGCTTTCCTGACCAATCATCCACGATTACAGGTCAGAGGCAAGATAGAATTTTATAGCATCACGAACTAAGTCTTTTTCACTCAGCAGCAACGGCAGAACTTATTAGATCTCTGTCAGCCCCCTACCCCCTTTGCAACCAGGAAACAGGACATGCCGATAAAATTGATACCAAGTGAATAATCGTCAAGAAACTGCAGATTAGTTGGTTTAGAGCGAACGGGATATTTACGACGAAACCCATACCTGTCTGGAACGACCGAGAAATATAATATTCCCACATCTAGACTGAAACAAACTGAGCTAGATTTAGTTGCGTTGTTTCGAAAGCACCCCCATCTTTTCCTTCGGATGTCGCTTTGTACCTGTCGGACTTGCCAATCCAGGTCGCCTAGCCAAAACACTCCTTTGCCGATAGAGTAAAAATCTTCTCACCTTTTGAGGAGTCGCCAACACTAGATATAAAAATGAATTTTCAACACCTACTGAAGAACGCCCAATCGGTAGAACGCAATACTAAAGCTTGCTCAGTGTCAAACTCCAAAGCCGAAGACCATATTGTTGAAGGCATGGGGCAATCTATTCTGTGTGATTCTCCTTCATACTTTTTCGACGGTCATCTCCTTCAGGAAGGCTTCACCACTCTCTGTTATACGTAACGTCTTATCGTTTGTCGAGTGGTTTATGCGGTTGCCTGCTCGATGACTACGTGCTGCTCTGGATATATTCTTGCTATCCACAGCATTTCCTAGTTCATTGGTCAGCCAAGCAATTGCAGAGGTTTTAAGCCCGTTGATGTTGTTATTTTTTGCAAAATATAATGCCCACAGCACCCGATCTGCTTCAGTTTTCATTTTCGCATAATCGGGTATACCTTCTATCTGAGGTGAGAATTCGTCTATCTCTGAAAACACTTCCGGCTTTTCTTTTGTGGCTTTATTTGCGCTCCTTGTTCTGCTAACGTGCGACCCTGCCTTAGGGAACTTGAAGTTACCGTCGAAAATTCCATTAATTTTGTTGGTAATATAGTAATTACCAGGAGTAGCTTCATCAATCCAGCCTTCTCTGATAGCACAGTTGAGGTCGCGGGAGAAGTTCTTAGGAGCTATCTCTCGTGCGCGATGAAACTGACTTTTGATTTCCTGCGCCGTAAACGAGTTCCCACCATCCTGCATTATGTATTTTCCAAGAGCAACTATTTTTTCCGGGTTTGTCTTTGCGTTCGAGCGGTTAAGCGCATCTCGTGCACTGGTGACTAATCTTCCGGAATTCTTGTAAGCTGAGGTTCTGTAGCTATCTATAGCTACAGGCATTTTTGTTTCAGCGTTATCTTCGTTCTCTTCAGAGTTGAGCAATAGGATGATGTTAGCCGCTTGGTCAACAGAAATCGAGTCGTCATAAGTGATTTTACCGCTCATCTTGAGATTAACTGTGTTTGTCGTCATACTCTACATCGTATCACATCATTACGAATATGTCGCATTGTAGTACATAACTACATCAACTGTGGTACCAATATTCGTGTATACACACATTCGCATAAATCGCTGTGATTTCGTTAGTAATTCATGGCAAGATCTCAGCTTTAGAAAGCGCAAGTCCGTAACTTGAGAAGATCTGAATATCTAGAGCAAATCTGCGTTTTGACGACGCTCGAACAAGTACCAACTGTATATGTGAAATGATCGCGTTCGGCCATCAAGTGGATTAATCCTGCCAACGGAAACATTTAAATTCGAGCACCCACTATGACATAAGCCAGATTAGTCAGTCTTTTCGTTTTGAACATATCCCTAAACACTGTCCTACTTTAAGACAGCGAAGAGACTATTGATAAAGTCACGTGCCTAATAACAATCACGAAGTGGGCTCGAAGGGATTCGAACCCTCGACCTTCTGTTCCGGAGACAGACGCTCTATCCGCTGAGCTACGAACCCGAGAAACCACCTTACAGTGGACATCAGAAATAATAATAGGACACTTTGCGCCTTTACGCATCTAAGCGCGTCTTGCCGTGTCGGTCTGACTCCAGTCACTCTCGGCGTGTTGCCGCAAGATTCCGGGCGTTTCGCAGGTATCGTGATGGCAAGGCCTCGTGCCACCGCCCCGGTTGCGCCATTGCATCCTCATGCGGTGGCGCGAAGCCGCCAACATTCCCGGATGATCTTCTCTCGGGATAGTCTCCACTGTAGTTCCTTCACCCGGCCATCACAAGCGGCCTTCACATACCTGGACAACTCCAATGGGCCGTGAACAGCAAATGGTGGCCGCAACCGGCCTACCGTACCATGGGAAGCATGGCCATGAATGAGGACGAGGACGATTTCGAGTTCGAGCGCAGATTCTTCTGCCGGGACCTCCCCCGGGAACTGCTCGGAGAGAGTCGGCCGACCCTGATTGTTCAGAGTTACTACGTGCATGAAGACAACTTCGCCCTGCGGGTTCGCCTTCAGGGGCAGGTGGATCCGGTGGTGCCCATGACGGCCCGGACCGATGCCCTCCATACCCTGCTTGAGGAGGGCGACCACTTCGACGCTGCCTCAATGACAGCCAAGGGGCCCTCCGTCGGCGGCACACGCTACGAGGCTGAACGGACCATCGACCCAGGCATCGCCCTGGAGCTGATCCTGCGCGGCGGCATTCCCATAGTCAAGAACCGGTATGGGGTCTGGCTAGACGAGGACTGGTGGAACCTGGATGTCTTCGGGGACGGCAACGCTCCCCTGGTGGTGGCCGAGGTGGAGCGGACCGGGCCGGTGACCGACCTGACCATCCCCGACTTCTGCGCCACTGAAATAACCGACGACCCACGGTTCTCCAACGACGGGCTGGCCAACCACCCCTTTGGCGACTGGGCGACCGACTTCGACCGGGAGCTGAAAGCCAGCGGACCGCGCTTCCTGACCAACTTCGATGGGAACCGTGAGGCCTGACCCAGGAACGGTTCAGTACATCAGTGTGGATAGACGGCGACGGGCCTTGGCCAGCCGGGGATCAGTCGGTTCAGGAATGACGAAGTACTCCAGCAGACGGCGGCGGATGGGATCGGTCTGATCCCGGTGCCCGGCCAGAAAGTCCAGCAGGCGATCGAAGGCATCCTGAATCTGGCCGCCGATCATGTCCACATCGGCCACATCCAACTGGGCCTGCAGGTCGTCAGGGGCATCGGCGGCCGCCTGACGGACCTTGCGGACATCGGCCTTTGCTGAACGGGCCATCAGCAGGCACTTGGCCTGTTCACGCTTGGCCAGATCGTCGGTCGAGTCGGCCTGGACCAGCTTGCCATAGGCCTCGGCTGCAGCTGCATAGTCGCCCTCCTGGGCCAGCCGATGGGCCTCTTGATGGGCAGGCGGGATGGCATCAGCCGCTGACTGGCTGGCCTGCTCATCTTGCCCCTGGTCGTCGGTCTCCTGGTAGGGAGCACTGCCGGTGATACCGGCCTTCTGTGCCATCTGAATCACCTGGGGAATGAGCTGATCGGTGATCTGGTTCATCTCCTCATCGGTGGGCAGCCCCTGCAGAATAGGCATGGGCCTGCCGGCCAGCAGGGCGAAGAGGGCCGGGGCGCCCTGCACCTGGAAGGTCTGGGCGATCTGCGGATTGGAAGCGATATCGATGCGGGAGAGCTGGATGTGTCCCTCCTGGGCGTTGACGGCCTGGGCCAGACGGGTGGCCAGAGGGAAGAGGCGGTCGTCGGTGGGCACCCAGAGCAGGATCAGAATGGGGAAGGTGGTCGAGGTCTGGACCATGGCCTGGAAACTGGCCTCGGTGGTATCGATCACGTAGCCACCGGCTGCGGGCGCACCTCCCTGCTGACCTGGCTCGGCATCGACCTGATGCTTGAGAGCGCCCAGGTCAACCGCTCCTGCCAGCGAGACACCCGGCTGCCCCTGCCCGTTCTTGTTCGCCATGTCAGTCCTCCTTAACCCCGCGGACGCCGACTGCAGCTTCGGCCCGCCCTCGATTGCATACTCCTGGAAGCCAATCTAGTCCAAGGCCCGGGCGTTCACCCAGCGCAATCCCGCTCCTCAGACCGCCTCCACCTTGATGGGCTCACGTTCGGCACCCACGGCCCTGATGGGCTCATGCGAGTCCGCAGAAGGCACATAGAGGGCGATCACATTGACATAGGTGACCTTCATGGTGCTGGTGGGCTTGCCCTGCCCAAAGAGGGCCGTCTCCGCATCCGAAGCAGGCGAGGATTCACGTCCCTCACCTGCCTGCCTGGTCCAGACCGAATCGATCCGGGCCACGACCAGGTCGCCTCCATCGGAGGAGTGCATGACCCGCAGCTGCCCCTGTGCCGGGGTGAAGGTCTGCGACTGACTGCCCTTGTTGGCCTCGATCCCCTGCTGGACCACCTGAGTCAGCGTGCCCAGCGAGTTGCGGAAGTCATCCTGGGCGAACTCCTTGGCATACTTGCTGCCCTGGGGGTTCTGCAGGAGGTCGGCGTAGCGGCGCACGGCCTCCACCGGCGTAGCCTTGAGCCCCTGATCGTCGCCCTGCCCCATCCTGGCGCCTATGGTGGCCACCGGGAACTTGGGCAACTGTGCTCCTTGGAAGAGCCGGGCCACACCCCATAGCTTGTAGTTCTCACGGGCGGACTCCTGGTCGAGGACCAAGAGGCGCTTGGACTGCTGATCCTGAGTGGTGGTGGTAATCGAGAAGACCGAGCGCGGCCAGCCTGGATCGCCGGGGATGACCGTCTGGGCGATGGTGGTAGGAATGGTCGTCTTGGGATCCAGCTGCCCGGTGGCCCGGGCTATGGTCAGTTCGCTGGTGCGGATCTCCAGCTGGGGACCGCTGACCCGCTGGTCCAGCCCGGCAGGGTCTTTGGCCTCGTTGGCCTGGTCCAGAACAGCCCCGATGCTCTTGCGGATACGGGCTTCCTGGGCCGGGGTCAGGTTGGGCGCGGGAGCAGTGGTTGCAGTGCTTTGAGGCTCTGTCCGGCGGGCCTGGGGAACCTGCCCCTCACAGGCGGACAGACCTGGCAAAAGAGCCAAGGACAAGGCCAGCGCAGCTGCAACCGCCACCTTGTTCATCGATTTGTTCATACTCATTGGCGCCCCTCCTCCCCCTCGTGGGCAAGCCTGGCTAGGTAGGAGGCCATCTCCTGGCTGCTGATGACCCTGGTGGACGACATATCATCGGCTCTCCGGTCGTCACCCTCCTGTTGGTCAGCGACCAGGTTCCGATTGCGTGGATCAATCACCACAGGCGGCCTGGGCGGGGGTCCCGGATCCCCCTGCCGCGCCTGGCCGCGGGCGTGACGCAGGCGCCGGCCGGAAGCCGGGCTACGCCGATTCCCGAGACCAGGCAGAATGGCGTTGCCCAAAGCCTGGGCCACGCTGACTTCGGGAGTCTCCTCAGCCTCCTGTTCAGGCTCGGTCTGCTTACGGCGCTTGACCGGATCCATGGCGAAGACCGTAGCCGAAAGAACAGCCAGCAGGGCCAGAAGCCCGCCTGCAAAGTAGAAAGGCATGGCAAAGTTGGGCAGTTTGTCGCGCTGCCAGAGCATCTCCAGCCCCAGGGAATGAGCGCCTTGGGGAACCGCCACCAGCAGGACGGCCTGCGGATCGTCGGTCTTCAGGGACATTGACACGCTGCTGTCGGAGCAGGTGACCTGTTGCCACATATCCGAATCCTGAAAGGCCACGCCCTGATCACTTTTGACGGACTTGCCAGGACTGGTGTCCCTGCCGACGGACAGGGTCTGCCAATTATCCAGGCCTCGCACCCGGGCCACATCTTGTCCGGCCGTCCAGCCAGCTGCATCCTTGGCCGTGGTCAGGGCCATACAGACGGCGGGCTTCTGCGAATTCTGATCTGCTGACGCGGCAGTCCCAGTCGATGCCGCATCCACGCGCATGGTCACTTTGCTGTCCACCAAGGGAAGCACACCTGGATCGGTCACCACATAGGCCGCCTTGGTGCGCGCATGCGCATCCACATGAGCCGAAGGCTTCCAAACCGTGGCATTGAGAATACCCAGCACAATGGCCGTTACAGCCAGCAGTCCGAAGATGGGGGTGACGATGCCGCGCATGATCATGCTGTGACGCGAGGGCTTACCAGGCCGCGTCATCTCATCTTTTTCCTCGGGTACTTGCTCCATATTATCCACATTCTACCGTCGGCCCCCTATGAGATGGTTTCCAGCACCGGGAAATCACCTATAAGCCCTAAACTGGTCTTCTATGACTATCAACGCAAGGAAATCAGGCATCAAGCGCCTGCTTGGCGCCATGACCGCTCTGACCCTATGTCTTGGACTGTCAGCCTGCAGCGGGAAATCCGATGGGGGCGGGCACTCGGGTGACACCATGCAGGGCGTATCGGCCAGTGGCAAACTCGGCAGCAAGCCCGACATCAGCTTCAAGACCCCCTTCAAGGTCGAGAACCAGACCCATCAGGTCATCCAGGAGGGCAACGGCGCAGTCATCCGCGACGGGGACCGCGTATGCACAAGGAGCCTGGCCCTGGATGCCAAGACCGGCAAGGTGATCAACTCCACCTGGGACAAGAGCAGCCCGGAGTGCTCCATCGTCATCAGCAAGAAATCCATCCCGGCCTACTACGACACCTTCAAGGGCCTCAAGGTCAACTCCACCGTGGCCGTGGGCATCGATGAGTCAGGCTCCGGCAGCAGCCAGGGAACCGACTCCTATATCATGGCCCTGACCTTCGTCTCCAGGTCCAAGAACCTGACCCGCGCCCAGGGTAAGAAGGTGACCGACCTGCCCAGCGACCTGCCAAAGATCAGCTTGGACGACAAGGGCAAGCCCTCCCTGGATCTCAACGGATACAAGCCAAAGGGAGGATTGGTCGTCCAGCCCCTGATCAAGGGCGAGGGGGCCAAGGTCGGCGAGCATCAGAGCGTCAGCGCCAACTACACCGGCTGGCTGGCCTCCGACGGCAAGCAGTTCGACTCCTCCTGGGACAGGGGTGAGGCCAGCGACTTCAGCCTGGACCAGGTGGTCAAGGGCTGGCAGCAGGGTCTGGCAGGCCAGACGGTGGGCTCTCAGGTTCTTTTGGTCATTCCGCCCGACCTGGGCTATGGCAGCCAGCAACAGCAGAAGATTCCGGCCAATTCGACCCTGCTCTTCGTGGTCGACATCCTGGCCGCCTACTGACCAGCCGATCCACCAACTCAGACAGATCAGACAAGCAGGGGCCCGTACCCATCCAGTCGCATTCGGATGGGCTCGGGCCCCTGTCATAAACCAGATGGTCGGGTCAGTCCTTGCCGCCCTCGACCACGATCTCATCGGGGTTGGCTGCGCTGCCGTAGACCGGTTCCAGGGTCTTGCGGTAGTCCTCATGGAAGAACTGCTCCTGGCCCAGCTTGACCAGCTCCTTGTTGATGTAGTCCAGCAGGGGCTTGTTCCCCTTGCGCACGGCCGGGGCGATGACCGCCTCATCCCCAAGCTTGGTGATACCCACCGAGAAGCCCTTGTTGGCCTTGGCCCAGGCCAGCACCTCGGTGTTGTCGGTGCTCATGGCGTCGCCACGGTGGTCCAGCAGGGCGTTGTAGGCATCGGCATACTGGTCGTACTTCTGCAGCTTGACTTCCGGATAGTGCTGCTCGAAGTAGGGCTCGGCCGTGGTCCCCTTGGCGATGATCAGGGTCTTGCCGTTGAGCTCCTTGACATCCTTGATCGGCGCCGAATCCGGGGAAACCACGCCCAGGAAGACCTTCATATAAGGCTTGGCGAAGTCCACCTTGCGAGCGCGATCATCAGTGACAGTGAAGTTGGCCAGAACCACGTCCACCTTGTTGCTGGACAGCACGTCCACCCGGGCGGCCGGGTCCACCGAGGTGTATTCGGGCTTGACTCCCAGGTCCTTGGCCAGGCGCTCGGCCAGGACCACGTCGTAGCCTTGGTTCTTGCCATCCTTGTCCACGTAGCCGAAGGGGGCCTTGTCGGTGAAGACCGCCACCTTGAGCTTCCCGGACTTGGTGATCTGCTCCGGGGTGCGTGCAGACCCGGATGCCGCCGAGGAGCCGGAGTTGCTCCCCGAGCCGCTTCCAGCGTCACTGGGGGTGGCCGCCGAAGGGCCGCAGGCCGCCATGGAAGCCATCATCGCGATCGTCGCCCCCGTGGCCAGCGCCGCCCGTATCAATCGGTTCATTACCCTTGCGGTCATGATCCCTCTTTTCCTATTCTTTCTCTTTCCTTTGGCCGCCCCTGGGGACGGTTCCGGCGAATGCCGCCGGACGAATATGCGGAGTACTCATCGGGACTCCTGATCCTGGTCCTGATCCCGCCTACGCTCATAGGTGAAGGTGGACAGGAAGCGTTGCGCCCGGTCAGTGGCCGGGTGGGTGAAGAAGGCCTCCGGGTCGTCGGACTGCTCAACCAGGGCGCCTCCATCCAACAGGACGATGTGATCGGCGATGCCCCTGGCGAAGGCCATCTCGTGGGTGACGATCATCATGGTCAGCCCCTGGTCGGCCAGCTCCAGAATGACCTGGAGGACTTCGCGCACCATCTCCGGATCCAGAGCCGCGGTCACCTCGTCAAAGAGCATGATCTCGGGATGGAGGATGAGCGCCCGGCAGATGGCGACCCTTTGCCGCTGGCCGCCCGAGAGCTGGCTGGGCCAGGCGTCCCGACGGTCGGCCAGACCAACCCGGTCCAGCAGCTCCAGAGCCTCCTGACGCGCCTGCTCCCGCTTGCGCTTCTGAACCAGGACGGGCGCCAGGGTCACGTTGTCCAGCACGGTCCTGTTGGGGAAGAGGTCATAGCTCTGGAAGACCATGCCGATCCTGGTGCGCAGGTCAGAGCTGCGACTGCCCGACATCAGTCCTCCAGGACCTCCGCTGTGCTTGCCCAGGGGATGGCCGGTCTCCACCACCTGATCGTCCAGAAGGATGCGGCCGCCCTGTATGGGCTCCAGTCCGGCTATGGTCCGCAGCAGGGTGGACTTGCCTGAGCCCGAGGGGCCCAGGACCACAAAGACCTTGCCCTTGGGCACCTGGAAGGAGATGTCATTGAGCACAGGGCTTTGCGCCTGCGGATACTGCTTGACCAGGTGCTCGACGGTCAGTACCGCCCCTTCCTCCTGGTCATCCTGTGGCTGATTCGCCGTCGTTTGCCCCTCAGTCATGGGCCCACCTCTTTTCCAGATGCCGGGCCACCAGGGACAGGGGCCAGCAGATGAAGAAATACATGAAGAAGATCACCCCGTAGATCCACAGGGTCGCCTGGGGGTAGGCGAAGCGGTTGGCATCGATGATCTGCTGGCCGACCTTGATGACCTCGATGACGCCCAGCAGGGCGGCCAGGGAGGTGGTCTTGACGATCCTGGTGGCCAGGTTGACGCTGGCCGGCAGCAGTCGGCGCAAGGCCTGCGGAAGGATGATCCTGGAGAAGGTCTGCCAGGAGCTCAGCCCCAGAACATAGGCCGACTCCACCTGGGTGCGGGGAATGGACTCCAGGGCACCGCGGACCAGGTCGCCCAGCTCGGCCCCACCCCAGAGCACGAAGACCAGCAGGCAGGCACCGGTGGCATCCAGATTCAGGTTCCATGCCCTGGACAGCCCATAGAAGGCGATGAAGAGCAGGGCCAGCTGGGGCATGATGCGGATGAAGTCCAAATAGATCCTCATCAGGAAGCGGATCAGGCGGTTGCGCCGGGTCATCAGCCATCCGACCACCAACCCCAGGGGCAGGGAGAGCAGGACCGAGACGCCTGCTATCCAGACGGTCACCCAGAGCCCCTGGAAGAGCCTGGGCATGACCCCTGGCTGGAAGAGCACCTCAACGCCGTGCATAGTCGAACCTCCGCTCAAGAACGGTTCCGATGACGGAGATGGGCAGCAGGATGACCAGGTAGGTGACGATGAGCAGGGTCAGCGACTCGTAGGTGTCGTAGGAGGTGCCCATGAGGTCCTTGGTGACATACATGACATCGGCCAGAGCAATGGCCGAGACCACCGAGGACTCCTTGATCAGGAAGATAATGTTGGCCACCACGCCCGGTATGGCGCTGCTCAGGGCCTGGGGCAACACGATTCTGGACAGGGTCTGGGCTCGCGTGAATCCCAGGACGCGGGCTGACTCGATCTGCACCCGGGGCACCGCCTCCAGTCCGCCACGCATGGCCTCGGCCATGTAGGAGCCACCCAGGAAGGCAAGCCCAACGATGGCGCAGGTCTGTGCGCTCCAATTGACCCCAAGCTTGGGCAACCCGAAATAAAGGAAATAGAGCTGAACCAGGAGCGGGGTGTTTCTCGACAGCTCAATGTATACCCTGGCCACCTGCGAGAGCAAGGGGATCCTGAAGACCTCCAGCCCGGCGCAGACCAACCCGATCAGCATGGAAAACACCACACCGAAGAAGGAGATGAAGACCGTCACATAGGCCGCGTTGACGAAGAAGTGCAGATTCTGCGCCATAAAGGTCCAATTCATACCCCCACCCCCCTACTTGCTTGAGTCCTGTTCATCGTCTCCTCTTCACCGCTTCTCGCCCGCTTCCCGCCGCCTGCGGCATATAGTGGACCATCCTAGGGAACGCGGGCTGTTTTCCTCTGCTTTTCGATATACGAATACCGGATACCGCGTTATCATCCGCGCTCGCAGCAACCTGTACGGCGATTCGTATTCACGCCACAACCAGAGAGCAGCAATGAGATAGCCACTGGTCGGCAAAAGCTAACCGACACCTGCAGGTCGTGCCTCCCGAACTATCGGATACACTCCAAAACCACAGATGGTCTCTCTGTCATTGCAACACTTATCAAGTAGGCAGTGCCCAATCGAACAAGTTCAACTGATCAAGCACTTGCAGAACAAACATCAGCCAATTACTTACCTACCAAGCATCTACTAACCAAGTAGGCGCACAACGCGATTTGTACTAACCCGACTGCTGACCAAGCTATGAAAAAGCCCGGTCCACATATTCGTGAACCGGGCTCCGAGTGCTTTGATCAGGCGAAAACCTTGGCGCTCTGCGCTACCTTCCTGATCAGATCGGGGCGATACCCGCTCCACGTCTCCTGGTCAGTGACTACGATGGGGGTCTGCTTGAATCCCTGGGCGATGAACTGGTCGATCAAGGTCTGATCCTCAGTCAAATCCACCTGCTCGAAATCCAGCCCCTGCTTGGTCAACTGACGCTTGGTGGCATCACACTGGGGACAGTGCGCCTTGGTGTAGACCGTGATGGACATAATCGCCTCTCCCTTAAATGTAGCCGTGATATTCCAAGCCCTATAGCCCTCTGCTTGGAACCTGTTGATTGCACTCTACACAATCCCAGACACAAGCACAATACCACCTGTAGTGGCGTGTCAGACCATAAACCCCAATATCTAGTAGCTTTTTGGGTCTTTTGAGCCAAATGAGAATCTACGTGAGCTGCCTGACATGTTGACTATACAAAACGATATAAGACTGAAAACTGTCTCAGAAGAGGGTCAGTTCATCGCTGTCAGCGCCCTTCATGGCCTCGTAGTCCAGGATCAGGCACTCGAATCCCCTGTCCTCGGCAAGGACCCTGGCCTGGGGTGTAATGGTCTGGGCCGCGAAGATTCCGCGGACAGGGGCCAGCAGAGGGTCGCGGTTGAGCAGGCGGCAGTAGCGGGTCAGCTGTTCCACCCCGTCGATGCCCCCATGCCGCTTGATCTCGATGGCCACATGCCGTCCCTGGCCATCCACGGCCATGATGTCCACCGGGCCGATGGGCGTGGGATACTCCCGACGGACCAGGGTGGCTCCCGGGCCGATGCGGTCAATCTGTTCAGCCAGGTAGCGCTGCAGATGCGCTTCCACACCGTCCTTGACCAATCCCGGATCCGTCCCCAGGTCGTAGCTGTCGTCGGCATAGACCTGGTAGAGCCTGATGGTGAGTACATCGCTGGATTTGACCGCCGAAACACGCAGAACCTTACGGACAGGTCGAGCCTGGTCCTGATCCTGCTCCTGGGCGATCAGCGCGGCGGGCGCGGCGGCTTCGACTACCTCATCCGGCCCGGTTCCAGCCACGGAATCAGTCTTGACACCCGCGCCGTCTTTGCCCGCCTCCTCGGGCTCAATCTCCCTGATGGTGCAGGGGGCGCACATCCAGTTCAGGGGCTTGTAGGAGCCCAGCTCCGAAAAGATCAGACAGCTCATGTCGGCCTTGATCAGCAGAACGCGCCTGGCCGGCGGCAGGCTGGCATTGAGACGCCCGGAGTATTCGGCGGAGCAGTCGGCAACAATGATTCGCACAGGTGCCAATATATCAGTCGCTGTTCCGGGCGAGAAAGAAAAAGCCCGGCCGATGCAAGTGCACCAGCCGGGCGGAAGAGGATGGGAGTCAGGACTGCTGTCCCTGATCAGCATCCTCCAGGTAGTGGTCCACGGCCACAGTCAGCTTGTTGCTGTCGAAGGAGGCGAATCCGCTGTCCACATGGAAGGACTGACGACCGCCATCCGTGGCCTGAACCCGGATGTTGCCCTCCTGCAGCAGGGCCAGCACCGGTTCGTGGTCGGGCATGATGCCCATGGACCCCTGGGTGCCGGGCACGGTGACCGACCGTGCCTGACCCGACCAGATGGGCCTGTCAGCCGAGACGATGTTGACCTGCATGGAGGTCTTGCCAGTATCCGTCATGACTACCGGTATTCCTTCTGCATATCGTGCCACTTGTGCTCAAGGTCGTCGATTCCGCCGATGCCGGAGAATGCCTGCTCGGGCACGTCGTCATAGGCACCATCACAGATGCGGGTGAAGGCCTCGATGGTCTCGTCCGCAGGCACGTAGGAACCCTTGCGACCGGTGAACTTTTCTGCTACGTAGAAGTTCTGACCCAGGAACTGCTCGATCTTGCGGGCGCGGTTGACGGTGGTCTTGTCCTCCTCGCCCAGCTCGTCGATGCCGATCAGGGCGATGATGTCCTGGAGCTCCTTGTTCCTCTGCAGGATGGCCTTGACCCGGTTGGCGCAGTCGTAGTGGGCCTGCCCCACGTAACGTGGGTCCAGAATCCTGGAGGTGGAGGCCAGCGGGTCCACAGCCGGGTAGATGCCCTGGGAGGCAATGTCACGGCTGAGCTCGGTGGTGGCGTCCAGGTGGGCGAAGGTGGTCGCAGGTGCCGGGTCGGTGTAATCATCGGCCGGCACGTAGATGGCCTGCAGGGAGGTGATCGAGTGGCCACGCGTTGAGGTGATCCTCTCCTGCAGGGCACCCATCTCGTCGGCCAGGTTGGGCTGGTAGCCCACGGCCGAGGGCATGCGGCCCAGCAGGGTGGAGACCTCGGAGCCGGCCTGGGTGAACCGGAAGATGTTGTCGATGAAGAGCAGCACATCCTGGTTCTCCACGTCGCGGAAGTACTCCGACATGGTCAGGGCGGTCAGGGGCACACGCAGACGGGTCCCCGGGGGCTCGTCCATCTGGCCGAAGACCAGAGCGGTCTTCTCCAGAACGCCGGCCTCGTCCATCTCGCCGATCAGGTCGTTGCCCTCACGTGTACGCTCACCCACGCCCGCGAAGACTGAGACACCGCCGTGGTTCTGTGCCACGCGCTGGATCATCTCCTGGATGAGCACGGTCTTGCCCACGCCTGCGCCGCCGAACAGGCCAATCTTGCCGCCCTCCACGTAAGGGGTCAGCAGATCGATGACCTTGATGCCCGTCTCGAACATCTGGGTCTTGGACTCCAGCTGATCGAAGGCAGGCGGGTTGCGATGGATGGGCCACCGTTCGGTGACCTTGATCTGCTCACCCTCCTTCTTGTTGAGGATGTTGCCGGCCACATCGAAAACGTGCCCTTTGGTCACGTCGCCCACGGGCACCATGATGGGCCCGCCGGTGTCGGTGACTGTAGCGCCACGAACCAGGCCGTCGGTGGGCTTCAGGGCCACGGTGCGGACCGTGGAATCGCCCAGATGCTGCTCCACCTCCAGCATGATGGTGGTCAGCGACTCACCCTCGGTGTCCGAGGACTTGCTCAGATTCACGGTCAGGGCATTGTAGATGTCCGGCAGATGGCCTGCCGGGAACTCCACATCGATGACCGAACCCTGGACTCGGGTGACGCGCCCCTTGGAGGCCGAATCCGGCTTGCGGCTCGCTGTGGTCGGCTGTTCTTGCTGTGCAACCATTGGCGTTCCTACTCTTCCTCTTTGTTGAGCGCATCGGCGCTGCCGACGATCTCGGTAAGTTCCTGCGTGATGGCCGCCTGACGCGTGGCATTGAGCCTGCGGGTCAGGTCGTCGATCAGCCCCTTGGCGTTATCAGTGGCGGTGTGCATGGCATTCTGCCTACTGGCGGTCTCCGAGGCGGCCGAAGTGAGCAGACATTCATGGATGCGCGACTGAATGTACTTGGGCAGAACGGCATCCAGCACCTCCTGCGGGCTGGGCTCGAAGTCGTAGAGGGCCGCATATCGGTCACCCTGGCGTCCATGTTCATCGTCCGGCACTGGGGCATCGATGGCCTCCTCAGGCTGCTCCTGGTCAGGCCTGATCAGTTCCAGTGGCAGCATGCGCAGCACCCGAACCTTCTGCACCACCATGTTGATGAATTCAGTGAAGACGATGTAGAGCTCGGAGACGCCGCCCTTGGCCGCTGGAGTCATGTAGGTCTCCAGCAGCGCTTGGGAGATTTCCCTGGCCACATCCACACCGGGCCGATCGCTGTTGCCCTCCCAGGTCTTGACGATGCTGCGGTTGCGGTAGCGGTAGTAGGAGACGCCGCGACGACCGTAGACGAAGAGCTGGGGCTGTCGGCCCTGCTGGTCCAGGCGGGCCAGCAGAGATTCCGTCTCGCGGATGACCGAGGAGGTATAGGCCCCGGCCATGCCACGGTCGGCCGTCAGCGCCAGCACAGCCACGCGCGGGTTCTTCTCGTCCTTCCTGACAATGGGATGGCGGATGTCGTCCGTGTGGGCCACCAGAGCCTGGACTGCATCGAAGATCGCATCGGAGTAAGGCTTCGCTTCCATGGCCACGGTCCTGGCCTTGGCGATATGCGAGGAGGCTATCATCTCCTGGGCATTGAAGATCTTCTCCAATGCCGATGTGGAGGCGATCCTTGACTTGAATGCGAGTTGTGAGGCCATGGTCTACCGCTTCCCGGCCTTGCTGCCGCTCTTGCCTTCGGCCACAAGCTTCTCCTGCTGGACGGCCACCGGCTGCTCTTGATCCTGATCGGCCTTGTGACCATCCAGGGTCTCACCCTTGTGGGTCACGAAGGTCTTGGCGAACTCGTCCACGGCCTTATCCAGGGCCTTCTCGGTATCGTCGGTGAAGTCCTCCGTGTCGCGGATGGTCTTGAGGATGTCCGTGTTGTGGTCCAGGTAGTCCAGGAGCCCGGACTCAAAGGGCAGCACGTCCTCCAGGTCCAAGTCGTCCAGCTTGCCGTGGGTGCCCACCCAGACGGAGACAACCTGCTTCTCCATGGAGTATGGGGTGAACTGAGGCTGCTTGAGCAGCTCGGTCAGCCTGGCACCGCGGGTCAGCTGGGCCTTGGAGGCCGCATCCAGATCCGAGGCGAACATGGCGAAGGACTGCAGAGAGCGGTACTGGGCCAGGGAGATCTTCAGGGTCGAGGAGACCTTCTTCAGAGCCTTGGTCTGTGCGGCGCCGCCCACTCGGGAGACGGAGATGCCCACATCCACGGCGGGACGCTGGTTGGCATTGAACAGGTCGGACTGCAGGAAGATCTGGCCGTCGGTGATGGAGATCACGTTGGTCGGAATGTAGGCCGAGACGTCGTTGGCCTTGGTCTCGATGATGGGCAGACCGGTCATGGATCCGCCGCCCAGGTCATCTGAGAGCTTCGCGCAGCGCTCCAGCAGACGCGAATGCAGGTAGAAGACGTCGCCAGGATAAGCCTCGCGCCCCGGCGGACGACGCAGCAGCAGGGAGATGGACCGGTAGGCCTCGGCCTGCTTGCTCAGGTCGTCAAAGACAATCAGGACGTGCTTGCCGCCATACATCCAGTGCTGGCCGATGGCCGAACCGGTGTAGGGGGCTATGTATTTGAAGCCTGCAGAGTCGGAAGCCGGGGAGGCCACGATGGTGGTGTACTCCATGGCGCCGGCCTCTTCCAGGGAGGAACGGACCGAGGCGATGGTGGTGCCCTTCTGGCCGATGGCCACGTAGATGCACCGTACCTGCTTCTTGGGATCTCCGGACTCCCAGTTGCGCTTCTGGTTGATGATGGTGTCGATGGCGATGGCCGTCTTGCCGGTCTGCCGGTCGCCGATGATCAGCTGGCGCTGACCGCGGCCGATGGGTGTCATGGCGTCGATGGCCTTGATGCCGGTGGCCAGGGGCTCATCGACGGGATGCCGGTGCATGACGTCGGGGGCCTGGGCCTCCAGGATTCTGCGGCCCTCGCTCTTGATTTCGCCCAGGCCGTCGATCGGCTCGCCCAGAGGGTTGACCGTACGACCCAGATAGCCGTCGCCGACGGGCACTGAAAGCACCTCACCGGTCCTGTGGACTTCCTGGCCCTCTTCGACACCTGCGAAGTCGCCCAGGATGACCACGCCGATCTCTCGGGCGTCCAGGTTGAATGCCAGACCCAGCGTGCCGTCCTCAAAGGTCAGCAGCTCGTTGGCCATGCAACCAGGCAGTCCCTCCACATGCGCAATGCCGTCACCGGCCGTACGGACGTAGCCCACCTCCTGGGTGGGGGTGTCCGTCGGCTTGTAGGACTCGACGAACTGGTCGAGCGCCTTGCGCACCACGGCGGGATCAATGGTCATTTCTGCCATGATCACTCCTTATTTCTATTCTTGTTCAAGTCTGTTGGTCCCCTGCTTATCCCGCCACGGCCATTCGCCGCTTCAGATGCTTGAGCTGGGTGGCCACCGTGCCGTCGGTGGAGACCGAGCCGTACTGGACCTTCATGCCACCTATGACCGAGGGATCGACAACCGAGTTGATGTGGACCGGCTTGCCCAACTTGCGCCCGTAGACCTCCTGCAGGCGGCTGACCTGCTCGTCCTTCATGGAGACCGCCGTGGTGACGGTGACCATAACCTGGTCCATGTGCTCGGAGAAGCGATCCACCAACCAAACGATGGTGTCGGGGAAGCGTCGTCCGCGCAGATCTATGGTGGCGTTCAAGGCCATCTGCTCGGTGACTGGATGCATATGCTGCCCGTCAAGGAGCGCCTTGAGCAGGTCGGCCCGGGGCTTGGGATCACTGTACTCATCCGAGAGTCGGAAGAGCACCAGAGGCATCCCGAGCAGGGCCGAATGAATCTCAGCCAGCTCGCCGGCCACTTGGTTGGTGATGCCCAGAGCATCGGTGTAATAGGCGGTGGCATCCACTGACATGTCCTCGGCAGCGTTGGCGATGTGCACCACACGGCTCCACTGATGATCGGTCAGATCATGGAGGATATCCACGGTCAGTGGGTCGGCCTTATCAGCCAGGATGGTGTCAATCACACGCCACTTGTCCTCAGCCGGACGGGAGGGGTCGGTCAGCGCACGCTCCAGGGGCCTGTTGGCATCAAGCAGGGTCACGAAGGTATAGAGCTCCATGGCCACGCGGAGGGCATCTTTCCCTTTGCTCTTGAGCAAAGGGGCATACTTGGCCCTGGTCTCCTTATCGGAGCTCAGCGAAGTCTCTCCTCGCATGTCACCTCCCCTTTCGCGGAATCAACGTACCCATCGTCCGCCAATCAGTCATCATGCCTGCCGCTTGTCCGAGGACTGGCCGCCCTGGTCCGCAATGATCGAGTCGATCATGGAGGACTGCACGGCATCATCCTGAAGCTGCGAGCCCAGAATTTTGCCTGCAAGAGCCGTAGCCAGCGTGCCCACCTCGCCCTTGAGCGAGACCAGCGCTTGCTGCTGCTGGGACTTGAGGGATCGCTGGGCGTTCTCGGTGATCTGGTTGGCCTCGGTCTCAGCCCGGGTCCTGGCATCCGCCACAATCCTGGAGGCCTCGGCGCGGGCGTCATCACGGATCTGGGAAGCCTCAACACGAGCCTTGCCCAGCTGATCCTGATACTGCTTACGGGCCTGATCCGCCTCTTCACGAGCCTTGGCGGCTTTCTGGATGTTGCCCTCGATCTTGGACGAGCGCTCATCGAAGATGGCCTGGAACTTGGGCATGAAGAACTTGTAGAAGAAGACGGCCAGAATGACCAGGATGACCAGCGACCAGAAGATATCGTAAATCGGAGGAATAAACAGCTTGATTCCTTTGCCTGCCGCTAGAGCGTACATTGGCTCCTCCTTTCCTTTATCGAAGCCGGATCATGCAGGAATCGCACGGCTCAGGCGATGAAGAGCGCCACGAAGCCCAGCAGGGCCAGCACCTCGATCAGAGCCAGGCCGATGAACATGGTTGTGCGCAGCTGTCCGCTGATCTCAGGCTGGCGAGCCATGCTCTCGACGGTCTTGCCGACGGCGATGCCCAGACCCAGTGCGGGGCCGAGAGCTGCAATGCCGTATCCCAGGATGCTCAGATTGCCGGAGACCTCAGCAAGTGTGATGATGTCCATTTATTTTCCTTTCCTCCACCGTTGCCGGTTCTTGGATTGTGGTTCGGCCCCGACCCCCGTCTACTGGTCGGAACCAACGAATATGTAGGCTGCGGCCGCTTAAAACGCCGACCACGGCTTGTTCTTTTCGCTCAACCTTCTTCAGGGTAACTCATGGAGATGTAAACCGTGGTCAGGATGGCGAAGATGTAGGCCTGAAGGGCCGCCACGAAGATTTCAAAGGCCGTCAGGGCGAAGCCCAGAACGAACCAGCCCACGCCAGCCAGGGCCAACACCTTATTGCTGGCCTCAACAATGTAGAACTGGGTAAAGGCTAGGGTAACCGCCACCAGCAGATGGCCGGCGATCATGTTGGCGAAGAGTCGGATGGTCAGAGAGGCCGGCTTGACGATGACCATCTCCAGAAGCTGGATGGGCGTGAGAATAATATAGAGAGGCCATGGCACACCCGCTGGGAAGAGCTCCGACTTGAAGTAGCCCCAGACGCCCTGCTCCCGGAATCCCGTTACCATGTACTGGCAGAAAGTCCAGATGGCGAAGACCAGAGGCATGGTGATAGTGGCCGTGGCCGCTATGTTCATGCCTGGCACGATGCCACAGAGGTTGAAGACCAGGATGGTCAAGAAGATGGTCGTGATCATGGGCACGTAGCGCTTGCCACGAATTTCGCCCAAGGTGTCGTAAACGACCGAGTCACGGATGAACTCGATGACCCACTCAATGGCCCCCTGCCAGCGGGAGGGAATCAGCTTGGCCCTTGCGGCAGTGATTCCCAGCACCAGAAGAATGATGACCATGGCCACGAACCTGATCAGGATGATCCGGTTCATGGCAAAGGGCGTTCCCTGGAAAAGAATCTCAGGAGGCAGGAAATCTTCGATGGAAGGCAGCTCACTCGGCTTGGCCATGGCCAGACTGAAAGCTTCACTTCCCATTGCCTCTAGCATCTATCGCCTCCTGAACGACACAGTGAACACTATAGCGCGCATGCGACTCATGGCTGCACCGTATGGGTAGTGTAGCCCACACCAAGAGCCACGGTAATCATAGATTCATCCAGTGTGTCACAAATAGTGGCCCCAGGTCCAATCCGCACCGCGACGTGGACAGGCCGATGATGAACTTAATGCAATCGTCATTAACTTTTAACGGCGCCCGGAATAAGCCCGTACCCGTCGGCTGCCAGAGGGCGGTATCCGTCGGCGCGTGGGCTGCCAGGGGCGTGTCTGATGGATCGGTCAGTGCCTAGCCGGCCCGCAGCCCGCAGAGTCGGCACCTGGTCCAGGTCATAGGGAGTGGTCTCGTAGACCCAGTTCAGCCAGTTGCGCCAGAGCAGGTTGGCGTGGGCCCGCCAGGAGAAGACCGGCTCCAATGTTGGATCGTCGTGAGGATAGTAGTTGACCGGGAAAGGCACCTGGTCCAGGCCCTTGGCCATGTCACGCTGGTACTCGTGGGCCAGAGTGTCACGGTCGTACTCCCAGTGACCCAGCACGAAAATCTCTGAGAAATCCTGGGTGCTGATAAGCCCGGGACCGGACTGGGGACCCCAGGTGAGCACCTGCAGATCCGGACAGGCCCGCACCTGGTCTTCGTCCACCCCGGCCCAGCGGGAGTGGGGCTGCAGGGCGATCTCATCGAAGCCATTGGTGATGAAGCAGTATTCGTCCTGCAGATACTGAGGAAAGACCCCGAAGACCTTGCGATCCAGGTCGCGCTTGGCGATGCCGTGGCGGTAGTAGAGCCCGGCCATGGCCCCCCAGCATAGATACATAGTGGAGAAGACGTGGGTAGAGGCCCAGTCCAGAATATGGGTCAGTTCATCCCAGTAGTCGACTTGCTCGAAGTCCATCTGCTCCACTGGAGCGCCCGTCACGACAAGACCGTCATAACAGTTGTCCTGGAAGGAATCCAGATTCTCGTAGAACTTGACCAGGTGATCCATGCTGGTATGCACGGCCTGATGGGTGGAAGTCTTCATGAAGTCGATTTCCACCTGAAGCGGCGATTTGGAGATCAGCCGCAGCAGCTGGGTCTCGGTCTCCACCTTGGTAGGCATCAGGTTGAGGATGACCAGCCTAAGCGGACGCATCTCCTGGCGCTCCGCCTCGTGGCTTTCCAGGGCGAAGATGCGCTCCGAATCCAGGATGGATCTGGCCGGCAACCCGGTGGGGATGGTGATAGGCATGACTCTATTATGGCCCAGTGCAGGCATTCCCACACACGGACTTGACAAGTGCGCTGGAATCCGTAATATAGATAACTGCTGTGTTGAACAGCCGACGCGGGGTGGAGCAGTTCGGTAGCTCGCTGGGCTCATAACCCAGAGGTCTCAGGTTCAAATCCTGACCCCGCTACCAGTAAGTTATTTAGCCCAAAAACTAATCCTTGTATTACTCTAGTTTTAAGAGTTTATTTATATATTTGAAATGGATTATATAGCGTCATCTTTTGAGTTTCCGTATGTAGCTCCCCCTTATATCCAGCTCCCATTAAATGAAACAAATAATGACCAATAATTGTGGACAGTTCAGCCTGATTCGTTCCCTCCCATCCCCGCTATACAAACGTCAGTACTCGCAATAGCACTCAAAGCTGGCGTTTATATTTTGTTTTTTGTGTCGCAGTTTCATTGCTTAACCGCAATGAAACTGTAAATCAATCGCCAAAGTCTCCCCTTAGGAGGAAATTACATCCTTTTCGGTGAGATATGGAGTATAATTTTACTGCATAACTTCATATCCATTCGATAACTTTGAAAGTACAAAGATGTCTTCTCAGTCTCTTTGTCGAATCAGATTTAGCTTGCAGTCTTAGAGAATTGCTCTATCATTTTAAAGAAACTTTACGGCCGTATAGTTTACACTTAGTAAGATAGATTCAATTTCGCATATATCAACAAAATCAGAAATTAAGGTTGAAATTTACCCTTCCTTGTGAATATATGGAGATTGAAAAGGAGTTTATTGCAACAAAGAAAACTAGTTAAAGTTTTCTTGACTTAGTGAAAGCGTTCAAGGAACGGGAGTGTGTGGTTCGTTATTGTTTTCAGAAAGCATGCCTGTGCCCACCACTACATACTTATAGTGGTTTGCACCAAGCCAGTTTGTAGCATTATCAAACGCTGACATTTTGTCTTTAGTGATGTCATGAATATATCTACGCCGATCACCGGTTACTGCCTCATCAAAAAGTTGACCTCCGGCGTATTCTTCTTTTTTCTTCTGTCTTCTGGTTGGTTTTGAATACAGCTGGAGCAAATATGTTGTGGGTATGAGTTCGCTAAGTTTGAATCGTTCGAATCTGATTGTCTTCGAGTCGCTGTGAGTAACGTATTCGAGTACTACTGTGGCGTCTTCTCCTATGTTCTTACATGGTATATTCATCGATTGCCCCGGCATGAGAATATTACTAATCGTCTCATTCCTGAGAGACATCATTTTGAACGACACCTCGCAGCTCTTCATCCATATCATTTGGATGCACATGCCAGTCGCTCCGATATTTTGGATACGAAGATACGATCCCTGTTTAAGCAACTCGGTCCCTCGTTTGGCAGTCCAAGTCCCAATATTTGCGATGTCGGGGAAAGCATCAACGATACGTGACTTGTCTTTAGCCCATTTCCATGCCGTTATAGCAAATGTTACGCACGTTGTAACAGACGCAATGAGACTGACTATCGATATACCGAAACTAGCCCATTCAACCCAAGTCGTAATTTCTCTCCCTCTCATCTATTCTTACTACCGCATTTCGAGTTTAGAGCGGCTGGTGGCCTTAATGCAATGAAGTGGAACTTGAGGTAGCTCTATCGAGTCAATATTGCATCGTTTATGTATCCGGCGGCTGTGATTCTAGCTGTGATAAATGTGCAAGACTTCTAGCAGAACAAGACGAACAGGGCGTGGGGAGGAGGGCATGCCCTTAGGCGCTGTGAGCTAAGTTCAAGCTGTTTAGCAGCTTATGCTGTCCCCGAAACCATTCGGATGGGCTGGAAGTCGGAAACGAACAACAATGGGATTGTCAGCGGTGGCAACAATCCGCTCAGCTACGTCTCAAACATGCTGCAAGACAAGCTTTCTGCAGATAGTCTACTGAACGAGGCAACATCGGGTGTCCTGAATGACACCATCAAGAGCGCGAATGTAATTCGCAAGCTCGGCCGCACGCATCCGCGTTAGACGGAACAATTCGTATCGATACGCATGTCCTTTAATCTGATTTAAAAGTACAAAGTACACTGTCTGTAGAATCGTAAAGCACCGTGCCATAGTTTGTTTACCAGATTAAAAGCGAGCTGTTTTGAGACTTCCACTAAAAGCCTGAGGGCTTAGCGAACCGAAGAAGCACATTACAACAAGTACGGTGGAACACCTTCACTCAACTGGAGCATTCCATCGCAACCATCAACTTGAGTTCGCCCACTCCTTTAAAGCCATGCTGCCTTAGCTCCGTCATATAGCGCCAAGGGAACATCAAAGCCGGCAAAGAATGTAATACGCGTTTTCGTTCCCATCACCGAAGCCCCGCCAACCAAAGGTGAGTTTCTCATCAGACATTGGTCTGAGCGACAGCTCTATTAGGTGTATAAAAGATTATACAGTCAATACGATTTCTCAGAAGTTATATGTATGCTCAATATGCAATTGGTTTTTACTTGTACAAACTCTTCGACCTTTCTGTAAACAAGCTGTTTTAGGTATATACAAGCATTTCAACATACACATACATTGTTATAACTAAGAGTATTATAACCCGAGTGTTTAGCATCGATTGTTTAGAAGCTATTCCATTCAGCTTACTGAAGGATAGGGTTGATAACATGTCTTCTAATAAACATAATGCAACAACCGAACGTAAGGCGCGCTTAGGAGCAATTGCACAATGGGCAAAAGTAGGGGTACTAAAACCACGCGAGCTGTTTTCAATTGAAGAAATATTCATGAAAAGAGTCGAGGCGAAGACCAACACCTTTTTCAGACCCATACAAATCGGCGAGCTCAATTCGGTTGAGTTCAATCGACAACTGAGTTATCTGATCGATGCCTTTGATTCTCTTCCGGGACGAGTTGATATCGCTTTCGATTCAACGTGGAAAGCATTCGAACTCGAAACTAGAGAATTTGCTCCGCGACAAAATATTACTGATCGCCTTAGAACCATTGCCGAAGCTGTAGATAAAGATGTTATTGATTTGATTTGTTCGAACTTTCCCGTTCAATCATGCGAATACCTTTACAAACGACTTATCTCTGACGTCGTGGATAAAAACGTAAATTATGGTCTTAAAAATAGAATAAACTATTCAAAAAATAATCAACAAATTTGCCAACTTTTAGAGCATTTAGAATTAAAATATAAGAAAGGTTCTAGTGTAACACGCAGAAATGGTGCTCTACTAATTCGCCGAGCATTAGAAGGTGAGCAGCTCAAGTTAGCGAACAGCTCGGGTGTTACTTTTGTTACCTTGGGCAGCAATTCGAAGACACAAATCCTTATTTCGCTCTTCCTATATACTGCCAGGAACGAACGAGTCCACGGTTCTACTTTTTCACCCTTTATCAGTAGTGCGGCAAGCCTCCGCACATACACGCATCCTTACTTTGCATTCCTTGCGACCTATTATCTGCTAATATCTCTTTGGAAGAGAAAACATCCTCAAGTGCTGATATTAAACCAAGGCTCAGTGATTACGTCCTTAAAGGAAAATATAGAAATAGCAAGAAAGATACTCGGAAGCAACTGGAATAACTAACCAGTTTGATAATGAGCGAAACTCATTTAGAAAAGGTAACAGTCTAATAAAGCTACTCTTTTGATTTGTTTATCATAAACCTCCAACAACTGAACAAATTGCAGATACTAGACATCGAGCGCTTTAGTTTTTTAATATTACTTTAGTGTTGAGGTATTTCATCAGGCAGCAGCTCATAATCTGATATAAATAAACAGTCTGAAACAGACAAACGGTTTCTAACTTATCGGATGTTCTGTCCGTTGGATTATTTTGCTAGGAGCGATCATATGATCTATGCCGATAACAAGATGCTTGTGTTGCATTTAGCGCTGAATCTTCAACATGATTTATTCTTTTTCTTTCGAAGTATCCCGGTGGGGGGGGGGGGGGGCAATTCAAAGTTATATTTTTGTCCCTCAAAGTCGAGTCTAGATTAAATGCTCTTGGTGTCATTAACTCCATACACGAGCTATTTAATTTAAGCAAAACTGAGTTTCTAAAAGTGGCGACGGTGCCTATTCTGTTACAGTTCCACTCGACTTCTCATCTGTACGCAAATTGGTGAACTTTCATTCTAATGAAACCTCTTCCCATACCGAGGAACTTCCTTTGTCTTCGACTAAAGCTGCCAAAGAGCTTCTTCTCTACAAACAGCAGAATCGGACATTTAACTATGCCCCGAGCATTAGAGTCTCGAGTAGCAACTGCGCACCACGCTCCAGGAATACAACATCCTAAATCAACATTCTAACTATCATGATAATTGCTCTTCAGATCCTAGATTGTCTCTTAAGAACATAAAATATCTTATACTTACCATGATACTTATCAGTGACGCGATGCTTAAAGACCTGAGTAATCTAAGACCAAATACCGAGCCCACTCTTACACCCCTATAACTTCGCAGAACCATACTGCAGTAATTTTACTATTTTGCTCGTCGCTCCTAATTCTTGGGCGAACAAAATCGGACGCGCTTTGATAATCTTCCAATTTAATGATCTCACCGATCTAGTTCGAATCACTTGATATCTTCCCACGAGTTGCAAAGGTTGTGTCCGGCCAATCATCCGAGCTATCCCTCACGCCTTACTTACAACACAACCTCATAGACTCTTCGTGTATAGGAATTAAAGGTATGTTATGGATGCATTCATTTTCAAGTTTACTTTTTTAGTAATCGCTAGAGCTGAATCAATAATTCGACTTCCGCCCAGATAATTTGCAATCTAACTAATCTTCATGACCAGACCATCACATTTTAGTGGCTATATGGACAATGAGCGTTAACGTCTCAAATTAAGCTGAAAGATATTCGCCTGCTTTGGACGCGTACACAATTTGCTAATTTTGGTATTGTCAAACTTCTGCTTGTATATAATTAGCCGCGCCTTTAATGAGGCTTTACTCTCCCTGACCACGAGACGACTACAGCTGATGTGGTAACCCGTGTGTCATTAGTATCAGTTTTACTCAAGGAAACTACATATGTCTGAATTTACATTCGATACTTTACTCTGAATTACATTACTTAGACATCCTTCACCTATGAATTCTATTTACACTTAATAGAGCTAGAAAAAATGACCAGTAGTAATAAGCCGATTCTGTATTAAAATCAGATAAATTTGCAATTCTACAACGTTCATCATTCACTGCTAACCTATGTTTATGTGTGAGACCACATTCTTGCAATTCTACCAACACGGCTTTAAATTCGAAATCTAATGCAATCAGAGAACGACTAACGCTGGCTTTTGATCTTTCTCATACCAGTCTTTGTATACACCGTATACACTCTGACGAACACAACTTATGAATCGCGTGGACCTGGACTAACTGTTTCAAGATTTAGTTCTGAGATTATTGACCGTATTCATCCCTTATTGTTTTACCTTTTCCACAGATTTACTGTTTTCTCAAATTAGATTCTTATAGACTGCGTGGCGTAACAGTGATAACTACGACGACTCGAACGTAAACGAAAGACAGCCTCTACATCCAGTTCCTTACATAGATGCACCGTTCATGGTCTCAGGCTCCTATCGCCTTCGACTTCTTTACTTCGTCGAACTTGGCTTTCATAGTCTCATTGTTTCTGGTCAGTCTTCGTATAGTTACGTCCTGCGCCTTGTTGTTGGCCAGACGAAGCTGGTTCTCGGAACCCAGCAGGGCGTCCTTGATCTTGTTCAGATGACTGATAGATTTGTCGATCTCCTCCACTGCGGTCTTGAACTTCTTCGAAGCGATATCATAATTGCGGCCAAAAGCGCTCTTGAAAGACTCCAACTCGTCCTCAAAATGCGTTATATCGATGTTCTGCGCTCTCTCCTCTTCAAGTTCGTTCTTGTATTGCAGAGAGTTCTTGGCGGCATCACGAAGCAGGGTGATTATCGGTATGAAGAACTGCGGGCGGACGACATACATTTTCGGGTAGCGATAGGAGACATCCACGATACCCGTGTTGTACAGGTCACTGTCAGGCTCCAGCAGGGAGACCATGATGGCGTATTCGCAGTCCTTTTCCCGCCTGTCCTTGTCGAGCTCCTTGAAAAAGTCCTCGTTCTTATGCTTGGTGGAGGTGGTGTCCATCTCATTCTTCATCTCGAACATGATGGACACGATCTCCGTGCCGGAATCATCCTTGTCACGGAAGATGAAGTCGCCCTTGCTGCCCGTCCGCGCATCGTTGTCCTTCTCAAAGTAGGCATTGGTGAAGGCCGTGGACCTCAGTTTATTGAATTCAATCTGGCAATGCTGCTCAAGCGTCTCCCCCACCATCTTGGTGGACAGCTTCGCCTTCAGATCACGCAGCCGCTCAATCTGCTCGTCACGATCCTGGATCTGGACCTCGTAACGCTCCTTGAGGGACTTGGCCTCGACCTTGCTCTGCAGCTCCGCCTTGTCCAGACTGCTCTTCAACTCTGCTATCTCGGAATCCTTGTCCGCGACGACCGCCTGCAGCTGCGATTTCAGCTGCTCCTTGGAGAGCTTCTCCTCTGACTCCTTTTCAAGCCGCAACCTCTCAAGCCTACCCTTGAAATCATCCCTCTCCTTCTCCACCGGACTCAAAGCCTGGGCAAGCTCCTGCTTCTTCTGCAACTCAAAAGCATCAAGCTGATTCTGCAATTTGACGATCTCGGCCTCTTTGTCCGCAGCCGCCTTTTGCAGCTCGCTTTTGGAATTGGCCTCTGCCAGATCGAGCGCTTGTTGCTTCTCCGACTCGGCCTTATCCAGTTTGGCGCTCAGATCGTCTTTCTCCTTCTCGACCTTCCGCAAGGCTTCTGAAACAGCCAATTCCTTTGCAGCCTGCTCAGATTCCAGCTTTGCCTGCAGCTCCTGTATCTGGGCATCCTTGGCGCTTTTGGTCTTCTGCAAGATTTGCTCGGCCTGCGCCTTGTCCAGTTCGCGGATCTTGCTATTCTCACGTTCAGTCTGCTCAAGCCGTTCATGAAGCTGCCTGTCAAAATCCTTATCACGAACCTGCTTCAGGATATCGGCATATCCGGCCTCGTCAATGGTGAATGCGGTTCCGCATTTGGGACAAATAATCTCGGGCATACACAATCCTTTCTTTCCGAACCTGTGTTAAAAACCACTCTTGCTCTAAGCAGTCTGCACTAAAAACCGAGTACCTACGACACTTATTAAAACTATATTTGATATACGGTAATGCCGTTACAAGCATTCAATAATCATGGACCAAGTGATGATCTTCCTGATTGCTCCGCAGGCTCGGCGATAGTCTCCCGCCTGTCTCGCAGCCTCGAAAGCTTCTGCTACAATCGGTTTTTCAATGCCAACCGCCTCGGCAATCCACAGCAACGAGGCAGCATTCTCCAATTTGTTATAACAATTTTTGCACTTTTATTTGGCTTCTGCCGGGAATAGGCGCCCGATCCATGGGTTGTATTATTTGCAAACCACTGCACCATATGCTGCTTTTCCGTCCTTGCACGACTATCCGGCGAATTGCCCACCTCGTGAAGATACTTATCGGAATACGGATAATGCGGGCGCTTGAAACGCAACAAATATGAAAAAACACCACAGCTTATATCGTTTCCACTTGCCACGTGAGCCTTCTTCATTAAAGGTTAGATTCAACTTTTATCTTGATTGTATCAGCGGGAAATAATGGCGCAGGTGCCGTTGGCAATTAGTCTGATGGCATTGCTCAGGTCACATCTATGAGACTGGCAAATGCGTTTGTGCTGGCTACCGATTTCTGGCCGAGTGTGCTGGAATCGCCAGCATTTTCATCAGTGTCACCCTCAAACGACTAGGCAGGGGCAGGGGGGGGGGGGTACTCTGGACCCCGCTTGCCACGACTCTTGTAGGCATCTGATCGATACAGGCCCCTTTGGCTTACACACTGCATCGCACCTACAAGCTCATTCTGTAAAACGGTATATGCAGTCGCCAATCTGGCATGCTGGACCATTTACATAGATAGAGCTATAAAAATTTTCTTCGCTCTCGCCTCTTTTGATATTGACTGAGTGCATGACTGTTGAGCTGATCTTTAATTTCGAAGCGGCTTTCTTATTAAACTCCTTCTTAATAGATGCACATCTTTACTTAAAGCGCTATCAAGATCGCCTGAGCGTGAGGAATAGGTCTCGAACCCATGGTTCATGGATAATTAACCATAGACGAAAACAGCAGTAGTTGATTTTAGCTTAATAATATAAATATTCAGACACGGTTATTATGCGTTTCCGAGCGATATAGATACGATATAATTGAATTTGCAGAGTTGCACCATCACAACGACTCATAGTGATGTTACAAAAGCACTCGAATGAATGCAGCAAATCATAATGGCAAAAAAAGGGGCAAAGCAATGCAACTATTCTCCGTCGATGCACAAGTGGAAATAAATGTACCACCTGTCAATCAGCCTTATACAAAGCCGTCTCTTGCTATCGATTTCATGACTGAAAACAAAGAGGCCGAAAAGCTAATTACGAACGAATCACCACTTTATGATTCTGGTATGTGTGATGTAGCTTGGCGAATACATGGTCCGGCTAAAAACGAGACATGCTTTGTACTGTTTCCAGGAAAGGACAATACAATTCGTTCCTCTATTTCTAATAATCTCGATACTCCTAAAACCAACTATTTCATAAGTCAGTCTCTTCCTTATTTGGATACACCTTCAGAAAGCAGAGTGCACTTATTCTCTTATTACGTCTGTCCTAAAAATCATCATATTTATTGGTTATACCGTGGAATTTATACCTTGGCAAAGGAATTCAAATCTACTTTGTCCATTGACCAGAGTACTTCCTCGCTTCATAGAACTAAGCTACCCATAACTGGGAACATTCCCGTATATCTGTCTTTATGGTCAAGCACGATTGAATGATGCAGCAATAACTGAATCACTATAAAAGTTAAACGATGTACTTCCATTACTCTTCTTAACGTGCATTTTGAAAAGCCCGCTTTGACTTTAATGGAAGTACATTAGCATGCTTACACGGTTGATATCGATAACGCACAAACATTGTAATTTTCAAATTGAACTGGCTCGGAGCACACCAAAGTAGGCTTAAGCGTTCATCAAGCACAGAACACCTTCCACCCAGTGATCTAAACACCACAGCTATCTCACAAGTAGACTTCCACCGACTCAAACTTGCTAGCATGATTGCATCAGCACCAAGGAAGGCCAAGGGGGCTCATCATGCAATACACACAACTGGGTAAAACGGGCATCAACATATCGAAAATCTGCGTGGGGTGCATGAGCTTCGGCAAACCAGGCACCATGCACGACTGGACATTGGATGAGGAAGGGACTGACGCGGTCGTTGCGCACGCACTCGATCTGGGCATCACCTTCTTCGATACGGCCAACGGCTACTCCGCCGGGACCAGTGAGGAATATCTGGGAAAGGCGCTTAGAAAGCATACAAGCCGCGACCGGGTGGTCATCGCCTCCAAGGTCTATTTCAATGAGGGGCGACTTTCATCCAAGGCCATCCATCGGGAGATTGATGGAACGCTCAAGCGACTGGGCACCGACTACCTGGACCTCTACATCATCCACAGGTTCGACTACGAAACCCCCATCGAGGAGACCATGGAGGCGCTGAACGATCTGATCCAGGCTGGCAAGGTGCGAGCGCTGGGCGCCTCAGCCATGTACGCCAGCCAGTTTCAGGATATGCAGAAAGTCGCCCAAGACAACGGCTGGACCCCTTTCAGCGCCATGGAAAACCATTACAACCTGCTCTACCGGGAGGACGAGAAGGACCTGATACCCTTCTGCAGAAAGACGAACGTCTCGCTCATGCCCTACAGCCCTCTGGCCGCCGGACATCTGACAAGGCCTACCTGGACCGCCGACACTCTGCGCAGCGCCACTGACAAGGTCTCGCGCGGCAAGTACGACCGGGCCGAAGACAACGACCTGGCCATCATTGACCGCGTACAAAAAGTGGCGGAGCAGCACAATACTCCGATGGCTCAGGTAGCCATAGCCTGGCAGTGGGCCAAAGGCGTTGCTTCACCGATCATCGGAGCCACCAAAGCCCGGCACCTTGACGATGCGGCGGCCGCACTGGATTTGAAACTCACACCCGAGGAAATCGCCTCCATGGAGGAGCCCTACCTGCCACATGAGACCGTGGGAGCCATCGACAGCAATCCTCCCCAGGGCGTGGTGTTGCTGGATGCAGAAGAGAATTGACTCTGCCAACATCCCTCCGCGTCAGGACTTTCTACGGCAAACGCTTCGAAGTCGGCTTCCCCAGCTGTGTGGAGGTCTTACGCACTGCAGAACCAACAGCAGTGGCGCCAAACATAGTGCGGACATCTCGCTAAAAGTCCGATCCCGCAGGAAACGCGATGAGCCGGAATCTCCATCCAACGCGCTTTTGTGAGGTGCAAGGCCATGGCATGTCCTTTCTTCATCAAGTGGGATACGAGACGCCGAAAGGATCATGATCGCTGACGCTGGAAACCAGACCAGACGGCCTATGGCTGGATTCTGAGCGGCAGCTCCGGCACTGGTCATGGTAAGAAGAAAATTTGTTAAATAAAAAAGTTGCTGACAGTTAAAGAGTGAAAGACTCGCTTGTGTCAGTAAGGTCGCAATTGTATGACCCTCTGAAATCTGCCGACGGACTGGCTTTACAACGGCATTCTGGTAGAGGCTCGCTGAACAAGCGTACCCTTGACATATTCGATGCCCTGGTGATCTCGGCCGTCCAGCATATCAGCCAGGCAGCTGGCCGCCCTGGTACCGATGGCCTTCAGGTTCAGGTCAACGCTGGTCAGCGGGGGACGCGAGTTGCCGACAATGACCTGCCGATTGTCAACCCCAACCACCGATACCCTATCCGGCACGGAGACTTGGCGATCATGCAGGATATCCAGACATCCCCGGGCTATCTCGTCGTCGCCGCAAGCCACCCCATCGAAGTCGATGCCCTCATCCAGCAAGCCAACCATGGTGCGACGTCCGGTCTCTTCGTTCCAGCCTCCATACCGAACCGTACGCACGGGCGCCAACCCACGGCTATCCAGTTCGGCCATCTCGCCCTTGAGCCGTCTGACCGAGGACTGGAAGGCCGGATCACCAGCGATCAGCACGATTTTTCTAGATCCACCCTCGACCAGATGCCGGACCATCAGCCGCCCGATATCCTCGTTGTCAGTGACGACCGAGCAGTCATGGGGATCCAGGGACGCCTGGTTGGCATAGACAACCGGCACCGGGCAACTAGTCAGCGCTGGCCGCGGATCGGTACGCCATCCGACCATCAGCAGACCTTTGACGCCATAGGCCAGCAGATTGTCTATGTGGTGCTGTTCAAGAGCCGGGTCCCTGCCGGCGTTACAAAGAAAAACAGGGATGGACTCGACCCCGAAGTAGCTTTCCGCGCCAATCAGGATGGGCATGGAGAACTGTCCATCCAGGTCCGATGTGACCAGGCCCACCGACTTGGGCAGGCTTGGGGGCTGGGACTGCTTCTGACGCTCATTGAGCGAGAAGGAGAGCTCCGCGGCAGCCTTGAACACCTTGGCCCTTGTCGGGCCGCTGACCTGTGCGCTGTTGCGCAACGCCTTGGAGGCCGTGGACACAGCAACCCCTGCCTTGGCAGCCACGTCGGCCAGCGTCACTTTCTTGCTCATCGGATCGCCTCCCGGCTCTGCTGTACTGTAAGCGTCTCCAACCATGGTAACGGAATGAAGCGGCCGCCATGCTCTCCAAGTCGCGCTTATTTTTTCCTTATTGAAAATTTTCCTAATCCGATGTTAGCCTATGGATGTCCGAACACAGGCGGCAGATCATCCGCCTGATCAGCAGACAGTGGGAGCGCCATCATGGTCACCTTGTTTCATCCTCAGCCCGGAACCATACCAGTGACCGCCGAGTCGGGCGCAGTTCTGGCCGATTCAGGGGTCCGGCCCAATTGGCTACTTGGTCATGGGGAGAATTCTGCCGTGCAAATTGCGGCCGACAATCTGATGAGGGATTTCGCGACCGTGACAGGCCGGACCCAGAGGTCGACCAGTCTGATCGATGAGGGCAGCCCGACCATTTGCTTGGGCACTCTGGGCCATTCCAGCTGGATCGATTCGGCTGTCTGCTCCGACAAGATTGATCTGACCCCACTCAAAGACCCACAAGGAGGGTATCGCTGGGAAGGCTTCACCTTGCAGGTCGTCAACGGCACCCTCTATGTCGTCGGAACCGACCGGCGCGGAACCATCTACGGAATCTACGCTCTCAGCCGGGCCATCGGCATCTCACCCCTGCACTGGTGGGGAAACGTGCCAGCACGTCACCATGAACGGATATGCCTGCCCGACGACCTGCGCGTCTTCGACTGGCCCTCAGTCAAATACCGGGGCTTCTTCATCAACGACGAGGAGGAGCTGGACGACTGGGCCCGCCTGCACACTCCGGACGGAACCATCGGACCGGCGACCTACGAAAAAGTCTTCGATCTGATCCTGCGACTGGGTGGTAACTATCTGTGGCCGGCCATGCACGTCAACGCCTTCAACTCCGATCCGCGCAACGGGAGGCTTGCCCAGAGCATGGGGGTGGTCATCGGGAGCAGCCACTGCGACATGCTCCTGCGGAGCAACCAGCATGAGTGGGACCCCTGGGTAGCCTCACAGGGCAGGCATGTGGACTATGACTATTCGCTGCCCGGACGCAACCGGAATATGATTCGGCGCTACTGGTCACAAAGCGTGGACATGAACCGGAACTACGAGGTCACCTGGACCCTGGGCATGCGAGGCATTCACGACACGGGCCTGACAACGCGTGCCATCGACGAGGATCCGAACCTGGACCAGAAGGGCCGCCTGCAAGCTCGGGTCGATCTGCTCGGTCGGATCATTCATGACCAGAGGGACATCCTGCGTCAGCACCTGGGCCGACCTCCACAGGAGGTCCCCCAGCTCTTCATTCCTTACAAGGAAGTACTGCCCCTCTACGACGCAGGCCTGGACCTGCCCGAAGACGTGACCATCATGTGGGTCAACGACAACTATGGGTATATGCGCCGCTTCCCCAATCAGGACGAACGGGCACGCAGCGGGGGCAATGGGGTCTACTACCACAGCTCCTACTGGGCGCCGCCGAGGACCAGCTACCGGTGTACTTCATCCACTCCCCTGGCTCTGATGAACGACCAGCTGGGCAAGTGCTGGGATCGGGGCATCCGCCGGGTATGGGTGGATAATCTGGGAGCCATCAAGCGCCTGGAGCTGGAGGGGTCCTACTTCCTCCACCTGGCCTGGAATGCGGACGAGGATCACCACAGTCTGTCGGCCCGGGACTTCGTGGCCGCCTGGTTCAATCAGACCTTCGACGACAATCGCGGATCTGAGGCTGCCGACCTGTGCATGAGCTACTACCGGATCAACAATCAGACCAAAATCGAACACCTGCACGAGGACTCCTTCACCCAGACAGGCTACGACGACGAGGCCGGCGGCCGCCTGGCAGCCTTACGAGAACTGGCTGAGCGCTCGCACAATCTTGGCAGGAGCATGAAACCAGAGTTTCGCGAATCCTACCGATCGTTGGTGAATCTGAAGATTGCCATGGCCTACTACGTGAACGCCCAGTTCTACCATGCGGACCGCAGCCGTCTCGAGGCCGCCCGAGGCGCCATGCCGGCCGCCGACAGGCAAATGAGAATCTCCCATCTCTTCCAGGGGATGATCCGGGCCCTGCTCCATTGGTACAACAAGGAGCTTGCCCAAGGCTGCTGGGACGGCATCCTTACTCCAAACAGGTTCCCTCCCCCTACGCTGCCTCAGTACCCGGCTTGCAGACCAGTCAAGGTACAACCGGACCAGGGGCTGATCCTAACACCACAGGGAGCAGAGGAGAGCGTTAAGATTCCCGGCAATAACGATCACGCCAGGCTGGTCTTCGACCCCTATGGCATCGACGACAAGTGGTTTGATCTGGACCTTATGGGCAGCCCTGTGCAGGAAGTGTGCGTCAGTGCCGATCAGGACTGGATCCGCCTACCAGAGAGGCGGCGGATCGTCAGGGACGAGTGGCGAATCCATGTACAGGTCGAGAACGCTTCAACCCATGCGGGTCGTCAAGGCACGCTGACCATCATCACTCGTCCCTGCAACCCGGAGGCAACAGAAAAAGCCTGGTCTACCCCGATCAGGGTCGATGTTCTGGTAGGCGAAGACCCTCGTCTCGAACGAGGATTCACCGGCTACGTTGAGGCGGATGGCCACATTAGTATGGACCCCTCACGCGGACGCGTCAGCCCCGACCTCACTGAGGCCACTACTTGGCTGGCGACCCAAGACCTGGGCCGTTTCGGTCCGGACCTGATGCAGACCAAGGGCTGGAGCGACCCGGAATCGGAAAGCGGGGCCTGTCTGAGCCTGGACTTCTGGCTGAAGACCCCCGGCCGTCATCGTCTGGAGATTCACCGGCTGCCCACCCTGAACTCACGTGGCCGAATTCGCCTGCATGTCAGCTTTGATGGCAACCGGGGCGAAATCCTGGAATCGCCCACCACTGACGAATTCCGTGGCAACTGGCAGGAAACCATCGTATACAACGCGGAACAACTGACCATGATCCTGCCCTATTTGGAGGCAGGAGCCCACCGGTTGCAGCTGATCGCCGTGGACGACTCCTTCGGCATCGATAAAGTCGTAATCAACACCGGTCTGGAACGACCCAGCCGGCTAGGACCGGCTTTCAGTACCTGGATGGCAAATGGCCGGCCCTCCGAACAGACTGATAACAGTAGTTCTCACGCAACTCTCATAGACAGGGCTCAGACCAGCAATCAGATTGCAGACCTTCAGCCAACGCCCACGGCCGAGACTTTGGACCGCCCTCTGCGGAACCTGGCCATCAAGGATTACAAAATCGATCCGGACTGCACTCCGGACGAACCTGTACCCTACTTCGATCAGGACTACTGGCTGCACGGAGGTTTGTATACTCGGCCGAAGCTGGTCTGGCCAGACGAACGCAAGAACAGTGACATCAACAAGACGCCAGAACGCATCTACCTTGAGGCCGCCGACTGCCTGAGACAGGATGAAAACGCCTGGCTGTCACAGAATGGGCCACACAATGGCAAACCTCGAAGGGGCTGTTGGGTCCCCACCGATGCCCCCACTCACAGGGGCCGGGGCCTGGCCATGCGGGCCGAGCCAAGGCAACGGCTCTGGCCCGATCCCGGTCAGGCTCCCGGCATGAACATGGCTTTCCAAATTAGCAAGCCAGGCAATTACCGGATCTGGCTCCTCGCCCAGTTCGCCTCCGACCTGGAGGACTCCTGCCATCTGATTCTGGACGGCGACCCGCTGGCCCGGACCGACCTCTTCCCCCGAGGGGGAAGACTGATGACCTTTGCCACCGAGCATGTCTGGGGATGGTCAGAGATGACCGCCGTCCAGCTGACCGACGGTCGGCACGTTCTGACCTTGGAGCCGGAACGGGCCGGCATGCGCATCGCCCGTGTCTACCTGGCCTGCGATGGATCACGGCCACCTTTGGATGAGCAGTGGCCTCGTTAGAAAGACCACAGACCGGGGGACACGCATGGGCTGGATGCCTGAGATCGACGGTCACTGCCACCTCCCATGACCCTTAGACACCCGCCTGACCAAGCCGGAGAGAAGCGAGCCGGTCCCGACCGCCACTGCAACGATGGCCAGCGGAAGAGCCACTGCTGCCCCGGTTTTGGGCAGTGTTTCCCCAAGGGCGTTCCAATCGTCACTATTGGAACGGACGGCCCGATCCGAGCACAACAGATGGCCTTCGACCATCACGCCCCGAGAATCAGGCTGCAGAGAAGACTTGCCGGTATCTTCCCGTTCAGGAAGGGACGCCTCATCTTCTACCGGACAGGGCACCAGAGGACTGCCGATCACCCTGGCCCTGTCGGTGTGCCGACCTGATATGCCCGTCACCGTAGCATGCACGTCCACTGACTGGCCAGGACGGAGCATAAGGGTTGACCAATTATCCGGATAGCGGATCCCGGTCACCCGTCCCTGACCCACGATTGTCTGATCTTCCAAATGCAGTTGCCGTGCGGGGAAGATTGCTCCAGTCCCATCGCTGGGATCACGAGGAGAATCATTGGTGATCCGGAAGACAATGGGAACATCGTCATGAGTCTGGAGGGCCTGTTCCGGCTGGTCCCGATCACCCTTGGGCATACCGCCAGCCTGATCAAACTTCTCTATGTGCAGAGCCGGTGTCATATCGGGCGTTCTGGTCCAGACCGTGTTGGAGACCAGCGTCTTGTCCTGATAGAACTCAGTGAATCGGTTCTCATGATGTTCCACGTTCTTCAGACGCCTGCACTGCAGATAGGCCCTCCAACCGACCGGGCGGTCGCCTGAAGCGCTGACCAAGGCCAGATACCGCGGTGTAGCCTCCACTTTGACAAGACCTGCAGGGTCTGCGGTCATCGTAAACAAAGGACCGCCATGGACATCTGCGGGCATGTCTGAACCAGCCATGATCTGTCCATGATGAATCAGGATGCGTCCATTCTCGTAGAGATCCTGGGTTGCGTAGACGGCCCAATGGCCAGTGAACCGATCCACCGCTGGGTCCAACCGATCCTCAATCCGCCAGGTTTTCACCTGCGGATAGGCACGTCCGGCCGGCAGCAGACTGGAGTCCAGACGGTAGAGGAAGAGTCGGTCACGGTAGATACTGCCAGCATGAGCGCTTCCTCCACCCACGGCGACCACCACATCCTTGGCGGGATTGAGCGGCTTGACCGGATTGGTGACCACGTTGGTCGCTTTGTGCAGGTCGTTGATGATCTGGGTCGCCTGGTTGCGAACCACGTGATCGGTTTTCGCACGGATGACCGTGTAGGGCAAAACCAAATCGTAGGTGCGCCCCAGCAACCCTTGGTCAATAGACGGTTCCAGGAGGGGATTATGGCCTCGGGCAGCGGCATAGGCAGCCAGATCGGCAGGCTGGGGATCCCCTTTGAGGGTCACGCCTGTAGCCGGAACATAGGTATCCACGGTTTTGGCGAAGACCAGGACTGTACCGTTTTTTACCTGAATGTTGAAAGCCTTGGTGTAATCGCGGCCATCGGAACCCAGAACCTCGATGCCCTTGGGATCGATATCCAGGTGACGAGCGTCGTAGCCATCCGTCATGCCCAACCGCCAGACCGGATAGGCGGTGTCTTTTCGGCGGGCGTCCAGACTGATCCGATAGACACCACGGTCGCCCACAAAAAGCACCTTGCCATCGATGCTGATGCCTGGATCATGCGTGCTGACATCGCTCTTTGAAGGATGGAAGTCAGCCGGCGGATTGCTCACCTGGTTGGAGGGAGTCAGCGAGTTGTTCAGCGTCAGCACCCATTGATTGTCCACACGATGATCCGTTGGGGCCTTGGGATCAACCCTGCCCTCGAAGCGCAGGCGGATTCTGGGGTTGCCCCCGGCCCGCCACTGTCTGATACGGGCGGGATCGGTAATGGTCACTCGCAGGACATGATCCTTGTCCTTCCACTGTGTGGCATATCCGGTCTTGGCGATGACATCGCCGCTCTGCAGGTCAGTCACCTCAAGAGTCTGTTTGTCGGGCAAAAACCAGCGGTCATAGACATCCGTCAGGATGATTGATTCGACTGGGTAGGCCAGATTGTCAGGCAGGCTGGGCTGGGTATCCAACTGATACTCCAGCCGCTGACCAGGAAAGACCACCTTGCCGTCAACACTGGCCTGCTCCCCGCCCTGACCGGCCTCCGAAATGACATCCTTGCGCACCGGAGGCAGATACCCGCAGATGCCTGGCTTGTTGGTCTGTACACTCTGCCTGTTGACAGTTTGGGAGCCTGAGTTGGTCAGGGCCTCGCCCTGGTTTCCATGGCCGTCTGGCGCTTTGCAGAAGGTCAGCTCCTGGTCGGGTGTTCTGCCCAGATCCTTGCGAACCTGGGCCGCGCCACCGCCGTTGGCGAATCGGACCGTGAAGGGAACCAGCATGGTGACCTGCATAGGGTCCTCCATCCCCTTGAGACCGCTCAACCATCCGCTCTTGGCCTGGGCCCGCGCGCGAGTGCCTGTCACGCTGATCTCAAAACGGTCGGTCACATCCCTGCCTTTGGTCACGATGTCTCCGACGCTGCTGCGGTGGTAGTGCCCGTCTGCATCCGCCTTGGCCTTGGACACAAAAATGCGGATAGCCCCAGCCCCATCCTGATCAACCAGATAGTCGGCAGCGCTCCAGTCGTCAGTCAAGGCGAAAACCTTAGGGGCTTCAATCAAATGGGCTTCGACAGTAGCGTTGACCACCGATCCCACCCGGTCGCCGTCCAAAAAGGCATGTCCATCAGCACCAGTCCCGTTACTCCATTGGGGGTCTATTACGCTCTTCCACGCCCCCGTGGCAGTGTCTCGTAGAATCCAGGATTTGTCCGGCCTGGGCTTCCAGGTGGGCGTACGACGCTCGGGAGTCGACTGGTCAACCTGCCGGGCAGCGCCCTTCCAGCGGATTCCTCCCTGGTCCAGGATCACCCCGGTCTCCGGCCGGTCGACAGTCACATCCAGCTGCCATGCCCAGCGGTGTTCCTCCGGCAGGGTCCCGCCCTTCCAGGTGGCTGTGGCCCGGTCACCAGGCGGCCTGGCCCCTTCGGCGGTGTTGAAAACGAATTGGTCGGTCAGGTCTTCGCCGCTGGTCTGGTCTCTGACATGCTGACCACTGACACGGTACTGCTTGCCCTGAGGGTTGAAGACATCGGTAAATGTCAGTTCGCGACCGCCACGACCGGTTCCAGTAACGATATGGGTGCGATTGGTCATTCCATCCGCGCTGGTGCCCCAATCCACTTGCTTATCGGGCGGACCCGGCGGCAGATCGGCCGGCTTGGGCTCGTAGTCGTTGAGCATGATCACCACCAGGGAGATGCCTTTTTCGTCACCTGCATACTCTTCAGCGAATTTGTCTAGATTGTCGTTGGACTGATCCCAGAAGGAGTCGCTGGTCCGATAGGTCACCCCACGGTTGCTGAAGGTGCTGTTGGCCACCTGGCTACGCCAGTTATCCATCCAAAGCTTGTGAATAGCCACGGAGATCCCGTCAAAGATACGTTGGGATCCACGGTAGCCGGCAACCACGCCCACGCCGGTCACCCGGCAGTGGCCCTGTCCGGACTGGTCGGCATGGGCCTCGTTAAAGCGCGCCTGGCAATTGCCGTTGGCCTCATCCAGAGCCTGTCGCTTGACCCGGGCCGTAGTGGCATTGCCTCCATCCACCACGCCCATCTGGGAGAACGCCCTGTCTACGCTGCCTATCTCATAGCCACCAAAAGCCCCCTGGTCATCATCCTTGTAGGCCCAACCCTGCCAGAGCCGGACCTTTTGGCCGCCGGGGGGCACTGGTCTGCCACCGGCATGACCTGATCCTCCGCCAGCCATGGCCGGGGCCGCCGGACCGGCAAGGGTCGCCAGGGCAGCCAGAGCCGCCAAGAGGCCGATCCATCTATGCTTGTTCATACTCGTCCTCACTCTTCGCCCGCCCCATGCCTTGAGTATGAGCGGCCGCTGGGCATATAGGTGCGTGAGCGGGAGACTGTGGTCGAATGTGCCGCGGGACGGTTATGCTGTGTATGAGACATACCTATGCCGTCCAGACCGAAAAGGAGACAGGACAATGGCAGAGACATTCGACGTATTGGTCGAGATCCCCCGGGGCTCCCGCAACAAGTACGAGATGGACCACGACAGCGGCCATATCAGGCTGGACCGCACCCTCTTCACCTCCATGGGCTACCCCGATGACTACGGCTACATCGACGGCACCCTGGGCGAGGACGGGGATCCCTTGGATGCCCTGGTCATGATTCCCGACTCGGTCTTCCCGGGCTGCATCGTTGAATGCCGCGCCGTAGGCCTCTACCACATGGTCGACGAGGCCGGCGGGGATGACAAGGTCCTCTGCGTGCCCGCCGACGTCCGCTTCGATGGCATCAAGGACATCGACGATGTCTCCGATTTCCACAAGCAGGAGATCAAGCACTTCTTCGAGCAGTACAAGGCTCTGGAACCGGGCAAGGAGGTCATGCCCGGCGATTACTGGACCAACGCCGAGGCCGCCGAGACCCAGATCAAGGCTGCACGCGAGCGCCTGGCCGCCCAGCACTGACCACTCAAGGCTGGTCAGCAGTCATAACCACCCCGGCAAGGGCCCAACAGACAGCCCGAACCGGGGTTTTGCATGCCTAAATCCTCCCAAATTGCGTCTGCCCGTCTACGATTACGAATTGCGGGTGCGCGCGCAAGGGCAGGAGCGGCTATGACTTTCTATACGTACCAATACCTCAAGGGCGGGCAGACCAATTGGACCATGATCAGGATCATCGTGGTCGTCGTTCTGGCCCTGGCCTTCCTCTTCTTCCTGTTTATGTACTCCCGCCATCGCTGGAACCATAAGTACAAGGATCTGTCCATCATCCTGGCCACCCTGCTCCTCTTGGCTGCAGCCATCCAGTACAGCGACTACACCAATCTGCGCACGGCCAGTCTGCAGAGCGGCCAGCTGACCACGGTCATCGACAAGTCGGCAGCCAAGCTCAAGGTCAATCCTGAGCAGATCAGCATCAACGACACCTCGCGCAACAACGACATGATCATCAAGACCCCCAAAGGCTACTACACCCTGGTATTCAACAGCTCCGGCTCAGAGTTCCTGCTGCAGCGCGCAGACCTGTACCACCCAGACATCACCGTGATCGGAGAGTGACCCATGGATATCAATTTCTACGTCAACGTGGCCCTGAAGCTGATCGTCGGGCTTCTCTTCATCACCCTGCTCATCAATGTGACCGGCAAGGGGAACCTGGCGCCCACCTCGCCCATGGACCAGCTGCAGAACTACGTCCTGGGCGGCATCATCGGCGGGGTCATCTACAGCGACAGCATCTCCATGGCCCAGTACATTGTCATCCTGCTGATATGGGCGGCGCTGATTCTCATCACCCGGTACGCCAAGACCCACATCCACGCGGTGGGCAAGTACATCGACGGCGAACCGGTCACCATCATCAAGAACGGCAAGCTGCTGGTCCAGAACTGCCTCAAGGTCAACCTGACGGCCAAGGAGGTGGACTTCAAGCTGCGCACCAAGGGCATCAATGACATCCGCGACGTCAAGCGGGGCATCGTTGAGCAGAACGGCGGCCTGACCATCATCTCCGAGGGCGACAAGGACGTGCGCTACCCGGTGGTCATGGACGGGCGGGTCAATCCCGACGTTCTTGACACCATGGGACGGGACGAGGACTGGCTCGACGAGCAGCTGGCCAAGCAGGGCATACACAAGGTCAGCGATGTGTACATGGCCCGATACCAGAATGGCGAGTTCTACGCCGTCACCTACCAGGACCAGTAGCGCGCTATAGACGCGATCTGAAGCATCCTGTCGGTAACCAAGGCTCATTGAGCAGGGTCATCCGGCTTCATGTCATGCTTGATTGTTCCAGCGCTGACAGGTAAAATCTATGTCCATATTGTTTTGGCGTAGCATGTGAACGGCATTCAACGAATTCAAAGCCGACTCCAATCGGCAGTTCCGCGCTCGACGCTCCCGAGGCGTAGGCGGGTTTGAGGAGACCTGGTCGAGGCCCATCCCAGCGGGGATGAACCCTTTCGAGGAATGCCGTGTTCTTGAGATTGTTGTTTATCGCTTTAGGTGTATCTTCTGACGCTTTTGCCGTCTCCATCAGCAAAGGACTGTCCGTGGACCGGCTGCGGGCCCGCCATCATTGGCTGGTCGGACTTTGGTTCGGCGGATTCCAGACTCTGCTGCCCCTGCTGGGCTACTTCACCGCCTCCATGCTGCAGGACTCCCTGGCCGCCGTGGATCACTGGATTATCTTCGGCATCCTTTCAGTCATCGGGGTCAACATGATCCGCGAGGGCGTCTATGGCGAGGAAGAAGGAGCGAGGGGCGAGGAGGGCTTCTCCTGGCGTCAGATGCTCCCTGCAGCCATCGCCACCAGCATCGACTCATTCGGCGTGGGCGCAGGCCTGGCCCTGCTGGGCATCAACATCTGGCTGTCCGCACTGGTCATCGGGCTGGTGACGGCGGCAGCCTCCATTCTGGGACTGCGCATCGGATACGCGGTCGGGTCCCGCTGGCGCAAGCCTGCCAGAATCGCCGGCGGCATCATTCTGATCGTCATGGGCATCCAGATCCTTTTGGATCACCTGATGAATGCCTGACTCAGAACGTCGTCTGCAAGACCATAGCGGCCAGAACCACGATGGATCCGGCCAGAAGAACCGACATCAGCGCCAGACCAACGGCTCCACGCCGATCAGCTGCCTCCTGGGCCCAACGGTAACCCGAGGTCATGAGCCCGACCAGCAGCAGCAAGGCCACAAGCACCACCAGAATCGGCATCAGGTCAGGATGCAAGCCTCTGACCAGCTCCGGCAGAAAGACCCACCCTGAGGCGGCCACAGCGGTCACCCCGCCCATGGCGGTTGCAGAAATGCCACGGATAACCATCCGCCGATCCCGACGCAGCATCTGACGAACAAACATAAATACAGCCAGAAGTGCCAGCAGGAATGCCGCAGCCGACAGCCAGGCCCAGAGGGCACCAGGCCCTTGCACGACCAGGGACGGCACCAGAGCGACCAAGGCCAGCAGACCAGACACGGCTCGGTCAGGACCGGGTCGGATGCCTCGGCCCACCAGGGGCCAAGAGACCAGCATGGCTGAGGCCAGCACCAGAACCAGAACGGCCTGCACCCATCGAGCGACCCGGGGCTCGGCCAGCAAGCCCGCCGCCACGCCCGGCAGAATCAGGGCCGCCAGGGCCAGCAACTGAGTCAGGGCGGGCGCGCGCCCATCCCGGGTTTCTTTTACGGTCTGCGCCATGGGTCCTCCTGCCTGTCCCCGTCGGGGAGCCATACGTCACATCCTAGGGCAAGGCCATCCTGTGAACTCGGAGCCCCTGTGACGGGCCGATTGTACAATGATGACGACTGTTCAACGAATCCACCCCCGCTATGGACGAACGGACAGGGAAGAAGGTACCCCCGTGACGGATCTGACCTTGATGACCTGCGCCGAGGACCCGGCATCGGTTCTGCCAGCCTTGGCCCTGCTCTCCCATCGAGTGCGCGTCCTGCCCCTGGATGCCGCCTCCCTGGTAAGAATGCCCGAGGACACCGTGCTGCTGATCGATGCCAGCGACGACCTGGCCGAAGCCAAGACCCTCTGCAGCCTGACCCGGGCCTCGGGCCTGTCCACGCCTATCATCCTGATTCTGAGCGAGGGCGGCTTCACCGTGGTCAATGCCGGCTGGGGCGTGGCCGATGTCATCATTCAGTCCGCATCACCTGCCGAGGTCGAAGCCCGGCTGCGTCTGGTCTGCCAGCGTGTGACACCGACACGCAAGCCTGATGTCCAGCCGGAAGAGGTGGAAGACCAAGTCCCCACCGGTCAGGTCCGCTCGGGCGATCTGGTTGTGGACACCGAGAGCTACACGGCCCGAATCCACGGCCGTCCCATAAACCTGGCCTACAAGGAGTTCGAGCTGCTCAAATACCTGGTCCAGCATCCCGGCAGGGTCTTCACCAGAGCCCAGCTCCTCCAGGAGGTCTGGGGTTATGACTACTACGGCGGCACCAGAACGGTGGATGTGCACGTGCGGCGTCTCAGGGCCAAGCTGGGCAGCGAGTACGAGCACCTAATCGGCACGGTCCGCAATGTTGGCTACAGGTTCGACCCACCCTCCTCGGCAAGGACGACCTCAGTGCCCAAACCGGAGCCGGAGGCCGGGACCAACCCAGACCCAGCCGAGCAACACGAGCAACAGGACAGCCAGTCAGAACAACCCCAGGATTCCAAAAAGAAGAAAACCGATCATAGTGACTGATGCATCATCAAACCGAAAGCACCCCCAGGGTAGGGAGAGCAAGGCCCGACGCCTGGCCCGCATGCACGAGGAGTACCGCATCCTCTGCCAGGTCTTTCCCGAGGCGGTCTGCGCCCTGCACTTCCGCAACCCCTTCGAACTGCTGGTGGCCACGGTCCTGAGCGCCCAGACCACCGACAAGCGGGTCAATTCGGTGACCCCCGAACTCTTCGAGCGCTACCCCGACCCCGAATCAATGGCCCAGGCGCAGCCTGCCGAACTGGAGTCCATCATCCACCCGGTGGGCTTCTACCATGCCAAGGCCCGACACCTCCTGGGGCTGTCCCTGATGCTGACCGAGGACTACGGGGGCAAGGTCCCCCAGACCATGGAGGAACTGACCAGCCTGCCCGGCGTGGGGCGCAAGACCGCCAACGTGGTCCTGGGCAATGCCTTCAACATCCCCGGATTCCCGGTGGACACCCACGTCACCCGGGTCACCGGCCGTCTGCGCTGGCGGACCGACTGGCGCAGCACCCACCCCGATCCGGTGAAGATCGAGCATGAGATCTGTGACTGCTTCCCGCCCGAGGACTGGACCAATCTGTCGCACAGGCTGATTCTGCACGGCCGGGCCACCTGCCACGCCCGCAAGCCCGACTGCCTCCACTGCCCCTTGGCTGAAACATGTCCCAGCGCCGAACTCCTGGCAGGACCAGCCTCTCGGTAGAATCAAAACCATGGCACGCGGCAGACACAAACAAATCAGATCCGGAATCATCTTTTTCCTGGTACTGGCGGTCCTGACCGCGGGCACCTACATGGCCTGGCCCCTGGTGACAGGCCAAGGAGGCTGGCGGCTGCCCTGGGCCCAGGAGGGTTCAGGCCGAATCGTGCGCATCCGGGCACGCCAGGCCCCCGTCTCCCTGGACATCCGCACCGAACCAGGACGCGCCACCGACCAGGCCCTGATGGGCAACGTCTACCAGACCCTGACCAGGCCCGACGCCAAAGGTCGGCCGACGCCCGGCCTGGCCCAGAACTGGGAGGTCTCCGCAAACGGCCTGCTCTATACCTTTCATCTGCGCAATGACGCCCGCTTCGCCGACGGACGCCGCCTGACCTCGGAGGATGCCCTCTGGTCCCTGCACCAGATCATCGACCATCAGTACCAGGGCCATCGGGACTTGGACGGACTGGCCAGGGTCACCAACCCCGATGATGCCACACTGGTGATTGGCCTGAAGAGCCCGAACGCCAGATTGCTGACCGCCCTGAGCGGTCGGGCGGGCATAGTCTACGACCGCCAGGCCCGGGTCAACTATTCCACTCGATCAGCCGGCTCAGGCCCCTACCAGGTGGATGACTGGCAGCCCGGCACCAGCCTGACCCTGACTGCCAACAAATCCTACCGAGGCCCGGACAAGGCCGCCATCAGCAAGGTGATATTCACCTATACCGGCAGTCCGCAAGAGACCGTCAAGGATCTGGACCAGGGACGCCTGGACGCCGTAGTGGACTTGGACCCTGCCACCGCCGCACAGGCCCACAAGAAGCCGACCGCCACGCCCAGTACAGACAATGTGGTCCTGGCCTTCAACAACATAGCAACCAGCCCGCTGTCAGACCAGCATATGCGTGAGGCCGTCCGCTACGCCCTGGATCGAGAAGCCATTGCCAAACTGGAGGGAGGCGGAGCCAAGGCGCTGGGCGGACCGCTCAACCAGCTGAGCCCTGGCTACGATTCTGACCTACAGGCCTTCCCCTTCGACCGTGCTCAGGCGATTCATCGGTCCTCCTACTACCGCCCTTCCTTCTTCAAGAACGGTCTGCGTCTGGTCTATCCCCGCGAATTCGGCAGCCAGGTGGGCGAGCTGATGCGCACACAGCTCAAGGCAGCAGGCATCCCCACTCAGGTCTCCATGGTGGATCAGCCCACCTTCCGTGACCAGGTGCTCAACCGCCGCGACTACGACATGGCCCTGATGGTCATGGACAACGATGAAATCGACCGCTTCGCCGACCCCGACTCCACCATGCTCTTCGACAACGTCGATGTCCAGAACTCCTGGAAGCAGGTGACGGACTGCACCGACCAAAACACCTATGCCGAGCGACTGAAGGCCTTTGCCCGACAGGTCAGCGACCTCTCCCCCAGCGACTGGCTGTATCAGCGCACGCCCCTGGTCCTCACCGCCCCCCGCCTCCAGGGCATGCCCAGCTCTCTGTTGGACCGCTACCTGCCCCTGTGGAACCTGCGCATCCAGGGGTGAAAAGGCCGGCGCCCCTTGTCACTGTTCGTCCATAAAATGCTGGTATGTCTGCTGAACACCAAGGAATCGTCAATGCCCATCTGACCCCCCTGCCCGACAGGGTGGGCGTGGATGGCCTGGAGGAAAAGTGGTGCCGCGACTGGGATGAGTCCGGCGTCTACCGCTTCCGCAACACCCGCGAGCGCTCCGGCGTCTACTCCATCGACACCCCGCCGCCCACGGTCTCCGGGCATTTGCATGTGGGGCACGTCTTCTCATACACCCATACCGACGTGATCGCCCGGTTCAAGCGGATGCAGGGCTACGACGTCTTCTACCCCATGGGCTGGGACGACAACGGCCTGCCCACTGAGCGGCGGGTCCAGAACTACTACGGGGTCCGTGTGGACACCTCGCTCAAGTACGATCCGGACTTCAAACCCCCCTTCCATGGGACCAAGGGCAAGAAGATCAGCGCCAAGGATCAGGTGCCCGTCTCCCGTCAGAACTTCATCGAACTGTGCGAGGAACTGACCGCCGAGGACGAGAAGCTCTTCGAGCAGCTCTGGCGGTCGCTGGGCCTGTCGGTGGATTGGTCGCAGACCTACCACACCATCGGCGAGCATCCCCGACGGGTGGCGCAGAAGGCTTTCCTTCGGAATCTGGCCCGGGGCGAGGCATACCAGAAGGAGGCCCCGGGACTCTGGGACGTGACCTTCCAGACCGCCGTGGCCCAGGCCGAGCTGGAGTCGCGCGAGTACGACGGCTTCTACCACAGGGTGGCCTTCCGGTTCGCGGACGGCACCCCAATATACATCGAGACCACCAGGCCTGAGCTGCTGGCGGCCTGCGGCGCCCTGATCGCCCACCCGGATGACAAGCGCTACCAGAAGTACTTCGGGCAGAAGGTCTACTCCCCCCTGTTCAAGGTCGAGGTGCCCATTCTGGCCCACCCTGCCGCAGAGATGGACAAGGGCGCCGGCATCGCCATGTGCTGCACCTTTGGCGACGTGACCGACGTGCAGTGGTGGCGGGACCTGAACCTGCCCACCAGGTCCATCATCCAGCGCAACGGACGAATCGTCATGGACGTGCCGGATTGGATCACCGATGAAGGCGGACGGCGCATCTTTGAGCAGACCGAAGGCAAGACCACCTTCTCAGCCCGCAAGATCATCGTGGACGCCCTGCGCGAGTCCGGCGACCTGGACGGCGAGCCCAAGCCCACCAAGCGCATGACCAATTTCTACGAGAAGGGCGACAAGCCCCTGGAGATCGTCACCTCCCGTCAGTGGTACCTGCGCAATGGCGGCACCGACCAGAAGCTCAACAAGGAGCTGCTGGAGCGCGGCAAGGAACTCAACTTCCACCCGGACTTCATGCGGGTGCGCTACAACAACTGGGTCGAGGGCCTGAACGGCGACTGGCTGATTTCCCGCCAGCGCTTCTTCGGTGTCCCCTTCCCTCTCTGGTACCCGGTCAAGGAGAACGGCGAGACCGACTACGCCCATCCCATCACCCCGGCCGAGGACAGGCTCCCCATCGACCCCAGCAGCGATGTGCCCGAGGGCTTCGAGGAATCCCAGCGCGACCAGCCCGGCGGCTTCACGGCCGAGAAGGACATCATGGACACCTGGGCCACCAGCTCCCTGACCCCCCAGATCGTGACCCACTGGGCCGAACCGGGCGAACAGGACCAGGCCCTCTTCAAGGCCACCTTCCCCATGGATCTGCGCCCCCAGGGCCAGGACATCATCCGCACCTGGCTCTTCAGCTCCATGGACCGCGCTCATCTGGAGAACGGTTGCCTGCCCTGGAGTGACACCACCCTGTCGGGGTGGATCCTGGATCCGGACCACAAGAAGATGAGCAAGTCCAAGGGCAATGTGGTAGTGCCGGACGAACCCATCAAGAAGTATGGCGCCGACGCTGTGCGTTATTGGGCATCCTGCGCCCGGTTGGGCCTGGATGCCACCTACGATGAGGGGCAGATGAAAATCGGCCGCCGCCTGGCCGTCAAACTCCTCAACGCCGTCAAGTTCGCTCTGGCCATCGGGCGGGAGGACGAAAACCATAAGGTCACCCAGGCAGCGGACGTCACCTGGAACCCCGCTGACGTCACCGTCACGCTGGACCGGGCGGTCCTGGCCGGCCTTGCCCAGGTGATCGACCAGGCCACCAAGGCCCTGGAATCATACGAGCACTCCAAGGCCCTGGAGGTGACCGAATCCTTCTTCTGGGACTTCTGCGACAACTACATCGAACTGGCCAAGAACCGGGCCTACGGAACTGCGGATGCCACCGGCAGAACCCCTGACGAGGCCCAGGTGCTGAGCGCCCGCACGACCCTAGGACTGGTCCTGGATGCTCTGGATCGTCTCCTGGCGCCCTTCCTGCCCTTCGCCACCGAGGAGGCTTGGCAGTGGATGCACCAGGGGGATGGATCGGTTCACCGGGCATCCTGGCCACGCCCAGAATCCTACCGGGCAGCTGCCCAGGGCCAGGATCCGGCTCTTCTGGCATGGGCAGGCACTGCTTTGGCTTCACTGCGGCGAATCAAGTCCGAGGCCAAGGTCTCCATGAAGACCCCTATCCTCTCCGCTTCCTTGAGCGTGGCGCCGGAGGGCCTGGGAGCCGTCAAGGCCGCCCTGGACGACATAGCCGAAGCGGGCAGGGTCACAGGAGATCTGAATCTGGTCGAGGAGACCACCCAGCCCGAAGCCAAGGGAGCCGGCGAGGATGAAGCGGGCATCCGAGTGACCGCCAGCCAGCTGGGCGAGCCCCCGGCCAAGAAGCCTCGTAAGTAGGCTCTACAATTCCCAATACAACCGGGACGGTTCGGCCATAGGCACCGCCCCGGTTTTCTATCCGTGTCACTGGTGACAACGGCAATCCTACAATGTCAGTCGAGCCATCGTCGCTCATGCAAAAGTGCGGCTTCCATACTTCTCCGTAACTGAAGCATGCCTCCTGCAGTGAATTTGCCCAGCAAGAGCCTGATCAGGTCACTATGAACTGTCCGAAGAGTGTAATGCTATAGTAAAAGTCATAGAGGGACTTTATTTTAGTGTGCATCGACGCAGATTTAGGGGCCACGACCTGGGGAATCGGCACGCTTGGGGAGGAAGAATCGAATGGGGAATGCTCATGGCATCCGCAGACTGGTGACGCTGACAGCCATGGTTGGATTGGCACTGATCGGAGCATCAACAGGCGCATACGCAACCACCGGCGACATGGCACCTGCATCTGCCACAGAATCGCCCTCGCCCAGTCCGGACAGCAGCGCAAGTCCATTGCTCCGGACAGGCAGCGAGGCACGGGCTGGAGCTGTTGCTCCGACTGCCTCACCATCACCGCTGGCCAGCAACAATCCTTCACCATTCAAGTCCATCCAACTGTTCAACAGCAAAAGGGCGGACAGATCGTTCAGGGACAGCTCACCGAGAGACAAGTCACCGCAGACCAGGGATTCATCCTCATATACCCTCACCTTCGAGCCCGACGGGGGCTCGCTGGTATCCGGCTCGCCTGCCCTGAGCCAGACAGTAGCCTCAGGTCATCTGGCATCCCCACCTGCTGTCAACAAATCAGGCTACCTGTTTGACGGATGGTTCCTCAAAGGCTCCAACGTCGCTTATGATTTCGGCAAGCCGGTCACCAGCACGCAGTCGCTGACGGCCCATTGGTCATCGGTCAACGATGGTCAGTGGACGACAACCGACGTCAACGGCGACGACACCGGCGGCTCTGCTATCACCCTTACGCCCCCCAAGCCAAGAGGGGTCAGATTCGCGCAGGTTAGCGCCGGCCACGACCATACACTGGCCGTAGGCTCGGACGGCCACGTCTACGCCTGGGGAGACAACAGCAAGGGCGAGCTTGGCGACGGCACCACAATCAACAAAAACACGCCGGTGCGGATCACCGAAAACGACGCCATCAAAGGCAAGACCTTCATATCCGTCAGCGCAGGGACCACTTTCTCCATGGCCTTGGCCTCCGACGGCACCGTCTACACCTGGGGCGACAACAGTCGCGGCGAACTCGGCAACGGGTCCACCACGAATTCTTCAGTACCGGTAAAGGCAAATCTTAATGCCACCATCACCGCCATCAGCGCCGGATACTGGCATGCCATGGCCCTGTCCTCGAGCGGGACGATCTACACATGGGGAGACAACCAATACGGCCAGCTCGGCAACGGGCACACGGGCGTCAACGTCAACTCTTCACCTGCAGCGGTCTCTTCATCCGGCGTCACCTTCACCACCATCAGTGCCGGATACGATTTTCAAACGGCGCTGGACAGCCAAGGACATGCCTACGCCTGGGGACGCAACCAGGGCGGCCAGCTCAGCATCGGCACCATGGACGGCACCAGCAGTGGTTCCAATGTCTACACTCCATCGCGCATTTACGGCGACTCGACCGGCAACCCAGACAGCACTGTCTACACCGACATCGATGCAGGGTACCTGCACGTCCTGGCACTGAGCAATACAGGCAAGGTGTACTACTGGGGTTATCCCCTGACCAAGGGCAATGACGCCAATGCCGACAGCGTCCACTCCTTCTATCCCAGCCTGGTAAGTTTGCCCACGGAAGCGGCGACGCCTGTTTCAGCCAGCGCCGGGGACTACTCCTCTGCGGTGGTCGACTCTGCGGGCAGCCTGTATATGTTCGGCAGCAATTCCAGCGGCCAGCTGGGCGACGGCACCACAAAGCCCAAATCAACTATGACCAAGGTGAGCCTGACAGGCGTCACGGTCACTGCATTCGATGTCTGTCGGCACAGCCTGGCCATTGGTTCGGACGGGCTCCCCTACAGCTGGGGGGAAGCGAAAAACGGCAAGCTGGGACAAGGCAGCAAGGGACCTCAAAGCGGTTCGCAGACCACGCCTGCAGCGGTCGGCCCGCCCCAGATAGACCTGGCCAAGGTGACCTTCGGCAGGACGGATGTAGCCAAGACCGACACCAACAGCCCGATTAGCCGAACTTCAGCAGGCGACGATACCTGGAGTTCAAATACCCCATGGACGGTCACTACCCCGCACCACACTTACGGAACCACCAAGATCAGGATCAACGACGGTCAATGGTCCATTGGCGGCGCCGCACAGCAGGGGCAAAGCATCGGCAACTATACATTCACACCCACTGCCCAGAAGATCACCTTTGATTCGGACGGAGGCTCATCAGCCTCGGACCAGTTCGTCACCGCAGGCAAGCAGGCTTCACCTCCCACCGTGACCAAGGCAGGTTCCCTCTTCGACGGCTGGTTCATCAAGGAGGCAGACGGCAGCTCCAATGTGGCCTACGACTTCAGCAGTCCTGTCACCGAGCCACTGAATCTGAAAGCGCATTGGTCTTCGTCAGATATGAAATGGAAGACCTCGGATGCCCTCCATGGCGACGACACCGGGGGCTCCAAAATCACCCTGACTCCTCCCAAGCCCAGAGCAGTGAGGTTTGCCCAGGCCAGCGCCGGGCGCTACCACACCCTGGCTGTGGGTTCTGACGGACACGTCTACGCCTGGGGAAATCAGGCCAGCGGCGGACTGGGGAACAGCAAAGACTCAGGCACGGCGGCCACACCAGTACGGATCACCGAAAATGATGCCATAAAAGGAAAAATCTTCATAGCCGTCAGCGCCGGCGACGCTTATTCCATGGCCCTGGCCTCGGACGGCACCGTCTATACCTGGGGCAGCAACGGCAAGGGACAACTCGGCAACGGCACTACCGATAATTCCAACGAACCAGTAAAGGCACAGACAGGCGATGCCAAAATCACCGCAATCAGCGCGGGACGGGCATACGCCATGGCCCTGGCCTCGGACGGCACGGTCTACACCTGGGGCGACAACACTCAAGGCCAGCTCGGCAACGGCAGCTCAGACAAAGACAGCCCTACCCCTACCAAGGTCACGGCGTTGTCCAACATAACAGCCATCAGCGCAGGATTTACCTCGGGTACGGCCCTGGACAGTCAAGGCCATGTCTGGACTTGGGGCGAAAACACCAAGGGGCAGCTCGGCAACGGCGCCTCTAATGGCAGTCCGACTCCGACACGTGTCCAAGACCTAGGCACCGGACAGCCTGATACCCGGTTCTATATCGCCATCAGCGCGGGCTACCAGCACGTGTTGGCACTGGATACGGATCATGACCTCTACGGATGGGGTTCCGGCACCGCCATCGGCTCCACTACAGATACCAACGTCAGCACGAGAGGATCCACCGCGATCAGTTTCGGAAACGAGCCCGTCAACATCACCGCCATCAGCGCAGGCGATGATGGATCGGAAGCCATAGACGACAGCGGAAGGATCTATACCTGGGGCAAGGAGGGTTACGGCCAGCTGGGCAACGGCGTGAACGACAATACGGCATGGCAGACCAATCCGAAAGCCATCACCCTGGCCCAATCGGTAAAGGCTTCCGCAGTGTCCACCTCCAGCCATCACCAGACGGCCATCGGGTCTGACGGATTGCTCTACACCTGGGGATACAGCTACTACAACCAACTCGGACGAACCGGAGCGACCTCAGTGCCCGGCACCACACAGTCGCCGCAGATCACCCTGATTAAGGTCATCTTCGGCACCATGGCCAGCAGCACCAAGCCGGCCACAAACCTGACCCAGACAGGCAAAGACACCTGGGATGCAAACCAGGATTGGACCTTCGTCACGCCCGCGTACCCGTACGGCCCCTCCAGTTTCACCATCACATGGACTATTGCCGACGATACCGGAGACTCGAGGCAGACACAGCAATTCGACTACACCTTCGATCGGACCAAGAAACGCATAACGCTTGACCCTGAGGGAGGTACTGGAGCCGCATGGACAAGCAAGGACATCGAGGAAGGCGAATTGGTACCCCGACAGACCGTGGCCAAGACGGGCTTCCTGTTCGACGGGTGGTTCGTCAAAGCGGCTGACGGCAGTTCAAATGTTGCCTACGACTTCGGCAAGCCGGTAACGGACCCGTTGACCCTGGTCGCGCACTGGACGCTTTCGTCGACTCAAATGACCGTCGACCCAACCGTCAGTCCGTCCACTGGCGGATACCAGGTCACCATCACTCCGCCCTCGCAGCGCGGCATCCGCTTCGCCCAGGTCAGCACAGGCAAAAACCATACCCTGGCTGTCGGCAGTGACGGCAATGCCTACGCCTGGGGAAACAACAGCACGGGACAGCTCGGTAACGGCAGCAAGGACAGCAGCAAGACGCCCATCCAAGTGAAGAAGCCATCCGGCGCAGGTACAGACTTCGCCTACATCCAGGTAAGCGCAGGATATGGATTCTCGTTGGCCCTCGGCAGTGACGGCAATGCCTACGCCTGGGGAGACAACGGCAGGGGGCAGCTCGGCAAGGGCACCGCAGGCGGCACCAACACGACGCCCGTCCAAGTGAAGAAGCCATCCGACGCAGGTACTGACTTTGCCTACACCCAGGTAAGTGCAGGAGGCTATCATTCCCTGGCCATCGGCAAGGATCATCAGGTCTACGCCTGGGGAGACAGGAGCAACGGCGGACAGGTGGGCGACGGCAACACGAGCGGGAACGCCCCTGCTCCTGTAGCTGTCAACGCAAGCGCCACCAGTCCTGGGTTCCAGGCAAGACAGGTCAGTGCGGGATATCAGCACTCTCTGATCATCGGCATAAGCGGGCAAACCTACGCCTGGGGATACGGCGACAGCGGTAGACTGGGCAACAATGCCAAATCCTCACAGGCCACTCCTGTGTCGGTATCGTCACCCGTGCAATACGAGGACGGATCGATAGGATTCTTCGCCACTCAGGTCAGCGCAGGAGGCTCGCACTCCCTGGCCATTGGCAGAGACGGCAAAGCCTACGCCTGGGGTGCGAATACCGATGGGCGACTGGGCACCGGAGACACCAATGATGCAGCAATACCAACCCTGGTGGCTGATCCTGACGGAGGCAGCGATGGATTCAAACCCACCGAGATCAGCGCCGGTGGATGGTTCTGCGCGGGAATCAACGACAAAGGGAAGATATACACCTGGGGAAACAATGGTCAAAACGCCCTGGGCAATGTCTCCATCTCAGGATCCATCAGCGCATCCCCCGTTTTGGTGAGCAAGGACGGCAGCAGCATACAGATCAGTGCAGGCGAGCGCCAAGTCCTGGCCATCGACTCCGACGGCATGGCCTACGGTTGGGGCGACAACAGCGGCAGACAGCTAGGCACCAATTTGGACAGCACTTCCGTCAAAGCAGCAACTTTGGTCTGCCCGCCGCAATTGACCATCAGCTCAGTCACCGTCGGCACGGATCCGCATACTGCATCAGTTCTTGAACTGACCCGGAGCGGCACAGCCGACGCATGGGGATCATGGAATACCTGGACCTTCTATACCCCAGCCTTCAAGGCAGGACGGACAACAGTCAATATCACCTGGAATGTGGGCCAAGGCAACTCTCAGACTGAGAGCCTTCCCTTTACCTACAGGGATATTCTGCCCCTGACCGGCAGCCAGGGTCTGCTCGTCATACTGCTTGTAGGACTTTTCGTGACGGTGACGGTCCTGGCGGCGAGGCAACATTACCTGGAAACAGCCCATCAGACTCTAGCCAGCACTCACTGATACCTCATGGCCGATGGCATAGGAGTTAACCCGTGCCGTCGGCCACAAGAGCAGGTTTTCTTGTAGCTTCGTACTTAAAAAGCTCTTTACAATGATGACCGCCAAACAGTATCCTTCCTGATCGCCATTTACCCCTTTGAGGTGACAGACGGCCAGCTAGAGCCTAATTGATATAAGCGCAGGTGCTCTGCTAAACTATTTAATGTAATGCCTGTTTTGCAGGCGGCACATTTTCAGCTCCGATCGGGGATTTCGGGCTGGTCTGTGCTTTGGAGGAGGAACTCATGGGGAAGCAACAGCTTATTCGCGGCGTTTTCACGGTATTGACCACGCTCGGCCTGTGCGCTGTTACTGGTTTGACCTGCGCTAACGCGGCTCAGGATTTTGCTCCCGCTTCCCAAGAACAAAGTTCATATGAGAATCGAGGGGGGGGGGGGGTCGGAAGTTAAATATACCTTATTATCCTAATAATATTGAAGCAGGAACTAACGATAAAACCCCCCATTCATCCTCGGCATCATCCCCTATCCCCTCACCATCTTCCTCGCCGCTGAACTCGTATTCGCCGTTTCCATCATCCCCGACTCTATCGTCTCCCTCGCCTCTGAGTATCCAATCTGCTCCAGTTCCGCAAATCGAATCCAGCTACCAAGTATCGTTCAATCCGGCAGGCGGATTGCCTACTCCGGAAACGCAAAATCTACAAAGCGGGCAAAATGCCCAACGACCTGCTGACCCCACCCGTCAGGGCTTCTCCTTCGATGGCTGGTTCAATGGCGATGTTGCCTATGACTTCAGCCAGCCTGTGACATCAAATCTAGCTCTAACAGCTCATTGGACGCCAGTCAAGGGCATCTGGAGCATGAATCCAGACCACGGGAGCACCCAGGGAGGCACCGAGGTGACCCTGACGCCTCCTCAGCCTCGAGGCATACGCTTCACCCAGATCAGCGCAGGAGCTTACCACAACCTGGCCTTGGCATCCGACGGAAGCACCTGGTCCTGGGGACTCAACGGCTCCGGACAACTGGGCAACGGCCAACACGCTACTGGAAATAAGAACATAAGCTATACGGACAATAGCGCCAGTAAGGCAACGCCTGTCAAGATCCAGTCACCAGCCAATATACGTTTTACGAAAGTCTCCGCCGGCTTCTACCACTCCCTGGCCTTGGACAACGACGGTAACGCCTGGGCCTGGGGACTGAACGGAACAGGACAGCTGGGTATCGGCGTTGATCCCGGAACAAGCACCACTAGCAATTTCAACAATACCGCAGACAAGGATCAGCCCACCAAGGTAGTCATGCCAACTGGAGTTCACTTCACCAAGATCAGCGCCGGAGGGGTAGAATCGCTGGCCCTGGACGATCATGGCAGAGTCTGGGCCTGGGGACTCAACAATGCCGGGCAACTGGGAACAGGGACGGGAGATAAGAGCAATCCGGTACAAAACAAACCTGTTCAGATACGGATTCCCGACGACTCCCGAATAACTGCCATCAGCACCGGTTGGTTCCATTCCCTGGCCTTGGACGAACAGGGCAGGGTCTGGGCCTGGGGACTGAATGGATCAGGCCAAATCGGCAACGGAAAGAATGGCACCAGCTATATGGATGGGAGCGTCAACGCCCCCACTCCCACCCTTTCGCAGTTACCGAATACAGTCGTCATAAAACAGATTAGTGCCGGAGCCTACCATTCCCTAGCAATCGACAACACAGGACAGGCTTGGGCCTGGGGATTGAATAGTTCAGGCGCACTAGGCAACGGCGCTAAGGGCAGCAAAGGAATCTGGGATGCGGAAAGCACAAGTGCGGATACAAACAAACCAGTTCAAGTTCAGGTACCAGGCGGCACCAAGTTCATGCAAATCAACGCCACCGCTTACCACACCACAGCCATTGACGAGGCAGGTCAAGCCTGGGCCTGGGGACTCAATGGCTCTGGCCAACTAGGCAACGGACAAAGCGGGAGCAACTATATCGACAATTCAGTCAGCGTCGCCAAGCCGAACAAGGTGGAGATGCCCAATAACATCCATGCCGTCCAGATATGTGCTGGATACTCACACTCTATTGCTCTTGGCAGCGATGGGCAGACATACTCATGGGGGTACAATGCCTCTGGCCAATTAGGCAATGGAAATACGATTCAAGGCGGGATCTGGGATGATACCAGCGAGGAAGAGGACACTTCCCATCCAAATCCAGTGCTCTTCCCGGAACCAGCACGTATCACCGGCGCCAAATTTGACGGGATACCCAGTACGACCATCCCATCCAGGCAAGCCAATGGGACGTGGAAGATAACATCACCTGCCCACCCCGAGGGACTGGTGAAGCTGGATGTTGACTGGAGTATGGAGGGAACCCGCCCAACCGAGCAATTCGATTATCGCTACCTCTCTGCCACCAAGCACAAGGTCACCTTCATGACCAGCGAAGATTCATCCGCACCTCCATCCCAGTGGGTTGACGATGGCGGGCAGGCTGTTCGCCCTGTTTCCGATCCCGTCCGAGCAGGCTGGTTGTTTGACGGATGGTTTTTAAATGAGGTCGCATACAATTTCGCTGATCCTGTGGTCAGAGATATGACCTTGGCCGCGCATTGGACTAAGGGGGATGGATCGTGGAGCACAGATCGCAAGCAAGGGGCAACAACTGGCGGTGACAATGTGATCTTGACACCTCCGGCTGCCCGAGGTATCAAGTTCAGCCAGGTCAGTGGTGGTGATGCCTTCTCCTTGGCCCTCGGCAGCGATGGAGCCTTGTATTCGTGGGGATCGAATGCTAAGGGCCAACTTGGGATCGGCAGTGCTGGTTCAAAAGACAATTCCGCATTAAGAGACACGCCTACCAGAGTCGCAGCACCCCAGGGGGCACGTTTCATCGCCGTCAGCGCGGGAGGTTTGCATGCTCTGGCCTTGGACAGTTCTGGACAAGCCTGGGCTTGGGGCATGGACGGTTCGGGGCAGCTAGGGGATGGCCGAAACGGCTCGGGTACCACAGATGATTCCGTCAACAGTACCGCTCCTGTAAAAGTCCAGATGCCAACGGGTGTCCGATTCACACGAATTGCCGCTGGCTACTATCACTCCCTGGCCTTGGATGAACAGGGCGGGGTCTGGGCCTGGGGACTGGATGGTGCAGGTCAGCTAGGCGATGGACATCTGGGATCGGACCGAGATGACAATACGGTCATTGCCAAGGCCCCAACTAAGGTGAAGTCACCCACCGGAGTCAAATTCACGCAAATCGCTTCTGGAGCATACCACTCACTGGCATTGGATGACACTGGCAAGGTCTGGGCCTGGGGACTCAACGGAACGGGACAGTTGGGCAATGGCGAGAATGCCGGTGCTGTTGGTCTTAACTCAAAAAGCAAGAGCCTGCCGACACGCGTTTCAATGGATGGGAACACCCGAATCACCCAGCTTGCCGCAGGAGCCTACCACTCACTGGCCTTGGACAACACAGGACAGGTCTGGGCCTGGGGACTCAATAGCTCAGGCCAGCTGGGTATGGGCACGAGCGCTTCCTCCATATGGGACTATACCAAGGCAAGCTTGAGCAAACCCACAGCGGTCAAGCTGCCTTCCGATGTCACCGCAACCCGCATTGCATCTGGCTACTATCATTCCACGCTCGAAGGCACCGACGGGAAGTGGTACACCTGGGGACTGGACGCGTCAGGCCAATTAGGCGATGGGAGAAACAGCACCTCGTGGCGGGCTAACGATGTCATTACTACCAGCCCGTCATCTCCTCAGACTCTCGCCGGACACGCATTTAACAGACTGGAAGCAGGCGGATACCACACCGTGGGGATCGGCGAAGATGGCGAGCTGTACGCTTGGGGACAGAACAGCTCCGGTCAACTCGGCAACAAAAAGCATGGCGACCCATCTGTATGGGACGACCCTTCCACCTATATGAATACCCCCGTAAAGGCTATCTTCCCTGGCGAGCCCAAAGCTGAAAGCGTCACTTTCGGACAGACCCCCAGCCCAGGCACTCCGACTGATCTTCACAATGGCACCTGGCTGGTCACCACTCCCTGGCACGCACCTGAGGAAGTCACCGTCACCATTGCGTGGAGCCTGAACGGTTCCGCGGAACCGGACGACACCACTAACACTTACAAATACATACAGTTAGGGGTTCTTCCCCTGACCGGGCAGCAAGGCATCATGACCGCCCTTCTAGTCGGACTCATACTTGCTAGCAGCGGACTGGCCGCCAGACGACATCGCATGAGCCAAAAAGTCCACGGTATCATGTGAACCTGAAGCCGTCCCACTACCATTCTTGACACGAGTAAGGAAAGTCGGGAGCACACTCAACAATCCCGACACGGGGTGGTCCCGCCAACCCCCAAGTACAACGGGACCACCCCATTACTCCACTATGAGTAATGCCAAATCCCTCCTAAGCTTCATAATTCCACAGACAGCAAGGGCAAGCTTGCCACCTTTATCCCTATCGGCCAAGAAGCTCGGGCGCTGACCATTTCGCAGAGCCGGAGGTTGTGCATTTAAATCGCCTCAGCGTGAGTTGGCCTGGCTGGCCAGCCGTTCGTGCTCCCGCTTGGCGGCATCGGCCACCAGATGCAGATAGGCCTCAGCTAGCTCAGGATCCAGCCCATAATCATCAGCCTTGTCTCGCAAGACAGCTATTTGTGCACTCTCCCGGTGCATATCCGCCGAGGCGAATCCTGCCTGGGCCTTAAGCAGACCGATGCGGTGGGTCACCCGGAACCGTTCAGCCATCATGGCGACTATGGCGGCATCAATGGTGTCCACATCTGCACGCAGCTCCTCCACCTGGCGGGCGGCCTGGGATTGTGGACCCCCGCTCTGCGCCTGGTCATCGATCACTGTTTCCATCTTTGCATCGCTCATAAAATACCAGTCTAATCAAGCGCCCTAAGCGACTATGCCGGGCTCCTCTCCATCTTGACATTGGTGTTATTGTATTGGATGGGATTATTGACTCTTGGGGAGAGTTTCGTTCGTCTACACCTGCCTATACAAGTGCCGGACGCATGGGGGAGGATGCCTTCACATGAAGATGGTACGTAGTCGTCGCGTCACACTGCTCGTCAGCCTATGCTGCGTCTTAGTCGCCTGCAGCATGCTCGGCCTGCAATTCGGTCAAGCAGCGCCGGAAGCCAATGAGACCGCAGTCGCAACTCAGGGAAATGGAGCAATTGGTACTGGAACCAATACTCCCGGACAGATTCCCTCGGTTTCCCCCGGTCCGTCATCATCACCGTCGGGCATGCCCACCCTGTCCAATGGCTCTGGTGCCGTGGCAACAGGAAAATCAGCGCCTGCCGCCAGCACATCGCCCACCTCGCCGTCCTCGCCGTCGCCCGGCGCCACTGGTTCTTCGGATCCGACCCCGACTGCCGCATCCCCGTCGAATACCACCAGCCACACAGTCACTTTCGACTACAACATGCAGTCTGCAACTCCGACAACTTCGACTGTGGCTGATGGCGCCCAGGTTGCGCGCCCTAGTCCTGACCCCACCCGCCGAGGATTCGTTCTCGAAGGATGGTTCGCAGGAAAGGTAGCCTACGACTTCTCCGCTCCTGTACACGCGGACCTGACCCTGAAAGCCAAGTGGGCCCGCGCCGACCAGACCTGGACCATGCAGCCACAGGAGGGCCCCGAATCAGGAGGTACCGGGGTGACCCTTACCCCACCCCCGCCCTCCGGTGTCCGTTTCAGCCAGGTCAGTGCAGGCATCCGGTTCTCCCTGGCTTTGGGATCGGATGGCAATGTCTACGCCTGGGGCTTTAACCGTGCTGGTCAGCTGGGCGATGGCACTATTGTCGACCGGTCAACGCCCATAAGGGTGCCCCGGCCCGAAGAAGTCCGCAATGACAAGGATTTTCGGTTTGTCAGCGTCAACGCTGGGCAATTCTTCAGCATGGCCCTGGACAACCATGGCACCCTCTGGTCCTGGGGTTACAACTATCTGAAGACCTTGGGCAACCCCAATGTGGCCGACAGTGGCATGCATAACTACTCGGAATACCCGGTCAAGGTGATGCTGCCTGAAGGGGCACCAGCTGGATTCACCTACAAGGCCGTCAACGGCAATTACACCCACATCTTGGCCATAGGATCGGATGGCAACGTCTACGCCTGGGGCACCTGCGGCGACGGAGAGAGCGGCAGAGATGACTGCACCGGCATATGCGACTACAGACCCAACCTCATCAAGGGATTCGACCAAAACCATAAAATCATAGCTGTGCAGACCGGATTGGACTACTCAACCGCTCTGGACGACGCTGGCACGGTATGGTCATGGGGAAGCAATCTTTTCCACCAGTTGGACCCATCCGCCGGTGCGGCCGTTGGCAACTATAAGCCAATCAAGATCCACGGCCTTGACAAGGTCCATGTGGTGGCCATCGCAGACGGCTTCGAGAACACCCTGGCCCTGGATGACCAGGGAAGGGTCTGGACCTGGGGAATGAACGAAACCGGCCAGATCGGCAACGGGTCAAGCGCCAGCAAGACCGACGTGTTCAAAGACCCGGTTCAGGTCAGCTTCCCGCAGGGGACCAGAATCACCGCCATCACTGGCGGCGGCAATTACCATCTCAGCCATGCCATGGCTCTGGATTCCAATGGCGATATCTGGACCTGGGGCGACAACAGCTACGGACAAATGGGCGACGGTAAGACCCCTGCAGCAGACAGCCCCCAGACCACTCCGGAACGTTTGGAGGATCCGAAGCTTGCCGGTCGACACTGGATCAGCATCGACGCTGGCGAGGAGTATAACCTGGCTATCTGCGACGACGGCCAGACCTACAGCTGGGGGAGAGACACCCAGGGTCAGCTGGGTCAGGGCACCAGCGGCGATACCGGCCATAATCGGCCCTCCGCGGTCGCCTTCCCCTGGCCGGCAAAATTGACAGGACTCCAATTCGACACCACGGATATCACCACCGGAATGAAGGCACAAAAGAACGGGACCTGGACGGCCACCACCCCACCACACGCCCCAGGGCTGGTGGATGTGACCCTGACATGGACCTTGAACGACCAAGAACAGACCCAGGTCCACCTGCCTTTCCGTTACCTGTCGGGCGGGGTGACTGTAACCTTCCAATCGGAGAGCGATTCACCAGCGCCACCCAGCCAGAGTCTGGAAGCGGGAGAGCGGGCAGTCCGCCCCAGTGCTGACCCGACCAAGGTCGGCTATCGCTTCGATGGCTGGTTCCTAGGCAAGACCGCCTACGACTTCTCCAAGCCAGTCACCAGTTCCATGACGCTCAAGGCCCACTGGAGCCCTGAGAGTCAGAACTGGACCATGACACCAGACCATGGAACCGAGATGGGCGGAACAAAGATCACCCTGACACCGCCAGCCCTGCGAGGCATTCGCTTCAGTCAGGTCAGTGCCGGTTCCCACTGGTCCCTGGCCCTGGGATCCGATGGGATGGCTTACGCCTGGGGCAAGAACAACAACGGCCAGCTGGGCAACGCGAACATTCCCAAGGGCAACGCCAGCACCATGCCGGTCCGAGTGGATATGCCCGAGAATGCGGAAACCGACTTCGTCTTCACCCAGGTCAGCGCAGGCGGTGACTATGGCCTGGCCCTAGGCTCCGATGGGAAGGTCTACGCCTGGGGCAACAACGATGTCGGCCAGCTGGGTGACTCCACCTTGGACGCCCAAAGCAGGCCCCACCTGGTACCCGGCCTGCCGGCCAAGATCCAGTCCATCAGCGCCGGCGGCGGGCATGCCCTGGCCTTGGATTCCCAGGGACGAGTCTGGTCCTGGGGCGCCAACCAATACGGTCAGCTGGGCTTGGATAACGCCGGCGGCGATGCCGTCTCACCAGACGGGCGAACCAGCCCTGCCATGGTGACCGGAATTCCGACGACCACAACGGCAATCAGCGCCGGAAGCCGGTATTCACTAGCCATGACCGTGGATGGACAAGTCTACGCCTGGGGCAGCAATGATTCCGGCCAGCTGGGCGATCCCACCCTGCCGGTCAAGGCTGACGGCGCCAACCCCACGCCGTCTGCGGTTCAAGGACTGACGGGCGAGATGAGCGCCATCAGCGCCGGAGACCATCAGGCTCTGGCCCTGGATTCCCAGGGACGCATCTGGACCTGGGGACAGGTCAAAGGTGAGAGCAAGAAAGTCCCCGCCCTATTGGCCCTTCCCGACGGACTGCCGACGGGGTTTGCCATCACGCAGATCAGCGCCGGCACCGGAGCATCCTCTGCTCTGGGTTCCGACGGGCGGATTCTGACCTGGAGCAATGCCGCAGAGAGCGCAGATCCCACATTCTTGGCCGAACCCAAGGACGTGCCTGGAGATTTCAGGTTCACTGCCGTCAGCACGGGTGACTCGAGCTCATTGGCCCTGGGCTCTGACGGTCTGGCCTACGGATGGGGCGCCGACGATGCCGGCCAGCTGGGCGATGACCAGTCCGGACCGGACCTGAACAGCAAGACACCACAGGCTGTCGTGATCAGAAGTCTGGTTAAGGCGGTCATCTTCGCCGGATTGTCTGCGGAGGGAACTCCGCAGTACCAGAATGGCACATGGTTGGCACTCACTCCACGCTACAGGCCCGGACAGGTGGACACCGTCATTCAATGGAGCCTGGTAGGCGTAGATCAAAAGGATCAAACCCTGCCTTACACCTATGACCAGTTGGCCGTACTGCCCCTGACCGGCAGCACCGGCATGGTCCTGCTGGTCTTAGCCGGCTTGCTGGCCATGGGTGCGGCCATGGCTGCCAGATTCCAGCGGCGGGAGAAGAGGATGGCAGTATGACAGAATGGCGACGATACTATGAAAAACCAGGGCCGACAGGTTTCGAATGGATCATCGTCCTAAACGGCTGTCTTGTTTCGTAGCTGCCTATGCATTGGGCCCCATCCGTTAACTGAATCGCGGATGGGGCCCAATAAACGTGTCAGGCGTCAGACCCGAGTCACTTCTGAGCCAGCATGGACTGGTTGATGGCCGCCAGGAAGTCCCGGTTGGTGGCGGTCTTCTTCAGCCTGGGCACCAGGGTCTGGTAGGCCTGCTCGGTCTCCATGCCGCCCAGGAGGCGACGCAACCGGTAAACCACGGCCAGCTCCTCGGGAGCAGTGATCAGCTCCTCGCGCCGGGTGCCGGAGGCATTGATGTCGATGGCGGGGAACATGCGCTTGTCGGCCAGATCCCTGGTCAGCCTCAGCTCCATGTTGCCGGTGCCCTTGAACTCCTCGAAGATGACCTCATCCATCTTGGACCCGGTCTCCACCAGAGCCGAAGAGATGATGGTCAGGGAGCCACCGTTCTCGATGTTGCGGGCGGCGCCGAAGAAACGCTTGGGCGGATAGAGGGCCTGTGCGTCCACACCGCCGGAGAGGATACGGCCGGAGGCGGGAGCCGAAATGTTGTAGGCACGTGCCAGGCGGGTCATGGAATCCAGAAGGACCACCACATCCTGCCCCAGCTCCACCAGGCGCTTGGCCCGTTCGATGGCCAGCTCGGCCACGGTGGTGTGATCGCTGGCGGGACGGTCGAAGGTGGAGGAAATGACCTCGCCCTGGACCGTGCGCTCCATGTCGGTGACCTCCTCGGGCCGCTCATCCACCAGGACCACCATCAGGTGCACCTCAGGATTATTGGCGGTGATGGAGTTGGCGATGGACTGCAGGGTCAGGGTCTTGCCGGCCTTGGGCGGCGAAACAATCAGACCGCGCTGACCCTTGCCGATGGGAGCGACGATGTCGATCAGACGACCGGTGATGTTCTTGGGCTGGGTCTCCATCCGCATGCGCTCCTGCGGGTAGAGAGGGGTCAGCTTGTTGAAGTGGGGCCGCCCTGCGGCATCCTCCACGCTCATGCCGTTGATGGTGTCGATGGCCTGCAGGGGGACGAACTTCTGTCGCTGGTTGCGGTGTTCGCCCTCGCGAGGGGGACGGATGGAACCGTGTACAGCATCGCCCTTGCGCAGACCGTACTTCTTGACCTGGCCCATGGAGATGTAGACGTCGTTGGGACCAGGCAGGTAGCCGGAAGTGCGCACAAAGGCGTAGGAGTCCAGCACATCCACAATGCCTGCCACGGGGACCAGATCCTCGGGCTTGAAGTTCTCCCTGGGCTCATAGTCACGATCCCGGCCGTTGCTGCGATGGTTGTTGCGGTTGCGTCGGTCATTGCGGTCGTTGCGATCACCACGGTTCCGGCGATCATAGCCGTTATGGCGGTAGTCACGCCCTTCATCGCCGCGATCCTCGTAGCTGCGCCGACGGGGCCGATCATTGCGTGAGGGCAGGGCTGCCAGAATATCGTCCAAATTGCGCACTGAACCGGAGCTGGAGCCTTCGCGCTCCTCGCCATGCTCGCGCTCGTTCCGGCCACGGTTGGTGTGGGAGCCTCGGGCTGAATCCGTGTTGCGGTGACGGCGACGGGATATGACCACATTCTCCTCGTCGGCCACGGTATGGGGGAAGCGGTTCCGGTGCTCGCTATGGCCGCTCTTATGATCGTCAATACCCAAAACATCGAAGAGGTCGCCGACAGGACGATCGTCCTTGGATTCCTCGGATTCCTTGGTATCCGTGGTCTCCTGTCCGCCTTCCGAAGAGGACTTCTCCTCCTGCTTTGTCGGCTGCTGATTGGCGGCCTGGCCCTCCTTGGCCACGGCGGCCGCAGCCTTGGGCTTACCAACGGTTACTCCCTCAGGGGCCTTGCCGCCCGAGCGTGCCGCCTCGATCGTCTCGATCAGGACAGGCTTGCGCATGCCGGAAATACCGCGCAACCCCAGCTGCCTGGCCAATTCCTTGAGTTCGGGCAGCTTCATGGAATGAATATCTTGGCTTGTTGCCACTGTTGTAATGCCTTTCCTTCGCTATACCTAATTAGGCTAGGCAAATAGCTTGAGAATAGTGCGGGGGTACCGCTCATGAAAATTCGATGCCGACTCGGCTTATCGAACTTCCATAAGCCTACAACGTGCGGCCGACCGGTGCAAGAATCGGCCTGCGTGTCCAAAAATTCATGGGTAAACCTCTAGACTGGGCATATGAATGACCGATCATCTCTGCGTGAGCAACGGCGGAGCGAATTCGTAACCACCGCCATGCGGGTCTTCGACCGGAAAGGCGCTGCAAACACCTCCCTGCGTGACGTAATCCACGCCATGAACCACGGCAAGGGCGTGGGCATGAGCGTTTTCTATTACTACTTCAAATCCAAGGACGACCTGATAGATGCCTGCGTGCGCACCTATCTGGCCTCCTACGTGGACAATGTGGTCGACATTCTGAAGGATCCCGATCTGAGCGTTCAAGAGGCGCTGGACGACATATGCCCGCATCTGATAAGGGCCATCTGGAAGATGGATGTCATCTTCGCTGATAAGGCCAACTGGTACAACTATCTGAGCACCAACAGCAATGTGATGGAGGGCTTCGTCAGACAGATCATCGACCCTTTGACCAAGGCCCTGGACCGCTGGCTGGATCGGGACGACCTGCCTCAGACCCAGCTGATCCAAACAGCCGGCACCCGCACTGTGGCCTGGCTGATGGCCGACGGGCTCTCGTCCATCGTCAGCAATGGCAGAGGGGCGGCAGGCCACCCACAGATCAGAGAGGTGGTCCGCCAACGGGTCCGCGAGAGCGTGGCCTTCTTCTCGCAGCTATTGGGCCTGCCTCTGAAGGCACCGGCCATCGCCCTGTCATAAATGACAAAGCCCCCGACCCTGCAGTCGGAGGCTTGGAAGAAAACGAAGGCCGAGGTTTGCTTACTTCTCCTCGTGGTAGGACTTCTCGGTATTGACGTTCCAAACGTTGGTCTTGTCGTTACGCCCCGATTTGATGTTGGCCACGGCCTCCATGGATGTGGCCATGGAGTGGTCCTGGTTGTTGTAGTGGTGCTGCCCGTTGCGGCCCACGCAGTAGAGGTTGCCGAAGGAGTCCAGCCATTTGACCAGCTCAGGCATCTGGGCGTAAGTGTCGAAGTAGGCCGGGTAGGCCTTGACCACACGCTCCCGATGCGAGTCCAGCACGTCGGCAGGCCCGTTGATGATGCCCATCCGGGTCAGCTCCTTGATGGCGAAGTCGGTGGTCTCCTGATCGCTCATGCTCCAGAAGTCATCGCCCTCCTTGCAGAAGTACTCCAGGCCGATCCAGACAGTGCCGTCCACATTCTTGACCATGTAGGGGCTCCAGTTGTTGAAGATCTGGATTCGGCCCATCTTGTAGCCGGGGTCCTGCACATAAATCCAGCAATCGGGAACGATGGGCGGATCGCCCAAGGTCTTGATGGAGGTGGTGTTGCGGATGCGCAGGTGGCGGACCAGCAGGCCAACGGTTACGAAGTCGCGGTAGGGCAGGCCCTGAGCCACCCTGACCATTTCCTTGTCAGTGGAGGGCTCCTCGTGGGCAATGGCCTCCACCAGGTCCTTGATGGGCATGGAGGAGATGATCTGGTCAGCCTGCAAGGTCACATCCTTGCCATCAGCGTTGCGATAGACCACACCGGTCATGTGGCCGTCTTGCTGGGTCAATCCAATCACACGGGCATCGGTGATCACATGGACCCCATGCTCCACATTGCGACGCTCCACGGTTTCCCAGAGCTGTCCTGGACCCAGCTTGGGGTACCAGAACTCCTCGATCAGGCTGGTTTCGACCTGATGGGCATCGCGCTTCTTGGGCAGCAGCTTCTGGAAGGCGTTCTTGAGCACGCCCATGATGCTGAGCCCCTTGACCCGCTGGGCGCCCCAGTCAGCGCTGATCTCGCGGGGGTGACGGCCCCAGAGCTTTTCGGTATAGCCCTCGAAGAACATGGAGTAGAGCTTGCGGCCGAACCGGTTGATGTAGAAGTTCTCCAGGTTGTCCTCAGGCAGCTTGTGGACGACGGACTTGAGATAGCTGAACCCGGCCTGCATGGTCAGCTTGAAGCCCATGGCCCTGAGAGTGTTGAGCGTCAAAGAGATGGGATAGTCGAAGAAATGGTGGTTCCAGTAAATCCTGGAGACGCGGTGACGCTTGAGCATGACCCGGTCAGTCTTCTCCGGGTCGGGACCGCCAGGCTCCAGGTCGTGGTGGCGGCCAAGTTTTTTATCGTCATAGGAGGGTGCGCCCTGCAGAGGCAGGACCTCCTTCCACCAGTCCATAATCCGGTCATCCTTGGAGAAGAACCGATGGCCGCCGATGTCCATGCGGTTGCCGTTGTGCCGGACCGTGCGGGAGATGCCGCCAAAAGCGTTGGTGGCCTCCAACACAGTGACGTCATAGCGCTCGTCGCCGCCGTCCTTGACCAGTTCCCATGCCGCTGTCAAGCCGGCGGGCCCTCCGCCGATGACAACCACGGACTGTTTGCGCTCCATGCCAACCTCCTGAAAACCGTATGAAATCATCACCACTGTACCCGGCTCGTCCCCAGTCAGATGCTGCCGAGCGACTTCCCACACGAATTCCCGCCATTGCGTGGAACAAACGTGATGATGCTCGCCCCTGGGCGATGTTTAGCCCAACGCATCGGGGATGTCGATGTCTGTCTTCTGTACTTCTTCTACATTGACATCCTTGAAAGTGACGATGCGGACGTTCTTGACGAACCGGCTGGATCGGTAGACGTCCCAGACCCAGGCATCGGTCAGCCGAACGTCAAAGTAGACATCCTGCCCGGCGGATCGGACGTTGAAATCCACCTTGTTGGCCAGGTAGAACCGCCGCTCGGTCTCGACCACATAGGTGAACAGCTTGATCACGTCCCGGTATTCGCGATACAGGGCCAGTTCGGCGTTGGTCTCGTAGTTGTCGAGATCCTCAGCACTCATCGACTACCTCCATTCGCGCGATCACGGCCATGGCCAAGCGTACGCCACCAGGCACGCTTGGATCGCTTGGTCTCGGTCGACCCATAGGCCCAATCCGACGCCGTATGCTCCTCATCAGACTGCTCGGCAGCGGATTCTGCGGAAGCAGACTCCTCCCCCGCATCCTCGGCGTTCGTCTGACCAAGGCCCACCTTCTCATCATGTCTGCTCTTGGGTCTTGCATGGCCATCGGCAGATTTCTCTGAATGTGAACCACTCTTCGGGGTCAGATTAGCCTGGTCGTCTGATGGCTGCGAATCCTGAACCACTGGAGTGGACTCCTCAGACTTGGCTTCGCTGATACCGCCATCCTCATCCGCGGCGTATCCATGTGCAACAAGGGCTTCAGCCACACCGGGATTTTCACGGATGACATGCATGCCGAAAGCATTCAAAGAACGGATGGGATCATACTCGTCGACCAGAGCATCCATGACGATCTGATCCTGATACTTGCCGTTCTCGGCATCCCAGAGGGCATCACGGGAGGTGCCTGAGATCATGAATCCAAGGGACTGATAGACGGAGATTGAGCGTGTGTTTTTCTCTGGTACAGCCACCCAGATCCGGTGCAGGCCCAGACCCGTAGGAGCAGCCGCGTACCCGTAGGTCATGATTCTAGGCATGGCATCCCGGGAGTAGCCGCGCCCGCGGAAATGTCTGCCCAGAACCACCTGGATCCTGGCCGAGCGGGACCAGCCGTCCACATCAATCAGGAAGATCATGCCAATGACCCCTTTGGTGGCATCGGCATCGGGCGAGCCGTCCTGGTCAGTGTCCGCATCAGTGACCATGGCCCAGGCCAGGGTGCGGCGGGACTCGGGATCGCCCACGCCCGAATCACGGGCAGCCAGACCCTTGGACCAGGCCACCGACCGACGCACCCAGGCGTTGACCACTGCTCGTTCGGCGTTAGGTCCCTTGCCGGTGATGCCAGTGGAATTGTAGAAGGCCTCCAGCTGGTCCATTGCCGTCAGATCGGCGATGACAGCCGGCCGCAGGTGCAACATTTCGCCCCTGATATAGGGGATCTCAATCCGATCGGGCAGCTGTCTGTTCGCCGCATCTTCGGATCCCTCGGATTGCGTTTGCGGTCGGTCATTGCCCCTGCCGCTCATAGACATCACGTCACCTCCATGATCGCCACCTTGCGATGGCAATCAATTGTAATCCCTCGCCCCTGGGAAAACCATGAGAAGCCGGGCAGGTCCGCCGGTCCGAACCCGCTGGAACCAGGCCGGCGGACCAGGTGCGGTCAGGACTTGGCGATGCGCTCCATGACGATCTTGCTGACCGCCTTGGCATCGGCCTGACCCTTGGTGGCCCGCATGACCGCTCCGATAATAGCGCCCATGGGCTTCATATTGCCGCCCTTGAGTTTGGCCACGATGTCCGGGTTATCCTTGAGGGCCTGATCGACGGCTGCGTCCAGAGCCCCGTCATCCGAAACCACCTGATAGCCGTGTTTCTTGACGACCTCGGCTGGCTTGCCCTCGCCTGCCAACACGCCGGAGACGGTCTGCTTGGCCAGCTTGTCATTGAGCTTGCCGTCAGCAATCAGCTGCTCAACATCAGCGACATCCTGAGCCGAAATGGGCAGCTCCTGCAGGCTGACCCCGCGGGCGTTGGCTTCGCGCGAGATCTCGCCCAACCACCACTTGCGGGCTCCGGCAGCCGTGGCGCCGGCCTTGACCGTATCCTCGATCAGATCCACGGCATCGGCGTTGACCGCGTCCTGCATCTGCCGGTCGGTGAAGTCCCACTCCTTCTTGAGGCGGGCGCGGCGTTCGCGCGGCATCTCAGGCATCTGGGCCTTGAGCTCCTCGATATGGTCCTTGGTCACATGGACCATGACCAGGTCAGGATCGGGGAAGTAACGGTAATCATTGGCATCGGTCTTGACTCGGCCGCCGGCAGTGGTCTGCGTGGACTCATCCCAGTGACGGGTCTCCTGCAGCACCTCCCCACCGGACTCCAGCAGGGCGGCCTGACGACGGATCTCGTAGGTCAGGGTCTTCTCGATGCCCTTGAAGGTGTTGACGTTCTTGGTCTCCGACCGGGTTCCCAGAGGGGCATCCGGCCCGGTGTGCAGGGAGACGTTGACGTCGGCACGCATGTTGCCCTGCTCCATCCGGGCGTGGGAGATGCCCAGGGCGCGGACGATGTCGCGGATGGCCCGGACATAAGCCCCGGCCACCTCGGGGGTGCGTGCCCCAGCACCCTCGATGGGCTTGGTCACGATCTCAACCAGAGGAACACCGGCACGGTTGTAGTCCACCAAGGAGTGGTCGGCGCCTTCGATACGGCCATCGGCCCCACCCACGTGGGTGTTCTTGCCGGCATCGTCCTCCACATGGGCCCGCTCGATGGGCACACGGAAAATGCTGCCGTCGTCCAGCTCCACGTCCAGATAGCCCTCGCCATTCAGAGGCTTGTCATACTGGGAGATCTGATAGTCGCGGGGCATGTCCGGGTAGAAGTAGTTCTTCCTGGCGAACTGGCTCCACTCGTTGACCTTGCAGTGCAGGGCCAGGCCAAGCTTGACCGCATAATCGATGGCGGTCTTGTTGACTACGGGCAGGCTGCCGGGCAGACCCAGTGAGACCGGGGTCAGCTGGGTGTTGGGCTCGCCGCCGAACTCGATATGGGCCGGGCAGAAGAGCTTGGTATTGGTGCACAGCTCGACGTGGACCTCCAGGCCGAACACCGGGTCGTACTTGGCCACGGCATCGGCATACTTCATTAGTTTTTCAGCCATTGTGATTCCGTTTCCTTCCGATGCCTACTTGGTCGAATCCTGAGCCAGACCATCCAGCCAGGGGGTGGACAGCTTCTTGGAGATGGGCCCGCCCCACTGCTCCTCCAGGGCCGCCTCAAGAGCTGCCGCAGGCCGGTACATGACCTCGTCGCGCATCTGAGGGGCGAAGAACTGGAAGCCGACAGGCAGCCCGTCGTCGCTGAGCCCGGCGGGAATCGACATGGCCGGAGTGCCGGCCAGGTTGGCCGGAATGGTAGCCACATCGTTCAGATACATGGCCAGCGGGTCGTCCATCTTTTCGCCAAAGCGGAAGGCCGTGGTCGGCGAAGTCGGCGATACCAGGACATCGGCCTGCTCGAAGGCCTTCTCAAAGTCGCGGATGACCAGGGTGCGGACCTTCTGAGCGGAGCCGTACCAGGCGTCATAGTAGCCGGCGGACAGGGCGTAGATGCCCAGGATGATCCTGCGCTTGACCTCGTCGCCGAACCCGGCTTCACGGGTGGCAGCCATCATGTTGGCAGCCGTCTGGGGGACGCCCTCGGGGGGCATGACCCGCAAGCCATAGCGCATGCCGTCGTAACGGGCCAGGTTTGAAGAGACCTCGGAGGGCATGATGATGTAGTAGGCGGCCAGCGCGTAGGGGAAGTGCGGGCAGGAGACCTGGACCACCTCGGCACCCATGGATTCCAGCAGCGAGACGGCCTCGTTGAAGCGGGCCTCGACGCCGGGCTGGTAGCCCTCGCCACCCAGCTCCTTGACCAGACCCACCTTGAGGCCCTTCAAATCGCGATTCTGGCCCTGACGAGCGGCCTGAGCCAGAGGGGGAACCGGCTTGGGAATGGAGGTGGAGTCTCGACGGTCATAGCCGCCGATGACCTCTTGCAATAGGGCCGCATCCAGCACAGACCGGGAAACCGGACCGATCTGATCCAGAGAGGAGGCCATGGCGATGGCCCCGAACCGGGAGACGCCGCCATAGGTGGGTTTGACGCCCACGGTGCCGGTCAGGGATCCGGGCTGACGAATGGACCCGCCGGTGTCGGTGCCCAGGGCCAGCGGGGCCTCAAAGGCGCCGACAGCCGAGGCCGAGCCGCCCCCCGAGCCACCTGGAACCCGCTCGGTGTCCCAGGGGTTGTGTGTAGTCTTGAAGGCCGAGTGCTCAGTGGAAGATCCCTGGGCGAACTCGTCCAGGTTGGTCTTTCCTAGAATGGGCATCCCTGCGGCCTTGAGCTTCTTGATGACGGTAGCGTCGTAAGGCGGCACCCATCCCTCGAGAATCTTGGAGGCGGCTGTAGTGGGAATGCCCTTGGTGACGATCATGTCCTTGATGGCAATGGGAACGCCGGCCAGTTCCGGCAACCCCTCGGCGCCTTCATGGGCCAGGTGCTGGTCGAAGGCATCGGCCTGCTCCAGGGCCTGATCGGCGCTGACCTGCAGAAACGCATCAATGCTGGGCTCGGCGGCTTCGATCACATCCAGATGAGCCTGAACCAGCTCGCGGCTGGAGACCTGCCCCGACCGCAGCTGTGCGGCCATGTCGGAGGCGGATTGCTTGACCAATTCTTCCTGTGCGCTCATCTTTTCACTCCTCACCCAGAATGCGCGGGGCCACAAACATGCCCGACTCGGTGACCGGCGCCCCCGAGAGGGCAGCCTCCTGGGTCAGCGGTTCCTCAGCCTCGTCGGGGCGCAGGTAGGCCTCCAGGGGAATGGGATTGGCAGTGGGGGGCACGTCGCCGCCGGCCACCTCCTGGACCTTGGTAATGGAATCGGCGATCACGTTGAGTTCGCCCTTGAGGCGGTCAGCCTCCTGATCGGTCAAGGCAATTCGGGCCAAATCGCCCAAGTGCTTGATCTCTTCACGTGTAAAAGTTGGCATACCACTTATCATATGGGTGCTCTATGACACGCAGAAGGCAGGGTCAACCGATGTCTGCGCGCCTAAAGACCAGGGTTCCCAGAGCACAGCTTAGGGCCGTCCAAACCATCAGGATCAGGCCCGCCTGCCACCAGGTCGGGCACCATCTGATACCTGTCTCTGCCGCCCGGTTCAGGCCAGAGAGGAAGGTGACCAGCAGGCTGGTTGGCGTCAGTCTGAAGGGGGCCTGCAGCCAGCCGACATGAGGGACCAAACCCCCCAAGAGGCCCAGAATCAGTGGCAAGATCAACGTCAGTCCCAGAAACAGGCCGACCCCGCCTGCCCTGGATCGACTCAAAGCCCCCAGACCCAGGCCCATCAAAGCGAAGAGGACCAGGATGAGCGGACCGCCCAGCAGATCAAGCAGAGCAAGCCCAGGCTTGTAAGCGGGCAGGGTCCCCAATCTGCCCGGCAGAAGCAGGGCCGCCAGGATCCAGCTGAGCAGCAGGCCTACCTGCGCCGCCAGCCAGGTCGACAAGGCCAAGGCAAGGCCCTTGGCCATCAGGACCATGCCCCGACGAGGATTGGCAGTCAGCGTGCTCTCAATGGTGGCGCCGGAAAACTCTCGAGTAAGGACCAGAACACCCAGAATGCCCGCCACAATCATGCCCGGAAACAGACCGGAAACGACGGCCGACCAGAAAACGTCACTGGATGCAGGCAACAGGTGGGCCAGAAGGTGATTGGTCTGCCAGCCCAGGCCAGCCAGGACCCGGGTCGCACAGGCCATCAGGCCGGTGCTCAACGGCTGCAGCAGCATGACGATCAGGAGCAGGACCCAAGTCGATCGCAGGGAGAGCATCTTGCGCAGCTCTCCTCGAACCGCCCCGAAAAGGGTCAACTGACCGGATGGACGACGCGAATCCAGGAAGGACAGCCCCGGGGTTCGACGTAGCCGAGTGAAAGCGGAACCATGCCGCGGAGTTGCCTTATCAGGTCCTGCGGGTATCTCTCGCCGACTCCGGCGAACTCGACGGCCGCTGTCCGCACTCATGACCGTGCATCCCTTCTACCGCGGATGATGTCCTTGTAGGCCTGTTCCAGGGAAACTTCCTCAGGCTGAAAATCATAGAGCACCACACCCTCCTGGGCCAGAATCGAGGCTGTGGAAGCCAGGGGCGCACCCTGGATGCGGAAGCGGGCAGCATCGGGCGGACAGCTCTCGTCTGGCGGCAGGCGGGTGATGCTGATTCCGGCAGCCGTGGCCAGGGCGGCTTTTAATTGGTCGGGTTGCGGCGTCACCGCATAGATGGAGTCATGGGAGTGCTCGCCAATAAACCGGGCCACTGTCGTTCTCTCCAGGATCCGCCCCTTGGCGATGATGACCAGATCGTCGGCGATTTGAGCCACCTCGTTGATCTTACGGGAGCTCAGGAGGACTGCCCTGCCCTGTGAAGCAAGACCGCGCCAAATGTCCCTCACCCGCTCGGCTCCCCCGGGATCCAGACCGTGAAGGGGATCATCCAGAACCAGGTTGTGCGGGTCGCCCAGAAGGGCTGCAGCCAAGGCCAGTCGCTGACTCATCCCCAGAGAAAGGGAACCTGTCGGCCTGTCGGCGACCGATTGCAAGCCGACCATCTCAAGCACCTGGTCCACCCGACCGTGATCAATACCACTGATCGCAGCTAGGGCCAGCAGGTGATCCCTGGCCTTGCAGGCAGGATGGGCGTTGGGTGGATTCAGTACAGCCCCCGCTGTCCGCATGGGCGATGAGAGCCGAACAAAGGGCTGGCCATCGAACAGGGCCTTGCCTGCGTCAGGGCGAACCAGGCCCAGAGCAATGCGCAGTGTGGTCGACTTGCCAGCGCCTTTAGGCCCCACAAACCCGGTCACCCGACCGTCCCTGGCCGTGAAAGAGACACGGTTCAGTACCTTGCGGGAGCCAAAGCGCTTGGTCAGCGAGTCGATGCCAATCATGGACCCGCCACCTCCGCGTGCTGGCAGATCCAGGAGTGCATGGCCACGGCAGCCGCAGCGCCGGCGTTGATGGAGCGCACCGAGCCGAACTGGGAGATGTAGACCACATCGTCGGCCAGCTCCAAGGCCTTCTCGGACAGCCCCGGCCCCTCGGCGCCGAACATAAGCAGACAGCGGCGAGGAAAGCGATAGGTTTCCATAGGGACTGCCCCGGGGACGTTATCGATAGCAATCATGCGGGGGGCGGACTGCCCCTGCCCGGCCGCCTCTTCTTGCAGGGTGGACGCCATGGTTGCTATATCGGGATCGTGGACCACGTGCTGGTAGAGCTCGGTCATCAGCGAGCCCTTGCGGTTCCATTTATGAGGACCGACTATATGGACGCGGCGGGCGGCGAAGGCGTTGGCGGTTCTGACCATGGAGCCGATATTGAAGTCGTGGGTCCAGTTCTCCACAGCCACCTCGAAATCATGACGACCCCGACGGTCCAGGTCGTCCCGAATGGCCTCGACCTTCCAATAGCGGTACCGGTCCAGAACGTTGCGCCGATCCCCCTGCTCCAGCAGTTCGCGGTCATAGCGCGGATCCGTCGGCATGGGCTGTTCAGGATGCTCTTCCTGCCAGGGGCCGACCCCTACCTGCCGGAAAACGGGCTCATCTGAGGCCATGGCCGCTCGGGTCACTGGGTCAGGCTCCCTCATGACCGCTCCGGGGAGTCGTCGGCCGCACCGACGAATTGATCCTCCTGGTAGGCGCAGATGAAAGGTAGCCTTTGCCGGGATCCGTCCACCGGATCGACCACCTGAATGCTGCCATCGGTCCGGCCACCCACCAGCGAGGCGATGGCCAGCGTCTTGGCGCCCTGACGCTGGATGATCCCACAGTCAAGATTGAGTTCGTTATTCCTGCCCAAGGTAACCAGGGACGAGGTCTGCACATAGGATTTCCGGCCCAGCCAAGCATCCAGAAGGATAACCCGTCTGCCTTCGATGGACGGGCCCTTGATGGAGGGGTAAACGAAGTCCATGACAAAGGCGTCCAGATCCTGCCCACGCGAGGCTGCGGCATGAAGCATGGCATCAGCCAGTGGCACGGCAGCGGCGGTCAGGGCCCCAACCGCATCGAAGTCGTCGACTGAATAGCCCGCATCCTCCAGGGTGTCCAGAAGAACATGCCCGGCAAGTTCGGCCCCGCGATGATGGAAGGTGACCCCGCTCAGCTCGGTGAAGGGACGCCCGCCGATCTCCTGGGTCAGGAGTTCACGCAGCTGATCGACCGGCTCAGGCAGGTCCACGTCAGATTCGCGTCCGACCAGATCAGGCGACCCAGTGGGCCTGAAGGATGAACCCTCTTGTCTCTTCGTTGCCTCGTTCATGCTTATCAGACTAGCGCCGGAGGCCCCTAAGCGGCACTCACTGCCCTTGGTCAGGCAAAACTTCCGGAGCGGTCAGCTCCCTGATATTGCCCTTGTCTGAATCGATCATGTCAACCGAATCGATGACCTTGGAGGGATCCATCTGCTGCAGCTTGCGGGCGGTGACCAGAACGCGCGACTCCAAAGAGGAGGCGAACTTGTTGTAGGCGGTCACTGTGGCAGTGATGGAACGGCCCAGTTTGTTGGCCCGATCACCCAAGACCACAAAGCGGTCATAGAGCTCGTGGGTCAATGTAAAGAGAGTGCGGGCGTCCTCGGACAGGTTCTGCTGCTGCCAGGCGTAGGCCACCGACTTGAGCACAGCCCAGAGAGTCACCGGCGAGGTCAGGGCCACCTTTTGGGCAAAGGCATCATCCATCAGGGTGGGGTCTACCTCCAGGGCAGCCTGCAGAAGGGAGTCGTTGGGGATGAAGGCCACCACGAAGTCCGGAGCCGTTTCGAAGGCGTTCCAGTACTCCTTGTCGGCCAGGGCCTTGACGTGCTCGCGCAGGGCCCGGGCATGTGCCTTGAGCAGCTCGTCCCGGCGGTGCAGTTCGTCGTCCGAAGCAGTATCGGGAATCTCGCAGGCCCGCTGGTAGTCGGAATAAGGAGCCTTGGCATCAATGGGAATGGTCTTGCCGCCGGGCAGGTGGACCACCATGTCGGGACGCAGGACGCGGCCATCCGAGGCGGTTACCACAACCTGAGTGTCGAAGTCCACATGCTCCAGGAGCCCCGCAGACTCGACAATATTCCTGAGCTGGGCCTCTCCCCAGGCGCCGCGCACCTTGTTGTTGCGCAGGGCCGAAGCCAGTGAACTGGTCTCCTTGTCAAGTCGCCCTTGCTGCTCACCCAGACTCTTCAGCTGCTGTCCCAGGGAGCCCATCTCCTGCTTGCGGCCCTCCTCGATCTGGGCCACCTTGTGCTGGAGGGCATCCAGATTCTTCTGCACGGGGGCCAGGGCCGAGAGCACCTTGCTCTCCTCCTCCATGCTCTCAGCCTGCTTGCGCCGCTTCTCCTCCTCCTGAGCCTGGGCGCGGCGGCGCTCCTGCTCGATTCTGATCTGTTCGGCCTGCTGGGCCTGGGCCAGCTGGGACTTGACAAAGGAGAGCTCGCGGTTCAGGCCGTCCACCTTGGTCCGTGCCTCGACCAGAGCCGCATCGGATCCATGGAGCCGTTCCTGGGCCTGATCCAGCTGCGCACGCAGTTCATCCACCTGGCCGTCGGACCCCATGCCGACGGCCTTCCGACCCTGGGCGCGACCCAGCACATACCCGGCCAGTCCTCCCAGGACTATACCGATCAGCAGGAGAAGCACCACCATGACCACTGATGACGTAGAATCGAACATATGTTCTAGTAAACCTCCAGCACTGGACCCGAAAAACAAGGTCGGCACGGCAGGTTGCCGGCGATAATTTGAGAATTCGTTTTTTCCGCAAGGAATCGGCCTTATGACCGGCACCGGGCCGCAATAAAGGGCAGAATAGGAAATATTAAGGGGTTGGAGCAAGACCGAAGGAGATCCGTGGGTATCGATATCTTCCTGGCGATAGCCGATCTGGTCGTGGCCTGTGCGGTCACTTGGCTGATCATCTGGTACTTCCTTATGCCGTCGGCTCATGTTAGCGACCAGGATGCAGGCACGGACTCCCCGGCCAACCACCCCTGGCGCGATCCCGAGGATTGGGGCAAATGGGGGGCCGATCTGGACTCCCGCAGCCATCGTCTGCTCAGGCCTACCATCATCAGCGCCCTGCTGACCGCGCCCGTTCTGGTTCTGGACCTGTTCGATCGCTTCGGCCCCGATCTGATTCCTTCCTGGCTGACCAGCCCCTGGGTCCAGGCTATTCTGATAACTCCAGTCATCTTCTACTGCGGCCGCGGGATACTCATGGACGGGTGGAAGGCCATGACCGAACACCGCTGCAGCCCAGATCTCCTGGCCATGCTGGCCACAAGTCTGGCCTACCTATACAGCCTGGCTACCTGCCTGGCCGGATCCCTGCTGCCTGAGGGCTCCCGATCCCCCTACTTCGATCTGGTCGGCGTGGTCATTACCCTCTTACTGCTGGCCCGGGTCATCGGCACCAAAATGGAAGCCTCCCTGGTGGCCTCTTTGAACCACCTGACAGAGATCCGGCCAGCCTCAGGCCTGGTGGCCGATTCCGAGCATCCGCAGACAGTTCCCGCCCAAATCCTTGCACGTGACCGGATCCACCCAGGCGATCTGCTCCTGGTACGCACAGGAGAACGCCCGGCCGCCGATGGGGTTGTGGAGTCAGGGTCGGCCCTGGTGGACGACAGCGAGCTGACAGGCGGTGACAGGCCCCGGCCATGCGGACCCGGTGACCGAATCCTGGCCTCCAGCAAGATCCTGGAAGGCCGATTGTCCATCCGCGTGGATGCCGCCGGTGACAACACCTATGCAGCCAGGCTCGTGAAAATCATTCCTCAGGCTCTGGTCGAGCGCTCCCCCGCCATGCGCAGGATGGACCGTATCGTCCACACAGCCATAGCCCTGATCATGATTCTGGCTGTCTGGACCTTCATGCTCTGGCTCATGCTGGGACCACAGCCTCACCTGGCCCATGCCGTAGGCAATGCCGTCTGTGTGCTTACCATCGCCTGCCCTGCCGTCGCAGCCATGACCATCCCCCTGGCCTTCCGAACCAGCCTGGAGACGGGCCTGGCCCACGGTTTGCTCTTCACCTCACCACGGGCCATGAACCACCTGGGCCGGGTACGCACCCTGATTCTGGACGACTCCTCTCTGCTGGATCCCGACGACTCGGAGGGACAGGGTGTCCACACGGAATCCCTGACCCGGGCCGCTACCCATCTACGCGCCCTTCGGGTAAGCAGCCTGATCCTGGATGGGAGCCGCCAGCCGGACGACAGGGTTGAGCGGGCGGCGCGTCAGGCGGGCGTGGATATGCTGATTACCCGGCTGACCCCCGAGCGCAAGCGCGAGTGCATGGATCGGCTCAATCACGACCTGACACGGACCAGCAAGGGCGTTCCAGCGGATCGGACCGATCAAGAAACCGCCTCCGCCGCAAAGCAGGGCCGAACCAGCCTGGTGGCTCTGGCGGCCGGGACCACAGCGGATCCCAAACTGACGGCCAAGGCTCGAGTAGACATCACTCTAGGTCCAAAACTCCAGACCCACACGGACGATGCCGCAGAGGACATCGACCTGCCGCAGGCGGACCTGATCCTGCACCAGGGCGACCTGGACGGGACCAGTAGGGCCATAGAACTGAGCCGAGCCACCACCCAGGTCATTAGGCAGAACCTGACCTGGTCCACTGTCTACAACATCATCGCCCTGGTCATTGCCACCGGAATCTGCCAACCCTTCCTGGGCTGGATGCTCAACCCCATGATCGCAGCAGTAACAGGTGCCCTGTCAACCATCCTGGCCATGCTCAACGTTCGTCGTCTGCACCGGCTGCGGCACCTGCGCCGTCGCTGGCTGCACCTTGCCCTGATCGACACGGACCAGCTTCCAACAATCGCGGCACGACGCCCCCAGATCATCGTCGACAGCCAGTGGGAGTCCATGCAAGAGGGCAAGGACCCGGCTGCTGCTATGGATTGAATCCACAAAGACAGTCTGTGGAGCGAAAAGGTTCGGCACCCGGGAATGATCCCGGGTGCCGAACCCAATTGACCTCAGTGAGACTGGATCTGACCTTGATCGTCGCCACGTGCGGCATGACGGCCACGACCTCCATCGCGTCCGGCATCACCGGCATCAGCATCAGCGTCGCCATCAGCCGTCACATCGTCGACCGTGACCGAGTCATCGACCAGGTTTTCAGTGGGCCAGGCGGTCAGCTCCAGGTGGTCGCCGCCGGTCTGATCCACCAGGACCGTGTCGCCGTCGTGGACCTTGCCAGCCAGCAACATCCTGGCAAGCTGATCGCCCACCTCGGTCTGGACCAGTCGACGCAGCGGACGAGCGCCGAAAGCCGGATCATAACCTATGTTGGCCAGCCACTCCCGAGCGGAGTCGGTGACATCCAGAGTGATGCGCCGATCGGTCAGCCGCTGGGCCACCTGCTTGACCTGGATGTCCACAATGGAACCCAGCTCGTCGCGGGTTAACGGATGGAAGATGACCAGATCGTCCAAGCGGTTGATGAACTCGGGCTTGAAGTTGGCGTGCACAGCATCCATGACGGCCTTGCGCTTGCCTTCCTCGTCAAGGTCGTCCCGGACCAGGAACTGCGAGCCCAGGTTGGAGGTCATAATCAGGATGGTGTTCTTGAAGTCCACCGTTCTGCCCTGGCCATCGGTCAACCTGCCGTCATCCAGGACCTGCAGGAGCAGGTCGAAGACCTCAGGGTTGGCCTTCTCCACCTCATCGAAGAGGACCACCGAGTAGGGCCGCCTACGCACGGCCTCGGTCAGCTGGCCGCCCTCCTCATAGCCCACATAGCCGGGGGCAGCGCCAATCAGCCGGGAGACCGAGGCCTTCTCCATGTACTCTGACATGTCGATGCGAACCATGGCTTTCTCGTCGTCGAAGAGGAAGTCTGCCAAAGCCTTGGCCAGCTCCGTCTTACCTACGCCCGTGGGGCCCAGGAACATGAAGGATCCTGTGGGCCTATCGGGGTCGGCGATGCCGGCACGCGAGCGCCGGACTGCGTCGGAGACTGCATGGATGGCCTCCTGCTGGCCAACCACCCGCTTGCCCAGGTAGTCCTCCATATGCAGGAGCTTCTCGTTCTCTCCCTCCATGAGCCGTCCCACAGGGATACCGGTCCAGTCAGAGACGATTTCGGCCACGGAATCCGCATCCACGTGGTCAGGAACCATGGGCTCCTGGGCCGGGCCCCCGGCGATGTCAGCCCCATCGGGACCAGCGTCATTGGAGGCGTTCTTGGCCTGCTCGGCCGCGTTCTCCGCCTGGGCCAGCTGCTTGCGAATGCCAGGGATTTCCCCGTAGAGAATGCGGGAGGCCTTCTCCAGGTCCCCTTCGCGGGTGGCCTTGTCGGCTTCGACCCGCTTGGCATCCAACTGGGCACGCAGGTCTCCGACCTTGTTGTGGCCAGCCTTCTCGTTCTCCCAACGGGCCTTGAGACCACCCAGCTTCTCGCTGGAGTCCGCCAGCTCGGCCTGCAGCTTGCTCAGACGATCCTTGGAGGCGGGGTCGTCAGCCTTCTTCAGCTGCATCTCCTCCATCTCCAGACGGGTGACGCGACGCTGAAGCTCGTCGATCTCCTCAGGCTGGGAGTCCAGCTCCATCCGCAGGTGGGCAGCAGCCTCGTCAACCAGGTCGATGGCCTTGTCAGGGAGCTGACGACCAGAGATGTACCGGTTGGATAGCGTTGCCGCAGCCACCAGGGCGTCATCACCGATGGTCACCTTGTGGTGGGCCTCGTAACGCTGCTTGAGACCACGCAGGATGGCCACGGTGTCCTCCACGGAGGGCTCACCCACGAAGACCTGCTGGAAGCGGCGCTCCAGAGCCGGATCCTTCTCGATGTTCTCCCGATATTCGTCCAAGGTGGTGGCGCCGATCAGGCGCAGTTCACCCCTGGCCAACATGGGCTTGAGCATGTTGCCCGCGTCCATGGATCCCTCGGCGGCACCAGCACCGACGATGGTGTGAATCTCGTCGATGAAGGTGATGACCTGACCGTTGGCGCTCTTGATCTCGTTGAGGACGGCCTTGAGTCGTTCCTCGAATTCGCCGCGGTACTTGCTGCCAGCCACCATGGAGCTCAGATCCAGGGAGATCAGCCTCTTGCCTTGCAGGGTGGTAGGTACGTCACCGGCCACGATACGCTCGGCCAGACCCTCGACCACGGCTGTCTTGCCCACGCCGGGCTCGCCGATGAGAACAGGGTTGTTCTTGGTGCGCCGCGACAGGATCTGCATGACACGACGAATCTCCTGATCCCTGCCGATGACCGGGTCCAGCTTGCCCTCCTTGGCCTGGGCGGTCAGATCGGTGGAGTACTTCTCCAGGGCCTTGTAGGTACCTTCGGCATCCGGGCTGGTCACCTTGGCGCCGCCGCGCACCTGGGGCACAGCCTTGCGCAGGGTATCGGCCTGCAGACCGTTCCGATTCAGAATATCGGCGGCCTGCGAGGGACCCTGGGCGATGGCGATGAGCAGGTGCTCGGTGGAGACGTACTCGTCCCCCATGGCCTGCATTTCCTTCTCAGCCTGGGCCAGGGCCATGCTGAGCTGACGGCTGGCATCGGGCTGTGAGGCCGTGGATCCGCTGGCCGACGGCAGAGCCACCAGGGCCTGACGGACCTCGGCGCCGACTCTTTGGCTGTCACCACCTGCGGCCTGGATCAGTCCAGGAACCACGCCGGACTGCTGACGCAGCAAGGAGTCCAACAGATGGAGCACATCCACCTGGGGGTTGCCGGCCGCCGAGGCCGACTGGATAGCATCGCCTATGGCCTGCTGAGCCATGGTGGTGAAGTTTTCGTTCATAGAGCATCCTCCAACATTCTTCAGCGGGGCCAGCCGAATCACTCAACCAGACCCCGTCACGGGTTCATCTGTCTTCTACAACAGCGAAAGGAGGACACCTATTCCCAAACTTGAGCCTAAACGACTCAAGTTTTTATATCGTTTGTTTTCCTGCTATTTGCTACTCGTCAATGATCACATTGCGCAGGTAGCCGATTCCCTCCACCTGGACAGTGGCCTCGTCACGGTTTTTCAAGGAACCCGTGGCGTTAGGGGTACCGGTCATGATGACATCGCCGGGCAGCAGTGTGGCGAAACTGGAGATGAAGGCGATCTGCTCAGGAATGGAGTGAATCAGGTTGGCGGTGGTGCCGCTTGCCTCAGGCACCTCTTCCCCGTTGAGCCTGAAGGAGATCTTCGCATCCCGATAGTCCAGGTCGGTCTCGATCCAAGGCCCGAGGGGGCAGGCAGTGTCAAAGCCCTTGCAGCGGGTCCACATTGGGTCGTTCTTCTGCAGGTCGCGCAGGGTCACATCGTTGACGCAGGTGTAGCCCAGCACATAGTCCATGGCCTCGTTGACGCTCACCTTCCGCGCCATCCTGCCCATGACAACGGCAACCTCGGGCTCGTAGTTCATGTCCTTGCTGTAAGAAGGCTTGACGATGGGGTCGTCAGGGCCGATGACCGAGGTGGAGGGCTTCATGAAGAGCATGAGCTTCTCCGGAGGCTCCGGGTCCGAGGACTGGCCCTGCTCGGCCATGTAGGCGGCGTGAGCTCGGTAGTTCTTGGCCGCCCCGTAGATCTTGGAGGGGATGACCGGAGCCAGCAGCCGCACATCCTCGTCGTCCAGGGGGTAACGCTTGCCGGTGGGCTCGACCTGCTGACCGGTCAGGGGGTAGCCGCTCAGCTCGACCAGGTAATCCTTGCCGTCCTGCTTATCAGTTTGGACGAAGGCATATCGTGGGGTGTCCTTGTAGGAAAAACGCGCGATTCTCATAGGGCACAGTCTAGCCCCAGGCCGGGCCGCTTGATAGGTTCGGGTTCCGAAACAGACAGTGGCTGGTCAGATAAAAGCCCGCGGGCCGAAGATGGCTGTGCCTACACGAACCTCGGTCGACCCCTCAGCCACTGCATACTCCATGTCTCCGGTCATTCCCATGGACAGCATGGTGCAGGTGTCGGTGCCCGGCTCCCCCGAATCCCTGATGCGGTCGCGCAGACCGCGCAAATGGGCGAATCCGCTCCTGATGATGGCCTCATCGTCCACATGTGCGCCGACGGTCATCAGACCCTTAAGCTGAATCCCCTCCATAGCTGCCAGCTCATAGGCCAGATCCAGGGCCTGGTCGGGGGCACATCCCGACTTGGCCTGCTCGCCGGACTCGTTGACCTCCAGGAGTATGCCCACAGTCCTGCCTGCAGCCAGTGCCCGCATGGCCAGCTTCCGAGCCAGCGAGGGCCCGTCGACCGACTCGACCGTGTCGACATATGGCAGGATCTTATTGATCTTGTTGGATTGGAGCTGCCCGATAAGGTGGAAGCCCAGACTGGCGCTTGATGAATCACTGTCTACAACGTCGGTGCCAAGAGCCAGTCCCCTGTCCCGACAGAGCTCCAGCAATCCCTGGGCCTTGGCGGTGACCTCCTGGGGACGGTTCTCGCCGATCCGACGCACCCCGGCATCGATGGCTGCCATAATCTCGCCCACATCGCGGGTCTTGGTGGCCGCCAGCAGGGTTACCGAGCCTTCTTTTCGACCAGCGGAGACCTCCGCTTTGGCAATCCTGTCGGCCACACGCTTGACCCCATCCGCAATCTGTCTGGCTCGTTCCTGGCTGATCTGCCGATTGCCCAGATCCTTGTGGTCCATATAGGCGACCATGACCCGCTACCTCCTTAAATTCCGGAAGCCTTGACTGAGGCCATGGTAGCCAGTGGCTCATACCTGCAAACCTACGAGCCCGGGAGAAAGCCGATGTCGGAAACGAGCTGCGAAATTCAGGATCGAAGAACCTACAGACTCGGCTTTGCTTCAGAAACGTTCAGCTCGCTCAGGTTTAGCTGCCGGTCCTTGCGGTCAGCGGCCAGAGTGTTCCATGTGAAACCATCCAGCAGTTCCCGAGCACTGGCAGGTCTGGGACGGTCCAAGATTCCCAGAAGCCAGCCACAGACCCCCAACACCTGCCTGGACGACCAGCCGTCTCTTCTCAGTAATCCCAGGTCCGGCGATCCGAAACGCTTGGACATCCTCCTGCCGTCCACACCATCAATCAGAGGCAGATGCGCATATTGAACGCGAGAAGCCTGTGGCTGAAGATGATTCCGGATCCACATCTGAATGGCCGTTGACCTCAGCAGGTCCCTTCCCCGCACGATCTGGTTGACACCCATGGCCAGGTCATCCACCGTCACCGCCAGCTGGTAGGAAACCAAACCATCCGAACGTTTGACGACCACATCGCCGACCTGCCTGGCCAAGTTGAAGGACTGCGGGCCAAAAATCAGATCGTCGAAGCGACAGATGGCATCCGGTTCGTCGGGCTGATCAGGGACTGCGATTCTCAGACTGTGCCGCTGCCCTCGAGCCATCCTTTCACTGACCACCTCAGGGGAAAGTCCTCGGCAGGTGCCGGGATAGACGATGAACCCGTCGCCTTCATTCGGCGCCGATGCCGCGCGGATGTCGGCACGGGAGCAGAAGCAGGGATAAATCAGCGGCTGCTCGCCTACCAATTGCTGCGATTCCAGCAGCTTCAATGCCTGCCTGTAGGCATCGGCGCGCTGGGACTGGTAGACCACCTCGCCATCCCAATCCAATCCCAGCCAGGCCAGGTCATCCATGATCCAATGATCAGCGTCCTTGACCACCCGTGGCGTATCTATGTCTTCGATGCGAAGCCGCAGAACCCCGCCAGGCCCTTGCGACCTGACACCCAGCCAGGCCGCCAGACATGCATAGATATTGCCCAGATGCATTCGCCCGGTTGGCGAAGGCGCCAACCTTCCTACGACCTTGGCCTGGCCGACCTGGTCCACTATCGGTTCTCCCTTGTGCATACCGACATGCTTGCATGCCACCCGGTCATCGAGGAACCATCAGGCAGTCAAACTACTACATGCCCTTGAATGGTCACGCAAGGTAAATGGTCAGAAGCTGTCGAGCAAGCGATCGATCTCCTCGAAGTGCTTGACCTCAGGGCGCCAGACCGGCTTGCCACGAACAATGACCAACTTGGGGTCAGCCAGGGTCCGCACATTCTTGGCAGGGTCCTCGTCAAGGACGATCAGATCCGCATCCTTGCCCGTGTCGACCGAGCCAGTGACATTGTCGAAGCCCAGGTTTCGGGCATTGACCTGGGTGGCGGCGTGGAAGGCCTGAGCCGGGGTGAAGTCAGCGTACCGCACCAGATAGTCGAGTTCTCGCCAAGTGCCGTACTGGGGCACAAAGGTCATGCCGGTGTCGGTCCCAACGCCGACGGCAATGCCGTTCTCATGAGCCTGCTTGGCGCTCTTGACCATGCCATCGACGACCAGCTCGGAGTTGCCACGAACTATATCGCTGATCCCCAGCTCCTGCTGGCTGATCTTGACCAGCGGCAGCCCGGCGGACAGGGTGGGATCCAGGGCAGAGAAACCACGAAGCGAGCGCGGATTGTCAAGGAAGAGTCCGATCATCTCGTCGTCAAGGGCGCTGCCATGCTCGATGGTGTCCACGCCTGCCTTGAGAGCGGCCTTGACGCCCTCGGGACTCTGAGCGTGTGCTGCGACGAGCACACCAAACTCATGGGCCTCATCACAGACGGCGGCCATTTCCTCCTCGGTCATCTGCGGGCTGCCGGCCTCGCCAAGCTTGGTGGCATCGGTGACGCCGCCGGTCGCAGCCACCTTGATGGCATTGACACCATGATCCAGGTTCTCCCTGGTTCGACGCCTGGCTTCTTCTGGAGAGGAGCAGGAGAGGGCGATGAAAGGATCGCCATGCCCTCCTGGAATCGCCAGGAGTGGGCCGGCAGCCAGCATGCGCGGACCGGTCAGTTCATCGGCATCAATCTTGTCGCGCAGACGAACCGCCTCATAACCCACATCGCCCAGGGTACGAATGGTCGTGACGCCCGAGTTCAACAGTGTAGAAACGTTACCTTTGATCCTGGCGTCCATGAGGACTCTGCCGGCAGGGCTGTGCACCACCTTCAAGCCGGCATTGACCACACGTGGCGAGAGTTCCGTACCACCAGACAATGGCTTGCCATCGGCAAAGAGATGGGTATGGGCATTGATGAGTCCAGGTGCCACGAACTTGCCCGTAGCGTTGATCCGGTGATATCCGGAAGGCACGTAGGCCAGCGGCGTCGGGCAGACCTGTTCTATCCGGCCGTCCGCGGACACCAGAACAGACATATCCTTCTGGACCGTGCCTTGTTCATCACCGGTCGCGATACTGGCATGCTCGAGCACAAACGGCTCGCGCTCTTTCCTGCCTTGAAGACGCCCCATGGTCGTACCTGCCTTCCCATCTCCGATGCACTCATTGCGAGGAATCGGGCATATATGATTAATAATATCCATGGCAGGACGAACCATTCAAGCTTGACTACCCACAAGCTCGACAACGCAATAAATAAGGTCTTGAGCCTCCAAGATGAAGCCTGGGGCCTTGTCACCAAGCTGCTGGTCAGGCAGCGAAAAGAACTTTGAAAATCGCGGCTCCGACGATGGCACCGGCGATGGGTGCCACCACCGGAATCCAAGCCTCGCCCCAGCGTGAGTCCCCCTTATTGGGCACGGGCAGAATCCAGTGCAGGAAGCGTGGCACCAGGTCTCGTGCAGGGTTCAGACCAGGGCCAGTGGGACCGCCCAGAGAGGTGACCAACCCCCAGACGATCAAGCCGACAACGATGGAGGCGGCGGCCAACCCCTTAGACCCCCATGGGCCCTGCAAACAGCAGAGGGCTCCCAGGACCAGCACCAGCGTGCCAAAGAGCTCATTGATAAAATAGTTGACCGGCGATCCCGAGGCATCAGTGGTGCAGAAGGTGCCCAAAATCGGCGCAGGCTCCTTGGTCATGCGGTAGTGCGGGAAGTAGCAGACATAGACAACCAGCTGACCCAGGGCTGCTCCAATCAACTGCGCGAGAATATAAGGCAGAACCTGACTCCAGGGGAAGATGCCGATGACGGCCTGTCCCAGAGTCATGGCCGGGTTGATGTGGGCTCCGGATACCCCGCCGAACATGAGCACTGGAAACATGACTCCGAACCCGTATCCCATGGCGATGGTGAGCCAGCCGGAATGGTGGCCCTTGGTGCCCTCCAGATCCACGTCGGCGACCGCGCCGTTGCCGAAGATCATCAATATGGCAGTGCCGACACATTCAGCGGCCAGCTTGGTCATGAGCGAATATTCCATTCGACCCTTCACCCCTCTCTCGATGCCGCCTTGTGACCAAGGCACGGGCATCATTCAATAGAAACAGGTGATGACACTAGACCGAGAAGCGCTCATGATCTCCATTGATTCAAGTAATTCTTTGAAATCCGATACGCACCAGCCCCAACCGCGTGTCACCATCAACACGACTGCACTTCAACCGGCATAAATATTCTATGCCAACTACCACTGATTATGACGCATTGAGAATCGCATGGAGTGCACTACCTCTAGGGAAAACGAGCAGAGCCCCCCAACTCAATCAGGCACACAGACTTCATAAACCGCTGGAGCCTTATCCAGGGGGGGGGGGCAGTGTCACTGATTTGTCAGTAATGATGTCTGGGGCAGGGCCGCCATGAAATCCTCAGAGGTGAGCACGTCGTGGAAGCCCCAGGCCTGGGCCAACTGCGCCAGATAGGGACGGGCCAGATGAGCCTGTTCAAGCAGATCATCATCCCTGAAGATCCGAGCGATGGGCCCATCCATGAGGATCTGTCTGTCGGCCATGACAATGCCCCGCTGGAAATGACGAGTGACGAACTCCATGTCATGACTGATGGTGATGACCGTCTTACCCATTGCCGTCACCTGCTGGATTATCCCTGCCAGCAGGTCCGTAGCGGCCCTGTCCTGACCGGCGGTAGGCTCGTCCAGAATCAGCACCTGAGGGTCCATGACCAAAGCCGAGGCTATGGTGACGAACTTGCGCTGCGAGAAGGGAAGGTCATAGGGATGGGAATCCAGGCTGTCACCCAAACCGCAGACTTCAGCAGCCCAGGCGACCCGCCCCCCGATACGGTCCCGGGCAACATGCTTTTTCACAAGCCCATAGGCTATTTCCCGGCGAATGCTGTCCTGGAAGATCTGATCATCCGGATTCTGGAAGACATAGCCGACCTTGGCTGCCACATGGGCGGCATCCTCTTGATCAGTTGCAGTCCCGTCCACCGTGACACGACCATGAGTGGGCTTGAGCAGTCCGTTCATGAGCTTGACCATAGTGGTCTTTCCGGCCCCGTTGCGGCCGATAATGGCAACAGCTTCCCCAAGCTCGCATGACAGGCTGACCTCCCGCAGAGCCTGATATCCGTTTGGATAGGTATATCCGACCCTGTCCAACTCAAGATAGGCCATCTTCAGGCCCCTTTCCGTCCGTAACGTTTTATGGCATCCTCGACCGAGAGCGGCACGGGATCATTCAACCCCAGCTTCTGGTTGCGTTCCAGGAAGAAGCGGGTGACCTCGGGCAACTGACCGCCGTGATCCAAGACCTGCGGATCGGTGAGCACACGACGCGCCGGCCCACTCATGGCAACCCGGCCATCTTCCATGAGGATGACCAGGTCACTGTAACGGGCCACCAGATCGATCTTGTGCTCAACCAGGATGACGGTCTTGCCCTGGCGCTTGAGCAGAGCGATGATGTTGAATACATCCTCGGTGCTCTGCGGATCCAGCTGAGAGGTGGGTTCATCCAAAACGACAATGGGTGGGTCCGTCACCAGCACCGCGGCAATGGCCACTCGCTGCCGTTGCCCCCCGGAAAGCTCCAGAGGATTGGCATCGGCGATGTCGTCCAGGTGAAGCAGATCAATCATGGCATCCACGCGCGCGGCCATCGCCTCCCTCTCTATGCCGAGGTTCTCCAGCGCATAGGCGATCTCCTCCCGCACATTGTCTTTGACACCGGACATCTGCGTAAAAGGGTTCTGAAAGGAGTAGCCGATGGTTTCAGTCAGTTCCGCGTCGTCATATTGCTCCACAGGCCTTCCGGCCAGCTGAACCTGACCCGTCGGCTCTCCCCGGTAAAAGCGCGGTATGAAGCCGCGGATCAGATTACAGATAGTGGTCTTCCCCGACCCATTGGCACCCAGAAGCGCACAGACCTGCCCCTGCTCCACCTGGAAGGAGACATCATGCACGGCATCCTCATGGCCCAGAGGATAACGGTATCCCACATGTTCCAGACTGATGACACTCATTTCCAGACCCTCCAGACGATGAACAGAATCAACAGCAGCAAGCAGATCACCTGAATCACCCGATCGATCGTGTGCTTGTCAAGGCGATAAAGGGAGGTCTTGGGTACAGGCGCCAGAAAGGCCCGTGACTGCAATGCCAGAGCGTGTTCCTCGGTCTGCTGAATTAGGGAGAAAATCAATGGTCCCAACATGGGCACGAAGGACTTCACCCGTGCCCAGGCGTTGCCCTCGGTCTCGATGCCGCGGGATTTCTGTGCATCCATAATGGTCCTGGAACGATTAATCACCTGAGGAACCATGCCAATGGTCGACATGATCACAAAGGTAACCTTCTTGGGCAAATGCGCTTGTTCCATGGCATAGACCATGTCCTTGGGCGTGGTCACCTGGAAGTACCACATGATGGCCGAAGCGCTGGATACGATTCTGGAAGTGATTCCCAGGCTCTTGTCCAAACCGGTAGGAGACAAGGCAATGAACGCCCAGATATGCGCGCTGTCTGGATAGCGGACAATGAAGACCTGCACCAGGAAGATCACCAGGACGACCGTGCCGACGGACGAGAGAAAGGCCTTGAAGAACCTCATGCCGTTACCGGCCATGATTGCCAGCAGCAGGAAGACCGGGAACATGGCATATTGCAGAATGTACCCAGGGGTGAAGATACCGACAATGATGGCAAGCAGCACCATGGCTGCCTTGGAGGACGGATATAGTCGGTCTATGAAACCAGTCATGATGCCGTGGCGACCTTCCTGACATAAGGGGATCCGTAATTGAACTTGATCAGGAACCTGTCGGGCAACTTGCGCAGGATCACCCAGCTGACCGAAACATCGATGGCTGTAGAGGCCACTGCGGTGAAGATGCTGGTCGAAAAAACCGACTTGATCAGGCTGGTCCCCGTCACCAGCAAGGCTGCTGTCAGCAGATCGCTACCGGCGCCAGTAACTCCGCCAAAAACAGCTATGGTGACCGGCGCCTTGACCACGGCCGCCGCAATGCTGATCACGAAGCAGGCGGCCACTGCGCCGATGATGTTCGTATACCACCGCCAGCGGGAGAGCAGCCCGGCCACAAACCCTGTAGTCATGGCGACCAAAGCATAGGGGAAGGCCACAGGATTGAGCATGCCGTTGATTACATTGCCCATGAGTCCCGTCACCAAGCCCACCCAGGGCCCGCCGAGCATTGACACAAAGAGGGTGCCTATCTGATCGATGAAGATAGGGAATTTCAGAATCGAGGACAGCTGATAACCCACCACGTTGACCGAAACGCCTACTGGTATGAGCAGGAGGGCCAGCAGCGAGAAGTCATATCGCAAACCACGTTTCATCATGGTTCCTTCCCGCGCCAAGAGATACACTCCCAGCGCTACGGGTCCATGCCAGGTTCCCCACCAGTCCAAAGGACAGCAGGGAACCAGTCATGAAATGCCGATGAATTCGCAATATTCTCGTCAGGCCTGCTGCTTGTCCTCTTTCACGTTCTTGAAGACGAAGTAGTAGGACACCATGCCTATGACAATGACCACCGCAAAGATGAAGCAGACATTGGAATAGATGAATGACTGATCTGTGTGGCCCATGGCAGGAATGATCTTCTTGGCCAGACCAGAGCCGGACATGAGCACGCCTGCAACGGCTATCATGGCCGTGTTGATCAATCGGTTGAGCAGATTGTTGACAGCCATGCACCGACCTACAACATCATTGGGCAGAGAATTCGGCAGAATCGAATTATATGCCGGGTAGATAACCGTATAGCCAACCCCGAACAGGGCAAGGGCTATCCACATGAAGATGATGTTTCCGCCCAGGCAGAATCCGAACATCAACTGCGAGAGCAGGATGATCAGGCATCCCAACTGGAAGCCTTTCTTCGAGCCAATCTTATTGGTGATGAATCCTGATGACATGCCGGAGAGAAATGCACAGATATTAGCAGGCAAGTACATCATGCCGACGGTCGCGCTGCTCACATCGTAATTGGCCTTGATGAGGAAGGGGAAGACGAAGAAGAACGACATCTGTACCCCGTAGACAATGGCACCGACCAGCGAACCCGACACCAACTTGGGTACCTTGAACAGGGTGATATCGATGATGGGGTTCTTGACCATCTTGGAGCAGATCACATAGATCACGACGGATACAAGCGCCAAGCCCCACCACATAATCGTGTTCTTGTTGATGGCCATAAGAATCAGCGCGAAAGCAATCGAAAAGATCACGATGGAAACCACATTCATACGCTCGGCAGGCTGCTTGCCGGTCTCCTTGGCCTTGTCGGGAAGATATTTGCGAACGGCAGGCAGGGCGATGAGCACTATAACAGGCACGATCATGGTCATCTGCCATGACAGGTACTTGCTGACGAATCCGCCGAACACGGCACCCAAGGCAGCTGACAGCTGATACATGGCTGTATTGAAACCAAGGTACTTGGCCTGTTTATCGGCAGACAGATACTTGCGCACGAAGACCACGAAACATCCTGGAATAACAGCAGCGCCGGCTACCTGCACCGATCTGGCGGCGATAATCAGCCAGAAAGAGAACTGGAAGGCAACCATCAGGATGGAGCCAATTCCGAACATAGCCGTTCCGACAGTGAATAGCTTTCGCGGCGATACATCGTCTGACAGCGTGGAATAGATGGCGCCACCCACACCGAATACCAGGGATGCAATGGTCGTCAGCCAGCCCACCTGAGCCGGAGAAAGGGCGAAAGTCCCGGCAATGTCGGGCGAAACGATGCCGAACATCTTATCGCTGAAAACCTGCATGAAGCAGATGAAGATCATGAAAGGCATAGCCTTGAGGATCAACGACTCCTCAAGCTCGTCGGTAGATTTCTCGTTCATTGCTCTCGATTGCCTTTCCTAGCGAAGTACCGCGTCCATATGGGCGTAGAAGTCTTTCATGAACCGCTCGCCATCTACGCTCAGCGCCACTTTGGTGGTAGGCTCTTCGGCCACCTTGTCGAGGTTCTCCACGGTATCGCCATCGGCTTCCCCAGAAGTGACGACAGTGATGTTCATCGGGATGGTAGTGACCAGATCAGGATGCATGGCTACACCAACAGCCAGAGGATCATGCAAAGCGCAGCCGGCCAGATAGGGGTGGTGAACTCGGTAGGCCTCAAGATAGAACCCCACAGCCTTACTGAGAATCTTGGCGCTTTCACTGTCATAGCCCTGCCAGACCTTCAACTCCTTTTCAGTCAGCAGAGTCTTCCTGGTGACATCCAAGCCAACCATGGTGATGGGCACTCCAGATTCGAAGCAGATCTTGGCCGCTTCTGGATCTACCATCACATTCGCCTCGGAATAAAGATTGCAGTTCCCTGGGGTTATAGCCGCACCAGCCATACTAACCATGCTGAAGCCAGGAAGTGGACCGTCAGGGAATCGCAGCAACACCTTGGCCATGTCGGTCATAGGCCCAGTGGTGATAATCTGCAGATCTTCCCCGTAACGTTTGATGCTGTCAACGATAAAGTCGACCGACTCCTCTGGAGTGGCATCGCCACTGATATCAGGAAGATCTTGATTGCCCAGTCCATCCATGCCATGAAAAGTGCCCGAATATTCGCGATCACGCTGCAACGGCTTTTCAGATCCCATGTAAACCGGAATCTGGTCGCCCTTGCCAAGACTATTCACAATGTGCTTGGTGTTGGAGTAGGTCTTGGGGACGGTAGCCATGCCATAGGAGGCACAGATGCCGATCAGGTCAAGATCCTCGTGAGACAGGGCATAGCAAAGTGCGAGGGCATCGTCCACACCCGTGTCAACGCATAGAATTGATTTCTTCCGGCTCTCCATTGATTTCCTCGTTTCCGTTCCTCTCGGAACTCCCGTCAACCGGAATCAGACAAGCTGTCACGCGACATTCTCGTCAGCATCGATTCCCGCATCAGCGGTCATCCGCCGCCCGGTCGCCGTGACCGTGAGGTTGATGGCCGGCATTACTCTCCCCCGCAATTCCACGGAAAGTCGACGCTTCATCATCATCCGGTGTACAGCGCTCACGCCATTGGTTTAACGTTTTATCGCTGTCGTATGATTACGATAAAACGTTAAATCATCGCTGTCAACAGAGGCGTGTCAATACCAGATTTGCAATATCAGGTATGGTATGTGATCTTGCTGTCAGTCACGATGCAGCGGGCCGACCGAATCCCTGGCAATGAAGATGGTAGGAATAGCTACCATGTGCCGCTCCCTGCTGTCATTGGCCTCTTGCGGCGAAGGAGTCTTCCCGTCATCGTCAGCGGCATTCTCACGGGCCCCGATCAGCTCCAGCACTTCCCGCACACCTCGGCGACCCATCTCCTGGGCCTGTTGGGATATGACCGACACCTGCGGGGTCATGAGCCGAAAGACCTCGATGTCATCAAAGGAAACCACCGAGATGTCCACGCCAATGACGAGCCGACGCTTCTGCATCAGCCCGATCATGGTGATGGCATCCGGCGAGTAGCCGAAGATGACAGCCGTGACCTGGTGGGCCATCAGCACATCCAGATCCGCCACACGCGAGTCATACTCCCCCTGGCAATCCACGACCGGGCAGTCACAATCCGGCATCATCTCGGCAGTCAGCTCACGGAAGGCGCTCTCCCGCTCATAGAGGGTGGTCGAAGCCAGCGAGGAATGCGAGACGAATCCGACGCGTCGATGACCTTTCTGAAAGAGGGCCTGCAGGGCCTGACGTATACCCTGGCTGGGGTCCGAAACGATGTAAGGCACCGAAGTCAGACCTGGCACCCGTCGATCCACGAAGACCAGGGGCAGCCCCCACCTGACTACATCCTCAATACCATGGGTGGGCACCCCCTTGGGCACAACGATGGCCCCATCGATCCGCTGGCCCATGATGTTGCGCAAAAAAGAGTCCTGTCGAGCCGAATCCTCGCCGAAAGAACCAATCAGCGTCGAAATGCCGCGGGCATAGAGCTCCTCCTCCATGGAGGCAACCATGTCGGCGAAATAGGCGTTACGCAAGTCAGGCACCAACAGCCCCACCGTCTTGACCGGATCAGAGCGCATGGCTCGGGCACGGGAGTCGGGCACGTAACCCATGGACTTGACCATACTCAGCACAAACTTTCTGGTCTTGCTTGAAAAGCGGCCTTTGCCGTGCAGGATCTGCGAAACGGTGGTGGGTGATACCCCCGCCCGCTCAGCCACATCGCGAATGGTCACATACGTCAACGCCAGCCCCCTTATGCCTGCCCAAGAGAGCAGGCTCCCTGCTCTTCTGCCATCATCAAGATACCTCACGACCATCGCCGCGTAGGTGAAGGGCGGCAGACAGGCAACGTGAGGAACACGCCAGCCGATTAATCAACAGACCTCAAAGCGTCCCGCTTCGGCAAGGCCTCATCTCAGGTCGAGAGTGCCAGAATTCCCCTGATGCAATTTAGTATACATTTTGGGGCTTGCAGGCCTTAGCGTAGATAAAGGAAAAGCCCAGCAACCATTACGATTGCTGGGCTTTGACTCTGTGCCCCCACGGGGGCTCGAACCCCGGACACGCTGATTAAGAGTCAGCTGCTCTAGCCAACTGAGCTATAGGGGCAGGGCACTTTCAAGAGCCAAGTAGATACTATACACGGTTTCGGCAGGCCCGCAACACGGCGCGTCACAGACCTGTCGAATCCATGCACAGCCCGCTCAGACGATCTTGGGCATGGGCGTGGTCAAGGATGTGGTCAGGTTCACCTGCAGGAGGCCGGCACCCGTATGGGCCTCGACCTTCTTCAAGGTGACTGTGCGCTTGTCCTGGTCGGCCCGGTCATCGTCGGTCATGGTAGCCGGCGATTTGACCGCCACCACCACCAGATCTTCGAGGGAAATGCCTGCCTTGCTGCACAGGTCGGAGGCCGCCTGGAGGCTGTCCTGGAAGCCCTCACGCTCGACGACCCGATCAGCCGGCACGCCGTAAGCGCTCTGGGCGATCCAGCGGATCCGATCCGGCACGGACATATCATGCAGGCTGGCTGTATCCGCCTGGGCGTTCGTGGGCTCCTGCAAGGCCTTGATCAGATCGTCCACCTGAGGCTTAAGGGCCTTGCCCCCGTCACGGAAGAGGTTGCCCGCGATCGGCTTGCGGAAGCCCAGGCCATCGGCGGTCTCCCGCAAGGAATCCACTTGGTCGTCCTCGCCCTCCCAGAGGTTGATCAGCGGGAAGGTGGGGATGCCCAGTCCCTCCAGACGATGCACGTGGAAGGGATAGCGCCAGCTCAGCTTGGGATCATCCCGCCAGGTGGTGGCACGTGTGACGACCACGGCGGCGGCCGGCCACTGGGCCCCATACTCGCGGGCGGCGATGTCCAGCCATTTCTGGGCGCCGGCATCGGCTCCGTAGCCCGCCTCGACGACGACCACGTCATGCCGGGCGCAGGCCATCTCCACGGACACCAGGCTGGGAATGCCGATGGAGACGTTGGCGAATGGCCCGCCATGCACGTAGACCGGGGAGCCCTCCAGGGTCTGAGTGAAAGCGGGCTTGACGGCATCGGTCAGAATGCCGGTGATCCGCCAGAGATCCACAAACTCTCCGAAGGTGACCGGGCGGCCATCCAGGGTTCCCGCGACCATGGCGGCCACGCGCCGTTCGATCTCCTCCATGCTCCGGGAGAGCACCACAATCTGCATGAGCTCACAGGTGGGCGTCAGCACGGTCCGCTCAGGCAGATCACCCTTGCCGCGGTCCACGGTGATCTGCCGCAGGGATCGCGATGGCACCTCACTGACCCGGGGAACCAGGACGGTGTCCAACCGACCCTCGTCCACAGCTTTCTCCGCAAAGGAGACCAAGAGGTTCTGGGCGGATTCGATGGCCGCCATCTCCCCGCACAGACCCCAGTCCACCAGCTCAGGATGCGTCAGGGAGGACTTGCCGCCACCAGAGGCGCCACCCTTGGATCCTGCGGCGGTAATGCCCATGCTGGGCTGACGCAGGACAGCTGCGGCATCCACTCCCCGGGCGCGCAGGGCATCGATCAGGGCGATGGTGGTGGTGGTCTTGCCCTCCCCACGCGATGCCTTCAGCGGGGTGTCTGCGGTAACCAGCAGCACCTGGCCATGCTTGCGCGGCATATCCGGATGATCCTGCAGATCCTTCAGGTAGCCGAAAGCATCGATCTTCTCAAACAGGCCATATGGCCTGACGTAATCGTCGAAGCCCGTCATGAGGCTCTCCTCCTTTATGATCCTTGTCGATCGAATGGCTCAGTTGTCGGACAGATGGTATCCGTTGCGCATGCCCATGCTGACTGTATAAAGCACCTGGCCCAGCAGGTCATCGGTCTCCTTGCGCAGGCGGTCGGCCATGTCCTGGTTTGCAGCCTCCAGGACCTGGCGGACCTCGGGGTTGTCCGTGCCCTTATCGGCGCCCTCCAGCCTGGCCACCTGTTCGTCCGCAGCGGCGATTAGACGATGGCCCTCTCCCCCAACGCTCTGCTGGTAGCGTTCGACTGCAGCTGAAGTGCCGGCGAAGGCCGAGTCGCACAGTGCAGCGATCAGCCGATCGGACCAGTAGAGGCTGTCGGTGGAGACACGATCCGTAGCGTTGGCAAGATAATCAGGCGTTCTTTCCACATTGGCATAGAAGGGAACCAGTGCATTGAAAGCGTTGGATCCATAGGACATCCACTGGATGGCCCGGCAGGATTCAGGCCGGTATGGGCGCAGCTGGATCAGGGCCAGCTGGTCGTTGCGGTTGATGCCGATGGGCCGGTAGAGCCCCTTGGTGTGCTCGTCGCCGGTCCGCCCATAAGGATCGTAGGGCGTGCCCTGATAGTGGGAACTGAGCAAGTATTTGACATCCTCCACGGTAATCAGACGCTCGGGCTGGCGGCACCAGGGGATGTTGTCGCTGGTGGGGGCATGGTCAGCGTCCGGCCCATCCCAGATCTCGTCATAGGGATTGAGGAAACGCTGCATGTACCAGGCGCGAGGCGTGTTGTATACATGGTCTGAATCGCTATGGGAGCCAAAGGCATCACGGGGGTTGAAGGGCGAGGCGGACTCCACAGCCAGGTTCAGGTGGTTGTCGACAATGAACTCCCGCAGGTCGGCCGAGCAGAGGTGGTCAGTTTGATCCCCGAAAGCGTCGTCCAGATCGAACTCATCGATGCCCAGCTGGTTGGGCATGGTCACATAGGAGTCATCGGGCACCCGCTTGGCTATCCAATGGTGGCCGCCCACGGTCTCCATCCACCAGATCTCGTCCACGTCGCTGAAAGCGATGCCGTTCATCTCATAGGTGCCGTAGCGCTCCAACAGGGAGCCCAACCGCTTGACACCCTCCCGTGCCGAGTGGATATAGGGCAGGACGATGGTGACCAGATCCTCCTCGCCGATACCTCCGGGCACCTCGGCCAGATAGCCCTCATCGCCGGGGCGGCCCTGTGCAGGGGTGAGCTCCACCAGCGGGTCTGCACCCAGAACACGCTCGTTGGTAGTGATGGTCTCGGTGGCTGACATGGCCACATTGTCGCTGTTAACGCCTGCTTCGGCCCAGAGCCCCTGATCGAGCACGGCGTTGGGCACCGAAGTGTAACGCATAGGATCCTTGGGCAGATCCATCTCCAGGTGGCTGATCACGCTGCGGTAGTGTTGGGGTTGCTGGTCGGGAGTGACCAGAACGAAACGCTTGGGACGGAACTCTCCGTTGGCTGAATCCTCATTCCGAGCGATGATGGTGGACCCGTCGTAACTGGCATTCTTGCCTATCAGAAGCGTGGTGCAGGGCATGTAAGCGTCTTCCTTTTATCTGGTCGCGGTCAACTGTCATCACCAACCCGGAGGTCGAAGGATACTTGTCCAACCGACTGCGTGTGTAGACAGGGATGACGTCCGTCTGCGCACTTGGGGCATGGCCTCACTCTAGTGCCAGACAACCCCAATATCAGTCCCAATATCAGGAGATGTGCGCTAAATCAAATCCTCATGCATCGGCGGGCAGCCAGGCCCGAGCTGCTGCGGCTACCGGCTGGGCGGAGTGGATGGCATGGGCCAGGGCATTGAGCCAGAACCCCTCTTCCAGGCCGGGCAACGCCTCTTGTGTGGCCCAGACCGACAGCACATAGTCATGAACCCGGTCTGGAGGCGTGGGGCCGTTATAACGCATAAGCACGGCGGGATCGTCGGCGATCTCCTCCTCCATGACCAGGGGCGAGGCCGCCGAGGTACGTCCTTGGGGCACGCCGGGAATCAGATTAGACAGATTTCTGGAGAAGTCCTCGGGAATGGCCAAAGCGGAGCTTCCGCCCGCATCAGGCTGCAAGGCAGTCAGAGCGTCTACGGGTAGGTTGGCCAGGGACCAGTGAATCCAGGGGAAGCCACACACAGGCACAGAGTCAGGATCCACCAACATCCAGTGCAGGTAGCGGGCCTCCTGGGGCACATCCTCGAGCCGGAAGGGGAAGGAGACCACGGGACGTCCCTTGCGGGTAAGGGACTGAGGGGCGCGCTTTGCGTACCGATCGGGAATAGTGCCGAAATCAGTGATAATCCTCATGATTCGATTCTCGCCCGCCCAGCCGACGAGGTCAAGTTCATCCTTGGCCGACAATTACGGCAATTGTGTCATACTCAGACCAGCAGAGTGCAGAAAAGGGCCTCGAAGACCAAGAGCGGGGAACCGTTGGCAGCCAGCCTCCTGCGAGCCCGGGCAATCAGCTGAATGCGATCGATGGCCCCCTGCCTGGAGAGCCTGACGGACAGATCGGCAATTGCCGCCCGATTTTCCAAATTGACCAGGCCGGCCTTTTCCTCGGCGCCGTTCTGCAGGACGCCCACATCTCGATAGACGCTGGCCAGGGTGCTTAGGTTACGGTCCAGCACATCCCGGGTCAGTCTGGTGACCCGACGGCGAACCTGATCCTTGCCGCCCAGGGCATGATAGGCCCCACGCAGCTGCCGGGGAATACGTTCTTTGTCCCTAAGCCCGTTGACCTGCCGAAACTCCCGCTCGTCCCTGGCCACCTCATCGTCCACGGTGGCGGTGGCCTGATCCCGGGCCGCATCCACCACCCGGCCAGCCAGGATCACGGCATCAGAAGCACGCCTAAGGCCCAGCAGACCCACCACAAGCTCGTCACGGTCGGCCAGGACCTGATCCCTGGTAGCGTAGAGACAGGCGATGCCTATATGCCCTTGGGCCAGGCGGGCGGCCTTGGCGGCCAGGGGCCGGTCCACCCCCACCTGATCAGTCAGGAAATCGGCCACTGCAGTGTTGGACGGCACAGCCAGGTTGAGCACTCTGGTCCGCGAACGGATGGTGGGCAGCACATCCTGGGCGCTGGGTGCGCACAGAAGCCAGATAGTATGTTCGGCCGGCTCCTCGATCTCCTTGAGCAGTACATTGGTGGTCCGCTCCAGCATCCGATCCACGTCTTCGATGATGATGACCCGCCAGCGCGAGGTTGAGGGCATCTGCTCTGAGGTCATGATCAACTCCCTGACCTCGTTGATGCCGATGGTGACCTTGTTGGTGGACAGTATGGTCACATCCGGATGGGTACCAGCCAGAACCTGCTGAGTGACGCGGGTAGGCTGGTCGCTCAATCCCTGATCCGGACTGATCAGGGCTGCCGCGAAAGCTCGGGCCAGGTTGGAGCGACCTGAACCAGGAGGGCCACAGATCAGCCAGGACTGTGCCACCTCGTCATGGCCCTGCGCCTGAGCGGCCACCGTCCGCTTGAGTAGCTCAACCGTGGGCTGCTGGCCCACAATGGCATCCCAGACACTCATCGGGTCTTCCGCAGGAGCCGGGACCGGAGCAGCCAGCGAGCGCGGGAATCCACAGGAACCGAATTGTCGTCAGCATCCCCGCCGACTGTTCCTGCCTCCATGGGCTGGTCATCCTGGTCAGCGTCAGCTTCCGGTGCCTGATCGGACGTATCCGCAACCTCGGTCCAGTCCGACTCGGCACCCTGCTCATCATCCTCATATCCTGCCGTCGATTCATCCTCGTCGGCATCGTCCTGGGGATCAGTGTCATCAGTGTCATCATCGACATCCGGGAGTTCATCGTCTACCTGAGGCAGATCCGGCTCACGCCCTTCGACCAACTTGTCCAAATCGTCCTGGATGATCTGCCAAATCTGGTCGATGGATTGGGTGGCATCGATAACCAGGAACCGGTCGGGCTCCTTCTGTGCCAGCTGCAGGAATGCCTGGCGCACATGCTGCTGAAAGTCATCGCCAGCCGACTCCAGCCGGTCGGGTTCATGATCCAGACGCGACTTGGACTGAGACGGATCCGCGTCCAGCAGGTAGGTGCGTTTGGGCAGCAAACCCTGACTGGCCCAGAGGCTCAGCCGACGAATCACATCCGCCGACAGATCACGGCCTCCGGCCTGATAGGCCACTGAGGAGTCCAGATAGCGGTCGCAGAGCACAATGTCTCCTCGCTCCAGAGCCGGACGCACCACCTGGGCCACATGCTCAGCCCGATCCGCCGCATAGAGCAAGGCCTCGGTCCTGGGGGCCAGATCGTCGGAGGCATCAACCACGTCGGTACCTCCGGTCACGGCGACCGAGGGAAAAGCGGCCAACCCGTGAAGGACGAGTTCCCGAATAGTCAACCCGACAGGGGTACCGCCTGGCTCGCGGGTAACCAGGGACCGCAGGCCACGCTCCTGCAGATAGTTGTGTGCTTGTTGGACCTGGGTGGTTTTGCCTGCACCATCCACGCCCTCGAAGGAAATGAACAAACCATCGCTCATGCCTGATGCTCCCTAGTCTTGGAAGTCTTGGTAGTTTTAGTCTTCTTCGTGGTTTTGCGTGCGCGAGTGGTCGACTTGCCAGCTGTGGATTTGCTGGACCCCGACTTGCGGGCAGTCGACTTTCGCGCGGTCGACTTGCTGGTGGTCCGGCCGCGCCGCTTAGCAGGTCCGGCCGCGCGCTTCTCCGCCAGCAGGCGGAAGGCCACCTCCGGCTCGATGGACTGGGCCGTGTACTGCTTGGGCAGGGTCCTGTTGGTCTGTCCGTCGGTGATATAGACGCCGTAGAACCCGTCTTTGATGGTGACTGGTTTGCCACTGTCAGGGTCCGTACCCAACTCACGAAGAGGGGGTTTGGCCGCGCTCCGGGAACGCCGTCCGTACTTGGGCTGGTCGAAAAGGGCCTTGGCCCCGGCCTGGTCGATAGAGAAAATCTGCCCCTCGTCGGTCAACGAACGCGTCTCGGTGCCGCCGTCGGCCTTGGTGGCCGTCAGATAGGGGCCATAACGGCCGTTGCTGGCCGTGACAGTGGCCTGGCTGGTTTCTCCCGTCTTGGCATCAGTCAGTTCGATGCTCCCAACCGTCCTAGGTAGGCTGAGCAGTTTCAGAGCATCCTCCAGGGTGACCGTATCCGGATCCATGGTCTTGAAGAGCGATGCCATCTTGGGCTTAGGAGCAGTCTGTTTGGCCGTGCGTACAGTTTTGCCGGACGGCTTTTTCTGCTCGGCCGTTTCCTCCTCAGGGCTGATCAGAGCCACATAGGGCCCGAATCTGCCCTTGCGCACCTCGACGCGACCGCCGGTCTGTGGATCCTTGCCCAGCTGACGGGGACCGCCGGCGTTGGCTGCAATCAGCTCATGGCCCGCCGCCACAGTCAGCTCGTCCGGAGCCATGGTGGGCGGCAACGAAGCACGCTTAGGGTTTCCGTCGGCATCCAGGTTAGCCGTATCTTCAAGATAGGGACCATAGCGGCCGACCCTCACCTGCAGACCATCCCCTATCTCGATGGTGTTGATCTTGCGGGCGTCGATGTCTCCCAGCTGGGCCACCTGCTCCTGCAAGCCCTGATGAGCCTGGTCAGCGTTCTGAGCGGCACCAGGGCCCGAGCCGAAGTAGAACCTAGTCAGCCAGTCCTTGCCTCGCTCCTTACCATGGGCGATCATATCCAGGCCGTTCTCCATCTGCGCCGTGAATTGGTAGTCCACGTATTTGGGGAAGTTGGTCTCCAACAATCTGACCACCGAAAAGGCCAGCCAGGATGGGATCAGGGCACGACCGCGCTCGTAAACGTATCCACGATCGATGATGGTCGAAATAATGCTGGCATAAGTGGAAGGTCTGCCGATCTCCTTGGCCTCCAGGGTCTTGACCAGGGAGGCCTCGGTGTAGCGTGCAGGCGGCTGGGTTTCATGTCCCTCAGGCTCTACGGAGGCGGCGCGAAGCACATCCCCCTTCTGGACTGGAGGCAGGGATGAATCCTCATCGCTCTGCTCAGAGCCAGAACCCACAGCCTTGAGGAAACCGGGGAACTTGATGACAGTGCCTGAAGCCTGGAAGAGGGCCGTACCCTCCCTGCCCACCTGCGCCGACAGGCGGATAGTGGCTGTGGACCCGGTGGCGTCGGCCATCTGCGAAGCCAGGGTTCGCCGCCAAATCAGGGTGTAGAGCTTGAGCTGATCAGGGGCCAGGCGGTCGGCCAGCTCCTGGGGCCTGTGGAAGGTGGAACCGGCGGGCCGGATGCACTCGTGGGCCTCCTGGGCGCCGGCGGTCTTGGTCACATACTGCTTGGACTTGGCCGAAAGATATTCGGCACCGTACTCACGCTCGACCCCCTTGCGGGCAGCTGCGATGGCTTCCTGGGAGAGGGTGACCGAATCGGTACGCATGTAGGTGATGAACCCGTTCTCATAGAGCCCCTGGGCAGCGCGCATGGTAGCCCTGGAACTCATGCCCAGCCGGTTGCCAGCCGTCTGCTGCAGGGTAGACGTGGTGAATGGGGGCTGGGGACGCCGCCGATAGGGCTTGGTCTCCATACCCGTCACCGTGAAGTCCTGATCCTTCAAAGCCTCTGCCAGGCTCCGGGCATGCTGTTCATCCAGCTGCAGGACCTGCTCCTTGGCAGCAGCCTGCGTCAGCTGACCCTTGGATGTGAAGTCCTTGGAGACCGCCAGCCGCTGCTCCCCCAGGCTGATCATGCGCGCCTGAAAACCACTCGACGACGCCGATTCCTTGGCATCCTTCTGCACCAGATGCGCGAGCAGATCCCAGTAGGAGGCCTTGACAAAGGCCATGCGCTCACGCTCGCGCTCCACAATCAGCCGAGTCGCCACAGACTGGACACGCCCGGCACTCAGCCCCGGACCCACCTTGCGCCAGAGCACCGGCGAAAGCTCGTAGCCATAGAGCCGATCCAGCACCCTGCGGGTCTCCTGGGCGTCGACCATGTGGGCATCCACGTCCCTGGTGTGCTTGAGCGAATTCTTGATGGCCTCTGGAGTGATCTCATGAAAGACCATGCGCTTTACCGGCACCTTGGGTTTAAGGGTCTGGACCAGATGCCAGGCGATGGCCTCCCCCTCACGATCCTCATCAGTGGCCAGGTAGAGCTCGTCGGCATTCTTCAGCGCCTTCTTGAGTTCGGATACCGTGTGCTTCTTTTTATCGTCCACAATGTAGTAGGGCTTGAAGCCATCGTTCACGTCTACGCCGAACTTGCCGTAGGCCTTCTTCTGGGAGGCCGGAATCTGCGACGGCTGAGCCAGGTCGCGGATATGGCCCACCGAAGCCATGACCGTGTAGCCCTTGCCCAGGTACCCGCCGATCTTCTTTGCCTTGGTTGGCGACTCAACAATGACGAGCTTATTGCCGGATGCCATGGCCTCTCCTTATATTGTGTTCTTTCGCACGCCATCTTACTCACGAGGTTCCGTCACCATGCAAATCAAGGGGCTATGTGCGCGGGTGTGGATCCCCGAGTTTGATGGTGAATAAATCAAATGCGTTCAGTACGCCAAAAATCAACCTCAGTCATTTTGGGGCGGAGCCGGAGGCCGACCGACAAGGCCCATCCTGGTCAAAGGCGAGGCCGTAATCTGCCTCATCGCCAGAACCAGTCCCAAGGTCAGTGACAGAACCGAGGCCATCATTATGACAGCCGAGCAGTGCACCCCATAGGCCGTCCACCGGGCTCCGATCTCCAGACCAGGACTGACCTGCCAGATGACATAGCAGGCGTAGAGAACCCCCAGGAACCCCGCAACCAACATCAGTGTGGAGACAATCTGGATCGAAGCCGAGGACATTCTGGTCCCAGGAACATCCATCCCGGTGCCTCGAGTGGCGGCCAGAGCAATAAGACAGAGACCAACCGGAATAAGAATGCCCATGATTACGTCTGAGGGGCGATGCCAGCCGCCCTGGACCAGGGAGCAGCCCACGGACAGGTCAAAGGCGAACCCCACCAAGGCGACCGGAGCCCTCCAAACACGCGGCACCACACAGAGCAGGGCCAGGACCACCGCCAGAGCCAGGATGGTGTGTCCGGATGGAGCCGAGTTGGCTGCGGAGGCCTGGGCATGGATCAGCACAGGGCGAGGCAGGAAGCGTTTGAGAATGCGCGCGGCCCCGTAAACCACCAGAGCATAAACCGCAACCTGGCCAAGCAGCCACCACCGGCGGCGGGCCAAAACTACCGCCAGGGCTGCAAGACCCAGCACCACGCAGATCACCACAGTCACATAAGGAATGGTGAACAGTCCCAGGTAGGCCTTGACCAGGGGCGCCTGGTCAAGGAAACCTCGGAAGTTGGTCAGGGCCATGTCGTCATAGGTCTGCCCGGGCACAGTCCAGACCGCTGCCCACCAAACCAAAGCCGACAGACCCAGGCAGACCAGGCCGGCGACCAGGCACAGGACCAGGGCTGAAATCCGGGGGCGAGACGTCAAGGGATCCCGGTCAACATGACTGCCGTCCGCTTCGGTCTGCTCATTCGGGCTCCGGTACCAGGTCTGCTGTGCTTCGCCCTGCTTGTGCTTGTTGGTCATACCTCAAGACTCTATCCAACCCCTGGGTCGACAGCCGACACCCCGTCCGACTAACGCGTTGTTTTCACGACTCCAGCCAGCTCGGGCAGAACACACATGGAAAACTCCCACGCACCCGCCAGAGGCCACTTACCCTTGCTGCATTCCTGCCCTGGGGGGATTGGGTGACATAACGCCACGTGAGAGCAAGTCACCATAATAGCAGACAGGCTCCACTTGTCCACTGAAAAGCGCCGACCCGTCCATGCCAGGTGCGTATTCGGTCGATATTACCGTCCGCTGCTTCCATGACCAGACCTGTCCGCTAGCATGTAGGCAACAGGATCGCCGTACTCCAGCGGTTGATCAGGGATCATGCCGGAACCTGGCAATAGATAATAGTCAGCCCGGCATCACAGCGACAAGGGATGGATGGCTTAAGACGAATGGCTGACATGGATGCTGATTTGGTGATTGTGGGCGCTGGCCTGTTCGGTCTGACCGTGGCCCAGCAGGCGGTCGAGCACAGCGGGGCCCGGGTACGGATCATCGACGTGCGCGACCACATCGGCGGCAATGCCTACTCCTACATGGACGAGGAGACTGGGGCCGAAATCCATAAGTATGGAGCCCACCTCTTCCACACCTCCAACCGCAAGGTCTGGGAGTACGTCAATCGCTTCACCGAATTCACCGACTACACCCACCGGGTTTACACCACCCACAAGGGCGAGGTCTACCCCCTGCCCATCAACCTGGGCACCATCAATCAGTTCTTCCACGCCCACTACACCCCCCAGCAGGCCCGGGAACTGATCCGGGAGCAAGCCGGCGAGCTGGCCGGGACCGACCCGAGCAACCTGAACGACCAGGGGATCAGCCTGATTGGCCGCCCCCTGTACGAGGCCTTCATCAAGAACTACACGGCCAAGCAGTGGCAGACCGACCCCTCCCAGCTACCCGCCTCAATCATCAAGCGGCTCCCGGTGCGGTTCAACTATGACAACCACTACTTCAAGGACACCTGGGAGGGCCTGCCCAAGGACGGCTACACCGCCTGGTTCGAGCGGATGATTGACGACCCGCGCATCCAGGTGAGCCTGAAGACCGACTTCTTCGACAACTCCCAGCCCTGGAACCGGGATGCTCTGGTGGGACAGGTCCCCGTGGTCTACACCGGCCCGGTCGACCGCTACTTCGACTACCGTCTGGGCGAGCTCAAGTGGCGGACCGTGGACTTCAAGGAGCGCCGCTACGACGAGGACGACCACTTCGGCTGCCCGGTCATGAACTTCTCCGATCCTGACGTGCCCTACACCCGCGCCATCGAGTTCAAGAACTTCAACCCCGAACGCTACGACCGGCAGAACCATGAGCGCACCGTGGTCTGGGAGGAGTACAGCCGCTTCGCCGGCAAGGGCGATGAGCCCTACTACCCCATCAACACCAGCGACGACCGGGCCCTCTACACCCAGTACAAGCAACTGGCAGCCCAGCAGCCAAAGGTAATCTTCGGCGGCCGCCTGGGCACCTACGCTTACTACGACATGCACCAGGTCATCAACTCGGCCCTGGATGCCTGGGACAAGAGGATCGCTCCCCTGGTAGGCCCCGCCAAGGACTGAAACAGAACCCGATTCCTGTCGACCCTCTAGCGGCAATCATCCCACTGGGGTGACGGGAAGAGAATGGGTTCCGCCTTTGTCCACAGGGCGATCATGTCGTCGTCGGGATTGGTCAGCGCCTGGATCTGCACCCCATCCATGGTGCAATAAACGGTTCTAATCAACCGATGGAAGGCCGACCGATCCCGATAGGGCTCAGGCAGCTTCCAACGGATTCCGTCCATAAAGTCGATCATCCGGGCATGACGATCACGGTAGTATTCGTGTGCGGGATGAGCCGGATCATGAGCCTCCACAGCCAAATGCATGAAGAGCATGACCAGGACCATACGCTCGGCGTTCTCCTTGATCAGACGACGCAGATAACCCGGCAGCGAATAGAGGGGATGCCCCTCCCGATCTCGACCAATGGCAAGCTCATCGCGCTCACCAGGCTTGGATCCAAAGGTGAAGGAACCCTGGTCGTAGTAGACCTGGATGACCAGGGAGAGCAGCTCCTCGCGCGTGCGGACGTAATGACGCAGTCCCGGCAAGGTCAGACCGACGGCATCCGCAATGGCCTGCATGGAGACACCATAGGTGCCGTAGTAGGCGATCATCTGGGCGGCGACCTGGGCTATCTGTCTGCGGCGTTCATCGGGGGCCATCCGCTGGCGGGCGCCAATCGGGCGGCCCGGAAGGCGTCCAACCTGATCTCCGCCCACCTTGCTACCGGTCTTCCTGTTCGCATCACTCATCAGAATCATCATACCGTTGGCCGACAGACCGTCCTAGGCCGTGCATAGCCCCTTTCTCTGCCCCGTTCCCATGATGGGAACCGCCCGCAAAGACCTGCCCTCTTGCTTATTTTATATTTATAAGATATAAAACAATATGGGAAGCACGGCGCTTCCCCACTGTGCACAGACGCACCGAAAGAGAGGGAGTCGGATAATGACACAAGCCGATTCAGCAGGCGGGCAGGAGCTCGGCACCGCAGCTAAAAGCCGATACTGCATAGCCTTCTTCATTTTCAATCTGTTCTGGATGATGGCCCTGTCCATCGTCGCCTCGGTCCTGCTGCCCCAACGCCTGACCGACATCGCTCCGGGGTCCAAGGTGGCCATATCCGGGGTCTTCAACGCCACCACGGCTCTGACATCCCTGGTATCCAACCTAATCGTGGGCAACCTGTCCGACAGGACCCGTTCCATCTTCGGCCGCAGAACCCCCTGGGTCGTTTCCGGCGGTGTACTGGCCGGTATCTCGCTCTTCCTCATGGGAGTCATCGCCAATGTCTGGGCCATCGGCATCTTCTACTGCCTGGCCATGGTCGGCCTGAACATGATGATCTCGCCAGTAGTCGCCTCCCTGTCCGACCGCGTTCCCGAATCACAGCGGGCCACCATGTCGGCATTCATATCGGCAGGCAACCTGGTGGGCAACTCCCTGGGCACCCTGGTCGGCGCCCGGTTTATCACCATGCAAATCCCAGGCTGGATCATGTCCGGCATAGTCATGGGCGTGGCCGGACTGGTCACAGTGGTCATCTGGCCCAAGGAGCCCTCCTCAAAGGACATGCCCGCCTTGAGCAGCAGCCTGCGCTCCATCCTGGAATCCTTCCGCCCGCCCCGCCACGCACCCGACTTCTGGATGGCCTTCGTGGGACGTTCACTGCTCCTGTTCAGTTACTACATGATCCTCAACTACCAGCTCTTCATTCTTCAGGACTACATGGGCCAGTCCGTCAAAGACTCGGCGGCCACCATGTCGACCATGTCCCTGGTGTTGATCGTGGTCTCCATGATCGCCGCCCTGGGAGCAGGCCCGATCTCCGACAGGATCGGCCGCAGGAAGATGCCCGTGGTCATCGCCAGCCTGCTTCTGGCCCTGGGCTATGCCATGCCCTGGATCATCCACAGCCCCCTGGGCATGATTCTGTTCACCGCCATCGGCGGCTTCGGCTACGGCATGTACGGGTCGGTCGACCAGGCGCTCAACGTTGACGTTCTGCCCAATGCCGAGGAGGCCGGCAAGGATCTGGGCATCCTCAACATCGCCACCACCCTGGGCCAGATGGTGGGGCCCATGGTGACCTCGCTGATCGTCTCGGTGACTAAGTCCTACCAGCTGGTCTTTCCCACCGCCATCGTCCTGGTGCTGCTGGCCTGCATCTTCATCAGCCGCATCCGCACCATCAAGTAAGGAGTCCAAACAGTGAGCATCCATATCGACCCGCGCCTGACCACCGGCACTATCAGCCCCTACTTGCACGGCCAGTTCATCGAATTCCTCGGCGAGTGCATCGATCAGGGACTATGGGTGGGCACGGATTCCTCCATTCCCAACACCGACGGCATCCGCACGGACGCCCTCAAGGCCCTGAAAGCACTGAAGCCCCCCCTGCTGCGCTGGCCCGGCGGCTGCTATGCCGACACCTACCACTGGCGTCAGGGGGTCGGGCCCCGCAACCAGCGTCCGGTGGGATACAACGAGAACTTCGGTACCTACCAACCTGACGGGCATGGTTTCGGCACCGACGAGTTCCTCCGCCTGTGCCAGGCCATTGGCACCGAACCCTGGATCAACGTGAACATGCTGAGCGGATCCGTGGCCGAGATGCGCGACTGGATGGAGTACTGCAACCGTCCATCGGGCACGGCCATGTCAGCCATGCGGGCCGCCAACGGCCACCCCTCCCCCTATGGCGTGAAGTTCTGGGGTCTGGGGAACGAGCCCTGGGCCGGCGGGGGGACGATGACCCCGTCCATGTACGCGGACCGCTATCGGATGTTCGCCTCGGCCATGCCCACCTTCGCCGAGAACGGGGATCAGCCCCCGATGATCCGGCCCATCGCCTGCGGCCCAGACGGAAACAAGCCTATGGAACGGGTGCGCTGGACCAAGGACTTCTTCCAGGCTTTGGCCCAGTACCGCCAGCCGCCCATCGCCGCCTACGACCTGCACTTCTACAACTGGAACATCGATCACCCCAACGACACTTCCACTCAGTTTGATCAGGACGGCTGGGATCGGGTGATTCAAGGCGCCCTTGAACTCGGTGAGGTCATCGACCAGCAGTGGGATCTGATGCAGGCCTGCCTGGCCACCATGCCCCACCCTGAGAGCACCATGGATTCCAGGCTGACAAGGGTCGACCTGGTCATGGGCGAATGGGGCAACTGGCATGGCGATGCCTTCACGGCTCGTCCGGCGCTCCGGCAGCAGGTGACCATGCGCGACGCGGTCACCTCGGCTCTGACGCTGGATATCCTTCAGTCCAGATGCGACAAGGTGTCCATGGCCTGCAATGCCCAGACCCTGAACGTCCTCAACTCGTTGATCCTGACCGAGGACGACGCCACAATCCTGACCCCCAACTACGACGTCTTCATGATGTACCGGTGCCACCAGGGAGCCCGGGCGGTCCAGAGCCTGCCGGAGGCCGACAACCCGTCCCTGCACGTCTTTGCCTCGGTCAAGGACGGACACATCATGGTGGATCTGGTAAACGCCGACATGGCCTCAGCCGCCGAAGCGACGCTGACCCTGCCCGAGCCTGTGCGTCCTGCGGGCATGCAAAGCCTTTCCGCACAGGATCCACATGTCTGCAATACCCGATCCGACCCGGACCAGGTCAGGGCTCGCCAGGTCGATGTCTCGGACATCCCCGAAGGACGTGAAATTACAGTCCGTCTGGACCCGGCCTCAGTGAATGTGCTTGACCTGGCCATGGTCTGAGAATCAGCAGCAGCGATCGGCGGGCTGGGCACTATGCCTGAAGTCCGCCGACTCAAATCTACGATCCAGCTATATAAACAAACCAAACATATAAACAGCATGTGGCCGATCCCCCGAAAGAGGTCGGCCACATGCTTATATCAGGCGCACGACAGCACCCGACTGGGGTGTTCTACTCAGGCGTGCCAGACGTCCTTGCCGTTCTCCTTTGCGGCCTTGACATCGGCATCCAGGGCGCTCTCGTCACCCTCCACCTTGCCGGCGATGTAATCCTCGACCAGCTGACGGGCCTCGTTGTCCTCATGCTGGACAGCGGGCGACTTCATGAAGTAGGAGCTGGGTGCCAGCACCGGGCCGGCCAGGTGGCGGTCCAGGGCGATCTTGGCGGCGCGCAGGGCATCGATGACGATGCCAGCCGAGTTGGGCGAATCCCAGACCTCCAGCTTGTACTCCAGATTCAGCGGGACGTCACCAAAGGTGGTGCCCTCCAGACGCACAAAGGCGAACTTGCGGTCATCCAGCCAGGCCACATAGTCGGAAGGGCCGATGTGGACGTTGTGGGGATCCATGTCGTGGGGAACGATGGAGGTGACTGCACGGGTCTTGGAAACCTTCTTGGACTCCAGACGAGTACGCTGCAGCATGTTCATGAAGTCCATGTTGCCGCCGACGTTCAGCTGGTAGGTGCGGTCCAGACGCACGCCGCGATCCTCGAAGAGGCGGGCCATGACCCTGTGGGTAATGGTGGCGCCCACCTGGCTCTTGATGTCATCACCCACGATGGGCAGGCCGGCATCGCGGAACTTCTGGGCCCACTCGGGGTCTGAGGCGATGAAGACAGGCAGGCAGTTGACGAAGGCGCACCCGGCCTCGATGGCGGCGGTGGCATAGGCCTTGTCGGCCTGCTCAGAGCCGACGGGCAGGTAGGAGACCAGCACATCGACCTTCTTGTCGCGCAGGACCTGGGCCACATCCACGGGCTCGGCATCCGACTCGGTGATCATCTTCTTGTAGTACTCGCCCAGTCCGTCGCCGGTCGGCCCGCGCAGGACCTCCACGCCCTTGTTGGGGACGTCGCAGAACTTGTAGGTGTTGTTTTGCGAGGCGAAGATAGCCTCGCTCAGGTCCTTGCCGACCTTGAGTGAATCCACATCGAAGGCGGTCACGAACTCCACGTCACGAATGCGGTAGCCACCGAAATTGGCGTGCATGATGCCGGGGATTTTGTCATCATCCTTGGCGTCCTTGTAATACTCGACTCCCTGTACCAGCGAGGAAGCGCAGTTGCCCACGCCCGCTATAGCTACACGGATGCTCATACAAACTCCTCTGATTTACTGAGTTATTCCAACCTAAGCATACCTTCTCCCGATGAATAGCATGGAGGAATGAGCAGTACAGAACTCCAAGGATGGCGCAAACGTACGAAAATGATGAACGTTCAGCCTTAGGTCGAACAGTTTTCAGCCCCGCCGGATAGCGTGGTTGGCATGGCCAATCAGACTCGTTCAGTCAGTTCGACCTCTCCCACACGCAGGACCCAGTCCGGAACGCGCGGCAGCAGGAATCGCGCCGACAGGCTCACCTCGCGGCATGCCGACCGGAAACCCCGGGGCGGCGGACCCCGTCGCGGACGGCCCCACAAATCGCATCGCGTACTTAAGTGGACCCTGGCCCTGCTGGGACTGGTGCTGGTCGCCGGGGCGGCGGCCTTCGCATACCTGTATCTGACCACTGAAATCATCCCGCCTGAGAAACAGGCCCTGGCACAAAAGACCACGGTCTACTATGCGGACGGCACCACCCCCATCGGAACCTACGCCAATCAGAACCGGGAGATCATCAACTGCTCGATCCTGCCCAAGTATGTGGGCAATGCGGTCGTTGCCTCGGAAAACCGCACCTTCTACAAGGACAACGGCATCGACCTCAAAGGCATCAGCCGAGCGCTCTTCAACAACGTGACCAAGGGCACCCGACAGGGCGGATCCACCATCACCCAGCAGTATGCCGAGCGCTACTATCTGGGCGAGACCACCACCTACAAGGGCAAGCTACGCGAGGCCATTCTCTCCTTGAAGATTTCCAGGACTGAGGATAAGGACACCGTCCTTTGCAACTATCTGAACACCATCTACTTCGGACGTGGCGCTTACGGGATCCAGGCCGCCGCGCAAAACTACTTCGGTAAGGACGCCAAGGACCTGACCATGCCTGAGTCGGCCATGCTGGCTGGCATTATCCCCGCCCCTGCCTCCTGGGACCCGGCGGTCAACCCCAAGCAGGCCGAGTCCCGCTTCCGCCGCGTGCTGGCCATCATGGAGGAGGACCACTACATCAGCCATCAGGACCGGGCCAGCGCCCAAATGCCGCAGACCATCAAATACATGCCGCAGAACGTCTACCAGGGACCCAACGGCTACCTGCTGCGCATGGTCCGCAACGAGCTGTCCTCCGGCAAAAAGGCCCCATTCACCGCAGACGACCTGGACACAGGAGGCTACCGGATTATCACCACCATCCAAAAGGACAAGCAGGATCTGATGTTCCAGGTGGCCAGTCCGTCCACAGGCAACAAGCATCTGCCAGCCACTCTGCAGATCGGGGGACTTTCGGTCGACCCCAAGACCGGGGCCATCATCTCCCTGTACGCCGGTGACGACTACCTGACCCACCAGCTCAACAACGTGGATCAGGCGACCTTCCAGGTCGGTTCGACCATGAAGGCTTACACGCTCCTGGGCGCCATCCAGGATGGGGTCAGCCTGAACACGGTCTTCAACGGCAATTCACCGCGTACCTTCTCCAGCGTGGGCAAGTCCGTAGCCAACGCCGGAAATGTCAGCTACGGGTACATCAACCTCTACTCGGCATTCGCCAACTCGGTCAACACGGTCTTCATGGACCTGGGCGAACACGTGACCTCACAAAAGATTGCCCAAGTAGCCCACACAGCCGGCATCACCGGGAAAATCGATGATACGACCACCTTCGACACCCTGGGTGTGGACGCTCTCTCGGTCTATGACGTGACCCAGGGTTACGCCACCCTGGCCAATGGAGGGCAACGGCCCAAGTTGCACCTGGTCGCCCAGGTCAAAGACACCAAGGATCAGGAGCTTTACACGGCTGCAATCCAGTCGGATCAGGTCTTCAACGCCGATCAGGTGGCTCTGCTGCAGAAGGCCATGACCACCACGGTCCAGCGCGGCACTGCATCCTATGCCCGTTCTCTGGGGCGACCCATCGCGGGCAAGACCGGCACGGCCAATGACCAGACCGCCATCTCCTTCATCGGATTCACCCCCTCGCTCCTGACCACCTTCGCCGTCTGGAATCAGGGGCAGGACGGCGGCGCCCTGAAGGTGCCGGATCACTATCACGACAACTTCTATGCGGTCCAGCTTTTCACCCAATATATGAAGTCGGCTCTGGGCAACAGTCCAGTGGAACGTTTCCCGGATGCCGAAGACCACGGCAAGGTCGGTGGCCCGGAAGGCAACTGGGGCACCGGATCCAGGCAGAGCAGCTCGTCCACGCGCAACCGTGAATACTCATACGCACCCAGGCAACGCTCCCAGCGCCAGAACTCCGAGCAGGAGCAGTCCGGGTCCGGCAGTGGTTCGGGCGCTGGTGCTGGAGGCGGAACGGAGAGCGAAGACAACAGCGGCAGCAGTGAGGGCGGCAACGAAGGCAGCACTCAGGGTCAGGGCAACTCCGGGGGCGAGTCATCCCAGTAGTAAACCAGCCAGCGGGTATACCTGTTCAGACAATTTGGTCCGATCCGGGCGTAACTGTGCGTCCGGATCGGGCCTAAAGGACCGGTATTGGATTTTCTGGCCTTCAGCCGCGCTGGAAACGGTTGAGCGCCGAGATGATGGCCTTGAGGGAGCTGGTGGAGATGGACGAGTCGATGCCCACACCCCAGATCACCCGGGACCTGGCCGGTTCACCCACCTGGCATTCCACGTAGGAAGCCGCCAGAGCATCCGTACCGGCGGTCATGGCGTGCTCGGCGTAATCCAGGACCGAGACGGTCTGATCCAGGGACTTGAGTGCATCCAGGAAGGCCGCAATAGGACCATTCCCATGTCCCTGAACACGACGACGCACCTCAGGATCGCCTGGAGCGAGCCCCCTATCCAGCAGGGTGGCATCGAGAACCGTGTCGGAGCCGTCCTCGCCGGAGGTGACTGCCACATTCAGCAGCTTGAAGCGTCCCCACTGATGCAGGGTCTCGTCGCGTTGATCGGCCATGGACTCGCCGCCGACAACGCTTCCGCCGGCCTCCACGGGCAGGTACTCGTCCTTGAAGAGCCGCCAGATGTCGGCATCCTTGACCTCGCGCTTGGTGCTGTCGGCATAGCTCTGGACCAGACGTTCGAACTCCACCTGGAGACGCTTGGGTAGATCCAGATGGTGGTTGGCCTTGAGCAGGTAGGCCATGCCGCCCTTGCCCGACTGGGAGTTGACCCGGATGATGGCCTCGTAGTTGCCGCCCACATCCTTGGGATCGATGGGCAGGTAGGGCACCAGCCAGAGGAAGTCATCGGGGTTGGCGTTGGCGCGTAGAGCCGCCTGCTGCCGGGCATCCAGCCCCTTCTTGATCGCATCCTGGTGGGAGCCGGAGAAGGCTGTGAAGACGAAATTGCCCACATAGGGGTGCCGCTCGGAGACGGCGATCTGATTGCAGTACTCCACCGTCCGACGAATGCCGGGCATATCGGAGAAGTCCAGCTGAGGGTCGATCCCCTGGACCAGCAGGTTCAGCCCCACCGTGCAAATGTCGACATTGCCGGTGCGCTCGCCATTGCCCAGCAGACAGCCCTCCACCCGGTCGGCCCCGGCCAGCAGACTGAGTTCGGTGGCGGCCACAGCCATACCCTCGTCGTTGTGGGGATGCAGGGAGAGCACCACCGCATCCCGGTCCTTGAGATTGGTTGATATGTACTCCACCTCGTCGGCGAAGACGTTTGGGGTGGTCATCTCCACGGTGTTGGGCAGGTTGATGATCATGGGGTGTTCCGGCGTGGGCCTGATCACGTCGATGACCGCGTTGCAGACCTCCAGGGAATACTCAGGCTCTGCCCCGGAGAAGGACTCGGGCGAATACTCATAGGAAAGATCAGTGCCCCCGGCATCGGCCTCCAGGGAGCGGCAGAGCTCGGCAGCGTCGGTGGCCAGCTTCTTGATCCCGGCCTTGTCCTTGTGGAAGACAACCTCCCGCTGCAGGACCGAAACCGAGTTGTAGAAGTGGACCACGGCCCGCTTGGCCCCACGCAGGGCCTCATAGGTTCGGCGAATCAGGTGCTCGCGGGCCTGGGTCAGGACCACGATGGTCACATCGTCAGGAATCAGCTCGCGCTCTATCAGTAGGCGAATGAAGTCATAATCGGTCTCGGAGGCCGAGGGGAAGCCCACTTCGATCTCCTTGAAGCCCATGGAGATCAGCAGATTCCAGAATCTCAGCTTGCGCTCGGAATCCATGGGGTCGACCAGGGCCTGGTTGCCGTCGCGAAGATCGACCGAGCACCAACGGGGCGCCCGCTTCAGGGTCTTGCCCGGCCAGGTGCGCTGCGGGTAGTCGAAGGGAACCTGCTTGTTGTAGGCCACATATTTGTTGTAGGGCATGGCACTGGGCTTCTGCGGCGAACCCACGAACCTGGGGGGAGGCAGCAGCAGGTCGTTGTTCCCTCCATTGGACGCCGCGGCCTGGGCCGCAAGATCAAACACGGATGCACGATCCTGATCCATCTCTCCTCCTTCTTTCGTTCGTCGGAAACCACAATGTCACCCGGCTATAGGTGTTCGGGCAGGCCGAAATCGTACCGGGGGTGCCATTATCTTACCGGAGGAGAGCCGGGACATGCGGTCCGGGTCCGCATTCCGACGCAGGGAAAAGCCGGCACATGGGGTCTGGCATAATTCGCATGGGTGTCAAGGACGCAAACACCACACTATGCAAGCACTGACAGAGTGCTCACTGCATAAGATTCAGAAGATTCAGTAGAAGGGATTCACTGGAAGAGGGAGACGCCGCGACGGCCCTCGCAGTAGGCGTTGCCCAGCCAGGTGTGACGCGAGTTGGGCCAGACCGAACCCAGACGGGGAGCGTTCTGGCTCATCCAGATGCTGGGCACGCGCCCATCAGCGCTGTGGGAACCCAGCAGGTTGAAGCCGTTCTTGACCGCAAGCCAGTCGGGATGCTGGGTGGCGATGGCCAGCCCCTCCTCCAAGGTCAGAGGGAGCCGATCGTCGGAGTCGATCAGCTTGCGGGCTACGTCCGGTTCTCGGTTGGTGTAGCAGGTGCCGGTATGTGGCTCCAGGACGATGTAGAAGGGTCCCTCGGGCGGCTCGAACCCGTTCTGCGGCAGGAAGCTGGCGATGTCGCGCGGCGGCATAGTGGTAAAGCCGGCCATGCGATTGATGCTGGTCCGGGCGATCAACGACTCAGGTGAGACCAGCTCCCTGGTGGGAATGAGCAGGATCTGCTCGCCCAACTCAGTGGACTCCAGCGCGGAAATCAGAGGCTGGGCCAAGGCTCTGAAAGCGGCGGCGCTGATGTCCGCCACATCCGGATAGCCCAGGGCCACGATCCGATCCAGTTGCCGCTGCACTTCTTGGGAAGATCTGGTCATGATCTCCAGTCTAATCGGTGCCCACAAGCGAACCGGGCATCTCAGATTCTGTCAGCGAAGTGCTTGCGGGCGATCAGCTCGGCAATCTGCACGGCGTTGAGGGCGGCTCCCTTGCGCAGGTTGTCATTGGCCACGAACATGGACAATCCCCTCTTGCCTTCCACGGCCTGGTCCTGGCGGATGCGACCCACGAAGCTGGGGTCCTTGCCGGCTGCATCCAGAGGAGTGGGTATTTCCGCCAGACTTACTCCGGGGGCCTTGGACAGCAGGTCGCGGGCCTGGTCAGGGGTGACGTCATGCTCGAACTCGGCGTTGATGCTCATGCCGTGGGCTGTGAAGACCCCTACCCGCACGCAGGTGCAGGATGCGGCGAGATCGGGCAGGTGCAGGATCTTGCGGCTCTCATTGCGCAACTTCTGCTCCTCGTCGGTCTCCCCGCTGCCGTCATCGACCAAGTCACCAATAAAGGGAACGGCGTTGAAGGCAATGGTGCGCACCACCTTGGTGGGCGGGGGGAACTCGATGGCCGATCCGTCGAAGACCAGTCGGTCAGCGCCCTGCTCCACAGCGGTTTTGGCCTCGTCGCGCAGCTGGAGGACGCCGGCGCGCCCAGCCCCCGACACGGCCTGGTAGGAGGAGACGATCAGGCGGCGCAGACCATATGTCTTGGCCAAGGGGCTCAGCACCGGCATGCAGGCCATGGTGGTGCAGTTGGGATTGGCCACGATCCGCCGGGGGATAAGATCCAGGTCCTCGGGGTTGACCTCAGACACCACCAGGGGAACTTCGGGATCCATCCGCCAATGGGAGGAGTTGTCAACCACGTAGGCTCCGGCCTCGGCGAAACGAGGAGCCCAGGTTCCTGAAGTCGAACCGCCGGCGGAGAAGATGGCCAGATCAATTCCGCTCAGGTCGGCCTGCTCTACATCCTCGACCGTGATGGTCCTGTCACGCCAGCGCAGCTGCTCTCCGGCAGACCGGGAGGAGGCCATGAATCGCAGGTCGGCCACGGGGAAGTCCCGTTCGTCCAGCATGCGGCGCATGACCATGCCTACCTGGCCGGTGGCACCCAGAACAGCTACATTGATGCCGCGGCGACCATTGTTCGCCAAAACAGCCTTATCCGTCATTGCTCTCTCCTCTCTGCTCAGCGACCCGTGCCGCCATAAACGACCGCCTCGACCTGATCGGCATCCAAGTGGAAGGCCGTATGGATGGCCCGTACCGCTTCGTCCAAGTCCTGAATGGGCACCAGGGCGGAGATGCGGATCTCGGAAGTCGAGATCATGAGCACGTTGATATGCCTGTCACTCAAGGCCCGGAAGAAGGTGGCGGTGATACCTGAGTGAGTCTTCATGCCCACCCCTACCAGAGTCACCTTGCCCACCTCGGGATTGATGTCGACCGAGCGGAACCCCAGTTGCTCGCGGGAATCATCCAGCATGGGAACCACCTGATCAGCCTGGGCGGACGGCAGGGTGAAGGAGATGTCTACGGTTCCGGTGGCCGCCCCAGCCTGGACGATCATGTCGATGTTGATGCCGCCCTCGGCAAGGATGGTGAAGAGCCGCGCGGCCACGCCAGGTCGATCGGGCACGGCCCGCAGGCTGACCTGGGTCTCGCTGCGGTCGTGGGCAACCCCTGAAATTATGGGTGACTCGGGGCCGTTCAGGTCCGGGAACAAGTCGCCCATGGATTCGCCGTTGGTCATGACCTTCCTTCCGTCATATCCCGTTGCCTGTCGGTGTGTGCAGCGGGGGGATCCGGCAACTGGCCGGTCTCCAGATTGGGAATCTTGTCGACATCGACATCATCGGGCATAATCAGCGTGCCAGGACGATGGGAAAAGGAGCTGCGCACATGGATGGGCATGCGGAAGCGCTGGGCATACTCCACGCAGCGCAGGGCCAGCACCTTGGATCCGCCGGCTGCCATCTCCAGCATTTCCTCGTATGAGATGCGAGCGATTCTTCGGGCGGTGGGCACAATGCGCGGATCGGCGGTAAAGACGCCGTCCACATCGGTATAGATCTCGCAGACATCCGCCTTGAGTGCCACAGCCAAGGCCACAGCCGAGGTGTCCGAACCGCCGCGGCCCAGGGTGGTGGCATCGCCGTCGGCGTTGACCCCCTGGAAACCTGCTACGATTCCCACTTCGCCTCGGTCCAGGGCCTTCATGACTCGCTGGGGTCGGACATGGCGGATGTGGGCTGCACCGTAGCGTGCATCAGTCATGAATCCCGCCTGCGAACCGGTGAAGGAATGGGCATGCTCACCTTGTGCATGGATGCTCATAGCCAGCAGGCTCATGGAGATGCGTTCCCCCGCCGTCATAAGCATGTCCATCTCACGGGCCGGAGGATTGGAGTCCACATCCATGGCCTGATCGATCAGATCGTCAGTGGTGTCCCCCATGGCGGAAACCACCACGGCGATGTCATTGCCTGCGCGCTTGGTATCGATGATGCGCTTGGCCACACGCTTGATGGAGTCCGAGTCCGCCACTGAAGACCCGCCATATTTCTGAACGATAAGTGCCACTGCTGTTCCATCCCGCGACGGTTAAGCCACTAGACCATCATCTGCAACATATTGATTATATGGATTATACGAACGACACCGTTTTATCAGACCCTCTCCACCAACATGCGAAACTATGACTGCGGGCCTTACAGATCGCGGCGGCCGGAAATCGCCCGACCAAGGGTGATCTCGTCAGCATATTCCAGATCACTGCCGACAGGCAGACCGCTGGCCAGCCTGGTGACCCGAAGATCCAGAGGACCCAGCAGCCGTCCCAAGTAGGTGGTGGTGGCCTCGCCTTCGATGTTGGGATCCAGGGCCAGCATGACCTCTTTGACCTGATCTGTGCCCAACCGTTTCAAGAGCTCGGGAATGCGCAGATCACCGGGCCCAACGTTGGACATAGGATCGATGGCCCCGCCCAGCACATGATATAGGCCCCGGTATTCTCCAGTACGTTCGATACTCATGACGTCCTTGGGCTCCTCGACTACACAGATGATGCTGCGGTCACGCCTCGGATCCTGACAAATGGGGCATGGACTGGTCTCGCAGACATTACCGCAGATCTCGCAAAACCGGACCTTCTCCTTGGCGGCGACGATGGCGTCGGCCAGATCCTGAGCACTGCGCCGATCGGCTCCCAGAATGTAGAAGGCGATGCGCTGCGCCCCCTTGGGACCAATGCCTGGCAGTTGAGCAAAAGCATCAATCAGCTCTTGAATGGCTCCATCATAGGTAGCAGCCATCATTCACCTCCCTGTCGCTGCGCCTGTTCCTGCCGGCGCTTTTGGACGTTGATCGGATTCTGAGGGTCGTCAGCAGCAAAATCCTCCACCTTGGTCACATCGAACATTTTGGTCAGTTCATCCTGGTTCATGGCGTTGTCCGCCCCGAGCCTGGCATCGTCCATGGAATAGACATCGTCCTCAGGATCCACAGAAGGCCCCGAGGCCTGGGAGGAGCTAGAGGCTGAACTAGCGAAGCCTGCTGGCATTCTCCTGTCATCAGATCCGGATGCATCGGCCACTGCCTGGGGGCCATCCGAACCACCGGCAGCATTGGAACCGCGTCCGTCGCTCTGCACGTCCGACGAGATTGATATGCCAGTCGCCAGGGCTCCGGCATCGGAAACCGATTCGGTCCCCGATGCCGGAGCCGAGGTTGCACCCGTAGCGCTTCCTTGACCGGGCGAATCAGCCGATTTCGAAACTGCAAGGCCTTGGTCCGAATCTTCATGGCCCTGACTGCTGGAGGACTCTGCAGAGGTTGTGGCGCTGTTCCCGGGATCGGGCACGGCCCAAGGATCCGTGTCATCACTCATGTCCGGCAGAGCTACCTTTTTGGACTCATGGTCTTTCCGGCCATTGGATACGTCGCTGCTCTCACCAGGCTGCCAGGTCTTCTGCGGTGCATGCGTTGCGGGCATAGGGTGGGCCCAGGGATCATCGTCCGGCAATACCGTAGAGGCAGTTGAGCCAAAGCCCGCAGCCGGCAGCGATTCCGGCGACGATTGGACCGGACCGCCGACCGGGTGGTGGGCGTCGTCGGAGTTCCCGTCGCCTGCAGCTTTCCCAGGGGTGGACCTTCCCTCCGATGCCGATGCTCCGGTCTCACCTTGATGACCAGTCGAAGTCGTCATCTCCCTAGGGGCATGCCCCTGCTCCGTGGCCGCATGAGGCATGACCGCCGCCCCAAGGTTCATGGTGGCCAAGCCAGCACGTGCCAAAGCCACTTCCTTCTTGACCTCTGCCCGGCGCTGAGGAGACATCCTGTTGACGGACTCTACCGTCTCGCCATTGGCAGCCGTCCCGGATGGGGCGATCATCGTGGCCTGTCCAAACTCCTGGCGAGCGCGGACCATGACGATACGCGGCACCTTGGTCTCCCCGTCAACCGACTGCGCAGCCACGGCCATGGCGAAGGCATGCTGGCTGAGTGGACGGTCGAAGGTCATAGACAGTCGCTTGCGACCAGAGGAATCTGCTTTCATGGCCACGGTAGGCACCCGGTCCCGCACCACATACTGGCGTACCTCATCAGGCAGGGCGGCCACCAGGGCATCCCAGCGCTTATCCAGCTCCGTACCGGTCGGCACCTCGTTTGTCTGCCCCTGCGTGGCCTCCTGTTGCACTGACCGAGGCGGTTCAGCAGATTGGGCGGGCCTGTCAGAATTGGGTAATCCGGCCTGTCCCGCCGGCTGTCGAGTCGATGAGGAGGGGGCTTCCTTGCGCTCAGGTCGGGTAGAGCCTGAACGGGGATGGGTGGGCCGTCGTCCTTCGCCCTCTTGCTGTCCATCAGCAGAGGATTCGGGATGGGGACCTGCCATGTTCTGCGGCCGAGCAAAGGTGGCGGGGGCCGCAGCAGACAACGAACCTGCCCTGCCTGGCTGTTCGGGGCGATCAGCCCCGCCAGCAGGACCAAGTTGGGCTGCACTGGACGACCGACTGTTCTGCTGAGACCTGTTAGCGCCAATGAACCCACTGCGGGCGGGCGCCGGGGCCGCACCAGCTGTGGAAGCTGCTGCTTCAGCCGATGCCTGCTCCATAGGCTCGCAGCCAATTGCCAGCAGCCTGGCGGCCAGCAGCTCCAAGCGCATCCTGGGTGAGGTGGCCCCGTTCATTCCCGCCAGTGCATCATTGATGATGTCAGCCATTCTGGTCAAGACCTGCAAATCCAAAGCATTCGCCTGGCGATGCAGATCGGCCACCTGGTCGTCGTCCGCATCCTCGCTAAGCACGCTTTCGGCCCGCTCTCCCGCCAATTTGAGAACCAGCAGATCGCGGACATGGGCCAGCAGATCCTCGACGAAGCGCTGGGGCTCGAACCCGCCGACGACCACTTTTTGAATGACCCCGTAGAGGCCAGCCCCGTCGTGGGCGATTAGTGCGTCCACAGCTTCGCCGATCAGTGCGGCAGGAGTGAACCCCAGCAGAGCTACAGCCGCATCATAGGTAATGGTTTGCTCGTCAGCGCCTACCATGAGCTGGTCCAGCACGGAAAGGGTGTCACGCACCGATCCGCCTCCAGCCCGCATGGCCAGCTTGAGCACACCGGGCTCGGCCTTAATGTCCTCCTTTTCGCAAATCTGCTCCAGGTATGGTCCCATGACTTCCTGGGGCACCAGACGGAAGGGGTAATGGTGGGTGCGGGAGCGGATGGTGCCGATCACCTTCTCCGGCTCTGTGGTGGCGAAGATGAACATGACGTGTTCCGGCGGCTCCTCGACGATCTTCAGCAGGGCATTGAATCCTTGCTGGGTGACCATATGAGCCTCGTCCAGAATGAAAATCTTGTAGCGGTCACGCACGGGGGCGAAGCCTGCTCGCTCCCTAAGTTCCCTAGCATCGTCAACTCCATTGTGGCTGGCAGCGTCAATCTCCACCACATCGATGGAACCAGGGCCTCCTGTGGCCAGATCCTTGCAGCTGTCGCATTCGCCGCAGGGATGGCTGGTCGGTCCTTTAGCGCAGTTGACGCAGCGGGCGAAAATCCTGGCACTGCTGGTCTTTCCGCATCCCCTGGGACCGGAGAAGAGGTAGGCATGGGTCAGCCGGTTCTCATCCAGAGCTCGGGTAAGGGGCACCGTGACCTGCTTCTGACCGATGATGCCGTCAAAAGTGTCAGGCCGATACCGCCGATAGAGTGCTAGTGCCATGGTTCAAGGCTATCCATTTCTTTAGACACGTTCGCTTTCCTTCCTAAGGCTTTCGCCCCGCTTTCTCCTCTCATCCACAGGGTTCGGGGCCTGCCCGTGCAGACTGGACCAGGCGGGGCATCATCGGAACTCCGGTGTCCACCCCCACCGAGACCCTCACATCGCCTCCATCCACCTGACAATCGGTGAGGACACCACGGTTGAGACGGGCAACCCGGGAGGCCAGAGTACAGGGCTTCGTCTGTCCTTCGTCCAGGGCAGATGCTGCGGCAAGAGCCGAAACATCGGCGCCGGTGCGTGCATGTGTCCGACAAATCATGAGATTGCCCAGCAGCGCTGCCAGAATCAAACCCAGGCTAATTAGAGCCATCAGCATGATGCCCAAAACCGTGCCGGAGCCCGGATCCGAACCCTTTATCCATGAACCGGCACGCTCGACGCGCGTCTTTCTGACGTGTCCGGGCATGACTCATTCCTCCAATATGGCCACGGCATCGCCATGGACCTGTGCAGGCAGCACGCCCATAGGGCCGGAAACCACTGGGCATGACACCCTGACTGCCGTCTGCCCCGCCGATGGACTCAACCTCACCTGGGCATGCGGCCCGGCCATCCGGTGCACCAGCTCTTGGGAATTGCCCTTGCCTTGGGTGACAATCAGGTCTCTGGCAGCAGCGTTGGCCGCATCCTGACAGACCATGCCGATCCTGATCGTCTGAGTCAACGTCAGCAGTATGAGAGCCAGAACCATGACAGCGGGAAGAACGATGGCGAACTCGGCCGTTACTGCACCGTTATCGGATCGCCACCGTCGTCTCCGATCGGACCGTCTCTCAGCCGACGGCACTGAGCGCCTTCTTCACCAGACCCATCAGCAAAGTGCGCGTGGAAGAGGATTTGACAATGGCCAGGAGCACACCAGCCAGCGTGGCGGCCACCACCATGATCACGGCGTATTCAGCAGTGATGGCACCCGATTCAGGCCTGGCCAGCACCACGCTCAGCCGCCCATGCAGGGCACGCACTCCAGAATCCATAGCCTGGCTAATACGAATATACAAATCCGTCATGAACCGGTTGGAACGCTGCCTTAGTCTTTGCAACCACCCGGATCCGGTACCTACAGCAGGCCATGTCGCAGCCGGCACCAACTGGCCTCCTGCCTGACTGTTCTGCAAATGGAAGACCGTCGCAACCTCTTGTGAATATGTCATCATTCTCATCTTTGCCTTTCCTTGTCTTCCCCGCCCCGGCGAATGGCCATTCCTCGGGGGAATCGGCATCCGGTACCTTTCACTGTGCCCGTTCCAGTCCGTTTCGGTCGACTTGTCCGATACATGTGGATAAGCGAACCTGCATCGGCGGCCTGTGGACAACCGCGCCAGCATGGACTTCATGCCTCAGGACATCCCACCCGCAAAAGCCGCAATGCACGGTATGACTCCGATCAGCACGAAAGCCGGCAGAATGCACAGCCCTGTCGGCACCAGCAGCCTGACGGTGATCGTCGCCGTGACCCGGGCCAGCACACTGCGGGCATGGCGATCCAGCTGGCGCATGGTTGTCTCGATACGTGCCAGGGGCGATGATCCCAAACGCCAAGACGGCTCCAGACAGTCAGCCAGGACCTGCATGGACTGCCCGTAATCAGGATCGCCAATCGCTCCCGACCAGGACAGATCCCATCCGTTGCCACGTCCGAGCAGGTGAGCCACACGAACCATTCGACGCCCATAAGGACCTGGCAACAGCCCGCCAACCACGCCCAGGGCCCTGGGCAGGGAGGCCCCCTGACGAACAGCGACTCCCAGCAAGGCCAGCACCAGGCTCAAGGGTGGCGTGGAGTCCTGCTTATCGGCTAATCGCTCACCTGAACTGTCGAATTCCATAAGCAGAAGGGCCATTATGGTCGACAGAGCGGCAATCAGCGGTTTCAGACCCATAGATCCTCCCGGCCCAGATCGTTCATCAGCAGATGCATCCAAACCAGACCAAGAACATAGAAGGCCGCTCCAAGGATCAGGCAGACAGTTCCCGGGCCTGGGCGACATAGGAAGGCCAGTGGTCGCGCACCCATAAACTCTCCCATGATGATTGTCAACGCTGGAAGAGTCGACAGGAGACGAATTGTGGCCTTGGGCAAGGCAAAGGCTTTTCCCCGGGCCTCATCCAGTGCCGCCCGCCGCCTCTGCATAGCTGCCACAGTCCGCAGACCATCCGAAGCCCGGCAACCCAGGATGGCGCTGAGCCCATAGCAGGCCATCAGAGCCTGGGCCATAATCGTCAGAGTCGGCCCCCGTTCCTGGGGCAGGCATCGGTGCTCCAACATGGCCATGACACGTTCCGGTGTGACCTCCCGGGTGGCGAACCGCCGCCCGGATGCCTCTTCGAAAGCCTCTACCAGACCGCCTCCATTGTCAACATAGGCAAGCAGTGAAGTGATCAGCACCGCCAAACCGGAACGGTCCGACTGTGCGGAGGGCCTGACAGACATGGCTTTCAGTCTTGCAGCTGCACCTCCCCTATGCGGAAGCAGGACCAGACAGGCAACAGTCGTCATCATCGCAGCCAGCCAGGCTGCAGTCTCGTCATTCATCATCCACCTCGACTACGGAGTGCTCGCAGAGGCACTTGTCACAATGCCCCACCGCCTGGCAAACTTCGACCAAGCCGTTCCATAAGTAGCGGCCCCTCGACCAGCCCAGGTGCAGACAGTCTCCCCAAGAAGCCGACCGTCGGCGGCCGTTGTCAGTCGGCCAATCTGTGCGATATGTCTATGGCCGCCGGAACGTTCCAGATGGATAACAACGTCAAACGCCCCTTGGGCCAGAGCCGCCAGCGCCCTCGGCTGCAACCCCGCCAGTAACCCCAGAGTCGCCAGCCTGGATGGAACGCGTTCCACATTGTCGGCATGCAGAGTCGCCATGCCACCCCGATGACCAGAATTGAAAGCCCTCAGCAAATCAGCTATCTCCTCTCCCCGGCACTCGCCCAGGATGATCCGATCAGGCCGCATGCGCAGTGTGGCCTTGACCAAATCGATCAACCCCACGCCCCCTGCCCCTTCAACGTTGGACTCTCTTACAGCCAGTGAAACCATATTTTTATGTCCGGCAATACGACCAAGCTCTCGGACTTCCTCCACGACGACCAGCCGTTGCTCCTGTGGACACATGCCAAGCAATGCCCGCAGGAGTGTGGTCTTGCCGGCACCTGTGCCACCAGTCACCAGGATGCTGGCCCGATTGACCACCAGCGCCCGAAGAATGAAGAGCCAGCTGGTGGGACACAGCCCGGCAGCAGCCAACTCCTCCAGATCGGGCGGGTGCCTGTTGGGAAGCCTGATGGAAATGGCAGCACCCTCGGGAACAAGCGGGGCAAGCACGGCGTGGACCCTGATTCCCTCCCTGCTGGAAGCGTCGGCCATGGGACGAGCATCATCCAGACGACGCCCCAGCTGCGCGCATAACTGCACAGCAAAGTCCCTCACTGCCCGCGGGCCTGTGAATCCAGGCCGAAGCAGAACCTCCTCCATGCCCGAGCCCCGGTCGATCCAAACATCACCCTGCCCGGTCACCGCGATGTCAGTCACCGCAGGATTGCTCACCAGCCCATCCAAATAGCCGAAAGTGGGAGGCTGAGCCGAATCATCATCTGGGAATGAACCTTCGAGGCTTTCCCCACCCCCCCGGCTCATCTGACAGCCTCAGACCGAGTCAATCCGCGAGAAGATATCAGCTCTTCCTTTCCTTCGCCGACGACGACCATTCCCGCGACCCGCTCCACCAGGGGTCGAAGGGCCCGGCAGTAAGCACGAGGGACTCGTTCCAGGCCACGACCATCCAAAACGGATGCCGACAGTTTCGGCTGTGGCTTGAGGACCACATCCACCGATCGACCTAGAAACTCCTCTGCCTGCTCCGGGTCGACACCATGGCCGACCCGGTGCTGGTTGGGCATCATCCCAATCAGAGCCATGGGGGGCCTGCATGAAATCAATGGACTGTCTTGGGCTTGAGCACCGGCATCCCTGCGGTCGTTCAAGGTATGGATAAGTGCCTTCGCCCGCGCAAGGCCCAGTACGGTCATGTCCACCATCAAGAGCGAAGGCAGTCCCTTCAGCGAGCGCAGATTACCCAGACCCTGACCCCGACCGGCATCGATCAGCAAGAGATCAGCAAATCCAGCCACCGCGTTGACGGCCGCATCCACATCCCACCAGTCCTGTGGCGGAGCACTCCAGGGATCGTTGCTGAGCAGCGGGATGCCATCCCAGACCGGCAGCTCTTCACGGAGAGCCTGGGGATCCACCCGGCCCAAGGGAGTGCGGATCCGTCCCAGCCGCATGCCAGGCGCCCCCTCGATACCGACCAGGACATCCATCCCTCCGCCGGCCAGGTCCAAATCCACTAGAGCACATGACAGGGCCATCTTTCGAAGCTGTTTGGCCATCAAGGCCGCCATGGTCGTCAGTCCAATGCCTCCAGAAGCCGAGAGAAAGACCAGTCCGGTCACAGCGGACCCATACTCGGCTTCTGAGCCACTCCGCCAGATGCTGGCATCTTCGCCCGCTATCCTCCCTGGTCGGTGTTCCGGGAACAATCCGGCTGAGCTAAAGGCGTGAGGAGTCCATTCGTGCTCCCGCCCTCTCATGCTGTCTTTTATCATCTTCCGGGGTTCGCCTACGCTCATTCCAGTCATGGTTACCAGTACATCCGCCCCCTGGCATCAGCACCAGTCCCCGGAGCTAATGTGGTCGAATGACCCTATGCCTCCACATCGCTTCGCTCCCTCTGTGCACAAATGCATCAATATCACGACACGCCTGAAATTGCAGCATTTTTAAGCCTATGCCCATGAAAGGCCACAGATAATCACATGGAAGCAACAGATTCCTCCAAACCTAGAGTATTCGACCTGCCGCAATGCACGCAATCGCACAAAAAGCCAAGCCGGTAACCTTCTCCGCTCAAACACGATCGGCATGCTTGCCGTCGGCCTCAAAACTGGCATAATAGCTTATACAAGGACGGTTCAAGAGCACGGAAGCCCACAAAGTGTATGGCCACTAGGACCGATACGTTGGACGGGTATATAAGACTTGACCGTTGCAACGATGATGTTGTGCAGAGATTCCATCTGGATCGACCTTGTGGGAACGGCCCCCTGCGGGGGGCCGTTCCCATTTATCCACAAGCTTTATCAACGATTGCAGAGGACGGCACCTGGGAATAAAGTGCTATGGTATGGTTCAGAAATTTGACGCACCCTCCAAGGCCTTGCTACGCAGCCAGATTGCGGAGCATATTGCCGAGACCGACGGCCAGGCACGGCATGTATCCAGGCACTCGGATCACCCGGTCTCGCCCTTGCCTGAGGACCGCTATTTCGACCGGGAGCTGAGCTGGCTCAAATTCAACAAGCGCGTGCTTGAGCTGGCCGAAGACGAGAGCGTGCCCTTGCTGGAGCGCGCCAACTTCGCCGCAATTTTCGCCAGCAACCTTGATGAGTTCTTCATGGTTCGCGTGGCGGGTCTGAAGCGTCGCGTGGACACCGGTATTGCCGTGACGGCAGCAAGCGGAATGAGCCCTCGTCAGCAGCTGAGAGCCATCTCCGAGCAGGCGCACAAGCTTCAGGACGAGCATGCCCACTATGTCATCGACCACATCCTGCCGGACCTGGCCGCCGAAAGCATCATCCTGCTGAGCTGGACACAACTGAGCAGCCAGGAGCAGGAACGGCTCACCAACTTCTTCCGCAACCAGGTCTTCCCGGTCTTGACCCCGCTGGCCGTCGACCCGGCCCACCCCTTCCCCTACATCTCAGGCAACTCCCTGAATCTGGCGGTCCTGGTGGAGAACCCGACGTCGGGCAAGACCCACTTCGCCCGCGTCAAGATTCCCGACAATCTCTCCCGTCTGGTTCCTGTTGACGATCTGACCGATGAGGAGGGCCGGGAGGAGCGCTACGGGTTCATCACCATGGAGAACCTGATCATCGCCCACCTGGAATACCTCTTCCCAGGCATGATCATCAAGGAGGCCCGCTCCTTCCGCGTCACCCGCAACGAGGATATTGACGTCGAGGAGGACGACGCCGAAAACCTGCTCAACGCCATGGAAAAGGAGCTGCTGCAGCGGCGGTTCGGACCGCCCATCCGCTTGGAGATTTCCGACTCCGCTTCTCCCTTCCTCTCTCAACTGCTGGCTAGCAAGCTCCGGGTCAACCAGGAGGAGGTCTATCGGCTGCCTGCCCCCTTGGACTGCACGGTCCTGTTCGAGCTGCAGTCCATAGACCGGGCCGACCTCAAGTTTCGCCCCTTCATACCCACCACCAACCGACAGATAGCCGAGGTGGAATCCAGCCAGGCCCAGGACATCTTTGCCGCCATCCGCGAGCACGACATCCTCCTCCACCATCCCTATGACTCCTTCTCCACCTCGGTCCAGGCCTTCCTGGAACAGGCGGCGGCCGATCCACGAGTGCTGGCCATCAAACAGACCCTCTACCGGACCTCGGGCAACTCGCCCATCATCAATGCCCTGGTGGATGCCGCACACGCCGGCAAGCAGGTTCTGGCTCTGGTCGAGATCAAGGCCCGGTTTGATGAGGAGGCCAACATCGCCTGGGCTCGTCAGCTGGAACGGGCCGGCGTCCATGTAGTCTACGGGATCGTGGGGCTCAAGACCCACTGCAAGCTCTCCCTGGTGGTCCGTCAGGAGCAGGACGGCCTGCGTCGTTACTGCCACGTGGGCACCGGCAACTACAACCCCAAGACCGCCCGCCAGTATACCGACCTGGGTCTGCTGACCTGCGACCCGGTGGTGGGACAGGACCTGACCCGACTCTTCAACCAATTGTCAGGTTATGCGCCGAAGTCCTCCTTCCACCGCCTGCTGGTAGCTCCGCGCACTGTCCGCTCCGGGCTGCTACAGCGGATTGCCCGCGAGGAAGAGACTGCTCTGAACGGCAAGCCTGCGTGGATACGAATCAAGGTCAACTCCCTGGTGGACGAAAAGATCATCGACGCCCTCTATCGGGCCAGCCAGGCCGGGGTCCGCATTGACATTGTGGAGCGCGGCATCTGCGCCCTGAAGCCAGGCGTGCCCGGTCTGAGCGAAAATATCCGAGTCCATTCCATCCTGGGGCGGTTCCTGGAGCATAGCCGCATTTTCGCCTTCGCCAACTCACAGGGCCCCCAGATCGGCGAGGGCCCCCTGGCCGGGCCGGAGGTCTGGATAGGTTCTGCTGACCTGATGCACCGCAACCTGGACCGCCGCGTGGAGGCGCTGGTCCGGATTACTGCGCCCGAGCAGGTGCAGGGACTGATCGACTATGTGGATTTGCAGATGGCTGACACCACAAGCTCCTGGCACATGCAGCCCGACGGCACCTATGTGCGTCACAGTCGAGATGATCAGGGCAGGCCTCTGGTCGACTCGCAGGAGTACCTGATCGACCGTCACTCCCGAACCCCCAGGGCCAGGCGATGATGATGCCCCTCCAGGCCGTCAGGTCCGCCGTCGAGGCGGACGATCGGGATGGTACCCGACCATGAGCAGGACGGTCGAGGCAGCTGGAGCCATCATCTACCGGTGGCGCACAAGCTTCCAGGGATGGATGAAATTCAGCGATGACGGCCGAGCAGCCCCAGGAGCCAGCCCCCGATCCGACCTTGATGACCTGGAGCTCTGCCTGGTCCATCGTCCCAAGTACGACGACTGGAGTTGGCCCAAGGGCAAGCTGGAGAACCGTGAGACCCACATGCGGGCGGCCGTGCGCGAGGTCGGCGAGGAGACAGGTTGTCTCGTCCGGCTTGGCCCATACCTGGGGGATGCCGAATATCCCCTGAACAACGAGGGTCGACGCCGGGGCGGTAAGGGCGGCAGACTCAAACATATCTGCTACTGGATGGCCACACAGACCGACCCGGACCACGCCGCCGGTCAGAGCGCACTGCTGGGCCCCATCCACCGGCCTGATTCCAGAGAAGTCGACCAGATACGCTGGGTCGGAGCCTCCGAAGCCCGAAAACTATTGACCCACCCCAGCGACAGAACCATACTGGACGCCTTCGTGGACCGGGTGGAGCAGGGCGGCATCCGGGCTCGTCAGCTGATCATCGTCCGTCACGGCAAGGCAGTGGCCCGTAAGGAGTGGACAGGCAAGGATGCGAATCGTCCTCTGACCCCCAAAGGCGCCGGCACCTCCTACGCCCTGGCTCGGGAACTGGCCTGCTTCGCGCCCGACCGCCTCCTGTCCTCCCCCTGGATCCGCTGTGTGCAGACATTGCGACCCTACGCTGACGAGGTAGGCCTGTCCATGGAGATGGTGGCCTGCCTGACGGAGTCCTCCTACCACCGCCGCCCCGAACAGGCCCACAACTGGCTGGACAGGCAGATGGCCGACCTGCTGACAGGCAACCAAACGACCATGATCTGCATGCATCGCCCGGTCCTGGGAGGTATCTTTGAAAAGCTGCGCGGGTTGTGCTCCAGCGGATCGCTGTCCAAACGGCTGCCTGACGACTCCCCCTTCATGCCCACCGGCAACGCCGTCGTCCTCAGTCTGACCGGCGACCCCAATCATCCGACCATCATCGACATACAGAAGGTGACTCCCATTGTCTACTGACAGCAACTCCAGAATCGGCTCATCCTCAATCCGCTCCTCCCGCACGGGATTCGTGGCTTCCGGCACCGGTGCATCCCGACCCTCACGCCCTGGCCAGCTGGACCCGGCCATCGCCGACCAGCTCTCCGGAGGAATGGATCCGCAGCAGATCAGCGAGATGAGCCATGTATCAGCAGCCTCCCTGCTGGACCGGGTCCACCACAGCACCGACCCCGCCATCGTCAAACGGGTGCTGACCCTGGTAGACCGTGAGGGCGTGGATATAGTGGCCGAGCTCTGGAGCGACAGTGATCCCGACTCTCTGCCAGGCATCCTTTGGCGGCTCTACATGCTTCGCAGCTGGATGCGTAAGGACGCTGATGGAATCAGTCGTCTATGGCGGCTGGGCGAGCCCACCGACACTGCTGCATCAGCCATCGCCGGCGTCGATCAGGCCCCGGAGGCCGACGACATCATCCGAACCGCCGACTCCATCCTCTCCGGAGCTTTCACCGGAGACTTCGCCATAGCTCTGGAACGGGCCGGAGCATTCTGCGATGTTATCGCCCGCGGCATCAAGACCACCATCCGGGACGCCCAGAGCCGTCAGCTGGACGGCCAGGAGGCCAAGGAGGTCGACGCGGCACAGCGCACCGTCAACTCCCTCAACCAGACGGCCCGTGACTTCATGCGGGGCGCATCGCTCTGGCGGCGGGGACGGCTGGAGTAGAATCCGCCACCCTTTCATGCCGGAAGCGTAAGCGCGCCGTGAGCACAGATCAGACCCCGACATGCCCTACAATGGGGACTGCGTCGGACCATGGCTAAGCCCCGGGCTCCGTTTGTTGCCGCTGCGAGCGGCGTTTGCGCCGACAGGCGCTTGCATGGTTCGGCGTTTTCATTTTCATTCCCAAATCAAAGGCAGCATGGCTTGCCGGTCGCTACCAGAAGCCGACCCGCTGAGCTACGCTGAGAGGTATGGAACTTCACGTACTGGAACACCCGCTGATCGAGCACAAGCTGACCGTATTGCGGGACAAAAACACCCCTTCCAACACCTTCCGCGAGCTGATCAGCGAACTGGTCATGCTTGAGGCCTACGAGGCCACACGCAATCTGGACATCGAGGACCACCCCATCGAGACCCCGGTCGCTCCCATGGTGGGCAAGAAGCTCTGCTCCCCGCGCCCCATGGTGGTTCCCATCCTGCGCGCCGGACTGGGCATGCTTGACGGCATGACCCGGCTGCTGCCCACCGCTGAGGTCGGATTCCTCGGTCTCAAGCGCGACGAGAACACCCTGGACATCATCACCTACGCCAACCGCCTGCCGGAGGACCTCTCCGGCCGTCAGTGCTTCCTGCTGGATCCCATGCTGGCCACCGGCGGCACCCTGATCGCCGCCACCAAATATCTGGCCGAGCGCGGCGCCAAGGACGTGACCTCCATCAACATTCTGGCCGCTCCCGAGGGCCTGAACCGCCTCAAGGAAGAAATGGACCCCTCCATCAACCTCAAGGTCGTGGTCTGCGCAGTCGATCAGAAACTGAACGAGCACGCCTACATCGTTCCCGGCCTGGGCGATGCCGGCGACCGTCTTTACGGCGTCATCGACTGAACCAATAAATTGACTGGGGCGCAAACCCCAAATCTGCCGAGGATCCGAACCATGCACAGTTCGGGTCCTTTTTTCAATCGCCTTCTATGGAAACCCCTGCTGATGGCGCTTGGCAGGGTGGCCATTCCCCCCCCCCCTCCGCCAAGCGCACAATCGCTGATAGCCACCCTGGTTCTCCCCTGGTCTGACCCTGAAAACACCCTGAGTGGGCCTTCGCCCGGTGTTGCAATAGGAACAGCAGCATTCAAGGGTGAGAAAGGAGCACACCATGGAGGGCAAGTCCCTTTCCCTAGGTAGATCAATCACAGGAACCGGTGCCTCAGGACCGATGGGTGGGGGCGGCTCGCAAACCGCAGGTCGGACCAGGGTACGCACTCCTGGCCTGGCCTCCCTGGTGCGATCCTTTCTGCATGAGCATCGGTCCTCCTACACGGTCATGGTCCTGGCGGTCATGGCCGCTTCGGTCCTTACCAGCGCCTGGGTCCAGGTAGCCATTGCCGCTCGGAAGGGCGACGGAATGCCGGATACACGCGCAATGAATTCCTACGATCGCGCTATGACCCTGTCCTTACAAGACGGCGCTTCACAAATATCCATAGGGTACGCCTGCATATGCGGGTTCGTCTCCATCTTCCTCGTCATCACTTCCGTGGGGTTCCTGATCGAGCGCCGCCGTCGCGAGTACGCCATGATGCGGCTCTCAGGCGCCTCTCCCAGGACCGTGAGATTCATCTCCCTACTGGAGTTCATGATTCCGGTAGGCTTGGCCGCCCTCCTGGGCAGTTTGGCGGGATGCCTGTTGGTGCCAGCATTCGCCAAGTCCCTGATCAACTCAGGCCTCGAAGCGCTGGAAATGAGCGCGCATCCACACCCCATGGGAATTATCTTCGCTTTCGCAGGGATACTCCTGGCAGGTCTTTTAGGAACCTGGTTCGCCGCCAGGAGGATTACCTCAATCTCTCCCATCGAGGCCCTGCAGGACTCGGGAAATCGGTCAGGGACCAAGTCAATCGGCCCTCTTCGCCTGATAATCGCGCTGGCTGGCCTGGCTGGAGGACTGGCCATGGTCTATCACCGCTTCAATGGCATGGATATTGAAATCCAGATTCTGGCCTCGACCGGCTGTCTGCTCGTCATCATCGGCGCCCTGGCCCCTGTCCTGGTTCCGGCCTGCGCCAACCTGATCGGCATCCCCTTCCAACTGGCCTTCCGAGGCGCCGGTCTCCTGGCGCGGCAAAGGGCGCGGAAGGAGAACCGGAGCTCCACCGCCGTAGCAGTGCCAATCATACTGATGCTGGTCATCGTAACCGGATTTATAGCCCTGGGACGGTCCAGCTGGGCGCAAGAAGCCATAAGCCGGTATAAGCCGGTCGCTGCCGAAACCATAATCAACGCAGAGAGCAACGATCCAAGAGACCTGGATCGCCAGCTTCGGTCCATTGCTGACATTGAATCCGCAGTCACCTATAGCGAGGGATCCTGGAAAACTGCCGACAAGGAAGATAATGGCGGCAATGACGAACCTTCCGTAATGGCTATGCACGTCAACAAAACAGGCAAGAACGTCAATACAATTAGCCCAATCTTCATCAAGGGCTCCGCTGCTGACCTGGGGCCGGGCAAGATCGCCGTTATTGCAAGTGGCCGCACCCAGGAGAAAAACCCTATTGGTCGCAAGCTGACCCTGATCGACAGGTACGACAAAGACCATACGCTGACCATCACCGCCGTAGTCGATATGACCCCGACAGGGCAGACGGGCGAATACCTGATGACGGATGCAGACCTGTCGCAACTGGCGCCCGACAACAGTGGATCGACCACCCTGGCCAGGACCGCCCCAGGAGTTCGGACAGGCAATCTGATCAGTCAACTCAATGCTTCATGGGACAGGAAGGGCATCAAGGCCTGCACCAAGAAGGAGTACATTCGTTCCAACATCCAAAGGTCACAGAAAGTGCAACGGGCCATACCCGAGATAGCGAACGGGGCCATCGTCCTGACGGCCATATTCCTGATCCAGGCATGTGCTATCGCAGTCAATGAGCGTCGCCAGGAGAATCGGAGAATGCGGGCTGCCGGTGTTTCACGTGGAACATTAGTCTGCTCCTCGATTTGGGAGTCAGTAATCGATGCCCTTTCGGCCATCCTTCTTTCAGCCCTGGCCATGGCGGGGGTGCTTGCCGTCATCTTCCACCAGCTGTCCGGCCAGATAGACATGAGCGTTGTGCCTCTCCCCTACGGCTACTTCCTGACCATGGCACTCTGGGCGATAGGCCTGGCCGCTGCAGCCTCCGGGCTGTATGGCTGGTTCAGCTCTCGGGCAGATACGACTCGAAGATGATCCCGTCGAAGTCCGGGCTGGCCGCCTTTTCCGCATGCTCGGAACGAACCGTCCAGGCGATGGGCGTTCCACCTAGGAACCGATAGAGACGCATGGGCAACGAATGCCCGCTGTGCCACTCGCAGGCCACGAAGTCCGGCCGCCCCAGCCAATTGAAGAGAAGGGACCCGGCCATCCAGCGCACAGCCGCGGAGCAGGTGTCCACCCGGCCATGGTAAGGGGCGACCAGTTGCCCCCTGGTGACGCCTGGGTGATGAACCCGATACCAGGCAAGGGCCAGGACATTGAATGATTCAATCACATAGGGGCCCTGGTACCTGGACAGGAGGGCATCGGTCCGACGCATAAGCTCCCGATCCAAGCCTCGATCCATCTTGATCTCGACGACCAGGGGCACCCGGCCATCCACCAGAGCGAGCACCTCGGACAGAAGAGGCACATGCTGCAATTCAGGATCGTCGAGACTCTCGTCCTCTCCCTCCGTTTCGGGACCGCCATCGTGGTCGGCAGAACCCGGAATCTCTTCCACGGACTCAAAAGCCTGGGCTGGGCTTGGGCACAGGGGAATCCTCCGCAGCTGATCGTAGGTCAGGTCCGCAACTGCTCGATTGACACCAGCCACCCGCCGCAGATCTCCATCGTGGATGACCACCACCTGGCCATCACGGCTGAGATGGACATCCAACTCAATCCCGTAGCCGGCCCTGCAGGCCGCTTCGAAGGCAGCCAGCGAATTTTCGGGCGCCACCACCCGATGGGGGTTGGCCGGAGCCGAGGCGTGCCTACCTAGGGGTTTAACAGACGCAACCTTCAGGCAATCATGAATACGGTGCAAGTAGGCGGTCTGTTCAGCGTCGGGATTGGTCGTCTCCATCCCCGAGCCAGCATCGTGCAGACCCCTATGAGCATATGGATGCAGCGACAGTCCAGCAGGCTTTCTTCGGCCCGCAACCACCGAAAGGCCAGGAGCCAGGGCCCAGCACCAGGCTCCAAAAACCCCGAATCCCAGACCCAGTGCGACCTTGCCGGCCAATCGTGCTTTGGACCCCATCATCGCCTCCAGCCATCAGCTACTTCACTACCCACGCTAGCATCGCAGGAGGCCGGACGCGCTTTGCCGGCTTGACTTCAAGCTGCTTCAAGGCCTTATCCTTGAACAAGCAGATTAGAGAGGCATGCCCCGCCTTTAACCAACTCCGTCAAGCAATCTGCCAAGAAAGAAGCACAATACCATGCAGAACGATTCATCCACTGCCGTCCCGTCCGTCAAGCTCAACAACGGCGTCCTCATGCCCATGGAGGGCTTCGGCGTCTACCAGATCGCCGACCTGGACGAGTGCCGCCGCTCGGTTCTGGATGCTCTGGAAACCGGGTACCGGGCCATCGACACGGCCCAGGCCTATGGAAACGAGCAGGCCGTCGGAGATGCCCTGGCCCAGAGCGGCCTCGACCGCGACCAGGTCTTCCTGACCACCAAGGTCTGGATCACCAACTACGGGTACGACAAGACCAAGGCCTCGATCGAGGAGTCCTTGAAGAAGCTGGGGACTGACCACCTGGACCTGGTCCTCCTTCACCAGCCCTTCAACGACTACTACGCAGCCTGGCACGCCCTTGAGGATCTCTATGACCAGGGTGTTCTGCGGGCCATCGGAGTCTCGAACTTCTACGCCGACCGCTATGTGGACCTGGTCAAGTTCAACAGAATCGTCCCGGCCGTCAACCAGCTGGAGACCCACGTCTTCCACCAACGCCCCCAGGAACGCACCTACATGGACAAGTACGGCACCCGGATCGAGTCCTGGGGACCCTTCGCCGAGGGACGCCAGGGTATGTTCACCAATCCGACCCTGACCGAAATCGGGCAAGCGCACGGCCGGACCGCAGCCCAGGTGGCCCTGCGCTTCCTGGTTCAGGACGGGGTCATCATCATCCCCAAGACCACCCACCGCGAGCGCATGCGCGAGAACCTCGACATCTGGGACTTCCAGCTAACCGACCAGGAGATGGACCGGCTGCGTGCCATGGACACCGGCAAATCCGCCTTCATGAACCACGAATCCCCTGAAACCGTGGAGGACTTCGCCGGCTGATTCAGCATCAGACAGTATCTATATCCATATAGGATGAACGGGCTCTCAGCCTAGGCTTCGCCGTTGCGTCGCCGACGCTTGAGGGCCCGGTGCTTAATCAGGATGTCCAGGACTATCCAGACCGAAAGAATGAAGGCCACTACGTATCCCAGCATGCTGACCACCGGGATACCGAAGACCACCGGCTTGATGCGGGCGAAGTAGACGATTGAAGAGCCCACATAGAGGCCGACGACAATGAGGGCCATGGTCAGCCTGTTGACCATGTCAGACAGCTGCTGCAGGGGTTCCTCGGAGCCTACAAGCTGCACATTGGCGCGCAGCTGGCCACGGGTCAGCATCTTGGTTGCGGTCTGGGACTCAGCCAGGGCACCCAAAAGCCCATGCAAAGCCAGGTCGCCCTGGATTCCAAGCTTCCGGGTCTCCTCCTTGAGGATGGATCCTGTGCCCTGGCTGTAGGCGACATGATCGGTGATGATCTGCACGATGTTGGCCTCGGGCAGGAACTCATCCAGGAGTCCTTCAAGGGTGACCAGGCAGCGCGCCACCATGGTGACCGACCCCGGCACCTTGATGCCATGCCGGGCGGCCAGCTTCATAACGGCATTGACGTATTCGGCGATGTCCAGATCGGCCAGATCCAGCTTGCCGAAACGCTGGACGACCGCATCCAGGTCGGCCAAAAGATAGGGGTAGTCCTCGGCCCTGGCCTCGCCCGTGCCGGCGAAGCGGAGCAATCCCTGGGCAAGGGCCGGTGAATCCTCGCGGCCTACTGCAAAAATCATGTCCTTCAAGGCCGATTTGGTCACCTTGTCCAGGCGGCCGACCATTCCAAGGTCTATCAGCACTATGCAGCCATCGCGGATGATGATGTTGCCGGGGTGCGGATCGGCGTGGAAGAAGCCCCGGTCCATAATCTGAGTGGCATAGTTGTCGACCAGCTTGGTGCCTATTTCCTTCAGGTCATAGCCCTGAGCCACCAGTTGGGCAGGCCGTGAGAGGGATATCCCGTCGATGTATTCCATCACCACCACATGCTTGGTGCACAGTTCGGGATAGGGCTTCGGGCAGTCGATGTAGGCGTAAGCGTCGCAGAAATCCTTGAACTCCGCCAGATTCGCGGCCTCCTGCTGGAAGTCGACCTCGGACTGGAAGGTCTCCCAGAGCTCCTCGACCACCCCGCGGATGTCAATCACCTGGGTACTGCGAACGAACCGGGAGGCCCACTTGACCATGCTGCGCAGAATGTCGATGTCCTGGGCCATGGTCTCTTGTATCCCTGGGCGCTGGACCTTGACGGCCACATCCTCACCGCTGACCAGGCGGGCACGATGCACCTGCGCCAGGGAGGCCGACCCCAGCGGAACAGGGTCTATGGAGGAGAAGATCTGGTCGAGCGGACGGCCATACTCGGTGGCCAGGGTGCTGGTCACCACGGAATACGGGATGGGATCCGCGTCGGCGCGTAGCTTGGAGAGCTCGCGGCAGAAAGCCTCCGGCAGGATCTCCGAACGCATGGAAAGAATCTGGCCCACCTTGACGAAAGTGGGCCCGAGCGCCTCGAACAATCGGCGCATGGTGACCGGGGTCAGACCATGGATGATGTCGAACCGGTTGGCAATGCGGACCATCTCGGCCAGTCGACGGACCCTGCCACGCCTGTGCCGGATCCTTACTGCCGCCCCCTGCCGCTCTCCCGTACCGACCCCGAAGAGGCCGATGGTCTGCACAGGGGCATCATGCCCGTTCATGGCACCCATACTCACCACTCACCTGCGTCCTTTATCCGCATGGCCGACCAGCGGCAGACATTCCGGCGCAGACGACCGACGCTGACAGTAATCGACCGCCTTCAGCCCTGCTGACCCGCAATGGGATCATTGGATGTGATGGGGATGGACCCGGACCGACGATTCGGCATTGGCGCCAGGGGCTCGTGGTCGGGACGGCGGGAATCAGGAGCAACATGGGTCGCAGGCCTGGGCGCGCCAGCAGCCGGGGCCGGAGCGGCTGGTGCAGGCGCGCTGTCAGCAGGAGCAGGTGCAGGAGCGGGAGGGTTCTGTCTGTTCCGCTTGAGCTCAGTGTTGAGAATCTTGCCCTGCTCGACCGTCAGTTCGCCCTTCTTGACCAGGTTGTCAATGACCTCCTGACCCTTCTCCACGCCTGTGGCCAAGGCTCCGATGCCAGCCAGAAGCACCTTGTGCAATCCGTCACCGATATGCAAATCCGACATGATATGCCTCCCAGCATTCATACGCCCTTGAAGTACCGGGCTCTTTTGACCGCCAAGAGACGAGCGGCCGTCTCTCTTTACAGTCTAGCCGGTTATCATTGACCGATCCGATTCGACACCATGGCAAGAGGGACCGCAACGCCCTGTCTCCTTGACACTGCCCCCTGACCGCTGATCAGAATCTGCGCAGGACCCGCAGGCGGAACCGCCGGCTCCCCTTCACCTGGGCCTGGAGGCTGCGATACGGCTGGCCTGATCTGCCAGGGAGTCCAGCCGCTCCAGCTCGCTCCGGCTCCTCTGATCCATGGCAGTCTTCATCTGGGCAAAGGTGCCCTGGCCGTACCGCCTTTCGGCTGCCCCCTCGATGAGGAAATCCGTAATGGCCGGGTTCTTCGGCAGCAGCGACCCATGCATGTAGGTGCCGATGACCTTCTTCCAGCGGGCCCCCTCGGTGTGGTCCTTGCCGTTGTTGCCGCGGCCATCCTCGGTCACCATGCCCAGGGGTTGGGCCCCCTCCCCCAGGTAGGTCAGGCCCGAGTGGTTCTCGTAGCCGACCACCCTGCCGAAGTCCTCTGCCTGCTCCACCAGGTTGCCGATCATCCGCTCGGGCTTGGCAATGGTATGCACGTCAAGGATGCCGACCCCCTCCAGGCGCTCATGGTCGGAGGTCTCGAAATAATGGCCGAAGAGCTGATAGAGCCCGCAGATCATCAGCATGGGCACATCCTGGTCGGCCAGATCGTGCAGAAGCCCGCCCCGCTCCCGCAGGTCGTCGATAATGCGCTCCTGGCCATGGTCCTGGCCGCCACCGCCCAGAACTATGTCGATTTGCTCCGGCCAGGCATCGCCTGGATCGTAATAGCGGACCATGGGGCGGAACCCGTACAGCTCGGCCCTGCGGGTCACGCTGAGAATGTTGCCCGAATCCCCATAGATGTTCATGTCACGGTGGTAGAGGGAGAGGACCTGCAGCGGCGGATGGTCTCCCATGGCCTTGGCCTTATCCCGTGTCTGCGGCATTCCTGCGCTCCTTTTGGTTCGCTCGCTCATGCGCCCACCCCGGCATCGTCCACGCTCGTGATCCTGCCGAGGGCGGACCGGAGCCGGAGCATCGACGTGTAAGTGCAGTAGATTCGCTTGGGTCGGCCTGGGTGCACCTCAAGAAAGGCTGTCAGCGCCCGATCCAGGTCGGTCTCGATCGCATCCGTGGGCACCTGGTCATAGGCCAGGCGCAGGGCCATGTCATAGGCCCGGATGCCGGAGACCATGGCCACGCCGGTATCCCTGAGCGAGGTGAAGTCCACATCCCAGAGCCAGCTCATGTCACGCCCGTCCGCATACTCGTCGCGGATGGCGATCATGGTGTCCTGGCCAGCAGGGTTGAAGGAGGACAGGGCCAGACGGAAGCCCATGGGGTTCTTGACCAGGACCAGCTCAACCGGCGCGCCCTGGTAGGTGATGACCTCCCCGCGGCCGAAGGCGGGCGTGACCTTGGACAGGGCATCCATGAGTGCTGCATCATCAGGCTCCCTGTCCTCCAGAACGACCCTCACCAACGCCAAGGCAGCGGCCGCATTGTAGAGGTTGTAGACGCCCTCCAGACGCAGGTCGGTCTCCAGAAGCCGCCCGTCCAGGCGGAAGGCGGCCCGGTGGTCCATGACCCTTTCCAGGGTCACCTCGGCCGGCAGCCGGTGACCGGGGCGAATCGGGCGGGAGGTGCTGGCCGCACCGGCACCATCGGCACCCCGATCCGAGGCATGCATGTCGTCATCAGTGGGGAAATAGCTCAGCAGATCGTCTGACAGACCGAAGTAGGCCACGCCGGTCTGGGCCGGCGTCTGGGCGGCCAACCTGGCGATGCGCGGATCCTCACGGTTGAGGACCACCGTGCCCGTGGTGGCCTGGGCCACCTGACCCAGCAGCCGGGCAGTAGTATCGATTTCCCCAAACCGGTCCAGCTGGTCACGCATGACATTGAGCAGGAGGGCATAGCGGGGCTTGACCTGCCGCACAAAGTGGACCGCATAGGCCTCGTCCAACTCCAGGACGGCAATATCGGCATGCAGCCGACCGGAGAGCCCCAGAGTGGAAACCAAGGCCGAGACCACGCCACGGGTGAAGTTGGACCCGGTCGGATTGGTGAAGACCTTGAGGCCCAGGGATTCCAGCATGGAGGCGACCATTCGGGTGGTGGTGGTCTTGCCGTTGGTCCCCGAGACCAGGACCACACCACGGGGCAGCCCCGACAGGGTCCTGGCCAGGAAGCCCGGGTCGATCCGCTCCACCACCTTGCCAGGCAGGGCCGAACCGCCGTGATGGGACAGACGCGAAACGAGGCGCACCGCCTTGCCGACCAGAAGGGCCAGGAGCGAGCGCCAAGACCGACGGGGACGACCGGGCTGATCGGCAGGCTGCGCCTTGGAAGTCTTGGACCGCATGATCAGACCCCTCCCTGCTGGTAGTCCTGGGGCATGTCCTTGAACTTGGACTTCTCGCCCAGGAAGGCCAGCTTGAAGGTGTCGGTGGGGCCGTTGCGGTGCTTGGCCAGAATGATGTCGGCCTCGCCCGGGCGGTCCTCCTTGTCGTAGAAGTCCGGTCGGTGGACCAGGAAGACCACGTCGGCGTCCTGCTCGATGGATCCCGACTCGCGCAGGTCGGAGAGCATGGGCTTTTTGTCATTGCGCATCTCGGGACCGCGGTTGAGCTGGCTCAGCGCCACCACCGGAACCTCCAGCTCCTTGGCCAGCAGCTTCAGGGCGCGCGAGAAGTCGGAGACCTCCTGCTGGCGGGATTCGACCCGCTTGCCCGAGGTCATCAGCTGCAGGTAGTCGATGACCACCAGTTTCAGGTCGTTGGTCTGCTTGAGCCGACGGCACTTGGCACGGATCTCCATCAGGCTCATGTTGGGCGAATCGTCCAGGAAGAGCGGGGCATCCTGGAGTCTGCTCCAGAAGGTGTTCAGGGTGTTCCAGCGCTCGGGGGTGATGTCGTCCGCCCGGCGCAGGGCCACCAGGGGGATGTCGGTCTCGGCCGAGATGATGCGCTGGGCCAGCTCGGTCTTGCTCATCTCCAGGGAGAAGACCACCGTGGTCATGTTGTTGTGGAGGGCCGCGGCACGGGCGAAGTCGATGCCCAGGGTGGACTTGCCCATGGCGGGGCGGCCTGCCACCACGATCATCTGCCCGGGCTGCAGGCCCTGGGTCACGTCGTCGATGCTCTTGAAGCCGGTGGGCACGCCCCGCTCCATGTCGCCGTTCTGCAGCTTGTCCAACTGGTCCAGGGTGTCATGGACGACCGGCCCGATGGCCTCGTAATCCTGGCGGACCCTGCCCACGCTCATCTCGTAGACCTCGGCCTGGGCCAGGTTGACGATGTCCTCGGCCTGGGAGCCCTCGGCCGAGTAGCCCAGCTGGGCGATCTTGGTGCCGGCCGCGATCACATTGCGCAGGATGGCCCGCTGGTGGACGATTTCCGCATAATAGGTGGCGTTGGCGGCTGTCGGGACCGAGGCCACCAGGGAGTGCAGATAGTCGGTGCCTCCCACCTTCTCCAGGTCGCCGGACTTGAGCAGCTCGTTGGCCACCAGAACCGCATCCACCGGCTGGGAGGCCGAGAAGAGGGTGACGATGGCCTCGTAGATGGTCTGGTGCTTGGGCTGGTAGAAGTCGGATATCTCAATCATCTGGCTGACTTCGCCGATGGCATCCTTGCTCATGAGCATGCCGCCCAGCACGGCCATCTCCGCATCGTCGTCATGCGGGGGCACCCGGTCGAAGAGCATGTCACGGCCGGTCTGGGCACGATCGGTGGGACGCTGTTCGGGATGGGTGTAGTCGGTGTAGTCGTCGGAAGCCATAGCCACGATTCTACGAAGAGGACCGTCCCTGACAGCCCTAAGATGAGGATTTCACCCAAGGCATTCACCAGGGCGCGCCGATGGAACTGGACGGGCACGGGGCCGCTCCTGCATGTGTACAGAAAAATAAGTTATCCACATTCAAGGCGTGTCCTAGAGGACATGTGCGCAACTTATCCACCTCATGGGTACAACTCTGTGCAAAACTTGGGGACAGTCTTCCACATCACCAATCCAGCTTGCGCTCAGGGCTGTTTGGTGATACTGCACCTACCGGCAGGGCGTCCACGGACTGGCTTTCAGGGGTTGTGTCTTCAGTCCAGAGCATTAGCATGGCGTCCATGCGCAGCCACAGGGACATCCCCGAAACCAAGACCGGATCAATCACGCCGGAAGAGCGGCGGGCGACCTACAGGACCATTGCTGGACTGGCCATACCCACCTTCGGCCAGCTGATCGCCTCCCCGCTCTTCGTCATGATCGACACCGCCATCGTGGGCCACATCAGCGACTCGGCCCTGGCCGGGCTCTCCATCGGATCCACCGTGGTGTTGACCACCGTGGGCCTGTGCATCTTTCTGGCCTACGGGACCACCTCCCAGGTGGCCCGGCTCATGGGTGCCGGCCGCCGCCGGGAGGGCATGCAAGCCGGCGTGGACGGCATGTGGCTGGCCTTCGTCATAGGCCTGGTCGTCTGCGCCCTGCTTCTGGCTCTGAGTCGGCCCATCTGCAGCCTGATGGGAGCTCAGGGGCCGGTCCTGCAGGCGGCACAGACCTATCTGAATGCCTTGGTCTTCGGCCTTCCGGCCATGCTTATGGTCTACGCGGCCAACGGCATCTTCCGCGGACTACAGAAGGTAAAGATCACCCTGGTGGCCGCCGTGTCGGGCGCCATCCTCAACACCGCCCTGGAGGTCCTTCTGGTCTTCGGCCTGCACATGGACATTCTGGGCTCGGGCCTGGCCACCCTGATTGCCGAGTGGGCCATGGGGCTCTTCCTGACCATCCCCGCCCTGGTATGGGCCAGTCGGGAAGGCGCCCAGCTGCGGCCCCGGCTCTCAGGCATAGCGGCCAGCATGGGCGACGGTTTCCCGCTTTTCCTACGGACACTGGCCCTACGGGTCTGCCTCTTTATGACCGTGGTGGCTGCGGCCCATCTGGGCGAGCAGGTGCTTGCGGCCTACCAAGGAGTCAACTCGGCCTGGAACTTCGGACTGAACATGCTGGATGCCGTGGGCATCGCCGGCCAGTCACTGGTAGCCACCGAGCTGGGCGCCGGACGGCGGTCACGGGCACGGGTCATGACCGACCTGTCGGCCAGGGCCGGCATGGCCATGGGAGTGCTGGTCGGACTGGTCATGATCGCCCTGGGCCTCTTCGCCGCTCCCCTGTTCAGCCCCACGCCGGCCATCAGGGCGCTGATCACCGTGGGCATGATCGTCCAGGGAGTCTTCATGCCCGTCGCCGGATGGATGTGGGCCCTGGACGGAATCCTGATCGGGGCCGGGGACTATCGCTACCTGACGGCCACCTGCTCCCTGACGGCTGTGATCTACCTGATCGGCCTGCTGGGCATGACGGCCCTGGCCATGAACTGGACACCCACCTGGCGGATAGCCATGCTCTGGGCCGTCCTCAATGTCCTCTTCATCGGCGTCAGGGCCATCTGCAACGGCTTGAGAACGCGCACCGATGTCTGGATGGGGACAATAAGCCAGGTCAAGGAAGCCTGAAAAGACATAGAAAACATAGAAAAGCAGGACCCCGACCGCTAGACCATGAAATCGGCCACAGCGGCGGGATCCTGCGAAACTGGTCAGCAGGAAGACGACCATACAGACGGCAGCAGGCGGCTGCCTCAGATGGCGTCTACGCCGGTCTCCCCGGTACGAACCCTGACCACCGAGTCCAGGGTCTGCACCCAGACCTTGCCGTCGCCCACGGTGTTGGTGGCGGCAGCCTGAACGATGGTGTCGACCAGCTCGTCAACCCGGCGATCCTCGGTCAGCACCTCCAGACGCACCTTGGGAACCAGGTCCACCTTGACAGTGCTGCCCCGGTAGACCTCCTTATGGCCGCCCTGCCGACCATAGCCCTGGGCTGACGAGACGGTCATACCGTGCACGCCGACCTCGGTCAGGGCCTGTTTAATCTGATCCAGCCGCCCGGGCTGAATGATGGCGGTAATGAGTTTCATGCTGCCTTCCTTTCTGATCAGTTCAGAATGGATCCGAAGTCGTAGGCGCTCTCACCCTGATCGCTCTGATCGACGCCGATGACCTCCTGATCCTTGCTGACCCGCCAACCAATGGTCTTCTCCAGCGCAAAGGCGATCACACCGGTTACTGCAGCTGCGTAGATGATCGCAATCAGCGCCACCAGGAACTGAACCAGCAGCTGCCGGAAATCGCCGCCGGCCAGGAAGCCCGTACCCGTACCGAAGAAGCCTATCAACAGTGTGCCCAATAAACCACCCACGCCGTGGATGCCCACCACATCAAGGGAGTCGTCGTAGGCGAAACGGAACTTGAGCCCGCAGGCCAGGCAGCAGACGAAACCAGCCAAGAGGCCGATGACCATGGCCCAGAGCGGCGAAACCACGTCGGCCGCTGGAGTGATGGCCACCAGGCCGGCGACCATGCCGGATGCTGCACCCATGGCGGTGTAATGCCCGGTGCGGACCCGCTCAGTAAAAAGCCAGCCCAGGGTGGCGCCGCTGGCGGCTATGGTCGTGGAAACCCAGGCATATCCAGCCGTGCCGTTGGCGGCGAAGGCGGAACCGGCATTGAAACCGAACCAGCCGAACCAGAGCAGGAAGGCGCCCAGCATGACCATGGGCACATTGTGGGGGCGTATGGACTCCTTGGGGAAGCCGATGCGCCTGCCGATGATGAGCACAATGACCAGGGCTGCCACTGCCGCGTTGATGTGGATGACCGTACCGCCTGCGAAATCGTGCGCCTGAGCCCCGATGGCGTTGGAGATGGGTCCATCGGCAGCCAGCAGTCCGTGATTCCAGACCATGTGGGCCATGGGCGCGTAATCCAAGGTGACCCAGAGGGCCACGAAGATCATCCAGGTGCTGATTCTGACTCGCTCTGCCAGGGCTCCCGAAATCAGCGCCACGCAGATCATGGCGAAGGCGGCCTGGAAGGCGATGTCCACCGTGTGCGGGTAGGCGGCGTTCGCGGAATCAAGCGAGGTGAAGACCCCGTCCTTGGCTGTGACCGTGTCCTTGAGCAGGAAGCCGGTGATGGGGTCGCCGAAGACGCCTCCGATGTCCTTGCCTGCAAAGGAAATCGACCATCCCCAGAAGGCCCAGATAACCCCAGTCACGGCAATGGCCAGCGTGGACATCATCATCATGTTGAGCACGGCCTTGGCTCGGACCATACCCCCATAGAAGAAAGCCACCGCCGGAGTCATCAGGAAAACCATGGATGCCGCTACCAGCATCCAGGCAGCATTTCCAGAATCCATGCCTACACCTCTCTTTTCCCCATCCGGGCGGGCAGTTCCCAATAACGAGGACTTCCCTCCGGACAGCCTACGTCAGATTCTCTTCCACTTCCCGATTCATCAAACAGGAAGAGGATGACGGTCAGGTCACCGCCGCATTACCTGCGGGTGACTATTGGATGACCACCTTATGACCAACCGACCGGCAGGACTACTCGTCTCCCAGGATGCCGTCGACAAAGGACTCGGGATCGAAAACGGCCAGATCGTCGGGCCCCTCGCCCAGTCCGACCAGCTTGACGGGCACGCCCAGCTCCCGCTGGACAGAGACGACGATACCGCCCTTGGCCGAGCCGTCCAGCTTGGTCAGGACGATGCCCGTGACCCCGATGGCCTGGGCGAAGACCTGGGCCTGGATCATCCCGTTCTGCCCGGTGGTGGCATCCAGGACCAACAGAACCTCGTCCACAGGCAGGTTCTTCTCGATCACCCGCCGGATCTTGCCCAACTGATCCATGAGGTTGGCCTTGTTCTGCAGGCGGCCGGCGGTGTCCACAATGAGGACATCTGCCTGATCGTTTTTGGCCCGTTCCGCGGCTTCGAAGGCCACCGAGGCCGGATCGGCACCGTCGCGGTCGCTGCGGACCACGGGCACGCCCACCTTGCCACCCCAGGTCTCCAGCTGGTCAGCGGCGGCGGCACGGAAGGTGTCGGCAGCACCCATGACCACCGACTTGCCATCGGCCACGAAGAGCCTGGCCAGCTTGCCCGCCGTGGTGGTCTTGCCTGTGCCGTTGACGCCCACCATGATGATGACCGACGGCCTGTTGGCCTGAGGTCGGGCAGCCGCCAGAGTCCGGTCCATATCGGGGTCGACCAGATCGATCAGGCGCTGACGAAGGCCACGACGCACTGCTGCGGGGTCCTTCTGCCCTGTGATCCGGGCATCGTCGCGCAGCTGCTTCACCAGCTGTTCACTGGCATCGGCACCCACATCCGCCATGAGCAGGGTGTCTTCCACATCCTCCCAGTCGGACTCGCTCAGATGGTCCTTGGTCAGAATGGCAAAGAGGGCCTTGCCGAAGGGGTTGGGGCTCTTGGCCAGCCTGGCCTTGAGCCTGGTCATACGGGATGCAGAGGTCTCCGGATGAGCCAGCTCCTCCTGCGCCGACGATGCCACTTGCCCGACTGAGGACGACTGACTGGACTCCCTTGAATCGACTGAGCCCGCTGAACCCGCTGAACCCGTAGAAGCGTCCGGATTGGGGGATGCGCCCGATGCAGGAGAGGCAGATTGGACACCTTGGTCAGCCGATGAAGCTGCTGGGGAGGCACCAGGTTGGCCTTCAGCTCGACCCTTTGCTGCGGCCGTCGCCGACTCCGGGGACAGAGAAGAGCGGCCATCATCAGACTCTTGCACCCTGCCTGGGCGCGTGGAATCCCCCTGGGACCGGCGCTTACGGACCGCCACCAGAATGCCGGCCACTGCCAGCACCAGGACGATCAACACCGCGATAAGAATAAGAAGCTGCTGTGTTGTCATAGGTACCAGCCTAAAGGCGAAAAGGGACACGGATGGTCATCATGAGCGGTCACTTTCCGCTCGGGTGACCCTTGTCCGTCTGCGAACCGCTCTTGACCGAAGGCATGACGTCGGAGGTGATGGGTTGAGGCTCCCGCCGCTGCCGATGCGAATGCTCAGGGCTGGATGATCGCAAGGTGACGTTCCTGGGGGCTGGAGGTCCAGAGGCCGCAGAAACCGATGGCACGGCATTCCTCCGTTGCCTCAGGCTAGCCGACGATGCAGAATCAGCGCTTGGCGGCCTGGGCAGATTTATCTCGTCCGTGGAATCGGAGGCCAGCATGCCTCGAACCTCCACCACGGAGGAGGAGTTGACATAGACCGGATAGGGATGTGCAAGGTCTTCAGCGGTTGGCGCATCCTCGCCCGAGCCAGGGGCGAACGACAGATGCCCTCCTGCAATCCGCGGCAGCTTATTCTCCCGCTCCTGCTGACGGCGGGCGGCCTTACGCACACGCTCATCCAGAGACTGGGAAAAAGCACGGTCCTGGGACTCGCCAAGCGCCAAGCGCATGACAAATACGATGAATGCCACCACCACCAGCACCCATACCAGGACAATCATCCAGACCATACCTGCCATTCTCTCAGAAGAACCCCACAGACGCGCTAAGACACGAGGAATCTATCGGTCTCTTTCACACTGGTTCATGCTGACGCGTTCTTTGGCCTTTTTACTCGGTAGACAAATCAATCCAATATCGTTCTACTGGCTGACCAGAACTGCTAGAAAGCACATTCTCCAGTTGCCCGCCTCGAGAGAGGATGGTCCGGCGGCTGGCCAGATTCGACGGGGAACAGGTGATCAGGACCCGACCCATGCCCAGAGCGGCCGCCCGTCGCAAACATTCATCCAGCATCAGCCCGGCATAGCCCCGCCGACGACAATCCGGACGAACTGAATAGCCGATGTTACCACCCGTGCGCAGAAGCGCCTGCGTAAGCTGCAACCTCAGCTGGATCATCCCCACCAGTTTGCCGCTCGGCACAAGGGCGGCGAACTGCAGGGCGGGCACAAATCCCGGCGGCAGATCATCGCCGCGCGCCTGATGAGCCACCTCAAGCAGGCCTGACCGACGAACCTCATCCAGGCTGTGGCAGTTCTCCAAAGGGCCGAGCCCAGCCGCTTCATCCTCAGTTCGAGCACGACAGGCCTGCAGATACTCCCAAATCGCTTCGGCACCCACTGCTCCCGGCCGGTCCAGCCTCACCAGACGGATTCCCATGGTCCACCTCTTCTGCCGAGTACTTGGCCACCCCTTTGTGCTTCAGCTTACCTGAGCAGCATTCAACGGAACTCGAGTTTCCAAAGAAGACAAGCGCCACAGGAACATCGCGCACATGGGTGAGTAGTCGGAACTCAATACAGCAAGAATCACAATGTTCAATAAAGGTTCTCCCAAACTTACGTTCGAAGCTCTAGCCCCAGCTTCAGCTTCATCAGGTCAACGAAAGCGTAGCTCTGGAATCTATTGTTCTTTCTGCTTTTCTCCTCGCGATGCCCGGAACAACCGGTCAAGGATCGTCAGTCAGACATTCCCGCCTGAAACCATGTAATGACAATTTGCGTGCGGTCCCGCAGGCCGGTCTTGTCAAGTATGCGACTTACGTAGCGTCTGACGGAGGTGATTTCGAGAGTGAGGCACTGGGCTATTTCCTGATTAGAGAATCCTCGAGCGATGAGCCCGGCTATCTCGTACTCCCTGGAGGTCAGTTTGTCCAGCTGCTGCCTGGCCGGCGGATTACTGAGCTTATGCCGGGCATAAGCTCTGTCGCGGTTGATGAGCTCTGCTGTGATACGGGGAGGGGGGTGAGCACTGCATTCCCATCGGCCACTGCGTGAATGGCGCGGTGCAGGTCTCTGGTAGGACATATCCTTAACTCGAGAGCTTAGACTCGTGTCCTGGCAACTGCTCTACCAACAATTCGGTTCATCGAACGTTACGAGAAGTTTTAAACAAAGTTTCAAGAAGGCTGTTGATCGTGTCTATGAAGCTTATCGGGGTGTGAACATCATCGACGCATGGAAAGCCGGCGAATGGTTCTAGAGCCGCCTTAGCAGGTCTTATCGGGTTCGGATATCCCACAGTCCGGCATAACAGGAATGAGCCTTGCCCCCAAAGCTACGCTTGCTATCCACAAAACAAACGTTCGGTGTGGAACAAAAAATAGGTAGCAAACATAGTAAATGTGCGTACGAGTCCGTCCAATTACTCACTCATGCCGGACAACCGAACCCAATAATTGCGTAGACTTGTCAGATGAATACCTGTGCTCTTGTCGTCGCTGTGAATGTGTCAACCGCTAGACAACGTTGGATGTTCTAGACAACATTCCGGTTCTTCGCATGATGAGATAGAGCTTTAAATAATATTGGAGGGAGCGCATTTTGACAGGGAACAGTATCGAGCGGAACGGCATTGAAGACTTCTCGGTTACTTTGCAGTATGGCGTAACGGCCCGCTTTTCTAGACAGGAAAATACGAGTGACTACGAAGTCAAATACGAGAACGTTCCCGTATTCCTCAGAGATTACTTGCATGACGCAACCATAGGAAGAACGCAGCTTGCAGTTCCCAAGCACAAGATGGAACAATTCAATGCACGTCTGATTGAACTGATCAATGAGATTTTCGCTCCGGAAACCACAAGAGAAGATTTAATCGAATCCGCCATTCAGGATATTAACAATGCTGTGAAAGAAGCCGGATAGCGGATTCGATAACATACGACTAGCGTTTGCAGATTACGGAGATTTCTTTCGACCAGCCTAATGCAGCCGGATCTGCGTAGTGCAATAAATCAACATCTACCCATGCTTTATACTTGTACGTTTTACCGACGGGGCAGTTGTAGTGAGCGGTTGCTCTTCGACCTTTCCCGCTACCAGGTAACGTAACAATGTTGCCCTGAGACCCACCATCAGCCCGGCATAGCCCCGCCCGCGACAATCCGGACGAACTGAATAGCCGATGTTGCCGCCCGTGCGCAGAAGCCCCGGCAGATTGTTCAATATCCCGTCTATCCAGTCACAGCGGCCAGCCACACGATGGCGGCAGCCTGCCTTAGCCCCGTGTTTGTCTTACTCGGTCCTCGTGCCCCCCTCACGGATCAGGCAGGTGTCCAAGGCCACGGGGCCACGTGACCTGGTCACACTGACCTCCAAGTGGCTTGTGGTCAGTGGACCGACCTGTGCGAAGTGCTGATACCCAATGGCCCCCACCTCTGCCACCTGGCGGAGTTCACCGTCAAGCTCGGCACTGATGACGACCTGTTCCACCCGCTGGCCGACCTCGATGTGCTCACGAAGGATGAGCCCATCCACCTGTCGGGGACGGTCGAAATCAATGGTAACGGTGGGATGCTCATCATCCGCAGCGGCCAGCCACCAGCCGGAGTCCACACCGGTGGAGAGGAGGGCCTGAGGGTCACTCCCGCAGGCGTTGGAGGAGACGGACACCTTGGCACCCTCGGTGACGGCCCCCTGCCAGAATTCACGGATCCTGCGACCCAGACCGGTCAGGGAATCCACATCGGGCTGGCTGATCTTCCCCTGGGCGTTCGACGGCACATTGAGCACAAGATTGGCGTTCCCGCCGACAGTGGTGGACCAGATGTCGAAAAGCTCGTCAGCCGTGCGCACCTTGTCGTCCTCGCTGGCATGGTGGAACCAGCCAGGCCGGATGGAGGTGTCGACCTCGGCCGGGTACCAGACCAGGGGGCCACCGTACTGTTCAAGGGCCTTGCGGCTGCCCAGGTCCTCATCTTCAGAACGCATGACCCGATCGGGGTTGGCGAGTTGGTCCAGTTCCCCCTTGCCCATCTTCCACTCTGCATGGCGGAGGAAGGCTGGAACCACGCTCCACTCGTTTTCGCGTGCCTTGCCGGCCTCGTTGCCACACCAACGGACATCAGGTCCGCAGATACTGATGACCGCTTCCGGCTGAAGGGCCCTAATCACGTTGAAATAGCGTTGCCAGTCATAGGCCTGGATCTTACCGTTGGGTCCCTCACCATTGGCCCCGTCCATCCAAACACTGAAGACGGGTCCGTAGTGGGTAAGAAGCTCTATCAGCTGGTTGACATAGTAGTCGTCATAGGCCTTGCCCTGCCCGTAAGTGGCCTCGGTCCTGTCCCAGGGAGACAGGTAGACACCGAACTTGAGGCCGTGACGGTGGGCAGCCTGGGAGACCTCGCGGACCACATCGCCCTTTCCTCCCTTCCAGGGAGAGCTGGCCACGCTGTGCTCGGTGTAGGCACTGGGCCAGAGGCAGAATCCGTCGTGATGCTTGCAGGTGAGGATCACCCCCGTCATACCAGCGGCTTTAAAGGTCTCCATCCACTGGTCGCAGTCCAGGTCCGCCGGGTTGAAGAGGGCAGGATCCTCGTGGCCCAGGCCCCATTCGCGGTCGGTCATCGTGTTCATGCCAAAGTGCATGAAGGCATACATCTCCATGCGCTGCCAATCGAGTTGACGGCGGGACGGCTTGATATTGGCGAGATAATCCAGATTCATCGGAATCCTTCCTTGGAATTCGTCTTGTCGATGGGTTGCCTGGGTCTGCGGTCTCCTGGCGGATCTTTGCACTTCTTTGTCCGAATCTGCTCATACACCAGCGGGCAACCGAGACCCAATTAATTAACTTACCTCACAATTACCGCGAAGGGAATTGACACGCATGAGACATGAGTGAGGACTGCCAGTTCGGCAGCCAGAGGGGAGGTGGAAAGTGCCATGCAGACAGACACCGACCACCCGGCCCGGGCAGGATGGTGGCCATGCCGCCGTCGGTTGAGGCGGCAGGGTCCGCCTTGCTCACCATGCAGAAGACGTCGGGGGCATACGCCCGAGCAGTCAGGGTCAATCGGTAGCCGCACTCCTCGGCCTCAATAGAGGCTTCGAGAGAGTCTTGCTGGAGGACCCGGCGACGACCCTGGCCTGATTGTAAATGACCCTAGCAAAACCTGGCCGGTCGGGGCTGAACACCAGAATCTCCTGGGCGGGGCCACAGAAGGTGACCACGGCGGCCTCCAGAACCACCTGGGCCTGCTCCCCTGCCGATCAGTGACCCGGGTGATTTGAGTGGCCAGAACGGTTCCATCCAAGCGGCGGCGCTCCACCCCCCACTGACCCTCCCAGGCCCGACGGGTATCGTTGACCATGACCAAGGCCAGCTGGTCGGTGATGACAGGCATACCAGCCCAACTGCACTCAGCCCGGTAGGCCTCTGAGACCTCGGGCTGAATGGAGGCTAGACGAGGAGCGAAGAAATCGCGCAAGGGCGAAGCAGAGGGGCTTGCGATGCCCGTCATAGTCCACCGCCGCCCAGGAGATCACCGGCCAGTCGTCATTGAGCTGCCAGACCAGGGTGCCGGCATTCACTGGCTCCAGCGAGCGCAGGTACTCCACCCCGAATCGGATAACCTATGCCTGCTGCATCTGACAGGCCCAGTGCCAGTCCACAATGTCCTCCCAGCGGTCGCTGGGAATCAGCCAGGAATGCGGCCCATCCGAACGATGGCCGTTGACCACACCGCCGTAGCTGATGTCATAGAAGTCACCCGGAGTCAGGTGGGAACGCATGCCCCGGGAGATCTTGATGTTGCCAGCGATGGCCTTCTGATGGACCAGTATTTGGGTGCCGGAGGGGTCCAAGGGGCTGTCATGGTCCAAGTCCCGTAAAGAGGAGTGAATATGGATTGGTGACGCGTAAGTATGGTGCCTGTCTTTCCTTCTCGCGCTCCGTCGGCAGAGGCTTCACTCTTTCCCCAAAGTCCGGTGATGGTCATTCAACGCGGTGTACTCCTGCACGGCACTAGCAAAGGGACGGGCCGAACATCAGGCAACGACGAGTCTGACAATCGGAAGGGTCGGCCGTCGGGGAGCCAGCCCGATGTGGTCATCCGGTGGACAGGCCGCCGCGATGCGCCGTCGGCCAAGTATGAGGTATACTGTGCCATGTTGCCCCTCTGGCTCAATGGTTAGAGCAGCGTCCTTTTAAGTCGTGGGTTGTGGGTTCGAGTCCCACGGGGGGCACTTTTTCTCCTGGTTTGCTTTTAGCGGCTCAGCGGTGGGCAGGAACTATCAGCACAAGCACGGTTCAGAGCTCTTCTCGAGGGCTGATCCCAACGAGAATGGCTCTTGGTGGGTTCATCGCCAAGAGCTATTCCACCTCAGATACTGCTGGGCAATTAGACAACAGGCAGCATGATATTGGCGAAAAGAGATGCTACAATCTTGCCACTGGCAACAGAGTTGTTGTGGCAGTATATGCCAGTATCGGCAATATAAACGATGTTCTTTGTATGGAAGAGGACCTTTTAGGGAGGTGCTCATGATGCGTATGCAAAAACTCATGAAAAATGCTGTACTTCTCGCAGTCATGCTTTCTATGACCATACTCTGCGGTTGTGGCGGCCAGAAGTCTTCTCAGAATCAAGCCCACGAAAAGAGCAGCGCAGAGAACAGTGGGGCTCTGGCCCAAGAGAAGAGCAGCGCTGAGCACGTTGAGTCTCTTGAGAGTATTTTCAAATCATATGCTTCCCGTGAGGATTTGGACGACTTCGAGCGAGAGGTGTTGAATCGTGCAGTAAAAACAGGTCATATTGATCCTGCCGACTATGAAGCTGCCCACGACAAATATCTAGAGTGCATGGCTAATGCAGGATATGATGAGCACGACACCAAAATGCCCGATGGACTTTATCAGAGTTCAGAGAACATGGACCCAAACACTGATAGTAAGCAATGGTTTAAGCAGTCCGTTACATGTTCTGACCATACGACTAAAATAATAGAAGGTCTGTTCCGCGACCAGCAAGATAATCCCGAGCGTTATAAAGATCCTGGAATTTTGGCAGCACAATGTCTGATGGATGCGGGGATTGTAGATAAAACATATACAGCGGCAAAATTCAATGAATCAGCCCAAATTCTGCAGACTCAAAGTGAAAATGATGATAATGACCATCGCACTCTTCAAGAAATTTTTGGTTTCCCTGTAGCAGGTAAGCAAGGATCCCAGGCGCGGTATTGTCTTTCTTTGGGGAATGTGGGCATTACCGTAAGTAATGGGGTCGATAATCCATGAAGAATCCTCCACATTTAAAAAAATCACGAGGCAGGCTCACTTCAGCGCTCGTATTGTTATCTGCTGTCATAGCTCTAATAGGAGCAGGTTGTGCTGCTGGAATGGTTATGGCATCACGTTTTACTCCTCGGACTTTAGCCCCGGCAGAATCGACTCATAAGGCTCCTGTCACTACGGAGAATTTTTTGGATTCTCATCCTGTGAAAGTTGGTTTTGATGTTGCGGCTGATACTCCTCTGACATGGAGTGGTTCAGGCATGGTTACCGCGACGGCCATTCATGGAAGCGGTGAAATTACCTCCGGCAGTTCCCCGTTTTCGGTCAATGATGTACCAGTTCTGGCAATCCATTCCTCTTTGCCCTTCTATCGTGATTTAGGCCCTCAAGACCAAGGAGACGATGTGGCAGCGTTGCGCGAGGAGTTGTCTCGCATGGGGTATGCAGTTCAATCGTCGAAGCCTAAGATCTTTGATAGGTTTATGCGTGCGGCTCTATTAGATGTGCAGACCAAGATGGGACTGGCGGACGAGGGATCACTAAAACTTGAGCACGTAGTGTGGTTGCCTGCGAAAAAGATTCAAGTTGGAGAGTGGAAGTTAACACCCGGAGCGCAGGCAGAACAAGAATTAGGCCTCGTAAAAGGTCATTTGAGTGCTGTACGCGTGCAAAAAATGCCCGAATCATTGACTCCAGGCAATCACGTGATAAACCTTCTTGGTAAGCGCGGTGCCATATCGCAAGAAGGATTGTGCTCGGATAAAGCGTTTCTGGATACTATTGCTGCCAGTCCAGAGTTTGCTTCAATCTCCGGCAATCATGATGCCCTTGCAGCTGGAGTTGATGGCAGCATACAACTAGAGAATCCAATAAAAGCCTTTAAAATTCCGGTAGGAGCTGTCTTCGCATACAAAGATGACCATGCATGTGTACAAACGGGTTCTGAGGCCAGAAGGATTACAATTGTGGGTTCGAACGGTGGGTTCGTTATGGTATCTTCTTCTAAGCCTTTACAATCTGTCAATCTTGGCTCAGCCATCGATACAACTTCCTGCAAGGTCGCTCAATGAGTAGCAATTCGCGGGGGGTTTTAATAGTACAGGTGAAGGATGTATCTCACCGATTCCCTGAGACTGATCTACTGTATGAACACGTAAATTTTGAGCTGGAAACGGGTCAGACTTTGGCTGTAACCGGACCTTCCGGCTCAGGCAAATCGACCTTGTTATCTCTTATAGCGTGCTGGGAAAAGCCATACAGCGGGCGAGTAGATATCCGCAAAGGTTCACGAGTTTGCTGGGTTTTCCAAAACCCTTACGGTCCTAAATACAGAACAGTTCGAGATATAGCTAGTTTCCCTTTCATTGCTCACGGCATGCCAAGGCCACAAGCAAATGAAAAGGCGGAAGAGACTCTTGCTGAGTTCGGTTTGAAAACAAGGATTGAATCTCTCTTCTGCGATCTTTCTGGTGGGGAGGCTCAACGGCTTATGCTAGTTAGGGCAATCTGTTGTGAGCCTGATTTGCTTTTGGTAGACGAACCTACTGCTCAGTTGGATATGAGGTCTGCCCACCAAGTGGCGGACAGTCTCAGACTCCTGGCTGACAGGGGTATGGCCGTTGTGATTGCAACACATGATCCGTTCGTATGGCAATCGTGTGACCGGGTACTCAACCTTGAGGAGTATGTGCCGCTTGTAGAGGAGGGCGTGCATGCGCTTGCGTGAGACCTTCAGAGAAGCTTGGCGGAATATCAACAGCGGAATGTCGCAGTTTTTATCGACTTTATTCATACTCACCTGCGTGATTGCAGCGTGCGCTGGAATCGACGGCCGCCAGGTTATGAGCATTGAACAAAAAGCACGCACATACAGGAGCTCCCTCTCTAACGTCTATGTAATTAAGGCAGAGCAGCAGATTGAACCCGCTGCTTGCCTGGCATTGCCTCAAAATACCGGAATTGAAGCCGCGGGTGGCCTGCGGAAAGCGACTCCTATACGGTTGACTTTGTCGAAGGCAAGTCCGCTTAACACTTATGAGGTATCACAAAGCTTCCTCACAGTTATTACTGGCGGGAAACAGTCCTCTGCCACGACTGGAGGTATTTGGCTTTCTCAAGCACTAGCTGATAAGTTTTTCTTACATATAGGCTCACAAGTAGATACAACTGCTGGCTCTATGAAACTTGCGGGCATCTATCAGTGGCCAGAAGACGGTAGAGACACTAGGCTTGGCTTTGCTGCACTCGTACCGGTAATCACCCCGTCTGCTTATGATGAGTGCTGGGCTTCTGTGTGGCCTCCGAAGAGTATTTCCAGGATTTTGAATCAGGCTTTGCAATATTCTGAAACTTCTAGTAACGCCCAAACCGAGCAAATAAATTACACTATGGGAGACAAGTTTGATCCGAATAGCGAGTTCACCTCACGTTTGACCCGACCTTTAATTTTCGCGCCCTTGCTTCTGTGCTTTGTCCTTGGGGTTGTCTTATGTCGTAGACGCAAGCTGGAGAATTCTGGTTATCTGCATGCTGGTGAGCCTAAATCTTCGATGGTGCTCCGGCTCATGATTGAATACGGGTTGTGCACGCTCATGGCGGTATGTTTGACTCTTTCAGTCTCAATTATTGTTTTAAAAGTTATTCGAGTTACAGATATATCAGGAGTGCTGGTGGCATCTTTGCTGCCTACGATATGCTCTACTATTCTCGGCATGACAATGGGAACTGCTGTCGGCGCCTGTAGCATAAAGGAAAAATCTCTATTTAAGCATTTCAAAGATCGCGATTAATCGTAGAGATCTTTGGAATGCGTAGATGGCGGAAGATCGGTGACCGGGACTGAGTTTATAAAAATCCAAGTATCGGTCACCGCATGCGTATTCGAGGCTTCTGCGTCCTGTTGGGGAGTCGGAGCTCGATTCTCTTAGTCGAGAGTGAGCCAGCAGCATCTTTCACCAGTCGGTACGCCGTATCACCACACAAGTGCCCCTCAGTTGACCTGGGAAGATACACCCTTTCGGCAGCGCTTAAGCTCGTTCTCAAGTGCTGTGCTCAGTGGGACTACCCGATCCTTATCTCCTTTACGGTGGACCATAAAGCTTCGACCGGTCAAATCGTCGATAATGCCCTCTGTCCTGGCCACTACTGCTTCTGTTCTTCGTAGACCAGCGTCAGCAAATAATCTCACCAGCAATCTGATCCATGGATTTGGTTTTACAAGCACCTTAGACACAGCTCCTACTGGCGCTGGCTGCTTTTCTTCTTTGTGCGCTTGGCCGCACTATGTCCATTGGATTATCAGGAAGGCCCTTCGATGCATGCGACCGGGTAAAGAATGAGCGCGATTCATTTACCCTTGATCTAAGCGTCGGGTTGCTTATATCTTCTCCTAACCAGGCCAATATCATCTCTGGGGTAATTTGTAAAGGTCGCATTTGAGTTACTCGGACAAACTGGGAAGTCACGTACCATCAGTGCCCTACAGTCCGTCCAGTGTCACCGTATACACGCATATCTACTACCACTAGTCTAGCCAGTCAATCCAAGATGCTGACGGCTGCAGGTGAGACGAAAACTCCATTGAAGCTCCTTCCGTAAGCACCCAAGATTTAAGCATAAAAGGCCGGTTAACCGGACAATATAGCAGCAGCAACAGCTACTGCCTGAATAACAATGTGATAGGGAAACCCTTAAATCCCATAAGTCGTGGGATATGGGTTCCAGTCCCACGGGAGCACTTTGGATTGCCAACTATTCAGTAGCGCCGAAAACTGTTCCTGATTACTTATTACCTGCAGACTATATGGTTGAGCTTGCCAAAGACCCTTAAACTATCAGGATGCATTCAAGTCATGCTTGTTACTACAGCAGTTTCTATCATCGACGCAGCAATTCTAAGCGTTCAAGGGGAAACTTATTAAGATCCCGCAGGCTCTGTATCTGAAAATGCCCGTCTAACTACTCTACCGACAGCCTACTCAATGGTTTGCGCTCATCATCGTTAAGAAAAGCCTGAGATATTTTGATAAACAGTTCCGTAGTATCTGTCTGTAGAGCGATCGACAGATTATAGAGAGTCCTGAGCGAAGGCATGTTCAATCCATTCTCGATATTCGCCAGTGATTTCTCCGTGATCCAATCAGCTGGCAACCCGAGATCTGAGCCAGCATCAATAAAGCCCTCCCGGGTAGGTGGATTTACATCAGTCAAACTCTTCCTAAGCTGTTTGATTATTTCACCGATCCTGACCATGACCGGCCTATCAATGGAATTGCGGGCATTATTACGATTTCTTACTGTCATAACTCTATTATAGAGGAACCATGGTACAAAAACACCACCATAGTTCTTATTGCTTTTTAAGCTTCTTAATGCTTTTATTAAATTGTCTTCGATGAACGAAGACGAAGCAACCAGTCAAACAGGCCGACTCATGAGAACAAAGGAGCATATAATGAAAATGACATTCCCCATTAAGGCATTACGGGCCGTCAAATCGCCGTCAGACCCCACTGTTACAACATATTTTGCTTGGACAAACATGAGGGACCTCCCTGCAGACATGCCCACCAAGGTTAATCCACGCGAAGTGAATATGCGCACTACAACGGCGAAAAAGCTGCTGGAAGCTGTCTCAGGGACTGATCCGTACTTCGATATCCACAACCGTGGAATGGTCCTGTTGGCCAATGAAGTCAAATTCGATGCCTCGAATTCCCTCATCACCATTGATTTCGACCACGATGAGGATAGATACGGCGTCCTTGACGGCGGCCACACCTATGAGGCCATCAAAGAAAGGAGGGATCAGATTCCCGAAGATATAGATAAGTACGTCAAACTCGAAATCTTCGTCGGAGCCGACCTAGATGTCGCAGCACTCTCGGATGCTCGAAACACCTCTGTGCAGGTCAGCGATATCGCGCTGTTCAACCTCGAAGACCGATTCGACTTCATCAAGGAAGGAATAGCCAACGAGCCGTATGGGCAGGACATCGCATACAAGGACAATGAGGACAAGCGGATCCCGATTGCTGACCTGCTTAGGCTGATGTACGCGTTCAACATCTCTCGTTTCCCAGACGATACTTCTGTGCCTGTAGCTGCATACTCGGGCAAAGCCAACGTTTTCAAGGACTATAAGAACGAATGGGACAAACACTCTTCCGGCAACCAACCCACCGCGGACAACATTTACCGCAGGCTGCTGCCTCTTGTTCCAAGCCTCGTGAATCTGTACGAGACCATCGAGCTGGAAATGGCAGAAAAGTACAGAGACTATAAGAAAATGAATGGTTCAGGAGCCAAATTCGGCAGCATTCGTGGCATCGAAAACACCAATAAGGACCGTACTGAATTTTTGCAACGGAAGAAAGACTACAACATCTCTTCCGGATTCATCATGCCGATCTACGGTGCATTCCGCGCTCTTCTCCACACCAAGGGCAACGGAGATCTCGATTGGGAATTCGACCCAATCCAAATCTGGCAGGCTATAGGTGTCACACTTGTCCAGACAGTCTTTGACACGGACACTAACCCCCAGTCCGTAGGCAAATCCAAAACTCTTTGGCAAGCAACCTACCGCATCGTAGAAAACGAAAAGAATAGGCGTCTCATTGCCAAGCTGTCACAGAAGTAACTTAACTCATGGGTATCTCACCTGTCTATACATGTCAGGTGAGATACTCATATTCAGCCTTAGTATGTAGCGCCAAAGCTGGGTACTCGCTGCGCGCTCCTTCTGCTCCCGATTGAAAAAATCCAATTGCAACACATAGGCTATATACCCTCTATATGCTAGATCTGCAACAGACTTTCAGATACCTATTTGTACTAATCACTGTATACTTTGCAGGACATACACACTATTATGCGCCTTTAAAGTGCATATCAGCTTTTCAGAGTTTTTGGTTATCAAATCAGACAAATCTTCGAACGACTAACAGGACATATCTGTGAACTATGTTCCCTCTAACATTTCATAGATATACCAGCAGAAACCAGAGCAAACCTCATTAAAGCCATCACCAGCTACTAGTCTAAGTCCACCAAGACCTTCCCTGTCCTGCGATCCTTGATGCCTGTCCCCACAGCCGGGTAGTTTGGGCCTTTACGTACTTTCTTCGCCTTAGGCCCAAGCGACAACCTCCGATCCCGAATGATCTAACCATAAACGTCTTGAAGGCTGTGGTCATACCTAGACCAAGGGCATTAGCGATACGGCCCAACTGTTATTAACCTGCATTTGACGCCAGTATCATTAACTGAGCTATTTTCGCCTGAAACCACCTAACCTCTAGAAGGCAACCAGCAATGAACATAGCGGACGCGTTACGATAGTGGCAAATTACAGCACAGTATCATTTCGCTACTCCGCACTTGATCAAACAACTAACTTCCAGACACACTGAATAAACACTGTTCTGATAGTTAACCTCCCTGACTGTCTCTTTTAGCCCATTGTTTTCTCCACCGGTTAGCATAAGCTGTTTCACCTGCTTCATAGAAAAAGGTGGCAACACTAACCCAACCTTCTGACGCGCTGCCATGCAAGCTGGAGTCAAGGGAGCCCTCGCGCGCGATGCCTTAGCAAGATTTCCACGTTACCCGGAATCATTTAAGATAAAGGATGATCGAAACCAGAATCGCTATGTCGTTCATGTTTCCAATTTTCAACAAGAAAATCCACTTCCCCATTGTTTACGAATTTAGCATGATTGTTGCTTTTGTATGCCACATCATACGCGGCAAGAAGTTTGATATCTTCTATGGAATTAGGATCGTTATCCCATAACTTTAGAGACGTCTGGATTCTTTCACAGGTAATGAAGCGTTTCAACAGCGGTGCATCCACAATGAATCCACCCCCCTGTTCTTGAATCAGCGCATAAAGCGCATAATCAACAAACTTGGTATCGTCCACTAGATCTTGAAAAGCGCTAAATGCCCTGTACCTATCATCGGTCTTAGTAAATATAAGAGGGATTGCTGAGGCATACCACTGCAGAAGCCTTCCGCTCAGAGGCGTCTGTGGATGCCTGCAATTTGTACATTTGAGCTTTTTACACAACGACATGAGACCCCGTTCCAATCCACTATCCTCAATATCCTCAGAATCTTGGCAGAATGGTAGGCTGTCGAACATTGCCACATTGTTCATGAGGCCAATGGTAGGTTTGGATTCCACTTGTTCTTGTGTATCTTTTTCTGGACTTTTTGCTCTATGGATTGCGCGACGGATCTCATAGGCCATGCAAGCGGCAACGATCATCGACACTGGAGAATTCGAGTCTGCAATCGCCTGCACAATGGCTTCGCTTCGTTCTCCGGTATAGTCTTTCTTCATGATGGCTGTTGCCACATCGTGGGATATGCAACTTGGATAAACAACGCGGTGCCTCGCTTCCAGTTCCAGGCAGAAACCGACAACTAACGCGCATCTACCTGCATCCGCCACGCTTAGGTATTTCGCCGGCTTGTCACTAAATCCCTTGCTGGAGACAATGAGCCAATGCTCATCATCCAGGTCTTCTTCACCCAGTGAGTCATCGACCAATAACTTCCTGTACTCTGCTTCATGAATGAGATTATTTCCTATAGAAAGCCGGAAGTAAGTATTGAAATGCTCCGGACGGTGTATAGCTCGCCCCACCTCATCCGGGCGCGTATATAAACTGTCCACGCAATAGGCGACAAAAGGGAACAGGGACTCAACAGCACGCAAATCCCTGTCTTTAGCGTCAGTGCCATATGTTGGCAGAGTCGACAAATGTGCTTTGACCTCAACTTTGTGATCTAACATTAAACGTCCTGTGATGGGTAAGTCGGAATCACAAAGATAGTCTTTGCTCGCCATGATCCAACGGTGCAGATCGGGATTAAACACCTCCAGACTGGTAATGCCAAGCAGATCCATCGACTCCACATCATCTCTCAGTACCTGATAGCACAGCATGAACTCATTTATCAGACGGTTGGCGTCCCTCATGGTGCGGACGAACGGCTTTACACAAGCGTCATAGATAGGCAGCGAGCTGTCACCGAACTGAGCATTTTGGACTTTCTCGTAGATTTGTTCGGCTCTCTTCTCGCCGATGATGCCTGTCAATCCATCTTCCAATCGGTCGTATACAACCTCTTGGGGAAGCTCCGGCATTCCAATTGGGACCTGGATTATTTTCTTCAGGTATTCGTCGCCCTTGCCATGGCAGCTCTTATCCAGCGACTTGGTAACGGAATCCCTGTCATACAGTAACACATACGTCATATAGGGCAGATCGCCTACAGCCTTGACAGCTCGCATCACATCCGTGACCTCGTCATCCATCAGACGGTCCAGATCATCAATAAACACGACAATTCTAGTCGCTGATTCTTCCAGTTTTTCCTTCAGATCCTTTCGTCGTTCCGAAAGTCTATCGATGTCTTGATTGTCAGGCTCCAAGGCTTCCCCAAGGTTCCCGAACGCTTTAGCAATCATCTGCACTTGAGCAGGAGCTAAACCAGAAATAGGTGCCGCTTTATTTGCCGCACGCTTGAGAACATTCGCAATGTTATGCCTCGCGGTGCCCAACTTCCCTAACAACGTCAGGGAAATCTGATTGAACAACAGAGTCACCAGGCGACCGCTACCTGAGTATATCCAAGGCTCAAATTCTACAACTATGACCTTTTCTTCTTGCTTTTTCCCTTTTCCTTTTTTAGAAGGAGTCGAGGCAAGCTGCTCAACAAGCATGTTCTTCAACGAAGTTTTGCCTGACCCCCACGGTCCCTGAATACCGACAACAAGAGATTCCGACCCCGGGAACCGGCTCAAACTTAATGCAAGGTTCCGTACGTACGTGCTACGATTATACTTATCGTCTGCAGCAGACCCGATAGGCTCATCCTGAAGAAACGAGAGATACAGATCTGAATGTTGACTCATATTCCCAGATTAATACAAACAGGAAATCCCATTGTTAATGCAATTCAGAATGTTACTGACTCAAAGAAGCAACTTTTAGACTTCCATTGAAACGGCAGAGCCTATCTGACTATTGTTTAGGCTGTACTTCCCAGAACTAAAGAAATCGCTGCCGATAAGACACCATTGGGCTGCGTCGCTGTATTAAAATCGAGCAACTAATCACAGATATAAATATTCATTGAATCAGTTATGAGATACAGATAGATGCCCTTGATAATTAATCCATAAACCATCACAAGGTAACTCCTTCTCTATTCTCAAGACGAGTCTCTTTTCAGCACCATTTGAGCATCAAAATGACAGACAGGTATCCGCCCTACAATTAAAAGGGAGTGCCTCACGATTAAGTACAACTGAATCCCATATCGCTCAAACTTCCGCATTAGCCTCCACCGGTAGGCTCTTGGCGATCCTGAACGTATAGGTTCCATTCTTCCAATCAGCGAGATTGCCGACCACGTAGACACGGCGCTTGGCTCGCGACACGGCGACGTTGAGCAGATTGGGCGACCCATTAACCCATGAACGAGAGCCTTCTCCACGCCTACCAGCTCTGCTGCCAAGAACGATGAAGACCACATCGGCTTCCCGCCCCTGGGAGGTGTGTACGGTTCCGGCCTGACTTGATGCCAGCTGGTTCGCTTCGCTGCTGCTGCAACCAGTGCATTGCCGCAAGGCATCCGCGAAGGCGTCACGCACCTGGTTGGCCACAGCCCTGAACGGAGCGATGACCAGAATATTGGTGGGGTCAATCCCTCCCTTGAAGAGCCCGCACAGACGCTTGTGGAGTTCATAGCCCTCCTGCGGCCTCCATTGCATTCTCCCGGTTTCGCCGGAATTCGGCGGCACATCGTACCAACAGGAAACCGGCAGCTCATCTCCCGCATGAGGCCCGGACGGATAGGCACAGGGCTGATGCTCCGGCCCTACACGCACCATCCTGCCGGAGTAGGCCATATCGTTGCATATGGAAAACATGGGTTCATCACAGCGCCGATGGACCACCAGGGGCATCCCCAGCCAGTGGTCATCCGTCTCGTCCAACAGACCGCAAGGCGTCTGGTAATCGACCAAGGCCTGCATGTTTTCGGACTCCAGTCCTAGGTGCTGGAGGTGATGGGTGCTCGCCAGGAGTTCCCGCATTGGCTTAGGCATGGTATCCACGGGCTGGAGCTGCATAGGGTCTCCAACCGCAACCGCATATTTCACACGTTGCAGCAGACCGGCAGCAGCCTGAGGCAGAGCTTGTCCAGCCTCATCCACAATCGCCCAGCCGAGCGCCTCCTTGCCTATCCCTGAAAACATTCTGGATATTGATGCAAAGGACGAGGATACGACCGGGATCACCAGGAAGAAAGTCTGCCAAGCCACCAACCTCCCGTCATTCGTAAAGCCATTCGACTGCATCACGGCGCAAGCCAGGGACAGATTGCACATGAACTGGTGGGCAGCACCCATGACGGCCTGCTGATGAAGAGCCAACGCCTTGATGTAGACCTCCGTCCGCGCCTTGCTCCATTCCTGGTCCATCCACGCAACATGATCATCGCCAATGTCTGGCCTGGGCCACTGAATCTGCTCGGCCTCAGCAATTTGCTGTTCAACGGTGGCAAGCTGCCCGGTCAAAGTCGCAATCTGTTTTGGCATTCCCCTAACTTCTGATCACCGACTTCCAACCCTCCATAGAAGGACTGCAACCGCTGATGGACCGTGCTTGCCTGCTCTTCGAAATGCTGCTTTGCACGACGTGCCTGCTCCAGATCAGTACGTACCTTAAGCTCGTCCTGCTGCCTTTCGCGGCTGTGGAAAAACGACCTTAGTGGATGCGCCTTCCAGTAAGACAAGTGAACCCGACAAATGCCATCAGCCTGCTCCCAAGCAGCTTGCGCATTATTGGCAGCCTGGCCAGCATCCGACATCTGCCGTCCCATCGATTGAACCTGTCCGACATACCTTGAGCGGCTTGCCTTCATGCCATGAAGTTGTTCATTGAGGGTTTTCAGCTCGGCTGACAGATCGGATCGCTGATTGCACAGGCCTGAATAAGAACGCATAAGATTGTACTGGGCAATTTTCCTGGCGCGGATGCTCTCTTCCTTCTTCAGAGCAGCATTAAAGTCGTTCCTGGCCTTTGCCCAATTGGTCCTACTGCCTCTTTCACCTGGCATGTATTTCAATGATTTATAGATAAATTCGTTTTTGAAGGGCCACAGGAATCGGTTTTTGTTGCTCATGTTCCCCAAGACCGCCGATATAAGAGCCCAGGCAGAGGAGGTATTTGAAGTGCTGCTCTCCTTATCCTGACTCTTGCGATCGGTAATTTGCCCGGCAAAGTCTCGAAAAGCGAATCCACAGGGAACCTGTTTGAATTCACTGTCAATATAGGATTCCCACTCGGTGTCTATAGCATCGGCACTGGGCAGATCCTGGCTGACGTTTTCAACAGCCTTGTTGTTACTGGAAGCAACGACAATCTCAAAACCGGTCACCGACGGATCAAGCGTCCAGTAGACATAGTCCTTGTCCTCGTCCGAGGTTGCTCTGGCCAGCCTCCGGGATGTGAAAATATCCTGAGGACGGGAGAATCCTGCCAACCGCCGAGCCCTGGCCACAATAATCTCGGCTACCACATCCTTGAGCAGGGTGGTCTTGCCTGTTCCAGGAGGGCCATTGACACCTAGAAGCGATGAGCTGCCATATCCCTCCAGGGCCGCCCGTATTTGATTGATCGCCAGTTGCTGACCTGTTGACTGGAATTGATTGGAAGCACTCGGCCATCGCCCGAACGGCATGCTGGCAGGTTCCGTGAAGTCGGCGACCAGATGCCCTTCGGGGTCCTTCTCGAGATCGAACCGTCGAGGATGACCAACCGATAGATATTGCCTGACCGGTTCAGAAAATATTTCAGGTCCATTTTGATAAAGGTCCTCAAGATCTTCGAGGAAGAAGGAGTCCATCATTTCGCCATTTACCGATTCTGAGCTGGCTTCCAGATGGCAATTGACATAATCCCTGATGAGAGGCGAGCCGTCAGCGTGAGCGAAAAGAGGAGAGCTACTCACCGCGCGGTCATCCAGTCCCATCCGATCCGCTACATGCTCAATGAGGCTTTCGATCTCATATCTGCCGACCGGACCTGCCTTGTACATCGGTCGGCCTGCTTCGTCTCCAGAGTCTTCCCCAGCCAGACGATTGAATTCGGACTTGAGTTTGCTTTCAGTATCGTCAAATACTTCGATATGCGGCCACCCAGCCGGGCAATCAGGCCAGCCTTCATGATTGAACAGACAGGAAACCGCCTTGGCATATTGAGAGAGCGTCAACGATCTTGGGGCCAGACAACCATCATCCCCTACGCAGAACTCCATAAGGGAAGCCACGGTAGAAGGACCGCCGGCGCGCCTGTTCTGCCGATGCGCTAACTCCTGCAACACCTCGTCCTGAGCAGTCTCCTCGGCTGGCGAGAGCTCTCGAACAAGCTTGGCAGCCTTCAACAGCGCATTCGTGACTACACGCTGGGAGAGCCCGACTGCTATTCGAAAACGTTCATGCTTAAGCCACCGATTTTGTCGTCCCACCGCTTCTTGCTGCTCCGAATCCTCGTCAGGTTTCACTGCCTGATGGACGGGGCGACGCGCAAATCGGCGGTCATAGTCCTTACGGTAAACAGCACAGGCTGAGCCAGGCCGATTGGCCGTTGCTGACAGCTTTTCCGCCACCTGCAGCAGGCGCGAAACCATGGAATCCGTCAGTTCAGTACCTGCCGGCAAAGAGCCGGGCTGCTTAGCCACCTCTAGCCATAACTGGTTCATCTCCCCAAGCAGACCGGTTATAGTCTGTTCGTCAAGTCCTGATCTGACCGCCTGCACGCGCAGCCAGTTCTCAGTATCTTCTGCAAACGAGAAAGGTTTGGTCAGCCGGGCGTTCATGTCTGTCTGCAACCGGTATATTTTCCTGCTCTGCAGGTCGTTATAGAGGTTTGTATAGGAACGATGCTCATTGTCAACCGGCCCGATGAGAAGATCAGCATGAATGTCATCCCAGGGAAGTCGCTCCTGTTCAGTAACGCTTACTCCGTTGCTGCCGTTGTGGGAGGAGGATAAAGCAATGAGCTGGTTATCCCTCCAATTTTGTGGCGAGAATAGTTCAACCGCGCACCAATATGACAAAACATCCATTGCATGCTGTTGCTCATCGTTCCCCATACTTGCCAGTATGCGGATAAGCGGGGACAGGTGCAGGAACAGATTCGAGCCTCAACTGAGACCATAGAAGGCAATCCCGATGCGGCAATGTCCGAACCAATCACCGCATCAGGGAGAAGCTAGGTCATGCCCGTATCCGTCTGATCGCCCAGTTGAACAGCTTGCGCAGCTCCGAGGCCACAAGGACCAGGGAGGCCAGGGCGATGCACTCCAACCAGGCCTGAGGCTGGAGGGGAACAGTGCCGAAGGCCTCGCCCAGGAAGGGCACATAGATCACCAGAAGCTGGAGCAGTATGGAGATGCCGATGGCGCCCCAGAGCCAGAGATTGCTGAAGAGCCCCTGGAAGGCCGACTTGCGGGAGGAGCGGGATGCCAAGGCGTTGAACAGCTGAGCGAAGACCAGGATGGTGAAGCCCATGGTCCGCGCCTCCCTGATCTGCGCCTCGTGACCAATCATCTGGACAGACCTGTCGGTGAAGAGGCCGCCGCTCAGGTGCATATCCATGCCGATCAGGGTGACCACAGCCATGACCAGGCCTATGTAGATGATGTCAACCCACATATCCCGGTCAATCACCCGATCATTGATGGATCGAGGCGGGCGGTCCATCAGATCGTCGGTCTGCGGATCCACGCCCATGGCCAGCGCGGGGGCCGCATCGGTCAGGAGGTTGATCCAGAGGAGCTGGGTGGCCAGCAGCGGCACGGTCACGCCCGCCATGCCGGGCTGCGATATGCCCAGAAGCCCCGCAAAGACCACGCCGCCGAAGACCGTGAAGACCTCGCCCATGTTGGAGCTGAGCAGGTAGCGCAGGAACTTGCGAATGTTGTCGAAGATGCCGCGGCCCTCTCGCACGGCCTGGACGATGGTGGCGAAATTGTCGTCCGCCAGGATCATCTTGGCCGATTCCTTGGTGACCTCGGTCCCGGTGATGCCCATGGCCACGCCGATGTCTGCGGTCTTGACAGCGGGGGCATCATTGACGCCGTCGCCGGTCATGGCCACGACCTTGCCCTGGTCCTGGAGCGATTCGACGATCTTCAGCTTGTGCTCGGGGGCCACGCGGGCGTAGACGGAGACCCTGGAGGTAGTCTCCCGAAGCCGGTCCGAGTCCATGGCATCCAGCTGCTCGCCGGTGCAGGCGGGCTGGCCAGGCTTGATGATGCCCAGGTCCCCTGCGATTCTGGCTGCGGTGAGCGGATGGTCGCCAGTGATCATGATCGTTCTGATGCCGGCCTTATGGGCCTGATCCACCGCATGGCGAACCTCGGTTCGTGGCGGATCGATGATGCCGACCATGCCCGTCCAGATCAGGTTGCTCTCCAGCTGGGCGCTTTCCTGGATCACCTTATCCGCGGACAGGCGGATTGCGGGAGCCCGCTGAGACCTCTGAGACAACCGGTCCGTCTGATCTGTCCCGACCGTGCTTGACGGTCTCTTCCCCTCGTCGGTTTCTGTCAGCGATGACAGCTCCCGGTCGGATACAGGCCGGAAGGCCTGCCCCAGGGTCCTGTAGGCATCCGCTGAGAGGCTGCTGACCTGGGCAAGTATCCTCTCCCGATCAGCGCTGGTCATAGGCCTGACCTGGCCGCTCTCGAGAATCCTGTCGCATCGGCCAAGCAGCACGTCAGGAGCGCCCTTGCAGAAGAGTCGCGATTGCCCTTCGCCGCCATCATTCGGGGCGGCCAGGACCGACATGAGCTTGCGCTCGGATGTGAAAGGAATCTCGGCCAGACGGCGGTAGCTATCAGCCTTGGCATCAGCGCCGACTTTACGGGCGGCAACAATCAGCGAAACCTCCGTGGGATCACCGACGATCTGCCAGTGACCCTGTCCGGATCCAGACTGGGCTCGGGAATTCGGTTCGGCCTCGTCCTCCTGCCAGTGAAGGTCTCCGTCGTTGGCGATGGTCCCGACCATCAGGGTCTCTGCAACCGCATTGGCCAATGACGAATCTATGGTGTCCAGCTGGTCGTCGGAACCTCCGGCCTCGATCTGCATGGTTCCCTCCGGGGCGTACCCGGTGCCAGTGAGCCGGACCTGTCCCGAGGGGACGACCACCCGCTCAACGGTCATCTCATTGCGGGTCAGCGTCCCCGTCTTATCGGAGCAGATGACCGATGCCGAGCCCAGCGTCTCAACCGAGCTGAGCTTCTTGACGATGGCATGATGCTTGGCCATGCGCTGCACACCCAGGGCAAGGACCACGGTCAGGATGGCCGTCAGCCCCTCCGGCACGGCGGCCACGGCCAGGGAGACAGCCATAAGCAGGGAATCAATCAGGTCCTGGATTGTCTGGAAGCCCTCCATCAGACCCAATGCCGCCAGAACCAGGACCGCAATCAGGCAGACGGCCAGTCCGAGAAGCTTGGAGACTCTGGCCATCTCCTTCTGCAGGGGCGTGGGCTCCTCCTGGGTGTCAGCCAGCATGCCGGCGATTTTCCCGACCTGGGTATCCATGCCGCTGGATGTGACGATCATGCGACCGGTACCCTGGGTGACTGCAGTGCCGTTGAAGACCATGTTGGTCCTGTCGCCCAGAGCCTTGGGCTGGTCAAGCCGACCGGGCCGCTTGCCCACCGGCAGCGACTCGCCGGTCAGCGACGCCTCGGCCACACGCAGGCCCGCGGCCTGGAGCAGTCTCCCGTCGGCGCCGACCGAATCACCCTCAGCCAGGACCACGACATCACCGGGCACGATCCTGCTGGTCTCCAGGCTGACCACCTGACCGCCGCGCAGAACCGAGGCACGCGGGGCCGTCATGCTCGCCAGGGCCTCCACCGCCCGCTCGGCCTTGGCCTCCTGGGCGTACCCCAGAGCAGCATTCAGGATAAGAATGATCATGATGACGATGGCATCAAAGGGCAGGGGCTCGCCGCCTCCGGCCGCCGGATGCGAACGCTCCACCACCCAGGCCACCAGCGAAATGGCCGTGGCTGCCAAAAGCAGATAAACCAAGGGGTCCTTGAACTGCTGGAGGAACTTCCGCCACGCGGGGACGGGAGGCGCTCCAGCCAGTTCGTTGGGGCCGAATTCCTCCAACCGTCGAGCCGCTTCGGCCTCGGCCAGACCCTGGTCGGGATCCACGTTCAAGGCAAGGGCAACCTGATCGACATCTGCTGTAGAAGGGTCCTTAAGGACAGGGTCATCCACCCCGCTCTTCTGCCCGGAGTCCTGCCCTGCAGCCGGGATCACGCCGGTATCTGTTGATTGTTCATGCTTGGAGTCGCTGGTCAACCCAGTCATGCCACTCTCCTGCTTATGCCACGGAGTAGTCAACGCTTCGGGGGCCTGTTGAAAGAAATCAGAGTCGGCCAAGCCAAAACGCTGCGTGGATGTTTACCAAGTTGAATTCACAATATACATAAATACAACCGAAGTCGTCAAGGTCTTTGCTCAAAGACAAAGCAACAGCAATTCCTTTACCGATACACATGAACCGAACTGAACTCGGCTTTAAATACCTCAATCCCTTATTCGCGTCATCTGTTCTCGTTCACTGTCAAGTCTATTAGTTGCATGTGCAGCAGATTGAAAAACCAAGGCAGCTTCGTGAAAACTAGCTAACTACGCAAAATAACTGACCTGCAATAAAACAGTAAAGTCAGTTTTTCATACAACGAATCCAGTAGGTTCTTCATCCTAAACAACAGCACAGTCCGTCACTATTAGCTCAATTCTTGGCTCCGCCCTACCGGCGGTAAACGGATAGACGATCCGGCCTCGATCGTAGCCACTCCTCTTTCAGTTTGCGTGCATTCAGTCCCTCGTCCTGATCTTTGACCAAACCTAGAGCAAGCATATCCTGATGGACAAGGGCGGCTCTCGGTTGCTGGCAATATTAACGATGTCGTTCCCCGGTATCTATTTTGTCGAATGACAAAGCCTAATCTCTTCCGAATAAGAACACATAGTCAGCCAAAGAACCCAATACACAATAAGGTTTGATCTCTCTGTAGCCAACTCGCGTAAACATAGTTCGTTTCCCTCTGACTATCAATTGACGGGAGTAATCGCGATCTTACAGATACAGCAACAGGAAAAGAGCTGGTTATACCCCTCAATAAGCGGCTAATTCGATCTTCGCGTCCATGCTCCCAACTCCCGCACTAAATTCCCGGTCCAGCGCCACCATGATGTCATACCTTCTGACGCTGCTGATGAATATAAGCCAAGACTGGCCTACAGTCTCGGCTTATATTCTTCCCGTGCCCTTTCAACCTTATCGGTGCTCTAGTTAGCCGCCCATATCTCGCGGATGATTAGAAACACCCGACTCAGAAGACCAAGAGCCCATAAGCGCTCACACCTACAGCTCTTTTATTTATGCTTACTCCACAAACCACACGCAGGAATTTTCTCGTAATTCCTCTTTTTGAAGCTTCTCATCGATATCGTCACTACATAGAACGATCGTCCCATCTATATTGAGACCAACTTTGCCTGGGCCGAAGTTCAGAAGACAATGCAACCCTGTCGAAAGTCTAATATGCAGGATTCTTGGATCACCGTCTTTGAGGATTTCCATAGTGGTAGTACCTTCTGCAACCACCCATTGACGTCGGAGAGCTAAAGCCTTTCGATACAATTCCAGCGCTGAATCCTGCCTACCATCTTCTCTCTGAACCGCATAGGTCGAGAACCAACTTGGTTGGGGAAGCCAGGGTCGAGCATACTTGGCTGAGCTGAATCCGTAAGCGTTTGTCTCCGAAACTGTCCAAGGGAGTGGAACCCTGCACCCATCGCGGCCCCTGACCTTATGATTTGAACGCTCCCAGCTTGGATCCTGAATGTCTTCTTCCTTGATGTCCAAATCCTCTGGCAGGCCTAATTCGTCACCTTGATAGATGTAAGCAGTTCCCGGCAATGCAAGAATGAGCATTCCAGCTGCACGGGCTCGAGCCTGACCCACTGATTGATTGATGACCGGTCGAGTACCGGCAGAAGTTACCCATTCGACCACATCGGCGCCCTTGGGCAAAGCGAGACGCGATGCCACGCGAGGTACATCGTGATTGCCCAATACCCAGCTTGGAGAGCCGCCGACCCTACGGAAACCATTCCATGTTCGTTCAATAGCATCCTGGTACTCCTGTCTATCCCAGTCACACTTAGAAAGAGAGAAATCGAACACTGATCCGAGCTCGTCAGATCTTGCATAGTCATATACCCGATCCGTGATCGGAGTCCAAGATTCCCCCACAGCCATACGGGGTGGGTTATATTCGTTGAAGACCTTACGCCATTCTCGGTAGATATCATGCACCTCGTCACGATCAAACAAAGGATCATCTCCCTTGTCCGACAAGGGCTCCTGATCAGCAGGATCAGGCCTATCACGCAAGGGTTCAGCTAAATCCTTGGCCAGGCCATGCGACACATCAATACGGAATCCGTCAACCCCATGATCGCTCCAGAAAGCCAGCGTCTTCAGAAAGTCCTTCCTGACTTCTTCGTTGTCCCAGTTGAAATCAGGCTGTTCTTTGGTGAAAAGATGCAGATAGTACCAGCCATCGCCGCACGGCTCCCAAGCGCTGCCGCCAACTCCTGAAAGCCAGTTAGAGGGGGGCTGACTTCCATCGGGGCCTTTCCCCTTCCTAAAGACAAACCTCTGACGCATAGGCGAATCAGGTCCATCCTTCAAAGCTTGCTGAAACCAGGGATGCTGATTGGAGCAATGGTTGGGAACGATATCCACAATCACCTTTATTCCCGAATCATGGGCATCGTGCACCAAAGCATCAAAATCATCCATGGTCCCTAGACGCGGATCAACGTTACGATAATCTGCCACATCATAGCCTCCGTCCACTAGAGGTGAAGGATAGAAAGGAGTCAGCCATATAGCATCAACACCTAACTTGGTTAGATAGGGCAGTCCGGACCTCACTCCTCGCAAATCCCCTATTCCATCTCCGCTAGCATCGCGGAAAGACCGGGGGTAAATCTGGTAGACAGTGGCATTCTTCCACCAGTCTGGGTCCAGCATATCGTTGATCATCCATCACTCCTTTACTGAGCCTTCGAGCATCGCCCGTATAAAATATTTTTGTAGAAATATGAAGAGGATCATGGTTGGCGCCATGATGAGCAGAGAGCCTGCGTTGAGCAGAACGACATCTGTCGAATACTGTCCAACGAAACTTTGCAGAGCCCCAGCCATTGTCCGCTTGGTCGGATCATCGATAAGTACTACAGCCAGCAGGAACTGATTCCATGTTGACAGAAAAGTTAGTATTCCCAGCGAAGATATGGCAGGAATCACCAGCGGCAGTTGGATGCTACGGAATATACGTAACTGTCCGGCCCCGTCTAGGCTGGCAGCTTCGATTAGATCACGGGGCATCTGGGCGAAGTAGGTTCGCATCCAGATGACTCCAAACGGCATATTCAATCCGATCATCGGCAGGATCATAGCCAGCCGCGTATTGAGCAATCCCATTGATTGGATTTCATAATACAGAGGAGTTACCAGAACCTCGAACGGCAGCGTCAGCCCTACAAAGAGAAGGGCGTATGCAATCCAACCACCTGCAACATGCAAAGAACCTAGTGCATACCCGCCCATAGCACTGCAGATGAGAGTTACCGGAACCACAGCCACGACCAGGATCACACTGGAAATCAGCAGAGGAGTGATGTTGGCTACTTTCCAAGCAGCAGCAAAATTCTCCCAATGCGGATGGGCGGTGAATTGAATCCCATATGGCATGGAACCTTGAGGCTGTAGTGCAGCTGAAAGCATGCTGATAAAAGGCAAGACACAAAAAATAACAGTGAGCGCCAGCGTCAGATTTCCTAGAACACGGACAGATAAGGACTGCTTCATGCTGCCTCCTCCGACTTGCCCTGAACCAGCCGCTGCAAGGGTCCAACTACAAGCAGGACCAAAATCATGAGCACCACAGCCAGAGCGGAAGCCAAACCGACTTTGTTCTGTGTAAAGGCCAGTCGGTAGACCATAACGCCGGGAACCATCGTCGAATAGCCCGGACCGCCTTGAGTAGCCATAAAGACGACATCGAAACTTGCCAGCGCCGCGACCATGGTCATGGTCAAGCAGACAGCTATCTGACCACGCAGGCCAGGCAGGGTAATATGCCATAACTGACTCCACCAGCCGGCACCGTCAATGCTTGCTGCCTCATAAAGAGATTTGCTGATACTGCCGATACCCGCTGAGAGCAGAACGATACAGAATCCCAGCTGCAACCAAAACCCAATAACTCCAACGGCGTTCAGTGCTGTACGCTGATTTCCTAGCCATGCCGTGGCATGAGAGCCAAGACCCATCGCTTTAAGCATCTGATTAACGATGCCATCCTGAGCCAGCATCCAAGTCCAAGCCACACCTGCCGCGGCTCCAGGTATTACCCTGGGAAGGAACATGCAGACCTGTGCCACAGAGCTGAAGGTTTTGCTGCGAACATCTCGAATGAGCGATGCCAAAATGATACCTAGGGCAACCGGAATCAGCGCAAAGGGAATGATCAAGTAAAACGAATGAGCAATACTGCCTCTCAGGACCGGATCGGTAAAAACACGGATGAAATTATCGAATCCAACCCATGTGCTGGCATCAACCCCATTCCAACTGTAAAAGGAGTACCAAGCAGTCTGAATGATGGGCCAAAAGACGAAAACTATATAGAAAGCGAGCCCAGGCAACAGGAAAAGCCAGCCGATGAGTGTAAGACCAGCTTTATGGCGCCTATGCCCATTTCGCTTGGCGGTGCGAACGGCATTCGAGCAATGTCGCTCCGCACCCGCCTCAGCTTTGAAAGAGGTACTCACTGCATGACCTCTTGCTTATACTCATTTTGAACGTTTTGCGTAAACTGGCTGGGTGAAATACTGCCGTCCACCAGAAGCTGGAAATTAGGCACCAGAGCACTGGCCTGAAGGCCGGCAGTGGCATTATTAATGAAATCAGTAGAGTTCCCAGATTCAAACACATTCAAGTAAGAATCGAACATGCTCTTCTGCAGATCATTTTTGGCCTTGGGCACGGTCTGTCCCTTGACCGTCTTGGGGAAGTAACCGCTGACATCAGCAATTATCTGACGGGCCTCATCGCTCTGTGTGTAATTAAGGAAGCAAGCCGCTGCATCTTTCTGGGCCGAGTTTGTCGGGATACCAAAGAAACTTCCTCCATTGGCTGCAATATTAGGCTTTTGATCCGCCGAATTGGAAGGGAATGGAACGAATTTGACATCAGCTCCCAAGGAGTCGTTCATCTGATCCAGGTTCCAATTCCCGCTGGGGAAGAACACACCCTGGCCATTGGCAAATCTATTCAGCGCTGAAGAACCGTCAACGGCATTGACATCAGAAGGCAGATACCCGTTCTTGCTCCAGCTCTGAATCCGCTCGGCAGCCTTTTTTGCTCCCTTGGTATCGAAAGTGGATCCGTCCCGCTGCAAAATCCAGTCGGTTACTGTTTTCAAAGAGTCATTGTTTACCATCATAGCCTGGAAGATGAAAGAAAGACCCCCATCTTTTCCATTAATCATCACGGGAATCTCACCGGCATCTTTAACTTTGGCCATGTCTGATTCCAAATCATCCATAGTCGTTGGCACCTTCTCGATACCAGCTTTTTTCAACAACTTGGTATTTACATACATGCCAGCGACCGAATAGGAGTTGGGAAGCGCATAGAGATTGCCCTTACCTACCTTGCCTGCTCCGTCAGCGCGGTACAGCTGGGTCTGCGACTGCGGAACCTTCCATCCGTATGCCTCAACGTAAGGTTCAAGAGAGATGACGTGCTTTCCCTTGACGGCAGAGTTGACATCAGTGACACGAGCAATATCTGGAGCATCCTTAGACGCAATAAGACGAGGACCGTTTTGGGATGTTACATTGTCCGGATCGTAATGCGCTTTAATTTTGATCTTCGGATATTTCTTTGTAAACCCTTTAATCAGCGCATCGTCTACAGTCTTTAGACCTGCACCATCCCAGAGTGTCAGACTGTAGCTCTTATCACCCAGATCGGTGCTGACAGAATCCGGTTCGTTGCTTCCCGCCTGCTTGTCTGAACCCCCAGGTCCACAGGCTACGAGCGAAACCGCTAATCCGACGGACAGCAGCATCGCTGCCCCATGTTTAAAGAACGACTGCATCTTTCCTCCTGCCGTACAGATGTTCACTTCGTCGATGAACTTGCACAACCGATATTATATTTGATATTGCTATATTTATGACATTATTTTTTCTAAATTACTCTCCATTTGTAATATCGGTTGCACACAGTATATAAACGTAACCCCGCTCCTGTCAAATTGTTCCCACCTTTTCCTATGCTGAACAAGCCTCTTCACCTTCTTTGCCGAATCAAAGTTCGGCAATGACAACGCCTTAATTCATGCTGTAAAATCGGTTGTGTTCTAAAGTAACCACAACAGAGGCATATACATGCGAGAACCGACCATTTACGACGTCGCAAAAAAGGCGGGCGTCTCCCCGTCAACAGTCTCTCGCGCACTACACGGTAAAGATAGAGTTTCAGCCGACACAAGGAGTAAGGTTTTCCAAGCCAGTGAGCAGCTTGGCTTCACGGCATCCAAGGAAGCCTCGAGACTGAGAAGCGGGAAAACCGGGCGAATTGCCCTGATTGTTGGCAACCGAATGTCAGGATGGTACAGCTCAGAATTAGCTGAAGGGGTTTATTCCGCCCTGAGCAACGAAGGCTATGATTTGCTCTTCTATCGAGTTGCGGACCGAAAGCAACGCGCTGATTTCTTCTCTTCGATGCCGATCAAACGCAATACGGATGCTGTCATCATTTCTTCCTTCGCTCTAACTGAGAATGAAGGACAGTCTCTACGTGATGTGGGAGTACCCATCGTAGGCGTCAACACTATGCACCTCAACGACCGTTATAGCATGGCATCCATAGGCGTAGATGAAATCTCCGCATTGAAGAACCTGATTCATCGCCTCTGCGTCATGGGGCACACGCGTATCGCTTTCATCCAGACGACTCCGATAAACAAGGATTTCGTTTGGGATGCCGACCAGCGGATTGAAGGATACCGTCAGGGAATACGAGCTGCTGGCATTACCCATCGAAAAGATTACGAGATTCCCGTTCCCCATAGTTCTGAAGCAGGCAGCATTGCAGTCAGCGCCATACTTGCCTTAGATCCTCAGCCAACAGCCATATGCTGCATCAGCGACGAAGTAGCAATTAGCCTGGTACATGAATTACGGCGTTACGGAGTACGTGTTCCGGATGATATTTCTGTCGTAGGCTTTGACGACCGTGAAATGGCGGCTCCGCTCGGCATTTCGACGATCAGGCACCGTCCCGACGAATATGGCAAAACGGCCGGACTGATGGCAGTACGACTGGCTCGCGGGGAGACATTAGACCAGTCAAGAATAGTTGCGCCTGCTTCTCTCATTCTACGAGACACCATCGGCCCAGCACGTCACATTAATTAACAGGTAGGACCTCCAGGCTCGTCATATGATCGTAGGCGGATCCTCTAGGAGGTCAGAGCTGTGATGATGCCCTGTTCCGCTCTCCCAATCCAGCTCGGCGACACCACTGGCATCTTCGGGTATGGCTGCTTTTATAGGATTAAAAATGAGTTGAATTCTGCTCGTTTCACCTTTCCACCTCAGAAAAAGAGGGCCTTTATCAATCAATTCGTAGGAAAATTCTCCATCAAAGGCATCTAATCGATTACGCAACTTACACAGGGCATTGAGAGCCCTGACCACGGGGCGCCGAAGAGCCTGATCGATTTCAACTACTGAATATGCATGCCGATTAATATCTCTCCCATTGCCAGTCCGCTTGAGAAGCTCCATATCATTCTCCCCTGCCAGAGCACCGACGTAGTAAACCTGAGGAACCCCTGGCAGGAAGAATTGGACAGCCCGAGCCGCTAGATAAAGATGATCATCACAACCTAAAGCTGAGTAGTAAGTTGAATTGATCTGATAAAGATCCAGATTGCTGGCAGCCGCGCCAGTAGCCGCCTGAGACTGACCCGCAGTTTTCTGATGAATAGTGCGCACTAAGGCATCCACTGCCGCATCGTTAACTAGACCCTTTAAACTTCTGTCCGTCTGATCGGAACCGATATCTATAACCCCAATGCCGTCGTGCGTATCCAGAACATTGATGGAGTTGCCGGGCCGCACACTTATCCAATGCGCTAGTGCCTGCAAATCTCCGCTATAGAGCGAATGGAGAAGAAGAGCAGGCAATGCAAAATCATAGACTCGGTCGACTTTAGAAGCTATCTCTATCTGTTTTTTGTAATAGGAATGGACCTCTATCAGAGTTTCAAGACCGCGCTTTTCCGCCTCTTGTTTGATAGATTCAATCAGACGGAATGTTTTGGGGATCATGAAACAGCTAGTTCCGGCTTGTTTGGCGCCATAACCAACAGCATCCAGTCGGATATATCGCACTCGACTTTCTGCAAGTCTGTCAAGAATCGACAGGATGTAGCTCCATCCCTGCTTGCTGTCAGTGTCAATGTCTACCTGCTGAGGTGTAAAGGTCGTCCAAACCAGTCTCGTCTTCTCTGCCCAAGAGTATTGGGAAAAGGGCAGGCCAGGACGAGGACGATATATCCCTGATAGATCTTCTTCAGATGCACCATCAGGGAAGACTGATGACATAGTCAGGAACATATCATGAAAAGGGCTGTCTTCACCGCGGCGCATAACATCCTGGAATTGCTCTGATTTCCAAGACATGTGGTTGACAATGGCATCCACCATGATTCCATGAGTACGGCTAAGCTCCCTGACATCATCCCAAGAGCCGAGACGTGGGTCTACCTTTGTATGGTCAATCGGATCAAAGCCAGCATCTGCCCCGTCATAAGGAGTAAAAAATGGCAGAATATGAACGCCACAATAAACTCCAGCAAACCTGGTCCGCAACATTTCGGTCAGTGATGCCAAAGTTCCATCGCCAAAGCGATCCACATAGGCAATAAGTTGAACCGTGTTTTCCATTATTCCTCCGAGTACAGTCAGCAACCACGCTTGATCATCATTGTAAAATCGATTTTACAAGTATCTAACAAGGCGACGACAGAGCATCGAGCTAACGACTCTGGCTAGACAGACAAGAAGCAAGATTAATTGATTAGGTTCTAACCAGAGCCTGAAGTCATCAATCAAGTTCGAACAGTCGAAAAGTTCAGCCGATCATTAACACAGTTTTAGAATCATGAATATATTGAAATTGGAAAGATCTAATATATGATCCTTCCAAGCTAGGCCATCGCCTGCCACAAACCGATTCCGCTAGCCTGCACAGAATCATGCGGGACACCTCCAGCCGCACTTCTTCTGTCCATCTTCTCATCAAATCCCAGGATTCATCCCGAATATGCCGATCCTTGCCCAGCGAGTCGAGCCACAACTCTTACCAAACAATCCGCCATCCCCATCATCATGACCAATATTGAGCATTCCTTGTACACATCCGTATTCAAGGGGGCTCAGGAAATCCACAAAGACAAAGATATGCAGCTGATCGGCACCAATGCCTATTCTGATTCAGAGCGACAGACCAGTCTGCTCAAGTTCTTTCGCTCTCTTGGTGTCTATATCGTAATAGACTGCTCCTCCGACCTGGAGTGTGCGGCCTCGGTCAAGTTACTCATAGTGCTGGTGGATCATGTCGAGCTCAGCAGCACAACCGAAACTGCCGCGCCCTGGAGGACACCTCGTTGTAGGGCAAATGTCGACCAGATATTTGCGGGGAGCCGGCTGTCAACACACTGCCTTCGCTTCTCTCCCACTCCTTCGGAAACCAGTCCATATGTGACCGCTGCATAGTATTCTGCAGACAGCGTGAGATCAGCCAACTTCCACCAGCAACGACGCTCTCCGTGCGGGAATTGTCAATCCCATTCAGGAGTCGCGTACCCGACGACATCAAAGCCGAAAGCACCGAAGACGCACGCGCGGACGGCTATCCCCAGATCCCCTTATCAGTCATCACTGCGCCCGATGTCGATATGGAGCGCGATGCTGCCACTCTTTTGATGGGCGAGTTCAGCAACTCCCGGCATGTGCACGGCTCCGTGTTGATTGAGCCGACCCTGGTAGAGCGGGATTCAAGCAGGTCAGCGTACTCGCACTGAGAAAACAATCAGAATGCTATAACCATGCTTCATCTTGACCACCCGGCAATACCTGCTCTTACGGTAATGCCATTCACGGCTTCTTTTACAAAGACATCTCGGCTGAGGCATCACTGGCCACATATCGCTGGTACTTGCTCCGGGGCTTATCGGGAAGAGTCATGGAGAGCGCGTCTTCTTCGAGCAGTGGCTCGATATACCGCCTGCGGACATAGTACTTGCCCAGCCCAAGCGCATGCGCGATATCCTCAAGTGAACGGGGTTCCTTACAAAAACCGAGAATCCTGTCGCATATTCCATTGCCCGTCTTTGCTGCTCCCGAGGCATCGGAACCACCAAGCGCATGGACTTGGACGCGTTTCGCCGAATCAGATTCTGCGGCCCCAGTCCAATGAACGTTTGCTTCCGCCGCACCAGCACGCTCCGGCACAGAGTAGAAGCGCACAGTGAAGGAAGCCTGCCGATCCTGAAACTCTACAGGCTTATATCCACACTGTTTGGCCTCCTCGCGGATAGCCGGAATCCCTGAGTGCCGATTCTCGGCAATACCCTCAATCTCCAGCAGACTGACCAGGGTAGGGTTCCTGGTCTGACTGTTGGCAAAGCCCAAGTCGTTGATGCTCTGACCGCCATATACACCACCAGGATTCCAGCATTCAAGACGATCGGCAAAGAGCGTCAATCTGACCGGCGTTCCGTTGCAGTATGGGCCATAGTCACGATGCATCAATGCGTTGGTCAGGATTTCCCTGACTGCGGTTTCGGGATACTCAGGAATATCAGTGCGCACCCCATCCCTAATCACCGTCCTGGTTCTGCTGTTGCGCCGCACAAAGGCCATGGCATCCTCAAGCATGCGGTCAATGGTCCCTTCAAAGCGCTGATTGTCAAGGAACCGCTCTCCCCCAAGACCAGTTCCGGCCTTGGTTCCCGGCACAACCACGGCGGTAATGCAGAGGTTCGGATACACCTGCTGCGGGTATTCGCCAAGGGTCATCAAACCTGCAAGAGTAGGAGATCCACGACGGCAGACACCCGATAGCTCCAGGATCTCGTCCTCATTCCTTCTGGCTAGGAGCGGGCGTTCCCGCTGTGCTCGACTAATGAAATCATGACGTTTTTCTGGGTTCAACATATCGGAATCGGCCTGAGGGTCTACCGATACATCGTCGCGCCGACCGTCCTTGAAAGTCTCGATCTCATACAGCTGCGTAGGCGTCATGCGGGCATCGGCATCCCCGATCCGGGTGTAGCTGCCTGCGCTGATGCCTGCTGTCTTACGGTAGACAGGCCTCTCGCCCATGGGTTTGCCATTGATGTAAGCCGACACCACGGTCTTGCCGTCAATCAGGCTTTCGCTATAGACCGGTCTGACCTCGGGATACATCTCTTTGCCCTGTGCCGTTACCGCCTTTTCCAGCTCCTGCGCGTCATGGACGCCGACAACCTCGAATCCAAGGCTTTCATCCAGCCCGAATACGATGATGCCACCCTCGTTTTGGTTGGAAAACGACGACAGCGAGTCATACACCTTCGGAGTCCCCTGGCTGGCGGCTTTGACTTCTATCGATTGGCCTTCGCAACCCTTGCGCTGAATCGAACGCACAACCTCCTCCAGCGACAGATCGCTTTGTTCAGCGTCATCTGATTGTTGCATACAGGCCCCTACAAATTGATAATCTCTGTGATCTTTATCATACAGATTTACTAAAGAAAGGCAAACTTTAGTAATTGATTACTAAAATAATCACTAAAAATTGATGTTTTTATAATTATCAACCCATGATTAACACTATTTCCAGATCTTTATCACTGTGCAATTCCTGACCGGACACCGAGTTTGCTGTGACCAGCATCAACTCCGTTGAATTCACTGCACTGGCAAAGATACAGTGACCACTGCGCCACCGCCATCGGTTGCATTCCCCAGGGTCAGGCGGCCTCCTGTGCTCTCGACGGTCGACCGCGCTGCAGCCAGGCCGATGCCATGGTGGCCACCGGAGCCGTGCCGACTGCTATCGGCCCGATAAAGCCATTCCGTGGCATGTACCAGAGCCCGGCTGCTGAATCCTGGACCCTGGTCACGCACGGTCACCACCAAATCGCGCCCGCCCGCCTGGCCATCCTCCAGCCTCCAGGTCAGCGTCACCAGACCATGGTCCGGCGAGTAGTCAGCCGCGTTGGCGACGATATTCATGATCGCCCTGGCAAGGTCAGCGGCATTACCTGAAACCTGTTCAGCATCGGAACCCAGGCGGTCATCCCTCTCGAGTCGCAGACCCCGAGCATTGAGGTACCCCTGGGCCTGGTTGTAGACCATATCTCTCAAGGCAACTGTCGTAACCCCGGATCGCTCTGAAGCGGTGCCCATGGAACCCTGGCTGATGGCCTGGGCATAGTCGGCCATCTCGCGGATGGCGTCCTCGATGGAGTCCAGGTAGGACTGCTGCTCCTGGCTGAGCCCGGTCTCCCCCAGCAGGTCGGCGTTGCCTCGCATGATGGTCAGCGGCGTCTTCAAGTCGTGAGCCAGAGCCGCCACCTGCCGACGCTGGGACTCCTGGGCCGTCCAGGTCTTCTCCAGCGATTCCCTCAACGTGACACGCATCCTGTCGAAGGACCCCAGCACACGGTTGATCTCCAGGACATTGCTGCTGGGCAGTGAGGCATCCAGGTCCTGCCGCCCTATATCGTCAGCCACCTGGTTGAAGACCTTGAGCTTGGACGATATGACATGGGCCGCCCGCAACCCGACCGACAAGAGGCTGAGCAGCAAAGCGATCCCGTAAGACGCGAGCAGCAGGTTCTGGGGATTGGGATAGCGGTCCCGGGTCTGCCTCGATGCCCACTGCGGCTGAATCCGATAGACCAGGACGCATGGCCTCCCATCGGCTGTGGCATAGACGACATAGGTCGCATCCGGCTTTGCACGAGTGGCAAGGGGCCGTCCCGTCTTCTTTTCCCGCTCTTCCGATGGCTTAGACGCCCTATGCTCCCGATGGTCGGCTGCCAGCTGGTCGGCCTCGCTGGCCATGCCGCCCTTCATATCGCCCCCCACGGGATGCCCTTGACTGTCATAGGTTCGGTACCAGTAGGCGGCGGGAATCAGGGATTCGTCAACAGTGGTCGTACGGCCAATGGAGCGCCCCACCTTCTCCAGATGCTGCTCGCCATAGTTGGCCCAGAAGAAGTCGCCCCTGGCCCCCAGGTTTATCCAGACCATATATATGCCGGCGAACAGCAGAGCCAGAATCAGCAGCACGTAGAGAAAGTATCTGATGATCAGCAGAACGATGGGCATTCCCTTGCGATTTGGCCGGCCCTTGCCGTTGACGCTCTGCTCCTTGGGCGACTCTGGCACACCGTCGATCAAGCCACCCATTGGTACCCCACCGACCAGATGGTCCTGATGGGGTCCACCCCCAGGGCTTTGAGCTTGCGCCGGGCATTGCTCAGATGCACCCTGACCGCAGCCGTGGCATCGCTGTCCGTATCATTGGCGGCCGGATCATCCTCTGAGGCCAGGCAGGCCTCCCATATCTGCATGGGCGCGTAGGCCCGACCGGGATGTTCTGCCAGCAGGGCGCATATGCGGTATTCCGCATCCGTCAGATTGGCGTTGTGCCCGTCCACCCTGATCTGACGCGCCTGAAGGTCCATGTCCAAGGGTCCAAAATGCAAGAGCGGGCGCCCGCGCCGACTGCCCTGGGAAAGCCTCGCCCTGACCTTGGCTCGGAGCTCGGCAATGCCGAAGGGCTTGCGTATATAGTCGTCGGCACCCAGGCCGTAGGCCAGGACCGCACTGTCCTCATCGGTCTTGGCCGTCAGGAAGATGATCGGGCAGGACACCCGTTCCCTGATGGCAGCCAGGAGGGCAAAGCCGTCCATGTGGGGCATCATGACATCGCAGAGAATCAGGTCCACCGAGGACAGGTCCATGCTTACAACTTTCCGCGACTCGTTGACCACGGTCACGGCATAGCCGTCCTTGGACAGGGCGGCCATCAGCAGGGTGGTAATCCTTGGTTCGTCGTCCACCACCAGGATGGAGGCCCGATGCCGATCGTCCCCGGGGGAACCTTCGGCGTGCACATCAGCCACGATTGGCTCCTTTTCTGCGCTTAGCGACCCGGCCCAGCAGCGTTTGAGAATGAACCTTTGCAGGCCAGGATTCTTGCAAGCTTGATTTCCTGCAGGACGATTTTCTTGCAGGACAGATTCCTTACGAACCGGATGCCCTGTGATCCAGTCTAATCGCTGACCTTGCGCCGATCCTCGAACCTGCCGATCCAGAGCAGGAGGGCCAGGCCCAAGGTCAGGGTGAGGGCCAGACAGGGAACCAGATTATCCACAGCCGTCACGCCGATTGAGGCACGCAGGCCCTCCCCTCCCGGCATGGTCAAGGCCAGGGCCTGCTCGATCCCCAGGGAGCCGAACCTGGTAGGCCAGGTGAAGGGGATCCACTGGCTGATCCCGGGCGTGCTCTCGACACCGGATAAAGTACTGCCGTATAGGCCATTGAAGAGGCCGCCAAGGGAACTGATGGATATCCCCGTGCCGAGGACCCCGATGGCGATGGTCGCATTCCGGCCGAAGCGTAGGGCAAGGGCGATGGAGAAAAGGTAGAGGCAGAGGGAACCACCGGCCATGCCCAAAGTAGCGAGCGCAACGGCCGAGATTGGTGCGCCCGATCCGCCGGCCAGAGCCATGGGCAGGCAGTATGCCAGAGCCGCCAGGGCCAGTGCCAGCAGACCCAGAAGCCAGAGCACCATGACCTTGGCTGCCAGACCCAGACGGCGGCTGGGAATCCCCAGAAGGTTGGCCATGTCGCCGGCCTCACGCTCGGTTTCGATGTTTATGGCAACGACAATGGCGGCCATCAGGGGCATGAAGGCGCCCAGGACCTGAAAGAAGGCATCGGTCTCCAGCCCGGGATCATAGGGGGCTGCAGCGAAGTAGGCACCGCAGACGAGTCCTGCCGCTAGCCCGCAGACGACATGGATGGCGATAAGCACAGATCCGTGCAAACGCACGATTTCCGAGGCTACGACACGGCCAACTGTCATCCCAGTCATGTCAGCTGGTCTCCTTTCGCGAGAACCAGATTCCCGTCAGGACGGACAGGAGCAGGAACCAGACCAGGCAGACCACCAAGGCCGTCAGACTCTGTCCGCCGAAGACAGACAGTGCAGCCTTGATCGGACTGTTGTCTTCGGTCTCCAGCGGCACGCCATCAGGCATGACCTTCATGAAAGGCACCGGCAGGTTGATCATGGCAGCGGGCGGCAGGAAGGGCCAGAGCCGTTGGTTCCCCCAGAAGGTGATCGAGGCCAGCAGGTCCGCCATGTAAGGCAGGCCGAACCCGATCAGAACGCCGAACCGGGCGGTCAGCGCCAGTCCAGTCGGTATCATCCAGGAGCAGGCCAGGACCAGCATCAGGGCGCTGACTACGAAGTCGACTAGGGAGGGACCCTCGACCCCGGAAATGGCGACTATGAGTGCCGACAGACCCAGAGCCAGCAGGGTGGCGAGGCCGACCAGCAGCAGGCAGTAGACGATCTTGGCCCACCAGATCAGAGCGGGCGCGGCGGGCAGGGCCAGAGTGGTCCTCCACCGTTGCTTGCCGTCGATGTTGGCCACGGCGACGCTTATCAGGGCGGTCATGGCCGGAAGGAGCAGGACATACCAGTAGTTGACCCAGGAGGGCAACCAGGCGTGCAGTCCGAATGCGAAGCAAGCCACGATGACAATGAGCACCAGGGGGAAAGCCAGGGCCATCCGTCTGGGTGCTGCCGACCGGCCCTTCATGATCTCCGCTGCCAGGATCCTGCCAAAGGGGATGCCGTTGCCCCTAGTCCCGAGCCTTGCCTCGGCCCGGTTGTCTGAAGCAGTCGTATTCTGCTGGATGAGTTCGCTGGCATTCCTCTCGTTCATCGTGACCTCCTGAGCACGTCCATGAACAGCCCCTCCAGGTCCTCTCCGGCGTGCAGCTCATTCTCGTAGGCCAGGCGACCGTCGGCGATGATGCCGATGTGATCCGCCAGGATTGACACCTCGGAGAGGATATGGCTGGAGACGATCACGCTCATCCCCTGCTGCGGGAAGCTGCGGATCATCCCCCTCAGCTCCTCGATGCCCAGCGGATCCAGCCCGTTCGTGGGCTCGTCCAGGATCAGCAGACGGGGTTCGGTCAGGATGGCGTTGGCTATCCCCAGACGCTGCTTCATACCCAGGGAGAACTGTCCGGCCTTCTTGGAGCCTGTATCGCTCAGTCCGGCAATGGAGAGCGCCTGGTCGATCCGCTCATCGGGGAGGCCGAAGAGGGTTGTGCGCACCTTGAGGTTCTGACGGGCCGTCAGATTGGGGTAGACGGGCGGCTGCTCGATCAGGGCGCCGATGTCGTAGAGGTCCCGGCGCGACCAGGGATGTCCATCCAGAATCATGGATCCGCCAGTGGGGTGCAGCATTCCTGTGACCATCTTCAGGGTGGTGGATTTGCCGGCCCCGTTTGGGCCCAGGAGCCCGTAGACTCCGCCCTCGGGGACATGCAGGGACACCTGGTCGACGGCCCGCTGTCCGTGGCCGAAAACCTTGGTCAGCCCCTCGGTCCGCAATATGTAACGCATGGTCAGCTCCTATTCGTTTCAGTGTGGCAGGAGCCAGACTAAAGACCGAAAATAAAGAAAGATAAAGGGAGGAACTGGGCCCTCCTGCTGCCAAGGAAGACATCGTGAAAGGCTAAGGCCTGAGAGACCTGGAACAGTCAAAATTCTGCATTTGCCGAACCTTAATATCCGACAGGATCCGTAGAGCAAGCCGGCACAGCAAGAGACCAGCAGAGCAAGGGCTTTACTAGATAGTTTCGCCGAAGGTCATGAGAGACCAATCAGACCCAACCCTCGATTTCTCCTTGTCTTCTCCTTGTTTTCGTAGTGTGCCGTCTAACACATGCAACCGAGGAAATCAACTCTTTTCTTCCCGTCGCGCCGATGCTAAATCTGGTACCTGGCTCTGGTGCACCATGCCAATTCGACAGCACGATCAAAGGAACCACATGCACATTCGACCATTCCTTTCCCTCACTCGATTCAAGCGCATTATCGCAGTCATCCTGGTGCTGGCAAGCGCCCTCTTCTTCCTTGGCGCTTGCGGATCGGGCTCGCAGGCAGACCAGTCCAGCCAGTCAAAGGCTTCGGACGGGCAAGGGTCCTTCCCGGTCAAGATCGATCACGTCTACGGCACCACCTCCATACCCTCCAAGCCCAAGCGCATCGCCACCGTCGGATGGGCCTCCCCTGACAACCTCCTGGCTCTGGGAGTCGTGCCGGTCAGCATCCAGAAGAATGCCTTCGGCAAGACCGTCGATGGCGGATACCTGACCTGGACCAAGGATGCCCTGGATACCATGCATGTGGATAAGTCAGACATGCCCAAGCTGCATGACGAATCGGACGGCATCGATGTCGAGGCCATCGCCGCGTCCAAGCCCGATCTAATCATCGGCCTGCTCTCCGGCATGACCAAGAAGCAGTATGACACCTTGAGCAAGATTGCGCCGACCATCGCCTATCAGGAGGTTGCCTGGGGCGACCCCTGGCGCAAGGTCATCACGTCGACAGCCAAGGCCATCGGAGAACCCGAAAAGGGCAAGCAGCTGATATCCGACCTGGAGGAGCGCATCTCAAAGGCCGGAGAGACCCAACCGGCCATCAAGGGCAAGACCGCGGCAGTGATGTACTTCGATGCTTCCAAGCTCTCTAAGTTCAGCGTCTACACCACCTCCGACGCCCGACCTCAGTTCCTGAACGACCTCGGTATGGAAACACCGGAGTCCATCAAGGAGGACTCCAAGGGCACCAAGAACTTCTACAAGGAGATCTCCTCCGAGCATGCCGACAGGTACAAGGATGTCGACATCATCGTTACCTACGGCACCCCGGACCTGCTTGAAGCGATGCGCAAGGACCCTCTCCTCTCCAAGATTCCCGCAGTTGAGCGCGGATCCGTCGTGGTCATCGACAGTGACGGCGAGATGGCCAATGCCCTTGACCCCTCGGCCCTGTCCATCCAGAAGACGACCGACACCTACGCCCAACTTCTGGGCGAGGCTGCCGCCAAGGTCTGATCAGGCCGCAGGTGAGGGGATGAAAGAGGGGGAGGTGGCGCATACATGCGGTCGGGAGTGACTCCGCGCCCAGGCACCCGGCGGGCAGCCACGCATCGCAACGGAAACGGACCCATGGTCCTGTCCGGGCTGATTCTGGCGGTCTGCCTGATCATGGTCTGCGCCCTGTCCCTGGTTTTCGGCTCCCGCTCCGTCAGCTCTTCCGACATCCTCCACGCCCTGTCCGCCACCTCGGATGACATCGCGGTCTCGGCCATCCGCCTGAGAATTCCCCGCACCGTCCTCGGCCTCCTGGTCGGTGCCGGGCTCGGGGTGGCTGGGACCCTGATGCAGGGCATATCACGCAATCCACTGGCGGACCCGTCGATTCTGGGTTTCAATACGGGGGCGGCCCTGGCGATCGTCTGCTCCATAGCCTTCTTCTCCCTATCGACCCCGGCCCAGTATGTCTGGGTGGGACTGCTGGGCAGTGCGACGACCGCACTGGTCGTCTGGGCCATAGGCTCCCTGGGGCCATCCGGTCCATCTCCGCTACGGCTGACCCTGGCCGGTGTCGTGATCAGTTCGGTACTGGGGTCTCTTACCTCCGCCATCCTTCTGCCGCGCGTCAATGTCATCAGCTCTTATCGCTTCTGGCAGGTGGGCGGAATCTCCGGCGCCCGGTTCGACCTCATGATGCCGGTCCTGCCTCTTCTTGCTCTCGGACTGATACTCGCCTTCTGCCTGACGCCCGGAATCAACGCCTTGGCCCTGGGGGACCAGATGGCTGAGGGACTGGGCATGCATGTCGGACGTGTCCGCAGCCTGGCCTGGCTTGCGGCAATACTCCTCTGCGCCTCCTGTACGGCACTGGCGGGTCCGATTGGCTTCGTCGGATTGGTGGTCCCCCATGTGGCACGACTGCTCATAGGACCCGACTACAGGCGAATCATGGCCCTGAGCATCCTCATCGGCCCCCTCCTGGTGGTTGGCGCCGACGTGGTGGGCAGGATAATCACCCGTCCATCCGATGTGGAGGTCGGCATCGTCACGGCACTGATTGGGGCTCCCATATTCGTAATTCTGGCCGGGCGCAGAAGAGCCGCGGAGGTATAGGCATGGATGCTTGTCTCCTGCATGATTCGGGTAAACCCGATGCCATGACCGACCTGCAACGGATACGACGGGCCCATGCCATTCGTTCGCTGATAGTCACCATCCTGCTTGTGATACTCCTGATCGCTCTCGCATTGGCCGATCTGGCCCTGGGACACCGCGTCTACTCCATGAGCGACCTGCTTGGAGCGGTTTGGGGGCAGTCAGACGAAGGAACCAGGTTCGTCATTCTCCAACTGCGCATGCCCCGGACACTGATTGGTTGTGTCGCCGGTATCGCGTTCGGCATGGCCGGGATCGGCTTCCAACACCTCCTGCGCAACATGATGGCCAGCCCGGACATCATCGGCATCACCGCCGGAGCCAACACGGCCGCCATCTTCGGCATTGTCGTATTCGGCCTGTCGGGTATGCCCCTGGCCAGTCTGGCAGTCATGGGTGGTCTCCTGACAGCCCTCCTGGTCATGGCCCTCGCCTGGCGCGGTTCGTTCGACCCGACCCGGCTGATACTGATCGGAATCGGAGTGGCCGCAGGGTTCAATGCTCTGGGTTCCTGGCTGATGGTTCGCAGCAACCAATGGGACATCCAGGCAGCAACCCGATGGTTGACGGGCAGCCTGGCCGATGCCCAGTGGTCCGATCTACCCATACTGGCAACAACAACCCTGGTCGGCGCCATGCTCTTGTTGGCACTCGACAGGAATGTCAGCACCCTGCAGCTGGGACCGGAGATGGCCGCCGGACTGGGAGTCAGGGTAAGCCGTGTCCAGTTCGAGGTGATTATCGTGGGTGTGCTGCTCCTGGCTGTCGCAACGGCGACCACCGGTCCCATCTCCTTTGTTTCGTTCCTCTCTGGCCCCATCGCCGCAGTCCTGGTTGGTCGGGGAGCATCAGCCCTTATCCAGTCGGGTCTGGTGGGAGGTTGCCTGGTTCTTGGGTCGGACATCGTCGCCCAGCATCTGCCCTCGACCCAGGTGCCGGTCGGCATCGTCACCAGCATTGTGGGCGGACCCGTCCTCATCGCGATCATGGTCCTCATGACCCGCAGACAGGAGCTCTGAACATCATGGCATCACCCCCAGCAGGCGACTCCTGGAGCAGCTCACATAGGCTGACCGCCTCGCACCTTCGCCTCACCTATAGGGGGCGTACGGTCATCGAGGACCTGAGTCTGGATATACCCCCACACACGATGGGGTCCATCATCGGACCCAACGGGTGCGGAAAATCAACCTTCCTCAAGGCCATGGCCAGGATACTGAAACCAGCCTCGGGGACCGTCATGCTGGACGGAGAGCCCATCACCAGCATGCCCACCCGCAAGGTTGCAACGATTCTGGGGCTGCTGCCGCAGAACCCGTCAGCACCCGCAGGCATCACCATCGCCGATCTGGTCGCTCGCGGCCGATACCCCCACCACCACTTCATCGAACGGTGGACGACCAAGGATGAAAAGGCGGTGGAACGGGCCCTTGCCCTGACCGGACTGACCGACATGGCGGGGTGTCCAATCGACCGCTTGTCCGGAGGCCAACGCCAGCGCGCCTGGATCGCCTTGACCCTGGCCCAGCAGACCGACATACTCCTGCTTGACGAGCCGACCACTTACCTGGACATCGCCTACCAGCTTGAGGTACTTGACCTGCTGAGCACCTTGAACAGGCAGGAGGGCGTCACGGTGGTCATGGTTCTCCACGACCTGAACATGGCCGCCAGATATTCGGATTGGATTCTGGCCATCAAGGATGGCAGGAGGGCCGCTTTGGGCGCTCCCGACGAGGTCATGACCGAGAATCTGGTCAGAGAGGTATTCGACATCGCATCCACCGTGGTGACCGATGGGACCACCGGCGCCCCTTTAATGACCCCGGCGCCCCTCCATAGTCTCGAAGCCCACTCTGGCGGGGCTTGTGATGTACACGTACACTGAGATGACCCGGCAGGACGGCACCAAACAACCCAATGATGTAAAACCTCTCGTTCCGCTCCCCACATCGCTTACCCCGACGTCCCAAACCACAAAGCCTTAGACCACAAAGTCTCAAACCGCTACAACCTGAACGACGAGAACCTGAAACAAAGGCCAACCCATAAACCTCAACCGAAAGAGAGCCAGCCATGGAACAACAAGCCACCAATCATCCTGTACCCTTGATCCCCTTCCGTGTCTCCGTAGCCAGAGCGGAAACGCTCTCGCCCCACTTCAAGCGGATCGTCTTCCAGGGACCGGATCTGAGGATTTTTGCAGACGCTGGCTACGATGAGCGAATCAAAATCCTCCTGCCCCTCCCCGACGGATCCGTGCCGCCCCCTTCTTTCTTCGAGGCGACCCCTGAGGATCCGCTCGCTTGGTACCAACAGTGGAGGACCCTGCCCGCAGAGAGCCGCAATCCCCTGCGCACCTATACGGTTCGCAAGGTCAGGCCCGAGAGCGAGCAAATAGATGTGGACTTCGTCATCCACGATCATGCCGGACCTGCAGGAGCCTTCGCAGAAGCTGCCAGACCTGGCGACCAGGCCATCATCATCGGTCCCAACGCACAGGCCGGAGGACCAATCGCAGGAATGGACTTTCACCCAGGTCAATCCAAACATCTTCTCCTAGTTGGCGATGAGACGGCAGTGCCAGCCATCGCCGCCATAATGGACAGCCTGATCCGAGACCACTGGCAGGGCGACGGGGTGGCAGTGATTGAGGTCCCGACCGAAGCGGATCGTCTTCCGCTGCCCGAGCACGCAGGAATCCGCGTAATCTGGACGACCTGCGACGAATCCGGACATGGACATGCCCTTATCGAAGCCATGCGCAATCTCCTGGAGGACCTGCCAATCCATTCGTCTATGTCGGCTACGGCCACAGCCGCTGAATCTTCCAAGGAATTCACAGAGATCGATATCGACAAAGAACTGCTCTGGGAGACTGCCGATGCCGCCCAGGCCGATGCCTCCATTCATGCCGACGACCTGTATGCCTGGATTGCCGGCGAGGCAGCCACTGTCCGCGAGCTAAGACGCATGCTGGTCAGAGACCGGGGAATGGACCGGCGCAGCGTCTCTTTCATGGGATATTGGCGCCAGGGCCGTAGCGAGACGTCCTGACCGCCCGACCCAGTGAGCGGGCGACCTGCCATGTGCGAACAACCCCCCATCTTTCTTGACCTACGAGTCAGAGAGTAATCACACGAATCCCTCTGACTATGTGAGTCTCAGGTCATGGGTTGCCGAGTCGAACCTCGCCACAGCATCTTGCAGGACCGCAGAACCGATGGAGAGAAACTACAGTCCTGCTTGCTACACGGCGGATTATCCGGAAAGGAACACGGCCCAGCCTGATGAGTCAGCCCCCGTAAGATGAACCGCAGTACTCCCGGAAGAAATTGACGATCAATTGGTGACCATACTGGCTGCCGATGCTCTCGGGGTGGAACTGAACGCCCTCCATGAGCGACCGGTCTCGCCTCAGACCCATAACATACCCGTCCAGAAGCGAGCGCGCGCTGATCTCCAGATCGGCGACTTGATCGACCGAGTACTCATCGGCAACCAAGGAATGGTATCTGGTCACGTCGAAGGTATCGGGCAGGCCCTTGAAGCAGCCCTTCCCGTCGTTTCTTATCCCACTCACCTTGCCATGCTGACGACTGGAGGCCCTGACCACCCGAGCTCCGGCATGCACCGCGATGGCCTGCATGCCCAGGCAGATGCCGAATACCGGCTTCCGCCCTGCCACCCGGTCCAAGAGCTCCAGGTAGCCGCAGTCCTCCGGGCGCCCCGGCCCAGGGCCCAGGATGACCGCGTCGAAGACCAGCGGGTCCACCCGCGCAAAGTGGTTCACCCGGACGATGGTCGTATCGGCGCCCAGCAGATCCACGTAGTTCTTGACCACATAGACGAAACTGTCGAAGGCATCAACCAGCAAGACTTTCATGGGCCAGCTCCTTTCCGGTGATGGCCAGGTAGGCCGAACTCATCTTCTTCATGGTTTCCTGCCACTCGCTCTCCGGCTGGGAGTCCTCGACAATCCCGGCCGAGGCACGCAGGTGATAGCTACCGGAGTGGTAGGAGGCTGTCCGTATGCACAATGCGGTCAGGACCAGACCGTCGAATCCGAGGAAACCCACCGCTCCGGCATACACTCCGCGCGAGCTGACCTCGGTCTCCTCAATGATTTCCACGGCACGCACCTTGGGGGTACCCGTCATAGTGCCGGCGGGGAAGGCGGCCGAGAAGACATCGTACTTGTCCAAGCCAGGCCGAATCCGTCCGACCACATCCGAGACCATGTGAATGACGTGGGAGTAGACCTCTGTAGTCATCAGCCGGTCCACCTCCAAGGATTCAGGTGTGCAGCACCTGGCTACGTCGTTGCGACCCAGGTCCACCAGCATCAGGTGCTCGGCCCGCTCCTTGGGGTCGCCGGTCAGCTGCCTGATGGCCGCCTGGCGGACCTTCTCCTCTCCGGGATTGCCGACCGTTCCGGCGATGGGTCGCAGGGTTATGTCACCATCCGGGGTCAACCCGATGAAGAGCTCAGGGCTGGCTCCGATGACATGCACCCCTTGGGGAGTCACGAAATAGTACATGTAGGGGGACGGATCCTGCAGACGCAGTCGCTGGTAGACCTGGAAGGGCGGAATGCAGGAATCCACCTGGATCTCATGCCCGAGCTGGAGCTGATAGACATCGCCCTGGGCTATGTGCTCCTTACCCTTGGCAAACCACCGATAGAAACGGTCCCGGTCGATCGTGTCATGGGCCTCGTATGGATAGTCTGGCCCGATGCCATCTTGGACAGCATCCGATTCAGGAGATTGCCCCGGCGATGCGTCGGATTGGAGCAGTCCCAGCACCTCTTCCAAGGGCGCGAATCCATGCCCATGCCCGCCGCTCTCGATTGCCGCGTTCTGGACCTGTGGACCAGATTGTGCAGAAGATTCGCGCTCGCGCAGATTTTTCCCGCCTTCTGAAATGCCGCATTTTGCAGTATCCTCTTCGACATGAATCAAGGTGACGCAATGGTCACCGGCCTTCAGATCCAAGGTGATGATTCCCCGATAAAGCGTTAGCGAGATGACCGGCAAGGCCGCGTCCCTCGGTATGCGCTCCTCCAGATCCTCGATCATGAAGATGGTGTCATACCCGAAGTAGCCGAACCAGCCCATACCGAATGGGCCTTCATGGCCGCCACTGATGGCGAAGGAGGATTCCAGCCTCCTCAGCACTGCAAAGACCTCCTGAATGTCGGGGACCGGATGATGGACAACCCCCTGCTCAATCCGGCCGAAGGGCTCGAGAATTCCTGTCAGCTGAGCACTGCCCAAAGGATCGATGGTCATGACATGGTCCGTCACGCTCAGGGTCAGCATCGGCTCGAACCCGATCGCCGAGCGATTCCGGTCCTTATCAGGGCCACTCAGAGACTCCAGGAGGAAGAGCTGATCCTCCCGGTATCTGGTGCGCAGCCGCCTGTAGATGGCCAGGGCATCGAGGTCACTGGAGAACCGGCGGGATTCCATGGTTACGTTGATGGTCATTAGGGCACTTCCTAAGTCAGATACTGCGGTTTGGAAACGGCGGTGGAACCTTACTAGATGCCGATTCACCAGGCCATGGATATGGGTTTCCCATGGCAGCATGTCCGCAGATAATAAAAGAGCAACCTCAAACACCGAGGCAGATATAGGAATCAGAAGAAGAACCGGCTAGAACATCAACGCCATCGGGCATCGACATAGAAAAAGACACCCTTGGGCAACTGAGGCTGCGGTGATGTCGTTTTCTCCATGGCCACGATGCTAGAGCACCAGGATGCAACCGCCCAACCGGCATCCATAATTCGGACATCTCTAGACCGAAAATTGTTCATCCACCAACGGCACTGCGGAAGATATGCCCATCATGCCCAGCTGAATTCTGTCCAGATCCTTATGGACAAAAACCGGGCCCAGGAATATATCCCAGACCCGGTTCTCTCAATTAGTAGCTCGGAAGATCAGTCCTCGTCCTCAGCCACGCGGGAGTGGCTGTAGATCATCTTCATGGAGCAGATGAAGAGCACCAGGCCCAGCAGGATGATGACGCCACCGATCATGAAGACATTGGCGTAGGTCGAAGCCAGGCCCTGCGCGGTGCCGGCCAGGCTGCCCGAACCCATGGATCCGTTGGCCATGAGCTGCCCGAAGAGGGCGACGCCGACAGAGCCGGTGATGGCCTGCAGGAGGTCGTTGAAGCCGAGCACACGGCCGGACTCCTCAGGAGCCACGGTCAGGGTCGCGGTGTCAACGATGGGCTGGTAGAAGAAGGAGGTGCCGAAGTAGTAGATGCAGGGCGCCACAGCCAGGGCCCAGATCTTGCCGGCGGGGATCAGGAAGGCAATGGCGATCAGGCCGCCGCCCATGCAGGCCAGAGCCAGGATGACCGAAGCCTTGCGCCCGATCTTCTGGATGATCGGCCCGGCCGCGAATCCCATGATGCCGGCCAGGATGATGGACCAGACCAGCAGGTTGGAGACCTTGGAGGAGTCGATGCCGTAGACGTTCAGACCAATGGCGTTGACGCCCGCGTTCAGGGTGTAGCTGAAGAAGTAGCCGACGAAGATGACGGTCATGGTCATGGCGAAGGCCGGGTTGGTCAGCATCTTCGGAGTGATGAAGGGGTTGCTGGCCTTGTTGACATAGACCAGGAAGGCCACCAGGGTCACGATGCAGGCAATGCCCCAGCCCCAGTTGATGTCGGTGAAGAACATGGTCACCGAAGCGGCGAACAGTCCGATCAGGGTGAAGCCGATTCCGTCGATCTTGACGCCAGCGGCATGCTGGTCGGGCAGGTTCTTGGCCAGGACGGGAATGAAGAAGACGGCCAGGATGCCCACGCCGAAGAGCCAACGCCAGTCAAGCAGGGTCATGTAGCCGGCCAGGAAGACACCCAGAGCAGCGGCGAAGCGGAAGACCGCGACGAAGACACCGTACCAAAGCACGCGCTTCTTCTTCTCCACATACTTGGAGACCAGAACCAGGAAGATGGATCCGGAAACCTGCCAGCCGGCCGACTGCACCACACGGGCGGCGATGACGATCCAGATGCTGAAGGTGCCGAAGCACCCCAGAATCGACCCCAGAACGAAGACGATCGTGCCCAGGATCATCATCTTCTTCAGGGAGACGAAATCGCCCAGGGAGCCGTAGATGACGCAGACGATTCCCAGGATGATGCCGGGCAGTGAGGTGATCAGCGGAGCCAGATTGGCCTGGTTGAGCTGCTTGCCGATGTTCACGTAGATCATGCCGAAGGCCTGCTGCTGGAGCACGCCCAGGGTGAAGATGATCAGGACCACCGGGATGGCCACGCGGGCCATCTTGTTCATTTTCGCGAACTCGGGAGTCCCCTCCTCGGGAACGGGTATGCCGTTCTTCTGCTCCTCGGAGACAGTTGACTCACTCATTTTTTCCTTAGTTTCCTTTCGGTTCTTCTCAATGCGGAAGCTACTGGCGCTGGACCCGGCCGACCCTGTCGACAAAGGCGGAGCGGAATCCATCCACATCCACGTCCACGCAGACGCTGGTGTTGGTCTTGTCACTCAGGATGCCGTCGTAATCGACCACTGTGGCACCCAGGGTGAGTGGGCTGGAGATCTCGACATCCACAAAGGCCTGGCGCATGGTGAACAGGTCGGGCTGGAGCAGGACCATGGCGGCCGAAGGGTCATACATCTTGATCCCCTCCTCAATGTGCCCGCCATCGTAGGACCGGAAGAGGGATGCGACCATGCCGCCCACTTCGCCGGTTGCGTCCAGATCGTCCAGGTCGCCGGCGACCAGATGGGCCTTGCGACCGATGTCCAGGCCGACCATGGTCACAGGCAGTCCGCTGCGGAAGACCATCTTGGCAGCCTCAGGATCGACGGAGATGTTGAACTCGCCGTAGACACCGATGTTGCCGCGCCCGGTGGAGCCTCCCATCATGACGATCCGGTCGATGTGGTCCTTGACCTCCGGGAAGGTGGCCAGCAGCAGGGCGATGTTGGTCAGAGGGCCCAGGGTCAGGATGGTGACTGGCTCATCGCTCTCCAGCAACACCCGCCGCTCCTCCAGGACCGCATTGTTCTCGGTCAGCAGGCTGGCGTCCGGCTCAGGAAAGACGAATGACCCCATCCCTGACTTGCCGTGGGCTTCGGTGGCGAACCTGTTGTCACGCATGAGCGGAGCCGCCGCGCCACGGGCCACGGGGATGCGCCTGCCCAGGAAGGTCAGCAGCTTCAGGGCATTGTTGGTGGTGTGGCCGATGCCCACATTGCCGGACACCGAGGCTATCAACCTGATGTCGAAGCTGGGCTCGTCGACCAGCATCGTAATGGCCGCAGCATCATCGATGCCAGGGTCCGTGTCGATGATCAGTGGTCTGGTCATTGCTTCACTCCTTTTGCTCTTGTCGTATCCAAACTCAAATTCCTGCCCCCGCTTTGGCCCGCCGGACTGCATCAACAAAGCCGGAAACGGTGAAAACCGGGCCCTCCAAACCGACCTGCCGGGCCACCCGGGTGATGGGCGGAGGCGTCACATAGGCCTGCTTGAGCACATCCTCCCGGGCGAAGACCTCCTCGCGGCTGCCATCCAGTAGGACCCGGCCATGCTGCATGAGCACGACTCTGGGGAAGTTGCGGGTGACGAACTTCATGTCGTGGGAAATCGTGATGCAGAGCTTGCCTTGATCCCGCAGACGGGCGATGATGGCAGCCAGCCGATCATTGCCGGCCTTGTCCTGCCCGCATGTGGGCTCGTCGAAAACCACGGCACCCGTATCCATCATCAGGACGGAGCCGATGGCGCAGAACTTCTTCTCGGTGGGGCTCAGGTCGAAAGGATGATCGTCCAGCCGGTCCGCCAGGCCCACCAACCCGGCCACCTGCTCCATACGTCGCCCTATCAGATCCTGATCGAACCCAAGCTGCCGGGGACCGAATTCGAATTCCTTGCGCACACTGTCCAGAAAGAGCTGATCGTCGGGATTCTGAAAAACGTACCCCACCTTCCCAGCCCACTGGGCCGTGTCCGCCGTCGCCAGATCGACACCGTCAATCAGGATCCGACCACTGGTCGGTCTCAGGATGCCGTTCAGATGCTTGGCCAGGGTAGTCTTGCCAGCGCCATTCTGACCGATCAGCGCCACGGGCCGGTCACCCTCGAGAGTCAGATCCACTCCGTCCAGGGCACGATGACCATGCGGATAGATGTACTCCAGATGCTCCAGGTCAATCCTCATCACAGCGTCTCCCGAATCATGCGCACCGCCTGGTCCTCGCGCACGGGCAGATCCGACAGATCAAAGCCTGCGTCCTTCAGACCCCTGCCGAGCTTGACATAATCCGGTATGTCAATCCCCCATTTCTCGACCTCAGGATCGGTGAAGACCTCCTCGGGTGCACCCAGGGCACGAACCCGACCAGCGCCCAGGACCATGACCTGATCGGCGCATCGGGCGACCCGCTCCATATCGTGATCGACCATGACTACGGTGATCCCCTTCTGGTTGAGCCGCTTGACGATGTCGAAGATCTCCTCGCTGCCAAGCGGATCCAGCTGGGCCGTGCATTCGTCCAGAACCAGGATGTCCGGCTCCATGATCAAGGTCGAGCCAAGGGCAACCCGCTGCACCTGTCCACCGGAAAGCTCCAGGGGATTCTTGTCGAGCAGATCCTCGATATGCATAAGAGCCGCCACCCGGGCCACCTTGGCATGCATGGTTTCACGTGAAACCCCATGATTGCCCAGCCCGAAGGCCAGTTCCTCGGCCACGGTCCCGGCCGTATAGGAAAGCTGATTGAAGGGATTCTGAAAGACCAGGCCCACGTGTCTGGACAGATCGGCAATAGTCGAACTGGCTACGTCCCTGCCTTCGATGCTGACACTTCCCTTGGATTTGCCTACGAAATAGTGCGGAATCAGACCGACCAGGGCGTTACAAAGGGTCGACTTGCCCGACCCATTGGCCCCGACAATGCAGAAGAAGCTGCCCTGCTCCACGCTGAAGCTCACCCGCTTCAAGGTGGTCCGATCGGCATCACGGTATCTGAAAGAGAAGTCCTCTACCCGTATGACCTCGGTCATGCCCGGCCTCCCCACTGGATGGCCAAGGTGATCAGACCTGCGCGCGAGAGGCAGCAGAGCACCAGGGCCAGCACCAGAAAAACTGTGAACAGGATGGTCATCACGGTGTCACTGCGCCGCCAGACCACCTCAAGGTAGCTGGTCTGCCGCACCCCTCGGATGCCGAATCCGCGGGTCTCCAGGGTCATTCCGCGCTCCTGTGAATCCGTCAGGGAGGAAAGCACCACCGGTCCAAGCAGGGGCAGGAAAGCCCGCGCCCGGGAAATCAAGCCGCCGCCAGTCTCCAAGCCACGTGCATGCTGGGACTGTTCGATGACCGCAATCCTGCGCTGCATCTGCGGGACCACATTCAGACTGGCCAGGATCAGGTAGCCAATCTTCGACGGAACGCCAATCTGTGTCAGAGCCGCAACCAGGCGACCCATGTAGGTGGTTTTATTGGTCAGGTAGAAGGACCCCAGGAAGACCAGAAGGGTTACTACGATTTTGGCCGCATAGAGGCTGCCTTCAAGGCCCAGTTGGGCGAATCCCAGGTCGAGAATAACCTTGGTATTCCTCGGGCTGTAGCACCCCTGAATGAACAGCAGCATGAGCGTAACGGGGATGCCGAACCCGAGCATCACGCCGGAGAAGGGCCGGAGCACCCGTCCCAGAACCGCTGCAATGAAGAGCACGACGATGATTCCCAGGCCAAGGGTAAAGTCCGGCCAGACCAAGGTCGCCAGGCCCAAGGAGCACACACCGGCGATCTTGGCCATGGGATGCATACGGGCCAGCAGGGAATCAGGAATGCCGTTCGACGCAGGACCAGGCATCAGCGTTCAGACCTTTGGGTACGACCACGGTCCAAGTCCGCCGGGTCGCCTGTCGATGTGCCACCATCAGATTCTGCTGCGCTGTCAATCTCCCCCCGCCGTACTGAACTCTCCCGACTGGGCACTCCAGCAACTTCGCGCTCTTCCTTGTCTTCATCCTCATCCAGGTCATCCAAATCGTCCAGATCATCCTGGTCCTTGCTGCCGTCCAGGGCGTACTGGCTCAGGAAGCGCTTGGGGATTCGACGCACTATCACATAAGCGATCAGAACGGTGATCCCCTTATCGATCAAATTCTCCAGCATGGATGAGGAGAGCACAGAGATGACGATGTTCTTCACAGCCACCACCAGTGCAGCTGTGAGGACCGAGGTGCCGTTGACTCCGGTGGCGCCCCCGTAGACGAACACGGTGATCAGAGAGGCGGTGACCGTGTTGACCAGGGCACAGGCCAGCCAGACCAGGACGACTCCCCATATCCGTTTGAAGAGCCCGGCCTTGACCATGTAGCCGATCACCAGACCGCACAGAACGCTGGAGAGCGCATAGGGCAGATAGACCGGGTTGGCCACCAAGGCGAGGAAAACGTTGGTCAGCAGTCCGCATAAGGCAGCCACCCAGGGACCAGACAGGCAGGCGATGACCGTGGTGCCGATCATATCCAGGAAGAGCGGCAGTTTGAGGGCGGAGCTCAGGGTACCACCGATGAGGTTGATGCCCACCGCGATGGGTATCAGCACCAAGGATTTTGTCGAGAACTGCGCTGTGATCCCTCTCCACAACGATCGCGCGCTCATAATCCGTACCGCCTTTGGTCCTTGAATGTCGATTTCTGCAGATGGCCGTCGCTCACAGCCAGATCCGCATCACCGCTTTGAGAAACCACTTTAGTAAACAACTTTCATTGACAGAGACTATCAACAGCCGCATGGGGTGTCAAATGCGAAACCTCCGACGACCATCTCTCAGGTAAGCTTGATTCGCTAGATCCAACAGGTCGACAGAGCCGTTCGCCGGAGCGTCAGAGATGAGGAGGACAGGAAACCCCATGAACATCAAGGACATTGCTCAGCTTGCTGGCGTATCCACATCGACGGTCTCCAAAATTGTGAATCACAAGGATGCCAGCATCACAGCCGCCACGCGCGACAAGGTCCTTGAACTGGTCAGGAAGTACCACTACACGCCCTATGGATCCTCAAAGCCCAACACCACCACATGGAGAATCGGGGTCCTGCTGAGCTCATCCATCTCCATGGACTCCACCTTGGACGGGATCATCCAGCAGGCTCAAAAGTCGGGGTACGGCACCCTGGTCTTCAACAGCTACGGCAATCACGACCAGGAGGAGCGCAACATTCTGGCCGCCTTGGAGCATCGGGTGGATGGCTTGGTCTGGGAGCCAATCGACCACGCAAGCCTGGCCTTGAAAAGCAGGATCAAGGCAGGAGGGATTCCCGAACTGACCATTGGACCCCTGGGAGACGACCGGACCGCGCTCATGCCCTACGAGGAGGCTGCCTACAGTCTTACTGAAGAGCTGATTAAGCGCAACCACACCAGCATCGCCTGTCTGCTCTCGCCGGGCAGACGGACCCGGAGCTTCCTGCATGGTTATCGTCGTTGCTTGTTCGACCACAACCTGCAATACCACACCGACATGGTCCTGGAAACCATCGGCGAAGACCTGACCCAAGTCCTGGAAAACCGGCAGGTCACGGGAGTCGTGGCATCCCACTACCACCATGCCTTGGAATTCCTCCAATTCGCCGAATCCATGCATTACCGCCTGCCCCAAGACCTTTCCCTGGTCTCCCTGATGAACGACACCAACGTGCACCTGCGCTACCCTGGCAGCCCGGAGATATCGTCCTACGTCATGCGTAACGCCGACTTCGGCGCCTACCTGTGCCGACGGATCATCCACGCCATTGAGCATGAATCCCATCCGAGCGAGACCTTCGATCATGTCTTCGCCCTGGACGGCGAGAAGACCGTCGGCCAGCCCCCGGATCAGCAATGTAAGAAGATCGTAGTGGTCGGCAGCATCAACGTGGACACCTACCTGACCGCCCCCAGCCTGCCCAAGGCGGGCATGACCACCACGACCAGAAACTTCGCCTCCACACCGGGGGGCAAGGCCACCAACCAGGCCGTAGGCGTGGCCAGGCTACAGCATCAGGTTTCCCTGATTGGCAATGTCGGCAGCGATCCGGCCGCTGACTACATCTACAAAACCATGAGGCAAGCCCATGTGGATGCCACTGGTGTGCACAGAGTCAGCGGGGCGGATACGGGCAAAGCCTACATCTTCGTCGACAGCAAGGGCGAGTCGATGATCTCCCTTGTGGCGGGCGCCAACGAATTTCTGACCCCGGACGACATCAGCGAGCGCGATCAGATCTTCCGGAACACCGGCTACTGCCTGATCCAGACAGAGATCCCCATGGACACCGTCATTGAGGCCTGCAGAACAGCCAAGCGCCACCAGGCCACCACCATCGTCAAACCGTCATCCTGTGACCACCTGCCTGAAGACCTACTGGCTTCAATCGACATCCTGATCCCGAATCTGAACGAGCTGAACACCCTGATACCAGGACCAGGATCCGTGGTTGATAAGGCGAAACGGTTCATCGACGGCGGGGTGGGCAAGGTCATCATCACCCTGGGCGAGCGCGGCTGCACCCTGGTCACTGCCCGCGGGCACAAGGACTTCCCAGCCCACGAAACCCGAACGATCGACGACACCGGCGCCAGCGATGCTTTCATCAGCGCCCTGGCCTCCTATCTGTGCAGCGGATCCCCCTTGGACAAAGCCGCTCATATTGCCAATCTGGCCGCCGGCTTCAGCGTCGCCCACGAAGGCGTCATCCCCTCCCTGATCAACCGCCGCCAGCTGGAGGGCCTGATCGACTGAGCGGTCCAGGCACATGCATACGGCCGGAAGGTTGTGATCGTCCACGGCCTTTTGGAGCCCATCCCCACTCTGATCACTACGAATTCCACAGCAGCTGTCCCATTCGCCGGCATGGTCCGACTTCATGTTTGCCTCAACGCTGGATTCCGACAGGGCCACATGCGTTCCTCACTATGGGCCTTTATAATTTTATAAGGCACAGAATCAGGAATGGGGGCCATTGATAGCCGCAACAGTTCCGACTTCGGCGCCAACCGCAATACTGCAGATGGTCGCACAGGAATATGTCATTCCGGGAGTTGCAGCAGGTGCGATAAAGGACTGATCTCAAAGGTGAATCAACCAGTTGAAAGGGTACCGAATCAATGCAGCATTCAACATTTACTACCGACGGCCAAGCCCTGAAGTGGACAGGCAACGGTGAATACCTTCGCATCGAGCCCTGGGGATCAGATTCCATACGCGTCCGATCCTCGCTCATGCACGAACCCGAAGATCCGGACTGGGCGCTTTTACACGATCACCACGAGCCTGCCGATGCAGTGCACATAAGCATCGATGACCAGCAGGGACAGGCCACCATAATCAACGGGTCTCTCATTGTCAAGGCGCAGGCCTCGGGCGGCATTGACACAGGTAACGGCTATACCGACAAGTGCCTGCTCAGCTTTTGGCGCACCGACGGTACGCCGCTCTTCAGCGAGATGAACGATGGCGGCTCCCTGAATTTAAGAGCGCGTTCTTTCGCTCCCATCGTGGGAGGCGACCACCAGGTCAAGGTGACATTCGTGCCTCCGGAAAACGAACGTCTGTATGGCATGGGTGAATATCAACAGAACATCATGAATCTGAAAGGCTGCACGCTCGAACTGGCCCATAGGAACTCGCAAATCTCCATACCCTTCGTCGTCTCCAGCTGCGGATACGGATTCCTATGGAACAATCCGGCTGTTGGATCCGTCAGTTTCGGGAAGAATAAGACCCAATGGTCGGCGGACAGCACTCGGCAGATTGATTATTGGATTACAGCCGGTGCCGATTATCGCTCAATTATGGCCCACTACGCAGATGCTACCGGTCATGCCCCTCAAATGCCTGAATGGGGTCTTGGATTTTGGCAGAGTAAGCTTCGCTATTGGAACCAGGATCAACTGCTGGAGGTTGCCAGAGAGTTCAAAAAGCGCAACATCCCTCTGGACCTCATTGTCATCGACTTCTTCCATTGGCCTCACATGGGTGATTTCAGATTCGAAGACGAATTCTGGCCAGATCCCGTCAGCATGAGCAACGAATTGCACAAGATGGGAATCCGACTCATGGTGTCAGTCTGGCCGCAGATAGCACTGACTTCTGAAAACTATCCAGAGATGAAAGCCAAGAATCTGCTGGTACGAGCAGACCACGGCGAAGACATCGGCATGATGTTCGAGGAACCCAGCCAATTCTTTGATGCCACCAACCCTCGAGCCCGCCAATATGTATGGGAGAAATGCCGTGAGCACTACGCCGATGTCGGCGTCGATGCCTTCTGGCTGGATGAGGCCGAACCAGAGTATGGCACTTACGATTTCGGCAATTACCGCTATTGGGCTGGTCCTGCTCAGCAAACAGCCAATCTGTATCCGCGGGAATACAACAAGGGATTCTACGAGGGACAGCTGGCATACGGACGCCAGGGGCAAATCGTCAACCTCACCAGATGCGCATGGGCCGGATCCCAACAATACGGGGCTCTTGTATGGTCGGGCGATGTGGCATCCACCTTCGAGGCGTTCAGAGCACAAATCACCTGTGCTATCCATATGGGAATGGCCGGCATTCCTTGGTTCACCACCGACCTTGGCGGCTTCCACGGTGGCGATATCGACGATCCCACATTCCGTGAACTGCTGTTGCGGTGGGCGCAATTCTCCTGCTTCTCGCCCGTCATGCGCAACCATGGTGCGCGTAGCCAGCATCACCCCGACGGAAGCACCGAGACCGCTGTCACTACAGCGCGAGGCGAACGGCGGTTACCGTCCGGGGCGAGCAATGAACCGTGGAGCTATGGAAAGTCCGTCGAAGACATCTATATCAAGTTCATCAAGATCCGAGAGCATCTTCGCCCTTATCTGCGTGAGCTATTCGCTCAAGCGCATGAGGATGGGCAGCCGCTCATCAGGGGGCTGTTCTACGAATTCCCCCATGACGACGCTGCCTCCGACATCGCCGACGAGTATATGCTCGGACCTGATTTGCTGGTAGCTCCAGTGACAGAGGAAGGAGCCAGATCTCGACAGGTCTACCTGCCTGGGGACGCGACTACGCAGTGGCAGGATCTTCGCGACGGGGAGATGCACGACGGGGGTAAGACGATCACCGCAAAAGCCCCGCTGGATACCCTGCCGGTATTCGCCAGGGACGGCAGAAACCACGAGCTGCTGGGCATACTCTGATATATCCGTCATTCGCATCGGGTCAGGACCGCTCGTCCTGACCCGACTTCTTAGTCAATCAAGACATGACCCATCCCATTCCCAGTTTCGTTGAACCTCCAAGCAGAGCGATGTAGGCTTCTGAAAATTCAAACTACGAAGTTGGTTGCTCTTTTTATCTCACTCCATCTTCGAGTGCACCACAGCCTAGAGTAGATGTAAGGAAGCATCGCAACATAAGGGCACCAAAGGAGCGGCCAGCATGAGACCAATGTCGGACTATGCCAAGGACCTGCAGCACTCGGGCATGGTCGCCCGCGATCTGGACGAGACCATCGACTTCTACACCGACAAACTCGGGTTCGAGCTGGTCGGCATCTACCCCAACGGAGAGAATCGCTGCGCCTTTCTGCGTCTGGGACATCTGACCATCGAAACCTGGGAGGGCGAGCCTGCGCCCATGCGCACCGGGGCCATCAACCACTGGGCATTGGACGCGCCGGACATCGATGCTGCTTACGAGCATGCCCTGGAGATGGGGTTGAACATCAGAGAGGACTCCATCCAGTCCATTCCCACCTTCTGGCAGCACGGAATCCGCTACTTCAACGTCATTGGTCCCAACCAGGAGACCATCGAGTTCTGCCAGATTCTCTGAATGCCATCCGCCAGGCTGCGAGAAGACAGGACGAGACGTGCGAATTGCGTATGCAGCGACTGCATAATACGTTGCTCGGGCAAAGCCGCTCCATACGCGCCAATCCCATGTGAGTAATGAGACATATTTATCTGCAACCGTCAAGGAACTGAATTCACTCGAATTGTCTTGGAAAATCGCCGTTTTTGACACAAAACCCCTCTCTATTCGACCCGTGTCTCTCCACTAAAATGAGCATTGCGTCCAATGCGGGGCGCCCGAAAATGAAAGAAGTTTCTCATGACGAACATTGAGAATGTCACGGTGGCCGGCGGCGGGGTGCTGGGCAGCCAGATCGCCTTCCAATCAGCATTCAAGGGCAAGAAAGTCACTGTCTACGACATCAACGATGAGGCCATTGCAGCGGCGGAGCAGCGGATCAAGAACCGTCGCGACCTCTACAAGCGGGACATCAACGCCACCGACGAGCAGTTCGATGCTGGTCTGAATAACCTGAGCTACAGCGCAGACCTGGCTGAAGCCGTCAAGAACGCCGATCTGGTCATCGAAGCCGTCCCCGAGAAGCCCTCCATCAAACACAACTTCTACCAGAGCCTGGCCAAGGTAGCTCCCGAGAAGACCATCTTCGCCAGCAACTCCTCCACATACGTGCCCAGCGCCTATGCTGCAGACACCGGTCGTCCGGCCAAGTTCCTCTGCCTCCACTTCGCCAATCACGTATGGCGCATGAATACCGCCGAGGTTATGGGTTCCGACCAGACCGACCCCGACATCTTCAACGAGATTGTGGACTATGCCAAGGAAATCGGCATGGTCCCCATCCCTCTCCATAAAGAGCAGCCCGGATACATCCTGAACAGCCTGCTGGTTCCCTTCCTGGAGGATGCCGGCTACCTCTGGGGCAACGATATAGCAGACCCTGAAACCATCGACAAGACTTGGATGATCGGCACTGGCTCGCCAGTTGGCCCCTTCGGCGCCTATGACGCGGTCGGCCTGCGGACCATCTACAACATCATCGAGGAGCAGAAAGGCGACGACCCCGGCTTCAAGCCCTTCCTGGAGAAGGTCCGGAAGATGCTCGACGAGGGGAAGACCGGCAGTGATGCAGGCCACGGATTCTACGACTATCCGAACCCGCGTTACAAGGATAAGGACTTCCTCAAGGCCTGATCGTCTGTCTACCACATCTGTGGGCCAGGCCCGTCCAAGACCTGGCTCTACTATGGAAGAGCGTATCCAAGGATGGATACCACGAATGAAAGAGGTTTCTATGACGAACATTCATAATGTCACGGTTGCCGGCGGTGGGGTGCTTGGTAGCCAGATCGCCTATCAGTCAGCCTTCAAAGGCAAGAAAGTAACGATCTACGACATCAACGACCAAGCTGTTGCGGCTGCAGAGGAGCGCGTCAAGAACCTGCGCGATTCCTACAAGCACGACATCAACGCAACTGATGAGCAGTTCGATGCCGGACTGAACAACATGTCCTTTACCGCCGACATGGCCGAGGCTGTCAAGAACGCTGACCTGGTCATCGAAGCCGTTCCCGAGAAGCCCTCCATCAAACATGACTTCTACCAGAGCCTGGCCAAGCTGGCGCCCGAGGACACCATCTTCACCAGCAACTCCTCCACCTACGTGCCCAGCACCTTCGCACCCGACACGGGCAGGCCGGACAAGTTCCTGAACATGCACTTCGCCAACCAGGTCTGGCTGAACAATACCGCAGAGATCATGGGCTCCGAGCAGACCGACCCCAAGGTCTTCAACGAGATCGTGGACTATGCCAAGGAAATCGGCATGGTTCCCATCGTCCTGAAGAAGGAGCAGCCAGGATACGTCCTGAACACCCTTCTCATCCCCCTGCTCAACGCCGCTGCCCACCTCTGGGGCCACGACATTGCAGACCCGGAGACCGTGGATAAGACCTGGATGATCGGCACTGGCGCCCCCATGGGACCCTTCGCTATCTTTGACGTTGTGGGGCTGCGGACCGCCTTCAACATCACCAAGGAGCAGCAGGGCGACAACCCTGACTTCAAGCCCTTCATGGATAAGATCCAGAAGATGATGGACGAGGGCAAGACCGGCAAGGACTCCGGACAAGGCTTCTACACCTATCCGAACCCCGCCTTTGCTGATCCTAACTTCCTGAAGGCCTGACAAGGTACGGCAGGAATACAGCTATCTAGACGGTCGGCCAGAGAAAAGGCGATTGGTCACTGAACTGTAGTCCGACGAAAATTGAATGACCCCAGCGAACTCCTTTCACGGAATCCGCTGGGGTCACTTATTAGAAATCTCCGGACCGCCATACAACATGTCGCACGGTCAGATCCTGGTTTCAGATGACAGTGTTGGTCACGATGTCGCGGTAAACCCCGGCACTCTTCTTGGGAGTGCGATCGAAGGTACCATGCTCACGGTCCACTGAGCAAAGGCCAAAGTGGACGTCAAAGGCACTGATCCACTCATAGTTGTCCAGAAGTGACCAGTGGAAGTAGCCGAGGACCGGAACACCCTCACGGACGAGTTCAACCAGGGGCGGTATGGACGCTTTGAGGAAGCGGCACCGCAGCTCATCATCCTGCGTGGAGACACCATGCTCAGTGACAACAACAGGCAAGCCCGTCAGATGATGGATGTAATTGACGGCATTGACCAGCGACTCCGGGTGGAGGGCAGTACCGGTCTCGTTAACCTCCTCGCCCGGCTGAGCCGGGATAGGGCCATCGTCGCCGAATATCTCACGCTCATAGTTCTGGACGCCGACGAAATCATCTCCCTGGACGGCCTCGACCCAGGGACCATAGCAGGACCGACGCTTGGCCAAGGCCAACTTCTTACCCTCCTCAGTCCTATAGCTTTCGTCAATTACAGCCAGGGAGAGGCCCACTGGCAATTCGGGACGGACCGAGCGTACAGCCTGCACGGCAGCACGATGGGCGCGTATGAAGCCGAACTCCAACTGGGTCACCTCTTCAGGAATGACCACATTGCCTGAACGGTACCGTTTCACACCGGCCTTCTTAGTGGCCGCGTTAATGCATGCGCGCTGAAGATCCACCGCCTCCTTGGGCAAGCTCCCGTTGTCCAGGATCCTGGGCAAATCAGGCTCATTGAATGTGACGGCCAAGGCCACCCGGTCTCCAATCCGATCCAGGACACGAACGCACTCATCAGCGAACATGTCAGGAGCGTCATGATTGAGCCATCCTCCCTTGGCCGCGAACCAGCTAGGAATCGTGAAGTGGCAGAGGGTGATTGCGGGAGCAATCCCACGCTCCAGGCACCCGTCCACCATACGATCATAATGATCCAGGGCATCCTGGTCGACATTGCCCTCCTCGGGCTCAATCCGCGCCCACTCGACTGAGAAGCGGTAGGAGTTGAGTCCCATCCCCTTAATCAGATCCAGGTCGTCGGCCCATCGTTCCCAACTCTTGCAGGCCTCCCCAGCTGGCTCCTTGAATACCGAGGGAGAAACGCTCTCCAGGAAGGTGGTATCGGCAGCGGTGTCACCTCCGTCCACCTGATGGCCGGCCGTAGAGGCCCCCCACAGAAAATGATCAGGCAGGATTGCTGTCATGGTAATTACTCCTTTTTGTTTGTGTGCAAATCTTGTTTTTCCAAATCAGCCAGAAAGTCCCTGCAGACTTGGTTTATCTCGTCTGCTCCTGGAACGTACCCCTGCTGGGAGGCGACGTCGGGCAACCAGTCAAGGTCCGCATCCAGCCAAGGTTTAGCAGCTTTGGTAAAGGCCACATCCGCCTGATCACCTGTATAAACCGGCGATCCGGATACCGTCAGAGCTTTGGTCAACTGGTCCATGGATGCGGTCGAATCAATCAAGTCGCGGATGGTTCGTATCGGACCCGATGGCTCGCAGACCTGGTCCAATGGAATGTCCCAGGCATACCGACCATGCCGGTAAGTTTGCTTCCTCACTCCAGGCAGGGCTACACAGGCCTGGATGCCAACAGGAACCTCCAGCTCCAGATGGAATGTTCGGCCCCGAATCGCCCAATTCAATCGAATAAGCCCGTAGGGTGTCTCCTGACTGATATCGACATGATCGATAGCGAGGTCGACGACTGGAGATACGCAGACCCTCCTCCAACCCGGTTCTTGCATCTGCAGACCGGCCAGGCCCTCCAACATCCAGTCGACGATGGCACCCAGAGCGTAATGGTTGAACGAAGTCATCCCCCCAGGGTTGATTGAACCGTCAGGCAGCATGGAATCCCACCGCTCCCAAATGGTGGTGGCTCCCATAGCGACCGGATAGAGCCAGCTGGGGCATCGGTCCTGCAGAAGGAGACGCACAGCCAGATGTGGATGCCCACTCTTAACCAGGGCCGGACATACCAGGGGCGTGCCGAGGAAGCCGGTGGAGATACGGAAACCGCTCACCCGAACGATGTCAGCCAGACGATCACCTGCACCCTGACGCTGATCTGGAGTCTCCAGGAGGTCCCAAACCAGGGCCATGGCGTAGACCGAGGCGCAGTCAGAGATAATTGCACCGTTGGCAGTCACGTATTCTTCGCAGAAGGCACGAGCCACCTCGTCGGCCAACCGACTGTAGTGATCAGCTCGGTCCTCTTCTCCCAGGGCCTGGTGCGCCCGAGCCACCAGACGGGCCGAATGCGCAAAGTAGGCAGTGGCCACTACATCCGGGTCGGCTTTGGAACCCCCGGGATTGTCCGGCGGCGCATCCGGATCCAACCAGTCACCAAACTGGAAGCCCCCACGCCAGAGACGGGAGGCCCCACAATGGACTTCAACACCGTCTACGAACCGGTCCATCATAGGCAGGAAGCGAAACAATACCGCCTTGTTCCCTGTAGCCCGATAGATCGCCCAAGGGACAAGTACAGCCGCATCCCCCCAGCCACAAGTCAGTTTGGGTCCATCCAAAACGTCTGGCACTACTACAGGGATACCCCCATCGGGAGCCTGGCTGTCAGCCATATCCTCCAACCAGGATGACAGAAATCCTCCTGCCTGGAAGAGTGCGAGCGCCGTCGGAGCGAACATAGCGATATCGCCAGTCCAGCCCAGACGCTCATCACGCTGGGGGCAATCAGTCGGAAGCGCAATGAAGTTGTCCATAGTGGACCAGCGGGCGTTCTGGAAAAGCCGATCCAGCTCGGCTCGTGATGACTTGAAAGTTGCCAGAGGCTTCATCTCGGCTGAGACCAGGCAGGCTTCCAGATCCCGAGCTTGGAAATCCTCCACACCCTCCACCTCAACATAACGAAAACCATGCTGAGTGAAGAGGGGCTCCAGATCTTCCTCGCCTCCGGAGAGGATGAAGCGATCAGTGGCCTTCGCATTGCGAAGAGGACGAGTGCCTAATTCGCCTTTTTCGAGAACTTCGGCATGACGGAGGACCACTTCCTGCCCAGGCTGCCCGTGCCTGATGTGCATGCGGACCCAGCCAGACACGTTCTGGCCGAAATCCACAATTTTCCCTCCGGACGGGGTTGTGATGATCTCCAGGCCAGGTAAGCGATCCAGAATCCGCGCGGGCGGCGCCTCCTGTGGTCTGATCCGTGCTGTCGGCATCGGCAAGGCCCGAACCGGGTAGGCCTGTCCCCCCTGATTGAGCAGTGGAATGCGCATATCCCGGGTTTGCCCGTCATAGAGGTCATTCGCCAGAATAGGCGAAGACCTCCATGTCCAATCCTGGTCAGTAGCAAGCCTGTGCTCCCCATCCTGGTCCCGCCAGAATAGATTGGCCAGGAGCCAAAGATTCTTCCCATAGACTTCGGTTCGGCAGGTCCAGGTGAGTTGACCGCGATACCACCCGTTGCCCAAGATGACTGCCAGCTCGTGTCGGCCCGGAGTAAGCACCTGTGTCAAATCGTAGGTCAGAGCATTCATCCGTTTTCTGTAATCAGTCCAACCGGGCGTCAACTCATCGGAACCAATACGGCATCCATCCAGGTAGGGTATGAAAATCCCTCCCGCTGTCAAATCCAGACGACCCAGATCACACCCCTGGCCCACGGTAAAAGACCGCACCATGATAGGTGCTGGATCTTCCCGCCCAACACCCGGATCAGGCTCAATCGGTGAACCCGACCAGTCCTCATTTCTGAGCAGTCCGGTCTCCACCAGAGTCGGGTCGGACCAAGGGGACCAAATACCGTCTTCTCCTGCAACCCGAACCCGGGCACGGGCGCACTGACGCGACTTCAAAGGGGTACCCGGCCAAGGCAGGCAAATCTGATCCGCTCCTTCAAAGTCGTGAATCCGAGGTGGCTGCCCGCCCTGGGCGATCTCAACCTGGGCTCGATGCTGCTCCCAGCCGCGAGGAGCCGAAAGAATCCTCCACGAAAGAGAGGGTCTCTGATCCTCATATCCTATGACCCGATCAGCCACAGGGTGCTGCCCGAAACCAACCTTGCCAACTGTCACTGCTGTCATGGTCATGCACTCTTCCCCTTCCTACTTGACTCCCCTGATAAGAGGCATTATGACTACGCTGCAGAGACTGAGCACTGCACCAATGAACCAAAGCAGCGGGTAATTGTTCCCACCGGCGCTGTTGATGACGATAGGGGCGACTGCTGGCACCAGAACATTGGCCCCGTTCAAAGCCAGCCCGAAGACGCCCATATCCTTGCCGGCATCCTTGCTCTCAGGCAGGACGGCAGCGCAAAGGGCCAGATCCACAGTCAGATACATGGCCTGCCCTACGCTGAAGAACTCCCAAGCAATCAGGAACTGGGTGAAGTTATGGGATGTCCCGCCCAAGCAGAGGGCACCAGCCATTATGATGGCAGCCAGAATGACAAAGGGCTTCTTCCGACCAAGGCGATCGGTCAGAAATCCGGAACATGAGAAGAAAATAACCGATATCGGGGCCGAGCACAGCGTAAGCAGGCCGGCCTTGCTCCCCACTTGGTTGAGGGGGATATGCAGACCGGAGATCAGGTAGTAGACGAAGTAGGTCTGCATTGAAGCCATGGCCAGACCGACAAGGAAACGCGCCAACCAGGTCCATCCGAAGTTGGGATGCTTGCGGGGGTTGACGAAGAAACCACCAAAGAGTTTTTTCAGGCTGAGCGAGGGTACCTGGCTGCGGTCCTTGACCGGGTCACGATATAGGAGGAGCAGGGGGATTGAGGTGAGCAGGCCCAGCAATATGGGCACTGTCATAAGCAGAAGACCATTGCCCACCAAGGCACCCGTGAGGTAGGTGCCTGCCGAAAAGGAAAGGGCCCCAAAGAGTCCCATCAGCCCCATGACTGTTCCTCGCCTATTCTCAGGCACTCCCTCCACGGCAATGACCGAGTAAGCATTGAACCCGGCCTGCATGAAAACAACAGCAATCACGTAGGCAACCCCCATGATCCAGACATTGGTGGACAGGCCTACGACTGCAGCTGCCGCGAGGCAGACCAGGAGGCAACCTACAATCCAAGGACGGCGGCGACCGAATCTGCTTGTCGTCCTGTCTGAGAGACCTCCGACCAAGGGAATAAAGAAGAGCATGAGCAGGGAACCTACCGAAGTGATACGGCTGTAGACCGTATCTTTCTGGTCCGGCATGACTGAAGCTACTCGTAGAGAGAGCGCCGTGCCCAGACTCATGCACATGATGTAGAGACCAACTGCGGCAATCAGGACCAGAGCAATAGTCTTACGCGGGTTGGGATACTCAGAAGGCAGATACCCCGGATCATGATCCGGCCGACTGGCTGATTCACTCATGTCAAGTCCTCCTTTGGACCGTACAATTCATTTACTTCTTCCCCGGGTGCATGCCCTCCGGAATATGCATCCAGATCCAGTCACCGCTGCTACTCCGCATCGTTGCTTCCTGGCCGCCAGCTCCCTAGATCAGATCCAACCCGGGTACACATCCGTTTTTATTCGTCCTGTCAAGGGAGCATGAAGTCGATTCCCACCCAGTGGAAAAGGCATAGTTTGACCCAATTGGCCTACTTATGGTTGCCTGTAAAGAATATGGGAGCAGATTAGAGCTATGGCAGCAACTCACGATTCCAGCAGAGCTACACGCAGTGGCGTGCTTGACCGTGCCTTCGCCATATTGAGTTGTTTCACCTCCGACCAGCCCTCGCTGACGCTGACCCAGATCATGCATCGGACTGGACTGCCTGCCAGCACTACCAGCAGATTATTAAAGGAGCTCACCTCTCATCAGGCTCTGAGCAGGGACCGGTCAGGCTCCTATTCCATCGGCCCCTTGCTAATGGAGATCGCCCAATACGCCCAGCCTATGCTCTACATACGCGAGGCAGCCTCTCCGGTTCTAGACAAGCTGTCAAGAATGACCGAGGAGCACATCCAGCTGGGGGCCCTGGACGGCCAGGAGATGGTGGTCCTGGACAGGCGAGAGGGAAGACATCGGATTCCGGTCTACTATCATATCGGTGACCGCCTGCCCGTGGTCCCCACCGCCGTGGGCAGGGTCCTCCTGGCCTATGCCGATCCTGGTACAATCGACGAGATCCTGGATGAGGAACAATTCACTTGGCCCACATGGCAGACACCACGGCCTTCATCCAAAACGGTCCGCCGCGACCTGGAGAAAATACGTCAGCATCAAGTGGCTCTTCTGAGAACGCCCAAGGCGTCGGTCCACTCAGTGGCCGCCCCCATCTTCGGCCATACCGGAGCTGTCATAGCGGCCATAAGCATCGTAGTGGGCTCCGACGAGCAACGTCTGGAGCAGTATGTACCTCTTATCAAGGCCGGGGCCAGGGCCATCACCAATCGGATCAGCGGGCCAAAGCCCTCGCGCATCCTCCCACCCTGGGATGGAGAATGACCGATCCAGGCAACCGCCAGATATCATCACTCCGACCCAAGGTATAAAAGTCGATAAGTCAGCATCTCATCGTTTCTCCTTATCGTTCGGTGCTATACCTCACAACCGTTCTCGGATTCACCGCAAAGGGTGAACTGAGAGAAAAATGGCCTTGTGGTAAAGTGTACATTTATGACGTTTTTGTAAAGTGCGCGAGAGGAGACCGCTGCGGCAGAAGATAGACCTCGGAGTAGTACAACGGCCCCATGGCCGGAGAAGGAATAATGGTAGAAGACGAAACAAATTCGACCAAGCATGACGGTCTCAGCGAGAAACAAACCCAGAAACAACTGAAGAAGCAGCAGGCCGCCGCAAAACGCAAGGCCCGCAAGCAGAATCCCAGACCGCATAGGGGCTGGAGCGAGCGCCTGCATCTGACCGACATCAACGTGGTGGACAGGTCCACCCTCAAGCGGGCCATCGCCGGCACCGTGGTCGGCAATTTCATGGAATGGTACGACGTGGGGGTCTACGGCTACCTGGCGGTGACCATCGGCCGCGTCTTCCTGTCCGACGCTTCCGATGCCGTGCAACGACTCTTCTCCTTGGGTGTCTTCGCTGTCACCTTCGTCGCCCGGCCACTGGGCGGAGTGGTCCTGGGCCAGCTGGGCGACAAGATCGGCCGCCAGCGCATTCTGGCCTTCACCCTGCTGAGCATGTCTGCAGCCACCCTGCTGATCGGCCTTCTGCCCAGCTATGCGGCCGTCGGTCCCCTGGCACCCATTCTGCTCATCCTGCTCAAGCTGATCCAAGGCTTCTCCACAGGCGGCGAGTACGCAGGTGCCTCGACCATGGTCACCGAATACTCACCAGACCGGCATCGCGGCTTCTTCGCCTCCCTGCTGGATGTGGGATCCTACCTGGGCTACGCCTTCGGAGCAGCCTTGGTCTCCCTGCTTGAGTTCTCCATCTCCCCGGAGGCCATGCTGGCCTGGGGCTGGCGCATCCCCTTCATCATCGCCCTGCCGCTGGCAGCCATCGCGGTCTACTTCCGGGCCAAGGTCCAGGACACCCCCGCCTTCCGTCAGGCCCAGGACGCCAGTGATGAGAAGACCAAGAGCCAGCACAAGAGCCTGCTGGACCTGATCCGCGGCTACTGGCGGGAACTGCTCATGGCCTTCATTCTGGTGGCTGCAGCCAACACCCTGAGCTACACACTGACCGCCTACATGCCCACATACCTGTCGGGCACCCTGCACTACAACACGGCCCAGGCCAACCTGCTCTCCCTGCCGGTCCTGCTTATGGTGGCCTGCTGTATCCCCATCACCGGAGCCCTTTCCGACCGCTTCGGCCGCAAGAAGGTCTTGTTCATGGGAGCGCTCACCGGGCTGTGCCTGTCCCTGCCGGCCTTCCGACTGCTGGAGCGCGAAACCACGGGCGCAGTCTTCGGCGGACTGGTTCTGCTGGCCATCCCGGTCATCTTCTTCGTGGCCAACCTGGCATCCACCCTGCCGGCCCTCTTCCCCACTGCCTCCCGTTACGGCGGTATGGGACTGTCGTACAACCTGGCCGTAGCAGTCTTCGGCGGGACCGCGCCCGTCATTATGGAAGGATTGGTAACGGCGACCGGTAAATCCCTGGCACCCGCCTACTGGATCATGTTCACCTCGACCTGCGGTCTTATTACCGTGCTCTTCCTTGCGGAGACCGCCCGGCGCCCCATGCCCGGCACCCTGCCCACCGTGCTCAACCGGCAGGAGGCACGCGACCTGGTGGCCACCCAGGACCGCAACCCCGACCTGGACGTGAAGACCATCATCAAGGATGCCGAAGAGAGCGGTGTGCGCAAGACACCGAAAAAGCTGGCTACCGAAATTATGAAAAAACTGGGCGGCAACAAATCGACTAAAGGAACCAGATAGAAGGACGCGAAAGCCTCTCTATCCAGATACAAAATAGATTGTCGGCTCCGGAGACAACCCTGGAGCCGACAATCTATTAGCCTCAATAAGCTCAAGAACGCAACAGTATCTCAGTCAAAGCTGATTGAACCGACCGTGGCACTGCTGATGAAGGCGTCCCCTGTTCGCCGCCCTGGAATCCAGCTTGCAAGGTATCCAAACCCGCAAGCGCATCCACTCCTTGCCTGGACACCATATCCGCCAGCCGATCTTTAACTTCAAAAGAGATTTGAGCTCTCTTTAAGACTTCGCCTGAGTCATTCATCACCGGGTTGCCGGCCAGTTCAGCCCGGTCAGGTAGTATTTCAACCTTGGAGCCCACTGGTACCTTACCCAGGTCAAGCCAGATGGTCAGTGTGGATTCGTCATAATTTGTTGCGACTTTCCTTTCGCTCCCATCAATCCGCACCTTGCAATCCGTAGGTGCCCAACCGCGCAAAGCTACTTTCCAATGCCTTTGGGATGGTAGGGCTTCAACGCATCCATTAACAGCATCTATTGTGACTACGCCACCGGAAGACCAATCAAGGCGGATGCCAGTCCTTACAGCGCCTGCCTCCCGCTCAGCTTCGTCAAGATTAGGAGAAACAGGAAAGCGTCCAGCATCCTCGATCAAGGTGAAGCAACCATCTGCACCAGGGAAAACCATCAGGATCATCTGTTCGGGGTTGCCAGAAAGAGGATGACAATCTGCTGATAGTCCATTCCTGGTTTCCGCCATAAGATTGCAACACTCGACAGGATAGCCGTCAGTAGAGGAAGCGCTCTCTCCGACCGGGGCTTCATAAGCAGGCCCCAGAGGAATAATTCCTCCGGCTTTTGCCAAGACTGGTAACCTGTCGATTGTCCGCCACAGGCTCAACCTGCGACCTTGCGGATCTCCGGCTTGGTAATGACGGCCGTCCATGCAATCAAACCAGTCCCCAGAAGGCAGCCAGGTTAGGCTCTCCCCCATCCTGGTAATGGCGTCGGCAGGCTGCAAGATCGGAGCAACCAAGATCTGGCTGCCAAACCAATATTCGCCAGGGAACGCATAAGCATCCTCACATTCTGGATCTTCCCAGTAAAGAGGCTGGACCAAGGGGAGCCCTTCATATGCTGCCCGCCAGTTCATTGTATAGAGATAGGGTATTAGCGCCTGTCGTAAGCGCAAGGCATTCTCCATAGCGCCTCGGTAGGGCTGAGGATATTCCCAGGGCTCCTTCCCCTCGAAAGGCGAAGCTGATGAGTGCAGACGGTTGATGGGGCTAAAGGTACCCAACTGATACCATCTGGCCTCCAACTCGTCATCACGATACCCTTTCATGTGACCGCCAATATCATGACTCCACCAGCCAAAACCGATGTTGCTGGCAGTCGCAGTGAAGTAAGGCTGGAACTTCATCGAATTCCAAGTGACAATGGTGTCACCAGAAAATCCTATCGGGTACCGATGTGACCCGGGGCCGGCATACCTGGAAAGAATCAGAGGCCAATGACCGGAACGTGCACTGTCCAAGTAGTGGAAGTGATTAAGCATCCACAAGGGGTCCAGCCCCGGCACCCGAGTCACACCCCCCTGCTGCCAGTCCAGCCACCAAAAATCAACTCCCTGGGACTCCAGCTGATGATGCATTTTCAGGTAAGCCCTGAGGAAGCGGATATTCGTGAGATCAAACATAATTGGATCTCCCTTGTCTGCATCCACCCCCAATGTCCGTGCCATATCAGCATATGGCTTCTCAAATGCTCTAATCCCATCTCTGGGATGAACATTGAGAGAAACACGCAAATCCCGCTTATGAAGAGAACGGAGGAAACCCTCAGGGTCCGGAATCAGCTGTCGGTTCCAGGTATACCCAGTCCATCCGGATCCGTACTTGGGATCAACCGAATCCGTCAAATGCCAATCCATGTCCATAACTGCGACGGTGAATGGTAACCGAGATGCTCGAAAACGATCCATAAGACCTAGATACTCCGCTGAAGTATAGGGGTGGAAACGGCTCCACCAGTTTCCAAGAGCCCACCGGGGAAGAAGCGGGACAGGTCCGGTTAACCGGTAAAAATCCGCCAGAGCCTCTCGATAACGATGCCCATAGGCAAACAGATAGATATCTATCTCCTTGTTTCCCCTGGGGATGATCCAATGACCATACGGGTCTTTTTCCTCCCCAACCTGGTCAGTGCGAACAATGAGGTTCGAAGATGAATCATCCAGAATGGCCCACCCATCACGGGAAATGACACCATCTCCTAACGCGATTGATCCATCAGCCTCGTCAAGAGTTCTCGCTGTCCCATGCAGATTATGCAGAGAATCATCACCGAAATGCCAGGTATTGAACTGATTGGAAACCCCTTTCACCATGGCACTGAGCCCCTCCTTGGCAAAGGGGTTGTAATCGTATTCCAGCCTTAGTGCTGGCGTATCAATGACAAGCTGTTCATCTCCTTTTATTACACGTGCATGAATTTGGTCCGGATCGGTGAAGTCTCTGTTGATTACGGCTTGAGTGGCCTGGTCTTCAAAGACCCCGTTCGCAGACCACTCCAGCCTGATCAGGGAATCGCTCAGGATCCCTATCCTCCAACGATCCCCACAGATGGTCCACCTTGCATTCATGGTTGGCCTAAGCCTGTTATTAAAGGCAGAGAAGCCTCGATATGAGTCATCTTTCCCCCGCATAGAATAATTCCTTTCTCTGTTTTGTCATATCCAGACCCGCATCAAGAAAGCCTCCATGGAAAGAACCAGAAAACTGTCCCATTTCGGAGATCATCTTGACCATTGCTTACTTGCCGCTCCCGCTGGCTACACCAGCTATGAATTGCTTCTGGAAAACCACATACACCACCAGCACCGGGATAATAGCGATAGAGGTTGCAGCGAACAAGCCACCGTAATCGGTCCCGTATCGCCCACTGAACATCTTCAAACCCACGGAGAGCAGCTGTTTCTTCTCATCGGTAATCATCAGGAATGGCCAGAGGTAATCCTCCCAATTCCACAGGAAGGTAAATATCGCCAAGGCGGATATGGAGTTCCTGCTCATGGGCAGAATAATGCGGTGGAAGATTACTGCATCCCCGGCACCATCCAATTTGGCCGCTTCCACGATCTCATCCGGTATTCCTCCAATCGACTGGCGGAAAAGAAAGACGCCGAAAGCGTTGACGAGGCCTGGTGCCAGCAGAGCCTTGTAGGTATCCAGCCAACCAAACTTGGTCATCATCTCGTATTGAGGAATGATGGTGACTGCCCACGGTACCATCATGGTGCTAAGCACAATACCGAATATCAAATTGCGCCCTCTGAACCTCATCTTCGAAAACACATATCCCAAGGCTGCGCTTGTGTATATGATCACGACGGTTTTGAACGATGATACGAACAAAGAATTCAGAAAGAGACGGAGAAAATCGAACTTCTCCTGTATGCCCCGGTAATTGCTCAGAGTTGTAGGTTTGGGGAAGATACCGCCTGACACTTTCACGATCTCGCTGTTAGGCGCAAATGACGAAATGAACATCCAGACAAAGGGAATGATTGTGATCATAGCAAGGATGAAAAGCATCCCAGTCAGGATCCAGGACCACATTTTCCTTGCTCTCATGATTCCTCCATATTCATATCACCCGAGGCCTTGAACATCAGAATCGTGAGTATTCCTGTCATGAGGAAGAGAAGAACACTCATAGCCGAAGCCGTGCCGAACTTGTATTTCTGGAAGGCCTCATCAAAGATGAGATAGCTGATTGTGTATGTCTGCGTTCCAGGTCCACCGCCAGTCATGATCATGATCTGCACATAAGCCTGAAGATAACTGATCAGGGAAGTGATGACGATAAAGAGAGTCATCGGCTTAAGCAGCGGAAGCGTGATCTTCCAGAAAGTCTGCCAGGCATTGGCTCCGTCGATAGCAGCGGCTTCGTAAACACTTCTCGGCAAACTCATCAGTGCTCCCAGATAGAGCACGACTGCGTACCCGAAATCCTTCCATATTGTCATGATGATCACAGCCGGCAAGGCCCAGTTAGGATCCTTGAGCCAGTTGATATCCAGCCCAAGAACCCGGTCGATCATGCCGAACTGCGGGTCAAACATCCAAACCCATACAAAGGCCACCGCCACCATGGGAGTGATGGTCGGCATATAGAAGAGACCCCGTAGCGTATCCTTGGCCTTGACCAACTTCGAACTGAGCAAGAGCGCCAAGCCCAAACCGAGAACGATACGAAACACGACCGATACCAGGCAAAAGACGGCCGTGTTCCCTATGGACTTCCAAAACAGACCGTCGGAAAGCACCAGACGGAAATTATCAAAACCGACCCATTTATAGGTCCCTATCAGTGGATTCCACTCATGCATGCTACCCGCGAATGCCTTGAATATCGGGTAGATCATGAATACGCTGAAATATACGACCAGGGCTGCAAGAGATACGTTCCTCATCGTGAACACACGACCGAGGCCCTTACCAGTCTGGATGGTCTTGCTGCCTGTGTGGCCTGTTTTCGTCACTGCCTTCATAGCTGTGCCTTCCGACGTCCATCCATGGTCTATCGCCTTGCCTCCTTATAGAAGGCATAGGCAGGCTCAAGTGATTTGAATCCGGTGCCTTTGATGTCTTTCTCCATCAAAGCCTGGGTCGAGTCCAGGGCGCTATCAATCGATTTATGGTTCTGGAAAACGTCCTGGAAAGACTTCTTGGCGCTCGATTCCATAGTTGAAGGCGTGGGTCCGGGCCAAATCAAACGGTCGATCCTCGGCTTGATAGCAGCCATGATCGGCATGGAAAGAATCTCTGGATCATTCTGCAGGGATTTCTTAGCCGGGAACGAATTGAAGGCCTTTGCATCATCCTTGATGAACTTGTCATTGGCGAGGATGTATTTGAGGAAGTCCTGTGCCGCCTCTTGCTGTTCTTTGGACTGGTTCTTGTTGACGCCAGGGGTTGATTCTCCGTTGTAACGATCGTAGGCAAAAGGCGTCTGCTCAGAGAAGGTCGGGGTTGCGAAGACACCGTAATCGATGTCCGGATACTTCAGCTTCAGTGTGCCGGCAAAGCCTCCCCACTGGTAGACCATGGCCGTCTGTCCGTTACCGAAACTCTGCCCCATATCTACACCGAACGCTGTTGAAGCCACTTTATATTTGTCATACAGGTCCTTGATGAACTGCATGTTCTCTTTGGTCGTTTCATTTTTATAGTTGGGTTTCGTCCCTGAGGAATCAAACATGAGCTCGCCTTTTTGATAATTGAGCCCTTGCCAAAGACCGGGATAGCCCGCGCTTGCTTCGTCCCCATTGAGGTTAAAACCAGATTGCACCATCTTGGAACCATCCCATTTGGTGAGCTTCTGGGCGACTGTAACCAACTGATCCCAAGTCTTCGGAATGTCGGAATCCGTTAAATTGGCTTCTTTCCAAAGCTTCTTGTTGTAATAGATGTTCCCCGTATTGATGACCGTATCGATGTAATAAGCCTTGCCATTCTCAAGGTGGGCGGGGACCCCGATGTAATCGGCTTCAAGCTGGTCTGCTGGTATGTCAATCGGGGCCATATAGGGCTTCAAGAGAGCATCTTGTGAATTATGGACAGCAAATAGAGCAGGTCCATTCTTGCCTTTCAAGGCTAGTGGAACCTTCGTCCAGTAATCGGCCCAAGCAACATTCACAATTTTAAAGGTGACATTGGGGTGAATCTTTTGATAATCACGGGTCATAGCACTGATAGGGTCCTGTTCCTTGTCGACCCAAGACCAGTACTCGAGCTGAATAGGCTTGCCTTTATTCACAAGATGATTCGGGTCGTACTTGACATTCACTCCAAGAGTTTTCAATCCCTTGTCGGCTTTAGTGTCCGTCTGGCCCTCCCCTTGGCCTCCATCGGCACCACATGCTGATAAAGCTATTATGCTAACGGTCGCAACAAATGTAGCCAATACGCGTCTTATTCGCATTGCTTTTCCTACCTCCTTGTAAGATACTCACTTGCGAAACCTATTGTATATCAAAGAAATAGGCTCTATGCTCAACAAGGCAGAATGCGATATCAATTAATGCGACCCTTAGCATTATTTGGCTATTTTCCTCTATTAATTACTGCTCATTGCAGCCAATACACGGCGTGTCGGTCTAATCCATCTGCCAGCGAGGATAAAGTGGGCGATTGTTATACTTACAGAGTTGAGAGTTGGTTGCATTTCTCCGCATTGAGGTGGCAAGTGTCCAAAGCCAGCGTTTACGACGTTGCTCGCGAAGCAGGGGTGTCGATTTCGACAGTATCGAGATCTTTCACCAGTCCGGAAAAGGTGTCTGCGAAAACACGGGCGAAGGTAATGAAGGCCGCTGAGGCCATGAATTTTACCGTTACGCACACGGCAGCCAGCCTTAAAACAGGCCGGACATTCCGCGCGGCACTGCTGGTTGGGAATGAACGCCTGGATTGGTTTGGCTCCTTGGTGCGCGAAGGACTGGACTCTATCCTTCACCCGGCTGGTTACGACACCTCCATCTATCCCATCGGCGACTCGGAAGAGCAGGAGCGCTTCTTTGCCGAACTGCCTATCAGGAGAAACGTCGATCTGGTTTTCGTCTCCTCCTTCGACATCACTTCCAAGGAAACCAACCGTCTAAGCAGTATCAATGTACCGATTATCGGCATCAACGTCGAATCGAGCCATGATCTGGACGCCTCTGTGAAGATCGATGATGCAAAGGGCATCCAGCTGGCGGTCAATCATCTACTTACGCTGGGGCATAGGAACATCGCATATATGCACATCTCGCCCAAGTCACCCCTGCATTTCAGCTCTTTGAACCGTTTGCAAGGATTCCTCGCGGCCTGCGAGCAGTGGCCGGAACCAGTGAAAACCGAATTGATAAAGCTGCAACCTGGACAAGACGTGTTCAGCTCCTTTATCTCTCAGATCCAAAGCATGGAAAACCGTCCAACTGCTCTCTGCTGCCAGGATGATTCAGTCGCTATCCCGCTTCTTTTCAAGCTCAACCGTTTTAGGCTCACTGTCCCAGGCAACCTTTCCCTGATTGGCTTCGACGACAGCACCTACGCAGATAAAATCGGGCTGACAACAATTCACCAGGATCCTTTCGACCTAGGTGCCAAGGCTGGTTCGCTTGCATTGGAATTTCTAAAGAAAACCCCACCGAAAAATCCATACATAACCTTGGATACCCAGATCATGATTCGCAACACGACCGCACCGATTGAAGATACCCACCCCTTGGGCAAGTGGGCCTGCAATTCATGATTTCACAGCGTCGTAAGTGCAACGAACATATTTCATCAAAACACCAAAGGCATGAGGCTCGTAGGCAGGTCACCATACATTCATCAGACCGGATCATGCAACCAAAATCAGTTTAAAGCAATGCTGGGGCAGATACCGGGTGGTTCACCAAATCCCGCTCGATCCAGGCCATGACCAGCCTGGCCAGGGCATCAACCTCTGCATCGGTCAGAACCTGCCCGCGGGGAATATGGTGCCAGCGCTCGATGCACCCCCGACAGCAGGTGGCCGTGGCGTGCTGGGCCGTGAAGACCGGATGCCCACGGTAGGGGGTCTGCTTGCCGTCCTTGAACGGATGGGCAGGCCCCACACGCTTGGCCAGCATCTCATGGGCGTGGCGGTCGATGGTATCCCTGCCCTTGGCGCGGGCATAGGCGCGATCCTTGGCCGACAGGGAGAAGCTGGCCCGGAAGCGCGAATGTCCCAATCTGGCAAGAGTGTCCTGGATCCAGGTCTCATCCGCCCCGACCGACACTGATCCACTGCTGGTCATACCTACTCGCCTCCATGCTCAGCCTTACCAAAGAGTCTGTACCCAGGCAAGGTTTCCCATGCGGAATAATTCACCGAACATGACACCAATGGGGACCAGTGTCAGGGGTAGGGTGAAGACAGTACTTGTATCCACTAACTACCAGACCCGCCATGTTCGGTCATGTCCGGGTCACACAAGGGGGCTTCATGGCCAAAAGCAAGATGACTGTAGCCGAGATGATCGGGCTCTTCCTCACCCCTGACGCGCCTGTGCAGGTGACCGCCTTCGACGGGTCGGTCTTCGGACAGGACCAAGCGCCACTGCATCTGGAAGTCAAGAATTCCCGTGCCATGTACTACATCACGGAAAATCCTAACGACCTGGGCCTGGCCCGCGCCTATCTGCAGGGCGATCTGGATTCTCCCGAGCTGCTGCCAGGCAACCCCTACCAGGTTCTCAAGGAACTGATGGGCCTCAAGCACTTCGTCAAGCACCCCAGCAAGATGGAGCTGGCCCGGGCGGCTGGAGCTGTCTTCTCGCACGGAGTGCGCGTGCCCGAGCCGCCGGCCATCGAGGGGCCTTCGCTGGCCAAACGACTGACCGAGGGCATCCGCCCCCACACCCGCCGGGGCGACGCGGCCACAGTCAGCTACCACTACGACCAGTCCAACGACTTCTACCGGCTCTTCCTAGGGTCCTCCATGACCTACACCTGCGCCGTCTTCGAGAAGGCCGACGGCAGCCTGGAGGATGCTCAGTGGCATAAGCTCAACATGGTCCTGGACAAGATGCACCTGAACAAGGGTGACCGTCTGCTGGACGTGGGCTGCGGCTGGGGCTCCATGGAGATCGCGGCCGCCCGCCGCGGCATCCACGTCATCGGCGTGACCTTGGCTGAGGAGCAGGTCGAGTGGGCCCAGAACTGGATTCGCCAGGAGGGCCTGCAGGATCTGGCCGAGGTCAGGCTGATGGACTACCGCGACGTACCCGAGTCCGGATTCGACGGAATCTGTTCCATCGGCATGATGGAGCACGTGGGCTACAAGCAGTACCCCTCCTACTTCAAGGAGATGATGGACAAGCTGCGTCCGGGCGGCATCCTGCTCAACCACCAAATCACCCGCACCAACTCCCACGACCACAAGCGGGCCGGCGGATTCATCGACCGCTACATCTTCCCCGACGGCGAGCTGGCCAGCCCGGCCGAGATCGAACTGGCCATCCAGGACACCGGCTTCGAGGTCATCACCCAGGAGAACCTGCGTCAGCACTATGCGCTGACCCTCAAGCACTGGACCGAGAACCTCCAGGAGCATTGGGATCAGGCCAAGCCCATGGTGGGCGAGCCCAAGGCGCGGCTCTGGGGCCTGTACATGGCCGGCGCGCGGCTCAACTTCGAGCTCGACAACATTCAGATACACCAGTTCCAGTGCATCAAGCCCGATCCCGAGACCGGCACGGACACCTATCCGCTGCGGCCCTGGTGGGACCGGTAGTATAAAGGCCTGAAAAGGGGCGAGGTTGAATCCTCGCCCCTTTTTGTTTCCACCGCCCGTGCAGCCCGCGACTTGTACAATCCGCCCAGAACTCAGGATGACCTGTCCGCCGAAGCCTCCAGCCGTGCCAGGTCCAGGGCTTTGTTGAAGGCATCCGAAGTCCAGCTGGCTCCAGCCACCTTGTCCACCTTGAGATCCTTGAGCGGGCGCCCCTGGACCACTCCAGGCACAGCCCGAGCGAAGCGTTCCATGTGACCGCGCGAGATGGGCGAATCCGAATGCCCCTGGACCTGGACCCGGGTCACCTGACCTCCCGACAGGTCCAGATCCACATCGATGCTGTCAGCCCCGTCATGGCCGTACTTGCCTGTCAGGGCGTAAGTGCCATCGTGATAGTTGCCAGTGTCAGCCGGAGCGGTCGGTAGCCCATCACGGGAGACAGCCGTGGGCGTACCCTCGCCCGCAGAGCCGGCTCCCGACTCTGGAGCAGAGCTGGATTCGGCGCCCGATCCGGCGAACTCGTCATCCATGGGCTTGGCCTGTTGGCTTCCGCAACCGCCCAGGAGGGAGCCGACCGCCACCAGAGTGGCCAAGGTTGCCGAAGCTGTGGCCAGCCCACGAGACTTACTTTTGGCCATCTCAGCGCCCTCCTTCTGATTCACCGGCCGATCCCGGCAGAGACCCACCTGTCTTGGCTATCTTAGTGGGGTCATGGAAGCCTACAGGAATATCCTGGTCCCCGGTGTCGCCAGAAGCCCCGCTGAAGGCCGGCCGGCCTCCGGCTGCCAGGTAGGCCCGCTTGGCCTCCTCATCATTCCACTGCTCGCCGGCCAGCACCCCGTGGTTGAGCATGATCTCCCGCTGGGCGCATGAGGCCACCAGGGCATCGTGGGTGACCACAATCAGGGAGGTCCCCTGGTCATGCAATTGTCGGAAGAGGTCCAGCACAATCCGCTCATTGGCCTCGTCCAGGTTGCCAGTTGGTTCATCAGCCAGGATCAGCTTGGGTTCGTTGATCAGTGCCCGGGCCACACAGACCCGCTGCTGCTCACCGCCCGAAAGCTGGCTGGGCAGGTGGCGGGCCCGATCTGCCAGACCCACCCGATCCAAGGCCTTCATGGCCTGGTCCTCATCCACCACCGAGTGGTAGTACTGGGCCACCATGACGTTCTCCAGAGCGGTCAGATGCGGGACCAAGTAGAACTTCTGGAAGACCAGGCCGATCACGTTCTTGCGCACGTCGGCCAGCTGGGACTGGCTCAGATCCTCCAGCGGCCGCCCCTGCAGACGGACCGAACCCCGGCTGGGGGTGTCCATGCAGCCCAGAATGTTCATCAACGTGGTCTTGCCCGAACCGGAGGACCCCACCACAGCCAGCCACTGACCCTGCGGGACGCTCAGATTCAGGTCGTCCAGAGCATGCAGATCGCCATAGATCTTGGAAACATGGTCCAGATCCAGCAGCATGTCGCCGCCGGACTGGGACTCGCTCGCCTTTGCCTGCGTCATTGTCATTCCTCCCTCAAAACCAGGGCCGGGTCGATACGCGAAGCCCGGAGGACCGGCCGGATGGATGCGATCATGGATATGGCCACACTCAGCAGGACCGTACCCAGAGCCAGCCACCAGTTGAAGCCCAGCGGTCGCTGGAAAACGGACAGACAGAGCAGCCGGGCGAAGCCATAGCCCAGGGCCGTACCAATCAGGCCTCCAGCCAATCCATAGCAGGCCGACTCCGCCAGAAACTCCATGGCTATTCCCCGCGAGGAAGCACCCAGGGCCTTGCGCAGGCCGATCTCGCTGCGCCGCTGGGAGACGATGGAGGCCATGGTGGTCCCCACGCCCACGAAGGTCAGGACCAACACCACCACCGAAACCAGCCAGAAGAGCGACTGGAGCATGGCGATGGTATGGCTGTCACCCGCTGTGATCCTCGTGACCGGCCGTGCCTTGACACCCATGGAGGTCATGTCGTTGATGCTGGCAGCGATGGTCTTCAGCTCCGAGGTCATGGTGTTGACCGAGTATTCGATGACATCGGTGCCCCGCTTGGCTCCGGTCAGAAGCTCCAGGTCAGCCAGGTCTGCGTAGATGATCCGATCCTCGGGACCACCGGTATCGACGATGCCCCCCACACGAAAGTCTCGCCCCTGACCGCCGGCCTTGCCCGTGCCGGTGACCTGGCTGGCCGGGTAGCCGATGGTTATCTGCTTGCCAGTGGTAAGCCCCAGTGAATCTGCCAGATCCCGCCCCACCATAACTGAACCCGACTGCGGCCAGGATCCCTCCACGCTCCAGTGGCGGTTGAGCTGACGCACCTGGTCTGGGTGGATGCCGGCCATCTCGCGGGCCCCGGCATTGACCTGCACCGTTTCATATCGATAGGTGGCGTACCGGGCCGGGGCCTTGGCGGTCACCATGTGGGTAGTGTGGTCCACCATGCCCTGTTCGATGCCGGACCCGGACCTATTGCCTCCCTGGATGGGCGAGACGACCAGGTTGGCCCCGTAGGAACGCATCTCCTGGTTGATCTGTCTAGGGGCCTCGATGCAGACCGCTGCCAGGCAGAAGAGGGTAGCTGCGCCCACCAGGGATGCCACCACGGCCATCAGTGCACGTCCCCGACGACGGAAGACGGCCCCGAAGAGCATGGTCAGGAACATGCGGGTATTGGTCATATGGCTCTTATGGCGATCAGCGGCCATGAAGCACCTCCGCCGGCCGAAGCCGCAGAATCGATCTGATGGACGAGATGGACGCCAGCAACACTGTAATGGCCAGCAGCACGAAGACCAGCACGAAGACCATGGGTCGCATGGTGATGCCCGAGCCGAAGACCACCCTGCCTACGATCTGAGCCACTCCAGAGCCCAACAGAGCACCGACCAGAGCCCCAGCCAGGGCGATCAGGGCCGTCTCAGCCAGCACCAATCGGGACACAGCCCCGTCGGTGGCGCCCAAGGCCTTGAGCAGAGCGAACTCCGAGGACCGCTCGCTTATGGAGGACGCCATCAGGTTGGCCACAGCTATGGCCGCCGCCAGCAGGCTGAGCACGGTCATCAGGATCATGACCGCCTGGGTCTTCTGCAGAACGTCGCCCTGCAGGGCTGCCACCTGTCTGACCTGCTTGGCCATGGACCCGGGGATGGCCTCCTCGATCTGGTAGGCGATGGAGGACGGATAGGCCGTGCAATACCAGGTTTCCCACTCATCCTGGGAGAGGGCAGCGGGGTTTCGCGCGGCCTTGCGGGCCAGGTCGTTCTCGGGCGTGGTCAGGGCCTTGACTTCCACCTGGTCGATCTGATCGGTCAGGCCGGACATCTCCTGCAACGCCCTGGTGGGCAGGTAGAGGGAGGAGGCATCAGAATCACCGGAGTCGAAGATGCCCACAATGGTGACGGTCTGCTGTTTACCATCCAGACCCACCTTGACCTGGTCGCCAACCTGACGGCCGCCCAGTCGTGCAGCCAGCTCTTTGCCCATCATGGCCTCGGTCCTGCCGCCGGATCCAGCTTCGTCCTTGGGCCAGCGACCTTGAACCTTCCACCAGGGCCGAAGACCTTTGAGACCTGCGGTGCTGCTCTCGCCACTGTCGACCCTGACGGTCCGGCCGAACCAGGTGCCCACCAGGGGGGCGCCGACCTGATCCACGGTGCCACGCAAATCCAGGCGGGGGGCAAAGTCGGTGATGTTGTAGGCCCAGAAGATGGTCTTGATCTTGGGCACCTGGGACTCCTTGAGGAAGGCGGTCGGCGTTGACCCGTCGGCTGAAGGGTCACCCTCCTGGTCGCCGTAAAGGTCGGAGACCACGGCATCCGCCTTGGCCTGGACGGTGATGTTGGATCCGTAGGTGGACAGTTCCGCGTTGAGCTTGTCGCCCACGTCGAAGACCACCCCCAGCATGGCCGTAGCCACGCAGGCAGACAGGCAGACTGTGACAGCGATGAGCATTCTTCGCCCGAACTGGCGGCTGAATGACCGCAGCATCATTCGCATGAAGAACATACCAACCGCTCCTTCCCTTTTTCAGCTCTTGAAGTGCGATGACAGAGCGTCCAGGTCGGCAGTACTGATCAGTATGGCGCCTCGGCCGGTCTTGTATGGCAGAGGGACGGGATTGCAGCCGCCCTTGAACCCGATGGTGGCCAAGTTAATGGCTACGTCGCACTTCTTGCAGATGATCTTGCCGTCCTTTTCGTAATAGCCCGCATCCCCGCAGTTCTCGCAGGCATCCAGCCCGACTCCGTAGGCCGCGCCATTCTTGCGGATGATGATAAAGCGCATCTCGGTGCCGTCCTTGGCCCGATAGCTGAATCGATGCAGATGGCCATCCTCCACCTGGGAGAAACGAATGGTAGCCGTATCGGAGGTCAAGGAATACCGCTCCGGAGGCGAGAGCACGGGGACCTTGTGGGCCTGGGCCGTTCCCACTGTCAGGGCCAGGGTGACGCCGATCATGGCAACCAGGCTCCAGACAGCCGATGCCAGGGCCCTTCTGCGGAAGGCCCGGTGGCTACGGTCATCGGCTGTGGAGGCTCCGGTCACCGGCATGCGCCAGCCTGCAACCAAGCAGGCCAAGACTGGGATGATGAAGACCAGCACCTGGGCAAGGACCAGGGTCAGATCGGCGTTGTATCCCAGGGCCATGACCCGGAAGGCCCAGCCGTGCAGAAGAACCAGGCCGGTGGTCTGCATCAGGGCCACCAGGGCTACGCCGTGCCGAATCAGCAGCAGGACCACCATGAGCAGGGCGGCCAGACGGAAGGCTATCCGGGGGCAGGAGGTATGCATGGTCCTCAGAATGGCAGCCACTATCACAGCGGCAGCCAGACCAAGCAGGAAGCCCAGGGCCCTCAGAAGCATGGCCGAGGTCATCACCGGCTCCCCCGGCTCCACAAAGGCCGTAAGCTGCAGGATGACATCGGGCAGGGCACGGAAGGTGGTCAGGGCTATGGCCAGGGCCGCCAAACCGTTGGCCAGATCCATGGCCCAGGGGCGGCGATGCCAGTCCGAAACCAGCCGGTCGGCGGCCAGCACCACCACGATGGCCGCCAGATCGGTCAGAACGCAGGCTACCAGGGTCGGGTAGTTGACCATGGTCCGGCGGTTGATGATCACGGTGGCGCGCAGGAGGGCAAAGACCAGCGCCCCCAGCACGCCGACCCCCAGGCCAATCAGCCGCCAGGAAGAAGAACGGGGCCGATCGCGACCCTCGCCAACCCCCAAAAGCACACTGAAAACCATGACCAGGAGGGCCGGGGCCAACGTCCCCGGCAAGACCGTGACAAATTGCTCAAGCATGGTGCATAGCAGCTTACCACTGGTGGGGCGTGTAGTCCCAGTCCCAGCTGACCACGATGGGCTCGGTCCAGAAGTGTCCCTTCACGCCGGTCTCCGGGTCGACGTGCAACATCCAGCCCTTCTTCTCAGGAGAGTCGATGGAATAGGTCAGCTTGTAGGAGCCGGCCTTCTCCATCTTGATGTTGGCTCCGTAATGCGGGCCATCCGAGGCGTTCATCTGCATGAAGGTGCCGGACTGCTTGTCGTTGGGATCATCCTTGTTCTGGATGGTGTAGTTGACGGTCAGATCCGGAACGAACTCACCCTTGGCATAGCCCAGGTTGTTGTTGGGCAGGGCGTGGATATCGGCCTCCAGGTGCAGGCTGGCATCCGCTGCCTTCAGCCCCATGGATGCGGGCTCCATATCAATGGGCTGGAAGAAGACCGTGCCGATGTTCAAGGGACCCTTCTGCTGATCGTCGGGCGGGATGGGGATCTCTTCAAACCCGGCTCCCTTACCTGCCGAGGATTGGGAGGCACCGGAAGCCTCAGGCGCTGGGGCCTCACGGGTGCCTGACCCGCTGGAGCCGCACCCCGCCAGGGCCAAAGTGCCCGAGAGCACCAGCGCGACCAAGGCGGTCAATTGTCTCTTCTTCATGATTGTCCTTCGCTCTTTGGTGTTTGCATGGATGCCGTGACCTGGGAGGGCACAGCCCCTTCGGCGACCTGATCGGCTTCCGCCTGATGGACGGCTGCCGACGGGGACCCGCCGGAGTCCTGATTCGACCGCGATCGCTCCTGCTTGTGCAGGCGGCGGGTCGACACAATTGCCAGCACGACCACGACCAGAGCCGCCAGAATCTGGGCGCCGATGGTCTGCGTGTAGGGATACAGCCCGATCCAGTCGCTGGTGGGCACACCGGGCAGATAGGTGGCCGGCACCAGGTCGCCCTCGATCAGGGCATGGACGCCACCTCCGGCGAAGATGACCACCATGACCGCCATGAGCAGGCTAGTGATGATGAAGAAGGGCCGGATGGGAATCTTGACCGAGGTGAAGCGGATGAGCACAAAAACAATGACCAGGACCACGGCGGCAGCCGCAAAACCGGCCCAGATCTCCCGTGAGCCACCAGGGGCCATGGCAAAGATGGCCTGGTAGAACATGACCGTCTCAGCACCCTCTCTGAAGACCGCCAGGAAGGAGAGCAGGGCCAGGGAGATCACACTGCCCTTGGAGATGGCCGCCACCGTCCGGCTTCGGATGTAGTGGTTCCAGGATTCCACAGAGGACTTGGACAGCATCCAGTTGCTGGTGTAGAGCAACATGAGCATAGCCACCAAGGCCACCACACCCTCCAGGATCTCCTGCTGGGGACCATTCCCGTTGAAGAGCAGGGTGAAGAGCAGGGCCACCAGACCGCTGGCCACCAGACCCGCTGCAATGCCCCAGTAGATGTGCCGGACCTTGTCTTTATGGCCGGACTTGACCAGGTAGGCGATGATGGCCGCCACCACCAGGATGGCCTCCAGTCCCTCCCTCAGCAGGACTACGAAGGCCTGGCCGAAGGCGGAGGTCAGGAAGGACGTCCACCCATTGACCTGGTCCGCGGCGCCTCCGTCCAGAATTGCTGCGTCCTCGACCAGCATGCTCTTCAGGTCGTTCACCAGGGTCTTGGCCGGCTTGCCCGCCACCATGGCCATCCGGGTCTCCTTGAACTGGTACTCGACCTGGGAGACCCTGTTGCCGCTGATGGCGTTCATGACGTTCTTCTCGAAGCCCAGCTTTTCGTAATACTGGTAATAGGCCTTGTTGACCAGGTCGGATCCCGCCTGGCCCTGTCCCTTGGATGCTTGCGCGAGTGCCTGATCCAGGATGGGCGTCATCTCGTGGGCCACCTGGGTCCAGGTCCGGTCGCCCTTGCCCTTGTTCCGATGCTTCTTGGCCGCGTCCAGCCTTTGACGGTCCGCCTTAATCTGCTCCTGCTGAGCCTTGGCGTAGGCACGGGGATTGGCCAGCCCTTGGGTGGCATCCAGCTGGGTGGCCGCAGCGGCCAGATCAGCCTTGAGTTTTTCGCTGCCTTGGGTCAGGGTCTGCCCGGCATCCGGGGCGTAGGCCTGATTCTGCAGGGCCTGGAACTGCCCGTCCAGTGCGTTGCGCCTGTCCTGCCCCAGGGTCGACTCCACGACCGAGACAAATCCGGAACCCACGTAGCCCACGTTGTAGGCTCCCATGAATTCCGATGCCGCCCCGGCGCGATCCCCCCTGGCATAGTCCTCACACCCTCGATCCAGCTGATGGGATACGGAACCAGCCACCTGGGTCCAGCTGTCATAATCCGTGGCTCCGCTCGCCGCCATAGCCGACTGCGGAGTCTGCAGGACCAGGAATATCAGGGCCAAGAGCAGGCATGAGAGCAGGGAGCCAGCGGTCCTGGCCACTCGTGTCCTGCCGACCTGTGCAACCATGGGCGATGATCTCCTTCGTCAGTCCCTCGTAATCGAACCTGCGGGAAACGAAGGCCGATTTGACAACTACCGGAAATCAATCTAGCCCAAGCGCAAGTGGAAAAACAGACTTGTTTATAGCGTTTTGAGGCCATATAATGCGCCGACGCTCACAGATGGTCAGTCGGTCGACAGCAGTTCACCCTTATGCTTCCACAGGCAGATACCCCCGAATACCAGCAGCCAGACCAATCCCAGTATGGCCGGATACCGGGTGTCGGGAGCCAGGAAGAGCGATAGGTAGATCAGGACGAAGAAGGCAATGGCAACGGTTCCGGTCACCCGGTAGGCAGGCATGATGAATCCATCGGGCATGAAATCCTTGCTGGTCCTGTAGCGACGGTGAGCAAGCAGGGTCAGGATGTAGATGAAGATGATGACTGCGCTGGAGCAGGAGGTGAACAGAACGAAGGTGTCCTCGAAGCCAGGCAGCAGATGCAGCACCGGAGATAAGAGGATCAACACCCCGGACAGGACGATGGCCCGGGCGGGCACCTTGCCGCGGCGCGAAATCGTATGCAGGCTGCGCATCACTGGAGAGCGGCCGGCGGCGGCCAGCTGGAAGAGATTGCGGCCGGCGGAGTAGATCAGGGAGTTCAGCGAGGAACTGGCTGCCGTGATGACCACGAAGAAGACCAGAGCGGCCGCCCAGTCCACCCCGGCGTAACGGAAGACCATGACGAAGGGCGAGGTGAAGCTGCCGTCGGCGTTGGGGCGGAAGGAGCGCCAGGGCACGATCAGCATGATGGCGACCAGAGCGCCCACGTAGAAGATCAGTACCCTCAGGATGATCTGGTTGATGGCCCTAGGCAGGACCTTGCGGGGATTCTGGGTCTCGGAGACAGTGACCCCCACAAACTCGATCATCTCGTAGGCGAAGAAGACCATCTGGAAGCTCATGAAGAAGGCCATCCACCCGTTGGGCGCCAGACTCAGGCCGGTGGTGATGTTGTCCAGACCCGCATGACCGGCCGGGCTGATCCGGTCCTGTCCCGGCATGTGGACGGCCGGATAGTGGAAGCCCGTGATGACCATGACCACGGCCGTGGCAATCATGGCCAGGATCAGGGTGATCTTGATCATGGAGAACCAAAACTCGGTCTCCCCGAAAACCCGCACGGCAATCAGGTTGATGCACACCATGGCCGCCAGGAAGCAGAGCTCGATCAGACCCCGCCAGGCGCTCAGATCAATGCCGAAAGTGCCGAAGAAGGTGACGAAGTAGGTGCCCACAGCAGTCAGCTCGGACATGCCGATCAGGATGAGCACAATCCAGTAGGACCAGCCGGCGAAGGACCCCCATCCCTGGCCCAGGTAGCGGCTGATGAAGGCGATGAAGGTGTGCTGGACGGGGCTGCGATACATGAGCTCGCCAATGGCCCGCATGAGCAGGTACATGATCACGCCGACGCCGATGTAGACCAGGATGATGGAGGGCCCGGTCAGGGCTATGGACTTGCCCGACCCCAGGAAGAGCCCGGTGCCGATGGTGCCGCCGATGGCGATGAACTGTACATGCCGGTTGCTCAGACCGCGTTCCATGCCGTCGCCTGCCGAGGCGCTGTCACCTTGATTCTGCTGTGCCAAAGGGCCATTGCCCGTACGGTTCATGCGACTGCACCTCCTTGTCTTCACAACCCATTAATCATCGCCGTCCAGGAAGGGACATCCCATCGAGGCCGGTAGGTCAGCAATACCACAGAGGTGCCGATAACCGGGAGCGGACGGGAGGCACCGACGCCCATGGTAGGGCCTGGCGGTCACCATTCGGTGAATTGACTGTCTCATATGGCGGACGCCTTTATTCCACAATGCAAAGGGATGGTCATTCTGCTCGGGTCGGCTCCTATAGGGTTGGCCCTGTCAGCCGGCAACATTCAGCTGGCAACTACCACCACCTAAGGAATGACATCCCCATGGATCAACCCAAGGAGTCGCAGGGCAAGGACCTGCGCAAAACCCTGAAGAACAGGCACATCCAGCTCATCTCGCTGGGCGGCGCCATCGGAACGGGACTCTTCTACGGGTCCGGGGAATCCATCTCATTGGCTGGGCCGGCCATCATCATCGCCTATCTGATAGGCGGTCTGGCCATCTTCATGATCGTCAGGGCCATGAGCGAAATGAGCGTGGAAGACCCCAAGTCCGGCGCCTTCAGCTACTACGCCACCCGCTACTGGTCCAAGCGGGCAGGTTTCGTTTCAGGGTGGAACTACTGGATGAACTATGTGCTGGTATCCATGGTCGAACTGTCCGTGGTGGGCACCTTCGTCAACTTCTGGTTCCCGGCAATCCCCGCCTGGGTCTCCGCAGCCTTCTTCCTGGTGGTCATCACGGCCGCCAATCTGATGGGAGTCAGCAAGTTCGGCGAGTTCGAGTTCTGGTTCGCCATCATCAAGATCGCAGCCATCGTCGCCATGATCATCGGCGGACTGGCCGTCGTGGTCATGGCACTGCCCACAGCCAACGGACTGCGGGCCTCCTTTGCCAACTGGTTCACCGTGGGCGGCGGATTCCTGCCCAACGGACTCATGCGTCGCGGGGCCAATGGCCAGTGGACCGGTCTGCTCATGTCGCTGGCGGTGGTCATGTTCAGCTTCGGCGGCACGGAACTCATCGGCATCACCGCCGGAGAGGCCTCCGATCCCCGTCGGACCATCCCCAAGGCCACCAACGCCATCATCTGGAGAATCCTGGTCTTCTACATCCTGACGCTTGGGGTGATCATGGCCGTGGTCCCCTGGAATGCCATCGGCAAGCCCAACGCCCAGGGCATGGTCGTCAGCCCCTTCGTCCAGATCTTCGACTCGGTGGGAGTCCACGCAGCCGCAGGCATCCTCAACTTCGTCTGCCTGACAGCGGTCATGAGCGTCTACAATTCTGCCCTCTACTCCAACTCCCGCATGCTCTTCTCCCTGGCCCGGCAGGGCAATGCCCCCAAGTACCTGGGGAAGCTTTCCAAGGGAGGGGTGCCCTACGCAGGAGTGCTGACCTCGGCCTGCATCATCGCCCTGGCCGTGGTCGTGGTCTTCCTCTGGCCGCAGTTCGCCTTCAACTACCTGATGAGCATCGCCACAATCTCGGCAATCATCAACTGGTCCATGATCATGGTGACCGAGATGCTCTTCCGGCGTGCTGTTGCCCGCGGCGAGGGACCCGGCGACCTGGCGGGCAAGACCGGCGAAAGCGCTCTGAACGCCCTGCACTTCAAGCTGCCCTTTGCCCGGGTGACCCCCTGGGCGGTCCTGGCCTTCCTGGCCATGATCGTGGTGCTCATGTGCTTCTCGTCCAGCTACCGGGTGGCCGTCATCGCCGGGCCCATCTGGCTGATCGTCCTCCTGGTGGCCTACCAGCTGACCCAGCGGCGAGCGCGGCAGTAGATATAAACGGGAGAGTTCAGCGTTCCTCCTCCTTTTTGCGGTCCGCGACCAGCGCTTCCAGCAGTCGCCGGTCGCGGTCGGCGATCATGGCCTGGCTCTCGGCACCCTGCCAGGAATAGAACCCCTGGCCGCTCTTGGCACCCAGCTGCCCTGCTTGAACCTTGGCCTTCAAGATCGGGTCCTCGCCGGGACGGTTGTCCAAATCGTCGTAGAGGTACTTGGAGATATTGTCGAAGACATCCAATCCTCCCAGATCAGCGCTGGCAATGGGTCCAAGGATGCTCCACCGCCGACCCAGGCTGTAGGTGACAATCTCGTCGACGGCCTGCGGAGTGGCGATGCCGCGTTCCACGATATTCAGGCACTCCCGAATGACAGCCGCCTGGATACGGTTGCCTACGAATCCGAGTGATTCCGTGGACAGCGCCACAGCATGCTTGCCGATGCGGTTCATGAGCTCGACCGCGGTATCCACTACTCCCTGATCAGTGTCCGCAGCAGGCACCACCTCGACCAGGGGCATGAGCTGGGCGGGATTCCAGAAGTGGGCTACCAGGAATCGCTGGGGATGTTGCAGTACCGAGGCGATCTCAGTGGGCCCTAATCCCGAGGTATTGGTAGCCAGAATGGCCTGCTCGCCAACTATGGTCTCCACCTGCTGCCAAACCTGGTGCTTGACATCCATGTCTTCCAAGACGGATTCGATGACAAAATCGGCATCAGCCAGAATGCCGTAATCAGTGTCCTCCTGAATCCGATCCAGCACGCTCTCCCTCTGATCCCGGGGAATCAGCCCGGCACCGATAAAGGTATCCAGATCATGCTCAATCAGTCCTCTCCCACGGTCCGGGGCCTGCCGACTGGAGTCCACCAGCCGGACCGGATACCCGCGCATGGCGAACTGGAGCGCCGTGGCATGCCCCATGGTGCCCGCCCCGATATTGCCGATTACCTTGATGTCGTCGACCTTCATCAGTCACTGCCTTCTTTCCTAACGAATTCACGCCCATCCTACGCGGTCAATCGGCGCAGCCGGGACTTCCAGTAGAGCCATACATTGCAAGATTTTCCTATCGATCATTGGAGACGACGGAAGCCGTTCGGACCTTGTCTGAGAATCCCTCTATGCTGGCCCGTAATTGCAAAACCACTGAAGAGGTCGCCGAACCTATCAGTAACCGGGAACAGACAGTGCGGTGTCGCCCATTCCCGGCGAAAGGAGGTCCGGCCGAAACGGTGCGGATCCGCCCATCCGTCCCGTTGGGCCCGGGTCGAACAGGTCCGGGACTGTCGCAACCCCATGTTGCGGAGCGCTATGTGCAGTGTCACGGACAGGCAATACGTCTGAATTCCGCCTGAGCGGAACCGGCCGGAACCATCGTCATAGGGCTCTCAGGTCAGTTCGAGGAGAAGAGCAGTCATGGCGACCAGGCAGGGCGGAAAGGCCAGTCCCTCCGCATCCACCGACCGGGTCCAACGCAACCTCAAGACCCGCCACGTCACCATGATCGCCCTGGGCGGCTGCATCGGCACCGGCCTGTTCATGACCTCCGGTTCCACCATCGCCAAGGCCGGACCGGGAGGCGCGCTGGTGGCCTACGCGGCCATGGGCCTCATGGTCTACTTCCTGATGACCAGCCTGGGCGAGCTGGCCACCCACCTGCCCACTTCCGGCTCCTTTGCCGCCTACAACGCCCGCTATGTGGATCCGGCCCTGGGCTTCGCCATGGGTTGGAACTACTGGCTGAACTGGGCCATCACCGTGGCTGTGGACATCTCCACCGCAGCCCTGTTGATCCAGTACTGGCTGCCACACACTCCCGGCTGGGTCTGGAGCCTGCTGGTCCTGGTGACTATCTTTCTGATCAACGCCCTGACCGTGTCGACCTTTGGCGAGACCGAGTTCTGGCTCTCCCTGATCAAGGTGGTTACGGTGATCGTCTTCCTGGTCATCGGTCTGGCCATGATCTGTGGAATCATGTTCCGCCCAGCCGTGGGCCTGGGCAATTTCACCTACAAGGACGCCCCCTTCGTGGGAGGATTCCCCGCCATCCTCAACGTCTTTCTGATTGCAGGCTTCTCCTTTCAAGGCACCGAGCTGATCGGAGTCACGGCCGGCGAATCCAAGGACCCGGCCCGGGCCGTTCCCAAGGCCATCAACGACGTCTTCTGGCGGATCCTGCTCTTCTATATCCTGTCCATCTTCGTCATCGCCGCGCTGATCCCCTACACCAGCCCCAATCTGCTCAGCTCCGCCCAGGGAGACATCGCCATGTCGCCCTTCACCCTGGTCTTCCAGCGGGTAGGCCTGGCCTCGGCAGCCAGCGTCATGAACGCCATCATCCTGACCTCGGTCCTATCGTCCGCCAACTCGGGGGTCTACGCCTCAACCCGGATGCTCTACGCCCTTGCCAAGGACCATTACGCCCCGGCCTTCTTCGGGCACACCACCCGACACGGCATCCCCATGGCCTCGCTGGTCGCCACTCTGGTGGTCTCCCTGGCCACCTTCGCCGCCAGCATCTTCGGCCAGCGTATCTACATGTGGCTGGTGGCCGCCTCGGGACTGACCGGATTCATCGTCTGGATCGGCATCGCCCTCAGCCACTATCGCTTCCGCCGCGCCTGGGTGGTCCAGGGCCACCGGGTTGAGGAGCTGCGCTACCACGCCAAGCTCTTCCCCTTGGGGCCTATTCTGGCTCTGATCCTATGCATCATCGTCATCGGCGGGCAAAACCTCGAAGCCTTCGTCAACTGGAACTGGCAGGAGATTGGCGTCACCTACATCAGTGTGCCCCTGGTGCTTGCGCTCTACCTGGGCTACAAGATCCGTTACCATACCCGGATCGTGCCCCTGGAGACGATGGATTTGAGCGGAGATCCGGAATCGCTATGAAAGATTTGCCAGCTAACATGACACATTGTGACCACGGGAGCCGAAAGGCCATACCAATGGCATAGACTCCCTAAGCGTTCGAGGACCGGCTCAAGGACCCGGCCATATGGACCTATTCCGGCATCCAGCCGGCATATCAGGAATCGCAATTTCAGTACGACCCCGGACTCCCCGGTGCGTCGCCCAGCCAAAAGGAGGAGGATCATGACGCAGAACACCAACAATGCAGCGTCGAACACCAATCAATCCGACCGGGCCGGGCAAGAGCACCATGGCTACGGCAGCGTCAAGCGTAACCTCAAGACCCGCCACATCTCCATGATCGCCCTGGGCGGCTGCATCGGCACCGGCCTGTTCATGACCTCCGGCTCCACCATCTCCACAGCCGGCCCCGGCGGCGGACTCCTGGCCTACATAGCCATGGGCGTCATGGTCTACTTCCTAATGACCAGCCTGGGCGAGCTGGCCACCCACCTGCCGGTGTCGGGATCCTTCGCCGCCTACAGCGCCCGCTATGTGGATCCGGCCCTGGGCTTCGCCATGGGCTGGGACTACTGGCTGAACTGGACCATCTCGGGTGCCGTGGACATCTCCACCGCCGCTCTGCTGATCCAGTACTGGCTGCCCCACACCCCAGGATGGATCTGGAGCCTGCTGGTCCTGGTCATCGTCTTCCTGATCAACGCCCTGACGGTCTCCGCATTCGGCGAGACGGAATTCTGGCTCTCCCTGATCAAGGTGGCCACCATCATCGTCTTCCTGGTTATCGGCATGGCCATGATCTGCGGAATCATGTTCCAACCGGCGGTCGGCCTGAAGAACTTCACCTACAAGGACGCCCCCTTCGTGGGAGGGTTCCCGGCCATCATGAGCGTCTTTCTGATCGCCGGCTACTCCTTCCAAGGCACCGAAGTGGTGGGCGTGACCGCCGGCGAGTCCGAGAACCCCGGCAAGGCGGTCCCCAAGGCCATCAACGACGTCTTCTGGCGGATCCTGCTCTTCTATGTGCTCTCCATCTTCGTCATCGCCGCCCTGATCCCCTACACCAGCCCCAACCTCCTGGGAGCCTCTGACGGGAACATCGCCATGTCGCCCTTCACCCTGGTCTTCCAGCGGGCCGGCCTGGCCTCGGCAGCCAGCGTCATGAACGCAGTGGTGCTGACATCCATCCTCTCGGCCGTCAACACCGGGGCCTACGCCTCCAGCCGCATGCTCTACGGATTGGCCAAGGACCACTATGCCCCGGCCATCTTCGCCAAGACCACCAAGAGGGGCATCCCCCTGGCGGCCCTGGTGGCCACGGTCTGCATGTCCCTGGCCACCTTCGCCTCCAGCATCTTCGGCCAGTCCTTCTACATGTGGCTGGTGACCGCCACAGGACTGACCGGGTTCATCGCCTGGATCGGCATCGCCCTGGGCCACTTCCGCTTCCGGAGGGCCTTCAAGCTCCAGGGGCACGACCTGAGCGAGCTCAAGTACCACTCCAAGCTCTATCCGTTCGGCCCGGTCCTGGCCATGGTGCTCTGCGTCATCGTCATTGCCGGACAGGACATCCCCTCCCTGCTCAGCCTGAACTGGTCGCACATGGCCATGACCTACTTCAGCGTGGTCCTGGTCCTGGTCCTCTATCTGGGCTTCAAGTTCGTCAACCACACCAAGATCGTGCGCCTCAAGGATATGGACGTGTCCGGCGCCGAATCCGCCCACTGAGGCAGCAGGGTTCAGAGGGCACGGCACCTTGTAAGTAGTTCAACGTCCTTATATAACCAATGGTGCCCCGCAGATGGTCGTTCCATTCGCGGGGCACCGCCGTATATCCTCCAGCAGTGAATATTACGCACATCCATATGACCGATCCGGTCAGCGAACAATCTGAGCGCGCAACTGAAACATGAGTGTCCGGTCACGATAACAAAATGGCCGTTCCCTCATCGGCTTTGCATCCGGATAAGGGGACGGCCATTTGCTGAATGGTCAGTCGGACTAGGCAGGGTCCTCCCGACAGAACCTAGATGTCACTGCACCTGGGAACGAGCGATCTTGCCGGTGAAGGACTGGGCCTCGTCAGCATCCTTGACGTCCTTGTTCCAAGAGAACATGGCGCGCAGCTTGGGGCCGACCTCCTCGATCTTCTCGTGGGAGTACTTCTCCTGGAGCTCCTTGAACTTGGGGGCGCCGGCATCCTGATCGTCAATGAACTCCTTGGCGAAGGAGCCGTCCTGAATGCGCTGCAGCTGGTGACGCATCCTGTCCTTGGTGGACTCGTCCACCACGGTGGAGGTGAAATCACCGTACTGAGCGGTGTCGGAGCAGGACCAGCGAGCCTTGTTCAGGCCGCCCTCGTTCATCAGGTCGACCAGCATCTTGAGCTCGTGGCAGACCTCGAAGTAGGCGATTTCGGGCTGGTAGCCAGCCTCGGTCAGCACTTCGAAGCCAGCCTCGACCAGGTGGTTGACGCCGCCCATGAGCACATCCTGCTCGCCGAAGAGGTCAGTCTCGGTCTCTTCCTTGAAGGTGGTCTTGATGGCGCCGGCGCGCAGGGCGCCCAGAGCCTTGGCGTAGGCCAGAGTGATGTCCCAGGCGTCGCCGCGGGGATCCTGCTCCACGGCCACAACCACGGGCACACCACGGCCAGCGACGTACTCACGACGGACAATATGGCCCGGGCCCTTGGGGGCCACCATGAAGACCGGATGGTCGGCGCTGGGCTTGATGTAGCCGTAATGGATGTTGAACCCGTGGGCGAAGGCGACTGCCGCACCCTCCTTGATGTTGGGCTCGATGTCATCCCGCCAGATGTTGCGCTGGTACTGGTCGGGGGCCAGAATCATGACGATGTCAGCCTCTTTGGTGGCCTCGGGCACGGTCTTGACCTCCAGGCCCTGCTCCTTGGCGAAGGGCACCGACTTGGAGTTGGCACGCAGGCCGACCACAACGTCCACACCGGAATCACGCAGGTTCAGCGCATGAGCATGTCCCTGGGAACCGTAGCCGATGATGGCCACCTTCTTGCCATCCAGAACCGAAAGGTCCCCATCCTTCTCATACCAGATCTGTGCTGCCATTATCTACACTCCTTTATGTGCGGTCCAACCGGACCGGCTCTTCCAGGCCGGGGAACGCTAAATACTGTGAATTCCTGTCGTTGTTCCAGGCGGACGATGCTCTTTCGACCGGGGCGACGGATTTTGTCCTTGACCCCGATCCGTACCCTGTGGATACGGTATGCCTCCAACCATACTCGTGATATGGCCAGATGGACTGTCCGCAATTCGTTGTTCGGACACCGGCACGATTCAAAGAACCGGCCAGCGGGATGCCTCCAGGGCTTACTTGGTGAAGTCCACATCCTTGGTTTCGTGGCAGGTCAGCACTGCCACCAGGCAGCAGACCGCCATAACGGCCAGGTAGAGCCCGACCGAACGCACTCCCCAGTGGGAGGAGAGCCAGGTGGCGATGGTAGGCACGAAGGCCGCGCCCACGATGGCCGCCAAGTTGTAGCCGATGCCGGAACCCGAGTAGCGCACGTTGGCGTCAAAGAGCTCTGGCAGGAAGGCGCCGATAGGCCCGAAGGCGATGCCCATCAGGGCGAACCCGACGCAGAGGAAGACCATGACCTGGAAGGTGTTGTGATGGGCCATGAGCAGGTAGGGGAAGACCAGGCTGAAGACCACCAGCATGACGGAGCTGCCGATCAGCACCCGGCGACGGCCGATGCGGTCCGCATAGACGCAGGCCAGCACGATGAAGAGGGCGAAGACCAGGATGGAGACCATAAGCATGAGCAGGTACTCCTGGTTGGTGAAGCCCAGTCCACCGCCGCCCTGGGACTTGGGCTTGGTGCCGTAAGCCAGCGACCAGGTGGCCAAGGTGTAGAAGAGGGTGTAGGTGACCGCGACCAGGAAAGTGGCCTGGAGCACCTGGCGCCAGCTCTTGCGGAAGACCTCCAGAAGCGGGGTCTTGACGACCTTCTGCTGATCCAGGGCCATCTGGAAAATGGGGGTCTCCTGCATGGAGACGCGCACAGCCAGCCCCACGACCACCAGGATGGCGGAGAGCAGGAAGGGCACACGCCAGCCCCAGCTCAGCATCTGCTCGGGTGTGCAGAACATCTCCAGCAGGAAGTAGGTCCCGTTGGCCAGGAAGAAGCCGATTGGGGCACCCAGCTCAGGGAAGGAGCCGTAAAGGGCCCTCTTGCCTTCCGGGGCGTTCTCGGTGGCCACCAGGGCCGCGCCGGACCACTCGCCACCCAGGCCGATACCTTGCACGAACCGGCACAGGCAGAGGACCACTACGGCCCAGAGCCCCCAGGTGGCATAAGTGGGCAGGACGCCGATCAGAACCGTGGAGCAGCCCATGGTCAGCAGGGAGACCACCAACGTGGTCTTGCGCCCCTGACGGTCCCCGAAGTGTCCGAAGATCAAGGATCCCAAGGGCCGCGCGATGAAAGCGATGGCGAAGGTCAGCAGGGAGGCCAGGAGGGCCACGGTCGGATCGGTCTTAGGGAAGAACAGCTTGGGGAAATAGTTGGCCGAAGCCGTCCCGTAAGCGTAGAAATCGTAGAACTCGATGGCCGTGCCGACCATGGAGGCCCCGATGACCGTGCGAACCGAGCTGCGGGTCACACGGGTGCTGCCGGACGCGGTGGCTGTCGAGGCCGGGGAAGCAACACTGACGTCGTTTGCCGTCACTTCATCTCATCTCCTTATAGAAAAACCCCGCTGTTGGCAGGGTCTGATGCGATGAAGCCTATGCGTCCAGCCCCGCCTTCCGACGGGGTCGAACAATGAAGATTGTCGAGTCAGTCCGCCGGTGAGGACGGGCTAATAATTCGTGCGGACACGGTGCCGAATCGGCGGGTGTCTGTCAAGCTGGTCATCACGGCGAACCTCCCTTCATCATTCTCGAATCGGATGCGTTTTCCGCGCATCTGTATTGGTGCTGACCATAGGCCTGGCACCGGCTTGTTCAACGAGACAGGTCCACTATGTGGACGGATAGATGTTGGGGTCGGTGAAGAACCGGCCCGGAAATTCGTTGGAAATCACGGCCTGACGGTCGGCATACATGAGGGCGCAGGAGAAGGAGAATCCGGCGGCCAGCACATCCGGCGGCACCAGGAAGAGTGCGGTGGCCAGACCGTCAGCCAGGCCCGTGGGGTGTTCATTGTTCCTCTCGTCAATCACTACCCAGGAGGCCAGCACGCGGTCGACCGGACGACCGTCGATGGCATCCAGGATGTGGTGAAGTGCCGTCAACCCCGCTGCTGCGGCATCCTCGGAGCGGTCGGTCCAATGGCGACGGCTGGGTGCCGAGGCGCACAAGGATCCATGGGACAGCTCAACCTGGCCCACACCTGCAGACAGATCACCGGGATCCTCCATGGCGATGGAGATCGGAGGAGAGGTCCGCATACGCATGTCGCCACCGGCATCGATCAGATACTCTTCCACCCGAGGTTCGAGCAAATCGGCAATGAGGTCTACCAGATAGCCCTTGCCGACCGCCCCGAAATCAAGGCTGACCGGACCGGTAGTCACAAGGACAGCACCCTGACGCCTGAGGTCATCGCCCCAGGTCGGTCGCCCATGGATCCGCCCCAGATGACCGGCAGCATCGGCCTGCAGCCGGAAGGTGGGCTGCCTGCCGTAGCCCAGACGGGTCAGGTCCTCGCCCACCATGGGGTCCAAGGCCCCGTCGGTGACGGAGTACAGCCTGTCATATAGGTCAAAGAGCCCTTGACAGTAGTCCGGAAAGACGAACCTGCCCCCATGAATAGCCTGGGCCATCTGCGCAGGTATGGCATCCTGCCTGAACCGCGACAGAGCACGTTCGTAATCCTCGATCAGATCGGCAATGGCGCCGTGAAGCCAGTCTCCCAAAGGCCGATTCGTGGAGATAATGATTCCCGTACCCACCGCCCCGGGGAAGGCGGTCAGGCAGGGCAGACCCATGGAGATTCCTCAGTCGATCAGCGAGTGGATCTGCACGATCTGATCGCGGCCCGGGCCCGAACCCACAGCCGAGATGCGGCAGCCGGACAGGTCCTCCAGGCGGTGGATGTAGTCCTTGGCCTTGGTCGGGAACTCCTCGAAGCTCTTGGCGCCGGAGATGTCCTCGCGCCAGCCCGGCAGCTCCTCGTATACCGGCTGGGCGGATTGGAACTCAGCCTGGTCCACGGGCATCTGATCCACCCTGACGCGGGAGCCGTCGGACCGGGTGATGTCGTAGCCCACGCAGACCGGGATGGTCTCCAGGCCGGAAAGGACATCCAGCTTGGTCAGCACGATGTCGGTCAAGCCGTTGATCTGCACTGCATAGCGGCTGACCAGCGCGTCGAACCAACCGCAGCGACGGGAGCGGCCGGTGGTCACCCCGTACTCGTGTCCCTGACGGCGCAGCCATTCGCCCTGCTCATTGTCCAGTTCCGTGGGGAAAGGTCCCTCGCCCACGCGGGTCACATAGGCCTTGGCCACGCCGACCACCCGGTCGATCTTGGTCGGGCCCACGCCGGTGCCGGTGCAGGCTCCCCCGGCGGTGCAGTTGGATGAGGTGACGAAGGGGTAGGTACCGTGGTCCACGTCCAGCATGGTGGCCTGTCCGCCTTCGAAAAGCACGTTCTTGCCCTGTTCCAGGGCCTGGTTGAGCATCAGCGAGGTGTTGGCCACATAGGGCTTGAGCCGTTCGGCGTATCCCGCCAGCTCTTCAACGGTGGCCTCCACCTCGATGGCCCGGCGGTTGTAGAGCTTGACCAACATCTGATTCTTCTGGTGCAGGCTGGCCTCCACCTTGTCACGCAGGTGGTCGACATTGAACAGGTCGTGCACACGAATGCCCACACGGTTGATCTTGTCGGCGTAGGCGGGGCCGATCCCGCGGCCGGTCGTGCCGATCTTATGCTTGCCCAGGAAGCGCTCGGTCACCTTATCCAGCGTCCGGTGGTAGGGGGCGATGATGTGCGCAGACTCGCTGATCCTCAGCCGGCTGCAATCCACGCCGCGGGACTGGAGCCCATCGATCTCCTCGAAGAGGGCGGCCGGGTCGACCACGACACCGTTGCCGATGACCGGGGTGATGGCCGGGTGAATGATCCCCGAGGGCAGAAGATGGAGGGCGTACTCCTGATCACCCACGACCACGGTATGGCCGGCATTGTTGCCCCCGTTGAACCTGGCGACGTAGTCCATGTGCTCGCCGATCAGATCCGTTGCCTTGCCCTTGCCCTCGTCGCCCCACTGGGCCCCGACGATCACGATTCCAGGCATACGATGCTCCTTATCCACTGGCCGCCATCCAAGGAAACAACGGCAGACCATCCATAGATGAGCCTAACCCTACGTATGGAGCGGAAGACCGACCGACCCAGGCACCAACCCTGGCGTCAGAAGGCCCGAACAGGTTCAGCAGTCGACCGCAGCTTCCCCGTCATCATGTACCTCTCAAGACAGGAAGTTGCCAATCACCTCATGGCTCTTCCCGCACTACCCAGCTGCTGGCAGGCCTGGACTACACGCGCCGCCATCCCGTCCTCGGCCTGGCGTCCCCAGGAACGGGGGTCGTACTCGCTCTTTTCGCCGACCTCCCCGTCCACCTTGAGGACCTTGTCGTAGTTGGCGAACATGTGCCCGGCCACGGCCCTGGTGAAGGCGTACTGGGTGTCGGTGTCCACATTCATCTTGACCACGCCATGAGAGACGGCCGAGGCAATCTCCCCCGGCTGCGAGCCAGAGCCCCCGTGGAAGACCAGGAGGAAGGGCTTGTCGGCAGGGGCGCCCGGGGCGGGGAAGCTGCCGACCTCCCCATCGGATATGGCTCTGGCGGTCCTGGCCTGGATCTGCCCCAGCAGGTCGGGCCGCAACTTGACCACACCGGGCTTGTAGGCCCCATGCACGTTGCCGAAGGTGAAGGCCACCATGTAGCGGCCGCGCTCGCCCAGACCCAGGGCATCGACCACCCTGGGGCCGTCCTCGGGCGAGGAATAGAGCCGCTGGTCGATGGCAGCCGAATGACCATCCTCCTCGCCGCCTACTGTGCCCACCTCAATCTCGAGAATGGTGTGGGCGGCCTGGGACAGTTCCAACAGCTCCGCCGCCGTGGCCAGATTCTCCCGCAGGGGCAGGCCGGAACCGTCCCACATGTGCGACTGGAAGAGCGGGTCCTGACCGCGGGCCACCTGGTTCTTCTCGACGGCCAGCAGGGGCCGAACCCATTCGTCCAGGTATTGCGGGGCGCAGTGGTCCGTATGCAGGGCCACGGTGATGCTTGGATAGCGGGCAATCACCTCGTGGGCGAACTTGGCAAAGGCGATGGAACCAGCCACCCGGTCGGCCAGGCGCTGTCCGGACAGGTAGGCGGCACCTCCCACTGAGACCTGGATGATCCCGTCGGACTGGGCCTCGTCCAGCCCCTGCAGGGCCGCGTTCAGGGTCTGGGTGCTGGTCACATTGATGGCGGGATAGGCGTAGGACCCCCGTCTGGCCGCATCGAGCATCGCCACATACTGTTCAGGAGTCGCTAAAGTCATACCCTCATTATCGTCCGTTGCAAGGAAAAGCGGCCGACCACCCGTAGCTGCAGACATCACCGATGGATTTGCGGGTCTCTGCCCTGATGGCGAACACCCCCCGACGCGCTTTGACAAGCCTCCAAGCCGCAGGTAGTTTAGCTCCGTACAGTTTGATGAAACGTTACATCAAACAGGTTGTTTGTTTCACGGCAGTAACGAATCAGCCTAGGGAAGGCACGACATAGGTAAGCAGAAGGTTGGGGCTGCCCATCCTTCTGGGAAGGAGACCAACGTGTCAGCAAACAAGGGAACCGTCCGCAAGATCATCCTGGATCTGGACACTGGCATCGATGACACGCTGGCTCTGTCCTACGTTCTGGGCTCCCCGGATGCCGAACTGATCGGAATCACCGGCACCTACGGCAACGTGGTGCGCGACCAAGGTGTCGACAACGATCTGCGGCTGCTGGCCATGTATGGCAGAGAGGACATCCCGGTCTTCAAGGGAATCGATCACCCCAGCACGGCCGACTCCTTCAGCGTTCCGCCGGACTCCGAGATCTTCCACGGGGCCAACGGCACCGGCAACGTCGAAATCCCCGCACAGACCGACCGGCAGGCCAGCCAGCAGAGCTCGGTGGACTTCATCATCGACGCGGTCCGTCGTTACCCCAAGGGTGAGCTGGTCGTAGTGCCCACCGGCGCCCTGACCACCATCGCCGCCGCCCTGGAAAAGGCCCCCGACATCGTCGACCGCATCAGCATCGTCATGATGGGCGGCACGCTGACCCAGCCTGGCAACGTTGGACCCTTCGCAGAGGCCAACATCAACCAGGATCCCGAGGCAGCCAACCGGGTCTTCGCCACCACCGCAGACATCACCATGGTTGGCCTGGATGTGACCACCCAGGCTCTGATGAGCCGCGAGGACACCGAGGCCCTGCGCGCCACAGGCACCAGCGCCGGCCGCTTCCTGGCAGACATGACCGATTACTACATCGACATCAGCGAAAAGGAGAGCGGGGTCTACCTGGGAGGCTGCAACCTGCACGATCCCCTGGCCGCAGCCGTGGCCATCGACCCCAGCCTGGTCACCACCTTCGCCACCAATCTGATGGTCGAGACCGAGGGACCGCAGCGGGCCCGTACCATCGGCGACCCCAGCAGGCTTCTGGACACGGTCAAGAACACCAAGGTGGCCCTGTCGGTCGACACCGAGCGGTTCACCCGGCGCTTCATGGACAGGCTTCTGACCCTGGTGCGCAAGACCGAGAGCGAACGATAGAAGGACGGCAGTCATGAGCGAAACCATCACTACAACGGCTACCGAAGCAACCGTGGACGAAAACCGCCGCAGCACCAAGCGGGCCCTGCCGGCCCTGCTGGCCATCTTCCTGCTGGGCACACTGATGATCCAGGCCTTCAACCTGGTCTTCCAGAACGTGGGTGACTCCCTGGGGATGTCCGCCAACGCCTCGCTGATCAGCACCCTGCCCGGCATCGTCCTGGGCGTGGTCTGCATGCTCTACGGCACCCTCTGCGACTACATCTCCCCAAGGAAGATGACCCTGTTCGGCGTGGGCGCCCTGATCGTCGGCAGCCTCCTGGGCTTCTTCGGCGCTTCGAACTTCTGGGCCGTGGTCCTGGCCCGCATGATCCAGACCGCGGGCGGTCAGGTGGCCGGCTCGGTCTTCCTGGTCATGGCCATGAAGTACCTGAGCGACAAGGAACGCGCCTTCTACCTGGGCATCTTCAACGCCGTCTACTACGCATCCTCGGCTGTGGGCATCTTCGCCGGCGGACTGATCACCTCCATCGACTGGCGCTACCTCTTCCTGGTGCCCCTGGTCTCCATCCTGCTCATCCCCCCGGTGCTCAAGTACACGCCTGACACCGGCATCAAGGGCGAGCGCATCGACGTCTTCGGCATCGCCCTGTTCGCGCTGATCGCCGGGTTCGTGGCCGTCTACTTCTCCTTCCCGGCCACCTGGATGCTTGGGGTGCTGGCCGTCCTGATCCTGATCTTCGCCGGCTACGTCTGGAAGGGCGCCAACCCCTTCCTGAGCCGCGGGTTCGTGACCAACGGCGCCTACATGGCTGTCCTGCTGGCCCTCTTCGTCTTCTACTTCTTCAATTTCGCCTGCGTGCCCATCTACAACGTGATCGGCGACCGCATCTACGGAATCTCCCTGAGCCAGGTCTCCCTCTGCCTGACCATCGTCTACATCGTGGCCACTCTGGTGGGCTGCCTGTCCGGAGTCATCATGAACGCCATGGGACGCCTGCCCATGCTGATCCTGTCCGCCCTGCTCATGATCGCCGGAGCCGCCGGTTCGGCCCTGATGCTCACCTCGGGTTTCTGGGTCCTGACCGCGCTGGCCTCGGTCTTCATCGCCGGCATCACCATGTCCTACACGCCCCTCTACGACTCCTTCTCGGCCACTCTGCCTGTGGACCAGAACGGACGCGGCATCGGCATCGGGGATCTGATGATGAACACCTCGGCCTCTATTGGCATGGCTGTCTACAGCGGACTCATGGCCAATCCCCAATTCGGGTCGCATGCACTGGCGGGCGTCAAGACCGGCATCCAGGCCCAGGTGGCCAACATGTTCTGGGTCATGGCGGCGGCCGCTCTGCTGGCCCTGATCATCGTGGCCATCTTCCACAAGGCCATGTCAGCCAAGGCTCCCCAGGAGTAAGGCTGGTGTGACCTACACATACTTGGTCGGATAGCCGCACTGCTTGGTCCACTCTTCCTGGCCTCGGGAATGAGTCGGGCCCAGCACCGGCACCCGGCCGCTCGAACCGGGGAGGGAGCGGAGTTCGGACTGCTTTTGGCAATGTGATAGTCCCCCTCTTCCCTCAGCCGCCGAAGGCAAGAAGATCGCCGTCCCTCCCCCCGGTGGAGAACCCCCGTCATAGCCATAACTGACGGGGGTTCTTCCATATTTTCAATGCTCGTCTTCAATTCTGTGCCTATGATTTGGGCCGCGCATCGGAGCACGATCTATGCCAGAATGTGGCTGCACGGAACTGTCAATTCCATCTCGGAGATCTGCCGGCCTTGAGTCCTGAATACGAGGGGGGGGGGGTAGAAGCTCAAGGAACAAAGGTTCGGACCGGACCAACACTGGGCGACTCATGGATTTGCAAACACTCATTGATTTGCCAACGCCCGACCGTACTGTAATAGACCTTAACGAACTCAATCGAGCCATTGGACATACGGTTTCACGTGAAACGTCGGCGCACTGATACTTCCCCCAAAATGAAGAGAACCCGGCGGTGCGTGAACACCGCCGGGCGAGAGAGAAGAAAGGGAAATCAGTTGTCGGACGGAGGTCAACCGCCCGTTCGGTTTTTGAGCCGATATCTATAGTAAAGAGCAGGTACCTTATGGTGACGATAGTGTTATCTGAAAATTCTCTGTGAATCCAGCAGGATCAGGAAGCGGGCATAGGGCCGGTTAGACTGGATTTCGGATGGTTTCCCGCCCGAGGAGAGACCCTCGACCAACGAATCCAAAGGAGATACCTAGGCATGTTGCTCAGCGACCATGACATCCTGGATGCCCACCAGGCAGGACACCTGAATCTGGACCCGTGGACGCCCGCCATGGTCCAGCCCTCCAGCGTGGACGTACGCCTGGACCGCTACTTCCGGGTCTTCAACAACCATCAGTACACATACGTGGATCCGGCGGAGGACCAGGGTGCGCTGACCGAGCAATTCGAGGTGCCCAAGGACGAACCCTGGATTCTGCACCCAGGCGAGTTCGTTCTGGGATCCACCTGGGAGTATGTCAAGCTGGACTCCACTCTGGCCGCCCGGTTGGAGGGCAAAAGCTCCCTGGGCCGCCTGGGCATTCTGACCCACTCCACCGCCGGGTTCGTCGATCCGGGTTTTGAAGGTCACATCACCCTGGAGCTGTCCAACGTGAGCACCCTGCCGGTCAAACTTTGGCCTGGCATGAAGATCGGCCAGATGTGCTTCTTCCAGCTCTCCTCGCCCGCTCAATACCCTTACGGGTCCAAGCACAACGGCTCCCACTACCAAGGCCAGCGCGGTCCAACCCCCTCCCGCTCCTACGTCAACTTCTACAAGGCTGACGTCTCAGACTGATCAGACCCAGGCCTGGCCCACAAGGCTTGGCACCTGCATGCCTGCGCCTGCATATTCGCCGACCACCTCGAAATACTCCAAGCAAGAAGGCTACCTTCAACCGCCATACCCAAAGCCAGCTTTGGCCCCTCCTGCTGGGTTCCGGATTGGCAATAAATGGCAACGCCTCAATACGATGTACTCTGCCTGTTGACCGGCCATGATGGCCGGCCATGAACTGACATCAGTAGCAGGCAGCGAGGCGAGGCGGCGTGAAACTCAATCTCAACGGCATCTGGGACTTCCACCCCGACGATGGAGACCGGGGATATCCCGTCATGGTGCCCACCTGGTGGGACAGCCTGCCGGAGACCACCGGTTATCCGGCCTCCTGGAGCCGGAATCTGCACCATGGTGTCTACCTCAGGGAATTCTTCCTGGGTGCCCTTGACCCGAATGAGGACATGATCCTGCATCTGGATGCCCTGGCCACCCTGGGCAAGGTGTCGATCAACACAATCCCGGTGGGGCCGTCATCCACCAAGGGTTATCTGATGACGCTGCTCCCCTATGATCTGGACGTCACCAAGGCGGTTCATGCCGGACGCAACCAAATAAGGATTGAAATCTGGAGTGTCAAATCCCTTCCCGCCGATGCCCTGACCTCTGCAGAAGGACCCGATCGGCTGCTCTTCCCCTTCGGCACTGAGAACCTGGTTGGACGGCTGGGGCTGGGCGGCGACGTCTGGCTCAACAGCAGGCCCAAGATCCGCATCGAAGACCTGCAAATCATCCCCGATCTGGGCGGCGACGCCGACCCTTCCAACGACCGGCTGGAGCTCAATGCAACGCTGATCAACACCAGCGAGCGCCCATGCGATCTGCGGTTCAGGGCCAAGGTACGCCCCTGGAAACCTTCAATGCGCAGGGGCCGGACCGTCTTGGCCTTCAACCCGGTGTCCTGCTCCCTGAGTCCCCGCTCCTCCAAGGTCGTCCACCTGCAGACGGCCTGGCCGGACGCCCGCTACTGGTCCCGTGCCGATCCCTTTCTCTATGTCATGCAGGCTCTCCTCGACGTCGGCGGCCATGTGGTCGACCGTTCCCAGGAGCGATTCGGCTTCCGGCAATTCCAGCGCCAAGGAGATCGGTACCTGCTCAACGGCATCCCCATCCGGTTGCGCGGCGACTCCCTCTGCCTACTCAACCAGGGCAGCCGCGACCTGATCAACGAGGCCGGCGATGCCTATGGGCTGATCCTTGACGACAACCAATCCGGCCGGGACATGACCAAGGCCTGGGTTGACGCCTATCGACATGCCAACTTCAACATCCTGCGCAACCACATCCGCTCAGTCCCCTCGCAAACCCTGGCCGACCGCGCCGACGAGACCGGCATGCTCCTTGAGGAGGAGACGGCCTTCTGGAATCCAGGCTCTCCAGCCAACGTGCAACTGAATCCGCCCTTCCACATGAGCTACGGCCCTGAAGCCATTGGCCACTATGCCGAGTGGACGCGGCGGTGGGTGCGGGCCTACCGGAACCACCCCAGCATCGTCCTCTGGTCCACCACCAACGAGGCATGGAACCCCAAGGATGGCGACCTGCTCATCCCAGCCCTGCAAGCGGCCGTGCATGAGCAGGACGGCACCCGACCAGTGGTCAATGACGGCTTCAATGCCCCCATTACCGACGAGGATTCCCGCCACTACTACGGCGGGTATCCCTCTGGTATGACCTCGGCCCCAGACATCTATGCCCTCTATGACATCAAATCGCCCCTGCCCCTGGCCGCCGGCGAGGAATTCTCGGTCTCCACTGCGGGGATCCCCCGCTACGATGGGCAGGGACGGATTGTCGACATCTACCACGGCCGTCTCAACGGCGATCCGGACACCATCTCCCGGGCTGACTTCGGCCGGGAGGTCGGACGAGTGACCAGGGGCATACGGACCACGCGAGTGGTCGACTGGAAGCCTTTCTGCATTTCCGCCTTCATCTACGATAACATCGAGGCCTGCCTTGAACCGGACCGGCGCAGAATCCGCAGGGGGCTTAACCCTAAAAGGCTGCTGCGCCCCCAGTTCGATCCCTGGCGCGCTGAGGACGAACCCTGGCAGGAGGGGCCGGCCTTTGGATATATAGCTGCCTCCTTCGCAGATGTCGCAGCCTACGACAAGGAATTCGACCGCGAACCGCGCCTGGGACAACCCCACAGGATCTACCCGCGCGCAGTGACCAGCCAGCGCACAATCATCGTCCACAATGACGAGGAACGTGGGGGAACCGACCTTGAGCTGGTCTGGCAAGTGGCCTGGCAGCGTGGCCCAGAGGGCAGACGGGTAGTTGTCGAGCGAGGTCGCCGACGGGTGCAGGTCCCATACGCCTCCTGGCGGACCGTACCTGTGACCATCACTGTGCCCAGGGATCGGGCCAGCCAGGGGGCCCGACTCCTTCTGGTCCTGTGCGTGCGCAAGCAGGGTAGGCAGGTCTTCCGGGAGGAGAACTTCCTGGGGTGGATCGACCATGCCGCTCCGCCACGGCTGGGGACCGCACACCCCCGCATCGACCTGGGCCGGGTGGAATGGGTATCAAGAGAGGTTAAACACTGCATCCATCTGCGTCAGGAGGGCAGCGCAATGAGCGAGCGCTGGAGCGCCCAGATCCTGGAGGATGCCGAGGGCGCCTTCAGCCTGGAAAGCATGAACGGGAACCTGCGCCACGAGCAGGATATCTACTACACCGTCAATCCCTCCGGCCTGGAACCCGGACATCTCTATCGAGCCCGCGTGCGCTTTCGTGGAGAGCTGCAGGAGACGGCCACGGTAACGGTCACCTTCACCGCCGGGCGGCGGCCTCCCCGACAGGCCCGGGCCAATCTTGCCGCAGGGGCCCGGGTCCAGGTCTCCTCCCAAGCTGATCTGCCAGGGTGGACAAGGGCCGCCTTGGTCGACGGCCGTCTCGGAGCCGCCTACGACCGATTCGGCTGGTCCAGCTCCGTCGGCAACCGGAACCGCCCGGAGTGGATTCTCCTGGAGATGCGGCAGGCTGCCACCCTATCCCAGGTGGTCCTAGCGCCCCGGGGTCGCAATCCGTCCGGAGATGCCAGCCAGCAGTCAGGCACCGGTTCCTTCGGCGTGGTGGAGTACGCAACCGGCAGCAGGTCGACCGACCCCAACCAGGGTCAGGGCTTTCCGCTGGACTTCTCCATCAGCCTTTCATCGAACGGTCGCAGCTGGACCAAGGTCTGCAGCCGCCACAACTATCCGCTGCCGGCGGACGGTAGACCACAGGCCTTCGACTTCGCCCCAATGAGCAATATCAGGTTTATCAAAATCGAGGCAACCCGGCTGCGAGCCAACCCTTATCAGGGAGGACGGTACGCCTTGCAGCTGAGCCAGATCATGGCCTTCTCTCGCCATCGTCTGCCGGCCATACCTGCAGCTCCCCAAAGTATCGACGCCCAGCCTCATGGACACCGCCTGCGCCTGGCTTGGCAGCACGGACCGATCCGACACCAGGCCGACGCGCCCCGCACAGCCCAGGTCCTTCTGCGTGACCGAAAAGGCCGGGCTATGACCTTCTACCTAGACCGGCCTCAGGGACGGGCCGACCTGGACGGGATCCCCTTCGGCACCTGGCGGATGATCCTGCAGGAGTGCAACTCCACGGGCATCGGCGAACCAGCGGACCTGCTTGAGCTGCGTATGGGACCCCCCAAAGCCGAAAGGACCGATCCGACGCTGCCCAGGCCCAGCGACCCCCAGGTCAGCATTGACCCGGCAGACATGACCGTCCGTCTGACTGTTGACCATGTCCCACGCGGGTTTTCAGGGTGCGAACTGACCCTGAAACCGTCTGACAATCATGAGCCCAAGCCGACCGTCTGGCTGCCCTCCGACCAACAGACCCATAGTTTCCGGCAGGTTCCACCAGGCATCTACCGGGTCATGGCAGCCTTCACCACCGAGGATGGCCGGGTCTCACCCACCTCTTCCCAAGGCGATCCCTTAATCCTCGGGCATGCGCCCGGGCGTCCGGCCAAACCCGGGCTGACCTCTTCCGGTAAAACCATGCAGGCATCCTGGTCTCCCCCGAACGATGGAGGCATCCCTCTACAGGGCTATCTGGTCACCATGCGCGAAATGGGAAGTGGGCAGAATACGAGACTGCGATTGGCTGCAAAACAGACCACCCTGACCCTCGATGATCTGACACCCGGCAAGTACACGGTCAGCGTCAGCGCCATCAATGCGGCAGGAGCCGGACCGGAATCCCCCGCCTCCCTTCCCTGCCTCATCACCGAGGGCGACCATGAACGCTGAGTCCCTGCCCAGGTCCGCCATTCTGGGCTACGGACTGGGCGACGCCGCCAACAACGTCGGCTGGCAGATGACCAACCTCTTCCTGACTACCTACTACCTCTACTTGGGCATGGACCCCATGCTGGTGGCCGACATCTTCCTAGGAGCCCACCTCTTCCAAGCCCTGGTCTACCTGGTCGCCGGAAGAATCACCGACGGCCGCGCCAAAGATCGGGAGGGTGGTCTGCGACGGCTGGTGGTCGTCTTCGGCCTGCCGATGATGATCTCCGTCACCTTGATGTGCACCATTCCGGCGAGCGCCCCCATGCCGGTGCGCATCGGCTGGGCCATCGCCACCTATCTGCTTTATCAGCTCCTTGGAGCCTTGGGCGGCGTGCCCTACGGGGCCTTGCTGGGAGCTATGACACAGGACCCCGATGACCGCCAACGCCTGGCGGCCTCCCGCACCTTCGGCGGAGCGGCGGCAGGGGTAATCCTGACTTTTACCCTGGCTCCGCGGGTCAACGACATGGACCCCTCCCGCCTCTTTCTTCCGGTGGTCGCCGCCTGCTGTCTGCTGGGCTCCCTGGGCTATCTGATCATGGCCCGGACCACCAGGGAGCGCTACCTGCCTCCAGCAGCCCCTCGCACCTCCCTGAAAGAGGATCTGCGGCTCCTGGCCGACAATCGGCCCCTGCTGGTGGTCTGTCTGGCCACCCTGTTCATGACCAACCCGGTGGCTTCGCTGGCCCCAATCGTCGCCAAGGAGGTCCTGACCGTCGGCAACCCTGGGCAGACCGGACGAATCACCTTCGCCCTGACCCTGGTGGGCGTCCTTGCAGGGGTGGTTGTAGCCCCCTGCTCGCCCTGGCTGGTGCAACGTCTGGGCAAGCGAGGCACCTGGACCTTGGGCGGGCTGATGGTCATCGGATCCTCGCTGGCCTTCATCCTGGTCCGGTCCGCCTGGCCTGCAGTCGCCTGCATAGCCTTGAACGGCATCGGAGTGCAGGTCATCACCCCCTGCATCTGGGCCATGCAGGCGGATTCGGTCCAGTACGAGCAGTGGCGGACCGGCAACGGAAACACTGCCGGAGCCTCCATGGCCGCTCTCAGCATCACCCGCCAGGTCGGAGCGGCAATCAATGGATGGGCGGGGCCGGCCATCCTGTCTTTCCTGGGTTACAGGCCAGGCATGAATGTTGCCCAGGATCCGGCCCTGGGCACCAACATGCGGCTGGCTGTGGGCCTGGTACCGGCTGCCATGTTCACCATCTCGGTCCTGCTGATCCGCTGCTATCCACTGACCGAGGAGGTCTTCGGACGTATCAGCGCCGACCTGCAGGCAGGCCGTCTACAATGCCAGTGCAGCCATATCAGGCAAGGAACGGAGCATCAGGCTTGTCCAGGAAATCCCCGGAGCCCGCACAGGGGCGGGAAGGGCACCGACGCGTGCGCATGATCGACGTGGCCGCAAGGGCCGGAGTATCCCCTTCCACGGTCTCCCGCGCACTCAACAATCCCGGTCGGCTGAACTCGCAGACCGCCGACCATATCCGCTCCCTGGCCCGATCCATGGGATACCCCCTACCCGACCGTCCTCCCAGTAGGGATGCGACCGGTCCAGTCATGATCACCTTTCTGGTCCAGGACACCTCCAACGGAATCTCCTCCCAGATCCTTGCCGGCGCTCAGGAGGCACTTCCTGAACAAGGTGCAGTCGGCATCATCGAAGCCGGAACCGAGCTGGGGCGCACAGAAGACCTGTTGGAAAGCCTGGTCGGCCATACCCGTGGAATCATCCTGGCCACCGATCAGGTCCGGGCGTCAACGGCCCGGCGCCTGGGACGACGCCTGCCTCTTGTAGTCCTCAACCGCCCCATAGAAGGCCTTCCCTCTGTCCTGCCCGATGCCTCCACCGGCCTGGCCCAAGCCCTGGAACTGCTACGGCGGCAAGGAAGACGGTCTGTAGTGTACATAGCCAGCCGTGTGGGGGCCTGGTCCGACCGATCCCGCTGGGAGAGCCTGCAAGCACTCAGCCGGACTATGGGGCTGGAATGCCGACGAATTGGTCCGGTGAATCCTACTGTCCAAGGCGGTAGGCAGGCCGTCATCGCTCTGGAGCAGGAACCTCCCGATGCCGTGGTCGCTTACAATGATCTGATCGCCGCCGGTGTCATTCTGGGTCTGCAGTCCAAAGGAATCACCGTGCCCGACAGGGTCGGCGTCCTCGGATTTGACAACACCATGGTCGCTCCTGTCGTCAAGCCGGCCGTAGCTACGATTCGTATCCCTCGCAGAGCTATAGGACATGCCGCAGCTGATATTCTGCTGGGTCGGAAGCCCGAGACCGGGCAGTCCCGTCAACAGGCCGCCCTGATAGCTCGGCTGCGCAAAGCCGGCATCCCGCCTGTCACCGAGGACCGCGGAGCCCTGGCCCTGCCTACCTCATTGACCATCCGGGACAGTCTGGGCGCCTTGACTTCGAGCGCACTCGAAGGGGTATAGCTGAATCTGCCGGAATGACCCGGCCACAATGATGGCAAGGAGACTAACCCATGGCAATCAAACAAACTGCGGGCCACGACCGGCTCGGTCGGTTCGCGCCACAATTCGCCCACCTGAACGACGACGTGCTCTTCGGCCAGGTCTGGTCCCGCGAGGACGAACTTTCGGCTCGTGACCGCAGCATGATCACCTGCGCAGGCTTGATGAGCATGGGACTCTTCCCCCAGTTGAAGAGCCACATGGCCATAGCCAAAAGCAATGGCGTCACCCGCACAGAAATGGTGGCGCTGATCACCCACCTGGCCTTCTACGCAGGCTGGCCCAAGGCATGGTCGGCCTTCGGCCTGGCCAAGGAGGTCTACGGTGAGAACCAGGACAGCGCTGCAACCCCATCCAAAGCCGGGACTGAACCGGATTCAGGACCCTACCCCTTGGGAGACTCGGCCGACGGACCCAACTTCACCGGTCATGTCTGGCTGCATCGCCTGACCGATCCGGACGCGGAATGCTCGGCCAGCAATGTGACCTTCGCACCAGGATGCGTCAACCGTTGGCACACCCACCCGCATGGCCAACTGCTAATCGTCACCGCCGGGCAGGGGTGGGAGCAGGAGGAGGGCCATCGGGCGCGCAAACTGGAACCCGGCGACGTGGTCTTCTGCCCGGCAGGCGTCAGACACTGGCACGGGGCCTCGGGCCGGTCATCCATGGCCCACATCGCCGTCACCCCTGCATCGAAGGGACAGTCTCCAGTCGAGTGGATGGAGTTCCCGAATCCTGATCAAGTAGCCGCTCTGGGGTGACTCACACGGCCTGGTTACAGCGTGTTTTCACTCTGCAGGTATTGAGGCCGACGGATGACTGACCGGTTCCCGCCTGCCTTTACACTGAAGACATGGCTAACAAGAAAGGCCCGACCAAGGGTTCGGGCGGCAAGCACCGCAACAAGCTGCGCGGCCGGGGGCCTACCCCCAAGGCAGAGGATCGCGTCTACCACAAGGCATACAAGGCCCGGCAGGCGGCCCAGCGCAGGCAGGCGGCCGATCCGCGTCTGGCAGCCCGGCGCCGGGCCGACCGGTTCACCTCTGATTCCGACGACCTGGTCATCGGCCGCAACGCTGTCCTGGAAGCCCTGCGTGTAGGCGTCCCGGCCAGCCAACTCTATCTGGCCGCCCGGATGGAACACGACGACAGGACCAGAGAAATCGTAAGGCTGGCAGGTCAGGAGGGTCTCAACCTGCTGGAAGCCGACCGCCTGGAGATGAACCGCATCGCCCGGTCCAGCAACCACCAGGGCGTGGTCCTCAAGGTGCAGCCCTACCAGTACGCATCCCTGCAGAGCCTGGTCGATAGGGCCGAGAAGCACTCGGCTGCGCTGGAAGGGGCCGACCAGGCGACCAAGGTTGCCGCCCGCCCGCTGTTCATCGCCCTGGACGGGGTCACCGACCCGCAGAATCTGGGGGCAGTGATCCGTTCAGCAGCGGCCTTCGGGGCCTCTGGTGTAATTCTGCCCGAGCGACGCAGCGCCTCGGTCACAGCCGCAGCCTGGAAGGTCTCCGCCGGAGCCGCCGCCCATCTGCCCGTGGCCCGCGTGGTCAATCTGACCAAGGCCATCCAAGGTCTCAAGGAACGCGGCTACTACGCGGTCGGCCTGGACGGCGCAGGCAGCGCCATTGTGGGCGAGACAGGCTTCGAGACCGATCCGCTGGTGGTGGTCCTGGGCTCCGAGGGCAAGGGGCTGAGCCGCCTGGTCCGCGAGAACTGCGATGCCCTGGCCTCCATCCCCATCTCCAGCTCGGTGGAATCTCTGAACGCCTCGGTGGCGGCCGGCATCAGCCTCTACGCCGTAGCCATGGCACGCCGACGGTCCGCCAGCCAAGCCAAATAATCCACTAGGCAAACACCGACAATCAGGAGACGGACATTCCGAGCGGCAACAGCCTGCCTGCATCAGCCAGCAAGCAGCAGACCATTGCCGCACAAACCAATCAATCAGCTGGACGCCCAGACCGCGTCGTCCTGATCGTCCTGGTCGGCAGCAGCATCCAGACTGCCGGGGGCGTAGACCGACCTCAGCGAACTTCGGCCTCCATTCGCGTCCTCGAAGGCTGGCTGTGACTGCACCTCTTCGCTAGCCCGGTCACGGTTCGTCCGGGTGTCTGCTCCGGTCTGGCCTTCAGCATTGGTTTGGTCAGCCACCCCATCATGGCCATCTGCGTCCTTGTCGGCCTGATCTCTGGTGACTTGCTCACCCTGACCGGCCTGGGCATGGGCGCCCTGCCAATTCATCTCGTCGTCGACCACCCCGGCATCGGCCTCTTCGTTGATGGTCTTCATGTCCTCGGAGTCCAGCCGGTACTCGGGCAGGGACTCGCTGATGTAGCTCTGCACGGCCTCGGCCATGGGTACATCGTGACCGGCCTTCTCGGCCATCAGCCAGCGGTGGGTCAGCACCTCATGGAAGAACTGGGCCGGTTCGATCTGCGAACGGTACTCCGGCGGGATCATGCGCACAGTAGGCTCGAAGACCTCACGCATCCAGTCGGTGGCCACAATCTCCAGATCCTCACCCTGCCGCCAGGTGGATGCCCGGTAGGCATCCAGATCATTGAGCAGCCGCCGGGCCTGGTTCTCCTGCACATCCAGACCGGTCAGCCGCAGCAACTTGCGGGAGGCGTAGCCGGCATCAACCACCCTTGGGCGCACCAGCACCCGGTTGCCGTCCTCCTCGGTCTTCATCTCCAGCTCGTCCACGTCGAATCCCAGATCGTTAAGCCGGTTGACGCGGCGCTCGATCTTCCACATCTCGTCCGGGTCGAAGCTGTCCACGTCCGTCAGAGCACTCCAGAGGGAGTGATAGCGGTCCACCAGCCGGTTGCCTACGCCGACCTCGTCCACCTCTCCAGCCAGCAGGTTGCCAGAATCCAGATCCATGAGCTCGCCGATGATATTGGTCCTGGCCAGGTCAATGTCATACTCACGCTGGCCGTCAGTCAGGCTGGGGTGCAGATCGCCGGTCTCGGCATCGACCAGGAAAGCCGAGAAGGCATCGGCATCACGCAGGAAGAGCACGTTGGACAGCGAGACATCGCCCCAGTAGAAGCCGGCCAGATGGAGCCGTACCAGAAGAACCGCAAGGGCATCGATCAGACGTTCAGCCGTGTCCGGGCGCAGATTGCGGGCGAAAAGGGCACGGTAGGGCAGCGAGAACTTCAGGTGCTGGGTGACCAGCATGGCCTCAAGAGGCTCGCCCTCGCGAGTGTGTCGACCGGTGACCACAGCGATGGGGTTGACCGTGGGCAGCTCCAGTTTTTGCAGCTTGCGCAAGAGTTCGTACTCCCGCTCAGCCACCCTCTGGGTGATCTCCTTCATGGCGTAGACATCGTCGCCCACGTGGACGAAGCGCACCACGTGCCGGGAGATGCCTCTGGGCAGGTTGGCCAGCAGATCCCTGGGCCAGGTAGCCAGCGGCCGCTCCCAGGGCAGGGTGAACATCCTGGGGTTGGAGCTGGTGGCCGTGATATGCAGGGCAGCCGGTTCCTGCTCGGAGGAGGGATCGGCCGTGGTCTTTATCGAGGTGGCTTTCAGGGCACGGGGGTCCAGAGAGGAGGCCGTCGCCCGGTTGATGTTCACGCTAGTCATGCTTCATCCATCCCATCGCCGCCCATCCTATACGGGAAGAGCCCCGCACGGATGCGCCGCGCGGGGCTCCTGGTCACCCGGTCAACAAGGAAAGGAGATGATATCAATGATCGATACGGGCCCTGCGGCTCGGCGGGAAACCGTGGCCGAACCGCAGGGTCACAGGAATGCTCAGTTCAGCCGCAGCTCGCTGGCCGGGGAGAACAGGTGCATCTTTTCAGGATCGATGTGGATCTTGACCACGTCGCCCACCTTGGGCAGGTCGCGCGGGTTGACACGGATGGTGGTCAGCTTGTTCTGGTCGGACATGACGATGGCCTGCTCAGCCGCGCTGTTGTCGGTCAGAATGTTGCCGTAGATGTAGCCGTCGGAGCCCAGATCCTCCACGTTGGCCACCTTCAGGGAGAAGGCATCCGGATCGGAGGCACTGGCCAGAGAGGCATTCTCGGGACGGAAGCCCACGACAATCTTGCCCTGGTCCTCGGGGGTCAGCTTGTCGACGGCCTCGCGCGGCAGGCTGATGGTGTCCTCGCCGATCTTGGCCTGGCCGTTGACCACGGGGTGAATGTTGATGTTCATGGAAGGCGAGCCGATGAAGCCGGCCACGAAGACGTTCTCCGGCCGATCGTAAAGCTCGGTAGGCGCACCCACCTGCTGCAGGACGCCCAGCTTGATGACGGCGATCCTGTCGCCCATGGTCAGAGCCTCGGTCTGATCGTGGGTCACGTACAGGGTGGTGACGTTCAGCTGGCGCTGCAGAGCGGCGATCTGTGTACGGGTCTGGACACGCAGCTTGGCGTCCAGGTTGGACAGAGGCTCATCCATCAGGAAGACCTTGGGCTGACGCACAATAGCGCGGCCCATGGCCACACGCTGACGCTGACCACCGGACAGAGCCTTGGGCTTGCGGTCCAGGTATTCAGTCAGATCCAGCACCTCGGCGGCCTTCTCCACCCGCTGGCGAATCTGATCCTTGGGGGTGCCGGCGATCTTCAGGGCGAAGCCCATGTTGTCGGCCACTGTCATGTGGGGGTAAAGAGCGTAGTTCTGGAAGACCATGGCGATGTCGCGGTCCTTGGGCTGCATGGTCGTCACGTCCTTGTCACCAATCATGATGCGGCCCTTGTTGACCTCCTCCAGGCCGGCCAACATGCGCAGGGTGGTGGACTTTCCGCAGCCGGAAGGCCCTACCAGAACAAGGAATTCACCGTCTTTGATGTCCAGACTGAGGTCACTGACCGAGGGCTCATCGTTGCCCGGGTAGATACGAGTGACGTGGTCGAATACCACTTCTGCCATTGTTCATCCTTTCATCGGCAGGTACGTGCCGAACGATCCGTAGTGAAGGGTTGATTTTCACTGTGGTTTCCGTCCCGGGGTCAACACCGACATCGGCATGGCCATGCGACGGTTTTCTGTTTTGTGGTTAAGAGAAACTCTCCCTTGAGCCAGTGCCCACTATACACCAAGGCCTGAATTCGACGTGTTCACCGTCGTCGACTCAATCCTCGTGCTTGTCGGAATCTTCAGAATCGCGCTCGAAGACCGTTCTGGCCACGTTGATCGCGTTGATGACCCTGGGGAATCCCACGTAGGGAGCACATTGGAGTATGGCTTCAACCACGGCCGCCTTGCTCAGCCCTACATTCAGAGCTCCCTGTATGTGGACGGCCAACTGCGGAGCCGTGTCACCCTGCGTCACCAGGCTGCCTATGGTGACCAGCTCGCGCTGCTGAAGATCGAGTCCTTTCCGGGTGTATATGTCGCCAAAGGCGAATTCGACAATCCAACGACCAAGGTCCGGCGCTATGTCCTGAAGGGAGTCGATGACAGCCTGGCCTCCCTTGCCATCAATGGCGGCCAAAGCCTCGGATCCCTTTTCAAAGCGTGAAGCTTCCATGGAAGCCCCCTCTTTCTGTTGTTTTGTATGTTTTCCCGCCGAGAATATTGTATCAACGCCTGTTTACGCATTATGTCGTCAGCAGTCGAGCCATTCGCGGCAATCTCGGACGCGGCGAAACAGCAGGGACCGCAATCAGGTGCTTTTCAACCAGTCGGGGCACAATGGAGATATGAGCGATCTTGAGGGTTTGGACCTGAGGCCGGGACGGCTGGTCGGGGGCTACACCCTGATCGAGCCCCTGGGCGGCGGTGCCATGGGGTCCGTCTGGCGCGCACGGGATGGCGGTGGCCAGGACTACGCCATGAAAATCCTGCGTGAATCCCTGGAGGAGGATCAGGTCTCGTCAGACAGCCCCGACGTACAGGAGCGCGCCTCGGCCCGCGAGCGCCTGCGACGCGAGGCTCTGGCCCTGCAACGGATTCGCCATCCAGGTGTCTGCAGGATCGTGGATATGGAACTTGATGATGCCCTGGCCTTCATCGTGACCGAGCTGATCGAGGGGCGCAACCTTCGCGACGACGTGGCTGTCAACGGTCCCTATCGTGGCGACGACCTGGAGCGGCTGGCACGCAAACTGACCGATGCCGTCGCAGCCGTCCACCAGGCGGGCATCGTCCACCGAGACATCAAGCCCACCAATGTCATGATCTCGGTCTCGGGGCCGGTGCTGGTGGACTTTGGCATCGCCATGGGCCAGGGGCAGAGCCACGTGACCCGGACAGGACTGGTCATGGGAACCCCCGGCTTCATCGCCCCGGAGATCATCGATGGAGCCGAGGCCGACCAGGAAACCGACTGGTGGAGCACGGCAGCTGTTCTAGCCTATGCAGCCACCGGACGAGCGGTTTTCGGCGACAAGCCCATGATGGCGGTTCTGGAGCGGGAGGCCTCGGGCAATGCCGACCTGTCCGGACTGCCCATGGGCACCATGAGAGCCCTGCGCTCGGCCCTCTCCCCCGACCGAGGCGCACGTTGCACCCCTCAGGAACTCCTGGAGGCCATCAGCCGGGACGCCATGGATCCGCAGGCCTGGCAAGGGGAGCAAGACGACAAGGGCAGTCAGGAGACGATGCGCCCTTTTGGCGGCGGATCTTCGGAGGCTGAGGGGCAGGCCGACTCGCCCACCATGGTCGTTGAGCCGGCCACCATGCCCATGCCGCCTATTACGCAGGCTGATCCGAATAGTCCGCGGACGGCCTGGTCACAACCTCCGACAGATAACGGAGCCGATGAGCAGACGACCATCCTGCCCGACTCGGAACAGCCCACCAGCCTCTTGAATCCCCTGCCTGCAGCCCAGGAGCAGCAGGAGCAGACACAGGCCTGGCAGGACCAACAACCCTTAGCGGATCGTCAAGATCTTCAAGCCACCACCGTTCAGGATCCGCTGCCCTCGGCACAACCTCTGCCCAGCGGATACCGCAACGAGGCGAACGCCCACTGGCTGGGAGACCAGCCCCCCGCCCAGATGCGACGTCTGCGCTACCTCAAGGCCGGAACCCCCTGCCTGGTCATGTTGGGAATCCTTCCTGCCCTGCTGACAGCTCTGGCCCCGGTCTCGGCACTGGCCGCCGCCGGAATCCTCCTCTGGGCCCTGAGCACCGCAGGATGGAGCATAAAAGCCCAGATCGAACGGGAGCTGCGCCGCGAAGGCCCTCGACGGAGCACCGACCGTCTGTTGAACGCAGCCGCCTTCCCCTGGCACCTGCTTAAGGGCCTGGCAGCCGCCCTACTCCGCCTGCCGGGCATGATCCTCGTCCAAGCCTTGGTTGCTCTGCCACTGACCTGGGCGGGCGCCCTCACCACCGTTCGCGCAGGCCTGACCCTGGGCGAGCACCTACTGACCGTCCCCCTGCCAGCGGCCAGACCCCTGTCCACCGGCGGACTGGCCATGGCCCTGGCGACGTTGGCAGGCTGGCTGTTGACAACACTGCCCATGCAGGACCGCTCAGCCCCCAAGGCCAACAGCGGCAACATGGTCCTGCGTCTGGCGGCGGGTCGCATCCTCATGGGCCGTCAGGTTCCTGAGGCGCCGGGCAGCCCCCACCGCAGGCGGATCCTGCTCCTGATCTGGCTGCTGATTGTGGCCGTCCTCCTGGCCGGGTTGATTGCCCAGCCCTCCATGGATTGGGCCCCCATCCACCTCCTGCGTGCCTAAGGTCGTGCTCCACCCCTGGCGGCTACACTATGCTCAGTACGCCAAGGAAAGGATCCAGGTCATGTCCAAGGGCAAGCAGAACCGCAAGGCCGCGCTCAAGGCCCAGGAAGAGGCACGGCGGCTCCAGGAGGCCAAGGAGCGCCGCCAGCAGACCATGATCGGCGTCTTCGTCACCGTGGTACTCATCGCTCTGATCGCTCTGGGCGGATTCCTCTACTGGCGCAGCCATCGCCCGGTCAAGACCCAGGACCTGGAGCAGGCCCGTCAGGCCGTCGCAAAGGTCAAGGAAAAGCCTTCGGCCGCCAATGACCAGGGCGGCTTCCTGATCAGCTCCCAGGGGCTCAACAAGCCGGTGGCCAAGGCTCCGACCGTGGAGATCTACATGGACTTCATGTGCCCAGGCTGCGGCGCCCTGCATCGCGGACTGGACTCAACCCTGACCGGTCTGGTGGATGCCGGGCAGATCAACCTGGTCATCTACCCCATGAGCTTCATGGACCGGCTCTCCACCGACAATTACTCGAGCAGGACGGGCACGGCCACCATCTACGTGGCCCAGCACGACCCCGACCACCTGCTGCCCTTCATCGCCAATCTCTACGCCAAGGACTTCCAACCGGACGAGTCCGACTACCACCCCATCAGCAACGACAAGATCCGCCAGCAGGCCATCAAGGCCGGGGTTGATCCCAAGGTTGCCGAGCAGGCGGTCAAGGGCCACTACCGGGACTGGATCAAGGCCATGGACACCTACACCCCTCTGCGCAAGGAGCTCTGGAATCCCTCCGGGGCCAACAAGGGGCAGATGACCACGCCCACGGTCCGCATCAATGGCAATTACTGGGAGCTGGGCAACCTGTCCAAGGCGGGCTTGGACTACCGCACGGGCCTGCTCAAGGCTCTGGGCCTGGACCAGTCCAAGGTGGGCGTCAAGGGCGCCATGCCGGCCATCGGTGCCTCCGGCCAACCGCGCTCACTGAACTGAACCAGGCAGGTCGAGAGAAATTTCGCGTCCAGCGTCCCCTTGGGGGGACGGTGATGGTACGATATCATTCCGTACCGCGGCCCGGAATGCTGTAATGGACCACCGGGACCGCCTCCTTAGCTCAGTTGGCCAGAGCAGCCGCCTTGTAAGCGGCAGGTCGTCAGTTCGACTCTGACAGGAGGCTCTACGCCAGGAACGAACCATTAAATTCGACTATTCAGCTTTGTCTCCGGGCAGGCTATAATAATGGACATTACCTGGATAATTACAAATACTTCCCTCGAGTAAGTCATTTCGGAGGCTCGTTCTCCGAAGTACGAACGGAGCTTTTCCCCAACCATCTCCGTTCGTATTCGAGGACGGGATCATTCCCCTTCATTCCCGTCCTCTTGACGTTGATCCGCCGGCCTAGGGCCCGGGTCTTGAAAAGCCGACTGACCGATGACGGTTAAGTCGGCTTTTTTATTGCCATCCGCCTGCGACAAATGTGGATATTTGCCCGACCTTGCGGATTGTGCGGCCTCAGTCCATGCCCTCACCGCTAGAATTGCCGGGTACAGACAAGGCAGGAACGGGGAGGCGAGCACATGGCCAGACGCTGGACACCGCGGCGTTTCGTCGTGCTCAGAAGGATTCGCGTGGTCTCCTGTGCCCTCCTGGTCGTTCTGGCCATGGTCCTGACTTTCTTCATTTCCGCGCGCAAGAGCGTGGCGTTGAGCGTCAACGGGCAGACCAAAATGGTGACCACCTATGCCTATAGCGTGGACGGTCTGCTGCGCGAGCAGGGGATCAAGGTCAAGACCCACGACCTGGTCGATTCCACATCCGGAGGCCAGCTGCGCAACCATGCGGCGGTCACCGTGCGCTCCGCCTATCAGACCACCATCGTCATCCAGGGCCAGCGGGTGCCCTTCTGGACCACAGCCACCAGCATGGACCAACTGCTGGGATTCTTCGAGGAAAACCGCAAGCAGGCCATGAAGGTCACCGTGGATGTGGGCAACGTCTATAACCAGCTGACCGGCGGTCTGGTCATCAACCAGGCAGGGCCGGTCACTGTCATAGCTGACGGAAAGACCTCGGTGGCCCCTGACGGCAAGCTCCCAGCCGCATCCATACTGGACTCCAAGGGCATCGTGCTGGGCAAGGAGGACCGGGTCAGCGTGGAGCATGACCAGGGCACCACCGTGCTGCGGGTCCAACGGGTCACCCACGGAAACACTCAAAAAACAATCCCCATATCCTTCGCCACGAGGACCGTGGTCGACCCGAGCCTTGCGCCCGGTCAGACCCTGGTGCGGCAGGCGGGCGTAGCCGGTCAACGCCTGCAGACCATCCAGGTCACCTACGTGGACGGACAGGCCGAATCGGAGCAGGTGGTCAAGGAGGAGACCGTAGCCATGCCAGTGGATCAGGTGGTGGCCGTCGGTCCCGACAAGCCGAAGGAGGAACAGAACAGCGGGCAGCAGTCCAAGGACACAGGCAAGGATTCCCAACAGGCGCAGAAAACGCCATCTCCGAGCCCCTCGCCCAGCAAGGATTCACAGTCGGCAACGACACCGGCCCCTACGCCAACACAGACCAAGCCTCCGCAGACCACGCAGCCGACACAGCCGAGCACACCAGCTCCAGCTATGCCCGATAACAAGCCAGCCCCGTCGCCAGCGCCGAGCCCATCTCGTGACGGTCTTTGGCATGCCAGCTCTGAACTGGCCCAAGCCTATGCCGGGGGTGCAGCCGCCCAGCGCGGATGGACGGGATCACAGTTCTCAGACCTGGTGAAACTCTGGGACAAGGAATCACACTGGCTCTGGAATGCCGAAAATAAAAATTCGGGCGCTTACGGCATTCCCCAGGCTTACCCCGGCTCCAAGATGGCGAAATATGGACCCAACTGGCGTGACGATGCTGCTGTCCAGATTGATTGGGGCCTTTACTACATCGCACAACGGTACGGGAATCCTAGTACAGCACTGCAATACCAAAAACGGCATAATTCGTACTGATCCCCTAACCACATCCACGAGCAATGAACCGACATGAACACTAAAACCGAGAGCGACCGCCTCCTGGGAGCAGCCGACATCCGGCGCATCGCCGACCAGATCGACATCCACCCCACCAAGCGACTGGGGCAGAACTTCGTCATCGATCCAGGAACCGTCCGCAGGATCGTCCGTCTGGCCAGGGTGGAATCTGGCCAACCCGTTCTGGAGGTGGGTCCTGGTCTGGGATCTCTGACTCTTGGACTGTTGGAGGCGGGCTGCCTGGTGACCGCCGACGAGATCGATCCCGTCCTGGCCCGGCAGCTGCCGCAGACCGTCCGCGAGCGCATGCCGGAGAGCCTGGAACGGCTGACCGTGATCAACCGGGATGCTCTGACCCTGACCCCTCAGCTGGCAGGCGACGCGGGCACGGCCACCGACCTGGCTATGGTGGCCAATCTGCCCTACAACGTAGCCACTCCGATCATTCTGACCCTCCTGGCCCGGTTCGCCAATCTGAGCCGATTTCTGGTCATGGTCCAGAAGGAGGTGGCGGACCGGCTCACGGCCGCCCCGGGCTCCAAGGTCTACGGCGCTCCCAGTCTGAAGCTGGCCTGGTACGGCCATGCCGCCCAGGCTGGCAGGATCGGGCGCCATGTCTTCTGGCCAGCCCCCAACGTGGACTCAGCCCTGGTCTCCTTCACCCGGGACAAGGATGGACGCGGACGCGGGGATGCGGGGACAAGAACCGAGGTCTTCTCCCTGATCGATGCCGCTTTCGGACAGCGCCGCAAGACCCTGCACGCCGCACTCAAGGGCCTGGTGACCGCCGAAGCCTTCCAGGCTGCAGGCATTGACCCTGCACGCCGGGGGGAAACCATGACCATCGAGGAGTTCGTCGACCTGGAGCAAGCCCGCCGCGAGGTGACCGCGTGAGTCCGGCAACCGGGAGGGATGGCATTGCTCTCTACTGCCCCGCCAAGATCAATCTGAGGCTCCGCGTCGGACCGACACGAACCGACCTAGGAGGGCGACACCGCCTGGACACCATTTACAGCGGCGTGGGGATCTGGGACAAAGTCGAACTGCAACGGAGAGAACCTGGCAGCGGCTTCCGCCTGAGCTTGGAGGGCGAACACCTGGGTGACCTGAACCGCCGTGATGCCGATCCACGCGCCAACTTGGCCGTCAAGGCCCTCCTGGCCATGGCCAAGGCCACCGGGCACCAGCCTGATGTTGCCATCCACATCGTCAAGCGGATACCGGTGGGCGCCGGACTGGCCGGCGGATCCGCGGATGCCGCCGGAACCATGCTGGGCCTGAACCGGCTCTGGAATCTAGGGATGCCTGCCGCCGAACTGGATCGCATCGCCGCCGAGCTGGGCGCTGACCTGCCCTTCTGCCTGCATGGAGGGCTCAGTAGGGGGACAGGTTTCGGCCAGATTCTGCAGCCCCTGGATCCTGACGGCCCACAGGCCCAGCAGCTGTCCAGGGATGGGCTGACCGGACACCTCCTGATCGGCGCCTACGAGGACCAGCTGAGCACAGCCCAGGTCTACAAGGCCTTCGACCTGATCGGACCCGACCCCCACGACCTGAACGACCTGCAGGAGACCGCCTGCACCCTGCATCCTCGCTCGCGCCGGGCCCTGGACCTGGCCCGGCGGGCAGGCATCGGGCCGGCCTTCGTCTCTGGATCCGGCCCCTCGGTAGTGGTCATGGCCCCTCGTCCCGAGCAGGCAATCACACTCATCAGGCTTTGGCGGGAGCAGAATGCCGTGGACAGAATCATCGAGGCTGACTCGCCAGTCCTGCCCAGGATAATCCCCCTGCGAGTCACCCATGGACAGTAGAGTAGGCAACATGACGAATCCCGAACCACTCGACGAGCGCGAGGCCCGCAGGCAGTTCGTGCGACGGCGGCAGAAGATGGTCTTCACCATAGTCGTCAGCGCACTAGTGGCCATCCTGATCATCTGCGGACTGATCATCTTCGGGTCCATCGGGCATACCGCCAAACACGCCAGCATCGCCAAGCCCAACTATGGGGTCGCCGTGCCCTGCCCGCCCGACAATGCCAAGCTGGTCAACCACCCCGACATCCGCGTGCGGGTGCTCAACGGAACCAACAAGTCCGGTCTGGCCACTGCCCTGGCCTCGGCACTGCGCAATCGGGGATTCAACATGCAGGATGTGGCGGACTATCCGGGCAAGACCGAGACAGCCCGCACCCAAATACGCTTTGGAGCCTCAGCCATTGACCGCGGCTACACTGTGGGATCCCAATTCAACGATGCGGTTTTGATCATGGACGACCGTAACGACGATCTGATCGACGTGGTCATAGGGGCCACCTTTACCGACCTGGACGACGAGGACAGCAACTCTGTCGTAGGCCGCAAGATCGAAGCCATCAAGGGCTGCCAGGCCGACCCCTCCTCCATGAAGAACCTGCCCAAGGCCCCCAAGGCCTGACGCTGCAGATCCGGCGTACTGCCGGATTCAACATCACGTAGCCACAATATTCGCCGCCAATTTTCGCAGTCTCCTGACCAAGAGCGCCCGCCCGGAAAGGTACGACCTGGGTCAGGCTTGGTCGGCGCCTTCCCTTTGCCACCAGTCCCTCAGCTCCTGCTCGGCTGTCTGCCGGTCGACCGGGCCTTGATCCAGGCGGTAGTCCAGCATGTGCTTATAGGCGCGTCCCACCTGCGGTCCGGGCTTGAGGTCCAGAATCTGCATGATCTGTCGTCCATCCAAGTCAGGCCGGATGGCATCCAGATCCTCCTGCCGGCGCAGTTGAGCCACCCTGTCCTCCAGCTCGTCCATGGCGGAGGAGAAAACCTGAGCCTTTCGCTTGTTGCGGGTGGTCGCATCGGCACGAGTCAGACGATTGAGCCGCTCATAAAGCGGACCGGTCTCTCGGGCATAACGGCGGACAGCCGCATCGGTCCACCGCTCGTCCACATAGCCGTGGAAACGCAGGTGCATGGAAATCAGATTGCAGACATCGGCGATCAGGTGGTGGTCGAAGCGCAGGGCCTTGAGGCGCTTGCGGGCCAGCCGGGCTCCAACTACATCGTGATGATGGAAGCTGACCTTGCCGCCGGGCTCAAAGCGTCTGGTGGCTGGCTTGCCGATGTCGTGCAGCAGGGCGGCCAGGCGCAGGGTCAGGTCTGGGGCGGGCACAGGTCCGTCAGGTCCGGTCTCCAGGGCGATGGCCCGGTCCACCACCATCAGGGTGTGCTCGAAAACGTCCTTGTGCCGGTGATGCTCGTCTATCTCCAGCTGCAGAGCCGGCACCTCGGGCAGAACGATGTCAGCCAGGCCGGACTGCACCAGGGCCTCGATGCCCTGGACGGGATGGTCGGCCAGCATGAGCTTGGTCAGCTCGTCGCGAATCCGCTCGGCCGAGACGATGCTGATTCGATCGGTCATGCGGGTGATGGCCTCTGCGGTCTCCGGAGCGATGGTGAATCCCAGCTGGGCCACGAACCGCACAGCCCGCATCATCCGCAGGGGGTCGTCATCAAAGGATTGGCGAGGATCCACCGGGGTCCGCAACACCTGCTTGGCCAGGTCGTTGGCCCCTCGGTAGGGATCTACGAAGACCAGGTCGGGCACCCGCAGGGCCATAGCATTGACGGTGAAGTCGCGCCGTGAAAGATCACCCTCAAGGCTGTCCCCATAGTCCACCTCAGGCTTGCGGGAGTCGGGATCATAAGTGTCTCGCCGGTAGGTGGTCACCTCCACCTTGACCTCGGTGCCATCAGGACGCCGCCGCAGCGCGCCCAGGGTACCGAATTTGCGTCCCATGTCCCAGAAACCCGACCCCCAGTGACGCAGAATGGGCTCGAACTGCTCGGGCCGGGCCGAGGTGCAGAAGTCCAGGTCGTGGGAGTGCCGGTGCAGGAGCAGATCGCGTACAGGACCCCCTACCAACGCCAGTTCAAATCCCTGCTCGGCGAAGAGGCGCCCGAGCTCGATGGCCTCCGGCCAGACTTGGAAATCCACGCTCACCCTTTCCTACGGAGTTGATGCGCCTACTAGCATACCGTTACCCCACCTGCACATTACCTTACGTAGAGTTGGAGTATGATTACGCCCGCGGACATGGCGCGCATGCTTGCACATAGCGCCGACTCTGCGGACACCCATGCCCGCGGACAGCAGGGGCCGGGCCACCTGGTGGAGACTGTAAGCGAACGCCTGGATCCACAGGTTCGCGAGCGCATACAGACCGAGGATGACGCTCCCACGCCTGCCCTCATGCCCCGGCACAAACATGCTTCCGGTCCTTCCACGTTTGCCTCCCTGGATGCCCAGGAGCTGCCTGTGGTGCGCGAATATTCGGCGGGCGGGCTAATCTTCGACCGGCATGACCGGGTGGCCATCATCGCCCGGCACTCCCGCTCGGGCCATCTGGAATGGTGTCTGCCCAAGGGGCATATCGAGAAGGGGGAAACACCCGAACAGACGGCGGTGCGCGAGGTCCATGAGGAGACGGGGATACTGGGTAGAGTGACCGACTCCATCGCTACCATCGACTACTGGTTCACCGGGACCAATCAGCGGGTCCACAAGCTGGTTCATCATTTCGTCCTGCGGATGATCGGTGGATCCCTGAGCGTGGAGGGCGACCCCGATCATGAGGCCGAGGACGCCATCTGGGTGGACTTCTCTGACCTGACCTCGGTGCTCAGTTACCCCAATGAGCGTAAAATAGCCTGGCTCTACGCGAGGAAGTACAAAAAACAGCTATGATCCAGACCCCCCTGCGCCCGAGCGGGCGCACCAGCCAGCGCACTCATGCCTTCAACCGGTGGACCCAGTGGCCCCGAATCCTGCTGGCAATCGTCCTTCTGGCCGCCCTGGTGATGACTCCCTGGCATCCGACACCAGCCCTGGCCGCCACCAGTCATCAAAGCTCAGCCGAGGTGGCCCTGCGCTGGTCGACGCCAGTGGTGACTGACCAGTCCGGCTACGCCCTGCGCGCTGCGGTGACCAACACAGCGAACCAACCCATGGAGAATGCCCATCTGAGCGTATCCACCAGTGCCCTTTACTCCTTCAGCTCCCGGGCCGACATGCAGACCTGGTCCGAAGGTCATGCCCGCATCCCCACCCCGGACGTGCTGGGTACACAGACAGTACCGACGATTCCGGCCGGGCAGAGCACCGAGGTCGCAGTCAACGTACCGGCTGATCAAGACGCGATCAAGAAGATGACCAGCTGGGGACCCAAGCCCGTCCGGCTCTCCCTAAGCGACGATCAGGGCCGGATCCTGGGCGACGTATTCACCTTTCTGACCCGGACCTGGGATGGCCTGCCCACTGCAGGCACCCCCGCCCTGTCCCTGACCATGGTCCTGCCGCTGACCTCCTCGGACTGGAACATTGACGACAAGGCCATGACAGCGCTGATGACCCAGTCCAGTGCCGAATCCGAGTCAGGCTCGGGCAACGATAAAAACCGGAGTGTGACACTGACCCGCCAGGGGACCCGCCGCCAGGAGGACCAGAGCCAGCTGCTGTCCAGACACGGGTCCCTGCAAGCCCTGGGCGACCCGGTCTACCTGTCCGCCTTCGCCAACCGTCCCCAGATACAAGGGCTGATTCAGCCAGCGGACTTTGACATCACTGGGTATGCGCCCCAGAGTCAGGACCGCTATACCCAGGCTGGTGTCACCCCGGAGGCCTGGAGTGTCCAGACCGCGGCCAAGCTCTATGGGGACGCAGCGCCTGGCGCGTACGCCTGGCAGGGCAAACAGGAGTGGACCATGGAATCCATCGCTGCGGCCCGCCGTGCCGGCTATCAGACGGTCATCGCCCCCCAGGGCTTCGAGGTCGGCGCCGGCACCTCCGCCCACACCGGCAAGTACACCATCGAAACCAAGGCCGGAAAGGTAACCGTCCTGTCGGCCCAGCGCGAGCTCAGCAACCTGGCCAGGGGCCACCCCAGCTCCACACGTGCTACCGGTGAGCAGACTCAGGCCGGGCAGACGGCCCGCTTCATAGCCCAGAGCGCCTTCTACCAGATGGAGCAGCCCTACGCTGAACGCTCCCTCTTGGTCTGCTTCGACGCCGATCAGGACACCCAACAGGCGGATCGGATCATGACCGAGCTGGAGCGTGCCCCATGGATCAGTCTTAAGTCCATGGACGACCTGATGCAGGCGCCTGACTTCACCGGCGGGTCGTCAGGTCTGCTCAAGGCCCTGGAGCTGGGCAGCGCCAAGAGCACCTCCAAACATGGCAATGGCTCGACGGGCACCCTGGATTCCCTGATCGCCAGCCGGGCTGACATCGACCGGTTCGCCACCTCCATCCTGGCTGACGACAAGCAGAATTCCCAACCCACTGCCAGTGCCACGGCGGGCAAGACAGACAGCCAGGCCCTGGCCCGCCAGGATGCCGAGACCACCGCCCGCCAGCCCAAGGATCCGCATCAGTGGCTGAACCAACTGACCGCAGCCCACGATGACCTAGCCCTGAAGTCCCTGGGGGGAACCGCAACCGCCGCTGGTCTGGCCGATCAGGCCGAGGCCATATCCCACCGGCTCCTGGACGGCATCAGCATCACGCCCAGCGAGTCTCTGAACGTCGTCAGTGAGACGGCCTCCATGCCCGTCACCGTCAGCAACAGCCACCCCTACCCTGTCCACGCCCGCATCAGCGCTCGAACCGATTCCATGGAGATCGTCACCTCGCGTATGGCGGAGGCGGTCATTCCCGCCCGCTCCGAGGCCCAGGTAACCTTCAAGGTCAGGGTGGCGGCAGCCGGTAGAGCCAATGTGGACATCGGCCTGCTGGACAGCCAGGGTCGCCCCTTCGGCCAGGTGCGCCGGGCTCAGATCACCAGCAATCTGCGACTGAGCGACATGAGTGGCATGCTCATCATTGTCATCGCCGTGCTCCTGGGACTTCTGGGGCTCTGGCGGCAGTTCCACCGTACGAAGGACCCGGACGAATGAGTTCCGTAGGGCGCAATTCCGCCATCATGGCCACGGGCACCGCGGCCTCCCGCGTGACCGGGCAAATCCGCACCATCCTGCTGGCAGCCGCCATAGGCACCACCGGAATCGCGGCCGATGCCTACCAGACCGGCGCCATGATTCCTCAGGTCATGTTCACCCTGATCTCGGGCGGCATCTTCAACGCCGTCCTGGTCCCGCAGATTGTGCGCACCCTCAAGGAGCGGGACGCAGCAGACCGGCTGAACAAGCTGATCACGGTCGCCATGGTCCTCCTGGCCCTGCTGACCCTGCTGCTGATGCTGGGCACCCCCGTGCTGACCACCATCTATCTGAACTCCAAGTGGAACCCTGCACAGCGGGCCCTGGCCAATTCCTTTACCCTCTGGTGCATGCCCCAGGTCTTCTTCTATGGGCTCTACACGGTCCTAGGACAGATCCTGGCCGCCAAGGGCCGGTTCACCGCATATGCCTGGAGCTCGGTGGGCGCCAACGTCATCAGCTGTCTGGGCTTCCTGGCCTTCATCTTCCTGTTCGGCAACGCCCGCAATCAACCGGTCGGCTTCTGGGACAACGGCAAGGTGGCCCTGACCGCCGGGGCCTGGACCCTGGGAGTGGCCTTCCAAGCGCTCGTCCTCTTCATTCCCCTGATCATGAGCGGCTTCCGCTATCGTCCTCGCTGGGGCCTGCGCGGAATCGGCCTGCGATCCATGGGCTCGGTGGCGGCCTGGAGCATGTGCGTGGTCATCATCAACCAGCTGGCCAACGTGGTCAATGCCCGCATCAACAACGGCGCCCCCCTGGAGGGCAACCCGTTTGACATCGCCGGCAACGGCTCCTATCAGAACGCCTACACCATCTTCATCCTGCCCTACTCGCTGGTGGCCGTCTCGGTCAGCACGGCGCTCTTCCCCAAGTTGTCCAAGGCGGTTTCGGACGGCCGCATCGGGGATGCCCGCAATGATCTGAGCCAGGCCCTGCGCAATGTGGGACTGGTCATGTTCTTCTTCGCCGCAGTCCTGCTGGCGATTCCAGTGCCCATCACCCGAGCCCTGCTGCCCTCGGTAAGCGTCCATGAGTCTGTCCTTATCTCAGGACCGCTGATAACCCTGTCCCTTGGGCTGGTTCCCACGAGCGCCTTCCTGCTCATTCAGCGCACCTTCTACGCCTTTGAGGATGGCCGGCATCCTTTCATCTTCGCTGCCGTCTCCAACACCATTCAGGTAGCCTTGGTTCTGGTATCCATACGCCTGTTGCCTCCCCGTTACTGGGCGGCCATGGTAGGGTTGAGCCTGTCTCTGAGCAGCCTCCTCAGCTTCCCTGTCCTGGCTCACATGCTGCGCAGCCCCTTCCAGGGGAATCTGGACGAGCGGCGGATTCTTATCACCTACGCCAAGGCTTTCCTGGCTGCGGGATTGGCCCTGGCAGCCGCCCTGACGGTCAAAACCCCGGTGACCCACCTGGTCGGCGCCTGGATTCAGGGCAGGCAGGGTCACATGAGCTGGGTGCAGGCGCTCTTTATCTGCGTGGTCATCACCCTGCTGACGGCGGTCATCTATATCGTGACCCTGGTAGCCCTGCGCACTGAGGAATTCATCCAGCTGCTGATCAATCTGGCCCGTCGGTTGGGCAGGACAGCCCGGCACCCTGTCCGCAGCCTGGACGCACTGCAGGAGCGACCCTCCCGGCTGGCCGACCGCTCGGTCAGGGTGGTGCACTCCTCCTCCCCCGACTCAGCTCTGCCCGGCATGGACGCAGCACTGGAGAACTTCGAGGAGGCCCGCGATTCCGACGCTGATGGAGAATCCGCGATAGCCGGACCCCCGCCGGCCCCTCCGACCCCGCAACCCGTTAGGATTGTACCTAGGAACAGCAAGGTCCACCACGGTGTCGCCGACTACAGGCGACGCCCCACTTCTGATGAGAGCTCGGCAACCATGAACGCGCATATCGGAGACACCATCCTCGGCAGATACACCCTGGTCACCCTGCTCCGCCGTGCGAACGGTCTGAGCGCCTGGCGGGCCAAGGACAAGGTCCTGGACAGGGACTGCCAGCTCTTCATCGCCGGGGATTCAACTTGTATGGACCGGATCAACGTCAATGCCTCCAGCCTGGCGCTGAGCAAGGATCGCCGCTTCACCCCGGTCTACCAGCTGCACACTCGTGACAAGGTCTCTCTGATCGTCACCGCCCCCGATGCCGGCATGTCCCTAAGGGACTACATGCACGGACCCGCCGGGGGAACGCTCAGCGAACGGGCCATCGGCACCATCATGGGCGAGGTCACCGAAGCCATGCGCACCCTGCATGCCGCAGGCATGGTCGACTATGCGGTCTCCACGAGCACCATCAGGCTGGCCCCGGCCTCGATCACCCTGGCCGATGCACCCATATCGCCCATGCTTGAGCACCCATCGGCCTCAACTGAGACGGGACTGACGGACGAGGAGTATGCCATACGCGAGCTGGCAGGCGTGCTCTATGCCATGCTGACGCGCCGACCCGACCAGGACGGACGGCAGCCCAGTCTGCAGGCACTGCCCAAGCAGACCCCGGAAGAGTTCAAAATCATCTGCATGCGTGGGCTGGGCCTGGCGAATGAGCAGGGAGCCGTGCCGGTTCCACTGGTCACTTTGGCGGAGCTCTCGGCCCTGCTCAGCCCCTGGGTCCCGCCCGAGGAACTGACCGACAGCGATCTGATCTGGCCCGAGCTGGACGGCCGCGCCTCCATCGAGTCCGTGGCCCTGCGTCCAGTGGACCCCAAGAACGTACTCCCGCTTCCCGCAGGACTGACCTCCTCGGCCCTGCCTGCCGCGCAGACCGTATCCCACCATGAGCCGCACTGGAAGACCAACCAATTGCTCTTCCCTGGCCGCAGCGAAATCGAAATGCTCAATCCAGAGGATACGGATACCGACCTCTTCTCGCTCTTCGACGAGCGCCAGCGGCTACGCTCGCTGAACAGCTCCTCCCGCAAGACCGCAGCCATGGATGTGAGCGCACTCAGGGCTACAGCGATCAGACCCGTAGCCGTGAATGAGGAAGAGTCCAAGGCTGTGACCGGACGGATGCCGACCGTCAAAGACGATCAGCGTAAACCGTCCGAGGCTCTCAGCGGCAACGGTGTTACTGCCAACAATCCTGTGGAGCGAGGCTTCTCCCAGTGGGACTTCCACAAAACCAACAGCGACCAGGCCAAGGCAACCTCCGGCCTGAGCACCTCACAAGACGGCAGAGGTTCACATACGCGTCAAACAGGCGCTGCGGCCGCCGAACCTCCTGTCGGAGGCAGTGGAGAACCTGCAGCCCGGAGTGGACACCGCTCTTCCGCCACTGCTTCTGACAAGACCAAGGCACCTGCCCAGGCAGTCAGATCCTCCAAGAACCCTGATTTCGATGAGGAGGAACAGGAGACCACGGTCATGGAGCCGCTGCCCCCCAGCTTCACGCCTGAAATCCACTCCATGCCCGTTCCGGTGACTTACTCGGTTCTTCCCGACGATGAGCAGGATAAGGATCTGGACGATGAGGCCGATATGGCGGACACCCGTCTGTTCGGCCGCTTCACAACTCGCTCGGTGGTCATCGCCATAGCGGCCGTAATCGTTGTGGTGGCCCTGGTCTGGGCCCTCTCGACCATTACTGGATCCCGATCCAAGGTCGGTAAAAGTGAGGGCGGCTGGCCGGTCATGTCTAACGTGCCCTTCCCTGGCAAGACCAATGAGAACGAGGAGGCATCTCCCTCCAGCGATGGCAATGATCAGGCTCAGGCTGGCGCCGATGCTGGTGCAGACAAGGTCGGCCACGCTGACAAGGAGGCCGGTAAGGTTCCCGATCCGCCCAAGCCCAAGAACACCACGGCCTATCAGACGAGTCGCCAGCGCTTCCTCAACAAGCCTGCCGGCCTGCAGGGCTATGGGTGGTATATGCACCTGACCCAACCGCAAGAGGTCTCCCGCCTGACCATCGTCGCGCCTCAGAGCGGCGGCCATGCCCAGGTCTATGCGAATTCCACGGCGGCTCAACCCAACCAAGGACAGCCGCTGGCGGACTTCAGCTTCGATGCCTCAGGCACCACGCAGGTCACCCTGCGCGAGCCGGTGACGACTCAGGACCTGGTCATCTGGGTGCCCATGGACGGCATGCCGGGAAACAGCCTGCGCTTTACTTCCGTCCAGGCCTTCTGAGCATGACTGTGGGTCGACGGCAACAAAGGCGAATCATCCTGACGTCGACCCACAGACCATCCGACGGCCGCAGTTGCATGCAAGCCCCATGGGCCCCATCAGCCAGACATGACTGCCCTCCCATCAGCACGCCGATACTATGGGTGTACCGAAATGGTAATGTGTTGGATATTTCCTCCTACATAGCGCCCGCAGGTAATACAGTTTCCTTAGACAACGGCGGCAGGAAGGCGGAAGTCAGTTATGGCGGATGATCCCAATATCGCGTCCAAGGTCATCAAGAACGATCCTTGGTATAGCTCCTATGCAACACGAGCCGAGCAGATGCGCGCCTCTGAGATTCGCGCTCTCTTCGCCGTGGCCAATCGGCCTGAGGTGGTCTCCCTGGCCGGCGGCATGCCCTATCTAGGCCGGATGCCTTTCGATAAGTTGGCCGACCAGCTTGGCGACATGCTACGGAGCAAGGGCCAGGTGGCCTGGCAGTATGGGTCGGCACAGGGCGATCCCCACCTGCGCGAAGACGTGCTGCCCATTATGGAGCTGGAAGGCATCAAAGACGTCCAGCCTGATGATGTGGTCATCGTCAACGGTTCTCAGTCGGGACTGGACCTAATCACCAGAATCATGTGCGACCCCGGCGATGTAGTGCTGGCTGAGGCGCCCAACTATGTGGGAGCACTGGGCGTCTTCCAATCCTTCCAGGTCGATGTGGTCAACGTGGCCATGGACGGCGACGGGCTGATCCCCGAGGCTCTAGAGGAGACCATTCTGGAGCAGCGCCGCCAGGGCAAGGCGGTCAAGTTCCTCTACACCGTGCCCAACTTCCACAATCCCGCCGGCGCCACCATGAGCGTGGAACGTCGTCCGCGAGTCATCGAAATCGCCAGGAAGTACCACGTGCTTATCGTCGAAGACAATCCTTATGGGCTACTGGCCTTCGATGGCCAGACCTATCCGGCCCTCCGCTCTTATGACTCCGAAGGCGTTGTCTACCTGAGCAGCTTCTCCAAGATCATCGCACCGGGCATGCGTGTGGCCTGGATGGTTGCACCTCCCGGCATACGACAGAAGCTGGTTCTGGCCAATGAGTCAGCCATCCTTTGTCCTTCCAACATGAGCCAGATGACCATCACCACCTATCTGGACAACTTCGACTGGAAATCACAGATCAACGACTACCGGGGAATGTACAAGGAACGCTGCGATGCCATGGACGAGGCCTTGAAGGAATACCTGCCCTACTGTTCATGGCTCAAGCCCAAGGGCGGTTTCTACATCTGGCTGCAGATACCCAAGGGGCTCAACGCCAAAGACATGCTGCCCAGGGCAATCACCGCCAAGGTGGCTTACGTGTCAGGCACAGCCTTCTACGATAACGGGGAGGGTGCAGACCATATGCGCCTGTCCTTCTGCTACCCCACTCCCGATCGGATTCGAGAGGGAATACGCAGACTGTCCACAGTCATCGAGAATGAACTCGCCACCGTCCGGCTGTTCGAGCCCGACAGTGGCAAGGAAAGGGGCTGAATCATGGCGGCCAAGCACAGCAAGACACCACGGCAGCAGACCGGCGGGAAAACTCCGGCAACCGGCAAGGCCAAGACAACCGCGAGCGTAACGATGACCACAGTCGCCAGCCCGGATGCCACCGCGGCCACGGCTGCTGGTGAAGTGGCCAAAAGAGCCAGGCGGACCTCGCATCGCTCCACCCGTGAGTCCACGCCGTTCACTAAGGACGATGTCCTCTCCCTGGCGAGCAAGGCTACCAAGCGTGCTGACAAGTCCCTCCTGGTTATTTGTGGCGGCCTCAGCCATGAGCGCGATGTCTCCATCAGCTCAGGGCATCGAGTCCAGGGATTCCTGGAGGAGGCCGGATGGACGGTCCATGTCCACGACATGGATAGCTCACTCCTGCCCTACCTGACAGATGAGAAGACCCGCCCTGATCTGGTCTGGCCTCTATTGCACGGTGCCAATGGCGAAGACGGCTCCATTCGCGATGTCTTGGAGATGGCGGAACTGCCTTACATCGGATCTCGGGCCAAGGCCTCTCGTACCGCCTGGAGCAAGCCCATCGCCAAGAACGTTGTCCGCATGGCTGGATTACACACTCCGCATTCCGTGACCTTGCCCGAGTCCATGTTCCGAGAGCTGGGAGTCGAACCCGTTATCGATATGCTCCTAGGTTCGCTGGGGCTTCCTCTTTTCATCAAGCCCACTATGGGCGGCTCAGCCATGGGGTGCACTATGGTGACTGAACAGAGCCAGCTCACTCAGGCGTTGATCAACTGCTTCGCCTACGGTGATGTGGCCCTGATCGAACAGGCCGTCACGGGCACCGAGGTCTCCGTGTCCATCCTCGAGTTTGACGGGCACCCCCTGGTTCTGCCTCCGCTTGAAATCTGGACCCCCTCAGGCACCTACGATTTTGAGGCTCGTTCCACACCCGGCCCGACGGAGTTCTATGTTCCAGCCCGACTGGATGCCAAGACCACACAGGCTGTGAGCGATGCCGCGCTGACCGCCCACCGGGCTTTGGGGCTCCGCGATATCTCACGCACCGACTTCATCGTTGATGCCCAAGGACAGCCGCAATTCCTGGAGTCCAACGTAGCGCCTGGCATGACGGACACCTCGCTTCTGCCGCAATCAGCCTTGGCTGCCGGCTACAACCTGCCAGAGCTATACACTGCATTAGTTCAATCCGTTTTGAACCAAAAGCGGACCGACTGAGACTTAAAAGCCCGCCTGGTTCTGCCTATCGTTCGGTTTTCATGAGTAGGGTCCGCCTGATACATGGTGTGCAATTTGCGCGATATGCATCAGGCGGACCTGCAATATACGTAACTTGCAAATACAGGCAGAGCAGATAGTACGCAAGGCTGGGCGCCCTGCACACAGTACGGATTAACAGTTTCGAACAGTATGGACCAACCGTTTGTAATCATTAAACCCGACACTCTATTGTGCGTTCATTATTCTCATCAGAACGCTTCTTCGATACCAAATGTCAATTGTTCCCCATTCACCACCCCAACGTTGGTTATTTCCCCTCTTTCTATGCGTTAAGATCGACTCTCCACTCCCCCTTTATGCTCCACTTCACCTCCACTCCCCGCCTTCCCTTTACTGCTCAGCCAATGCCAACATCGAGCCACGGTTATGTTCAGTCAAGTCCCGGTTTTTGAATTGTCGACAAGGCTAACGTGCAGAAGCAATGCAGTTTAATAAATTGCAATGCCGGAATGGCTGGCCACTCTCTAGGACTCAACTCACAATAGACAGCTGTCCCGCTCCATACCTATGCATACTCTCTTGACTGGTATCGAATGTTTCACGTGAAACATTCTGGGTTGCACAACGTGCTTGGTCGACTCCAGCGGGGTCCCACACCGTACGGCCCCTATGACTGACAGCGAATCCTGCCCGTTAAAAGTGCAAGTCAAATAAAGACATGGGGCGCGCGAAAATGAATACAGCTTTCATAGGTTCGCCACCATCCGGAGTTCCTGCATCAATCAGCACAGGATGTTTTACCTAGACGTTTGCCAAGCGGACGTGACTACATATATAAATGTATAGACAGCGCTGCTTTTGTGTCTTCGAGAATCGAACCATCTTCTACTTAGCCATCAAGAACTTCGAGCGGGAGCTGAGTCCGCACCAGTCAATTGTCATCTGCCAATGGCAATGCTGAACCAATTCGTTGGTCCTGATTCTTTCATGCTCATCCTTGAGAGCACGATCTTCTTATCAGGATTAATTCAGCAGGTCCTATTGCTTACGGGGTTTACTCCACGGGGTTTACTCCCCGTGCCCGCTGCAAAGCTCATAGATAAACGCCCATAGATACCCTGCAAATTAGAGGGTAGGCATAAGCACAGATCCCAGCTCATCCGTCCTTGTTGAAGACCATACTTTAAGGACCATGCTTCCGTAATGTCGAACTTACGATTGAAACTGCGCCCCAACGTGCTTGAACTGTCTACTGCTTGGCTCAATTTGCTTTACTCGTCCCTGCTGCTTTCCTCGCCCATTTCTGATGCCTGCGAAGAACTTTTACCAGGTCCTTCCTGAGTTGAGGATGTATACCGGTCGACAGTCCCAGAAGTCACATCTTCATCAGCCCTAGAACTGTTGTCTATCACCTGGTAATCTGCGTCCAACTCGTCTTCATTGTCGTCAGAGCTGGGAGGATTCCAAAAACGCCAGCTATGCCAGCTGTCATCCCCGCTCTTATCCTCTGTTTGGTGGCTGGGGTGCTCCCGCAGCAATCGATCAACTCGGAGCATAAACCAGATCAACACCAGAATCGTCCCAATATTGGTTACGATGGCTACTATCACGGTTTTCTCCATGGTTCAAGGATAGCCTGCTCCTGTCAGAACCCAACTGATCATGAGATAACAAGCGCACTTTTCGCCCACCGCGTGTGACCCAGTCATCCTAAATGGATACAGTAGCGTTATGAAGCAAACTGTTCATGATGCCATTGTTATAGGGTCCGGACCCGCAGGATACACCGCCGCCATTTATCTTGGCAGAGCTGGATATGCTCCACTCGTTATCGCTGGAGCACTAACGCCCGGCGGTCAGCTTATGAACACGACGGAAGTAGAGAATTTCCCAGGATTCCCTAAAGCAGTGCTCGGTCCCGATCTGATGGATCAGATGCGCGACCAGGCCGAACATTTTGGCGCTCAGATTGAATACGACGATGTCGTCTCAATTGACTTGAACGGAGACGTCAAGCGGATTACCACCGATGGAGGCCAAGAATACCAAGCCCGATCCGTCGTCATCACCACTGGTTCGCAATATCGTAAATTGGATATTCCTGGCGAGCGCGAGTTCTCAGGGCGAGGGGTATCCTACTGCGCCACATGCGATGGCTTCTTCTTCAAAGATAAGCCGATTGTAGTCGTTGGTGGCGGTGACTCTGCCATGGGTGACGCGGACTTTCTGACCCGTTTCGGCTCTTCTGTCACACTGGTCCATCGTCGCCAAGGCTTCCGCGCTTCAAAAATCATGGTGGACCGCGCCAAGGCCAACGACAAGATCAGTTTCCAGCTCGATTCGGTCGTCACGCAGATCAACGGTGACGATAGCGGCGTAACTTCTTTAGACGTCCGCAATACAGCCACAGGCCAGGAGTCCACCATTCCAGCTAATGGAGTTTTCGTCGCCATCGGATTCACCCCTCAGACTGCGTTCCTTAATGGCCAAGTCGATCTGGATCAGGACGGCTATATTCTGGTCGAAGGTGGGTCGACGAAGACCTCAGTACCTGGAGTCTTTGCCGCTGGTGATGTCACAGACAAGATTTATCGTCAGGCCATTTCCGCTGCTGGTATGGGTTGCCGTGCTGCCCTAGATGCTCAGGAATATCTTACGAGTTTGGATAACCGATAAGGCCTGACACGACCCGCTAAACAAGAGTTTAGGTGCCTGGCAGTTTACGACTGCCAGGCACCTTGTTTATCGATTATGCACAGCTGCCTATCAAATTTCCTTTAGTTATCTATGACCGCGACCGGACACTCTACTTAACAGGAAAACGACCAATCATGTGATCAAACCCAGCCTTTATCGCCCGAACGACTGTCATTATTTGCGGATTGATTCTTCTCCAAGAGAATGGCGACGATGCGGTCCATGTCTTCAGGTGAAGAAAATACGATTTCTATCTTCCCGTGCTTTTTAGTGCCCTTGATAGCCACCTTGGTATCAAAGCGACTTTCCAAATCCTGGCGTACAGGACTATCCGCCCAAGCATTAACCCTAGGCTTTTTTGCTTTCTTCTTCGTCTGCCCAGTCTGCAATGCGACGAGTTCCTCGGTAGATCGTACCGACAAACCTTCAGCAATAATCTTATCTGCCAGAGCAGCCATGGACTTTTCATCCGGCAAAGTAAGCAGGGCGCGAGCATGTCCAGCTGACAACACGCCTGAGCTTACTTTTTTCTGCACACTTGGGGGCAACTTTAACAGTCGAAGTGTGTTGGTTATCTGAGGTCTGGACTTAGAAATCGACTTGGACAAACCGTCCTGAGTCAAGCCGAACTCGTCAATCATCTGCTGATAAGCGGCTGCTTCTTCCAACGGATTAAGAGCCACTCTATGTAGATTCTCGAGCAGGGCATCCCGTAGCATGGTGTCATCGCTCGTTGTTTTCACAATTGCCGGTATTGTGTCCAGGCCAGCCAATCGAGTAGCTCGCCAACGACGCTCACCCATTATGATTTCATAATGTGTTGTCTGACGCAGATTAGCCACTCTCTGGTTTACAAGCTGACCCGATTGTTTTTCTTCGGGCGTGGTGCTGCCAATTGCCTTGATTTTGTTTTCGGTGCTGTCAACTGAGGTGGTTTTATCCTCGATTGTTCTTGGACGGTCTCCAAGAGTTGATCTACGCACCACTATGGGCTGCAATACACCAACTTCCTTAATGGAGCGGGACAGCTCCAGCAGTTCGTCTTCATCGAAGATTTGCCGTGGTTGCTGAGCGTTGGGCCTAATATCGTCGACACGCACCTCGGCCAAGTACCCACCTTGGACGGGTTTCAACTCCTCCTGGCTGTTGTCCTCCGCCTTGTTTGGCTCGCTTTCACTGCGAACAGCGCCTGTGCGGGTAGAACTTTGCCGAGTCTCATTTACCTGACGGTCGACACCCTCGCTCGATTCCATCATGGACGATGTTTCACGTGAAACATTTGTCGTTGTAGGTCCAAAGAATAGATCACTTGGATGTTCAAGGCTGCTGATGGACGGGACAGACCGACGCTTGGTAGTCCTCTTCGAAGTGGATGTTTCACGTGAAACATCCTTGTCGAGAGAATCAGGAATGCGGGCACGCCTTTGCCTCGAGTTAGTACGTTTGCGACTGCTCTTAGAAGAAGTTGTCGTAGCCATTAGTTGAGAGCCTGCACGACCCGGATGCGTAGTACTCCGTCCTCTTTTGTCTCCGTCTTTTTCTGAGGCGTCCGTCACTGGGAGCTGTTGTCCATCCGATTCCGCAGGCAAGCCTTGAAGAGTAGGCTGTCTGTTGCCTGAATTCGATACTTCGTTATCTTGTTGCCGACTCTTATCAGCATTGGTTTCGTCATCTTCACCCGGCAGGGCGGGGAACAGAGCCCCCAAGCCCTTGCCCAACCGTGAACGGCTTGTCATGTCCTCACTCCCCCTGTCTTCTATTGGCAATATGTTCCAGTACTTGCTCGGATCTCTGGGCGATTTCCAACGCTGCCTCTTCATAAGCGATAGCGCCGGCTCCTTTGGGGTCGTAGGTGACAACGCTTTGTCGGAAGCTGGGAGCTTCAGAGATTTTGACCGAACGTGGGATAGTTGTATTCAGTACTATCTCTGGATAATGTTCCTTGACCTGATCAAACACTTCTTTGCTGAGCAGTGTCCGCCTGTCGTACATAGTTAACAACATAGTCGAGATTACCAGATAGGGATTATAGCTCTGCTGAACAAGTCCTATGGTATGCAGCAATTGTTGCAGTCCCTCAAGCGCATAGTATTCAGCTTGCACCGGAATCAATACCTCATTGACGGAACACATGGCATTCAGAACCAACAGTCCAAGACTAGGTGGGCAATCGACGAGAACATAGTCATAATGCTGGCGGCAGACTTTTAGATAGTCGGCGACAGCTTTTTTCATAAGTTGATTGCGGTTGGGCATATCCGCAACTTCGAGCTCAGCGCCACTCAGATCAATGGACGATGGGACAACCTCAAGGTTGGGGAATTCAGGAGAAACCACCTTAACGTCGTCGATCCCAAGACGACCCTCAAGTACATCATATGTTGATGGTGTCCCGGACTCGTGAGCCACACCCAGTGCAGTGGAAGCATTGCCTTGTGGATCCATATCGATGACCAGCACACGTTGGTCAAATTCTGCAAACGCGCATGCCAGATTAACAGTGGTCGTGGTTTTCCCTACCCCGCCTTTTTGATTCGCAACGGCGATGAAGCGAGTTTTGGACGGGTTAGGGAAATGAGCCTGACGTAAGGCCTGATAACGTGCAGATAGATCTGCCATCTCCGCTCCGGACACCGAACCGGTCCCGTCAGCGAATATTCGATTCAGAATATCCGTTGCCGTCTCCATACCTGATGTGTTCGGCGTGGACTGCTCACCGACTTCCGGGGTATTTCTCGAAACGGGTTTCACCTTCTTCGATGCGGTCACGAACCTTCCTCCTTTTGATAACCATTCAATTTTCCCGTCCTCGTTGGACATGTAAGAGCGGCCGCAAGTTATACACCATCACTGTTCATAACTGTGGACAAGTGTGGATAGCTTCATCCACTCCTATGTGAACTACACCTCTACTAGATCCTTAATCTCGCCTTGCAATTATTGACAATTCTGCCACTTGAAGTCTCCGGTTATAGTTCGCAGACAATAATGTGGATAATTCAATCGCGAGGTCTAAATTGTGCATAACTTAATGACAGCGAATAGATAAATTTGCTACCCCTTTTATTTAAACAGCAACATTCATGGTTATAATCAATGATTACATCCACCTGTTGGACGGCTGTCATAAATGCCGGCGCGACTCTCAGATTAGACTATCAGATTGAATTTGGGCGGTAAATCCAATACAAAACAACAGGACAGTGTTTCACGTGAAACAGCTCTTTTCTGTCCGGGAAATATAGCTGCCCCGCTAATTATCGGTTTTACACAGTCTAGTTGCCAAGCTTTGCCTGTTTCAATTTCAAAGCCTATCGCATACGAAAATTAACCATACTGGATTGGCAAACAGCAATAACCATGTAAGTCAAAGTGTGAATTTTGTATAGTCAAGCAACTGACACCAATATAACGATCAGCATTTCATTCGAAATAGCTTGCTTACTGTTGAAAACAGACCTCGAAGAAAAGGGCTACGCACTACTTCTCCTATTTGAATATAAAAGGGACCACGATTTCCTTTCGCCCGGACGCCAATAATCCTGATCGCGATTGTTGTGATTTGGCTTGATTGTTTCACGTGAAACATTACAGCCAATCTTTACCTATAATTCATCTACCAGCGGTGGCACCGACTGTATAAAGTTAAGCGCATAGATGCAACAAGATCTAGCACGTACTAATACACCTTCTCGTGCAACATAGTCACACACATATATCTAACATCAACAGCCAGCTAGGTCTTTTAAATCAACAAACCTCGGAATCAACAGAGCATCGTTAACTGGAACAGGTCAAAATCTGTGTTGATTCTATAATGTTTCACGTGAAACATTGCTGGGTGAACCAATCTAAACCACTGGATAGGCCGCGTATTGTTCAATCCAGTTGTTCCGCTATAGCGGACATCGTAGGAATTTTCGACATCATGAAATAATTCTGAGACCGCTTCTAAGCCAGTTAGTCGATAACTCACGCAATCCCCATGCATATATAAGAGCAAACTCAACTCTATAAAAATCAATGAAGGGCCCTAAAAATCAACAAATATTAGCTACAATAGACCCCCCCCCCTGACGTAAAGGAATCATGTAAATCTGTAGAGTATAGAAAGATAAGTATAACTAAAGCTGTCTAGTTCATGAAACAGATGAATTCATAAGGCGCTAAGGAACAAAAAACTACTTCTGCAAAACTCTTAATGCCAAATCACAAGATAGTATTAAATTGAAATCCGAGATAGGTCTTTGTGCAAACGAATCAGTAATATTCAAAAGATAAGATTAGAATAAAATGATTATCCTACTAAACTAAAAGAACGACTGCGATGCACAGAGCATTCAAGGAACAGAATATATCTATTTCAAATACTATCAATATACGGTTAATAGATGTTCTACTATCCATTTCACCATTTTTAAAATAAATTATCAAACGATTAAGACTATTCTGACAGAAAGCATATTCGAGGCAAACAATATAGATATATAAGCGTGCTAACTTTTTTTAACTGAATACTTCCGTTCATCTCGTTCGAGCATCAGTTATGCCGCTGTCTAGGGAAAACCAACTAACCGTAATATGACATAGTTAGTCAATCGCCGATCAGCCACTTTATAAGGCCCAATATTAAAGATTGATAATCCCTTATCGAATCTAGCCAATTCTTAACTCGTTTCTAGGCCAGGTCTCATACACGAAATCATTCAATAATGTCATATCAGTATCGTGCTTTAGCGTTTGTCCACGAGAACCACATGGGTATCCTCGAGACCAGGAGCAACTGGAGCATGGCAAACCCGTGGATTCTCTCCATGGCATTTTTTTATCTCTTTAGCAGCCTTATCAAGCTCAGCCTGGGCCGAACGACCCTTAAGAGCAACAAGCTCACCTCCCGATCTCAAAAGAGGTAGAGTCCATCCGGCGAGCTTAGTCATGGGTGCTACAGCTCTGCATGTCACAACATCGAAAGTCTGAGGAACTGAGGGATTGGAGTCGACGTTTGCTAGACCTGCTCTCCCCGTTTCCCCCAAGGAGTCATGGCCATTTACATCTGGTTGACTGTCATCATTGCTGACTGCAGCCAAGGTTGAAGAATTACCACGGCCGTATGCCGAAACAGACTGTTCCTTGCTTCGACGACGACCATGGCGGCGGCTCTGTGAACCTTTTTTGTTGTGCCGCATCGAAGCCTTAGAGGATTGCGGAACAAGCTCCTCTGCGCGTTTGCGCAGCACAACCGCATTAGCCAGGTGCAATTCATCAACGACTTCCTGCAGCCAGATTACCCGCCGCTCCATGGGCTCGACTAGGACAACCTTGCACTGCGGGAGGCAAGCTGCCATTACAATACCAGGGAAACCTCCACCGGAACCTATATCCGCCACCGTTGCCGTGGGACTATCAGTGGTCAATCGTCTTCGCACGAAAGGGACAATGGCTGCTGAATTGAGTATGTGCCGCTCCCAAATAATGTCTTCATCGCGTGGACCGATGATGCCCCTCTCTACACCCTCGCGCAAGAGCTTGTCATGAAAACGCTGCATGGGCATCAGAGCCTCGCCGAGGACCTGCCTCAAGAGGGGGCTATCGTTCAGCTCATCATCCACAACAGCCATTTCAAACTCCTTACATTTACATTCGGCGCCCAGCTGATCACAGCCGCAGATTGCGACAGTGTCCTACTGCTTCGTATCCTGCAGGAATTCACTGTCAGAACCGAAACCGTAGGATTCCTAAGACCGCTACCAACGTATGGTCTTCAACCGCAAAAGAGCATCGAGAATCACATATCAGTATCCTATCGGAAACAGCATAGGTACAGTCTCTGATAGATGACCAGATGACCATCAACCAAGAACGGTTCTAATTAAGCATCACGGATTAAGCATCATGGCGAACTAACTGCCATCATGAGCAAGACAGCACTACACAGCTGGCAAGTAGCACAGCATCGGCAGATAGCACAACAGACTTAGGGCAGTACGACCGCGCCAAACAGTGGACGAATCTAAAAGGCGGAAAAGGCCGACGTCATGAAGTACATCATCGGCCCATAGCCCTACATCGCTCTGCAGTCACTCCCTGCTGACATCCTCAGGGCGGTCATCAGCCGCCTAGTCAGCCGAATCATCGACCTGATCGGTCTCATCCGCATCCAGCGGGGCATCATACCCGATTGGCTCATCCTCAACATCGTCAGGCAGGTCCTCGTCTTCGCTCTTGGCCTTCAGGTAGACGGTGACGTAACGGTGGGGTTCCTCGCCGTGGGAGCGTGACTTCAGCCCCTCCTCACGGACCATGTCATGGACGATTTTGCGCTCGAAAGAGTTCATAGGCTTCATATTGACAGGGTCGCCAGTCTCACGGACCTCGTCAATCACGTCCAGGGCCTGCTCACGAAGATGTTCGCGCTTACGCCGCAGGAAACCGTCCACATCCACGATCAGATGGGAGCGCTCCCCTATCTTCTGTTGCACGGCCAGCCGAGTCAGCTGTTGAAGAGCATCGACCACCTCGCCATCCTTGCCGATCAGATGCTTGATATCCGTATCGTCGTCAGCCACAATCTGCACGGTCGGACGGTGGTTGCGCACCCCCATCTCGATATCGCCCTCGTAATCGACGATGTCCAGCAACCCCTCCAGATAATCGGCGGCGACATCCGCCTCCTCATTGAGTTGCTCGATGGTCTTTCCCTGGTCCAGAGACTGAGACATCTATGCTCTCCTTACACGCGTTTACATCCGATTCATAACCTCAGGTCCACTGGATTCCTGGTCGGATTCCTGGTCACCAATCGAGTGTCCAGTATTGAGGATACACGGACGTGATGATTGCAGACTACTCCAGTATTCGTCCGACCGAAAGCTGGGCCACCGCGCCGGTCACCACTGTCCCTAGCCGCATCAACGACCCCGACGCTTGCGGTGAGGCTGAGAACGCTGATGGGAGACGTTCTTATTGTTGCGGGCTTCCTCCTCCAGCCGCTTGGCCTCCATCAACTGCTCCTCCTCCAGAGAGGGCAGTCCCTGGCGCTTGCGGCGGGCATTCTCGCGGCGGTGATCCCGCTCCTCCTTGCTCTCTGCAGCCGGCGAGCCGGGAGTGGGCATATGGCGGACCTGGAACAGGGTTCGGCCCAGATTCCAAAGGTTATTGGTCAGCCAGTAAATCAGCACAGCGAAGGGGAAGTAGATGCCCGAGAAGATGTACATGACCGGGAAGATGAAGGCCATCATCTGCTGCATCTTGTACTGCTGTCCCTGCATGGCCGACCTGGGCATGTTCCGCCGGACGTTGTGGAACTGCGAGTAGAACATGGCCAGGCACATGAGCACGATAAAGACCACAATGACTATGCGGCCCGCACCCTGCGCGGACATGAAGTTGTCAGAAATCCGCAGCCCGAAGAAGGTGGTCTCCTCGAATTCTCGCGCCACCTGCCGATTGAAGGCTCCCAGGGGTGCACGCTTGCCCCGGGCAATGAAGGGCACAGCTGAAAGCACGTAGAACATGGTCATGAAGACCGGGCCCTGGACCAGCGCGGGCAGACAGGATCCCATGGGGTTGGCATGGTTGTCCTGATAGACCTTCATGGTCTCCCGGCTCATGGCCTCACGGCTGGCCGGATCCTTCTTGTTGCGGTACTTGTTCTGGATCTTCATCAGCTTGGGCTGCAGGGCCTGCATCTTTTGCATGGAACGCAACTGCTTGATGAAGAGCGGCAGCACACACAGGTTGACGACCAACACCAGCATCACTACCGAGAGCGCCCAGGCCACCCCGGGACCCTTGTGGAACCCGATCAGAGTCAGGAACTTGTGGCAGTAGGTCATGATGTAGGTCATGAGCCACTCGATGGGGTACAGGATCTTGTAGAAGAAGCCGTATATGCCCGTATCGAAGGTGAAAGTGTCGTTATTCTGGAACATTGTCAGGCCGTCTCCTTGTCTGGGGCCATGGGGGTCAGCCGGGCCTCCTCATGGGCCTTGGACCACGAGAATCGATAGAAGATGGAAAACCTTTGGGGCACGTCATCGATTCCGCCGTTGTTGAAGGGCGTGCAACGTAATAGCCGCAGAACGGCCAGGATGGTTCCACGCAAGGCACCGAACCTCCTCAGGGCAGTCAAAGCATATTGGGAACAGGTCGGGTAGTAACGGCACCTCGGCGGCGACAGAGGTGAGATGTGGCGCTGATACCAGCGGACTGCACCCTGCAGAACCCGGGAGGCCAGGCCGCTCATGCCCTGCATCCTTCTGTGGCTTTCTGCTGTTGAATCGGTTGACCCTTGGACTCGGCGATGAGCTGCGGACCTGACTGCCTCTGCGCATCGAGACCGCCGGCAGTCTTTCCAGTCTTGCGCATAAGGTCACGGAAGAGCCTGTCCACCTGCTCCTCCAACTGCTCGTAGGTGGCATTGGCGGCGCTGGGTTTAGCACGCATGACCAAATCGCAGGAGGATGGCAGCAGGTCCTCCTTGGATCCGGCAAGTTGTCTGAATCTGCGCTTGACCTTGTTTCTGGTCACTGCCTTACCCACGTTTTTGGATACAGCAAGCCCCATGCGGCGTCTGCCTGCAGGCAGGATGTCATGCCGCCCTTCACGCACAGCCGATGTCACCGGCAGCGGGGTCGCCGTCCGGTCAGATCCGGGTATCGAATAATGTATGACCAGATCCCTGCTGCTGACCCGATGGCGTCGCCTGAGCACCGCCGTGAACTCCCGGTGGCTCCTCAGCCGTTCCACCTTCTGAAAAGGGATTGGAATCCGACTCAGGCAGAAAGGGTCCGACGGCCCTTGGCCCGGCGGCGGTTGATCAGGGCGCGACCGGAGCGGGTGCGCATGCGAGCGCGGAATCCGTGCTTCATGTGACGACGGCGATTGTTGGGCTGGAATGTCCTCTTCATAATTCGTTGCTCCCGTGTGTAGACATACTCGAGTACGGCTCGTTATGAGTCAAGCTATATCACGGTACACATGAGCCGGGACGGAGTCAAACAGGCTTCCGCCATCCAGTTGGTGAGGACCACTCCATACCCTGTGCAAACCCTGTCATAGCGGGAGAACGGGCCTCCTTACTTATCCACAAATTACATCACTGTTATTCACATTCATCGCAGATACAACACGCTATCCTGTGGATAACCGCGCAAAGTCGGTGTAACAATGGGCTACTGTCGACTTTGAGAGAAGCAGGAAGACCGGGAAATCCGTCGTCGAGAAGAGAGGAGCACACTGATGGCGCAGGATCCGCTGGATGCCGCTGCCCAGGCCAAGAGAATCTGGGATTCGGTCCTGCAGGTGCTCCGCTACAGCAGCTCACTGACCTCCAGAGATAAGGGCTGGCTGGAGGACATCACCCCCGAGGCGGTTTTCGGCACCACCATCGTTCTTCGGGTCTCTTCCAAGGCCACCCAGGAGGCTGTGCAGGGACCGCTCAGCCAACCCCTCCTCAATGCACTGCAACTGGTCACCAACCAGGAAATGTTCCCGGCCATCAAAATCGTCTACCCAGAACAGATGGCCAAGCAGAAGGCTGCCGATCAGCAGAGCGACCAACGCGCATCCGCCATGACTGGCTCCACCCCGGGCAGCGGGGAGTTCCGTCAGGTTCCCGGTCCTGCTCAGGATTCCTATGGCGACTACCAGCGCCGGGTCGGCACCGATCGATCACCCAGTTCAGAGGTCCGCTCAAACTGGCGGACCGAGAATGCTGGAACTTCCAAGTCCCCGATTGTTTCCGTCAATGACTTCCACGAAGGCACCTATGTGCCCATGACCCTGGATATGCAGGCCGAGCTGTCCGAGCCCTCCCCCGTTATGGGGCCAAGGGCAGGCGCTGATGCCGACCAACAGAGTGAAACAGAGAGGACCGCATCCCGGTCCGCCTTCACCGTGCCCCGCTTCCCCATGAGCCAGAACCGGGTGGAGCGCGACCCGCAGACTCACCTGAACAAGAACGCCACCTTCGATACTTTCGTCCCGGGCGACTCCAACCGCTTTGCACGGACCGTGGCCTTGGCTGTGGCCGAAGGATCAGGCCAGGACTTCAACCCCTTATGTATCTATGGCAGCTCGGGCCTGGGCAAGACCCACCTGCTCAACGCCATCGGCAACTATGCCCTGGTCAAGGATCCCTCGCTCAAGGTTCGATACGTCAACTCGGAGGAATTCACCAACGAATTCATCGATGCCCTACAGAACTCCACCCAAGGGTCGGGCCAGATCGCGGAATTCAATCGCCGCTACCGGCAGGTGGATGTGCTCCTTATCGATGACATTCAGTTTCTGGGGGGCAAGGAAGCCACCCTGGACCAGTTCTTCCACACCTTTAATGCCCTGCATGATGCTAACAAGCGCATCGTCATTGCCTCGGACGTGGCCCCCAAGAATCTGAAGGGCTTCGAATCCCGACTGATCTCCCGCTTCGATTCAGGTCTGACTGTGGATGTCAAGCCACCTGACCGGGAGACTCGGGTGGCCATCCTTAGAATGATGGCCTCCATGAACGGGGTCAGCATTCCGAACGAGGTTCTGGATCTGATTGCGGAACGCTTCACCGAGAACATCCGAGAGCTTGAGGGGGCCCTGACCCGTGTCACCGCCGTGGCCAGCCTTAATAATCAGCCGGTCACCACGGCTCTGGCCGAACAGACACTGCAGGACTTCTTCTCTACGGATGTGGAGATCAAGCCCACTGACATCATCTCCCAGGTGGCCAAGTACTTCCATCTGACTTTCGATGATATCGTCGGTCGCACACGCACCAAGAACATCGCCCTGGCCCGGCAGATCGCCATGTACCTGGCCCGGGAAATGACCAGCATGTCCTTGGTGGACATCGGCGAGGTCTTTGGCGGCCGTGATCACACCACAGTCATGCACGCCTACACGCGTATCTCCAATGAGATGCAGGAGAAGCGGGAGATTTATAACTACGTCATGGAGCTGACTGTCCGTCTTAAGCAACCTCAGAATTGAAACGACACGCAGATACAGGTGTGGACCGACAGAAAAAGATATCCACTTACTTATCCCCGGATGTGGGCAAACCCTGGGAATAACCCACCGATTCTTCGGGGATAAGTGGTGAATTTGTAGCGAATAACCACCAGACTCTTGTGGATAACTCAGCGAAAATCCGCTCTTGTGGATAATTTGGCTTTTTAGTCACATCGACTTCACCACTTATCCACAACACCTGAATGAGGTCTATCCACCGCGTTGCAAGGATTCTAAAACTTATCCACACCATCCACCGGGCTTATTACGATGACTCTATGTATATTTATGCAGTAGTCACCTTCACATTCAAGCACACCTGCTCACTCCGACCAGATCACCTGACCTATTCGATAGAATGAATCCAGTTCATTCATCGACAAGAAGGCTCCCATGAAAGTAGAAGTGAATTCATCCGCACTCTCGGATGCAGTGGCCTGGACCACCCGCATCATCCCCTCCCGACCGGCTTCGCCGATTCTGGCGGGCATCAGGATGGAAGCCTCTGATGGAACATTGAAGCTATCTGCTTTCGACTACGAGGTTTCAGCAAGAAACCACATCGAGGCCGGCATCGACGAATCCGGGACGGCCTTGGTCCTGGGCAAATTGCTGGCGGACATCACCAAATCCCTGCCATCGGAGAAAACATATCTGTCAACCGAGGGGTCCAAGATGACCATCACCTCGGGCAAATCCACTTTTTCACTGCAACTGATGCCTGACAGCGAATATCCTGACCTCCCTGCCATCCCCGAACCCATGGGCCAGGTAGATGCTGAGACCTTTATCCAGTCCATCTCCCAGTCCATCGTCGCTGTTTCCAGAGAAGAGAGCCGTCCGGTCCTGACCAGCGTCAAGACCGAGATCACCGGGGACAAGGTGGTCATGACCGCCACCGACCGTTTCAGGCTGTCCCGTTCGAGCTTCACCTGGACTCCGCGCGATGCCGACTTTTCCACTTCCATGTTGATCCGTGGATCCCTACTGCGGGACATCGCCCGTTCACTGGACGAGCATCAGAACGTGACCATGGATTACGAAGCTGACAACCCCACCATCATGGGCGTGGAAAACGCCGGCAAGATATCCACCACCCAGCTAATTGACGGGGAATTTCCGGCAGTAGATCGTCTCTTTTCGGACGAGTACCCCATCCAGGCGGTCATCGCCCGGCAGGATCTGATCGACGCCATCAAGCGTGTGGCCCTGGTGGCCGAGCGCAATGCCCCCATTCGTATGGTTTTCTCCGGCAACGAGGTGACCCTGAGCGCCGGCACGGCTGACGAGGCACAGGCCCATGAGGTTCTGCAGGCGGATCTGGACGGTGAGGACATCACGGTGGCCTTCAATCCCAGCTACCTGATCGACGGGCTGGGCGCCATCGCTGAGCCCTTTGTCCGCATCAAGATGACCTCGGCGGTCAAGGCCGTGGAGTTCAACGGTCAGCAGGAGCAGGATTCCGAAGAGTCCATGGACTACCGTTACCTGCTGGTGCCCATGCGCTTCAACAACTGACGCCCGGGCAGGTTCGAGGAACAATCGTCGTGCACATCTCCCGTCTGGTTCTGGATCACTTCCGTTCCTGGGAGCATTGCGTCCTCGATCTGGAGCCTGGGGTGACCATTCTGGAGGGGCGCAACGGCCTGGGCAAAACCAACCTGGTCGAGGCCGTCGAGGTCCTGTCCACGGGCGGCAGCCATAGGACCTCGTCCTCACTGCCCCTGGTAGAGCGTGGGCAGTCCAAGGCCACCATCAGGGCCAGGCTGGAGCAGGACGGGACCGCCACCGACTATGAGCTGACCATTGCCGCCAAGGGAGCCAACCGGGGAAGAATCAACGGCGGGCCTTCCCTCTATCAGCGTGACCTGGTAGGCCGGGTGCCCAGCGTGACCTTCAGCCCTGAGGATCAGCTGATGGTCTCCGGAGAGCCGGCAGCCAGGCGGGCCGTGCTGGACCAGGCCGGCAGCCAGCTCGATGACGACTACTTCCAGGTCCGGCAGGATTTTCGCCATGTGGCCAGGCAGCGCGCCGCCCTACTTAAGCAGCTCTCCCAGGCGGGCCACGACACCTCCGGTGATGGGCGTGACGCCGCCCTGTCAGGCCTTGAGGTCTGGACCGGACAGTTTATTCGCACCGGGTTGGATCTGAGCCGACGACGAGCGGCTCTGGTAGAGGCCTTGGACCAGCCCTTTAGTGATTTATATGGTCGGCTGGCAGGCCCTGGTCAGGATGCTCGATTGATCTACCGCCCCTCTCTGGAGGAGATCGGGCCCGATAGGCAGACCGGTCCCGAGGTCGCGGAGGCCGTCAGTCGTCACTTTCAGCGGATATACCCGGGAGAAGTGGCCCGAGGCACCAATCTGATTGGTCCCCAGCGCGACGATCTGGCCTTCACCCTTAATGGCATGCCTGCCAGGGAGTTCGCCTCCAACGGTGAGATGTGGACCCTGGCCCTGGCTCTGAGGCTGGCTCTGTTGCAGGTGGTCAAGGATCGTCGCTCCCTGGAGCCCATCGTCATTCTGGATGATGTCTTCGCCCAATTGGATCGGGGCCGCAGGGACCAGATTCTGGACTTTGCCCGCCAGCAGGACCAGGTGCTGATCACCGTGGCCGCCGACAGTGATATTCCCTCTCTGCAGGGTGCCAGGCTGGTGGATGTGTCCGGACTGAAGCTTGTGCAGCCATCCGATCCGGCCACCGAGGATCCGGCTATCGCCAGTGCCATGCAGGACCTGCGGCGAACCAGAGGGACGGCCCATGACGACTCGGATAGGTCGGTGTCATGAAGGCGCCCATGGTAGAGACCCTGCATCTGGATCAGCGTCGCCTGCCGGCCCTGGTCTTCGAAGGCTGCACCCGACGGGCGGCCGCACGTCGGCAACGGGAGGACAACTCCCGTAAGGCCTGGTATGCATTCGGCAAGCCGGGCCGCGACCCAGCAAAGCTGGGAGGCGTGGTGACCAGCCTGGCCGCCGGAAGCGGGTGGACCAGTCATCTGAAGGTGGCCCGGCTACGCAACCAGTGGGACAGTGTGGTGGGACCCGGCATCGCCGCCCATTCAAGAGTGGTCTCCTACCGGGAAGGTGTACTGATTATTCAGGCGCAGACCACGGTCTGGGCCACCCAGCTGACCTATCTGGTCCCCCAGCTCAAGGCGACCATTGTCAAGCGTTTGGGCATGCCGGTCAAGCAGATCAGGGTGACCGGCCCTCACAACTACAGCTTCCGCCGTTCGCGGTTCGATCCGCCGGGCCGAGGCGTGCGCGACACTTATGGATGAACCCATAATCTGCGAATACCGTCTTCCCAGCTTTCTGTAAGCCTAAAGTCCCCTAGCGCTGGTAATCTATAGGTTATAGGGTCAAACGCTTCCAAGGCCCCTTTATGGACGATTTGGAACCTGGTGACCATGACTCGATCCCCCGCTCGACCACGAACGGAAGCTGCTTTGTCGTCAGTGGTCGACGATGGGGGTGCAGAAAGGACTATCCGTGGCAGATCTCAACACTGACCCGTCCCGGACCCCGCAAGAGGGCCGGGAGCATGAGGAGGACAAGCCTCAGGATGATGGCATGACGGGCCAGGATCAGCTGGACCAGCTGGACGACGCGCAGCTGGATGACTCGCTCTCCCCCGAGCATTATGACGCCAGCGATTTGAAGGTGCTGGAAGGGCTGGAGGCGGTCCGCGTCCGTCCCGGCATGTACATCGGCTCGACGGGCCCCAGGGGCCTGCATCACCTGGTCTACGAGATCGTCGACAACTCGGTCGATGAGGCCCTGGCCGGGTACGCCGACCATATTGAAGTCACCATCCTGCCCGACAACGGCATCCGGGTGGATGACAACGGCCGTGGCATCCCTGTGGACGAGGTGCCAGGCGAGGGCAAGAGCGGCGTCGAGGTGGTCATGACCAAGCTGCATGCCGGCGGCAAGTTCGGTGGCGGCGGCTACGCGGTCTCGGGCGGCCTGCACGGCGTTGGCATCTCCGTGGTCAACGCCCTGTCCACCCGGATTGACGTCCAGGTGCGCCGGCAGGGCTACCACTGGCATCAGAACTTCCGTAACCAGAAGCCCACCGCTCCCCTGTCCAAGGACCAGGCCATGGGGCCGGACGAGAGCACCGGAACCTCGGTGACCTTCTGGGCCGATCCCAAAATCTTCGAGACCACGGTCTACGACTTCGAGACCCTGCGCAGCCGCTTCCAGCAGATGGCCTTCCTCAACAAGGGCCTGCGGATCACCCTGACCGACCTGCGCCCCAATGACCAAGCTGGCGACGAGGTGGCGGGCGAGGAGCAGACCCCGGAGCAGAAGGGCCAGTCCGTCAGCTACCAATACGCCAACGGCATCAAGGACTATGTGGACTACCTGGTCAAGGTCAGGAAGGCCACGCCTGTGGAGGCCGAGGTCATCGACTTCGAGGCCGAGGACCTGAAGCTGGGCATCTCCGCCGAGGTGGCCATGCAGTGGACCACCGCCTACTCGGAGTCGGTCCACACCTTCGCCAACACCATCGCGACCACCGAGGGCGGCACCCATGAAGAGGGGTTCCGCGCGGCTCTGACAAGCATGATCAACCGCTATGCCCGGGACAAGAACATCCTCAAGGACAAGGATGACAACCTCTCGGGCGACGACGTGCGCGAGGGGCTGACCGCTGTGGTCTCCGTCAAGCTGACCAACCCCCAGTTCGAGGGCCAGACCAAGACCAAGTTGGGCAACTCCGAGGCCAAGACCTTCGTCCAGCGGGTCATGACCGAGAGACTGAGCGACTGGTTCGATGCCCACCCAGGCGAGGCCAAGGCCATCATCCAGAAGGCCATGGAGGCCTCCCGGGCCCGGATTGCGGCCAAGAAGGCCCGTGAGAACACCCGTCGCAAGTCCATCTTCGAGACGGCTGGAATGCCCGACAAGCTCAAGGACTGCCAGTCCAGCGACCCCGAAGAGTGTGAGCTGTTCATCGTGGAGGGCGACTCCGCAGGCGGCTCAGCCATTCAGGGGCGCAACCCCATGACCCAGGCCATCCTGCCCCTGCGCGGCAAGATCCTCAACACGGAGCGGGCCAGCCTGGACCGCATGATGAAGTCCGACACCATCGAATCCCTGATCACGGCCGTGGGCGGCGGATACGGCGAGGACTTCAACATCGATAAGGTGCGCTACCACAAGGTCATCATCATGGCCGACGCTGATGTGGACGGCGCCCACATCGCCACCCTGAACCTGACCCTCTTCTTCCGCTACATGCGGCCCATGATCGAGGCGGGCTACGTCTACGTGGCCATGCCCCCGCTCTACCGGCTCAAGTGGACCAAGGGGCCCCACAGCTTCGTCTACACCGATGCCGAGCGCGACAGGGTCCTGGCCGAGGGCAAGGCCGCTGGCCGGCAGCTGCCCAAGGGCGAAGGCATCCAGCGCTATAAGGGTCTGGGCGAGATGAGCTACCAGGAGCTCTGGGAGACCACCATGGACCCGGAACACCGCATCCTCAAGAAGATCCGCATCGATGACGCCGAGCAGGCCGACGAGACCTTCACCATGCTCATGGGCGACGAGGTCGAACCCCGGCGTCTGTTCATCCAGCGCAACGCCCACGACGCCCGCTTCATCGACGCCTGAGACGGACGCACTTCCCTTTTCACCATTTGAGCTAAGGATCGATTTTGGCAGACGATAACAACAACGACAACAGCCCGGATCAGGACGGCCTCAACCTGCCCGACGGGTCTCGAGAGCCGCTCAGCCCCCAGGAGATGGACAACACCGATTACGGCCTCCTTAAGGGTGAGCGGATTCAACCCATTGACCTCCAGCAGGAGATGCGGGAATCCTATCTGTCCTATGCCTTGTCGGTGATCGTGGAGCGGGCCCTGCCCGATGTCCGCGACGGTATGAAGCCGGTCCACCGCAGGGTCATCTACGCCATGTACGACGGCGGATACCGGCCCGACCGCGGCTACAACAAGTGCTCGCGCGTGGTGGGCGACGTCATGGGCAAGTACCACCCCCACGGCGATTCGGCCATCTACGACACCATCGTGCGTCTGGCCCAGTCCTGGTCCATGCGATATCCGCTGGTGGACGGCCAGGGCAACTTTGGCTCCCCCGGCGACGACCCAGCTGCCGCCATGAGGTACACCGAGTGCCGCATGGCCCCCCTGGCCATGGAGATGGTGCGCGACATCGACAAGGACACGGTCGACTTCATCCCCAACTACGACGGCAAGACCCAGGAGCCCACGGTTCTGCCCTCCCGCTTCCCCAACCTGCTGGTCAACGGATCAGCCGGTATCGCCGTGGGCATGGCCACCAACATTCCTCCGCACAACCTGCGTGAGGTGGCCAAGGGTGTGCACTGGGCCCTGGAGCATCCCGAGGCTTCCAAGGAGGAGCTGCTCAACGCCCTGATCGCCATCATCAAGGGACCCGACTTCCCCACCGGTGCCACCATTCTGGGTCACAAGGGCATCGAGCAGGCCTACCGGACCGGGCGCGGCCTGATTACCATGCGGGCCGTGGTCAACACCGAGGAGATCCGCGGAAGGATGTGCCTGGTGGTCACCGAGCTGCCCTACCAGGTCAACCCCGACCGGCTGGCCTCCTCCATCCGCGAGGCCGTGCGCGACGGCAAGATCCAGGGCATCGCCGACATGCGCGACGAGACCTCGGGCCGCACCGGCCAGCGCCTGGTCCTGGTGCTCAAGCGCGATGCTGTACCCAAGGTGGTCCTCAACAACCTTTACAAGCACACCCAGCTTCAGCAGACCTTCGGGGCCAACATGCTGGCTCTGGTGGATGGTGTCCCCAGGACTCTGAGCCTGGATGCCTTCATCCGCCACTGGGTGGATCATCAGCTGGATGTGGTCGAGCGACGCACCCGCTACCTGAAGCGTGAGGCCGAGGATCGCGACCACATCCTGCAGGGGTATCTGAAGGCTCTGGACATGATCGACCAGGTCATCGCCCTGATTCGCGCCTCCAAGGATGTGGAGACGGCACGCACAGGCCTGATGGAGCTGCTGGATGTGGACGAGGTCCAGGCCGATGCCATCCTGGCTATGCAGCTGCGCCGTCTGGCAGCCCTGGAACGGCAGAAGATCCTGGACGAGCATGAGGAGCTCATGCGCAAGATCGCCGATTACAACGACATCCTGGCCCATCCGGAACGTCAGCGCACCATCGTGGGCGATGAGTTGGACGAGATCGTTGACAAGTATGGCGACGAGCGGCGTACCCGAATCGTCCCTTACTCGGGCGAGATGAACGTGGAGGATTTGATTGCCGATGAGCAGGTGGTGGTTACCGTCACTCACTCCGGCTTCGTCAAGCGGACCAAGGCCGACGAGTACCGGGCCCAGCACCGCGGCGGCAAGGGCATCCGCGGGGCCAGATTGCGCGAGGACGATGTGGTGGACCACTTCTTCCTGACCAGCACCCACAATTGGTTGCTCTTCTTCACCAATAAGGGCAGGGTGTACCGGCTCAAGGCCTATGAGTTGCCCGAGGGGTCCCGCGACTCCAAGGGGCAGCATGTAGCCAACCTGCTCCAGCTGGGACCAGGCGAGCGGATTGAACAGATCCTTTCCCTACACGGCTACGACGATGCCGACTATCTGGTTCTGGCCACCCGGACCGGACGGGTCAAGAAGACCCGCCTGGCTGAGTATGATTCGCCCCGCCAGGGCGGTCTGATCGCCGTGCGGCTGATGGAGCTGGGCACCGTCACCAACGAGGAGGGACAGGAGGTACCCCAGAGCGATGAGCTGGTGGGTGCCGCCCTCTGCAATGCCGATGACGAAATCATCCTGGTCTCCCGCAAAGGCATGAGCGTGCGCTTCCCGGCCGACGACTCCACCCTGCGGCCCATGGGTCGGCAGACCGCCGGCGTCCAGGGCATGCGATTCCGCCCCGGCGACGAATTGCTGAGCATGGACGTGATCGCCAGTGAGTCCAGCGATGACCTGCTGGTGGTCACCGACGAAGGCTTTGCCAAGCGAACCGCGTTGAGCGAGTACCGCCTGCAGGGCCGCAACGGATACGGCGTCAAGGCCATCGCCATGGTGGAGGGCCGGGGATCCCTGGTCGGCGCCCTGGTGGTGAACGAGGACGACCAGATTATGGCCATCATGAAGTCCGGCAAGGTCATCCGCTCCGATGTGGCTGAGGTCAAGCGGACCGGTCGCAACACCCAGGGGGTCACCCTGGCCAAGCCCGACAAGGGTGATGAGATTCTCTCCATTGCCCGCAATGCCGAGCGTGATGATCAGGAAGAGGACGCCGGTCAGAGTGACCTGGCTCCCGCAGCTCCCCTGGCAGCCAAGGATCAGCCCATTGCAACCACCGGAACCGGCGACGGCCAGAGCCTGACCCAGGAGGACTGAGTTGGTCCGCTACCGGTCTGACAAGACTGGTAGCCTCATAAGAAGTCATGCAGGCCCAGCGGCGGTATGCGCGGGCCATTGAACGCAAGGATCAAGGAGTGCCGATGAGCCAGGATGATCAGAAGCAGGTCAAGGCCGGCAAGCAGGGCGCTGGTAAGTCCCAAAAGGGGAAGACCAAGGCTGATGAATCCGCACAGGGAGAGTCCCGTCGATCATCATCGGTCACTCCCCCGGCTCCTGCGGCTGGCAGGACGGCATCGGGACGTTCCGCGAGAACCGCAGCCTCGGCTGCCGGTCCGGTCAAAGTGTCCTCATCCCGTCCTGTTCGGCCTGCGGCTTCGGCTTCGGCGGCGCGTCCTCACGTGCCTCGGGCCCGGCGCATGCAGCTGTCCCTGACTCGTCTGGAGCCTTGGTCGGTGGCCAAGGTCACCTTCCTGCTGGCCATCGCTGGGGGCATCATTCAGGTGGTGGCCGCCGCCCTGCTTTGGTTCCTGCTCAACGCCATGGGGCTCTTCGACAACCTGACCCAGGTCATCTCCAAGACGGGCCTGGACGCGGGCGGCTTCGACCTGGGCCAGGTGCTGAGCCTGGGGACGGTCCTGAGTTCGGTGACCATCTTCTCCATTTTCGAGATTGTCATAGTAGTGGTTCTGGTCACCATTTTCGCCTTCCTGTACAACCTGGTCAGTTCCCTGGTGGGCGGCATCCACGTGACCCTGGGCGACGACTGAGCACCTGGTCGGCGCAGTCAATCGGCCGATAGGCCTGAGAGCGATTTAGACTGGAATTATGCTCTCGACGTACTTGGACTACTTCAGCGGCTCCTTTGGCATATCTCTGGTCTTTTGGCCCCTGGCCTCGCTGATTCTTACCCTGCCCATTCTTGCCCTGATCTACAACCGCTACCACCGGCTCCGGCTGACAGCAGCCATGGCGGCCTATTTGACAGTCTTATACCTGCTGGCCTTGGTCTTCTTCACCCTCTGGCCCATGCCCGACGACCGGGCCGCCTTCTGCGCCACCCATCATCTGACCCCCCAGCTCAACCCCCTGCAGTTCCTGACCGACCTGAGCACAGGCGGGCGGATGGCCATGCTGCAGATCCTGCTCAATGTGGCTTTCTTCCTGCCTCTGGGCTTCATCATGGGGCGGGTCTTCCGCTGGCGCTTCATCCTGGCCCTGCCGGTCGCTCTCCTGGTCTCCCTCTTCATCGAGACTGCCCAGCTGACCGGGGTCTTCGGCATCGTGGGCTGCGCCTACCGCCTCTTCGACGTGGACGACCTGATCTGGAATACCTCAGGCGCCATAATCGGCTACCTGGTAGCCATGGCGGCCAACAAACTCGTTCCCACCCGTCAGGCTGACGCCGCCCAGCTTGTCACCAACCCCGGGTTCATACACCGTGCCGTCTCCCTGGCCTTGGATCTGCTCCTGGCCACCATCCTGTCCATGTCTTTGGGGATGGGCGTAACCTATGCGGTCCATCGTCTGGGTACCTATCAGCTGGATGGCCACTACCGTTTTGGCGGGCTGCTGATCGCACCATCCGCTCTGGACGTGTTTGGAACCGTAGTTGATCTGGCCATGCTGCTGATCTTCGAACTGCTCATCCCCCTGCCCCGCCGGGGACGGACGCTGGGCGCCACATTCACCCATATGACCGTCGAGACCAAGCAGCGGCATGGCTGGTCCCGCTTCCTCTTCTATCTGTTGAGGACTGCAGTCATCCTGGCCGTCTTCGGCCCCTGGACCGGCAACGTTCAGATTGCAACGCGCATCCTGGCTCTGCTTCTGCTGGTCTTTTATCTGATCAAGCGGCAGATGCCCTACGACCTCTTGCCCGGGACAGCCTACCGGGCGGAGGACACAGGTGCAGAGAAATCCGCCGACGACCGGCGGGGATGAAGCCTGACCTCGGACAGGATGATGGCGTCGAAGATGATGGCGAAGCCCAACAGATGGGTGGCCGTCAGCTCCTCGTGCAGGACCAGGACCGAGACCAGCATGCCGAACAGGCTCTCCGAGCACAGGATCAGCGAACCCTGGGCGGCTGGAACCCTGGAAAAGGCGATGTTCTGGAAGTTCTGGGCCATCAGGGTCGAGATCAGCGTCAGATAAATCATGGAGCCAAGGGTCGAAGGCGTGAAGTCGGCCGCAGTGGGCAGAGGATCGAAGATTAACGCGCAGATCAGGAAGAGAATGTCTCCGAAGAGCAGCTCCAGGTAGGTCAGCGTGGGCGCATCGAACTTCTTGGTCAGGAAACCGGTGATTACCAGGTTGACCCCATAGAGCAGGGCGCCGGCCAAGGTCAGCAGGTCACCCGTGCTCAAAGACAGCCCCTGTCCCCCGCCATGGGCCGGCAGCGAGATCAGAGCCACGCCCAGGATGCAGATGGCAGCAGCGACAAAGTGGCGCAGGGCCGGCCGTCGACGTGCCATGATCCAGACAAGGAAGGGCACAAAGATGCAGTAGGTGGCCGTCAGGAAGGAGTTGCGGCCTGGAGCGATGGTGGTCAGTCCCATCATCTGCAGGCTGAAGGCAGCCCAGTAGCTGACCCCCAGGATCAGCCCCGGTATCAGGGTGTGTATGGCCCCGGTTCGGCGTAGTCGTGGCAGTAAAAAGGGCGTCATGATTACGATGGCGCACAGGATGCGAATGCCCATCAGCCAGCGCACGGTCAAGGTCTCCATGGCAACCTTTTCGAAGGTGTATCCGGCTCCCCAGGCGGCCGCGGCCATCAGCAGCATCAGGCGGGCCAGCCAGGTGGAGGGTTTCCAGGACGAAGAGGGTGCGAAGGTAGACATGTTTCGACTCTAACCGTGCCCGCCCACAAGTGAGAATTGATTCGCAAGACATGTATACATCCGACTATTGAGTCCAATGCCGACTTGCTCCACCAAGGCGTCCTATACTGCGAATGTGGCGTCTGGACTGAGTAGTTCCAGTGTCCAGTCTGTGCACATAGGCGTGCAGACCGACTGATTGCAAAAGGAAAGAGAGAGTAGTTCAAACTATGTTTGCTTTTCTCAAACCAGCCCCTCCTGCCAAGGTAAAGGTTCCCGAAAAGAAGATTCCTGCGACTTATCGTTCCTATCGCATACGGGTGTTCTTCAGCATCTACCTAGGATATGCAGGGTACTACATCATCCGCTCCAACTTCTCTGTGGCCTCTCCCTACCTCAAGCGCAACTATGGCTTCACTACGGCGGACATCGGATTGATTACGCTCTGCCTGGCCGTCTCCTACGGCATCAGCAAGTTCGTCATGGGCATGCTCTCCGACAAATCCAACCCTCGCTACTACATTGCCACCGGACTGGTCCTGTCTGCCCTGCTCAACCTGATTTTTGGGGCCACGGCCAGCAAGGGGGTCATGATGGTGCTCATGGTCCTGCTGGGTATTTTCCAGGGCATGGGGGCACCTGCCGCGCACAAGTCGCTGTCCAACTGGTGGGCTGAGAAAGAGCGCGGTTCCTTCGTGTCCATGTGGAACACTTCCCACAATCTGGGCTCGGGCACTGTGGCGCCTATTGTGGGTGTAGCCCTGGCCGCCTTCGGACCTCACATGTGGAAGAGCATCTTCTTTGTCCCCTCGATTATCTCGCTGATTATGGCCCTGCTGGTTGTGCTGCTGGGAGCCGATACCCCCGAGTCTGTAGGCCTGCCGCCCATCCAGGAGTACAAGGCCGAGGAATATGAGGACGAGAACATTGATGCCGCCAAGCTCCAGACCCATTCCGACCTGTCCATTGTGCAGATTTTCCTACGGTATGTGGCCTCCAACCCCTACATTTGGGTCCTGGCCTTGTCCAATGCCTTCGTCTACATTCTGCGCTACGGCGTGCTCAACTGGATCCCCATCTACCTGAACGAAGCCAAAGGGTTCTCCCTTGCTCAGGCGCGCTCCAGCTTCGCGCTCTTCGAGTATGCGGCCATCCCGGGGACCATCCTGATCGGCTGGATGAGCGACCACTTTTTCCATGGCAAGCGCGCCGGCATGGCTGCGGGTCTGATGGCCCTGCTGGGGGTTGTCTTCCTGGGCTACTGGGCTTCCAGTGACCTTTGGGCTATTGACCTGGAGATAGCCCTGATGGGTATCTTCGTCTACGGACCGCAGATGTTGATCGCCGCTCTGACCATCGATCTGGCGCCACGTTTTGCCATTGGCAGTACTACCGGGTTTGTAGGTCTGTTTGGCTACATATTCGGAGAAGCCACTGCCTCCTACGGGATCGGTGCGCTCGTAGGCAAATCGGGTTGGAACGTGGGCTTTGGCATTATTGCCGTATCTGCCCTGCTGGGAATCATCTGCTTCCTGATTCTGACCCGGGCCGAGCGCTACAAGACCGCACGAGTGGTTGAGACTCACTGAGCCCAAGTTCGGCTTCGGGCAAGCGAGGTCTGCCATGCGGACATCTCCGATATCATGGAAGAACGGTGATAACGGCGGCCATGGGTCCTTGGTCGACGGGGTAAGGAGTGTGCGCCAGGATGATCAGAATCGCGGTGGTGGATGACGATTCCATCAGCTGCCGAACTATGGTCAATTACCTGAGCCGCTACCGCAAGGAACGCCATGAAGAGCTGACGGTCAGCGTCTTCACCGACGGCAAGGCCTTTGCAGACGGTTATCGACCCGTGTATGACATCCTTCTCCTGGACATTCAGATGACGCCCATGGACGGGATCGAGGTGGCCCGCAGAGTACGCGCTCGTGACGAATCTGTGGTCATCGTCTTCATCACTTCCGCCCCCCAGTACGCCATCAACGGCTATGAGGTGGGCGCTCTCTCCTACCTGCTCAAGCCGCTGCCCTGGTTTGCCTTCTCTCAGGAGCTGGACCGGTCCATCGCCCAGGTGCGCGGCCGCGTGGACCTGTCCATTCTGATTACCGAGGGTGCTCGATCCACCCGGATTCCCCTCAAGGACATTGTTTTCATCGAATCCGTCCGCCACAGCAGCGTCATCCACACCTTGGACTCCTCGCTGACCACGAACAGCACCTTGAAGAGTCTGGAGGGACAGCTGGACCAGCGGGGATTCTTCCGCTCCAACTCCTGCTACCTGGTCAACCTGGCCCACGTGACGGGCATGGAGGACCAGGACTGCATCATGTCCACCGGCCAGCGGTTGCGGGTCAGCCGACCCCGCAAGAAGTCCTTTATGACGGCTCTTACCGCTTACGTGGCAGGTCGGTCATGACCGCCACCCACATTCTCAACGCCCTGCCCGATATCCCTAGGCTCTATACGGCCATCAGCGAATGGCTGGGTTGCCTGGTCTACCTGTTGGCCATCGGTCCGAGAATCTCTCGCCTGCGGATGGCGGCGGTCCTCCTGCCTGGCCTGGCTGTGCTGATTGTGGTCCAGTACTGGGCTGGCACCCTGCCTATAGCCTTCTGGATCATCAGCATGTGCCTGGCCGTGGCCTGCATGTATGCCATCATCATGCTGGCTTCAGGGTTGGGGGCGCTGGACGGGGCCTATCTGCTGGCCCGTGCCTTTGTGCTGGCTGAGCTGATTGCTTCCCTGCACTGGCAGCTGGACTCCTTCATGCGGCCATCCAGCCACAGCCTGTATGACCCGGCCTCCCTGATTCTGCTGGTCCTGATCTATGGCGGTGTTGGGCTGCTGGCCTGGGTGGCGGAGCGGCGCAACTTCGCCGATGCCCAGTCTTCTGTGCCTGGACGCAGCGTCTTCATAGCCGCGGTCATCGCGGTGGTTACCTTCGCCATGTCCAACCTGAGCTTCGTCTCCACCAACACCCCCTTCTCGGGTCGGGTCGGCCTGGAGGTCTTCTACATCCGCACCCTGGTGGACCTGTGCGGGTTCGCCATGCTGTACGCCCAGCAGGAACAGCTGCGGGAGAGCCATACCAGCGCCGAGTTGGTCTCCATCAACGCCCGGGAATACAGCCAGCACCGGGAGTATATACGATCCAAGGAAAATCTGGAGGCCATGGGTAGGCTTGCCCACGACCTCAAGCATCAGATTGCGGCCCTGCGCTCGCAGATGGACCCTGAGCGTAAGTCCCAGGACTTCGAGGAGCTGGAGGCTGCGGTCGGACGGTATGGGTCGCAGCAGCACACCGGCAACCCCATCCTTGACGTGGTCATGTCGACCAAGGAGCGCGTTTGTTCTGAAGAAGGGATCACCCTGACCATGGTGGCCGACGGCTCGCTCTTGGAGGGGATGGCGCCCATGGATGTCTCCACCCTCTTCGGCAACGCCTTGGACAACGCCATCGAGGCCTTGAGAAAAGTCAAGGAACCCGACCACCGCCTGATCAAGGTGGCCTTGTACGCTCGAGGACAATTCGTGGTGATTCGCATTGAAAACTACTTCAGCTCTCCTCTGAATTGGAAAGGCAACGGCGAGCTGGCCACTACCAAGACCAGGACCGACGATGGCCTGCATGGGTACGGTGTCAAGTCCATCCGGCACATAGCCCATCGCTACCAGGGCGAGATAACCCTGCGCACTGAGCATCACTGGTTCAGCCTCTGCGTGCTCCTGCCGAGGGAGGGCGATCAGTTGAAGCCCATGGCGGCTTCGGCGGCCTTGTAGCCTAGGCGAATGGCCAGGCGGCCCGGCCTGCCCGGCATGTTGATCATCCGGCAAAGCAGGGTGGATCGCACGTCGGAGGCGATGACTGGGGAGCGGTGCTCCAGCCTTCGCCAGAGCATGTCCTTGTTCCTGTAGTTGCTGGGCTTGCGGGAGAGGATCAGGAAGACCGAGGTCACCACGCAATTGATGGACAGATAGTGGATCATATAACGATAAAGTCCACGGGGAACCGTCCCCGGGTCAGGTGTGGAATTTGCCATGAGTCCATTGACCAACAGCAGTTGTGAAACCCGGGCGATCATGATCGAGGTCTGCACCGACTGGCCTTGGCGACCGGTGTGATAGCGGTAGAAATTCGTGTCCAGGTAGAGCAGGGTGTGTACCCAGGGCAGGGGCTGATAGGAGTAGATGAAGTCCACGTAGTAGGTGTGTTCGGGCAGGCGGGTGTGGGCCTGTCGGAGCACTTCGGTGCGCAGGATCAGGGCGTGCATGATCATGTACTGGGCCAGTCCGAACCGTCGCAGGTGGTTCCAGCCCAGCACCCGCCCCGGATCCATGACGCTGCGGAAGTTGATGACCCGCTTATGCTTGCGGCCTTCCTTCTCGTAGACGTAGTTGGTGACCACCATGTCCACTGGATTCATACGTCGTGACTGGTCACGCAGCTGGTCCAGGACCAGGCTCAGAGAGGTCGGATCCACCCAGTCATCGGCATCGACCACCTTGACGTAGCGACCTCGGGCAGCTGCCAGGCCGGTGTTGACCGCACCGCCGTGGCCCTTGTTGGTCTGCCTGATCAGACGGACAGTGTGCGGGTGGCGTTCCCGGTATGATCGCACTACTTGTGCTGTGGCATCGGTGGATCCGTCGTCGACCACGATGACCTCCAGATCGTCCCCTTCCCGGCTCAGGAGCGAATCCAGGCAGGTCGGCAGGTGCTGTGCCATGTTATAGGCGGGGACGATGAAGGTGAGAACGGGCGGGCTCGTGAAGGCCGGTCGGTCAGCTGTCATGAACGATCACTTCGCAAAAGAATGGGTCGGCAGGTATGTCGGCAGGGTTGCCGTAATCCCGCCGGCGGCCGTTGCGACCACTGTACATGATGGGTTTGAGGGAAAGGCCCCACCCCTCTGGCCGCCGATATGCATGCCGGTTCATTGGCAGCCGGGGGAGTGGGGCCGGAATTTTACTGGGCGCTCGTCTCGGATTCGGTGGGCTCCTGACGGAAGATGACCTTGAAGATGGGGAAGAAGACCCAGAAGGAGATGGCCGAGTTGATGATCATGGTGACCAAATCAGCAATGGTGGTCCCCAGGCCGCCCCAGTTCAGGGTGTGCTGGAAGAAGCCATAGATGGGGTCCTTGTACCAGCCCTGCAGCGCCGCCGCGATGATGGTGATGATCACATAGGCCACCAGGTACCAGAAGGCCGCCTTCCAGACCGAGGAGTTGGACTTGAAAGTGATGTTGCGCTGGAGGAAGAAGTTGATGACCTGGGCGATCAGCAGGGTGATCTCCACCGCGAGGAAGTAGGCCAGGCCGCCCCCGCCGCCGTGGCCGATGGATCCGGCCGCGTAGTCGAACAGGTAGTAGGGCTTGCCGCCGACGGTCCCCATGCGCCAGATCTGGAAGTTGGTGCCGACCAGGGAGGTGCCGTTGAAGATGGCCTTGAGCACGGGCATGAGCACCAGCTGCAGTACGGTGACCCCGTTGGACAGGATGAAGAAGACGATGAACTGGGCCAGGGTGGTGTGCCGGTCGCTGAACCGCCGCCACCAGCGGACAATCGCCCACTGCGAGGCCGTCGTCGCCTTCCCCTGGGCCGGCTGTCCGGCCTGCTGGCTGTGCTGATCACTCATGATTGAGCTCCTTTCCGGTCTTGCGGTTGGCGGACATGTTCCTGAAGAATCCGGCGATGAATCCGCCCAGCCCCCGCCATAGGTGGCCATTGGGGATGCGCACGATGGCCTCGACCATGGCCGTGTCGATCAGCCCGTTGGTCATCTTGGCCATGGCCCTGGGGGGCATGTTGAGCAGGAAGAGGGTGTTCAGGTCGGGGTTGCCGGTCTTGGCCTCGTGGCGGCTCTCGCTCTTGGCCAGGAAGTTGGCCACGAACCTGGCTACGGCGCTTCTGGAGTCCTTCCAGGATGAGAGCGGATCGTTGACGCCGAAGGTGCTGACGGCGCCCTGTCGGACCACCGGGTGGCCGAAGAGTGCTGTCACAGCGGCATCGTCGACCTCCTTGACCCGGCCGGTCAGATAGGCGCCGAGGGCAGGGTCGGGACCCTGCGGATCGACGGTGCCTTGGACTCTCAGATGTCCACGCAGTTCCATCTTGCGCGCGTCGGAGCCGATCATGATGGTCCAGTCGCCGGACTCGACCTGCCAGGAGTTGCTGGCCGTATCGAAGTGCCGGAAGGTCGTCTTGTCGAAGTCGATGCGGACCTGGGTTGACTGGCCGGCCTCCAGGCTGACCTTCTTGAAGCCCTTCAGCTCGCGGACTGGTCTGAGCACGCCACCCTTGGGCGCCTGGACGTAGAGCTGGGGAACGGTGGCCCCCTGCCTGTCCGAATCATTGGTCAGGGTGAAGGTGACCCCCTTGTCGTCCACGGTCAGATCGGCGTAGGCGAAGTGTGCGTAAGACAGGCCGTAGCCGAAGGGGAAGCGTTCCTCCACCTCGGCGGTCAGGTAGTAGCGGTAGCCGACGAAGGGACCCTCCCGGTAGATGGACTCGTGCGCTGGGTCGGGGTACCAGTCGGCGCTGGGGCAGTCGGCATAGGACTTGGGCCAGGTTTCCGCCAGGTGGCCGGAGGGGTTGACCCGGCCCGTCAGGATGTTCAGGGTGGCTGAGGCTCCAGCCTGCCCGGACAGTCCTATATAGAGAACGGCGTCGCACTGGTCGATCCAGTCGGTGGTGACGGGGGAGCCCGCCACCAGGACGACCACCATGGGCTTGTCCGTCGCGCCCAGGGCCTTGATCAGGTCGACCTGGTTGCCGGGAATGTCCATGTGTGAGCGGTCCAGGCCCTCGGATTCACTGCGCTCATCCAGGCCCACGCAGGCGACGATCACGTCAGCCTGGCCAGCCGCAGCCACGGCCTGGTCGATCAAAGATTGGTTCTTCTCGCCATGGCGTTCGTAACCCTGGCTGTAGGAGGCCAGCTCCAGGCCATCGCCGTTGCCCTGCCTGAGCAGGTCCAGCATGCTCTCCTGCTTGGCTGCGTTGACCTTTGAGGATCCGGATCCTTGGAATCTTGGAGTTTCGGCCATATCCCCGACCAGGGCGACCCGGGTGCCGGCGGCCAGTGGCAGGCGTCCCTTCCGATTGATCAGAAGGACGGCGGATCCCTCGGCGATGCTCCTCGCCACCTGATGATGGTCCCGTATCTGGTCCGCGGTCAGGTTCCCATCAGGATCCATGCCAGAGTGGTAGGTCAGCTTGGCCAGCCGTGCCACCTCTTCGGCCCGGGCATTCAGGTCGGCTTCGTCCAGGCGGCCCTCCTGCACGGCCTTGGCAACCTGTCGCACGGAGTCATATCCGGCCTGGGGCATCTCCAGGGAGGAACCATTGGCGGCTGCGGCGACCGCACTGTTGGAGCCGCCCCAATCCGAGACCACCATTCCGTCGAAGCCCCACTCCTTGCGCAGGATGTCCTTGAGCAGGTGGGGATTCTCGTTGGCATAGGTGCCGTTGACCATGTTGTATGAGGTCATGATGGCCCAGGGATGGGCCTGGCGCACGGCGATCTCGAATCCGGTCAGATAGAGCTCGCGCATGGTGCGCTCGTCCACCACGGAATCGGATGCCTGGCGCCGCAGCTCCTGGCTGTTCATGGCGAAATGCTTGGGGGTGGCGGCCACGCCCTGGGACTGGATGCCTTCGATCAGGCCTGCAGCCATACGACCGGCCACCTGGGGGTCTTCGGAATAGTATTCAAAGTTTCTGCCGCACAGTGGGTTGCGCTTAATGTTCATGCCCGGACCCAGAACCATGTTGACGCCCAGGCTTCTAGCCTCGCTACCCAGCGCCTGGCCCATGGTCTTTGCCAACTCCGGGTCCCAGGAGCAGGCCACAGTGCCGGCTGTGGGGAAGCAGGTGGCGGGTTTGGACTTGCCCATGCCCAGGTTGTCCCCTGATCCGGTCTGGCGGCGCAGGCCATGCGGGCCGTCGCTCAGGACCATGCTCGGGATGCCCGCCCTCTTCAAGGCACGGGTTGCCCAGGTGGATTTTCCGGAGAGCAGCGATGCCCGTTCCAGAACTGTCAGATCCTTGACTTCCATAGTGTTCCCTCTCCACGACTTCTTCGGTGGTTAACCGGCCAGTCTCCCAGAGAGGTCAAGACCTGTGTCGAAATTCTCTTCAGGCTCAGAAAACACCGAAGTTTTCTGGTAAAGGCTCGGTTCTGCTTCGTTTGTATTATCGGTGTTTACACCTCCCTGTGCAGCACTTTGAGACCAACCTGTTCGATTGGGCGCATAAATGGTTGTCGGCAGCGCCTTCTCTGATATGAAATGCTGTTCTCTTGGAAAAGTTCCTTCAGCTATTTTTACTAGTTTTGAGAGGGGCATATGCATACGATCCTGCACACTGCTTGAATAGGGGAGTTTCGGGCTTGAGCAAACCATTTGCATGCAACTATTGACTAGGGTTAAGCAAGAACGCGAGTCGTCCATGTCATCCGGGAATGCTTCGCTTTTGGAGTCTATCCCTATATGAGTTTTGATTGTTTACAGTGTGGCTCATTACAAGCTCTAAGACCGAAATATTTGTTTTCGTGCCTAACTGTAAAAGCTTGCTGCGAGAAGCTACTACACCAGCAGAATCGTTATGCGAATCCTCTATAGATGCCAGCAGATTAGGGTATCAAAGCGACAGGTTGTGCTTTTTCCGAAGATTGCTTGAAAAGTGATGGATATTCTGACCATGTTCGTGACAACTGAGATGTTAGGGAATGTACAGGGCGATTCCTCATCGCTAATGACCATCGTCGGTGCTTTCCCCAAGTGTCAATGAAGAGACTGCAAGGAGAAATCGTGGAATCGGAAAAACCAAAGAAACTGAAGATGAGCGGACGGACGTTCAAGCGGATATGGATCACCGTTATCGTGGTCATCCTGGCTCTGGCTGTGGCTTTGACCGTGGCTGGCAATTCTTTTGCCAGTGTGCTTGACAGTTACCTGGGTGGGGGCCACGTGGTCGTTAAGAAAGCCCCGGGAACTTCAGCCTGGAACACCACTTACAACGCCAAGGCCACCAATTCCATGCAAGAGGCCAAGACGAAAAGCGATGCCGTCTCCCAGAGGGTAACCGATGAGGGCATCGTTATGTTGAAGAATGACGGTGTACTCCCTTTGAAGGAGCAAAGTATAGTTTCGCCCTTCGGAGCGGGATACATGGACCCAGCCTATTCCGGTAGTGGGGCAGCGGCTACGACGGACAAGGAGATGATTACCTCCGAGCAGGGGCTCAAGCATTATTTCAAAGTGAATGATGCAACAGTCCAAGCCATGAAGGGAGCTAAGACTTCGTCGCCAGGTGCTGCACCAGGCACCAAGGCACTGAATGCTGACAAGAACTCGGTCCAAGCCATCATGGACAAGGGGAAGTCAGCTCATATCGATGAGTATGATCCCAGCATCTATACGCCACTTGCTGACAAGGTCAAGGACACAACGGGCATAGTTTTCATCAAGCGTTCAGGTTCCGAAGGAATCGACAAGCGCACGCAGGGGTATGACGATGGAACTCCACATTATCTGGCTTTGACTGCAGCGGAGAAGAACACAATCAAGTTTGCCAAGGATCACTGCGCATCGGTGATTGTGGTGCTCAACAGTGCAAATCCTATGGAGCTGACCCCAATTATGGGTGGAGAATTTGAGGCTGATGCCATTGTATGGACCGGCACCACTGGCTCTCGCGGGTTTGAATCACTTGGCAGGATACTGAGCGGAAAGGTTAATCCTTCCGGTCGCTTGACAGATACCTATCCGACCGATTTCACCAAGGACCCAACTTTTGCCAATTTTGGTGAATACCACTACACCAACACCAAGGTCAAAGATCAATCAGTCTTGGGCGATTTCATGCCTGGAGCTAACCGCGGCACCATCGATCGTCCTTATGTCGAATATGAAGAAGGTATATACGTTGGCTACCGCTATTATGAGACGGCCAGTGTCGAAGATCCTGATTTCATCTATGGCAGGCTGAATAAGAACGGCGGCATCGTCCAACCTGGCGCTGTGGCCTATCCTTTCGGCTACGGAATGAGCTACACCTCTTTTGACCGGAAACTCAAGGATGTTCAGGTGTCCGGCGGGAAGGTGGAAGCCACCGTCGAAGTAAAGAATACCGGCAAGGTCGCTGGCAAGGATACCGTCCAGCTGTACTACACAGCTCCCTACACCGACTATGACAGGAGCAATCATGTGGAGAAGTCTGCCACCGAACTGGGCGCCTTCGCCAAAACCAAGCTTCTACAGCCTGGTGCTGGGCAGGAGATCAAACTGAAGTTCTCCGAGGACGATATGGCTTCCTACGACTACCACCATAGGAATCATGACGGTTCCACCGGTGCCTATCTTCTGGAGGCCGGGAATTACATGCTGCAACTCAAGAACAATTCCCATGATGTCCTGGACACCTACCAGTTCACTGTTGCCAATACCCAGTTCTATGAAGGCAACAATCCACGGCAGTCTGACAAAGATGCACAATCCAAGCTCAACGACAAGGGTGAACCGACAGGCAAACCTGAACAGAAGGCCGGTTTCAAGGCGCCCAGCAACCGTTTCCAGACCATGAACGCCTATATGGATGAACAGGGTGTCACCCAGCTTTCACGTAGCAACTGGAAGGGAACCTTCCCAACAGCCCCAGAGGGACGTAAGGGTGTGGCTCCACAGGTTGCTCTGGATGAATTCTCTTGGTTTGACAAGTTCGACCCTGATACCGATAAGGTTCTAGGCAATGACAAGGCCAGCAAGGTCTACCAAGACAAGGAGCCTAACTCCAAAGCCAAGCATGATCTGGCTCTGATCGACCTGCGTGGCGAGGATTACAACAGCAAGAAGTGGGACCAGTTGCTGGATCAGATTGATTGGCAGGGTGATAAGAAGAGCATCACTGAGGTTCTTTTCAAGGCCGCCTACCAAACCGCTGCGATTCCGTCCATCGACAAGCCTGCAACTGTGGATAAGGACGGTGCCATGGGATGGAGTATCAAGGGCGCCTCATCCTGGGCAGGCGCCAATGTCATAGCCTCCACTTGGAACGTAAATCTTCTGAAGGAGATGGGTGAGGCCCTGGGTGAGGAGGGTCTGCAGTCTGGTCTGAACGCTTGGTATGCTCCTGGAGTCAATACTCACCGGTCTCCCTTCAGCGGTCGCGTCTACGAGTACTACTCTGAAGATGGCCTCCTGTCCGGGAAGCTGGCTGCGGCCTCGATAAGCGGTGCTGGAAATAAGGGCATCTTCAGCTATTTGAAGCATTTTGCGCTCAACGAGCAGGAGACCTTCCGCGATATGTACCTGGCTACTTGGGCTAATGAACAAGCAGTGCGCGAAATCTACTTGAAGCCTTTTGAAATTGCCGTTAAGGAGGCTAGGAGCACTGAAAAGTACATTGGTGACAGCAAAGGGACGATGACAACCAAGGTCATTCGTTCGGCTACGGGCATCATGTCTTCCCAGAACAGCATTGGAGGTGTGATCGGGTTTGCGCATCGTGGTCTGCTAACCGATGTACTCCGCGGCGAGTGGGGCTTCCAAGGCGCAGTAATCACGGATCTTTATCCAACTAAGCAGCATCAGCTGCGCGATATGACTCTTCGCGCAGGCAACGATCTCTTCATGAACCAGATGGAGAACGCGGCAAAGGATTACGACAGCCCGACCGCTCGTATGGCTATGAGGAAAGCCCTGCACAACATTGGCTACGCCACAGTGAATTCGAACGCCATGAATGGCATCACTCCAAGGTCACGGCTGGGATATTCCATGAGTCCTTGGAAGAAACTGCTCTACGGAATTGATGTGGCTATCGTAGTTGTGGCGGCTCTCATCGTTTTCTGGATTGTGCGGCGAGGGCTTGACGAAAAGGCCAACCCGGACCGTTACAAGAAGCCAAAGAGCCGTAAAAAGGTCAAGGCGTAATGGTGTAAGGGCTCAGAATCCAAGGATCCACATCTGATCAATCATTGGATCCAAGCCCAATTGGGGCAACCGTGATTCAACGGTTGCCCCAGTTTTATGTTTGGCGGCCCATGATGCTGACCGTAAAGTCAGGGGGGGGGTGTACTTTCCAAGAATCATGCGGTTTCAATAGGTGAGGCCTGTCAAATGTTGGAAGGTTCGTGGAGATCTTCTTGATGCCGTCGACACCCGGCACGTTCCAAAGAGAAAAGAGTGTTTAAAGCGGACTTGGTGGGCGGCATAAAACTGTTATTTTGGCGCTGCAGTCGGTTCCCTGACGGGTGTTATGGGACTAACCAGGATTACTCTCTTGCTCGTTTTGTTGTTCGAATGAGAGATTCTTGAGGTCCGTTTCCCGATAGAATTCTGTTATGGCCCAAGGCAAATTCTGTGTTCAGCCTCAGTGTTCTACTCATTCACGTTTGTATTGGATGTGGATTAGAGGTACGCGTCTGGTCTTCTCGATGAATCCGGCCCCTCGCCGTGCCCCTATTATCCTTTACCTCCATGGTGGTCCGGGCGATGCCTGTATTCCGCTGACCATGCGCTACAACGCGGCCTTGGAGCGCGATTTCCGCTTTATCAACCTGGACCAGCGGGGCAGCGGGCTGTCTTACCATCCTTTTGCGCCTGACGAGATGGTGACCATCGATTCGATGGTTGAAGATGTTCACCGGTTTGCGCTAGAGCTTCTTCGAGCCTGCGGACAGGATTCCCTTATCCTCGTCGGTCATTCCTGGGGCAGCGTCCTGGGGCTGGAGATGGTGAAGCGGTATCCCTCTCTTATTCGCTGCTACATCGGCCTTGGACAGGTCGTCAGCATGCGCGCTGCTCTTCGTCTAAGACGGCAGTGGGGGCAACAGAGTTTGGGTCCCCGGCTCGGTTCGCTCGTCAGCAGGGAGAACGGAGCTGCCGACATAGTGCTGATGATTAATGAGCTGCTGTCTCGTGGCGGGGCTGCCATGCTGTTCGGATCCCTGGGACGGATCATGACCTACCTGCGCTCGCCCTACTACAACTGGTCGCGTCTGCTCAACCATGCCAAGGGGGTGGCTCAATCCCGCGCTCGCTTGAATGCAGAGCTGGAGCAGGTCGATTTCAGTGGGCAGACCTCCTTCGAGGCGCCGGTATATTTCATCAGCGGCAAGTATGACCGTCATCTGCCAGGCAGTCTGGTTGAGCGGTTCGCAGATGGGTTGAAGAGCCCGCATCGGTTTATCCGCTTTGACCGGTCCGGGCACTGCCCACAGTGGGATGAGCCAGAACGGTTCGCGGCAACGGTTAAATCCCTCTGCCTGTAGCGCTCTATTGATAAGCAGGGGCTGCCTTGCCGCTAGTGCCCATCCGCATGGTGGAAATACATGCTGCGCGCGACGAAATCTACTAATATTAATCATTGAAGATATTGGTTTGAGTCTCGCTGAAGAGTGCACGGGGCTCATGGATAGACGAAGGTCGATGAAGCGGGGACCATGTCGATGAAAATCGACACGCCGTAGAATCCCCGGAATCATTGGAATCCTCCGATATTTTTCTATGCCAATTTGCGGGATAACCCAAGTTCGTGTAAGTTTACTTCTTGCTGCCCGGCAGTGATGAGAACTCTTCGGAGGGCTTGGAGCT